>CALGMR010000004.1 GCA_937958815.1 uncultured Rhizobiaceae group bacterium | reverse complement strand
GCAAAACCCAAGCAATGCAATTGATTGGGTTCTCTTGGTGCTGTTGGGATTCTGGGGGTGGGGTGGTCACCAAATTCTGACCAATGCGCACCGTTATGCACCAGCGAGCACTCTTAGTCCTTATTCTTATTCGTTTATGATCTATCTGACTGTTTGGAGTTTCGTCGTATTCGATCACTTCCCCAACTCATGGACAATCTACGGCGCGGCTATAATTGTGGTGGCAGGATTGATCATCTGGTTCCGCGAACGCCGCATTGCTTCACCCGGCCAAAGCGAAATTTAGTCGAATATTAAGGAAGTTTGTTTACCGCTCGTTGCCATTGTTCTATTTTTTACTGTGTGCGCGCAATGAGTACCTTGGCTGACAGACTCAACAATTTTATTTATTGGCTTACGCCTTCCCACATGCGAGACAACATAAGTGAGCATACAAATGTGCGTATGTTCCTTATCAGTCATTTGTTTGGGCCTTTTTTGGGCCATCCGATCACAGCTTTTTTGCTTTGGAACGATCCGAACCCGATGCCACATGTGGCGGTACTAGGAGCGTCCATTACTGCGTTTTGGTTGTTTCCTATCGCGTTGAAAATTTTCCAAAAATCATACTTCGTTCTGGCACTCATATCTGTTCAGAACTTGAGTTTTGCAATTCTTTGGGCGGCTCATCACTACGGCGGAGCTTCATCGCCATTCCTAATGTGGATTCTCGTTGTTCCACTTCTTGCGTTTTTCTATCTGGGCTCAGGTGTCAAAACACGTGTGATCATCTTTGCCCAGTTGTTGCTCAACATCGGGATGTTTTATCTGGCGCATAAAATGGGCTACTCGATTGCGTCGGCAATCCCACTGTCTTCAATGGTGGATGTGGCAATGATTTCAACATTATGTGCTGCAACCTACATTTTCTTGATGGCGAGTTATTATTCCAGCGTTGTGGATTCACAATCTGAACTGCGTAAAGAAATCGTACGCCACCAAGAAACGCTTACTCAGCTTACAGACGCTAAGGACGATGCTGAGCGAGCCAACAGCGCGAAATCTGACTTCCTTGCAAACATGAGCCACGAGCTGCGGACGCCGCTGAACGCGGTTTTGGGATACAGTGAAATTTTGCTCGAAGACGCTGAGCTTGACGGGCGCGGTGAAGAAATTGCTGATCTGCAGAAGATATCATCCGCTGGAAAGCACTTGCTGTCCATGGTGAATGACATCCTCGATATTTCCAAGATTGAAGCGGGTAAGGCTGAACTTTATCTCGAGACTTTTGATCTGGATAAGTTCATTCAAGAGCTGGAATCTACTGCTCGTCCGCTTGCAGCTAAAAACACAAACTCATTTGTGCTCTTGAAAGACGAAGCACTCGGCGATGTTCATATGGACGCAACAAAACTGCGCCAGTCTGTTTTGAATCTGTTGTCCAACGCTGCCAAGTTTACGGAAAACGGTCAGATTACGCTTTCAATAGAACGTCACACAAAGGGCGGAGAAGAGTGGATTTCAATTGCGGTGCGCGATACGGGCGTTGGTATTTCTGAAGAGAATTTGAACAATCTGTTCCGCAATTTTTCGCAGGCAAACTCCTCCATTACCGCGAAATTTGGCGGAACTGGTCTGGGTCTATCGCTCAGTCAAAACCTCTGCCGGTTGATGGGTGGTGATATAGGCCTTGAAAGTAAATTGGGAGAGGGGTCTTGTTTCACGATCAATTTGCCAGCAATCGTCAAGGATATTGCTGAAGAGGAAGAGAAGCCTCGTGTCGAAGTTTCTAGCCTCGCTGCTGAAGCCAAGTTGTCTGTCGAAGATACCGAGCCAGCTTCAACACGCGATATGGTCGAGCAATTGCGTGAAACAAAACAAACAATGATGGCGGCCAATTACCTGAAAGATGAAGCAGGTAAAGACTTGACGATCATTGTGATCGACGATGATCCGAATTTCCTAGAGGTGGCGGAACGTGTTTTGGCACGTGAAGGTTATAAGGCTGTTCTGAGTTCCGCTCCTGAAACAGTGGTGCAACTTGCCCGTCAAGTGAAGCCATATGCGGTGCTCCTGGATGTATTGATGCCAGGTTTAGATGGTTGGGATGTTATTGAAACTCTGAAAGCAGAGGTTCAGACAAAAGATATCCCTGTTGTTATGATCAGCAATCTCGAACATCGCGAGAAAGCTCGATTGCACAACGCCAATGGTTTCATCGAGAAACCATTGGATAGTGAGAAGTTAAAAAATGCCATGAAAAAAGTTGCTGACTATCACGCTTCTTTAAATGGCAAAGTGGCAGGTTAGAAAATCTAACATCATATCAGGCAAGGTTTTCTTGGCGATTGCGATGTTATAAATTTGACCTGAATCAAACGAAGACAGAAATTGACTAAAGATTGGGCTTAGAAAATGACTTTGGTTTTGGTTGTGGAAGACAATGCTGTGAATCGTGATGTGTTGGGTCGCAGACTTGAACGACGCGGTTATACTGTGCGCTTTGCTGTTGACGGACCAAGCGGCATTCAAGCAGCTCAAGACCTGAAACCAGATCTTATTTTGATGGATATAGGTCTTGGTGAAATGGATGGCTGTGAGGCAACGCGCAGAATTAAAGCCAATCCAGAAACAGTGAACATTCCAGTTATAGCGCTGACGGCAAGTGCATTTGAGACTGATCGGAAAAAGGCTTTTGAAGCTGGTTGTATCGACTTTGATACAAAGCCGGTGGACCTTGCACGCCTCATTGAAAAAATGGAAAGCTGCATCGTGAACGTCTAATTGGACGTGTTGAACAGAAGCAGATTTTTTGTTTATCGCGACGATCCAAATTCTGTTTGCGTTTGAAATTTAAAACAAAAAGGCCCTGATCTAGTCGAGACTAGATCAGGGCCTTTTTTTATTTTGGATCAGCAAAATCACACGGCGCCATTTCAGGGCACCGCGCAATTTAATGAACCCTTTAAGCAGCCTTTGGCTTGTTCATTGTATCGCCAAGCAGATTTTGTCTGAGTTGAGCAAAATCCAATGGCTTTTGCATCACGTGTGGAATGGACAACCCTTTATCAACGCCAAAAGACTGGGTGTCTTTCAAGACCTGTGGATCTGATCCACTTGCGATGATAATGTGGCCTTCATATCCAGCTTCTGCCAATAGTTCCAATAAGCCTCTGGCATCGATATTGGGCATGTTGACGTCGACGGCAATCACATCTGGTTGCAAAGCGTTTGCCAGATTGGTCACACCGCGAGAGTCAGATGTTGCAAAGCCTTCATAGCCGCAACGTTCTGCAACGCGCACGATGAGTTCCGCGGAGGATACATCGTCATCTACAGCGAGAATTCGGTTTTGTTTGGTCATTTTTCCGATCCGTTACAAATTTAAAACTTTGTTCCGTTTCCTTAAGCCGCGCGAGTTGTGTCGGCGACTTGAGCAATCGTTGGACGGTGAATGCTAGATGTCTCATCTTCACGATAAGTACGATACTCTAGCTCGGCAGATTTCATCGCTTCCAACATGAGGACAATCAAGTTGTCGATGTCTTCTTTGGAATGATCTGACATCACTTGAACGCGGAAACGTGCACCACCTTGTGGAACAGCAGGGTATTCAACAAGGTTTGCAATCGCACCCAGATCACTCAAATTGCGCGATGCAATACGTGCCAGCCCTTCAGCTCCAACACGAACCGGAATGATCGCAGATGGATCTCCAAGAGTTTCCAGGCCCGCATTGTCCATCTCATGACGCATGTACAATACGTTTTCCATAAGGGCCAAACGACGCTTTTTCCCTTCGTCTGAGCGAACAATCCGGAATGCTTCGTGCACAACAGCTGCTTGAATAGGAGACAGCGCATTGGAGAATGTTTGTGTCGCGCTGTAGTATTTTAGATATTCAGCAGTTTCGTGTGTTTTCACGCTAATGAATCCACCGTTTGATGCGAATGTTTTTGAGAACGATCCAATAACAACGTCTGCAGCATCAACCATGTTCTGCAAGCCAAGGTGACCAAGACCCGCATCACCGATTGAACCGAAGTCATGGGCGCAATCTACCAAAAGCTGTGCATCATATTGATCACACAGAGCACGAAGACCGCCAATGTCTGGCGTATCTGAATGCATGGAGAACAAGCTTTCGGTGATGACCAAAATGCCATTTTGAGCATCATTGGCACGAATGCGTTGCAGGCGACGTTCAACGGCCCGCAGGTTCAAGTGACCATGGAAGTGAATGTTTTGCGTGGCTGCGCGTGCACCTTCTTGAAGACACGAGTGTGCAAGAACATCCATAACAACATGGTCGTCTGGACGAACAATACCCTGAACAGCTGCGAAACCAGCGGACCAACCTGTTGGATAAAGAACTGTTGCGCGTCCATCTAGGAAGTCAGAAATTTCGGCTTCCAGGCTCAAAGACCCTTTGGTGTTTCCAAGCAGAGCCGCAGAGCCAGCACTGTGCACGCCATAGTCAACGATCGCTTTTGTTGCGGCTTCCTTAATTGCTGGGTGTGACGCCAGGCTTAAGTAATCCTGAGAAGCAAAGTTCACGCCAGCAAGTTTTTGACCCGCATCTGTCAACGCAGTGGTGTGAGTGCGAGGAGCAGAAGATGTTGATTTGGCATATGGCCACAAATTGTGTTCACGGCGCAGGTTCTGCCACCCGTAAAAGTCTTTAACACGTTCGATCAGATGTTGGCCTTCTGGCAATTTGTATTCGCGCAGGCTGCCCGTAAGTGCCTCATCTGGAATCTTGTTGATCTTCGTCATGGAACAGTTCCCCTTCGTTCGGTTGGATTAAATTTGACCAAACATTACGAAAGGGTGCTTAATTCACATGGTTAACACATGTTTACTAGAATTGATGGTTACGAAATCGTTGCCAAAACTTTGATGGATTTGAAACGTAAATTCTGACCTCGCGCAACCATGCGTTAATTTCTTTGCTTTACGAAAAGTGAACAGACGCGTTTGTTTTGCGTGAGCGGCCGTTGGGGGTAGCATTGAAGTTTTTTGACAAGCTGACCGGTATTGCAGATATGCGTCTTGCTGAGAGAAGACGCGTATGGCGGTTGCAACTGCGTGCCATAGCGAACATGGCACCAGCCATGGCTTCTGGCTTGATGGCTTCAATTTGGCTCCCGGTCTATTTTTCCTATTTCGGTGGTGAGTTTGGAATTGTTGCAACATTTGCTGCAATCCTCACATCGTTGATGGGGTACTTTGTTTATGGGAAATTCAAGGTTGATCGCCTTCGTCGGTTAAAACCAATTGATGGAGTGTCATCAACTCATCTCAACGATAAGCAACTCGCTAGCAGAATTCGCATCGGCCATATTGTTGTTGCCGTCATGGGCTTGTTATGGGGAATTTATGCGGCTCACATTTCTCTATTGCTGCCAGAGCAAAGTGTTGTTGCGGCAACCGTCTTGGTTGTCGCGAGCTTGATTACAGGGACATTCTGGTTCGGTGTTGTCCCGTCAATGTCGTTCTTGCTGACTGCTCCCTTGGTTGTCGGCAGTTTGTACAACGTCGTTTTCAACAATGTCTCCGAACTTAATTCGCACAGTTTGCTTTCAATGCTCTTGATTGGTTTTGGAACCATTATAGTGGGAATTTTCTATTCCCGTCGGTTTGTTTTGCAACTTAGTTTCACAATTAAGGCTCGGGAAAATAGCGCACTTGCAAACATGTTGTTGGACGAACTGCAGGCGGAGGCGACCAATTGGGTGTGGGAAACAGGAAGCAATGGTTCGTTGGACAGATTTCCACGTGAACTCATTCCAGAACTCAGCCATGCCAACGACTTTACGTTCGAGACCCTCTTTGAAGAAATTGTGCACATCAAAGGCACTCAGTTGGAAAAACTGATGGATGATATGCGGTCGTCTGAAACGTTTAAAGATATTGAAATCTGCGTTCGCCCAAATGCAATGCAAATGTGGCTTCGCGTGAATGGTCATCCAAAGTTTGACGAAGAGGGCGAGTTAACGGGATATGTTGGGACGATCCATGATTTGACGTCAGAAAAACTGGCAGAAGATCGAATTAAAACTCTTGCGCAAAGTGATACTTTGACAGGGTTGATGAACCGCACAGCTTTTTCAGATCGTTTGGCCCAAGCGGTGGCAAATCTAGAACGATACGGCCGTCCCTTTACTGTTTTGCACCTTGATTTAGATGATTTCAAACTGGTCAACGACACAAAAGGACATCTTTTCGGCGACCGTTTGTTGGCTGAGGCAAGTGAACGCATTCATGACGAGGTTCGTGAAGGTGACTGCCTTGCTCGTTTGAGTGGAGATGAATTTGCAGTCTTGATGGACAGCCAGGGTGATGCGGGGTCTGCTGCTCGATTGGCAGCCAGGATGATTGGTGAAGTGAGCAAGCCTTATGTCTTTGACGATGAGGAATTCAAAGTCGGTTTGAGCATTGGCATCGCCATGGCTCCATTGAATGGCATTCGTCCTGATCAACTGTTGCGTAACGCTGATCTAGCGCTGTATCGCGCAAAAGCCGATGGGCGCGGGGTCTTCAGATTTTTTGAGAATCACATGGATTCTGAATTGCGTGAACGCCGTATGTTGGAATCGGAGCTTCGTGACGCTGTTTCAAATGACGAGCTTGTCTTGCACTTCCAACCTTTGGTTGATGCCAATTCTCATAAGCCTATGGGCATGGAAAGCCTCATTCGTTGGCAGCATCCTATACGCGGCCTGTTGTCTCCAATCGAATTTGTGGAATTGGCAGAACAGTCTCAATTGATTTCTGAGATCGGGAAGTGGACACTCGAAAAAGCCTGTACGACAGCGATGGACTGGCCCGAACACATGTTTGTCGCTGTGAATTTGTCCGCCCATCACTTCATGCGCAGTGATATTGAAGAAGAAGTTGCAGAGGTTCTAGAGAAAACTGGATTGGCTCCGTCTCGTCTAGAATTGGAGATCACCGAAAGCCTTCTCATTCACAATTCCGACGACGTTATTGCGAAGATAAATGGTTTGAAAGCCATTGGTGTCAGCGTTGCAATGGACGATTTTGGCACGGGTTATTCGAGCCTTTCTTATTTGATGTCTGTTCCGTTTGATAAACTCAAGATCGACAAATCTTTTGTAGATCAGGTGGCTGAAAACGAATCCGGACAAAGCATCGTGAAAATGATCTCGTCTTTGGCGAATGAGTTGAATTTGAAAGTCACGGCAGAAGGCGTTGAGGATTTGGAGCAAGCCAAGTTTCTTGATCAAGTCGGCTGCGACCTTCTTCAAGGGTACTATTTCTCTCGTCCGTTGAGCGAAGAAAAATTGCCCGCATATTTCATGGAGCAGGTGAAATTGGGCTTGTTCAAAAAGAAATCCGTGAAATTGGAAAAAGCCTCGTAACAGACGACAATTTGAATTTTTATTTCACACTTTAATATTTTGAAAACCATAGTGTGGTTAACTGACATCAGTTCAGAGTTAGGTATGTCATGAAGAAAATTACATCAATTTCAGTTGCATTATTTCTTGCAACCACGGTTTCTGGTCATGGCGCCGATCTCTTAAGAGGAAGCATTGATGCTCCCGTTGCTTCGGAGGCCAATTGGACTGGAGCGTATATAGGTGCTGGCGTCTATTACGGTGCATTCAGCGATACCGATGACCGATTCCCGGGGTTTGAATCCAAGGGAAGCGGATTGGCAGGTTCAATTCATGCCGGTTATATGTTCCAAATGGACAATAATATCGTCGTAGGTATCGAAGCGGACTATGCTCAATTGGACGCGTCTTTCAAAACCTTGCCGCCGTTTTTCCCTGCCTTGGAAGTGGAATCCGTTTTCACGCTTCGCGGCCGGATCGGTATGGCGTTTGATAAAATCCAACCCTACGTGACCGCAGGCTTAACTTATGCGAAGACAAATTTTGATGATCTGGAAGACACTGGTTTCGTCGCGGGCCTTGGTGTGGACGTAAAAATCACAGACAATGTGTTGTTTGGTATTCAATACCAGCATCATAGATTTGAAGACTTTGCAGATGATCCAATTGATGTGGATCATGATGTTGCGACCGCCAGACTGTCTTATCAGTTCTGATAGATTGAGCGATTTTGAATTGAGAATGCGTCCGTTGAGGGCGCATTTTTTTTGCTCGTTCTTTATTGGATTCATTCAATTCACTGATTGTTAACCGACAATTTAACTGTTCCTGCGCGTTAATCTTAAGAAAACCCCGCACTGCAAAAATGCTTTCTTGTATTCAAGGGAACCGAGCTATGTCTAAAAGATCTTCAACTTCAAAAATTCTCGAGCCATTAGCATGGCTTGGAGCTTTTGGTTTGTCTTTGGGCGGGCTGGTATTTGCAGCGCCTGGCTTGGCATTTGCTATAATCAGCTGCTGTGTCTTGTCCATCGCTTTGACGCTTTTGGCGACCCGTGAGGGCAGTCTTCAGGACAGTAAATTGTTGCCTTGGGCTGGTGCGGTACTTCTTGCAAATATTGCTTGGATAACAGTTTTGCTTCTGCCCGTTGGTGGTCAGGATGCGGGCGTGATTGAACGTCTGATTGTTGTTTTGTCCGCAGGTATTATTCTGATGCCAATTTTGGCTTTTGTTGAGATGATGGTGTCGACAACTTTCGTCATGATGATTTCAAAAGCACAAGGCAAGACAGATTTGGGCAGTGAACTTCAAATCGTTGCCTTGTTGGATCGCAAGTTCGGTGGCTTACTCGGTACAATAAACCGCTAGAAAAAGAGCGGGTTCAGCGACGCTGGTTGAACCGAATTGTTCAGACCGTTCTGACACGAATTTTGCAAAAATCAGACCTTTGAAAAATCCCTGAATAAGACCGTCCGCTCAGTTAGACGCCTTGGCAGCAGGTATTTCCGCATTTGCTAAAGTATCTTTGTAAGACGTGATCAAACTGAGATCATGACCTGAATTGTGAACCATTGTTACAATGCGCGGCGGTGCCCAGTTTTCCCGTGTCGTTAGAACTTTAGAGAAGAACCCACGGGTTGAGATTTCAATGCCCGTTGCAAATGATATGGGAATTGTCATCAACAAGCTTATGGCAATCGGTATGAGCCACAAAGACACCAAACCAAGTACAAGACCTATGGTGAGCAACATTCCAATGGTCGTTTCAAGCCAGTGGAAACGCAGTAGAGCGAAAAGGCTATAATTGCCGCCGGATCGATTTTGGGGTGCCCAGCCGGCGTCCTTGCCCACAATCGTGCGCAACACAGCCAAAACGTGTTGAATCATAAGAATGGGTGCGAGGGCAATGGAGAATATAATTTCGACAAGCGACGAAGACAGGAAACGGGCGCGTCCACCATATTCTTCGCAGCTTCTATTGCGGAGATAAGTCGCAGCAATGCCCAATAGTTTTGGCACCAACAACAGAGCTAGCATAGTCGTCAGAACGGCCATACGGCTCACGGTGTCCATGTGGGGCCATTGGGGAAACAGTGGGTTGGCATCGGTGAAATAGCGAACGATATTTTGCTCTTCATTTCGCCCCATCACCGTCCAGACTATCAAAAGTGCAAACCATATAAATGAAGACACATAGGCCATAGCACCTTGAAACAAATGGAACCGCGAAAATGCTGTAAAGCCTTTGGACCCTAAAAGTCTAAGATGTTGCAGATTGCCTTGGCACCATCGACGGTCGCGCAAAATGTAGTCGATCAAAGTTTGAGGAATCTCTTCATAGCTTTCATCAAGCTCAGGAAGAAGGCGGACCGACCAACCGGCACGACGCAACAGGGCAGCTTCAACAAAATCATGGCTCTTGATCGTGCCCGAAAGCGGGCCTTTGCCTGATAGTCTCGGCAAGTGAGCACAATTTGCGAAGGCTTCGGTGCGGATAATGGCATTGTGGCCCCAATAGTTGCCATCTACGCCTGACCATCTTTCCAAACCTTTGGCTAGAATTCCACCATAGACGTTGTTTGAAAACTGTTGGCCGCGGGCAAACATGGTTTTGCCGCCCAACAAACGCGGGACTGTTTGCAATAATCCAACTTCTGGCATGGTGACCAACTTATCTGTCAGCCGATGAATGGTGCGCGCAGACATGAGGCTGTCAGAATCGAGGGTGATGAATGCATCCCAATCTCCACCCCAATTGTTGATCCAATCTTGCAGATTTCCGGTCTTGCGATCAGTGTTGGTTTCGCGGCGGCGATAGAAAATATCCACCCGGGTATCGATCTGGGCTTTGAGTTTTGCGAATTCCGCTTGTTCTTGGGCAGCGGTGGTTTTGCTACGTGTGTCACTCAATATGAAAAATGCATATGTGTGATTTGTTGACCTTGCCACCAGGGATTTTTGCATAGATGCAATTCTTTTGAAGGTGATGACTGGATCTTCTTCATAGATTGGCACCAGCAAGGCTGTTGTCATACTTGATGGGTCGCCAGAACTTTGTCGATGTTCCGTAATTCTAGGCGTGAACATTCCTACAATCGCGGAGGCCGCTGACAGAGCTATCCAAAAGGTGGTGTAAGCGACAAAACATACCAATATGATTTCGGCCACGCCGAAGCCATCTTCTCGAAACCAATCGAAGAGAATGGCAATGAGCGCGCCTGTCATAACAAGAGCCGGACCAAACACCCATGCTCTAAACATCCAAGTGCCTTGGATTTGTTTTACCGTTGGTGCATTTGGATCACGATAAGCCTTGGAAAAATTCTGTGTTTCAGACGCAAGCGGCGCCGTTGGAGGCATATCAACCAAATCTGGTGTGTTCATATGCTTCATGCGTTGGTCCACCTGTACATCCAGACCTCTGATGCGGCTTTCCCACCAACCATCATTTGAGCACGCAATTCCATGAGGTTTCGCTGTTCAGGTTTGAAAGTGAAACTCAAGCGCACTCCACCTGTCGATGGATTTCTCTGTAGCATACCTTTGGACACAGGGCCATAATTTGAACTCACATGAACGTCGATCTCGTCCAGATTCTCAGGCAAGTTTTCGTTGGGTGCAAAATCGATATTGGCCAGTCTGCCATCCTCAAAAATGCGTTTTCCCATCTGGGTGTCTATGACACGGGCAAGGTTTTTTGCCACCGGTGCTTCGTCGCACCACACCAATCGATAGCTAAACTTGTGTTGCAAACCTTTTTCAAGTGGTTTGCGAGGGCGCCAATAGGCGACAATATTGTCGTAGATTTCTTTGTCTGCAGGTATTTCCACCAAGGTGACAGCACCTTTGCCCCAGTCTTCCCCTGGTACAACCCACAAGCCTGGACGACGATGATAGTTGGCTTCCAGATCTGAATAGTTTTCAAATTTGCGAGGGCGTTGCATCAAACCAAAACCACGCGGATTGTTGTCAACAAAGCTGCTGATTTGTAGAGCCTTAGGGTTTGCAAGCGCGCGCCAAATGGTTTCACCAGCACCGTTTTCAATCAGAAGACCATCTGAATCATGAACCGCTTGACGAAAATCATCAAAGCGGCTTCTGTCCGTTTCATCAAACAAGAACATGCTTGTTTCAGCTGCAATGCCCACGTGTTCAAGGTCTTCGCGTGGAAACAGAGTACATGCCACATCCATTTCTGTTCGCGTGCCTGGAGTGATGTTGAAAGAATAAATGCCAGTTACGCTGGGTGAATCTAAAAAGGCATGAACCACGATTGAACTGGAATTGTCGCCAGGTTTTTCAATCCAGAACTCACGAAAGTCGGGGAACTCTTCTCCAGCGGGATCGCCTGTCTTTAAGGCTAACCCACGAGCAGACATTCCGTAGGATTGATCTTTTGCAACAGCGCGGAAGTAACTGGCTCCTTGGAAAACAACGAACTCGTCTTTGCGTTCAGGATCGTTGATGGCTGCGCGAATTCGAAATCCGGAGTAACCGAGAGACTCATCTTCAGGAAGACTGGGAACGATATCTTGAAACTGAAACGTGTCTTTGGAAAAGAGAACGTTTTGAGCTTCACCATCTTCCACGACAAATATTTTTACTGGGCTGGGAAAATAGGAACCGGGCGCGAAGAACTCTGTTTCGAATGGCTTTTTCTCATCTTTCCAGAGAGCAGATTCTGGATTGAAATTTATGCCTCGATATTCGTCGTAGGACAGGTCTATCCAGTCTTGGAGTGTTTTGGTGGGCACAACATAGCCGCTTGCAGCTTTTTTGCGTGCGTAGTCTAGAAGGCCTTCCTTGGAGAACGGCTTCTTGGCACCAAGTTTGACTTTGCCAGCTGCGCCATTTGCAAAAGCTGTGCTTGTCCCCAAGACCGGCAGAAAGCCGGTTGCGGCCAGAGCTGCTAATACAGATCTGCGATTGAGGTTCATGAACTATTCCGCGGGCGTGGCAAGTGAATTGTTAACTGGTGGAGATGCATTAGCACCAGAAGAATTGGGCGTCTGTGTGGCCGGTTTGCGCCAGGGGTTTGACTTAAACCAAGATGCCAAATGCGCCACGGCAATGAGCGCGGCAAAGCCTGCGAGGTTGCCAATTAAAACCACATGCCAAGATGATCCCAAAACTCTGAACACCATGCCGATAAACTGGGCAATAACCAATGACGAGATGAACACTGCCAATGACTGCTGCCCAACCTTGCGGATGGTGTTGACCACAAATTGTAACGGCCCCCAGTTTTTGATGCGTGAGCCCATGGGCCCAACTGCCACCCAAGCCAAATAGGCTGTCGCGAGAAAATGAATATATCGGAACAGACCGAAATCAGACTTGTCGATCAGTGGCTTCATAAGCCCGCGCTGTTCTTTGAACCACGGAGTCCATTCAGCTGAATAAAACAACCAATCTGGTCGTGCACCATGGATGCGGAAATAGGCAAAAGGCAGGCTGATCACAATGATGGCGATTGCCAACCAAATCAGCTTGGTATTGACAGGAGGTGGTTTGATCCAACCGCGCATGAACGCAAAACCGGTAAAGAAAACCAATTGCCAACCCAATGGGTTGAAAAACCAAGCGCGTGAAGACCACGGTTCTGCCGGGAAATGAAACACATCTAGATTTGCAAGCAGCCAAATTGCTGAGACCACCGCAAATACTGCCCATGGTGACAAACGTGACACTGCCATGATCAATGGGATCATCGCGAGAATGACTAAATACATGGGAAGAATGTCGAAATAATTCGGCACATATGTGAGGGTGAACATGCCAACAATCAGGTCAGCTGTCTTGGTGTAAAAATGCCCTAGATTGAGGGAGTTCACGTAGGAGAAATTGTCACGCCCCAAGGGCAAAAGCGGGTCTCCCGCTTTGTCGAAGAGCGTCACCAACAGCAGAACGGTGAAGAACAGTCCGATATGCGCCCAATAGACTTGCCAGACACGGTGGGCAATTCTAGCAGCACCCATAAGCCATCCACGTTTGTCGAAAACGCTGCCAAATGCGATTGCCGAGGCCATTCCTGAACAGAACACAAAAGTTTCTGTTGCATCTGAAAACCCAAAACGTGCAGGAATCCACAACGCCCAAAAGTCACGCGGTGTGTGTGCAATGAAAATGATAAACATTGCTATGCCGCGGAAAAAATCGAGCCGCGGGTCTCGAACTGTTTTCCCAGCTATTTGGGGAGGTGAAGTCGTCAAATCTCTGCTCGATCTGCGTTATAAAAATCTAATGTTTCTATCTGCTTATATTTAATTTTGAAAACTTGCTAAAAATATTTGGTGTTGGTTATTCTGCCGGAACTGTGAAGTCAGCTGTTCCGGTTTTTGCCAAGTTTCGCTGATGCGCCAATTCTTGCATGCGCAAGCTTGCAAATCGGTCTTCCTTGTTGCCTCGGCGCCGGGTGCGCGACACCAAGAAGCGTTCTGCAGCATCGAAATACCCGCCGCGCAACGCAGATTCAATTGTCAGTCTTTCAAAGACATCGCGTTGGGCGTGGCTGCCGCCCACCGTTTGCATCGCATCGCGCGCGCCAGCCAGGTTGCGGAAAGCTGCGGTGAAGTTGCCTTCTGCAAAAGCTTCTAGCCCTTCTGCGGCCGACAGGCCTGGGTGTTTCATGATTGCGCCCACTTCGCCAGCTTCCTCAGCTGCATCCTTGCGCATACGTGCGAGCAAGTTTGACGCTGCAACTTTTTTGTCGCCGCCAATCAAAGCCAACATGTAATGGAGATCGGCGAAGGCGAGGCAGCCATCTTCGGTACGGTTTTCAGAAATCGCGGCCAATTCGTCCCAGCGGTTTCCAATGTTGTGGCCTTCCAGTTCCAATCTGCTGAGAAGGGAGGCTGCATTGGAGATATCTCTGTAGTCGTCTGTTTTGTCCGCGCGGATATAATCGTCGTAGAGGGCGAACACGGCATCAATTTCATTGCGGTCAAGATGCATCAACGCCATGTGCCACCACACATGGTAGCGGAAGTTGTTGCAGTGAGACCAAGCTTGGGTGCGATTTTGCAACCAGTCAATTCCTGCATCTGTATTGTTGGTCATGTCATAGACATGGGCAACGGCATGAAGTCCCCATGCGTCGTCTGGGGAATGAATAACTGCTTCTCGGCCGATTTTCTCAGCCAAAGCGTATTCGCCTGTTTCTTCCAATGTGAATGAATGACACCCTTTTGCGTAGCCAAATGCAGAGTGGTCTTTACCAATATGGGGAATAACTCTTTCAATGGATGAGCGCATTCCAATGGCATCACCCAAAACGAAACGGATTGCCTGAACCAATTTCATGGCAAGTGCATCGTGGGGAGCTTCGACAAGAAGCGCATCTATGCGATCTCCCGCGGCGCTGACCAAACCTTTGTTCCAATCTGACAGTGCATCAAGGAACACGGTTTCTCGCTGTGTGATCGGGCGTTTGGCCACAGCTTTGCGCGCATCTTTTTCCGCATCAACTGCGACGGAATAAAGTTCGCGACGACCAAGCAAAAGTGAGAAAATACCTTTGCAGATGATTGGCAAAGCAAAATCCGGGTCGCTTGCCAGTGTTTTGCCAAGATGTTCGGGCGTCACAGCAGCGTGCGCTAAAAAGCCGAGTTGAGTATTGTTCCATGCTTCCAAATCTCCCGAAGGCGAAATTGAAACTGGGCAACCAAAAATGTCGTGCTTGTAATTCATGTGAGTCCTAACTCAGGCCTTTTATTCCAAGTGTTTTCAACACCCAACAGAGCTTTTGATCAATTAAAGTCTCGTGACATTTACGTGATGTAAGCTTTTCGTTTTTTGCTACA
The DNA here is from genome assembly GCA_937958815.1 of uncultured Rhizobiaceae group bacterium. Taxonomy (GTDB): domain Bacteria; phylum Pseudomonadota; class Alphaproteobacteria; order Rhizobiales; family Rhizobiaceae; genus Pseudahrensia. Next base: position 345,916 of record CALGMR010000004.1, on the reverse strand, counting down.
TCCTGTGTCTTAAATGTGGCAGGCTGCATCCGATAACGCGGACATGATGAGATTTTAAGTAGAATGGTCTCCTTTGCATCGAATTTGGGGTCTCGGAACACGTCTATCCCTCCTGCACTGCCGCTTTTTTTGGCAATTGCTGGTGTCGTTTGGGTTGGTGTTTACACTTTTCCTTTCGGCGGGTTGAGATATGTGATCGCGACAATTATTGGAGCGTTTGCAGGATTCGCGCTGTATCACGCTGCTTTTGGATTTACAGCCGCTTGGCGTCGCATTGTTACAGAACGCAGAGGGCAGGGGTTGCGCGCCCAAATGCTGCTTTTGGCCTTGGCATGTTGTTTGACTTTTCCATTGATTGCTTATGGCCCGCCGATCGATGGATGGGGCATGCGATCTGGCGCCTGGGTACTTCCTTTCGGAGTGACGGCCCTTATTGGCTCATTCATTTTTGGTGTGGGAATGCAACTGGGCGGGGGATGTGGCTCGGGAACTCTCTTCACAGTTGGTGGCGGCAGCACGCGTATGGTCATTACCCTTTGCGGGTTTATCGCTGGTTCGTTGTTCGGCACTTGGGAGCCTGTGCGGCTGCAAGGCCTGCCAAGGTTTGAAGCCTTTTCATTTGTGAAAGAGTTTGGCGTCTTGTTGGCTGTTTTGATCATTTTAACAATCACTGGCACGATCTATTTGGCGAGCCGGTTTATTGAAAAGCGTGCCCATGGATCTCTGGAAAAACGTCGCGAAACCAACAGTGTTCTAACGGGTCAATGGTCTCACACGCTGGGGATTTTGGCTTTGGCGCTGGTGAGCGTTGCGACAATTTTGACACTGGGTCGTCCTTGGGGCGTCACATCGGGCTTTGCGCTTTGGGGCGCCAAATTTGCAACCATAATGGGGCTCGATGTGTCCTCTTGGCCCTATTGGGGAGGCGGGGGAGCTATTCGACGCAGCGTTTTTGCAAGCACAACTTCAATCATGAATTTTGGCATTATTTTTGGCGCGATGGCTGCTGCAGCACTGGCGGGCAAATTTTCACCTGTTTTGCGTATTGGCTGGAAACAAATTTTGACCGCTGTGATCGGCGGACTGCTTATGGGATATGGGGCAAGGCTTGCTTACGGTTGTAATATTGGCGCTTATCTTGGTGGCATTGTCTCCGGCAGTCTTCATGGTTGGCTGTGGGGTATTTTTGCATTTGCAGGCTCATCCATGATGGCTTTGATGAAACCAAGGCTTGGTCTTTGAGGCTCTTCTACATTTGAGGAACATGATATGAAAATGAGATATTTTGCTCTGTGTTTGACTGCTCTTTTCTTGAGCACGACTGCCGCAGTTGCGCAGGATGTGCGACCTGGCTGGGCTGTTTACCAGACCAAGCACAGCTTTAAATCAATGGTTGGAAAACTGCGCAGCGCAATCAAAGACGCTAAAATGTTGAACGTCACGCGTGCAAGCGCATCTGCAGGCGCACGCGGCCGTAAGATCACAATTCCGGGCAATATGATTGTCGGAGTCTATCGAAATGACTACGCCGTACGCATGTTGGAAGCCAGTATTGACGCTGGTATTGAAGCGCCCATTCGTTTCTATTTGACTGAAAATGAAGACAAAACCACCCGCCTTGCCTATCGCACACCAAGTTCGGTTTTTGCCCCTTACATGGATGAAGGCGGGGACAAACTGAAAGAATTGGCAGCCGAACTTGATGGCGTGTTTGATCAGATCGCGAAAGCTGCAATCAAATAGATTTGGTGCTTCAATGCGACCTAGAACGCTCCGTCGTAGGAGCGTCTGTCGATGCGACAGGCCAGCAGTGTGAATGTGTTGCGGGAAAGGCCGCTTTCCGCTTCTGATGCCAGAGTTTGTGGATCGTCAATCCACACGCCGTGACCGCCCATAGCGTTTGCGACGGCCACAAAGTCTGTGCCATCAAAATCGACACCGACGTTTTTGCGTTGCATGTTGCGCTGCTTCAACTCGATCAGCGCGAGACTTTCATCGACCAGAACGCAGATTAAGAGCGGCTGTTTCATGTCGCGAATTGTTGCCAATTCTCCCAACATCATCTCTAGACCTGCATCGCCCACAAAGGCACAGACTGGAGTGTCTGGCTTGGCAATCTTGTAACCTGCAGCGAGAGGCACGGCGCAGCCCATTGTGCACAGTGCGGTCGATTGAAGCAATGAATGGGGATGTTTGCTCTGCCATTTTTGAGAGAGCAAAATGCGGTGAGCGCCCGAATCTGCGGTGATAACGGCATTTTCCGGCAGACAATTGTTCAGTGTTTCAAACACTTGCGCTGGGCCCCAACTGTCGGGCGTTGCAAAGGCTTCATCGAGTGCAGATTTTGTAGCGTTGGGTTCGCCATCGGCCCAACAGGTTTTTTCGGTTCTTGCGTGGGCAAGCTGCAGCAAAGCAGGCTCAATAGCGCCGTTCAGTGTGATGTCAACGCGATGCATCCCGTGGGTACGCAATGTAGGCGTGATTTCAACCACAGTTGCATCTTCGTCCCAGAGGTTCCGCCAACCCGTACGCATCTCGATCGGGTCGTAACCCACAAGCAAAACAAAATCGCTTTTGGCAATCAGCGGCATCAGGATTTTGTCGGATTTTGGCGACAGGCCATGCCCACCCAAAGCGAGCGGATGATCTTCAGATATTAAGCCTTTGCCTTTGTACGTAGTGATGACGGGTATTGAGAGAGAGTCTGCAAAGTTTGTGAGGGCGGTCGAAACATTCTCAGTCACCGCATCGACACCTGCAATTATGATGGGATTTTTTGCTTGCGCGAATCCATCCATTGCAGCGGCCAAGGTTTCTCCAACGGCTGGCATAGATTGCGACGGTTGTTTTGGGAGTTCGCGTAAGACCTCGTTGCTCACATTTTCTGCCACATCAATTGGAACGTCGATGTGAACAGGGCCGGGTTGACCTTCAAACGCAATCGCCAGAGCTTTCTCCATCATAACGCCAACTGTGCTGGCACTTGCTTTGAATGTTGCTTTCACAATAGGGCGCAACATGGCTTGGTGGTCAAAGACTTGGTGCGTGTAGGTTTCGGCTTCTGCTGCATCGACACATCCGGTCAGAAAAATAAGCGGAACACGATCCTGCATTGCATTGGCCACAACATTGACGGCATTGGCGACACCCGGCCCAATTGTTGCGACGAGAATGCCGGGAGCGCGTGACCCTTCTGGCTCCGCATGCCAAGCGCCTTCTGCCATGAACCCTGCTGCATTTTCATGCTTGGTGAGATGAAATTTGATGTCGGCTTGATCCAAAGCATCCAAGATTGCCAGAACTTCGCCACCAGGAATTCCAAAGGCGCGCTTGCAACCAGATTGCTTCAATTTTTGCGCAATAATTTGCGCACCTGTGTAGGATTTATTCGACATGAAAACTTCCAAACGTTCAAAGACTTGAATTGATCTAATCCCCGATCAAGCATGGCACAAGTCGTGATCGGTCAACTCAATGTGTTGAGTTTCTTCCAACTTCAAAGAGTGCATGATTGAACTTGCATGATGAAACAATTTTCACCAATGTTTGTGCGAGAGAAAATTGTACTGATCTGGAATTTTTATGACCAATTTGCCCCGCACTCCATCATTTCAATTGAATGGAAAACGCGCACTTGTAACAGGCGCTTCCCGCGGTATCGGGCTTGGGGGCGCAATGGCGCTGGCCGAACATGGTGCTCATGTTGTCATGGCAGCGCGCAACTTGGAAGAGATTGGACAAGCTGCAGAAGCGGTTAAAGAAGCAGGATATTTCGCCGAAGCCATATCACTTGATGTGGGTGACCATGATGCAATGGTATCTGCCGTTCGCCAGTATGGGCCGTTCGATATTCTCTTCAACAATGCGGGCACAAACACACCAATGCCGTATGTTGATGTGACCCCCGACAATTTCGATATGATCACGGATCTCAATTTGAAGGCTGCATTCTTCATGGCTCAAGAAGTGGCCAAAGGCATGATCAAAGCCGGAAAGGGCGGATCCATCATCCACACTTCAAGCCAAATGGGGCATGTGGGCGGCATTGAACGCTCGGTCTATTGCGGGTCGAAATTTGGCATTGAAGGTGTCACCAAAGCATCTGCAATCGAATTGGCAGAACATCAGATTAGAGTGAACACGATTTGCCCAACGTTCATTCGTACTCCCATGACAGCTTCTACATTTGAAAACCCAGAACGGGTGAAGTGGCTGGAAGAGAAAATCAAATTGGGCCGCGTTGGCGAGATTGAGGATATTATGGGGGCTGTTGTGTTTTTGGCCAGCGATGCCTCTTCGCTGGTGACGGGCACAAGCATTGTTATAGATGGTGGTTGGACAGCGGACTAAAGTTTTTCGCGTTTATTGAGGTTTGATAAGCGCAACAGGCTGTCGAACAACAACCGCGTGGACTGATTTGAAGCAATAAAAAACCCGCTGCGGAAACGTCCGAGCGGGTTTTTAATCTCAAAACTGAAACTTGGTTTAGATGCCAAGACCAGCGAATTTTTTGTTGAACTTGGAAACGCGACCATCACGGTCGAGAAGTGCGCCGCCACCACCAGTCCAAGCTGGGTGTGAAGTTGGATCAACGTCCAAGTTCAGTGTGTCGCCTTCTTTGCCCCATGTGGAGCGTGTTTCGTATTCAGTGCCGTCAGTCATGACCACTTTGATCGTGTGGTAGTCTGGATGGATATCGGCTTTCATAGTCGTCGTCCTGATTTCAAAGCTGGACCATACCTTCAATGGAGGGCATGTGTGCCTGCATGTTGTAGAGGGTTAAAGACGGCCACATTGTCACGCATTGGTGAACATATTGTCGACTGTCTTTGAATTTCGTCCGAGACCATATACATGAAGGTTCAAGACAAGACAAGAAGGGCGACAGCGCCATTTCCGTGACCACAGATTCCCAATCCAAAGACCGTAGCGGCTTGAAGCCGCTCGCAAAACTTTTGCCCTATATTATGCAATATAAGGGCCGTTTGTTGATGGCATTGTTTTTCCTCATGGTCGCGTCTGCGACCACGTTGTCCTTGCCTTTGGCTGTGCGCAGTATGATCGACAACGGGTTTTCGAGTTCAGACAGTTCCTTCGTCGACAGTTACTTCTTTGCATTGTTTGGCATTGCAGCACTTTTGGCAGTTTCAAGCTCTGGTCGATACTATTTTGTCATTTGGTTGGGGGAACGCGTTGTCGCTGATCTTCGTCGCGACGTGTTTGGACATCTGACCCGTTTGTCGTCCAGTTTTTACGACACAGCGAAAACGGGTGAGTTGGTGTCACGGCTTACAGCTGACACAACACAGATAAAATCTGCTGCAGGTGCGACCGCATCCATGGCCTTGCGCAACTCATTTCTCATGGTGGGTGCGATTGTGGGCATGGTCTATACCAGCCCTAGTTTGTCTTTGATTGTTCTTATTGCGATCCCAATCATTGTGCTTCCTATCTTTGCATTTGGACGAAATGTGCGGAAACGGTCGCGCCATGCGCAAGATATGTTGGCCGACGCCACGGCTTATGCGTCGGAATCTATTTCATCAGTTCGCACGCTTCAAGCTTTCACGAACGAAAAGCTGGTTTCCAGCCGCTTCACTTCGGCGGTTGAAAAATCTTTTGACGCCGCACGCTCTTCTATTTTTGCCCGTTCCATTTTAACGGCCTTTGCAATTTTTATGATTTTTTCCAGCGTTGTTGCGGTTTTGTGGATTGGCGCTGGTCGGGTGCTTGACGGGTCCATGAGCTCCGGCCTTCTCGGGCAGTTTTTATTGTTCTCGGTCATGGCTGCCGGCGCATTGGGCGCACTATCTGAAGTTTGGGGTGAGCTGTCACAAGCAGCAGGCGCTGCAGAGCGTTTGAGCGAACTCTTGGCCACAGACCCAGATATTTCTGTTCCCGCAAACCCGGTGTCATTGCCTGAAAGCGGAAGTGGTTCGGTGGAACTGTCTTCGGTATCGTTTGCCTATCCAACGCGGCCAGACCAATCGATCGTTCGCGATATAGATCTCAATATTACCCCTGGTGAGACAATCGCTCTGGTTGGGTCTTCCGGTTCCGGTAAGAGTACGATTTTTAATTTGATCTTACGCTATTACGATCCGTCCTCGGGACGTGTGATCGTGGACGGTGTGGATATCGCCGATGCGGACCCGGAAGACGTGCGAAAACGCATTGCTTTGGTGCCTCAAGACACAACAATTTTTGCCATGAGCGTGTCAGACAATATTCGCTTTGGTCGTCCCGATGCTTCTGATGCTGAAGTGAAAGAAGCGGCGCGTTTGGCACTTGCTGATGAGTTTATTGAAAAATTGAAAAGCGGATATGACACCATCGTCGGTGAGCGCGGCATCACGCTTTCAGGTGGTCAAAGACAGCGGATTGCCATTGCGCGGGCCATTTTGAAAAATGCACCAATTCTATTGCTGGACGAAGCAACCAGTGCGCTTGATGCAGAGAGCGAAAAGTTAGTTCAAAAGGCGCTCGACGGTTTGATGGTTGGACGCACGACCATCGTTATTGCGCATCGCCTTGCGACTGTTTTGAAGGCAGATCGTATTATCGTCATGGATGAAGGCCAGTTTGTTGAAGAAGGCAGCCATGATGATTTGGTGGCCCAAGGTGGTATTTACGCAGGGCTGGCAAAACTGCAATTTGAGACTGAACAACTGCCTCTTTCCACGTCGCAGACAAAATCCAAAAGCAAACCCAAACCTAAAGCGGCGCGTCGCAAAACCAAGATGTCTTAAGACTGCGCTTCAATGATGTGACGCATCGCGGTTAAAAACTGCGCGACTTCTTGTTCTGAATTGTAGTGGCACATGGACACGCGCACACAGGACGGCAGGCCCAACGGGTTTAGAACATTGCCTGAATAATGGTCAGCTTTCCTAATGTGAACGCGGATGCCGTGTTCACGCAGTTTTTCAACCAATTCGCCAGCTTCCATTCCATCGACATTGAGGGCCACCAAGCCTTCACGCCGGGGGTTGTCAATGCCGCCAATGATTTGAACTTCAGGCATTTCGGCCAAACCTTTGAGGTTCCCCGTGCCGTGCAACATGGCTTCGGTCAGGCTTTGTTCGTGGGCGTGAATTGCTTTGCCCGCAGCTTCGATTCTGGTGCGCAAATCGGTGGCGTCTGTAAACTCACCGCCCAGCCAGCCGAAATAGTTCACCACATCTGAAAATGTTGCATAAGAGCCTGTGTCACGGGTTCCCAGTTCCCAATTTCCTTCAGGCCCGTCAATCAGGCTGTCATGGGGAAGGGCGGTCAAGCGGTCTGAAATCCATGCAATTCCATACCCGTGGCGTGAAAACACTTTGTAAGGCGATACGGCATAGCCATCGATGTCATAGCTGTCGATGTCCAATCCGCCATGTGCCGCGTGTTGAATGCCATCAACGATGATGAAGCAATCTGGTGAAATTGATCTGATGACTTTTGAAATGCCCTCCACATCAACGCCCATACCAGTAACAGGTGACGTGTGGATGATTGTTGCAACCCGCGTTTCGGGTGTGACGTGTTTTGCATAGTCTTTAGGATCAACGCTGCCAGTCGCATCATTGTGGGGAACAGCTATATAGTCTTTGCGAGCGACTTTGGCCCAACGGATTGCTGCGCTGCGCGATGCCGGATGTTCAAGAGTCGTGCCGACCACGTTGCCGCCATCTGCCGTTTCAAGGATCGCGTTGCTGATCATACGAAACAGCAATTCGGTTCCGCTTTCACCCACAAAAACCTGGCCCGATGTGGCGTTGAGAAACGTTTTTGCATCGGAACGCGCTTTTGCGATTACATCCATCAGTTCTTTTGACGCCGGATTGTCGCGACCTTGGTTGTCGGGAATAGCCGCATAATGTGTGGATGTTTCAACCACTGATTTAAGGGTGAGCGCACCACCTGCATTTTCAAAAAACACCCGCGGTCCATCAACAGGGCACGTGTCCACGTGGGCGAAACGGTTGCGGACTTCTTCAAGCAGACCTGGCTTTGATGCGAACATGTGGGCAACCTTACTGTTGTTGGCGAAACGTCTTCAAAGAAAGAAGAAAGTGCACATTAGCGTTGGCAATCTATAGACCAATCGAGCAGATAAAAAAAAGGCCTCTGCGCAACTGCAAAGGCCTTTAAGATTTCAATTCTGCGGTGGTTTACTCGCTTGCACTTTCGGCTTGATCGCCACCTAGGGATGCGAAGTTCTTAAACACATCATCTGCATCCACGTCTTCAGTGCTGACGTCTGGCGTTTCGAGGCCCTGAGTTTCGGAAGCAGGCAGAAGACTGTCTTCGGCATCCGCAGTTTCAACTTTTGGCAGATATTTGGCAGCTTTAGTGACTTCCAGATCCAGATCAATCTGGCTGCAAATGCCGAGCGTTACAGGATCAAGCGGTTGCAGATTGGCCGAGTTCCAATGTGTGCGATCACGGATGGCAGCGATTGTGGTTTTGGTTGTGCCCACGAGACGAATTATCTGTGAATCTTTCAATTCCGGATGGTTGCGCACAAGCCATTGAATTGCATTTGGGCGATCTTGACGACGGGAAACTGGCGTGTAGCGCGGTCCCTTCTTTTTCAATTCAGGAACTTTCACTTTTGGCTCAAGCAGTTTCAAGCGCACATCTGGATCAGCCTCAGCAGCCTTAATGTCCTCGCGTGACAGCTGACCTGTCTGGATCGGATCAAGACCTTTGATGCCTTGAGCAGAGTCCCCATCAGCAATTGATTTCACTTCAAGAGTATGAAGGCTGCAAAGCGCTCCAATTTGTTCAAAGCTGAGAGCCGTATTGTCTACCAACCAAACGGCTGTGGCTTTCGGCATCAAAAGAGTTGTGGCCATGATGTGTTCCTCGATATGCAACTTCAGTTGCTTGAAAATAAGTCTCTCCCGTTTGCTTGACCGGATTATAGGTTCAAGCCGTGGGGTGTGCCACGATTTAGGGAGTTGACCTCGTATAAGCTGAATGAACTTGGATTGCAATTCGTTGGCTTGATGTTGTTCGAGTGTTGAACAGGATTGGCAATTCACGTTAGTTTTGGTGTCTTCAAAAGAGGATTGTGAAATGTTTGATGATGAACCTGCGGCTCCCAAAAGGCGCGAGATTGTTTTGGGTGAAGACTTGTATGAATTTTCAGTCAGCGACATCGATGAGCGTGTGGCACAGTTGGAATCAGAAATTGCACGCTTGAAAGAAGAACGAACCAAAAAGCAAGATAATCGATCGCAGGCGGAGAATTTCTTCAAGACTTAATTAAGTTGTTAGCGCAATATTAACCACGTTAATCAATTGTTAAGCTTTATAAGCGTTAATAGGGATGTTCATTTTTGTGAACCTCGTTGTAATGATCTCCTTTCATTGACACGAGCCTCCCTGTAAACTTTCAAGAGCCTCTCGAGGCTCTTTTTTTTGTCTTGAGTTTGCTTCCAGGGCGTTAAACATCATTGATTGTCCAGCTTTACGACCGCAATCTTGCCCACTATGTTGGCGTGAGAGAGGACGCAACTCATGACAGTTGAAGATCAGATACAACCAATTCGTCTTGCCAAGCATTTTGCGACATCGCCAAAATTCAAAGATTTGTTTTCTGGCGGAATGGATTTGGTGGAGGAGACCGCCGCTTTTTTGGACGGTGAAGGCCGCATTGCGGCAAAAACGCTGAGCAAAACTGCAAGCGCACTCTATGGTTCTGAATCGATGCGTCTGACCACCCGTCTCATGCAACTGGCCTCATGGTTGTTGTTGCAAAGGGCTGTTGGCGAAGGCGAAATGACTGTTCAACAAGCGGTTGATGAAAAGAAGAATGTCAAACTCAATCAATTTCCCACACGCCGCACGGGTGCAGGGTGGGATGAGATGCCTGAGTCCTTTATTTCTTTGATTGAACGTTCTGTATCGTTGCAACGTCGCATTATGAATTTGGATGAAGAAATTTATGGTTCTGCCACGACAGAGGATCAAGAAGAAGCATCCAATCCGGTAGCCTCGCAACACGCACTTCTTGAAACGGCATTTGATCGCCAGTTCAAACGCTAAAAAGCTCTCAACGCGCTGCATCGATTTAAGGAGTGTTACGGCCCCTGAAAAGGCGCTGTTGCCTGAACTGGTGTTAGCTTAGCTAGTTCGATTCAGGCAGTTTTGCAAAAGCAACGCGTGTGAGAGCGCGCCCACTGAAACGATCGGACCGCAGCGCAAAGCGTTTGTTTACAAAGCCTTTGGAATAGACTGCTGCTGGCACTGCACGTTTTGCCCCATTCTTGTAATCCGGCGCTTTCAATGACGCCAGCGCGCCTGTGCGCGTTGATGCAGCTACAGCCCAAACCTTCACAGAGTGACCATCAAGATCACCGATGGAAAGTTCGGCTTTCATTGGTATACGTGAACCTGTTCTGATCGCAGCAACTGTTGCTTTTTTGGCAACATTTTCTTGTTTCTTAGGTACGGGAACGCGTGCCTTTTCTACCTTCGCTTTGAGCGTTGGTTTTTCTGCCTTCGTCGAAGGTTTTGCAGGTGCTCTCCATACAGGTGTCGTTGGCTTGAAATCAGCAACTGGTTTCAACGAAGCTTGTTTGACCAAATTGTCCTTTTGCAAAGCTTTGGCCGCTTTCAACTGACTTCCAGCTGCCAAGGCAAGTTTTGCAATATCGTCTTGGGAAGGCGCTGCAGGTTTTGCGGGTTCAGCAACTTTAGGGGCAATCAATTGTTTGACTGCAGCCACTGCTGGAGCAGGTTTTGGTTGACGCGCCAATGCCGTTTGAACACGAGATTTCAATTCATCAGACTTTGCTGGGCTCAATGCCGCAACAAGTTGCTCTTTTGGCGCTGAAGCCTTTTGAGGTACATCTACAGAAGGACGCAGTACGTTGGTCACCGCAGCCGGGGCTGCAAGCGCGACTTCGGTCGTGCTTATCGGTTCCAATTTATTTTCAACAACTTTCGACACACTTGCTGCAGGTCTGCGAAGCGGCAACGCTAAACGGTTTGGTGCGAGTGCAGCCAAAACGATGTCTTTTTTGGCGTCCTCTTTTGCTTTCTCTGCAAGTTCAGCTTCGTCTTTGGCTTCTTGATCGGCTTTCGCCTTAGCAGCTTCCAGTTCCTGCTGTTTGCGGGTTTTCTTTACTGCAGAAAGATCTTTTTTAAATGGATCAACAGTGGGTTTGGCCGGTGCGGGCTTGGCAGCGGCGACCGCGACAGGTTTTGGTTTTGGTGGAGCGACCTTTTTAGGTGCGACTTTCTTTGGAGCAGGTTTTGCAACCGCTTTTCTCACACGTGTATCGCCTTCGCCCTCATCTCCATCATTTCCAGAGCGAGAGAAAATGCGGGCCAGCAAAGACTTGCGCACAGTGGTTTTGCGACGAGACCCGTCGGCGTTCAAACCTCTTTTAAGGTTGGCAGCTGCGGTTTTGTAGCCGCGCAAAGGCTTACCGTTTGATGGCACGTGAATGGTTTTCCCGCGTGGGAAAACGCGAGACAACTGACGTTTGCTCATGCGCGGCCAGTGGCGTACGCGACCCGTGTCGAGGTGTACGAAAGAACCTCTGTAATATCCAACACCACCACGGTGAGCCTTCAGGCCAAGAGCGCGCAGTTTTGAAACGCTGACACCTGGGATGAAGAAATCAAGCGCTTTACCTCTGGTGTGTTGGCTTGTTTTAGCGACTTTGCGACCGCGACGGCGCAACATTTTGTTTGTACGCGGTGAGCGATAACCAGAAATTACCTGAATAGGTTTGTTCGAACCTGTTTTCTGATACACTTCCCAGACGAGGTCCAAGAGTGCGGGGTCCATCTTAGTTGGCTCTTTGCGGCGCCAATCTCTCAAGAAACGATTTGCCTTGCGAAGTCCGCTTGCAATGTATTTGCCGTTCTTTTTGAACGTAATGGTCGCACTTTCTTTGGAGTGCCCATAATACATCTTCAAAGTACGAGTTTCTGCATTTGCCGATGAATATTGCGGAGCGGCCAAAGCAAACAAACATGTGAAAACAAAGGACAGCGCTACGAGCAGAGTGATCGTAGACGATTTAGGGGCGTTTAACGCGCGCATCTCACCAATATCGAAAAACTCTAACTTCATAATGAGGTAAGCTCACCTTGCTTTTACATGAAAGCCGATATTGCGCGACTTGGCACGTGTGCCAGACCTCAACGACTTACGCTCGCAGAATATCCATCAACAGTGTGGTCAATTCATGGCGCTCGCGATAGTGGTCTTGCTATAGTTAATATAGCGTTTCTTTTGAATTTTCAAACGCTGACAACAGGCGAAATAAGCCTGTGTGTAACCGAAAAATTAAGTGGAGAGCTTATGCCGCGTCGGGCGACTGGATGTCGCCAGAATGGTCAATCTTGTACTCGCGAAGTTTGCGGTAAAGCGTAGAGCGCCCAATTTTCAAGCTCTTAGCAACATCAGTCATACGATAAGCATGGTGTTCGAGCGCAAATTGGATCGCCTCTGCTTCCAAGTCTTCAAGAGATTTCAGAGTGCCGTTTCCATGGACGAAATGAAGATCGTCAGAACTGCGTGGATTCACCGCAGGAGTTTCGTCGGCAAATGAAACCAATGAGCTGGGCTCGCTATTTGTCGTCAATGTTGGGACACGTGCTGCAATTTGAGGGAAGTCTTCGACAGTGAGTTCATCGCCTTCACACAAAATAACTGCCCGAAAAACAGTATTTTCCAGCTGTCGGATGTTTCCTGGCCACTCAAAGCTTTCCAACATTGTAAGAGCATCGAAATGGATGCCTTTGATCGACTGACGGCCTTCCTCAAGACAAAACTTGGTCGTGAAATGGCGCACAAGTTCAGAAATGTCTGAGTTGCGCTCCCTCAAAGGTGGCAACGTGATGGGAAAGACATTCAATCGATAAAAAAGGTCTTCGCGGAATTGTCCGGATTTCACAAGGTCAGCCATATCGCGATTGGTTGCTGAGATGAGGCGAAAATCTGTTTTTACAGGGTGCTTTGACCCGATGGGGTCAACCTCGCCCTCTTGAATGGCGCGCAGAAGTTTGACCTGGATGTCCAGGGAGAGCTCCCCGACCTCATCGAGAAACAGTGTGCCGCCATCGGCCTCTTTGAATTTACCAACATGTTTTTCGGCTGCACCCGTAAATGCCCCTTTTTCGTGGCCAAACAAGATGCTTTCAACGAGGTTTTCTGGAATGGCACCACAGTTGACGATAACAAACGGTTTTGAAGCACGATCGCTGCTGCCTTGAATGGCACGCGCAATCACCTCTTTGCCGACACCAGATTCACCCTCTAACAAAACAGGAATATTTGAAACCGCTGCACGACGGCCCATTTTCAGGATTGGAGCCATTGCTGAACTTTGTGCAATGAGGTCGTCAAATGTGAATTGGCCAGCAGTTGTCTTTTTTACTTTTTGAACAACGTCTTTCATCGCATCAATTTGCAAAGCATTGTCGATGGAAACTTTCAGGCGTTCAAATGAAACGGGTTTGACGCAAAAATCTATGGCCCCGGCGCGAATTGCGTTGACGACGGTTTCAATTCCACCTTGTGCGGTTTGAACGATGATTGGGTAGTGATGATCGATCTGTTTTAGCTCTTTGAGGACTCCCATACCGTCCAGCTCGGGCATCATGAGATCAAGCACGATCAAAGCATATCTGCGCCTTAAATCTGCTTTAATTTTGGACAAGGCAGATAAACCATCGATGGCGACTTCCACTTCAAACCCCATTTTGGTAATGGCGTTTTCAAGTAGCCTGCGTTGCACAGGGTCGTCGTCAACAATGAGAATCGTTTTGGGCATATAAGCTCTGTTCAAAGAATTTGCTTCACAGTGTTTCTCAAAATGGCACAATTTCTTGAAGCGCGTTTTAACAGGCGCACTTAAGAAACCGTAAACAGAACTACGAAGCGAAGCTTGTAAAAACTGACGTTGCGTAATATATGGTCACCAATCGTTGGGGCGTTTCGTGTCCTGACCAACAAAGATAAGTTTGAGAAAATGATGCGTACTCTTTTGAGATCTGGAATTTTCGTGGCTGGTGCGTTGGCGCTAACAGCTTGCACCTCAACGCAAAACAGCAATGTTGCAGCGCCCACTCAACAATTGACACCAGCAGAGGCGCCAAAACCGGTTGAAACACCTGCTCCTCAAGTGGCTTCAGTGGGTGACATCAGTGGGACATGGCAGCCGATTGACCAAGCGGGAAAAGAGCTGGGGTATCGTGCAGCTTTCGTTAAGGGCCAGTTTGTTTCCTACGATCGTCAACGCACGAGCGCGGACGAACTGCTTGCGAAGGGCACTTATCGCGCTCCGTCCATTTCGAACATCAGCTTAAATTTCGTGGGTGCAGCAAGTGGGCCAAACAGTGCCAATTGCCGTTTGTTGAGTTCATCACGAATGAATTGCACTTTGAAAAATGGCACGCCGCTGTTCTTCAAGAAAGTGAGCAGCAAGGCATAGCATTGAGCTTTCAATGTCTTGCCAACTGTTTGGTGTCTGGTGTAATCCTTACTGGAAACTGATTTTCCGAGCCGAGAAAAGAGCTTGTTGATATGGCTGACCAAACATACGACGTGAACCACGAACAAGGTGCACCGATGGATTATCCGCAGCACGAGGAAACATATTCTATGTTTCTTTTGCTGACGAAATGGGGTGTGTTGTTCAACATCGCTCTTTTGGTGGCAATGGCTGTTGGTTTCTTCATGGGTGGCGGGTTTATTGGCGGTGTCATCGCGTTTATCGTCTTGATGATTGTAGCCAAAATTGCTGCGTAGATAGTTTCTGCAGCTTACTTCTCATCAGCAAATTTGATGTTTTGGGCGCGCTGGCGATCAGCGCGTTCTGCTCATGCCTTCACGCGCCGGCGTGTAATTCGCATTGAGAGCAAGTGCGCGTGCAAACGACTTGAAAGCACGTTTTTTCTGTCCGCGCAGCTCATATACCAAACCTTGGTTTGTCCACGCTTCAGCGTATCTTGAATTCAATTTCAGTGCGGTGTTGAAATCATCAAGCGCGTTTTGTTCGCTGTTCGTGGCCAAGTAGGATAAGCCGCGAGCGTTATAAGGTTCAGGTTGTTGGTCGGCCAAGGCAATTGCTTTTGAGAAGTCTTCAATGGCTTGGCTGTGATTTCGGTTTTGTTGGTACAATAGCCCGCGATTGTGATAGGCGCGCGGATCTGTTGTGCCCAATTGAATGGCTTGGCCGTAGTCGTCGACAGCTGACCTTAGGCGCTTGCCCTCGCGATAGACGTCACCGCGACCGATATAGGCTTCGGCATATTGCGGGTTGATTTGAAGGGCTGAATTGTAATCCTTCAATGCCTGATTGAGATTGCCCGTTTGGCGGTAAATCAAACCTCTGTTTGCGTAAGCCTGGTGATATCTTCTGTTCAAAGAAATGGCTGTGTTGAAGTCATTAAGCGCAGAAGAGAATTGACCTGATCGGCCATAAGCACTGCCACGAATATTGTAGCCCGTGGGATCGCGCGGGTTTGCATTTACCACACGTGTCAAAGAGCTAATATTCTCGCTTGACCCTTGGTCTTTCTCAATCGTCAACCCAGCCGTTGGGCTGCCAGCGACGCAACCTGACACCACAAGGCTAAGTGCGAGCAAGCCTGCACCGGTTGTCGTTTTCAACATTGGGAAGTGAGGTAGCATATCAGTTCCAGCCTAGTATTCACGTGTGCTCAAGCTTGCATCCAAATGCGATTACATTGCGGTAAACACTAACTTTAACGAAAAAAAGGGCAACCCGCGAACGCTGATCACCCTGACTTCCAAATTTAATCAACTGACAACGAATTCGTTGCGAGTCTCAGGCAATTAGCGAGGTGCTTTGCCTGGGATCAAGCCTTCGCGTTGTGCGCGCTTGCGGGCCAATTTGCGTGAACGACGAACAGCTTCAGCTTTTTCGCGAGCGCGCTTTTCAGATGGCTTTTCATGAAAGTTCCGCAGTTTCATTTCGCGGAATACGCCTTCACGCTGAAGTTTCTTTTTCAGAGCGCGGAGGGCTTGTTCAACATTGTTGTCACGTACGACGACTTGCACGGGCTTTTCCGTTTCAATTTGTTTGTATCAATTTGCGAAGAGAGGTCTATCCAAAAGGAACCGTTGCACGGCGTTCAACCTTCAATTTGACCCTTCTCAAGGCCAATCGTGGGCTGCTGGTAGCAAATGGAGGGTGTGTTGTCCAGCCCAAAGTGCCGTTTCAGCCAGAATTTGAGGCTATTTGCTGAGATCGAAAAGTTCCGTGAAATGTCCCATTTTTCGGCCTTCGCGGGATTGTAATTTTCCGTATAAAGTTACGCTCGTATTCGGGTTTTGAAGCAGCTGCGAAATGTTTTCAGCTTCATCACCCAGCAAATTTCCCATTTTACAATCGTGGTGACGTTCTACCGAACCCAGTGGCAGGCCTGTGATGGCACGAATGTGTTGCTCGAACTGTGAAATCGCGCATGTTTCTTCTGTCCAGTGACCTGAATTATGAACACGTGGGGCAAACTCATTGACCAAAAGGCCTTCGTCCGTTTCAAAAAACTCAATGCCAATAACGCCGACGTAATCAAGCGCTTCCAAAACAGTCTTGGCAACCTGTTTCGCGCGGCTGGCAGTGTTTTGGTCGAGCGAAGCCGGGACTGTAGACTGACGCAAAATCCCGTTCTCATGAATGTTGGTGGCAGGGTCAAATGCAATGATTTCTCCTGCAATATTGCGCGCAGCGATTATCGAGAATTCGCTTTTGAAGCCGATGAGTTTTTCAAGCACAAATGGGCCACCACCCATTTCCGAAATAACGCCTTCAGGATCATCACATTTGCTGTTTTGGAAAACCCTTTGTCCCTTGCCATCATAGCCGAAACGTCGGGTTTTCAGCACTCCACCTTCGAGTGTCTCTAGCGCACTAACAAGATCGTGCGCCGTTTCGATGCTTTTAAAAGGAGCCACTTCAATGTTGTGTTCTTGCAGGAAAGTCTTTTCCAAGAGCCTGTCTTGGGAAACTTCCAATGCTCTGGCTGGTGGATAAAGCGTGTTGTTAGCAGTGATGAATTGAGCGGCAGACGCAGGAACGTTTTCGAACTCGTAAGTGATTACGTCGCACTGGCGTGCCAGTTCGTGCAACGCGGTTTCATCGTCATATTCCGCGATGATTTGGGCGTTGCAGGTCTGGACTGCGGGTGCGTCTTTTCCTGGTTCTAAAAACACAGTTCTAAAACCCAGTTTTGCGGCTGCACTTCCCATCATGCGTGCAAGCTGGCCGCCGCCAAGAATGCCAATCGTAGAATTAACGGGAAGTGGGGTTGGTTTAGTCATGAGGCTCATCAGCAACAGAATCGCTCTGGTTTGCGCGCCAATCATCAAGCTTTTGTGCAAGTTCATCGTTGTTCAGCGCCAAAACTGCCGTTGCCAAAAGCGCTGCATTTACCGCGCCAGCTTTGCCAATTGCCAATGTGCCGACGGGAATGCCAGCAGGCATTTGTACAATGGACAAAAGACTGTCATTTCCAGAAAGAGCTGCCGATTGAACTGGAACACCGAATACAGGCAATGGCGTCATAGAAGCCACCATACCTGGCAAGTGCGCTGCGCCGCCAGCGCCCGCAATAATCACCTTGAAACCGTCGTCGCGTGCAGATTTCGCAAAATCGACCAGCCTGTCGGGTGTGCGATGAGCAGACACAATTTTGGCCGCATGTGAAACGCCAAGTGCATCTAAAGTGTCGGCTGCATTCTTCATTGTGACCCAGTCGGACTGACTGCCCATCACTATTGCAACATTAGGTTGAGACATTTTTGATTCGCTCATGCTGTTATGTCCGGAATGACGTGGGACGAGAGTTTTATGATTTCGTCTTTCAAGCGCAGCTTCTTCTTCTTCATACGCTGAACTTTCAGCGGGTCGCATTTTTGAGCAATCATCGCGTCAATCGCGGCATGATAGTCGTCGTGTTCCAACTGCAGTTGGGCAAGTTTCACACGCAATTCTGCGCTGTCCTGGTCGTCTTCCATAATTTCCCTTTCAGTGGAACCGAGGTTCTAACTGTTCAACAGCGATAAAATCAATGCCGGAATGCATATCGACACAGGTGAAAATCTGTGACACCTTTTCAATGTGGGACAACACAAACAAGAGGTCGCTCATGTCTGTAGATGCACATATCCAACAACTCCATCAAAAGCACAAATCTTTGGAAGATCAACTTGCCGGTTTGCGTGCAAGTCCGTCTGCCAATGATGTCGAGTTTTTAGAACTCAAACGCGAAAAACTGCGCTTGAAGGACGAAATTGCTCGTTTGAACAGCAATTGACACCTTAAACACGCGAGCCGTGTTCTGAATTGAGCTGATCTGTGTTTCTTCGACGTTCAATTTAAGATTTTGATATGACTGCGATTGGTTGCGGGCACTTGTGTCTGTAACCACAGAGGCTTATGTCGTTTTCATGGCAAAAGAGTCTTCACAATCCCCGTCGGCGAATGCACCTGTCGATCCCTCGTCACGCTGTCGTTTGGTTCTTGTGGTGACAGGTCAAAACGCACAAGCTTTAAGCGATAACCCTGAGGAAATGTTTGCCGCTGGGGACATTGCAAGCGTTATATTCGACAGTGCTGGTCTTGACGAAGTTGAGTTTCAATCCCTGATTTCACCGATCGTCGCTGCGGCGCAGAAAAACAACATTGCTGTTATTGTCGCCAATGAAACGCGGGTCGCTGGTCGCGTTGGTGCAGATGGTTTGCAATTGGGCCAAGACCCGGACGCGGTCCGTGATGCAATTGAAAAATATACGCCCCAAATGATGGTGGGGGTTGGTAATGTTAAATCGCGTCACAATGCACTCACCATTGGTGAATTGCAGCCAGATTATGTGATGTTTGGCAAACCCGGCGGTGATATTCGCGCTGAACCTCATCCCAAGAATGTTGATTTGGCAAAGTGGTGGTCAGCAATGGTCGAGATACCGTGCATTTTGCTGGGTGGGAATGCGCTTGAAAGTGTGATCGAAGTTGCCCAATGTGGTGCAGATTTTGTTGCTCTTGAGAATGCCATTTTCTTGAGCCAAGAAGGGTATGCAACCAAATCTGAGATTGTACAGCGTATTCGTGATGCCAATAGACTGCTGGATGAACATGCTCCGCCATTTGAAATTTTCGAAGACTAAGTTCGCTGCACTCGCCATGCTTTCGCTTGGCCTTCATGCAGGTTTGTCGACCCCGGTTTACAGCCAAACAAAGCCCGCCAAAAAATACACAAAACCGCTGGAGGGTCCGAACCTCGATGGGCCGATTGTGGCTGGACGAGGCTCAGATATTGCGCAAACTGAAACAGATAAGGCTGCTCCCGGTGATATTGCCTATGGGGCTTATCAACGGGGGTACTATTTAACGGCTCTCAATTTGGCGCTGCCGTTGGCTGACTCTGGCGATCCAGCAGCTCAAACGTTGATTGGCGAATTATATTGGAACGGGTTTGGAGTTGCCCGTGATCGCAAGAAGGCCATCGAGTGGTATGAATTTGCGGCGAATGCTGGAAATCGTGAAGCGCAGTTCATCTATGGAAACCTGTTGCTGCGGGGGCAGTTTATAAAAGAAGACAAAACAGCAGGTGAAGCTTTTTTGCGAAAAGCGGCAGAAAGCGGCCATGCACGTGCCCAGTTTAATTTTGCTCAAATCATAACTGCCAGACGCCCCACTTGGTCAGGCTTTAAGGCAGCGCTTCCTTGGTATGAAAAAGCCGCTGAATCTGGTTTGGCTGATGCGCAATACGCGATGTCCAATATTTATGCTGAAGCGCGGGGTGTGACATTCAACGACGATAAGAAAGCGCGCTTTTGGTTGGAGAAATCAGCCAATAACGGTTACGATTCTGCCCAGGTGGAACTTGGCATTTGGTATGCAAACGGGCGTGGCGGCGAAAAAAGCGAACAGCAGGCGCTTTTCTGGTTTGCCCGTGCTGCGTCCAAGGGTAATGTCATTGCGCAAAATCGACTTGCACGGATGTATTCATTTGGTGTTGGAACGAAGGTCGATGATGTTCGCGCAGGGGCGTGGCATGTTCTTGCCCGCCGCGCCGGTTTTTCAGACAGCGTGATGGACCGAAGATTTGCAACCTTGTCAAAAATCAACAAACAACGCGCGATTGAATTGGCCAACCGATTGACAAAACGCGTGGGTTCTTGAACCGAAGTCGAAAGTGTGTTCAAGGAAGCCATTAGAAGTCTTGATGCTTTCGCGTCCCGCTTCCAAAATCGTTGAAAAAAATTCAGACAGACAAACAGGCCTACGCCCATGAAAATCAATGGTAATGAAATCAAGCCCGGCAATGTTGTTGAACACAAAGGCGGCTTATGGGTTGCAGTGAAAACGAATGCCGTAAAACCCGGCAAAGGAGGTGCGTTTAATCAGGTGGAAATGAAAAACTTGATTGATGGCACCAAGCTGAACGAGCGGTTCCGCGCATCCGAGACGGTTGAAAAGGTTCGCCTTGAGCAAAAAGATTTTCAGTATCTGTATGCGGAAGGTGAAATGCTGGTTTTCATGGACACCACCACGTACGAGCAGCTTGAACTGCAAACTGAGTTTGTTGGAGATCGCGCCGCGTTTTTGCAGGACGGAATGGAAATCACTGTGGAGATGTATGACGAGCGTCCCATAGGTGTGAAATTGCCTGATTTCGTGACTTTGGAAATCGTTGAAGCCGACCCGGTGGTGAAGGGGCAAACAGTGTCTTCTTCATACAAACCTGCCGTAATGGACAATGGTATTAAAGTTATGGTGCCGCCGTTTATTGAAGCTGGTGAAAAAATTATCGTTGAGACAAACGAAATCACCTATGTGCGTCGCGCCGACAGCTAGACCTCACTTTTTACACGTCTCTTTTTAGGAATTCCAATGGCCCGTTCCGCCCTGATAAACGTTATGGTTGCAGCCGCAACAAAGGCAGGACGATCCCTGACACGTGATTTCAACGAACTTGAAAATCTGCAAGTCTCTTTAAAAGGCCCAGGTGATTTTGTTTCCGAAGCTGATCTGAAGGCTGAAAAAACACTGCGTGATGCTTTGAATAAGGCGCGTCCCGGTTATTCCTTTTTGCTTGAAGAGGGTGGGGTTGTTGATACGGGTTCTGAACATCGCTGGATTATTGACCCGCTGGACGGAACGACAAACTTTCTGCATTCCAATCCGCACTTTGCGGTATCTGTCGCTTTAGAAAGCCACGGCCAATTGATTGCTGGTGTTATTTATAACCCAGCTACAGAAGAATTGTTCACTGCTGAAAAAGGGCGGGGCGCATTTTTGAATGATCGTCGTTTGCGCGTAGCTGCTCGCACTGAAATGGATGAATGCGTTATTGCTTCTGGAATTCCAGCATTGAACAAACGGGGCCATGGTGTGGCGTTGTTTCATCAGCGCAATATCATGAACAAGGTCGCTGGCGTTCGCGCCACTGGTTCTGCGGCTCTCAATCTGGCCTATGTGGCCGCTGGTCGTTTTGACGGATATTTTGAAAGCGGATTGGCTGCTTGGGATATGGCGGCAGGGTTGTTGATGGTGCGTGAAGCTGGCGGATTTGCGTCTGAGCCTGACCCGAAGTCTTCCATGTATGAAACTGGTCGCGTTGTGGCGGGCAATGAAACCATTCACGCCAATTTGCGGAAAATCATCAACCAGCCATTGCCAGAATCTCTGCAGACTTCAAAAACTTAGCCATAGCGCCGTCAAAAGCGCCAATCGTCAGCTTCTGTCATGATTTGTGCGCATTACTGTTTTCAACTCACGGAAAATTGGCCTAGATTGCAGGCGCAGTGATTTGCAAATGTTCCGTTTGGGAAGAATTTGCATTACACATCGCTAGATTGGCCGAACAGCAGACGCTTTGACTTTGATTCAGTGCGTTACAGGAGATGCAACGCATGGCACGGAAATATGATCCACACAAATTGTCGTCCCCGCGTGTCTATCTGTTTTCGATGCTCATTTTCACCGTGCTGGTGGGATTTCTCGCATTCATTTTGTATCGACAAATCTGGTCAGCGTTTTCCACCAACCCCGGACTAAACGGCCTCATTCTCGGTGTCTTGGCTGTCGGTGTTTTGCTGGCCTTTATGCAAGTGATCCGTTTGATGCCGGAGGTCTCTTGGGTCAATTCATTCCGACGTGGTGATGTTGGAGAACGCAGGCGCAAACCGGTCTTGCTGGCGCCGATGGAAGCTCTTTTAGGTGATCAGTCTGGAAAAGTCGCGTTGTCGACGGGGTCCACCCAATCGATTTTGGATTCTATCGGGAACCGTCTTGATGAACGTCGTGATATTTCGCGCTACCTGATCAGCCTTCTTGTTTTCTTGGGTCTCTTGGGAACCTTCTGGGGTTTGCTGGGCACGATTGGTTCTATCGGAGATACAATTGGATCACTTGATCCGCGCTCTGGAGATGCCAATGATGTTCTTGATGCCCTTAAAGGCGGATTGAAAGCGCCGCTTGACGGCATGGGCACAGCCTTTTCGTCTTCGTTGTTCGGTTTGGCGGGCTCGCTTGTTCTCGGGTTTCTAGACCTGCAATCAGGACAAGCGCAAAATCGGTTTTATCTTGAACTTGAAAACTGGTTGTCATCGGTCACTGATGTCACTGGCGACTTTGCGAAAGCAGCAGCTGGCGGACAAGACGTTACCGAAGCTATGGAGCGTATCGCCGCTCAAGTTCGTGAAGGGGGGGGTGGCGCGCGCACAACGGCTGCGATGGCTTCCTTAGCCGAAGGTATTCAGGGCTTGGTCAAACACATGCGCAGCGAACAGCAGCTCATTCGTGAATGGGTTGAAGATCAAGGTAAAAACCAAGAAGACGTGAAGAAGCTCTTGGAACAGCTCAATCGTAATATCGCTGCATCCGGTGGTGCAAAGAAGCTTCCCAATACGCGCAACACGCCCAAGGATGGCTTTTAAGACATGCAGGCGAGAGTTTAGCAGATGAGTAAGTCACGGTCACGTCGGCGTGGTGGATCTGGGGTAGATTACTGGCCCGGATTTGTTGATGCGTTGTCGACCCTTCTGTTGGCAATCATGTTTTTGCTGTCCGTATTTGTGTTGGCGCAGTTTCTCTTGAGCCAAGAGATTTCTGGCAAGGACACGGTGCTGAACCGTCTCAACAGTCAGCTCAACGAACTCACGGAATTGTTGGCATTGGAACGGTCTTCCAAACAGGATTTGGATGATCAATTGAAAAACCTGGCGGCCAGTTTGGATGCGTCGAAATCAGAGCGGTCGCGTTTGCAGGCTTTGCTTGATCAAGGCGCTGGAGTCGCGGGTGCTGCAGAAGAAAGAGCGGGCAACCTTTCAAAAACTCTCGATGAAGAGAAAAAGATCAGCAACCGCGCGCTAAGCCAAGTGCAATTGCTGAACCAACAGATTTCTGCCCTTCGAAAACAGATTGCAGCTTTAGAAGATGCTCTGGATGTTTCTGAAAAGAAAGACCGCGAAAGCACCACCAAAATTGCCGACCTTGGAAAACGTCTGAATGTGGCACTTGCCCAACGGGTTCAGGAGTTGAACCGTTTTCGTTCGGATTTCTTCGGCAGGCTGCGTGATATTCTGGGCAATCGTGAAGACATTCGCATAGTGGGTGATCGTTTCGTTTTCCAATCCGAAGTTTTGTTTCCCTCGGGTGGGGCACAGCTGAATGAAGCGGGTCTTGGCGAAATGACAAAACTCGCAAAAGCGCTGATAGAACTTGGAAGTGAAATTCCTGCCGAAATTGATTGGGTGTTGCGTGTTGATGGTCACACAGACAACATCCCCTTGGCCGGAAACGGACGCTATCGCGACAATTGGGAGTTGTCTTCGGGTCGTGCCACGTCTGTGGTCAAATATTTGATTGACCAAGGTGTTCCAGCCAAGCGTTTGGTTGCTGCAGGGTTTGGCGAATTCCAGCCTCTTGATCTGGCAGACACTCAAGATGCACGGGACAAAAACCGCCGTATCGAATTGAAGCTCACCGAGAAATAGGCCTACGCTTATCGCACAAACGCGATGTCCCCGGTAAGCAATCCAATGCTGATTAATTCCGGTTTGCTGCCGCGAACGCCGCTTCTGACAGCAATCCATAAAGCACTGTCGTCAATTGAAACGCTGTTGTCGTCCTTCGCGCGATTGAGCGCCGGCCTCTTGTACTTTGCTCTGGTCGTTGACGGCTATTATTGTTGGGCGGCTGGTTTTGGATACCAATAAAGTGCTTCCGCTTTGCCGCGTTCAATCTGAACGAAATTGTTTGCAAAGACGCGATACTCATGGCTCCAATCGCCATTGGGCCACTGGACACGAATTTTTGCACGTTCAGCAACGCCGAGGCCAAAGTGAATAAAACCTGCTTGGCCTGAAGCATGGCCGCCACCGATTTGAACGGTACGGGATTGATTTACGTTGCCGGTTTTAACGCTGATCTTTGCCCCGATGGCCGAGACGTTTGTCTTTCCATTTTGAAGTTCGATGCCAACCCAGTTTCCCATGGGGCGATGTCCCCAATCGGTTTTGCTGCCTTGGTTTCGAAAGAGGCTGATATTGGTTTTTCGATTTACCACCACAAGGTCGAGCATGCCATCGGCGTTGAGGTCGACGACGGCTCCACCACGCCCTGGTGTATTGCGGTCAAGTCCTGCCTCTGCTCCCACTTCATGAAACTTTTTGTCGAGCGTACCCATGAGGAGATTGTCGGGATCAAAAGCTGCAAAGTCTGGCATGGCTTCCACATTGCCTTTCGCAATGAACAGATCCAGCCTTGTGTCATTGTTCAGGTCTGCGAATTGTGAATGCCAACCGGTCGATGGTTTCAAATCTGTACCTGTATAAGGTCTGTGTGCTGTCGCGCGTTTCTCAACCGCCGTGTCGCGATAGGTCGGACGGTCTTCATCGCCTTCAGCGTCCAGTGTTTGGAGCTTGGTATCACCCATGGAGGTGAGCGCATATTCAGGCAGCCCGTCTTGATCCAAATCAGCTTCTGCGATTCCCATTCCCCAAATGTTGAGATTTTGCCAGCCTTGGGATCTGGTAAATTGACGTGGGGCACCGTTTTCAGGAATGCGCCACAACTGTTCGTGGCCACCACGATAATACTGCCGATCATTGGTCACGCGCAGGGATGGCACACCTGATTTGTTCCAATCGGTGAACAATATGGACAAAGCGCAATAGCTAGGCTGCAACTCTAACGGCTCGCTATAATTCAAGACCCCTTCATTTAAAGGGCGCATCAACTTGTTGTTTTCGCATGTGCCCCAGGGCGATCCGGGAGCGGTGCGATCAACATAGTTTCCAATGGCAATTGTAGGGTAGGGGCTTTGCCCCTCCCATGTTGCTGCCATGGATGTGGTCCACGCTCTTCCGCCATCAAATGCAAACTCTTTGTTGGCGCGATCAAACGCACAATTTCCTTTGCCTTTGAGAACAAGGTTTTCGCCAAGACGCAGAACTACCAAATCCATATGGGCATCATTGTTCATATTGATTGGGTAGGCGCCGAGAACTTTCTTTAAGTCTTTCTCTTTTAGGTCCAATCCGGTTTGTTCAAACTTCAGGTTGCCACCTGTTTTGGATTTGTTGACGTAGAGTTTTGCAGGCTCTGTTCCGCCTGCGAAAAACAAATCGGGCATCCGGTCGCCATTGCAATCGAAGCTGGCCACGCCACCCCCTACAAAATATTCCCAAGGGCCTTGATATGCATGGGTTATGCCTGCAGCTTTTGCCTCTTCTTTCAATGTGGGAATATCGAAAGGAAAGTCGCTTTGGGCAAAACTTGGCGTAGCCAGTGCTACCGACATCAAGAGGGAAATATGGAAACGTTTCATTTCTCAATCACCAGTGTCTTTAGATATGCAATAATAGACGAGCGGGTTTCGGAATCGGCCTTGGCATAGGCATCGCGAGATTTTCGAGCGCTTCCGCTGTGCGCCAGAATAATACTTTCCAGAGTTGTGAAGTCATTGCGGTGGCCATAGGGAGCAGTGGTTCCCACGCCCCAAAGTTCAGCGGTCATAAAGATATCACGGCCCACAAAACGTTGGGACAGCAACTCATTGCCAAGTGTTGAAATGGACCGGTCAGTCATTTTGTGCCGTTTGAGATCGCCAAATAAAGGTACAAGCGTTTCACCTTTACTGTTTTTTGGCAGTGATTTCGCCCATTCCAAAAGCGCCATGTCGTAAGTGGCTGGTGTTTTCACTTGTTTGTTGTTCAACGTGCCCGAAACATCGAATGGTCCGGGGTCTTGGAACTTCAAGGATTTCAATGGCAGAGATTTTATGTGGCAAGCATTGCACTTGAAGTCTGCGAATGCGCGCTCACCTTCGGCTGCTGCGGTTTTCCAGTTTTCTTGGCTGGGGACGAGTTCAGTGGGTGTGCGCAATGTGGCTTGCCATGCAACCAGGGCGGACACGTCCGCATTTGTGATTTCGTTGTTGCGGTCATCTTCGTCGAAGTCATCACTGCCAGTCCAGCGGGCTCCAAAACGTTCATCGGGTTGCATGCCATGGTGATGGTTGAGTGCGTTGACGGTGAATTGGCGCAGAGATGTCATAACCCCTTTTTGGCTGAACGGACGTATGACCAAATCAGTATCGATGCCCTCAATTTTGGTAAGGTCTATCAGGCCATCTGGAAGTGCTGTTATGAAGCCGAATTGAACTCCTTTTGTTTCCAGTTTCGCCTTTACGGGTTCGTTGTTGATCGCAGCTTGGTTTAGGGCGTCGTTGCGGATTGCTATGAGGTCTGCACTCATTTCGCGTGCGAGAAGTTCAATCAACCCAGCGCCAAACAAATGGTTGGTGCCGCGTTCATTTGAAAATTGCGGATCGGTTGTGTCAAAATTCGCGTTGGAGAAGCCTTCCGACACGAATACATTTGTCACAAAATCTCCTGCACCACCGATAACCGGATCGTTGTGGCATGAAGAACATGCTTGAGCATCTGGCCCTGGTAGTCTTGCAAAGTTCGTATTGGTACGATGTCGGGCCTTGGTGGGAATAATGGCTTGCGTGGCATTGGGCCTGCCAGCACCATCTGTCGTTGTGAACTTAGCGCCAAACAGCTTTTCACCAATTTCAATCAACTCATCGAGTTCTGGTTTTTCCAAAACGCCGCTTGGCATTTTCTGGAGTTGCTTGAGTCCTGGTGTCGTTTCACTCCAGACCTGAGCCCCAGCGTTGCTAGACAGAAACACTGAAAGAAGAAGTCCTGCGGAGATAACATTATTTCGGAATGTCATTAGGCACTCGCTTGGTTGAAATGTTTTTGATTTGCGATGACGTCATCGTGCATTTGCAAAGCTGTAATCGTGCCACCTTCCGACACAAGAGGGCGTTCGTCAGCAATATAATCCAGGTCAACCCTTTCAGGGTTCTTAGCAATCATGGTGCCTTTCAACGCTTTGCGGATATGTGGTTCCATCAAATCGAACGAAACAGCGCCACTGCCAACAAGCACAATGGGAAAAGGGTCGACCAAGGCAAACAAACTGGAAAGTCCGGTTCCAATTGCCGTGCCTGCTTGTTGAAGCGCGCTAAGCGCCAATTCGTCGCCGTTGCGTGCACGTTCTGTAATGGCTTGCAGGTCAATTTTATCGACCATGGCAGAAGGCTGGGTACATTCTGTCAGACCGTTGGCGTGGCGCACGATCGCGTAGTCTCCAGCATATGCTTCAATACATCCGTGTTTTCCACATCTGCAAAGGGCGCCATCTGGTTTGAATGACATATGCCCAAACTCGGTGGCAGATGAGCTTGTTCCGTTGACCACCGTTTGCCGCAAAAACAGGCCCATCCCCACACCGTGGGCCAGCAGGACTGCTGCAAAGTTGTCGCTGTATTTTTCAGGATCACGTTTGCTCAATGCTTGCACGATCATGTCGCAGTCATTGGCGATGTGAGTGGTCACGCCAAACTGGTGTTCCAGCCATTTTTTAACTGGCATGTTCCTGTCTTCACACATCGGAGACCAAATGATTTTGGTTCCTGCCACATCCACCAAACCCTGAACGCCTAAAGCAATGCGCTGCAGCTTTGCTGCATCCATTTTGGCGGCCACCATTGTGTCTGTAATCGCGGAAAGGAGAACGCTGCGCAACTGGGATTCAGAGTGGCATCGCGTTTCCAGTTCAATTGTTTGTTCACAAACAGTGTCACCTAAGTAGTTGACCAACAGCACCGATAGATAATTTACGCTCATACTTATCGAACATATGAGAGCGGCTTCGGGATTTATGGACAATGAGATTGTCGGTCTGCCGCGGCCACTTGAAATCAAAGACGTGTCGGTTGGTGGAACCAATATATTTTCTTCTAAAAAATCCGCCGTGATTGCAGAGATGGTGGCTGCGCTTAGACCTGTTTCATGCGCAATTTCCGTACGCGAAGACACGCCTTGTTTGCGCATGGCAGCTAAAACTCGCTTGCGGTTCTGCGTACGCACATCGTCTGAACGAACTATGGGGTTCATGACCTAAATCCCATTAAAGTTGTGTTCTGAAACATGAGTGCACGGTCTCTAACTCTGCAAAAATACGCTTTTTTTGTACTGGCTGAATTTTCATAAGAATTAGGTTGACACATCAGAAATAGAAAGTCATTATTTTTTTTGAGGCTCGAATTAAATAGCCTTTCGCGGTTTTAAACCGTGTTTTGACTGAATAAAGGTGTTCGCACCGGGAGGATTTGAAATGAAGAAAATTACCTTAGCTCTTATGGGTGCAGCAATGATGTCAGCATCTTTTGCTGGCACTGCATTTGCCGCTGGAAAGACTATTGGCGTATCTTGGAAAGTATTCCAGGAAGAGCGCTGGAAGCGTGATGAAGCGGTTATCAAGCAAATTATCGAAGCCAATGGCGACAAATATATTTCTGCTGATGCACAAGGTTCTGCAGGCAAGCAGTTGACAGATGTTGAAGCTCTGATTGCTCAGGGTGCAGACGTGTTGATGATTGTGCCTTTCGACTCAGAAGCTATTTTGCCAGCAGTTGAAAAAGCAGCTGCTGAAGGCATTCCAATGATTGCTTATGATGTTCAAATCGAACATCCTGATAGCTTGTACGTATCTTTTGATAACGTTGGCGTTGGCCGCATCATTGCGAAAGCTGTTTTGGAAGCCAAGCCTGAAGGCAATTTGGCAATCATCAAAGGTGATCCAGGTGATCCAAACGCAACATTCTTGCTTAACGGCATGATGGAAGTTGCTCAGCCAAGCATCGACGCTGGTAAAATTAAAATCGTTGGTGAGGCTTTTTCTGACGGCTGGAAGCCTGAAAATGCTCAGAAAAACATGGAGCAAATTCTAACAGCTAACGACAACAAAGTTGATCTTGTTTTCTCTGAAAATGACGGCATGGCTGGTGGTGTAATTGCTGCACTTGAAGCACAAGGTTTGGCTGGAACTGTTCCAGTTGGTGGTCAAGATGGTGATCTTGCTGCTTTGAACCGCGTATCCCGTGGCCTTCAGTTGACCAGTGTTTGGAAAGACTCCCGCGCTTTGGGCAAAGTTGCTGCTGAAGCTGCTTTGATGCTCGCAAACGGCAAGAAAATGACTGGCGTTCCTGGCGTCCGCAAATTCTCTGACGGTAAGCGTGGCGTTGAAGTGAACGCTATTCTTCTCGAGCCAATTGCGATCACAAAAGCGAACATGAATCTTGTGATTGACGCGGGTTGGATTGAAAAGTCTGCTGCTTGTGAAGGTGCTGTTGACGTACCAGCTTGTAAGTAAGCTTTAAAATAATTGGGGGCCGCGCGGCTTTTATTCTGCGGCGCGGCCCTTTTTATATCCATTTTTCCAGCTGCATGATTTGAGATCTTGCGAACATTTTGGATGCTGCTTGAAAAACGGATAGGATTGCTGATGATGCCAGAGGATATGGCTGAGCGCCGCCGATTTGCCGACCTTGATTTTGGAGTTAACAATGTCAGACCCGACAATTGAAGCCGATGACCACAAAGAAAGTGGTCTCGTGAAATTTCTGCGCGCTACTGAGGTGGATACACGCCTTTTGGGTATGATTGGTGCGCTGATTCTCATCTGGGTGGGGTTCCATCTTTATGGTGGTATCGTCAATAATTTTGCGGCGTTTCTAACGCCTCGAAACCTCTGGAATCTCTCGGTTCAAACCTCTTCCATCGCGGTTATGGCCACGGGAATGGTGCTTATTATTGTTACGCGTCATATTGATCTCTCTGTGGGCTCGATGCTTGGTTTCGTAGCGATGATCATGGGCGTGGTGCAGGTTTGGGTGCTGCCGGAATACCTGGGGCTTGGCCACCCAATGATCTGGATCATCACGGTCTGTGTCGGCATTGTCTTTGGTGCCATGGTGGGGGCCTTTCAGGGGGCATTGATTGCTTATCTTGGTATTCCTGCCTTTATTGTAACGCTTGGGGGACTGCTGATCTGGCGTGGATCGGCTTATTTGGTGGCGCGCGGTGAGACAATTGCTCCGCTTGATGCTTCATTCTCGCTGATCGGTGGCGGCCCATATGGGACGATTGGTGCAACGGGCTCATGGATAGTCGGACTGTTCGCCTGTGCCGGTATCATCATGCTGCTATATGGTGGACGCAAGCAGAGAATTCGATTTGGGTTTCCAACGCGTCCTATGTGGGCTGAATATTTGATCGGCATCGTGGGTGTTGGTATTGTTCTCGGCGCAGTTATGGTGATGAATTCTTACTATTGGCCAAAAGGCATCGTCCGTCGCCATATCGAAGCCAACAACCTTTCGGTTGCACCGGAAGAATTGTTTATTTCCCATGGCTTTGCAATTCCTGTGTTGATTGCGCTTGCGGTGGGTGTCGCAATGACATTTTTGGCGACACGTACCCGGTTTGGTCGCTATGTGTTTGCAATTGGTGGTAACCCAGAAGCAGCGGAATTGGCTGGTATTAATACCAAGAAAATGACCATGCTAATCTTCGCCCTTATGGGTGC
This sequence comes from uncultured Rhizobiaceae group bacterium, assembly GCA_937958815.1. Classification (GTDB taxonomy): domain Bacteria; phylum Pseudomonadota; class Alphaproteobacteria; order Rhizobiales; family Rhizobiaceae; genus Pseudahrensia. The sequence continues at coordinate 314,984 of CALGMR010000004.1, read as the reverse complement.
TTTGGTTGGGATCGCTGCAGTTATTGCAAGTGCACGTTTGAAGTCTTCTACACTGGCGCTGGGTCAATTGGACGAGCTTTACGTGATCGCTGCTGCAGTTATTGGCGGCACCAGTTTTGCTGGTGGTATTGGGACAATCTATGGGGCTATTTTGGGTGCACTTGTGATGCAATCGCTCCAATCCGGAATGGTGCTCATTGGATTTGATGCAGCAATTCAGCAAATGGTGGTGGGCGGCGTTCTCGTGCTCGCGGTTTATCTAGATACTCTGTATCGCAAGAACTCGGTATAGGAGCAGAATGATGGCAAAAGCAGTTAAGTCAGCTGGAAAGAAAACCTCCGGCCCATCGGCTGATCCGAACAAGGGCAAAACGCCCTTGGTGGAGATGCGGGACATCTCAATCGCATTTGGCGGCATTAAAGCCGTAGATCATGCGTCGTGCGATTTATATCCCGGTGAGGTTGTGGCTTTGCTCGGGCACAATGGCGCGGGTAAATCCACACTCATCAAGATCTTGTCTGGTGCTTATGCGCGTGACAGCGGTGAGATTTATGTGGATGGCAAAGAAGCAACAATCACCAATCCACGTCACGCCAAAGACTATGGTATTGAGACAATTTACCAAACACTTGCTTTGGCAGACAATGTGGATGCGGCGGCAAACCTTTATCTTGGTCGCGAACTTTTGACACGCTGGGGCACGCTGGATGACGCAGCAATGGAAGCTCAAACACGTGAAGTCATGGGTCGTCTCAATCCAAACTTTAAGCGGTTCAAAGATCCTGTGAAGCAATTGTCAGGTGGTCAAAGACAATCTGTTGCTATTGCGCGGGCCATTCATTTTAATGCACGTATTCTCATTATGGATGAACCCACAGCAGCGCTTGGTCCTGCGGAGACCAAACAAGTTGGCGATCTGACCCATCAGTTGAAAAAAGACGGCATCGGCATTTTTCTCATCAGTCACGATATTGAAGATGTTTTCGATCTTGCTGACCGATGCGTCGTGATGAAGAATGGTGCCATTGTGGGATCGGCTCAGACCAAAGATGTGACCAAGGACGAAGTGCTTGGAATGATCATTTTGGGCAAATGTCCTCCCGGAGCCATTCCCGGACCAGGTGCGCTGGGAGACTAAGCTAATTCAAATTGGTAGTGTGTCACTTGTTTGAGTGTCTCGTCCTTTTTCAAAATTGAATTTGGAAAGTTTGGTTGATTGGGGGCGTCTGGCCAAATCTGGGTCTCCAGACAAAATCCGGCGTGGGGATGATAGGGTTGGTTCATCAGCCCATTGGTTGCAGTTTTTAAGGCATGAGCCGCGTAAAACTGCAGCCCTGGTTCAGTTGTAGAAACGTTGAGAGAAATACCGGAATCTTCTGATGTAACTCGGGCAACTTTTCGCAGACCGGTTCTTCGATCAGACAGGCAGAAATTGTGATCATAGATAGTGGTTTCGCTCTGATCGCGCCCAATGGGTTTGGCTTGGCGAAAATCATAAGCTGTGCCATCGACTAACTGAATACTGCCGGTTGGAATGAGTTCATCATCAACGGGCAAATAGTGCCATGCATCTATTTCCAGAAGATGATTCAGGCAATTGCCGGTGTTATCTAGAGTGAAATAGGAATGATGGGCCAGCCCAGCCACAGTGGTTGCATCGGTGATTGTGTTGAATGTGACTTCGAGAACACCATTGTCTTTCAAAGCATAGGTGCAACGGTGTTCACAATTTCCGGGAAAGCCCATGGATAAATGTGGGTCTTTCAACACGAGTGTTACATGAGAACTTCCAAGGTCCGTAATCTCCCAGACCCGTTGACTGATACCTGCGCTCCCTCCGTGAAGGGTGTTTACATTGTCTGAATTTTGGTCGAGTTGATACAGTGTTCCATCGATTGAAAACTGCCCGTTCGCAATTCGATTTGCGAACCTCCCAACCGTTGCTCCGAAGTATCGGCCTTCTGTTAAATAGGGTGCAAATTCGCTGAAGCCTAAAACGAGTGGGGTAGAATGTCTGTCTAAGCGGAGATCTTGTATGGAAGCGCCATATGTCATGACGTTGGCGGTTAAGCCTGCGCCTTGAATTGTGACGCGGTGAACCTCTTGTCCATCCACTGTGGTGCCAAACAATGATGGTGTTTCAGGGGGTGTAAACATAAGTTGGTACTTTGATTGAAACTCACGTTTCCAGTCTACCAGATGCAGAATTTAGAGATAGGTTTGCACACACAAAAACCCGCCCGGCCCAGGAGGGAGACCGAACGGGTTTCCGTTATGGCTTCAAGGAGAAAAAGCCAGTTATTTAAGTGCTTCGATAATGAAATACCCCCGCAGTTATGATGCCGAAGAGCATGTGTCCCCAAAGGGCAACCCATGTGATGCCGGACCAACCAAGGAACGCAGGATTGCCGGCCACGAGATGAGCCATCACATACAGAGCGAAGACAAACAGTGCGACGCCATATGCAGCACCAGTGAGCCACCATGGAAGTTTGGCCACTGCATTGGAGATCGGACGAGCTGCAAGTGCATATCCCAGGGGATATAACAGCAAGCCTGTGAGGGTGTGCATTGCGTGTCCTATGCCTAAGGAGCTGATTGTTTTCGCACCCAGTCCACTGATCACACCCAAAGATTGATTGGCAAGCGCAACAGGGGCAAGTTTTGCTCCCAAATAAGGCGCGGCGACACTTTTGAGTGCGGGTGATACGAATTGGCCAAATAGGTCAAATCCGATGGTGGCAAATGCTCCAGCAATCAATGCTGTCGTTAAGAACCGAGTGTTGATTTTGGGTAAGGTGAATGTGGTCATTGGAACTGTACCTAGTTTTATAATGATCATGATTAAATCAATTCAATTTTGCTGAGCCAAGGGAAACGCTGAACTTTTCGCACCACACAACAAATTGGTCGTATGCGGCCACCGAAATTGACTTCGGGATTTCGTAAACCTGCCTGCCGTTCAAAGACTTCAGCTTGGCAAATGTTGTCGATTTATCGTATTTTCCATCTTTGGAAAAACCGAGCTTTGGGTCTGGTGCACCATCAAGACTGAACTTCGGCCCCAGGATTACATAAGTGCGGTCACCATCTCTTTCGATCGTAACGTTACCAGTGGTGATGTGTTTGTTTTCACCAACAAGCTGGCCCTGTTTTAATGTTTCAGCAGCCGCTGCTGTTTGAGGCGTTGTCAAAGCGAACATAAGAGCAAGTGCTATAGCTGATCCCATCGCAGGTCCGGCCATGCGAATTTTTGTAGAGATAGACATTTTAAGTTCCTTTCAAATTACTTGCGGAAGGCCTGGTGGCTTGTCCGATGAACCCAATTTAGTAATTCGGAACCAATTGGTCTAATAACTTGAAATCACATAAGTGTGTATTGTAAACCAATTGGTTCCGAATATATAAAGGCTCATCTTTGTTCATTGGATTTATTTTTATGGCACGTCCCAGAGAGTTTGATGTTGAAACTGCAGTCGAAAAAGCGATGAACGCTTTTTGGACGCATGGGTATCATGGAACCAGCTTACCGGACCTGCTGTCTGCAATGGAAATCACGCGGGGCAGCCTTTACAAAGCTTTCGGAAGTAAGAAAGCACTCTTTATTCGAGCACTGAATTTGTATGACGATCTGCATGTGAAACCAGCTGAGGTCAGTTTACGCGACAAAACTTTGTCTGGTGAAAAACGTTTGGCGAAAGTTTTCAGAGGTGCAATTGATGCGGTTCAAAATGGAGATCGGCGTGGTTGTTTGCTCTGCAACACATCTGCTGGAGCCGCATCCAATGATGACGAGATTGCGGAAATTGTCGGCGATCAACTTGATAGATTGACTCAATCTTTTTCCATCGCGCTTGCTGACACGAAGGTGTGGGGTTCGAAAACCAAGAATTTGAGACAAGCGGAAGCTCGCAGTTTGTCGCTCAACTATGTGGGTTTGCGTATCATGGCGCGGGGTGGCCAAGCAGTTCAGGAACTAAAGACCGCTTCGCAGCAAACGGTCAAACGTTTCTCAGGATCAATGACCTAACTTTGTTCCAAGCCACCGATATCTCTTAGATATTCCACAGTCTCATTAACGCCATTGCCATTGCGTAAGTCGGTGAAAAAAGTTGGTAAACTGGGCCGGGCAGAACGTGCATCACTGCGCATACGTTCCAAATCAGCTCCCACATGGGGTGCAAGATCTGTTTTATTGACGAGCAGCAGATCTGACCGCGTGATTGCAGGACCACCTTTGCGCGGGATGTCATCGCCTTGCGCCACTGAAACTACATAAATTGAAACGTCTGCAAGCTCGGGAGAGAATGTGGCGGCCAGGTTGTCCCCACCAGATTCTATGAACACGATGTCGAGAGATTTATGGCGCGTGTTGAGTTCTTCTATAGCGCGGAGGTTGATCGAAGCATCTTCACGAATTGCAGTATGGGGACAGCCGCCTGTCTCCACACCGATGACCCGATCTGAAGGCAATGCTTGCATACGAATAAGAGCGTCAGCGTCTTCTCTTGTGTAAATATCATTGGTTACGACAGCGATAGAAAAATCATCACGCATGGCTTTGCAGAGTTTTTCGGTCAAAGTGGTTTTGCCAGACCCCACTGGTCCGCCTATGCCGATGCGCAATGGCCCATTCTTACTCATGATCTAAAAATCCTTGAATTGAGGTCCTCGTGGTTCATGGCCGCTAACTCCATATTGAGACCGCATGAGCCGATATCGTCGAGGGTGCTGTTCTGAGCGCTGCTCGCCTCTTCTAAAAGGAAAGGTTCAAAAGCTGCCAACAGGGCGACACCCGATTGTTGGCCAACCTTCATCAGGCGCAATGCCGCCTGAATTTGATTGCTCACAACAGCGTGCGCAAAAGCGATAAGGGTATTATTGAGCGCAATTTTGCTTTGCGCTGCAACCCAGCCCACGCTCACGGGATATGCAAGTGTCTTGGGCGTGGATCCATCTGTTGGATTTGTCCAAGATTGTGCAGCGGTCATAAATGCGCTGCCCAATTCGGTCGTTTCTTTATGGCGTTCTGCAGACCCTGTAAGCGCCAAAGCCAATTCGTTGATTTCAGGGAGAGGAACTTCACCTTTGTGCGATGCGGCAAGAAGGATGAGATCGTTGTGTATCGCCCCATATTTCAAGCTAGTTGAAATCCATTCTTGCAAATGCTCGATGTCTACAACAGATCCGTTCAAGCAAGCTGTTTCCAACCCATTTGACCAGGCAAATCCTCCAACCGGAAATGCGGGGGAAAGCCATGTCATCAAACGCAATAGCGATGGGTCAGTCATGTTGGTGGTGGTCCTGATGGGCATCGCCATATGCTCCACCTTCTGGGCTGAATGGTGCCTCTAGGTCTGTAACTTCAGCACCCAGCTGTTCCAGCATGTTGCGGATAACCTCATCTGACCGGATAAGAATGCGACCATCTTGTATTTGTGCCGCCAAATGGCGATTGCCGATTTGCCAAACCAATGCAAGAAGATGTTGTGCATCCTTGCCTTTCACTTCAAATAGTTTTTCAGGCTTGGCAAGCACTTGGATGAATGTACCATCATCCAATGCCAGCCCTTCCTCATGGCGCAACAAACGGGCTTTGGGCAGGTTCAATAAAAACTCAATTCCATTGTCAGACGTGAGCTTGATACGCCGTCTGTGGCGATCTGTTTCGTCTAGCGTGATCGTGTCTATGGGATCGAATGGGTCGGAAATAACTGCTTCAGCGGTGAGCATGAATTACAGTTCATCCACCGATTTTGGATCAATGACTTCGATTGTCCGGCTCAAGAAATATTGGCTGCCCACTTCGCGCCAAGCCAAGAAGTGAGGTTCCGTAAAGTGGTTGTCCAATGACGCGCGGTCTTTCCATCTTTCCACAAAGACGAGTGTGTTTTCATCAGTGATAGATTGATGCAAATCGTATGAAATATTGCCGGGTTCGTTGCGCGTGCCCGTGATGCAATCTTTGACTGCTTCGCGGATGGCGGGAAGGCTGCCGGGCTGGATTTTCAAAGTGGCAATTAAATACATCATTAGTGTCTTCGCTTTCTTATACCGTCAACTGTCCAACCATCATGGTGCCGCAAAATGAAAAGGGCAATCAATGCCGCCAGTGTCGCAACTGATGTCCAAAGCAAATTGGATGGAAAATTTATATAGCCAATCGCAAAATTGCCAGTGGCGATGGCCTTTATCAGCCCGCCTTTGAACAAAAGGCTGCCACCCAACAATGTTCCTACCACACCTGTGGCGTGCATGAGAGTGATGAAAGCATAGGTGACGGTTCGCCAAACACCGAGAATGAATAAGATGACGATCAGCATCTGCAAACCACCCACAATGAAGGCATGATCTTGGGTGATCCATTCTTGTTTGTATGTGTTCTTGAAAACGTTGACCATCCATTCAGGACGCAAGAATTTCAGCGAAGCCCAAACAACAAGAAATGCGCCAATGCCTAGGCGAATTATAAAAAGCGCCGCGTTGAGGCGTGATTGAGAAACGGGCATGGTGTTATCACCTTTAAACAGTCGTTTGATTGGCTGTTGATTGCGAAATCCAATGATCAAACACAAATCAATTCTGCGCAATTAGAATAAGAAATACCGTTGGGCCATTGGCAAAACTTCGGCAGGTTCGCAGGTGAGAAGCTCACCGTCAGCACGCACCTCGTAGGTTTCCGGGTCAACTTCCACATCCGGCGTTGCGTCGTTCAAAATAAGCGATGACTTTCCGATGCCACTTCGGGTGTTTTCAACAGCCAGCATATCTTTCTCAACACCGAGTTTTTCACGCAAACCATCTTCCTTTGCGGCCTTGGAGACAAAGGTCACAGATGAATTGGTTAGAGACTTACCAAAGGCGCCGAACATGGGCCGCATGTGTACGGGTTGCGGGGTTGGAATGGAGGCATTTGGGTCACCCATTGGGGCTGCTGCAATCGTGCCACCAATCAGAACCATGGCTGGCTTCACACCAAAAAACGCAGGGTCCCAGACAACGATGTCTGCGCGTTTGCCTTCTTCGATGGAACCAATTTCATGACTGATTCCATGGGCAATAGCTGGGTTGATTGTCACTTTTGAAATGTAACGGCGCACGCGGAAATTGTCGTTGTCACCTGTTTCTTCGCTCAATGCGCCGCGCTGTTTTTTCATCTTGTCAGCTGTTTGCCACGTGCGGATAAGAACTTCGCCCACGCGACCCATGGCTTGGCTGTCGGAGGCAATAATGGAGAATGCCCCCATGTCGTGAAGAATGTCTTCTGCAGCAATGGTTTCTTTTCGAATGCGGCTTTCTGCAAATGCAATGTCTTCTGGAATGGAACTGTCGAGATGATGGCAGACCATCAGCATGTCCAAATGTTCTTCTAATGTGTTGACCGTGTAAGGCCGTGTCGGATTGGTGGAAGAGGGGAGGACATTCTGCAATCCGCAAATTTTAATAATGTCTGGTGCGTGGCCGCCACCTGCGCCTTCGGTATGGAATGCGTGAATGGTTCTGCCTTTGAAGGCATCTACGGTGTTTTCAACGAAACCGGATTCATTGAGTGTATCAGTGTGGATCATCACCTGCACGTCATGTTCGTCCGCTACAGACAAACATGTGTCGATTGCCGCTGGCGTGGTGCCCCAGTCTTCATGTAATTTCAGGGCACATGCACCACCCAAAACCATTTCATGCAACGACACAGGAAGGGATGCGTTGCCTTTGCCTGACAATCCGATGTTCATTGGAAATGCATCAAAACTCTGGATCATGCGGCCAATGTGCCAAGTGCCAGGGGTGCAGGTGGTGGCCAATGTGCCATGGGCAGGGCCCGTGCCACCGCCCAACATAGTTGTGATGCCAGAATGCAGAGCTTCCTCAATTTGCTGAGGACAGATGAAATGAATGTGACTGTCGAACCCACCAGCCGTGATGATCTTTCCTTCGCCTGCAATAATCTCGGTTCCTGGTCCGATGATGATATCTACACCAGACTGTGTGTCGGGATTTCCTGACTTCCCGATCTTGTGAATTCGGCCATCACGCAAACCAATATCTGCTTTGTAGATACTAGTATGATCCACGATCAGCGCATTGGTGATAACTGTATCAACCGCACCCTTTGCACGGGTGACTTGCGATTGTCCCATGCCATCGCGGATAACCTTGCCGCCGCCGAACTTTACTTCTTCACCATAGGTCGTGAGATCTTTTTCAACTTCGATGATGAGATCAGTGTCTGCAAGGCGAACCTTGTCGCCAGTGGTTGGGCCAAACATGGCTGCATATTCTGAACGGGGAAGTGTGGCTGGCATAGAATTTCCGATTTGTTTTGTCTTTATGAAGTCAAACGAGTGGCTTTCGTTACAGCCGTCCCATCACGCGGCCATTGAAACCAAATATTGTTCGGTCACCACCAATTGGGATCAAATTCACGTCACGCTGTTGGCCCGGTTCGAAACGAACGGCTGTTCCGGGCGCGATGTCCAAGCGCATGCCACGGCTTGCGTCTCTGTCAAATTCCAAAGCGGGATTGGTTTCAAAAAAATGATAATGACTGCCAACTTGAACTGGGCGGTCACCGGTGTTTGCCACTTTCAACGTAAGAACCGATTGTTCGGTGTTGAATGTAATATTGCCAGCGGCAGCGATTATTTCTCCCGGTTGCATATGATAATCTCCTAACGCACAGGCTGATGAACGGTGACAAGTTTGGTGCCATCTGGAAAAGTGGCTTCCACTTGGATGTCATGAATCATGCTGGCTATGCCCTCCATCACTTGGTTTTTAGAGACAACATGCGCGCCGGCTTCCATAAGGTCTGCAACAGTTCTGCCATCGCGCGCACCTTCAACGACAAAATCTGTGATCAGAGCGATCGTTTCGGGGTGATTGAGTTTGACGCCGCGCGCAAGACGTTTGCGGGCAACTTCAGCTGCCATTGCAACCAAGAGTTTGTCTTTTTCACGTGGGGTGAGTTGCATAAGCTACGTCCAAATTTCAATCAGTTGGCCCAGATTTTAGGCATTGTTTTTCCATCCCCAAGCAATTGTATCAAAGGATACATCGCTTGACGCAGTTCGTAACTGCTGGGTGCGATTATACGTGCAAGAAGCTTGCCATTCCAGAATGAAACCGCGCCTACATCTTGAAGCAAAGTCTTGGCTTCTTGCAACACACCTTCTGCGCGTGGTGCGATGAAAAGAACACTGGCGCAGGCAATATGTCCATTTGTCACGAACGGGTTTTCCAGACGTTCTGTCATGTTTCCTTCAAGTTTTAAGTCTTCTGCATGAACGAGTTGCCCTCCACAATGGATTCTCCAACGGTCATGCAGGGAGCCGTTGATTTGATTTTCCCCCATGGCCTGCCGTCCAAACACCAGTGGTTCAGCCATAAGCAGTTCACAACCGTTTTCTATATTCACGTTTATTTCCCGCTTTAAACCGCATTGATCAAACAAAATGGTTTCTTGGGGCAACCAGCGTAAAGAGGCATCAGTCTGAACGTTAAGATTGACGTTCATATGCGCCACGCCATCGGATGATTTGTAGACGCGTTCACAGGCTTGTGTGGTGACGGACAAATTTGTGTTTTGAGCAGCAGTGAAAGTCCAATCCAATGTGTCGCCGCCCGTCATGCCGCCTGATGTGTTGATCATGACCGCTTCAAGCGCAGATGAATGTGACTTTGGCACGCGGATTTTAGCGCACCCTTCTTGATACAAGCGCTTGATCGAAGTTTTGCCGCCTTGTTCCACCACGCCCAAGTCACCAACTCCTCGGGCGCGTTGGTGAGACGTTTCGGGAGAGGTTTCTTTGAGAACTGGAGAAATCATTTTCATATGATGTGTGGGATATGTCGCTTTCTTAAGTGTGTCACAGGTATTGATAAAAATATCAAATCTTTCAAACTGCGGAATGAAACTTAGGAGTTCTGGATGCCCACAATTGTTTCTATCACCGCGCGTCGGTTTCAGGTGCCCCTCAAAGAGGTTTTGGTGGATGCAAAACATGGCGATCATACCCATTTTGAATTGATCACTGCCACCGTCGTTTTGTCAGATGGACGCGAAGGAACGGGTTACACCTATACGGGTGGCAAAGGCGGATGGGCCGTGCTGGCTATGATTGAGCACGATTTCACGCCGTTCCTCATTGGCAAAGAAGTTAACGATATCGACGCCCTTTATGATGGGATGTTGTGGCATATTCACTATGTGGGACGGGGTGGAATTGCAGGGTTTGCAATTTCTGCAATCGACATTGCGTTGTGGGATCTCCACGGAAAAATGTTGGGTCAACCGCTGTGGAAAATGGCGGGTGGAGCTGCAAAGAAGGCTAAAGCTTATTGCGGTGGTATCGATCTGAATTTTCCATTGCCCAAACTGCTCGACAGTGTTCGCGGCTATCTGGATCGAGGGTTCAATGGAGTTAAGATAAAAATTGGGCAACCAGAATTGCGCGACGATATCGAAAGAATAGAAGCCATTCGAAAGCTCATTGGACCTGACGTCGCATTCATGGTTGATGCAAATTATTCTATGGAAGTTGACCAAGCCATTGAAGCCTCTCACGCCTTTAAACCCTATGATTTGCTATGGTTTGAAGAGCCAATTATCCCAGACAACTACGCTGGATATGGACAGATTGTTGATGCGACCGACATGCCTTTGGCAATGGGTGAGAACTTACATACGCTGGAAGAGTTCGAGTTGGCTTTCGAATATTCCAAACTAAGCTTCATCCAACCTGACGCGTCCAATTGTGGTGGTATAACGGGTTGGCTGCGCGTGGCTGAATTGGCGGCGGCGCATAATATTCCTGTTTGCAGCCATGGCATGCAAGAATTGCACGTAGGACTCGTTGCGGGGCAACCTGACAGTGGGTGGATTGAAGTGCATTCATTTCCCATCGATGAATACACAACTCGACCATTGATTGTTGAAGACAATTTGGCTGTGGCTTCAGATGAACCGGGCACAGGTGTCAGTTTTAACTGGGAAAAACTGGCGCGGGTTCACCAGAATTAGTCCAGCTTCTGAGTAAGAATCTGTTTACGTTCTTGATTAAGCGTAAATGCAAAACTCGTTTGACTTAAAAGGGTTTTCGCGGAAATTAGGCATCAAATTCCACGGAACACAGTTGGCACATGCGTGACTCAAAACTTCAATATTGTTTCAAATCTTAGCGCTACTGCAAAAAACTATCCAAATTCAATCGCCATATCTTCTGGCAAATCTGAGATAACCTATCGCGGCCTTGTCGATGCCGCTTCGCGTGTGGCAACTGCATTGCATCCGCTTTTGAAATCCAAACGTGTGGGCATTTTAGGTTCTCGCAGCATTGGTGCTTATATCGGGATTGCGGGTGCATGTTGGGCGGGGGCCACCTATGTTCCGTTGAACCTTAAATGGCCAGCTGAGCGTTTGATCAAACTCATGGGTGAGTTGGAACTGGATGCGATCGTTGTTGATGCAAATGGTGCGAAACTGCTGACATCTGAAGTTCTTCAAGCTGCTCCAAAAGCCATTTTTAGAACAGCCGATGCTGCTGATGTGGACGGTTCGATCAATCTAGACGACCTGAAACAGAACAGTCTGCCGGAACCCATTTCGCGAAATGAAACAGAAACAGGTTATATCGTGTTCACATCTGGCACGACTGGCGAACCCAAGGGCGTTGTCGTCTCGTGTGGTTCATTGAACCACTATCTAAACAACACTGAAACATGGACCGAATTCACCCAAGAAGACCGCATTGCGGAAGCGCATGATGTGACGTTTGATCTGAGTGTCCATAACATGTTCTTGGCTTGGCGTTCGGGCGCTTCGCTGCACCTGATGACACAGTTGGATATGATGGCGCCGCAAGCTTTCATTCGTCGTCGTGAAATTACTGCGTGGATGTCCGTACCGACAATCATCAACAATATGCGTGGCAACAAGGTGCTGAAACCTGACTTGTTTCCATCTTTGCGGTTGTCTGTATTCTGTGGAGAGCCGTTGCCAATCAAAGCCGTTCAAGAATGGGCTGAAGCTGCTCCGAATTCCGTCGTTGAGAATATTTATGGCCCCACCGAAGGCACTGTGGTTTGCACGCGTCAGCGTCTGACAGACCCTGCAATTGTGACTGAGAAACGGCAAATTCTGGCGATTGGTCCAGCTTACCCGAATTTCAAAATCAACATTTGTGATCCTTCTGGTGCAGCGCTGCCCGACGGTGAAACAGGCGAAATCGTGATCAGCAGTGTTCAACTCTCGGACGGCTATTTCAACCGCCCAGAGCAAACTGCCGAGAAGTTCAAAGTGATTGATGGAGAGCGCTGGTATTTCACGGGAGACCTCGGTTATCGCGACGAGAACGGTATTTTCCATCACATGGGCCGCACGGACAACCAAGTGAAACTCAAGGGCAATCGCATTGAGCTGGAAGAGGTCGAAATGCACCTCCGCAAAGCGTGCAAAACTGATTTGGCAACCATTGTTGCCTGGCCGATTGTCGATGGCAGCGCGCAGGGGCTTGTTGGCTATTCAACAAATATGAATATGCCGGAAGCTGATGTGCAAGCAGCGATGAAACGCACATTGCCTGAGTATATGGTTCCAACGCGGATTATTTTGCGAGAAGAATTGCCACGCAATATCAATGACAAAGTTGACCGCAATGCATTGCTTGCCGAACTGAACAGCGCTTCAATTGCACCTTCAGTGAACGAGCTTGCAGATCTTAAAAAGCAGGCTTTGGCATGAGCACTGTTGAATTTGCAAACGGTGGAGAAAGAACGCCGCTCTCTCCGATAAAGTTGCGCAAAGCTTGGCTCGGTATTGATCAAAACGATCGAGCTATTGAGTTTGCCTCATCACAAATGGGCGCATTTGCTGTCTGTTTGGCTGTGATTGCTGCACTTGGCTTAAGCTTTCAGCTTAGTTTTTCAGCGCTGGGCCTCGTATCCGTCAGTTTGTTGGCGATGGTGGCTCTGCCATCTCACAGACTGCTGATTTTGAGTGGGGCTTCATTGTTCTACTTTGCTTTGCGGCCCTTTAGAATTGACGGCTGGTCGCAATTGTTGCGCGCACAAGCAGAAGCGATATCGTTTTTGCCACATCCTCTGGTTTTACAGTTTGGTGCGGTGGGAATTGTTTTGGCATTGTCCCTTTTGTTTTTGCTTTGGCAGAAAAAATACTCACATGCCACGGCTGCCAAACGTCCTGTGCTGACACTTTGTCTTCTATGGGGGGCAATGTTGCTGGCGGCGCTGTTGACGACCACAGGCAGCCTTATGAATTCCATCATGTGGTCCGTGGTGGGGGTGTCAATCTCTTCTCTTTGGATTCTTGCCTATTCGGCAGTTGATGCGAAAGGCAAAGATCAGACATCATCCGTTTCGCGAGCCGTATTCTTGCGTCCATTCTGGGGTGGCAGTGCTGCGCCTATCGGTAAGAGTTACGGCTATTTGAACCGTTTTGCCGCAAAGACAGATGATGAACTGGCAGTCACCAGACTGAAGGCATTGAAGCTTGCTGTGTGGGCATTGTTGCTGACTGCGGTCTTAAAAATTGTAACTTATGTCGCTTATGACGTTATTGGTTTGACTGAGCTTCAAACCGCTATTCTCGCCCACGCAAACGGCTCGGCTTTGCCGTCTTCCGTGAATTGGGGCAGTTTGATTGCCAACTATCTGATCGATCTGCTGATCATTTCCGTGTGGGGTCACTTTATTGTGTCGATTGTTCGCATGTGCGGTTACCGTATACCCCGCAACACCGTGAACCCGTTGGCATCGCGTACGCTGGCTGAATTTTGGAACCGCTATTTCTTCTATTTCAAAGAACTGTTGGTGGATTTCTTTTTCTATCCAGCTTTTACAAAGTTCTTCAAAAAGAACCTGAAGCTGCGCATTGCATTCGCCACACTTTGTGCGGCGGGTCTTGGGAATTTTATGTATCACTTCATGCGTGAAACGTATGTTTTTGCTGAGGGTGATTTGCTCGAGAAATTTACGATATTTCAATCGGCGGCCTTCTATTCTCTTGCTCTCGCCGCTGGTTTGATTGTTTCTCAATGGCGCGGGAAAAAAGTGGCGCCTGAAGATGGCTTTTTCAATTATCACGTTTGGCCGCGGGTAAATGTCATCGCCTTCTTCTGCTTCTTGAAAATCTTCGACGATATATCGGGCCAAGGGTCTTTATCCGAACGCGCCTCTTTTGCTGTAAGCCTTTTTGGAGTTTAAACCATGACGCAACCTATTCGAGACTTTGTCTCAAACCTTCTTACTGAACGCGGCAAACCGGCAGAGTTTTCCGATTCTGATGCATTGTTCACAAGTGGGCTCTTGGATTCTTTAGCGGCAACAGAATTGATGTTGCATTTGGAAAGTGATCACGGCGTTGATTTGGCAGATGCTGATTTTGACATTTCCATGTTGGACACAATCAATGATTTGTCCGGTTTGGTGAGCCAGCCTGCTTAGTCAGTCTGTGATCTGGTCGTAAGCCAAAGCAGCTACGATGTGCACACGGTGTGTTTCGCCGCCATTGAGCGCTGTGTGATAACCACGCGTATCTGTAAAATAGACTGAGCCATCAGCAGGTAAATGCGTCACGTGGTGATTGACGACAAACAGTGAACCTGGATTGGTGACAACTGGAATGTGCAAGCGTGGCTCCGGGTCGCGGTGCCAGGAATTACAATTGTACAGCCCCTTGGACAGGATGCGTGTGCGCCCAATGGGAAAGCGCATGGCAAGTTCTTGATGCACTTGTTCAAAATAGGTGCCAGCGAATTTTGGGTTGAACTGGTTGAACTGCGTTTCAGCCACCAAATCTTCACGCGGCTCTTCCACATAACGTTCGTCGCCGCGCAACCAATAGCGGCCGGATAGATCATTTTCAGTCCATTCCGTTTGCCCTGGACGTTGTGTCAACGGCAAAGCCGCAAACCCTTGATCCTGCATGCCGCCTTGGAACTCTTCACGTGTCAGACATTCGTTTAACGCTTCACGCAAGCGAGCAATGTCAAACTTGATTTCAAGCCGTTGAATGCCGGGGCCGGGCGTGAAATGCGCGACAGACTCGGTGTCAGGCCGCGATGTCATCCACCCTTCAACAGCTTTCGTGTCGCTGTCTTGAATTTCAGCTTTAAAGCCCATGAAATTGCTCGCTACGGTTTTGCTTTGGCCAAGGCTTTGGCCTGTTTTACCCAATCGTCACGGTCAATACGGCCTTTGAACTTCAAGTGGTTGTCGACCCAATCGCGTTCGGCTTTTTTCCATTTGGAAATCTGCTCGAATTTATAGACGCCTAAACCGTTCAAAATGCCTTCAATTTTTGGACCCACACCAGAGATCATTTTCAGGTCATCGGGCTTTGCGGGCTTGCGTATTCTGGCTGGAGCAGCGTCTTTTTTGGGTTTTGGTTTAGCTGGTGCTTTTTTTGCAGGCGAACTGACCTTCTTGACGGATTTCCGTGCTCTGGCAGCAGACAAAGGTGTTGTTTGTTCCTCTTTATTGAGCGCTGCGAGTGCGGCAACGCCTGATGCTGCAGTTGCAGCAGCCAATTTTTTAACCGCTGGTTTTTTGGCACTTTTTTTCTTGTCGCCTAGGACAATGACAGGTTCCATAGATTGCAGAATTTTCTCGGACAAATGGCATTTGACTTGATGGCCTTCGCCAATGGTGCGCATTGGTGGCAGATCAGTCTCGCACAGATTGCCTTCAACCTGTGACTTTCTCGGACAGCGCGTCTGGAAAGGACAACCGCTTGGCGGGTTCAAAGCCGATGGAATATCGCCATCAAGGACGATGTGCATTTTCTGGACGCTGGTGTCAGCAATCGGGATCGCCGACAGCAATGCCTCTGTGTAGGGGTGATAAGGCGGCGAGAATATATCGTCGGTTGAGCCCTGTTCCACAATATGGCCGAGATACATCACCACCACACGGTCGGCGATGTAGCGCACGACTGACAAATCATGGCTGATGAACAACATGGTTGTTTTGGCTTCGCGCTGAATTTCCATCAGCAATTCTGTGACGGCCGCCTGCACGGAAACATCCAAAGCGGAGACGGGTTCGTCCGCGACCACCACTTTGGGTTGGCCAGCAAATGCGCGTGCCACACCAATGCGTTGCTTTTGCCCACCTGACAATTGACGAGGCATTCGATCTGCAAATGCGCGCGGCAGTTTCACCAGATCGAGCAATTCCAACATTCTGTTCCTGCGATCTTCAACAGTGTCGCCGATGCCAAACTTCTCCAGCGTTCGGATAATTTGCGACCCCACAGAATGGCTTGGGTTTAATGTATCAAACGGGTTCTGGAACACCATTTGCACAGAAGCGACATCGCCTTTTGAACGGTCGCCGACTTCGGTGTTGCCGATCTCTTTGCCATCGAGTGTAACGGAGCCCTCAGTGGCTGTTTCCAACCCCAGAAGCACTTTTGCGAGGGTGGATTTTCCGCACCCGGATTCACCTACAATGGCCACCGTCTCAGATTCCCGCGCGTGGAAAGTGATTTCTTCATTGGCTTTGACAGTTCGTGTGTCGCCACCGCCGAACATTTTGTTTGCGGCAACACTGTAATATTTCTTCAAACCATCAATGTTGAGCACCGTTTTGCCTGGCACAGCAGGTGCCGTGACGACGGGGCGCTCGGGTTCCGCGTACCAATCGATGTCCCCAATACGAAGGCAACGTGATTTGTGGAAACCATCTTTGTCCACCGGCTGCATTTTAATTTCGCCAGAATTGCAGACGCTCTCCACATAGTGGTCACAGCGCGGCCCAAAGTTGCAACCGCGCGGGCGTTCCATGGGTAATGGCAATTGGCCACGAATGGACAAAAGTGGTTTGGAGTTTTTGTCCGCACCCGGCAGGGGAATAGAGTTGAACAAGCCCTGCGTATAGGGGTGACGCATACGATCAAACACATCATGCACAGTGCCGGTTTCGACAGCTTCACCAGAATACATAACCGTGATGCGGTCACAGGTTTCCAAAATAAGACCAAGGTTGTGGGAGATGAACAGCATGGACGTGCCGGTGGTTCGGCCAAGCTCTTTGATCAATTCCACAATGCCTGCTTCAACGGTTACATCAAGCGCTGTGGTTGGCTCATCCAGCAACAAAAGGTCGGGCTTTGAAAGCAGGGCCATTGCAATCACAATGCGCTGTTGCTGACCACCAGACACTTGGTGAGGGTAAGCTTCCATAACCCGCTTGGGATCCGGCAATTTCACAGATTCAATCATCGCCAAGGCACGATCATAAGCTTCTTTTTCAGAAACGTTTTCGTGGATCAATGGCACTTCCATCAATTGGCGGCCAATCTTCATGGCTGGGTTTAAGCTCGCCATGGGCTCTTGGTAGATCATCGCGATTTTGGAGCCGCGAATGTCACGCAATTCCTCATCGGACATTTCGCCCATGTCGCGACCTTTGAACTTAATCTTGCCACCAACAATCTGCCCGCGATTGCCCATGTCACGCATAATGCCAAGCGCAACGGTGGACTTACCGCAGCCAGATTCTCCCACAAGCCCCATGGTTTCACCGGGCATGACTTTGCAGGAAAAATCCATCACGGCAGGAATTTCACCCGCGCGCACAAAGAAAGAAATGTTCAGGTCTTCAATCTCAAGGATTGGTGTTTGAGCATCATTTGCCATCATATCAATCCTTCAAGCTTTCTTCGCGCAAACCATCGGCTAACAAGTTCAAACCAAGCACCAGCGACATGAGTGCCAGAGCGGGGGGAAGCGCCAGGTGAGGGTAGAGGGAAAGCAGTTTGCGACCTTCGTTAATTGTCATGCCCCAATCGGCACTTTCCGGCGAAACACCAAGGCCAAAGAAACCAAGCGTTCCGAGCAAGATAGTTGTGTAACCAATTCGCAAACAGAAATCGACGATCAACGGGCCACGTGCATTGGGCAGAATTTCCCAAAGCATGATGTACCAAGGGCGCTCGCCACGGGTTTGAGCTGCGGCCACATAGTCTCTTGTTCCAATATCGGATGTGATGCCACGAACGATACGGAACACAGTAGGTGAATTTACGAAAACCACGGACACAAAAATGTTGAGTAAGTTCGGATCCATGTAGAAGACACCGAGTGGATCGCTGTTGAATGCGAGACCTGAATAGGCCCAAAATCCGATGACCAATGTTATGCCGAGGTAGAGATATAGTTTATCCGGCCGCTCGCTGTATTTTGAATAAAACAGCAGGACGAAGAATACGATTGGGAACAGAAACAGCACTCCAGACAACACCAGTGGAACACCCGTTGATCTGATCTCTGGTGTCACCAGAAGGAAGAACAAGAGGATAACCGGAAACGCCAAAACCATGTTCGCGATGAAGGTTAGAATGGTGTCAGTCTTTCCGCCAAAATAACCAGCTGGCAACCCAAGCGTGATGCCAACCATGAATGCGAAGATTGTCGCCGCAGGCGCAATGATCAAAACTGATTGGCTGCCTTTGACAACGCGACTGAAGACATCTCGCGCCAGATTATCACCACCTAATAGATAGTGCATTCCATCGAGGCCGCGTACAGGCCAGCCAGGCTTTTTGTTTTTCATTCCTGACACCTGATCAAGCGCATCAAATGTGGCGATTTGATCTGCAAAAATTGCGGTCAGCACCCAGAAGAGAACCAGTACAAGCCCGACAATGCCGATTGGGCTGTCGAAGAGTTTACCGTAAAGGCTCAAGCGTTTTTTGAAAGTGATCGAAAGAGCTAAGATGACAATCAGACCAATCCACACAGGCGTGAACTGAACCAGAATCTGGCCAATGATTTCGAAGGCTGTAAGACGTTCCATGATCCTGCTCCTCAGTTGACGCTAATGCGCGGGTTGAGGAAGACGTAGCCAATATCCGATATGAGCTGTGTCATGAGAACGACGAACACCGCAACCACCGAAGCGGCCATCATCAGTTCGATGTCGTTGTTGCCAACTGCTGCGACGAGGGTCCAGCCAAAACCTTTGTAATTGAACAAAGTCTCGATAATCACCACGCCCGTAAGCAGGTACGGTATTTGCAACATGATGACCGTAAACGGCGCGATGAGTGCGTTGCGCAATGCGTGTTTCAAAACAACTGCACCAAAGGTCAGGCCTTTCAAGCGCGCAGTTCTGATATATTGTTCGGTCATGACTTCTGTCATAGAAGCGCGGGTCATACGAGCAATATAGCCAAGGCCGTAAAGCGCCAGTGCTGCGACAGGCAAGGTGAAGTTTTCGAAGGTGATGTTTTCCATCGCCGATTGCGATGTTCCTTTGAACCACTGCAGGCCGCCGAGACGACTGGCAAAAACCACAATCAATATGACGCCTGAAACATATTCAGGCGTGGATGTGCTCATAATTGAAAAGGTGGAAAGGGTGCGGTCTGTTTTAGAGCCTTCACGCATTCCTGCCACCACTCCAATGACCAATGCGATCGGAACCATTACAATCATCACCCAAAGCATCAGCCACCCGGTGAGCCCTAATTTCTTAAGAATGACACCGCCGATGGGTTCCTTGAAGACAAGAGAAGTGCCCCATTCTCCTTGCAAGATACCGCAATATGACGGGGCTTCTTCAGCCGCAACACCGTTCCTGATACAACGTCCTGTGACATTGCCTGTTTCCGGATCGGTGCGTGTCCAACCCGGCGCCACGCCCAACCACTCGCCGTATCGTTTGAACAAGTTTTGACGATAGCCGTTGTTTTGGAGCCAACTTTCAACCTGAGCATCAGTCATGCGCTGGTTGCCTTCACTCTTGGTGAGTTTTTCCAGATTGGGTTCCAGGTTGGTCAGGAAGAACACAATGAGTGTTAGACACAGTGCCGTCAGCAGCATCACTCCGATGCGCTGGATTAAGAAACTAAGCATATCTCTCCCGTTTCGGTCTTGATCGACCTGTGGCGACCTGTTTCGGTCTGCCTTTCGTTGCACACAGTGTCACAAGGCTGTTCGCCAATTGCAAGCCACGGATTTGTGATTTCCGTGGGCTTCGGTCAAAAAAAGGGCTGCGCAAGCAGCCCTTTCTCGTTTGATTGTGCAATGGAAGCTTATGCTTTCCAGTAAACTTCATCCGGATGGAATTCGAAGGAAATGTGGTGGCCTGCGCCGCCCAAGTTTTTCTTCGTGAAGTTGGTGAGTGTGCGCCAGTATGGCTGAATGGTCACGCCTTCGTCTTGCATGATCTTTTCAACTTTTGCGACCAACTCAGAACGCTTGGCAACATCTGCAACAGCCAAAGCTGCTGTTAGAGTGTCATCAAATTCTTTGTTGGAGAAACCAGCTTCGTTCCATGCTTCACCGGAACGGTAAGCCAAAGCAAGAACCTGAACACCCAAAGGACGGTGGTTCCAGTTTGTTGATGAGAACGGATACTTTGCCCAGTCATTCCAGAATGTTGATCCAGGAAGAACTGTACGTTTCACCTTCAAACCAGCTTTACGCATTTGGTCAGCCACAGCGTCTGTGGTGTCTTTGCGGTAACCCGCATCGATTGAAATAAGCTCATGCTCATAGTCAAGCATGCCTGCTTCTTCCATCAAAGCTTTCGCGCCAGCTGGGTCAAATTTCACATCGCCGATGTCTTTGTAGTCGGGATGCATTGGACCAACGTGGTGGTTTTGCGCAGTGATGCCAAGGTTGTTCATGCCAAGTTCCAGGCAAACCTTGTTGTCGACGGCCATTTGGATGGCGCGGCGTACGCGTACGTCAGAGTATGGCTTTTTACCGTTGACTTCAGCTTGTTGGTTTGGACGAATAACGATCGTTGCAGCTGTAACGATGTCATTGCGATCCCAGTCGCCGATGGCTTCGAACAACTCGATGAACTCACCTTCGAGCGAGTAAGTTGTGTCGAATTCGTCAGATTCAGCGCCTGCAACCCAAGCTGCTGGCTCAGTGCCGAAGTCGATATATTCGAAACGATCAACCCAAGCGCCGTTGCCTTCGTTCCACCATTTGTGATCTTCGTTGCGAACGAGAACAGCTTTTACACCAACTTCCAAAGACTCAGGCTTGTATGGGCCTGTGCCGATTGGGTTTGTCAGTGCTGTTTCTGGTGTGAATGATTTGTGCACGATTGCAGCAGGGTAGTCGGACATGCCTGGGATCAGAGAAATATCTGGCTTCGGCAGGTTCAATTTCACAGTGTGGCTGTCAACGATTTCAATCGCACCTTTAACGGCTTTATCTGTGCCGTTTGGATTGTCGTCTGATTTTGCATCGATCAATGTTGCAAAACGACCGGCCATTGAATTGCCTTCAACCGTCTTGTCACACCAGCCTTCAATGTTGCGCGCAACATCTTCAGCCGTGAAATCGTCGCCGTTGTTCCACTTAACGCCTTTGCGAACATTCAAAATGTAGGTTTTGGCGTCTTCTGAAATTTCCCAGCTTTCGAGCAACTTGCCAACGAATGTTGCATCGTTGTTGTACTGAACAAGATATTCCTGCCAGCCGCGTGAGAAGTTTGCGATTTGTGACCAGTCATATGTGCGTGGATCTTTCAACGCACGAACTTCTGTTTGATAACGAACGGTGCCGCCTTTTTTGGCGTGACCATCTGCAAGTGCAGGTGTTGGCAAGCCGATCATTGAATAAGCTGTGGCCGCAGTTGCGCCGAACACACTTGCCATTGCAAGGAATTCGCGGCGTGTATGGCCATCATTGTTGCCTTTGACTGATTCAGCCATATCGACAACGTGTTTAGGCATAGGCTGCCCGTTGCGTTTAAAAAACTTCATATTTTTCTCCCATTTGGCCGTTTCCACCCTGTTTTTAGGTGTGAAACGATCCTTTTATGTTGCCCCGTGTTTCATCGAGGAATTGTCTCAATAACGGATTGGATTGTCGTTTGTCCGTCATTGGGTGTCGGCAAGCTAACAGTTCATTGCGGTTTTGTTGAGTCCTTCCGCTACGAAAGTTTCAGTGATCGAACGGCTTTCACAGCTATTTTCCTTTGAAAACCGGCTTGGTTTTGTCAAAAAATGCAGCGACTCCGGTTTTAAAATCTTCACTGTTCAACAGAACATGCTGTTCTTTCGCTTCTGCGGATATAGCGTCTGCGTAAGACATGTGACCAACAGAGCGCAGTATGCGCTTGGTTGCGGACAACGCCAAAGGGCCACCGCTTGCCAAGCGTTCAGCCCATTCTTTGGTTTCCCGGTCAAGATCGTCCAGAGGAAACAGCTTGTTTGCCAAACCATGTTTGACGCAGTCTTGAGCAGAAATTTTCTGACCCTCCAGAATTGTTTCCAAAGCGCGGTGGTAACCCATGTTTTGCAACAGCAATTGGGTGTTGCCTCCATCGGGGATGAGGGCAATCGCTGCAAATGCCATGTAGATTGTGGCATCATCAGCCATGGTCACCAGATCGCAATTCATGGCGTAAGCTGCACCAATCCCGGCTGCAGTTCCGTGAATTTGCGCGATCCAGATTTTGTCACTTTCGGCAATTCCAACCAGTGCTGGTTTGTATTCTTTGTTGATGTGGTCGGGGTCGGGCCTCTCCATTCCGCCACCGAGATCGGCACCCGCACAAAATCCTCTACCTTCGCCCTTTAATATAACAATGAGAACGTTATCCATTGCATTGATGTCCGCCACCGCTGTGCGCAGCGCTGCGCGCAACTCATCGTTCAACGCATTGAACCGCTCAGGGCGATTCAAGGTGACTGTGGCAACGGGCCCATCTACTGATATGGTGAGAACTTCGCTGGTCATGTTTCACACTCTTCTCTTCAACAGCCTTCTATTTCAACACCTTGTGATGAAAGTGCAAGTTCCATTTTCTGAGCAAACAGTTTTGCCAAGGCTTGACCTTTGCGCAATGTTGCAACCCAATGCGTGCTGTTGAGCATGGATGAACGAGAATGGGCGATGGCTGACAAAGTGGCTGGAAAGAAGAATATACTCTGGATTATGGCTGACCAACTGCGTTGGGATTATCTAAGTTGCTATGGTCACCCGCATTTGCACACGCCCAATATTGATAAGCTGGCATCCAAAGGCGTTCGGTTCAATCGGGCCTATGTCAACGCACCCGTTTGCGGTGCATCACGCATGTCATATTACACGGGACGGTATTGTCGAAGCCATGGTGCGACCTGGAACTTCTTTCCCTTGAAGATAGGTGAATACACGCTTGGCGACCATTTGCGTGAGTTGGATGTGCGCAGTGTCCTGGTTGGTAAAACCCATATGTTGGCAGATACCAAAGGAATGGAATGGTTGGGCATCGACCCGAATTCTGATGTGGGAGTGAACCATAAACAATGTGGGTTTGAAGAGTTCGAGCGCGACGATGGGCTCCACAGCACACGTCAGGTTCAAGATTCAAATTATGATGACTATCTGCGTGAAAAAGGATTTGATTCTGACAACCCTTGGCATGATTGGGCAAACTCTGCCGAAGGCGATGATGGAGAAGTTCTTTCTGGCTGGTTGATCAAAAACAATTCAGCCGCAGCACGCGTCCCTGAAGAACACTCTGAAACGGCCTATATGACAAACCGCGCAATGGAGTTCATGAAAGGGGCGGGTGACCAGCCTTGGATGTGCCATCTTTCTTATATCAAACCCCATTGGCCGTACGTGGTTCCCGAACCGTATAACGACATGTATCCGCCTGAAACTTGGCTTCCCGTTAATCGAGCTGAAAGCGAGAAAGATGATCCGCAACCCGTGTTTGGTGCTTATATGGAATCGCGCATTTGCAAGGCCTTTGCACAAGACAAAGTGCGCGATGCGATGCTCGGTTCCTATATGGGGTTGATCAAACAAATCGACGATCACTTGGGTCGGTTGTTTGAATTCATGGAAGCTGAAGGGCTGATGGACAACACAATGATCATCATGTCGTCGGACCACGGTGACTACCTTGGGGATCACTGGATGGGTGAGAAAGACCTGTTCCACGATTGCTCCGTGCGTGTTCCTTTAATTGTCTATGACCCAGATAAAGCAGCCGACGCCACACGCGGTTTGGTTTCGCAAGCTTTGGTGGAAGGCATAGATATGGTGCCAACTTTTATCGACTACTTTGGCGGGGAACAAAAACCGCATATTCTGGAAGGGCACAATCTGATGCCTATTTTGCGCGGTGAAGTAGACACCGTTCGCGAGTGGGCCATATCAGAGATCGATTATGTCACTCGAGAACCTCGAAAGACCTTAAATGTTGCACCTGAAGATGCACGTGTTGTCATGTGTGTTGATGAACGATGGAAATTTATTCACTGCCACGGTTTCAGACCCATGTTGTTTGATCTCGAAAATGATCCAAACGAGTTGCAGGATGTGGGCGCAAGCGATGTGGAGGAACATGTTGCTGTTCGCAAACTGATGCTGGAGCGCATTTTCGAATGGGCGGGTCAACATCACAACCGAACCACGCGCACCTACGAAGAACTGGAAGCTGTAACGGGCGGTGAGCCAACTGGTATCATTATAGGTGTTTGGGATGAGGATGATTACGAAAACAGTTTTGGCCATACATTTTCTGAAAGACCGTAGAAACACTAAGGTCAAAAACTGATTTGAAAGAAAATCGATTTTTTGAATTTTCTGATATGGCATCGAAATTCAAACCGTGTTTACATTGCAAAATGCATTCTTGGAGGTTTGCTTTATTTCAAGTTGAGAGACTTGTTGTTTTGGGAGGAACAAAAATGAAATTATTGAAATCAATGATTGCAGCCAGTGTCGCTGTGATGATGACAACAACTGCTTATTCAGCGGAAAACTTGACGGCTGAGACAGCATCTCCAGGTGGGTCTATCCATCTTTCGTTGGCGCATTTGACTGAGGTTGCTGCTGCAAAGGGCATTGCGAACATTCAGTTGGCCGATGGCCAAACACTCACAAACTCAGTGCAAAACGTTGCCGAAGGCAAAACCGACATTGCTGGCACACCTTACATTTTGCCGTTTTTGTTGTCGAAGGGTGTTGGCCCTTATGCCAAGCTTGGCAAAGAAAAAGGTGCTGAACTGGCTTCCAATTTGCGTGCGCTGTATCCAGTCACGTTGGGTATTTTTGCGCTTTATGCTTACGACTCCAAAGGAATTGATGGTTGGGACAGCCTTGAAGGCAAAACCATTTATAACGGCCCGCCACGCGGGGCCGCGGTGACCAATGCGCGCGCAATTATTCAGTTGGCAGCGGGTTTAAAAGAGGGTGAAGGCTATAAAGGCGTTCAGGTGAATTGGGGCCAAGCGACAAAAACCATTATGGATGGTTCTGCCGATGCTGTTGTTCTGCCAGTTCTGTTTCCAGACAGCCGCCTGACCCAAGCCGTTTCTGCTGGCAATATGACTTTGTGGTCTGTGCCTAAAGCGAAATGGGACAGTGAGCCATTCCAGAAATATTTGCGTGCACCGGGTTCTGCACCTTTCACAATTGCCGTGAAAGACGCGACGATGCCTGCTGGTGTGACCGTCAAAAGTGAAGACGGTACATTCCGTGGTCTGGCAACAATCGGTGGAGATATTGTGAGCAAGAACATGTCGTTCGAACTCGCAAAATCGCTTACAAAAGCGCACATCGACACACTTAAACAATTAAAGTCGAAAGCACCATTTGCTGCGCAAGCCGGATATGGAATTGTTGACTCAGTGAAGTCTGGCATGTGCGGTCCTAACCCGCTCAAATACCATGCTGGCGCAGTTGCCGCTTGGGAAGAAGCTGGATATAAAATCGACGATTGTGCCAAGCCGAAAGGCTAAAGTTGGCAGTCTAGATTTTAAGTTTTTCGACCGGCCCAAGAGTGGCCGGTCGTCTTTTTTTGACTGCTAGGAATTTCCCGTGTCGATCGAACAAAATGCTGATGTCCAAATTGCGCCCAAAGCTCCCTTAGATCGAGGGGAGAAAGTGGTTTATTGGTTGGCTTTGCTTTTGGTGATTGTCGGCATGTTCAATTCAATGCCTGGTATTCCTGGTATCGATCAAGCGATGCAGTCATTGACTGGGATAAAAGACTTCGTCATTCGCGGATATCCTTACGAATATTTTTATCCGTTGGTTTTTGCAACGATGATGCTGATTGTTGCGCTGAAACATTCCCAATGGCGGAAGTCTAAACAAGAAGGGAATGGGCGACCCGGCTGGGGCTTGTTTCTAGACATTGCACTTATCATTTCTGCGCTGGCCATCTCTTTGACCTATGTCATCGAGATTGAAGCTGTGTGCGCTATTGACCGTTTGACGGGCGAGCGGGCTGCTTTGATTGCAGAGAGTTTGAAGTCCGAGCGAGAGTTTGCAGAGCTTTATGGTTTGCCCGTTCCAAATTCCGTGGAAGACCCTCAGTGTATCAACACGACAGGTGGTTGGTTGGCCGCAATCATGGGCCTCTCTGTCATAGTGTTTCTGGCTTACAACGTACGCGTGTGGGGCCTGCCACTGGTGTTGGTTGCCATTGCTGTTGCAGCCTACACAATCATCACCGTTTTGGTTTGGTACGTCCATGGCCCGGATGACATCAATAAATACCTGATGACAAAATTGGGGGGGGAACCTCGATTGCTGACAGATGGTCGACCGCGTTTGCATGACGCTTTGACCAACAATTCTTCTGGCTTATTGGGTCGGTTTATTGACATCATTCTCAACACTGTTTTCCCGTATATTGTTTTGGGCGGACTTTTTGGAGCCAGTGCTGGTGGGCGGTCGCTTATCAAACTGGCATTCTTATGGACACGCAAATTGCGGGGCGGTCCGGCCCATGCAGCCATTGTGTCCTCCGCCATGTTTGGCACAATTTCTGGCGGCCCAGTGGTCAATGTTTTGTCGACTGGCGTTTTAACCATTCCCATGATGATCAAGCGCGGTTTTTCCAAAACATTTGCCGGTGGCATGGAGGCGGCGGCGTCTTCAGGCGGCTCTATTATGCCACCTGTGATGGGCGTGGCTGCATTTATATTGGCCGCGCTGACCGCAGTGCCTTATCGCGAAGTGATTATTGCGGCAGCAATTCCTGCTCTGGCATATTTTTTCTGTCTGTTTTTGTCGGCGGTGTTTCAATCGCGCAAACAAGGCATCGAAGCTGTAGGTGAGAAAACGCCAGACATGGTTCTTGATCGCCGTGACAAAATCAATCTGATTATGATTTTTGGTCCAATTCTGCTTATTCTTTTTCTGTTGTTGAGTACGAAGGATGGCATTGGGTGTGGGTTCCTTGCTTCGATCTTTGGTGGTGATGGCGTCATCGTCAACGGCAATTGCAAGACCACCAATCTGCCTTGGTTTATCGAGTTGTTGCAGAACTCGGCGGGAGATGCGGGCAGTGCAGGTTGGTGGGCCGTTATCGCGCTGTTGTTTTTGTTGTTTCTAGACGAAGACGTGCGCAAACAGCCACGGAAAGTTCTGGATGCATTATCGAACTCGGGTGTTTTGATTTCAACATTGTATTTGATGTTCCTTGCCGTTTCGATCATTGATTTCTGTCTCAACTTCACGGGCCTATCTGACTTTATTGCATTGGACATTCTAGGCTGGTTGCAATCGCTTGATCTGGGTGGTGTTGGCGGTTCGGGGCTGTTTCAATTCATGGCTTTGTTCACAACTATGGCGCTGGCAATTTTACTCGGCATGGGCATGCCGGCCGTGCCTGCCTACATCAATGTTGCTTTGCTGATGGGCCCTGTTTTGGCGGGGCTTGGTTTGTCGATTTTCACAGCACATATGTTCATCTTTTATTTCGCCGTTGCTTCCGCCATCACGCCACCGGTGGCTCTGGCTGCTTTTGCAGCTGCGACCATCACAAAAGCAGAGCCAATGGCAACAGGATTTTCCGCCGTGCGCTCTGGCATTGTGATGTTCATCATTCCCTTTGTGTTCGCCATGTATCCGGAAATTTTGCTGATTGAATCTGCGGTTTTGAAACCTGGTTCGTTGCCCTCGGCAAAAGAATATCTTCCAGGGTATGATGGACAGCTTCATTTGGCCTCTTTGATGTGGGTTCTCTTTAGGTTGATATTTGCGCTTTATTTGTTGGCCAGTGCATTGGCGCGTTTCGATAGAAAGCCATTGGCGTCTTGGGAATGGATTGCACGACTTGCCCTGGCTGCGGCAATCATGTTCTCCGATCCAGTTGTCCACGGCGTTGCGCTTGCCGCAGCGGTTGTTCTCATTGGCGTTCACTCAATTCGTTCACCCAACAGTCCTAATTCAGCAAATGGAAAATCCTTGGCAAGCTGAGCGGGGCGAGGATCAAGCATGACAGTTTCCACCGTGAACCAGCACCAAGACGTTCGTGACGAAGTGGCAAAACTTTGCCAACAGTTTTCTGGGGCCTATTGGCGCGAGCTTGACCGCGAGATGGCTTATCCGAAGCGGTTTGTCGAAGCTTTGACGGAAGCCGGGTATCTTTCTGCTCTTATTCCTGAACAATATGGTGGTTCAGGAATGACATTGAGCGGTGCTGCCGCCATTCTTGAAGAAATTCAATTTCAAGGCTGCAACGGTGGTGCGTGTCATGCGCAAATGTACATCATGGGAAGCCTTTTGCGCCATGGCAGTGAGAAGCAGAAAGAGCAATTTCTTCCAAAAATTGCGACAGGTGAGTTGCGCTTACAGGCCTTTGGCGTCACCGAACCGAGCAGCGGAACGGATACGACATCCATCAAAACTTTCGCACGCAAAGAAGGTGATCGATATGTGATTAATGGTCAAAAAGTCTGGACCAGCCGCGCTGAACATTCAGACATTATGTTGCTGCTTGCACGCACGACCCCGCGTGATGAAGTGGCCAAGCGTACGGATGGTCTGTCGGTGTTCATCATTGACATGAACGAGGCCAAACAGAACGGCATGACGCTGAAGCCCATTCGAACGATGATGAACCATTCGACGACCGAAGTCTTTTTAGAAGATGTTCCGGTTCCTGCGGAAAACTTGATTGGTGAAGAAGGGAAGGGCTTTAAGTATATTCTCTCTGGCATGAATGCAGAACGTATATTGATCGCCAGCGAGTGTATTGGCGATGCGAAGTGGTTCATTGATAAGGCTTCCAAATATGCAGGCGAACGAGAAGTCTTTGGGCGTTCCATAGGGCATAATCAAGGTGTTCAATTTCCAATCGCTAAAGCATACGCCAATATGCGCGCAGCCGAATTGATGACCCACCGCGCTTGTGAATTGTTCGAAGCGGGAGAAAACTGCGGTGCTGAAGCCAATATGGCAAAAATGCTGGCGGCTGACGCATCTTGGGAAGCAGCCAATGCATGCATTCAAACCCATGGCGGGTTTGGGTTTGCTGAAGAATATGACATCGAACGCAAGTTTCGCGAGACGCGGCTGTATCAAGTGGCGCCCATTTCCACCAATCTTATTTTGTCATATTTGGCTGAGCACGTTCTGGATATGCCGCGTTCATATTGACCTCCACGCCATTAGCAAGTTGTTGCGCCACAATTCATCTGTTATGCGCATGGAAGTATTGCTGAATTTCTGGACTACGAAAGCGACATCGCATGACTGTATCTCCTTCAATTGCGGTCATTGGTGCCGGGTATGTCGGACTGATCCAAGCCGTGGGTCTTGCCAAACAAGGCCATAGTGTTGTGTGCATAGATGTGAGCGCAGAACGCATCAATCAACTGCAGGCTGGGGTGCCGCCAATTTACGAAGAGGGTTTGGAGGAACTGCTTGGCGAAGTGATTGCCGCCGGTCGGATTTCGTTTTCTCTCGAGGTAAATTCAGCTGCTGAGTGTGATGCGTTTTTTGTTGCGGTGGGCACGCCAACTGAAGAAAAAACAGGCAATGCCAATCTTGGTTATCTGTATACGGCGGTTGACGATATTTCGCAGATTGCACGCAAGGGTGCGGTCTTGGTTGTAAAATCGACAGTGCCGATTGGAACCTGCGAACGCTTGCAGATCCGACTTGATGAACGGGTGCCCGAAAAGAACTTGTCGGTGGTGTCGAACCCTGAATTTTTGCGCGAAGGTCGTGCGATCCAAGATTTCTTTCAGCCTGAACGGGTCGTTTTGGGTGGCGCTGATGTCGCAGCATTGAACAAAGTGCGCGAAATCTACAGTGTCTTTGACAAAGACAAAGTTCCCTTTTTGATCAGTGATTGGTTTTCTTCTGAAACCATCAAATATGCAGCCAATGCGTTTTTGGCCATGAAGGTAACTTTCATCAACGAAATAGCAAACCTTACGCAGACCGTTGGTGGCGACATTGAAATCGTGTCCAAGGGGATTGGATTGGACAGTCGTATCGGCGAGCAATTTTTGAATGTGGGGCCAGGTTATGGCGGGTCGTGTTTTCCCAAGGACACGCTTGCCCTTGCGACCATGGCGCGCCGTCATGGTGTGCAACAGCAAATTCTTGAAGCTGTTATAGCGGTCAACGACAACCGTCGATATATGATTTTGCGGCGTGTTGAAGACATTCTGGATCAGAAATTGCGTGGGCGTCGCGTGGCGGTTTTGGGGATTGCGTTTAAAGCAAATACTGATGACGTGCGCGACAGTTCAGCGGTTAGCATTATTCACACACTGTTGGATGAAGGTGCGGTTGTGCGTGCCTATGACCCGATGGCAAAATACGAAACTTCTGACTCAAACTATCAACAGTCTTCCAGTGTTGAAGAGGCTATGGACGGTGCTGATCTTACTTTGATTGTAACCGAGTGGGATGAATTCAAAAACTACGATTACAATTCGCAATTGGCGTCTGTCGGACAAGCCAAAATTTTGGATTTGCGGTTGTCTTTGAAATCTCGGCAGGATGAATTGTCGGATTGGGACCTCAATTTCATCGGCATCAATTCTCTAAACAACAATTAAAAAAGGGCCGCGGAATTCACCGCAGCCCTTTTTCAAAATTGATGATGCGCTTACTTACGCGATGTCGAAACGATCAAGGTTCATCACTTTCGCCCAAGCAGCAACGAAGCTCTTCACAAAATGATCTTTTGCATCATCTGTTGCATAGGCTTCAGCAAATGCGCGCAGTTGTGAGTTGGAGCCGAACACGAGGTCGGCACGGGTGCCTGTCCAACCCGCTTCTTTTCCAGGTCCGCTCTTTGCTTTGAACTCAGTTTCAGCATCTGATGTTGCTGTCCACTGTGTGTCGCGGCTCAACAGATTGACGAAGAAATCGTTGGTCAGTTGACCAGGTTTGTCAGTGAACACACCATGGTTTGAACCGTCAGCATTTGTACCAAGCGCACGCATGCCACCAACCAGCACTGTCATTTCTGGAGCGGTCAGGCAAAGCAATTGGGCGCGATCTACCAGCAGTTCTTCGGCAGGGCGGTTTCTTCCTGCTTTCATGTAGTTGCGGAACCCATCAGCTGCTGGCTCCAAAGGCGCAAATGATTCTGCATCTGTTTGTTCTTGTGAGGCATCTGTGCGGCCCGGAGTGAACGGCACAGTGACATCGTGGCCAGCGTCCTTGGCTGCTTTTTCAACTGCGGCGCAACCACCTAACACAATCAGATCTGCCAGAGACACTTTCTTGCTGCCAGAATTGAAATCACTTTGAACGGCTTCAATTGCGCTCAATGCTTTTTGCAATTGAGCAGGATTGTTCACTTCCCAATCCTTCTGCGGAGCCAAACGAATGCGCGCGCCATTTGCGCCTCCACGTTTGTCGCTGCCACGGAAAGATGATGCGGAGGCCCAAGCTGTAGAAACCAGTTCAGAGACCGACAAGCCAGACGCGAGAAGCTTTGCCTTCAAGTCTGCAATGTCCTGGTCGTTGATAAGTTCATGGTCGACGGCCGGAACAGGATCCTGCCAGATCAATTCTTCGGCAGGAACTTCTGCACCCAGATAACGGGTGATTGGGCCCATGTCGCGGTGAGTGAGTTTGAACCAAGCGCGTGCGAACGCGTCGGCGAACTCATCGATATTTTCATGAAAACGACGGGAAATTTTCTCATATGCCGGATCCATTCTGAGCGCCATATCAGCAGTCGTCATCATTGGCGCAAAGGTTTTGTTCGGATCGTGCGCATCTGGCACTGTGGAGGCCGCAGCTTCATCGGTTGGAATCCACTGTTGTGCCCCGGCCGGACTTTTTGTGAGCTTCCACTCATAGCCAAACAACGTATCGAAATAACTGTTGTCCCAGGCGATTGGAGTTGGTGTCCATGCGCCTTCAACACCACTGGAAATTGTATCGACACCGCTGCCGCTGCCCATGGAGTTGACCCAACCGAGACCTTGGTCAGCGATTCCGCCGCCTTCTGGTTCCGGGCCTACATGTTTGTCTGGGTCGCCTGCACCGTGTGCTTTGCCGAATGTGTGACCGCCAGCCACAAGCGCGACCGTCTCTTCATCATTCATGGCCATACGTGCAAACGTTTCACGGATGTCGCGTGCTGATGCGAGAGGGTCAGGATTGCCGTTTGGACCTTCTGGATTAACGTAAATCAAGCCCATTTGAACCGCAGCAAGCGGGTCGGCCAATTCGCGGTCGCCAGAATAACGTTCGTCGTCCAACCAGCCTGTTTCGGGCCCCCAATAGATGTCTTCTTCAGGCTCCCAAATGTCTTCACGGCCGCCAGCAAAGCCAAAGGTTTTGAAACCCATCGACTCCAGTGCGCAATTGCCTGTCAAAATCATCAGGTCGGCCCAAGAGATTTTCTTTCCGTATTTTTGTTTGATCGGCCAAAGCAGAGCGCGTGCTTTGTCCAAGTTCACATTATCAGGCCAACTGTTCAACGGTGCAAAGCGCTGTGAACCAGAGGCCCCGCCACCACGACCGTCATGGGTTCTGTAAGTGCCTGCACTGTGCCATGTCATGCGAATGAAGAATGGACCGTAGTGCCCATAGTCTGCGGGCCACCACTCTTGAGAATCTGTCATAAGGGCGTAGAGATCTTTTTTTACCGCAGCCAGATCAAGAGATTTGAATTCTGAGGCGTAGTCGAAGCTTTCGCCCATTGGGTCAAGTTCAGCGGAATTCTGGCTGAGCATTTTCAGGTTCAGCTGGTTTGGCCACCAATGTTGGTTTGCTGTTGTGCCTGCCGCTCTTTCTGCGTTTGCTCCGTGCATAACAGGGCATTTGCGTGGGCTTGTGTCATTCAAGTCATCGACTACTGCGTTCATTGGTGTCTCCTATCCTAATTGCGGAACTTTAGTGTGGTTTGTTGCAAAGTCCAAACACGATAAATTTGGCGTCTGTATCGTGTTTTCATACCGTGCGATCATTGCTACCTTGACGATTTAACGTCTCGCTTTCATGTCGTATAGCAAGCAATTTCCATTAGTATAAGTTGATTTTTCTGATTGTTGTCATAAGATTTTTCAATGACACAGTTTACCCTTCGCCAGTTGCGCTATTTTGAAGCTTTGGCGCTTCACGGGCATTTTGGTCGCGCTGCCGATGCCTGTGCCATCACACAGCCCGCCATGTCTTTGCAGATCAAAGAACTGGAAACGTCACTGGGCGTTGTTTTGTTTGAGCGGGGAGCGCGTCAGGTCAAACTCACCGCTTTTGGCGAAGAGTTTGCTGATCGCGTGCGAGAGATTGTTCTTGCCAGCGAGGAACTCGAAGAAATGGCGCGTGCATCACAAGCGGGCCATCTGGGAAAATTGCGCATTGGAGTTATCCCAACAATCGCACCCTATTTTTTGCCCCGACTGATTGGAGATCTCAATAGAAATTTTGATGGCCTCGACATTTATGTGCGCGAAACGCTGACCCCAAAACTTTTAGAAGAACTGGCTGATGGGCGCATTGATACTGCCATTGTGGCGCTACCGGTTTCTGAGCCCAACTTCACGGAAGTGTCGTTGTTTTCAGAAGAATTTGTTCTGGTGCGGCCTGATGCAGATAAGGATCTACCCGTGCCTAGCAGTGACAAACTTCGCGAAATAAAGCTGTTGCTCTTGGAAGAAGGACATTGCTTTAGAGACCAAGCTCTTTCGTTCTGCAACATTCAAACGCTTCGTCCATGGGAAGGATTGGATGGCAGTTCCCTTTCGACGCTGGTGCAAATGGTGGGTGTTGGTTTGGGTGTGACGCTGATTCCAGAAATGGCTGTAACGGTGGAAACCAGTGGCGCGCCGGTTTCGGTTAGTCAGTTTGAAAATCCGCGGCCCAGTCGCACGATTGGAATGATATGGCGGCGGACATCTCCTTTGGCATCGCAACTCAATGAAGTGGCCGAAATTGTTCGAGCTGCTGGCAAAACCATTCGTCAGTCGTAAAAGTTAAAGCCGGAAATGTTGAGTGCTCAAGAATTGGGAAGATCGATCACCATGCCATCTTTGCCAACGCTTAAAGGCCCGTCCCAGGTTTGAGACAGTGCATCATGCCAGTGGGCATCTGTAAATTCTGGATCATCGGCCGGCACCAGATGGTTCAATACGAGATGTTTCACCGATGCAGCTGTTGCGATCTTGCCCACATCGGGCGCCATTGTGTGGCGGGCCTCAAGATGCTGACGCAAATCTGGATTGGCACCAATGCGCTGGACCAACGCATCAATTCCAGCGTCCAGCATGGCTTCATGAATGAGAATGTCTGCCCCGTAAGCAAATTGAGCCAGTGGAGGAAAGTATTTGGTGTCGGCAGAAAACACGATTTTCGATTTTGGTGTTTCAAATTTCAACGCATAGCATTCATCAACCGGTGGATGCTCCACGCGCAATGCAGAGACCGTTAGGCCTCCCAAACTCGCCACAGAACCTTCCCCATATGTTGTGATCGAGATGAGGTCATTCAACGAACCGCGTTTGTCATTTTGAGTTCGTACGCCATGGTCGAATGACATGGCTGCCAAAAAGCTGTTCCAGTACTCAGTAATGCCCGTGGGCCCGAAAATATTAAGGGGGCGGTTCAATCCGGATAGCCAGGCTGTGTAAATGAGGGGGCCAAGTTCCAGCAGGTGGTCACAATGCAAATGGGTGATAAACACGCCATCCATTTGCGAAAGTGAAATATCTGCGTCCACCAGTGCGCGAGTGACACCAAGGCCACAATCGATCACGTATGTTTTGCCGTCAATTTGTAAAGCTGATGAGGATGGTCTCGGGCTGCCTTTTCGGACAGACGCGCCGCCTTTGGTGCCCAGAAGGATAAGTCTATTTGCTTGAACCTTATCCATGACCCGCTTTCTCGCGCATTTCTGTCATGCCTGCATCTAGTGCCGAAATGATTTTTGCAATTTCGGCCGATGTGATGACGAGTGGCGGCGATAAAATAATGTTGGGGCCTGAAATGCGTACGATCACGCCATGGTCGTATGTGGCTTGATAGATGTGTCCTACCTTTGCTTTGTCGGGCGCAGACTTTGTTTTGCGATCTCCTACAAGTTCCATGGCACACATAAGCCCATGTCCACCGCGCACATCGCCAATGATCTCGTGTTTTGTGGCGAGGTCCTGCAATCCAGCATAGAGTTCAGCGCCTCTGGCGGCAGCATTTTTATGAACAGCCAAACGCTTGGTTTCTTCTATGCACGCAATGGCTGCGGCGGCACCAACAGGATGGCCAGAATATGTGTATCCTGAGCCGATGGCTGCGCCACCAGATTTATCGTTTTCAAAAATATCAGCGATTTTTTCATTCAACATCACAGCGCCAAACGGGAAATACCCGTTTGTAATGGCTTTGGCAGTGCACATCATATCTGGCTGAACGCCCCAAAGACGCGAGCCCGACCAAGCGCCGGTGCGTCCATAGGCCGTGATCACTTCATCAGCAATCAGCAAAATGCCGTGCTTTTCGCAGATTGCTTTCACAGCTGGCATGAAGCTTTCATGGGGCGGGATCACGCCGCCGGCACCGAGTATAGGTTCCATGATAAAGGCTGCAATTGTGTTCGCACCCTGGAACGCAATTTCATCTTCTAAAGCTGCAATACAATTTGCAGTCAACTTGGCCGGATCTGTTTCATTGAATGGATTGCGATATGTGTAAGGTGCTGGAATGTGATAACACCCCGCCATCAATGGTTCATATTGGGTTCTAAAATTTGCGTTGCCATTGATTGACGCCCCGCCCGTATGGGTGCCGTGATAGCCCTTTTTCAAACTGATATATTTCACGCGCCCAGGTTCACCCCGCAATTTGTGATACTGGCGTGCCAGTCGCAAACCCACTTCAATACTGTCGGACCCACCCGAAGTAAAAAATGAGCGCACCATTCCTTCATCAGCAAAAAAGTCTTTCAACATGTCGCTTAGAACGATGATTTGATCATTTGTCGTGCCACGAAACGTTGAATAGTAGGGCAGTGCATCCAGCTGTTTAGCAATGGCGTCTTTGACGGGCTGACAGGAATAGCCAAGGTTGACATTCCACAATCCACCAACTGCATCTACGAGTTGTTTCCCATCCACATCTCGAATGTTGCAACCTTCACCCTCAGTGATAATTGTTGGTGGTGACGCCTGCATTTCTGCAGGATGTGCCATGGGATGCCAAATGTGTTTGGCATTCATGGCTTTTAGAAAATTTGAATCTTTCATATTCTGCTCCCGCAACTTTGTTGCTTCATGCTGCTTGAATGGCGGTTTCAAAAAGCGCCCATTTGTCTTGAATTGACTCGGGAATTTTGCCGCCCAGGTCATTTGTAATTTTGCGACTGATTGCCATTGCTGACACTGCAAAGGCATTCTGCTGCGCTCGGTTCATGCGCGAACTGGGCGTGGCAATGGCCACTGTGCCAATCGCTGTTTTGGATTTGTCGAAGAATGGCACCGCGACCGAACACACTTCAGTCTCATACGTTTGGTTGGAATAGGCGTATCCGCTTTTGTGGGCTTGCTCCACTAGTGTACGCAGGGTTTTCAAGTCTGTGGACGTGTTTTCAGTGAACGTTTGCAAACGTTGATTTTCAAGCTTTTCCAGAAGGCTTGAAGGGCCAAATGCCAACATGGCAATACCAGACGAAGTGGCGTGAAACGGCAAAATTTCTGATATATCGAAGCCAACGCGCGTGCCTCGAATTCCGCCATCTTTGAAATGAATCGTCGACATTCCCATGGTTTGCGGCACTGACGCATGAGCCAGCTCCTGAATGCTGTCTGCCAATGCATCCACATGGACTGCAGCCACTCTGGAAACAGGTACGGTGGCTTGTCGAACATGGGCGAGGCTGACCAGTTTCGGCCCCAATTTATAGGATTTCGAAACGGGATCCTGTTCCAGAAAACCAATATTAGAGAGAGACTTTAGATAGCGGTGTACTGTTCCCTTATCAAAACCACTCAAGGCTTTGAATTGGCTTAACCCGATTTCCGGCGTCGTTTCGGAAAAGTGATTCAGCAGGCTCAGCGCTTTATCTATTGTGGACATTCTCAACGTTTGTTTCGATGTTAACTTTCTTCTTGACGTTTCACTAAACGAGCCTCAATATCAAATGTCAATACATCGGTTCAAATAATGAACCGACAAACTCAATGGGAGCACGAGTGTATTGGATCAAGAAGCAATCAATGCTTTGAGGCAAGAAACTGTACAGCCGCCCAAAATGATATTGGGTGGCCGCGCCGTTTCCGCACGTTCTGGCAAATCGATTGATGTCGTCTCTCCGATTGACGGGGCTACCATTGCCCAACTTCCCGATGCGAATGAAGAAGATGTTCAAGAGGCAGTGACAGGAGCGCGCAATTGCTTTGATGCGCACACATGGTCCAAACAGCCACCCGCAGCGCGCAAAAAGATTATGCACAAATGGGCCGATTTGATCGAAGCCAATGCCCTTGAACTTGCTGTTCTTGGTGTGCGTGACAACGGAACCGAAATTTCGATGGCTTTTAAAGCGGAGCCGTTGTCTGCGGCGGGAACCATCCGGTATTACGCAGAAGCTCTGGATAAAATCTACGGTGAAATCGCGCCGACAGCATCAGATACACTCGGCCTTATTCATAAAGAGCCTGTTGGTGTCGTGGGCGCGATTGTGCCTTGGAATTTTCCGTTGATGATCGCCGCTTGGAAAATCGCTCCAGCAATTGCCATGGGCAATAGCGTTGTCATCAAACCGTCTGAAACGGCATCGCTCAGCCTGCTCAAAATGGTGGAGTTGGCTCATGAAGCGGGTTTGCCTGATGGTGTCTTGAATGTCGTGACTGGATCGGGCGCGGTTGCGGGCAAAGCACTTGCCATGTCCATGGATGTAGATGTGCTGGCCTTCACTGGATCTGGTGGTGTTGGACGTCAGTTGATGCAGTATTCAGCGCAATCAAACCTCAAAAGAGTGTTTTTGGAGTTGGGAGGAAAGTCTCCGCATATCGTTTTTGATGACTGCGATGATCTCGATGCCGCCGCCGCTGCAGTCGTTGGTGGAATATTCCGCAATGCAGGGCAAGTCTGTGTGGCTGGATCGCGCTTGCTCGTACAAAGCAGCATACATGATGATTTTGTGCGCAAGGTTGCGGCTTTGGCAGACGAGATGAAAGTGGGTGATCCTCTGCGGTTGGAGACACAGGTCGGTGCTTTGAATTCGGAAATTCATCTGCAACGTATTCTGGCGGCGTTGGACAAAGCCCCGTCTGTTGTAACGGGTGGGAAACAGATTTTGTCAGAAACGGGTGGGTATTATGTTGCCCCAACCATTGTTGCTGATATTGCGCCCGATCATGAGTTGGTGCGTGACGAAGTGTTTGGTCCGGTGTTGACGGTCAACAAGTTTGATGATGAAGCCGAAGCGGTGACATTGGCGAACGATACCGAATTGGGGCTTGCTGCTGGCGTCTGGACAGGAAGTCTTGGTCGTGCCCACCGAATGGTGTCTGCTATTAGGGCAGGGGTCGTTCATGTGAACACTTACGGTGGTGCTGACAATACGGTACCACTTGGCGGATTCAAGCAGTCTGGAAATGGGCACGATAAATCCCTTCATGCCTTGGACAAATTCATCAACAAGAAGACGGCTTGGATCAAGTTGTGAGGAATGTGTTGCATCCAAGTGAAGAGTTGTTTTTGTTCGAAGAACAATCACCTTTTCAGGTTTCAAATGCGCGCCCTGAGTTTAAAAGCGAATGTCCGCCAGACAAGAAAATCAAGGTTGAAAATCTCTTTGAGTTCAAACGCGGGCGCGGTGATCTTCAAATCAGTATCGCAGCCTTTCTCATTGCGATGTTCTTTTTTGTTTTCTTTTGGACGCAAACCGGGTGGGAAAATCGAAAGCTTCCAGACGATTTGGGCAGTTACATAGCTTACCAATTTGGCGTCACGGACATTGAGGGCCGCGTCGTGCGGTTCGGGCGTATATTGAAAGAGTCTTGGGTGGCCCCGATGCTCTGTTTGTTGATTTTGGTTCCCGCTGCGATTTTGAATTTGCGATCATCTTTGACCGTGCACAAATGGCGCAAGCGGTTTCAACAACCGACAAGCGGCGCATACGAGTTTTCCAAATATGTCGCTGCGCTGGAGTTTGCGGTGTATTTCATTGGATACACATTCATAGTTCCAATTCTGGGCTATCTGTTCTCAACGTTGTTGCTGGGCAGTTTCCTAACGTGGCGATTGGGCTACAGGACAATGCGATGGACAGCCATCGGGCTGTTGACCAGTTTTACAATTGTTGTGCTGTTTCGAACAATTCTCCAAATCAAAACCCCGATCAGCATTTGGCTGTACGATCAACTGCCAGAGGCAGTTCGTATATTCATGCTGACTTACTTTTGAGCAGGTGAGGAGGGTATGGAAGCATTTCTTCTTGGGCTTGACGCACTTTTAACGCCATCGGTGATGATCGCAATTCTGGTTGGGTCGGTTGGTGGGCTGCTCATTGGTGCGGTTCCTGGAATTGGTCCTGCAATTGCAATTGCAATCCTGCTGCCGGCGACCGTGTTTTTAGATGATCTCGTTAGTCTTGTTCTTCTGCTGGGTGTCTATGGTTCTTCGATGTATGGCGGGGCAATTCCGGCCATATTGATCAACACACCGGGGACGCCCGTGAATGCGCTGACAACTTATGACGGATACGCAATGACGCGGCGTGGCGAAGCGGGACGTGCATTGTCCCTTGCATATTCTTCTTCATTTGTTGGCGGATGTTTTTCGATCATGTGTGCCTTGATAGCACTGTTTTTGTTTGGGCCTTATCTGCGAGATCTTGGCGCGCTGTTTGGGCAGCGGGATATTCTCATGGCAGCTGTTCTGGGTGGGGTCTTGTTGATTGCTGCCCACCGACAAACCATGGGCATCGCGGCGATGCTGTTCGGTTTCGGGTTTCTCATTGCTATGATAGGGCGACAATCCACGCGCAAAATTGATCGTTTCACATTCGACATTGAATACCTGTATTCCGGTTTCAATCTGATAGTTGTGATTGTAGGAATTTTTGCGTTGAGCCAGGCGCTCAACTTGATGACAGGCAAGGATGACGACCCTCCGGAAGCGCGCGTTACCGATGGTATTCTGAGTGGTTTTAAGGAATTGGCGGGCAAGAAAATTGTTGCCGTTTGTTCGGCATGTTACGGAACGGTTATGGGTATTATTCCCGGTGTCGGCGAGTTTGTTGCGCAGTTTTTTAGCTACTCAACGGCCCGTGCCATTTCTAAAGACCCGACCCGTTTTGGACATGGGTCGAGTGAAGGCCTCGTTGCATCAGAAACATCTAACAATGCCGTTCCAGCCGCCGCCATGATCCCGCTGTTGGCGTTGGGCGTGCCGGGAGAAGCGCTGACTGCTATGATGATGGTTGTGTTTTTCGATGCGGGTATCAAACCGGGCCCCGACATTTTTGAGAACAATCCCGACTTCCTGTTCAGCCTGTTTACGGCTCTGTTGATCATCAACGTTCTGGTTTTGATGACCTTATTGATCTCAACAAAATACATCGCGAAAATGATTTACATTCCCAACCGGTTTTTGGGCGCTTTCATCATGATTCTGTCATTTGTGGGCGTCTACTCCATTCGCAACAGTCTGGCTGATTGCATGTTTGCAATGGTGTTTGGCTATATCGGATACATTTTGCGACGTTTGAATTGGCCTCTTGTGCCTATTGTTTTGGGGCTCGTTTTGGGTTCCATTATCGTCCAGCGTCTGACTGCGGGCGCAGGACAAATTAAGTCAGCAATTGACCTCATAAACAGGCCTGTGTCGGGCACATTGTTTGTGGTGATCTTGTTGGTGCTAGGATTCATTATTTACACTGTCATCAAAAACAGAGGCAGAGTGATGCAATGAGTGTTTCGACGACCAATAAAAAAGGGAGAACTAAAATGAAAAAACTTATGATCGCAGCGGCCTTGGCCGCATCAACCATGCTGAGCGCTGTTGCGCCTGCCGTGGCTGAATACCCAACTGCGCCAGTGCAGTTTGTTGTTCCGTGGCCTCCAGGAGACTTCGAAGATGTGCTCACACGCATGATCGCCAAGAAAATGGAAGAGAAGACGGGCGTATCTGCTTCAGTCGTCAACAAGCCAGGCGGTGGCGATGGGCCATTT
The DNA here is from genome assembly GCA_937958815.1 of uncultured Rhizobiaceae group bacterium. Lineage (GTDB taxonomy): Bacteria > Pseudomonadota > Alphaproteobacteria > Rhizobiales > Rhizobiaceae > Pseudahrensia. Next base: position 273,618 of record CALGMR010000004.1, on the reverse strand, counting down.
CCCGGTGCATTGGAAGTCCTGAAAGGGCCAACAGATGGTACCATGGTTGGTTCATTCGTGATCGGTGTTCCAGTGGTTGGTCCAAATATCGATATTGGCATCGAGAAAGACAGCTTTACGCCGGTTGGTATTTTTATGACCTACCCATTCGTCTTGGCTGCTTCTGGAAAGGCTCCATATTCAAATATGGCCGAGTTGGCTGAACACGCGAAGAAAAACGATGTTGTACTCGGACACTTCGGTGCTGGTTTGACACCAACGCGTGCAACTTTTGCAGCAGCAAAAAAGCTGGGTTTTTCATTTGCGGACGACTCAGCGTTTGATTTGCTGGATTGCAACACTCTAACTTCCGGTGATGCTGAAGTGATCAACACAACTTTGGCGCTGATCGAGCCTTGCCTGAAAGACGTCAAGGTTCTTGCAAATATTGGTTCCGAACCAATTGCGAAGCTCAAAGGTGTCAAAACACTTTCCGCGCAATCTGGTATCAATGACCTTGAATTGTGGAACGGCCTGTTCGTGAAGAAGGGCACTCCGCAAGAAGTGATCGACGTTCTTTCCAAAATCGCGTCGGATACGATGGCTGGAGCAGAAGCTCAAAAGCTCATGGCTGACAGCGGTGTGCGTGTTTATTGGCAGAATTCCGAGGAATCTGCGAAGCGGATCGAAATCGACCGCGGTAAGAATGCCGAGTTGGGTGAAATCATCGGAAAATAATATCAATTCGGGTGGCTGCATTAGTGGCCACCCGTTTCGCAAGGCCAAAACTGATGAAACGGATAAAGCTTGGAATTTTGCAGACCAATCACGACAAAAGCGTCGAGGTTGGGGATGCTTTTCCCGACGATGCGCATCGTTTTCGAGATATGTTCGATCTGCAGGAAGACCGCTTCCAATACAAAATATATATGACCATTGGTGGCGAAGTCCCCAAAGATCTAGACGAACAGGATGCCTATTTGATTACCGGCAGTCCTTTGAGCGTTTTGGATGAACATGTTTTTTCCAACGCTTTGATGGATTTCATACGCCGATGCGATGCTGCAAAGAAACCACTCATGGGCGCATGTTTTGGGCACCAAGCCATTGCTTTGGCTTTGGGCGGCAAAGTGGAAAAATCATCCCGTGGCTACAATGTGGGAATTGAAGACACACTGTTCAGCAAGCAACGGTCTTGGATGGTGCCAAAGGCCAATAGCTTGCCGATGTATGTTTTCCACGAAGACCAAGTGACTGAACTGCCCGAAGGTTGTGAGCTGTTGGGCTCGAGCAAAAACTGTGAGATCGCGAGTTTTGCAAAGGGTGATCATATTTTCACCACCCAAGCTCATCCGGAGTTCACCCATGAATTTATGAACTGTGTGTTGGGGTTTACGGAAGCCAAAATGAATAAGGACGAAGTGGCAACAGCGCGTGCCAGTATGAAGCAAATTCCCCTTGGCGAAACCTTTTGCCAATGGACGACCAATTTTTTCAAAGCGAGTTTTTAAAATGCACGATGATGGCCATTTGAATTTGCTGAGTCACGATAGCTTTTCTGGCGGGATTCCTCACAAAACCTTTGAACGTTTACGCCAAGAAGATCCGGTGAGTTGGACAGATGGGGACAACGAGACCAAAGGGTTTTGGAGTCTGACGCGATTTGACGACATCATGTTGGCCAATCGCGAAGGAGCAATTTTTAGTTCTGCTCAAGGCATTCGTCTGGAAGATCAAAGCCATGAAGAATATATGGCGCGCCGCACGTTTCAGGAAACGGATGGACAAGAGCATTTTGCAGTGCGCCGAAAGGTAAACCCAAGTTTTGCAAAGCCAGTTGTTGGGCAGTTCGAAAGTGTGATCCGTTCATTGGCGACTGATATTGTTGATCAGGCTTTGCAACAATCCGAGTTCGACGCGGTTGATGCGATTGCCAAGCAATTGCCGATGATGATGTTGGGTCGGATTTTGGGTGTGCCTGATGATGATCTGGAATGGTTGGTGGAGAAGGGCGACGCCCTGATCGGAAACTCTGATCCTGATTTCACTGACACTGTTATCGATAAAATGGACACGAGCGCCTATCGCATGATGCCGTTTCGCAGCCCTGCTGGTATGGAACTTTACGACTATGCGGACGACTTGCTGGCCAAGCGTAGAAAAGCCACTGAGGATGGTATTCTTGCACGTATGATGAGCAGTGAAGATGGTTTGGATGAGCTGGCCTTCAAGAATTTCTTTTGTCTCCTCGTGGCGGCCGGAAATGACACAACGCGCTATTCAATCGCGATGGCATTGAATTTGTTGGCGCACGACCCCGCACTCATCGCGCAATTGCGGGAAGGTCAGTGTTGGGACACGTGTGCAGATGAATTCATACGTTTGGCTTCTCCCACAATGCACTTTCGCAGAACTGCGACCCAGGACTATGAATTGCACGGCAAAACAATTCGCGAAGGCGACAAGGTTTTGCTGTGGTTTGTTTCAGGCAGCCGCGATGAAACCGTGTTTGAAAATCCCCATGCTGCGGTGCTGGACCGCAATCCCAACCGTCATCTAGCTTTTGGGCAAGGAGGTGCGCACGTATGTTTGGGGATGCATCTGGCGAAACTGGAAGTCCGTATTGTGTTGGAAGAGTTGATCAAACGCATTGATGTTTTTGAGGCTGTCGATGCGCCAACATGGACACGTTCAAATTTCATCAGCGGCGTTAAGCGTCTGAATGTTCGCGCAAAGGTAGCTTAAAATGGCCACAGCAAAGATCAGCCGCACCCGGGCAATGTTTAATGATATGCTGAACTTGCCGAGGGGAAAATATGTTCCCGTAGATGTTGCGGCAGGTGGCGCGCTTGGCTTTGCGCGTGGTGCATTTGCTGTTTCTTTCGACCGGGATTTGTTGCCGGTGCCTGGCTGCGGTGTCCATGACGGGTTGCCAGATATGGAGCTCAAGCTTGACGATGAACGTCGTAAGAGTTGGCAAGCAGGAACAGAGGTGGCGCTTGGGCAATTGTTGGTTGATGGTTCGCCCTTCGGATTGTGCGCTCGCTCACAATTGAAGAGAACAATCGAAGAATGGGATGGTCTCGGTTACAAGCCCATGGTGGGGCTAGAAACAGAAGCTTACCTTTTTCAAATGGACGAAGATGGGGTTTGGCGCCCTTATGATACCCCCGGGGCGTTTGTGTATGGCACGGGCCCTCAAAATGACCCTCGTGGTGTCATGGACGAAATATGGGAAGTTGCACATGCCTGTGATATCCCCATTGAGAGCATGAATGGTGAATTTGACAATGGTCAGTTTGAGCTGACCATGTGTTTTGATGACGCCATGAAAGCTTGCGATGATGCTTTCTTGATGAAAACAATGGCGCGCGAAGTTGCGTTGAAGAAAGGTCTGCTTCTCACCTTCCTTCCAAAGCCCATTCCTGACCGGGGTGGTTCGGGCCTACATGTGAATTTCAGTTTTGCCGATAAAGATGGAAACAACGCTATCGCACCCACGGGAGAGCTTTCTGATTTGGCGAAAAAAAGCATTGCCGGCCTGATCCATCACCACGAAGGGCTGGCTGGTTTGCTTGCAACCACAGTCAACAGTTACGAGCGCTTGAGCATGGGAAGCCTTGCCGGATATTGGGCAAATTGGGCTGAAGACCATCGTTTGGTGACGACGCGCAGTTCTACAAAGTCGCCCAAGTCTGCGCGCTTGGAACACCGCATGGCAGATTGTGCTACAAACCCCTATCAAGCTGTGACAGCAGTTTTGCAGGCCGCAAAACTGGGTGTGGTCAATGGGCTTCCACTCCAACCTGCCGAAGATCTTGATGGTTTGGAGAATGTCAGGGAGACAAGACATATTCCTTCGAGTCTCGATAAATCTATGAATGCGCTAGACAAAGACATCGAACTGCGAAAAGCAGTTGGAGAGCTTTACTGCGACGCCTTGATTTATTTGAAGCGAGATGAATTTAAGCGCTTGGAAGGCAAGAGCGTGGATGCGATCCGCGACTACTATTTGCCGTTTGTTTAAGACCAACTGAAAGTGACGTTATGAGCGGAGTCGTTGTAATTGGTGCGGGGCAGGCTGCGGCTTCGTTTGCTGTAAAGTTTCGCTCACTCAACCAAACGACGGCTGTTACAATCGTCGGCGATGAACCATTCCTACCTTATCAACGTCCGCCGCTCTCCAAAAAATACGCCACGCGAGATATGAGCCGAGATCAACTTCTGTTGCGTCCTGAAAATTGGTACGGTGACAACGATGTCATTCTGCGACGTGGTGTAAGTGTGTCGGCTGTGAACCGCGATTCCAAGACGATCAAACTTGATGATGGCAATGAGATGGAGTGGGACAAGCTGGTTTTTGCAACCGGTTCTCGACCTCGAAGATTGCCTGAAACACTCGCCAAAGGTTTGGGGGGAATACACTACCTTCGCAGTTTGGAAGATGCTGATGCATTTGGCGACGAACTGCTTGAAGGGCGCAATGTTCTCATTGTTGGTGGTGGCTATATAGGGCTTGAAGCTGCTGCTGTTTGTGCAGTTCGAGGCATGAACGTTACATTGGTGGAAGCTTCTGAACGCATTCTGCAACGTGTCGCCTGCAAGGAAACTTCGGATTGGTTCCGCGCATTGCATGAAAAACATGGTGTGGTGTTCAAAGAAGGTGTCGGGCTGGATGATTTGTCTGGAGAAGATGGTCGCGTCTCCCAGGCGACTCTGTCAGATGGCACTGTTCTCAACGTTGATTTCGTGTTGGTTGGTATTGGAATTGTTCCTAATGCAGAATTGGCCAAAGCTGCAGGACTGGAAGTGGATGGAGGTATCGTCGTTGACGCGTTTTGCCAAACACGAGACAAGGACATTTTTGCGGCAGGCGATTGTGCGGCATTTTTCCAAGGTGGCGAACTCACCCGTATTGAATCTGTTCCCAACGCAATTGATCAGGCCACTGCTGTTGCAATCAATATGAATTCAGAACCTGTGCCCTATGAAGCCAAGCCCTGGTTTTGGTCTGACCAGTATGATGTGAAACTGCAAATTGCTGGTCTCAATCGTGGATATGATAGGGTTGTGGTGCGTCAAGGTAATACCTCTAACACGGTCTCGCATTTGTATTACAAAGGTGAAGAGCTTTTGGCCGTTGATGCAATGAACGAACCGCGCGTCTACATGGTGAGCAAGCGATTGCTTGAAGCAGGGAAATCGATCTCGGTTGAGCAAGCCATGGATCATGAGTTTGATCTGAAAAGCCTGTTGTAATTCAAGATGCAAACATTGTGACTTACGATATTCACCGACATTGAGTTGACATACACAAAATAATTTAACATGTTATCAAAATTAGTTTCGCAATTTGCTGAACTGCCTGAAGGAAATCTGAAATGAGCGCTCTTGAAGAAAACATCGCCCGCGCAAAAACGTATATATCTCGGTTTGCTGAAGATGGCGTTATGAACCACATTGGCGGCGAAAATGTTGCAGCTGTTAGCGGTGAAACTTTCGAGATTATATCTCCTGTTGATTTGTCGAAACTTGCAGATGTGGCAAAAAGCGATGCGGCTGATATCGACCGTGCAGCACAGGCAGCAAAAGAAGCCTTTAAGACGTGGTCTAAAACACCAGGTGCCGAGCGCCGTAAGATTTTGATCAAAGTTGCGGAAGCTATTGAAGCGCGCGCAGAAGAAATTGCGTTTGTAGAGTGTATGGATACGGGCCAAGCGCTCCGATTCATGTCGAAAGCTGCTTTGCGCGGCGCGGCGAATTTCAGATATTTTGCGGATCAAGCACCAGCTTCTGAAGATGGAGCTGTCACCCGCACGCCCACACAAATGAACACCACGACACGTCGCCCGATTGGCCCTGTGGGTGTTATAACACCGTGGAACACGCCGTTCATGTTGTCGACTTGGAAGATTGCACCTGCGCTTGCTGCGGGCTGCACAGTTGTCCAAAAGCCAGCTGAATTTTCACCCATGACCGCGAAACTTTTGGTGGAAATCGCAGAAAGTGCAGGCCTTCCAAAGGGCGTATTGAATGTGGTCAATGGATTGGGTGAAACGGCTGGTAAATCTTTGACTGAACACAAAGATATTAAAGCGATTGCTTTTGTGGGTGAAAGCCAAACCGGCTCGCATATCATGCGCCAAGGTGCAGCTACGTTGAAGCGCGTGCATTTTGAACTTGGCGGGAAAAATCCGGTCATTGTTTTCGATGATGCTGATATTGATCGTGCGGTCGATGCAGCCACTTTTATGATCTATTCTTTGAACGGCGAACGTTGCACCTCATCCTCACGCCTTTTGGTGCAAGATACTATTTATGATGATTTCACCGACCGTGTGGCGAAAGTGGCCAAGTCGATCAAAGTGGGTCACCCGCTTGATCCTGAAACTGTGGTGGGGCCATTGATCCATCCAGTGCATGAAGAAAAAGTACTTTCCTATTTTGAAACCGCGGAAAAAGAAGGCGCAACGATTGCGGCGGGTGGTGAGAAAATTGGCAAGGACGGTTGTTACATTGGCCCCACACTGTTCACCAATGCAAACAATGATATGGCAATTGCGCAAGAAGAGATATTCGGTCCGGTCTTGACCGCTATTCCGTTCAAAGATGAAGCGGATGCTCTTAGAATTGCCAACGATGTTGAATATGGATTGGCGGCTTATCTTTGGACCAATGATTTGAACCGCGCCATGCGGATGACTGACGAGTTGGAGGCCGGCATGATGTGGGTCAATTCAGAAAACATCCGCCATCTGCCGACACCATTTGGTGGCGTGAAATCAAGCGGCATTGGTCGCGATGGTGGAGATTGGTCATTCGATTTCTATATGGAAACCGTCAATGTAAGTTTCCCGCGTGCTGAACATAAAATTCCAAAGCTGGGCAGTTAATTCCCACATGTCATTCTTATCCGGAGATCGAGATGCCAATTCCTGATCCAGTTCTGTATCCTCCTTTCAACATTATTCGACTGAGCCATATTGCTATCGGTTGTAAAGACCTTGCGGCGTCTCGAGCGTTTTATGTGGACACTCTTGGCCTTCAAATTACAGCCGAAGATGATAACGCCATTTATCTACGCGCCATGGAAGAGCGCGGTCATCACTCAGTAATTTTGCAGAGGTCAGATGACATCAGCGTGAAGATTTTGGGTTTTAAAGTCTTTGCCGAAGAGGAGCTGGATAAGGCTCATGATTGGTTTGTGTCTAAGGGGCATAAAGTTGAATGGATCGATCGTCCCCATCAGGGTCGTACGCTTCTTACCCACGACAATCTTGGGATTCCAATTGAGTTCTATTTCAAGATGGAACGTCTCGCACCCATCCATCAAAAATACGCTTTGTACAATGGTGTGAAACCACTGCGCATCGATCATTTCAATTGCTTCGTTCCTGACGTTGATAAGTCTGTTGCGTTTTACAATGAAATTGGATTCCGCACGACGGAATACACCGAAGATGAAGACAGCAAGCGTCTTTGGGCAGCATGGATGCACCGCAAAGGCGGAGTCCACGACGTGGCCTTTACAAGTGGAACAGGCCCGCGTCTTCATCACATGGCCTTTTGGGTACCAACCCCGTTGAACATTATTGATCTTCTCGATCTTATGGCGACCACAGGATATGTGAAGAATATCGAACGCGGCCCTGGCCGTCATGGCATATCAAATGCGTTCTTCCTCTACATTTTAGACCCAGACGGGCACCGGATTGAAATTTATTGTTCGGATTATCAAACGGTCGATCCTGACCTTGAACCCATCAAATGGGATTTGCAGGATCCACAGCGCCAAACGCTTTGGGGGGCTGCTGCTCCCAAGTCATGGTTCGAGCACGGTTCGGTTTTTGAAGGTGTTGAGACCGTCGCCAGCGACATGAAAGCTTCACCGATTATCGCCCCATAAGGACATCGAAAAAATGACATCTATTCCAGCCCGAGTTGCTGAATATCGCATTGGCAATGACACTCGCTTCGGGGTTGTGACCGATGCAGGTATTGTCGATCTCTATGATGAGTTCAAAGACCGTTTCCCCGATTTGCAGGCAGTGATTGTGGCGAGTGCTTTGGAAGAAGTCATTGCTGCTGCTGAGGGCAAATCTGTCACTCATCAGGAAGCAGATGTTGAATATCTCATTCCAATTGCACGACCAGAGAAAATCATTTGTATCGGTGTGAATTTTCCAGACCGCAATGCAGAATATAAGGATGGTCAAGCCGCGCCTACAAAACCATCAATGTTCATTCGTTTCCCGCGCAGTTTCACAGGACATGGTCAGAATATTGTGCGTCCACCTGAAAGCGAACAGTTGGATTATGAAGGCGAGATTGTGATTGTAATTGGGAAGGGCGGGCGCCGCATCGCACGCGAAGAAGCTTATGATCATATTGCAGCTTTGAGCCTGTGCAATGAAGGCACCATTCGCGATTGGGTGCGCCACGCGAAGTTCAATGTGACCCAAGGAAAAAACTGGGACAGCACGGGCGCGATTGGCCCTTGGTTGGTGCCTTTCCGAAATGCTGAACAGCTGGACGATGTTCATTTGGAAACACGCGTGAATGGTGAAGTGCGCCAACAAGATCGCACTGGCAGAATGATGTATGACTTTCGCTATATCGTGAATTACATTTCGACCTTCACCACATTGGTGCCCGGCGATGTTATTGTGTGCGGTACGCCGACGGGCGCTGGTGCCCGTTTTGATCCGCCGATCTGGTTGAAACCAGGTGATGTAATTGAAGTTGAAGCCGAAGGCATTGGCGTGTTGCGTAATGGGGTGGAGGGCGAAGCGTGAGCCTTAGCCAAGACCAAATCAATTCAGCAGCGGAAGCTTTGTTGAATGCAGAAGACACCCGCACTCAAATTGGTCTGATTAGCAAGCAGCATCCCGACATGGTTTTGGATGATGCCTACGCGATACAAAAAGCGCAAATTGATATGAAGCTTGCACGCGGCCGCGAGATCGTTGGCTGGAAAATTGGTTTGACATCAAAGGTGATGCAAGACGCTCTCGGCATTGAAACGCCAGACAGTGGAGTGCTTTATGATGACATGGTGTTTGCATCCGGTGATGTGGTTCCAAAAACACGGTTTATCGAACCGCGGGTGGAGGCTGAAATTGCATTTGTTTTGAAAGACACAATTTCTGGCGACGGCACCCGTGAAGATGTTTTGAATGCCACAGATTACGTCACACCATCGCTTGAAATTTTGGACACCCGCATTTTGCGCAAAGACCCTGATACGGGACAGGCGCGAATAATTTTTGATACTGTGTCAGACAATGCAGCCAACGCTGGCATCGTGACAGGCGCAGTAAAGCACGATCCGCGAGCTTTTGACCTCAGGTGGACGGGCGCGATCGTCAGCAAAAACAGAGAAGTTGTGAGCACTGGTTTGGGTGCAGCTGTCCTGAACGACCCTGTGGAATCTGTGGTCTGGCTCGCACGCAGAATGCACTCTTATGGGCAGCGTTTGGAAGCAGGGCAGGTGGTTTTGTCCGGCTCATTTATTGCCCCATTGGAATGCCCGTCCGGCACGCTGATCGAAGCTGATTTCGGGCCGTTTTCCAGCGTGTCCATTTCATTTGAATAGTTTTTGATCCTAGTCTTCAAAGCCCAAAAAGCGAGTTGTGTTCTCAATCGGACGACGTCGCGACACGACGGAATTGGCGATGAAATCTTCATCAGGCCAGCCCAGTGCGACACATGTGAGGATTACCTGATCTTCGGGAATATTCGCGATTTCGCGCACAACAGGGCTCTGCATAATGCCTTGGCCATTGATGACAGCGCCCAAACCTTTGCTCCACGCCGCCAAGACCAATCCGTACGTCATTGCACCGGTGTCAAAATGAGCGATCGTGTTGTTCAAAAGCGATTTGTCAAAGCAAACAACAATGGAAACAGGGGCATCAAATTGGCGAAAGCCGCGCATCACCCAATCTTGCCGCCGTTCCGCATCGTGCCGTTCAATTCCCATCGCTTCGAACAGCTGAACCGCAATTTCAATTTGGCGTTTTCGGTGTTCGCCCTCATATGCGGCATAATCTTCGATTTCACGACTTGGCGGCACACCACCCAACATGCGGCTGGTGTTGCCTTCGCGAACTTGTTCTAAAGGTTCTCCCGTCAACACATGTAAGTGCCAAGGTTGGGTGTTCATGGACGAGGGCGCACGATTGGCAAGAGCGATCACTTCTTCAAGCACATCGCGTGGAACGGGTTGTTTTGTAAAACCGCGTATGGAGCGTCGTTCCTGCATCGCTTGATTAAGTTGCATAATCGTTCCTTTTATGAGTTTTCAACAGAAGCATTGACGCTTTTTCTTATGTCGGATTTTTCAATTTTTCCCATACCGTTGCGTGGCAGAACATCAAAGACAACAATTGATTTTGGCTGTTTAAACTTGGCTATCTTGTCTTTTAGAAAAGCTTTGAAATCGGCTTGCTCTAACGTCGTATTCTCCTGAAGCTCAACGGCTGCAACAGGTGTTTCCCCCCAATGGGGATCACGTTTTCCAACAACAGCAATGGCTTTGATGGATGGATGTTGAAGTGCAACGGCTTCAACCTCGGCAGGGTAGATGTTTTCACCGCCTGATATGATGACGTCTTTTGAGCGATCCACAATCCAGTAAAATCCGTCTTCGTCGATGTGCCCGATATCGCCCGTGTTGTACCAGCCATCTTGCAAAACCAAATCTGTTTCTTCTCGGTTGCGCCAATAGGCTGACAAGATGTTGGGGCCTTTTACCCAAATGTCGCCGTTTTCATTTGTCGCACACATGGACTTGTCTTCACGACGAACTTCGATGGAACATAAATGCGCGGCTTGGCCTGCAGAGCCTTCATGGGACATCGCAAGGTCTGGATGCAGTCCAATGGCGGTTGGCCCTGTTTCTGTCGCACCATAAACTTGGCTGACTGGGATGCCTTTGGCGTGCCATGCTTTTATTTGAGACATGGGAATAAGCGACGATCCAACAACTACATATTTTATGGAAGGCATTTCGGCTTTATCCCAATCGGGGAGTGCCATCATGGCCGCCATTTGAGCAGGCACCAAAATTGTAGTGGTGATGCTATTGCTCGAAAGCGTTTTAATTGTCGCCCAAGGATCAAACTTCGAATGAAGATGGATCGTTGCCCCTTGGGTCAACGCTGGAAGCAGGAGGATGCAAAGACCTCCCACATGAAACAAGGGAAGCGTGACGAGAATGTTTTGATCAGGTTGAAAATCGTAAAGAGCGTTTCCGTTTTCAATGTTGGCTGCAACCGCCTTGTTGGACAGCAAAACGCCTTTGGGCTTACCGGTGGTGCCTGAAGTGTAAACCAGCAGCAGCGGTGCACTATTGTCTTTATGTAATGGTGTTGAAAATGGATGGTTGGTCTGTCTGTTCAGATGGTCAACCGAGGCAAGCTTGCACTCTATATTCTGCAACCGATCAGCAACCGCCGCAAAGTGTTTGTCATAAAAGCAAATGGCTGGATCTGAATTCTCGATCAGATAGCGGTATTCATCTTCTGCCAGTCGGGAATTGTAGGGTGTAAAGATCGCACCCAAATGGGAACAAGCAAATACGAGGTAGAGCATGTTTGGATGGTTGATGCCGAGATAGGCAACACGATCACCTGAGCGAATGCCAAATTCGTTCTCCAAGAGTGCAATCGTGTTTTCGACTTTGGCTTGAAAAGCTCTGAAATCTATCGTTTCACCTTCGAAAACAATTGCAGGGCTGCTGGGTGTTGTGCGGGCCCAATGGTTCATGCGTTCGAGCAAATACATGGGAATTGCTCCGTTAGGATTTCATCTCGCCAGGCTCAAACAGGCTTTCTTGCCCGAGACGGTTTTCGGCAATTTCAGCGGTCCAAGGCAACATCAACGCGCCGCAACGGCTTTCACGATATAAGCGCTCCAAGGGGAAGCTTTTTAACAACGTGCGACCGCCGCACGTGCGCATGGCTAGGGCACAAATTTCCTGAGCGTGTTCCATGATGGTGTATTGGGCTGCATAAGCGCGAAGGCGTTGATCTTTTGTGGGTTCAAATCCGGCATCAGCAATTGTGGTTTCAAATAGCGCGCGCGACTGTTCCAATTTCAAACGCATTTGGGCGACCGCATATTGTTTGGATGGAATATCACGCATGCCTTTGCTCAAATATTCGACCGTAAAATCAAACGCAGCTTGCGAAATGCCCATATATGTGGGGCACAGCGTGAAGAACATATGAGGCCATTTTAGCGCCAATTTGAAATACGCGCCCGGTGGCAATAGCTCCAGATCATCGGGGACAAAAACATCTTCCATTTTGAGGCCACGCGAAACGGTGGCGCGCATTCCGACAGGGTCCCAGGGGCCGAAAATTTCAAACCCGTCGGCATCTTCGGGAACGCAAAGATAAACCGCATTTTTGGTGCGTGCGCTGCCTTCATCAGTTTCGATTGTGCACACCATGGAATAGTAGCTGGCGGCGCCAGAAAGCGATGCGAAGTGTTTGGTGCCGTTAACAATCCACCCGCCATCCAACTTTCGCGCGGTTGTTCCAAAGGGGGCTTTGCCTGCCGCTGCTGCTGAATTGGGTTCGGAAAAGGGTTGTGCAAAAATGCTGCCATCGTTCAATACACGATCATAGAGTTTTGCGCGCCGCTGGTTTTGCACTTCGCGGGCTTCTTCAAACCCAGACATTGAATCAAAAACATCACCTGTCCAAAACATTGTCTGGGCGTGCATATTGAAGGTTAGGGCGGTAGCACCACACCAACGACCGAGCTCGGCAGATACTTTGCAATAGGTTTCGAAGCTTGCACCAATGCCGCCAAATTCTGCGGGAATGGTGAGGCCAAGAAAACCGGCTTCGCGCAAATCTTGATAGTTCTCTGTGGGAAACTTGGCTTCCAGATCATACTCCGCAGCGCGATCCTGAAAACGGTTTTTGCCGAGCCAGCGTGCAGCGTCTATCAACTCTGCTGGTGTCGATTTGCTTGACACTGTTGGCAATATGTTTTTGGGCATTTCTGTCATGTGTCAGTCCAAGCTTTTCAGAAATTCTACGAGATGGTGGTTGAAGGCCGCACTGTTCTCAATGGGCGCCATATGGCCGGTGTCTGCAAGTTCCACATAAGTTGAATCTCGAATACGCTCTGCCATTCGAGCCATCATTCTGGCAGGGGAGTTGGTGTCGTGTTCTCCAGAAATCAGCAGCGTTGGCACGCTGATGTTTTGTAGATTTTCACGTTGGTCAAACCCCACAATAGTGTTCATAGACAGTTTGTAAGCTTCAATCGAGACAGTCGACATGACGTCGATTACCCTATCAAGTTCGTGTGTGTTTGCCGATGGCCCCAAAAGGTTTTTGGCAAAGCGTTTTGCAAATTCAGGCATTGTGATGCCGCTTTCAAATGGCTCAAACCGAGCGCGCAGAAATTCTTTTTGAAAATCTCCATCTGGCTTACCGAATGCGGAACTGGTGGCGGATAAAATAAGGCCAGAAATTTTCTCAGGATTGGCGGCGTAAAATTCTTGCGCTGTCATGCCACCCAGTGAATGGCCACATAGGACCACGCGATTGGCTTTGAACGAATCTATCAGTTCGAGCAAGCTTTCAACGTGCGGTTCGAAGCCTGGTTGATCGGGCAAGGGTGTTTCACCGAAGCCTGGTGCATCAACGGCGACAAAACGCCAACCCGCGTTCACCGTGGCACTGGCTTGCGCTTCCCAACCTTCTTTGCCACTGCCAACACCGTGGAGGAAGATTATGCAATCGTCGCTTTCACCCGAACTGGTGAATGAAGATGTCATGCCAACATCTCTATCAGCTGGCCGTCAACAACCACGTCTTTGCCATCCAAAGTCACGCTGCAATTGCGCATAGGCAAATCAAAATGACCAAGCGTGTAGCGCTCTGCCATTTCATTGGCACCTGTTGAGAACAGAAAATTGCCTGCAAAAACCCGTTCCTCTGTGCCGTTGTGATCGGACTTGTCGTAATGCGCCATGGCCGCCCATTTGGCCTGCTTGTTCATGCCCCAGCCCACATGGGAAGTGGCGTAAGCGTCCTTGTCGTTCCAAACTTCGATGGCTGCTTTCATCAACGCGGCATCCAGATTATCGCCATCAATCTTGGTCACATAGTCATTCTCGATTGTCAGATGAACAGGATTTTCTAGATAGCGCTTGAACGTAAGGTTTTGATCTCCCTTGTCCAAAACCAGTGTGCCCGATGTTGTGTTTTTTGCTGGAAAAGCCAAACACAAACCGCCCGGCCAATTGGTGATAGTGCCCGGTGTTGTGGTGAAGCCCCAGCCGCCGCCAACGACGGCGCCTTCTAAATTGATGGTCAAATCGGTTCCGGCAGGAGATGTAACGCGCATTTCTTTTGCACCACGCATCATTTTCATGCCCGTCTTCACACGCTCTTTAAGCTCGGGATCAGAGCCAACGCGCTCCAGAATATCGGGATGCTCGTTGGAGATCATCAACACGCGCGACCCGCTTTTCAAAACAGTCGACAATTCGGCGGCATGAAGCAAACCTTCAAGTGTGCAATCGACAATCAAACCACCAAAAGAAAGAGCTGCCATAATAGGTGCGTGAAACTGCAGGGCTGATGATGCACCGGTTGATCGAATGGGGATGGGTGCGGTTTGCACTGGCGTAGTGGCAATCACATGCGCAGGTTTTGCGCCAAGTTGCACAAGCGCCAATTCGCACAAATGCACGTTGACTTGGCGTGATTGTGTTTCAGAAAGAATAACCACTTCGTCATCCTGTTGGACGCCACTTAAAGCGAGTGCTTCAGCAAACAGGCTGATCCATTTGCCTTCTATTCGGTCAGTGAACATGGCTTTTCACAAATACAGTTTCGGATTGAAATGACCGAACAATTTTGGTGGGTTTGCAGCGCGTTGGCAATACCAATATTTGATGCTGCTGAACCACACGTTCCGCAATGAACCTATCTAAACTTTGAGCAGTGGCGGTTGTTCATTTAGTTCTTGAATTGAGAACCCAGCCAAAGCTTTGTATTTTTCTGCATGAGCTGCCAACTCGCTATGCGCAATGACGTCTTCAATATTTTTGAAAGTTCCACCGCAACGGTCTTCGACCATTTGCATCACACCGTCTGGGCCACCACCACTGCGATTGGCTTGAACCACTTTGGTCATTTGTGGACGCACGCGCCTTTCGAAGGCTTCTAGAGCTTGATTGTTGATCCCGTGTTTTTGAAACATTGACCCTATAATGCGCGCATCGACAATGGCCTGGCTCGCACCATTTGACCCCACTGGGTAGGCGGGGTGAGCGGCATCTCCCATCAAGGTGACACATCCATCTGTCCAATGTGGAAGTGGATCACGATCCACCATGGGGTATTCAAAAACTTTCTCTGCGCTTTGTATAAGCCGTCGGCAATCCAGCCAATCAAAATTCCACTCCGAAAAAGTGGGCAGGAAAGTACTGATGTCGGAAGCTGCATTGTAGTCTGCTTTTCGCCAACCTTCGCCCGGATCGCGCCGAATTTCCGCAATCCAATTGATCTCGGCATCACCCGTGTGTGGGTCAGGCGCAGAAATCGGATATGCCACGAAGCGAATATCATCATGGCCTGCAAGAACCATGGATGCGCCAGATCGAAATGGTTTGCCCATGCTTGTTGCGCGCCATAAAACGCAGCCGTTCCAAATGGGTTCACCTTCGAAAGGATACATTTGCGCTCTTATGGCGGAATTTATTCCATCCGCTGCCAGCAAAACACTCCCTTTGATGGTGGGCCCCTCTGGGCCGCTCACATGAAGCAGAACACCATCTTCTGATTGTTCATATCGCGTTGCAGCGTGTCCCGTGGCAATTGCATTCGGTCCGGCTCGTTCAATCAACGCGTTGTAAAGCTCCACCTGCAATTTCCCTCGGTGCAACGAAAATTGCGGCCATTTGTAGCCAGCTTCTATGCCCCGTTTTTCGGTCCAGATTTCAAGTCCAGTTTTGGTGAAGAAGCCGTATTCTTTCGTTCTAACACCACATCGGTCGAGAGCCTTTTCAAGGCCGAGGTCAAACAGTTCCCTCACTGCATTAGGCTGTATGTTGATGCCAACACCCAGAGGTTTGATTTTGGGAACAGCTTCAAAAATTCGAAAGGGAATGCCCATTTGATGAAGCGTCAGCCCCATAGTCAAACCAGCAATGCCGCTGCCAGCAATCAAAACGGTCATGCTTGCCTCACTAAGTGGTTACGCTTTGCGAAAATTGATCGTTGTCTAAGAATTGAGGGCGCTTGTTGTGATCTTTTTTAACGTGGATTTCAGTGCTTGAGGTGAAACATCATCAATATCGTTCATGATGTCTTTTTCGTAGCCTTTCGCCAGCTCAATAAGCGATGTTACGCGCTCGTGTCCCTTCAATGTTCCTGTAGCGGAACGTTCACCGTCCGTTTGAGAGAGGGTGCACAGGCCTTGCTCTTCCATCGATGACAAAATGTCTTCCATTGATTGAGGATCAAGAAAAGTACGCGCGGCAAGCTCTGTAAATCGACAGGTTGATTGGGCGTATAAGCAAGCAGAAACGCGCCACTCTGCAACCGTCAGCCCTTTGCTCCGCACTTCATCATGAAACTGGTGCGCCATTTGGTGGTAAGCGCGAGACAGGTGATAGAACAGTAAGTCATCTATGATTTCTGATGATCCGGTCTCACGAGTTTCGGCACTTTTTGAAGCTGTGAGTGGAGAGGCAACGGCATAGGTTCCGCCACCAAACACCAAACCTTCTTTCTTTGCGCTTTCGATGGCGCGCACTTCGCCAACGATGATCCAGTGATCTCCACCTTCGTAGACTTCCCAAGTTTTGCAATCAAATCGTGCGGCTGTGTTTTCCAAAATTGGCACGCCGTTGGCGTCGACGGAGAACGAAGTGTCGCCAAACTTATCGGCTCCACTTTTGGCAAATTTGTTTGACAGTTCGGTTTGATCGGTTGCCAAAACGTGAACTGCAAAATGCTCCGCTGTCTTAAACGCAGGCGCGCTCTTTGCGGTTTTAGTCACACTCCAAAGGATCAATGGTGGTTCGGTGGACACCGAATTGAAGCTCGATGCCGTCATGCCAACAGGAGTATTTTGGGCATCGCGGGTTGTGACAATGGTGACGCCGGTCGCGAAACTTGAAAGGGCATCACGAAAGTCTCTGGAGGTGAACTTTTCAGTTGTTGATTGGGACATGGGTTAAGCCTGTGCCAAAAGATCATCCACCCGCGCCATAAGTGGCTCTTTGTCATAAAGGTCGTAATAGCCAGAGGCCATGAGCGCAGGGGGACCAAAGAAAAAGCGCTCATACAAAGCTTGCCTTGAACCAAAGCCGGAAATCGCCACATCGTGTGCAAGGCGATATAAAGCAACGCGATCTTTTGATTCCATATTGGTGAGCTGAAAATATTGCTCCACGTCGTGAGACATTTCGTTGGAGAAATCAGCTTCCGCAGGTGTCGCCATCAGCGATGATGACCCGAGCAATTGCATGATTTCCACCATGCGCGGATACATTTTTGGAAACATATTTCGGGATGTATCTATCGGCCCGCGAAGTGGGACATAGTTTCCAAATTCGTCTTCATGCGCTTGAGCTTCAGCAGAAAACAGCATTGCTCTCACGCTTTCGGTCATTTGCATAACTTCGGCAATCAAGCCTTTGGTGTAGAGGTCTTTATCTCGTCCAGTGGCTTTTGCGATTGAACATAAAATGCCAACAATAAACTCGGCCTTTGACAATTTGCTGCAAGCAACCTGATGCATCATGTGGATCACAGCATTTGTTGTGTTGAACGCTTGGTTACACAGATGAGGTTCTCCATACATGAACACCCGTTCCCACGGCACGAACACATTTTCAAACACAACGACTGCATCCATTTCTTCATAACGGGAAGATAGTGGCGCATCGAAATGAGACTTGCCTTGGTCGTAAGTGTCGCGACAGATCAGCTTCAAGCCTGGTGTTGCGATGGGAATTGCAAACGCGAACGCGAAGGGAATGTTGTCTTCATCGGCGCGCAAAAGTGTAGAAGGGAACACTTCAATTTCGTCGGCCAACGGCCCCAGAGTTGCAAGAAGCCTGGCTCCGTTTACAACGATGCCAGCATCGGTTTCCTTCACCACTTGCAGAGCGACTTTGTCACTAAATTTTCCAGACGCTGCCTGCTGAAAATTCACACTTGGGTTGACCAAAGTATGGGTAAGCACTTTGTCGTTTTTGCGCGCAAAGTCGTAGAAGTTCGTCATGTTGGTTGCGAAATCTGCGTTGCCCTTTGTACCTTGGGCAAGGAAACTTGTGGCTGATGCAAACGCCATAAGAGATGCATTTTTGTAGTCGGGCGTTCTGCCAAACATGCCATTGGACCATTTGGCCCATTCGTAATAGGCGCGGCCCCGAGCTTGAATGTCTTCCTTTGATTTGGGAATTTTATAGGCCATGGCGCATCGGTCGCCATCGTCATCCACGTATGTGACCGTGTCGCGATATTCGTCCGAATGCTGATTGTCGAGGAACTGTGCCAGTGTTTCAGCACCGCGCTTTATGCCAGGTTCTGTCGTGACATCTTTTACGCGCGCGCCCTTTGTCCAGACTTCTCGTTCATCACGAAGCCCTTCCAAATATTGCTGACCTGTTCGGATGCCTTTTTCGCTTTGAGATGCAACGTGGGTCACCTCCTCAGATATTGCATCAGGTTGACCGCTCATGTTGCTAGAATTTTCCATAGATAACGTCCTCACCAAACCTATTTTCGTTCGTCAGCCATTGCTGGCGTTTTTCATTTCTACTTGTGTCATGTGGGCTGAGATTTTTTCCAATGTGCGTTGCATCGATTTCCATTCTCGTTCAGAAACGGCAGATTGAATTTTCTCGTTTATCTCATCAACATATGGGGCAACTTCTTTTCCAAGCGCCTTGCCAACTGGTGTTGCGCTGACAAAAACAACCCGTCGATCTTGATCAGATCTCAGTCTCACAACGAGCCCTTTTTTTTCCAAACGATCGACAATTCCCACCAGGCTTGGGGCAGGCAATAAGGTGTTTTGAGCCAATTGAATTGATGTGACGCGGCCCGAATCCCACAACACACGAAGCACACGCCATTGCTGTTCTGTCAGCTCATACTGCGAAAAAAGTTCCCGAAAGTTGGGCATAATTGCATCCAAAGTGCGGTACACAATCATGGGCAATGAGTTGTCAAAATTCGTCATTTTTAATTCAATCTATATTATTAATATGTGAATTATGTAGCTTGAATGCAAATTGGTCAAGATCAAATTTTTTCGATTGGAAATTCCGATCCTGAAAATAAAGGGGTTCCCAAACCACTCTGTTTTATGGAAGACAACGCAGCGATAGGCTGGCCTAACCGCAATCTGGGTGAACGATCATATATGGTTGGATTTTGAACCCCGTCACTGAGGGCCGCGCACGCAAAAATGACGAAGATATGGTTTTGAGCTTGTAAACGACACTTTTGATTGAGAAAAATGTACAGAAATTTTTTGGGAGCACGATATGAATAAAGTTTATTCCTCCGCCAAAGAAGCGCTAGACGGTGTGTTGAAAGACGACATCACTATTGCCGCTGGCGGTTTTGGCCTTTGCGGAATTCCTGAATTGCTTCTGCAGGCCATAAAAGAATCTGGTGCGAAAGGTCTTACGTTTGCCTCCAACAATGCTGGTATAGATGATTTTGGAATTGGCATTTTGCTCCAAACAAAACAGGTCAAGAAAATGATCTCGTCTTATGTGGGAGAAAATGCCGAATTTATGCGCCAATATCTTTCGGGCGAATTGGAACTTGAGTTCACGCCGCAGGGTACGCTTGCTGAACGTTTGCGCGCCGGTGGCAGTGGTATCCCCGGTTTTTACACAAAGACTGGTGTGGGCACTATGATCGCGGAAGGCAAAGACCACAAAGAGTTCAACGGCCAAACATACATTATGGAAGAAGGCATTTTTGCCGATTTGGCTGTGGTCAAAGCATGGAAAGCCGATGAAACTGGTAATGCTATATTCCGCAAGACAGCCCGCAATTTTAACCCGCCAGCGGCCATGAGCGGTAAAGTCTGTGTTATGGAAGTAGAAGAAATTGTTCCTGTGGGCACACTTGATCCAGACCATATTCATCTGCCGGGTATTTATGTTCATCGCGTTATTCAAGGTGAACATGAAAATCGGATTGAACACCGTACAGTGCAGGAGGCGTAAACATGGCTTGGACACGCGAACAAATGGCTGCACGCGCAGCACAAGAACTGGAAGACGGCACTTACGTAAATTTGGGAATTGGTATTCCCACCATTGTCGCAAACTACATTCCTGAAGGTGTGAACGTTACGCTGCAATCGGAAAACGGTATGTTGGGTATGGGGCCTTTTCCCCACGAAAAGGACATCGACGCTGATGTGATCAATGCTGGCAAGCAGACAATTACGGAGTTGCCGCAAACATCATATTTCGACAGTTCAACTTCGTTTGGCATGATCCGCGGTGGCAAAATCGCTATGGCTATTCTGGGAGCAATGGAAGTTGCTGAAAATGGTGATCTGGCCAACTGGATGATCCCAGGCAAACTCGTTAAAGGCATGGGCGGAGCTATGGATCTGGTCGCCGGCGTGGGCCGTGTTGTTGTGGTTATGGATCACACCAATAAGAAAGGGGAATCGAAAGTGCTCAAAAGCTGTTCGTTGCCTCTTACAGGCCAAGGTGTTGTCGACCTGATCGTCACCAACTTGGGTGTTCTTAAAGTTGTTGAGGGTGGTTTGGCACTTGTTGAGCTTGCCGACGGTGTATCTCTGGATGAGCTGAAAGCTGCAACTGAAGCCACGATCGTTTCATAGTTTTGTTTTTTCGATTTAGAGATCGAAAGGCAAATTGAAGAGGGGCGCTTTATGTCTGCTGAAGCCAAAGCGCCCCTTTCTGTTCAATCGCTTCCTCGAGGAAGCGATTGGCTGAACTAGTTCGTTATGATCTCAGGGCCCATAACTGCATTAGGCAGCACGGTTGAGATCCACGGTACGTAGGTGATCAAAATCAAGAACACGAACATGATTGCAAGGAACGGCAGTGCGGCACGTACAACGCCCATCATGGACATGTTCGCTACACCCGCAGTCACAAAGAGGTTCAGACCAACCGGAGGGGTAATCATACCGATCTCCATGTTCACAACCATAATGATGCCGAGGTGAATGGGGTCGATGCCCAATTCAATGGCAATCGGGAAAACAAGTGGCGCCACGATCACCAGCAGCCCGCTTGGCTCCATGAACTGTCCGCCGATCAGCAGAATAATGTTCACAATGATCAAGAACATGATTGGACCAAATCCATAAGCCAGCATGGTCTGAGTGATCTGCTGCGGAATTTGCTCGTCTGTAATCACGTGTTTTAGAATCAGAGCATTGGCAATCACAAACATCAAAGTGATGATCAATTTGCCAGCATCGCGTAAAGTGCGAAGCGTATCCTCATGCCAAAAGGCGGTGATGATCGCTTGAGGGCTGCGCATGAGCGTCCCACCATTGGCGAGGGGGCCCATGTCGCGATACACAAATGTGGCCACTAGAAATGCATAAATGGATGCAACCGCCGCCGCCTCGGTCGGCGTGAATATTGCGCCCGTGATGCCCGGAACGCCATAAATACCCACCATAATAATGACGATCAGCAACAGCCCCCAAACGGCGTCTTTGAAGCTGTCCCAAATTTCACGGAATCCTTTGAAGTCGCCAGACGGCATGTCTTTGATACGCGCCATAATATAGATGCCGATCATCAGCATCGTGCCCGCCAACAAGCCTGGAATGACACCAGCTAGAAACATTCTGCCGACGGACACTTCAACAGCGGCTGCATATACAACCATCACAATTGAAGGTGGAATGAGAATGCCCAAAGTTCCAGCATTGGCGATCACACCCGCTGCGAATTCTTTTGTGTAGCCCACCTGGCGCATGGCTGCGATCACGATGCTGCCGATGGCGACAACGGTGGCTGGCGATGAGCCAGAAAGTGCAGCGAAGATCATACAGGCCAATACACCAGCGATTGCCAGCCCACCGCGAAGGTGACCAACAAGTGCAATGGAGAAACGAATAATCCTTTGAGCAACACCACCTGTCGACATGAAGCTTGATGCTAAAATGAAGAACGGGATGGCAAGCAATGTTGAATGGCCTTCAAAGGCCTCAAACAAAGTTTGAGCAACAGATGCGAGGGAACTGTCAGAAAACAAGAGAAGAAACGATATAGACGAGAAGCCAAGCGCAACGGCAATCGGCACGCCTGCCAGCATCAAGCCGATGACGAGTACAAAGAGAAGTAAGATTTCCATCAGTCGGTTTCTTTCAATTTGGCAGCCGCCTCGGCGACATCTTCTTCAGCTTCATGACTGACAATCAAAAGATCTTGCTCGCCTCGCCAAACGCGCCCGCCAGCTTTCAAAAAGCGCACGACAAGAAGCAGCATTGAAATCGGCAACACTATATATGGAACCACTTTGGGAAGCTTTTCATATGTTTCGCCTTCATTGAAAACATCGGCAAGCCACGTCATAAAAAATGGAACAGGAATATCCTGAGTTTCATACCATCCTTGACCTCGATATTTTTCAACAAAGCCAAGGGGCAAAACGCGTCCTTCAGTTGGAGGCAGGTTGGCGTAAGGCGCCCAATAGTCCCACGCGCCTTTGAGCAACAACAATGAATAAAGAACGCAAATCACAACCACAAAAAGAGCGAGCGCGCGCTTTGTAGACGGTGCAAACAAAGCCACAACGGCATCTACGCCCAAGTGCAGAGTTTTCTTAACAGCATAACTTGCACCCAAAAGGACAAGCCATGCAAAAAGAAACACTGTGAGCTCCAACGCATAGAAAATATTTGAATTGAACACATAGCGGGCGACAACGTTTGCAAACGTCATAAGTGTCATCACGCCTAAAATTACTGCGATGACCGTTTCTTCAAAACGATCAAGTCGACTTCTTGATGTGGTATCTTGCGACATTGTAATGCCCATTAAAATTGGGGCGTCGATATATGATACCGACGCCCATTCTTCGCTTAGACTTCGTCGAAGAGTTTAATTGCTTGCGGCGTTGATTTTTTGAGCCGCATCGATGTTGTCCTGGCCAACATCATCAGCAAATTTAGCCCAAACTGGCTTCATCACATCAACCCATGCCTGACGTTGCTCGCCAGTCAAAGTCACAACTTTACCACCAGCATCAATGATCGCTTTTTTGGCATCATTGTTGACAGCCGTGGATTCTTTGTTGCGCGTTTCCGTCACTTCAGAAACGATTGTCAAGAATTGTGAACGCACATCTGCTGGCAATCCATCGAGCCAATCTACTGATGTTACCAACAGGTAGTCGATGATGCCGTGATCGGTTTGGGTCACGCCGTCTTGCACTTCAAAAAACTTCTTACCATAGATGTTCGACCATGTGTTTTCCTGACCGTCCACTACGCCTTGTTGCAATGCTCCGTAGACTTCAGAGAAAGCCATTTTCTGTGGGCTGCCGCCAATTGCTTCCATTTGAGCAACCAGAACGTCAGAAGATTGAACGCGGAATTTAAGACCGTTTGCATCGGTTGGTGCAATCAAGGGTTTGTTGGCTGACATTTGTTTCATACCATTGTGCCAGTAGCCCAGCCCTTGCAAGCCACGCTTTTGCATGCTGTTGAGCATGCCTTGACCTGCCTCAGATGCCTGGAACGCCTCAACCGCGTTGATGTTTTTGAACATGAACGGCAAGTCGAAAATGCGGAATTTCTTGGTGAATTTTTCAAATTTTGAAAGTGATGGAGCCGCCAACTGCACGTCGCCTTGCAACATAGCTTCCAGAACTTTGTTGTCGTTATAAAGCGTGGAGTTTGGAAAAACTTCCATGCACATTTTGCCGTTCATTTCAGCGTTGATGCGTTTTTCAAGCAAAGAGGCCGCAATACCTTTTGGGTGCTTGTCAGTGTTTGTAACGTGGCTGAATTTTACAACAATTTCACCATCGTCGCATGCAGCAAGTGCAGCAGAGGATGTTGAAGCGAATGCCACGACCAACGCGGCTTTGATCAAATTTTTCATAAGGGTTCCTCCCATTGTCCAACACACCTGTGTGTCAGGCCTATATGTGAGCAAAAATTGGGAGCATGTCACAAGAGGTGAGTGGCAATTAATTTTTTCTCACATGATTTCAGATGGTTGAGATGTGCATGGGTGCCAATGAGATCGTGATTTTCCGACTTTTCGGACAAAAATCTTGTCAAAGGGTTGTTGTAAACCTTAGGAGTAAGCCTTCGGATTGTGGAGAGGCTGTTTGTGTTTCGAGTTTTGTCTGTAGCGCTGGGGCTATATTGTTTGGTGGCGGCCGCCATTGCAGGGTGGGTCTATTTCGATGCACTTGAGTCCGGACTGGCCAGTGATCGCAGGGCCGGGCAGGTGCGCCTTTCCGAAGCTGCAAGCCGGTTGCGCGGACAAATGGATGTCTATCGTGTTCTGGTGAACATAGTGGCCGACAACCCCAAAATTGCGAGGTCTATGGACGGTGCCTGGGGTTTGGATATGAACTTGGATTTGTCATTGCTTCAATTGAAATATGGGGCTTGGCGAATTGATTTGGTTGATCTCAACAACACACTTGTTGCGTCTTCAAATTTTACTTCACGCAAACCACCTATCTCAAAAAAACTCATTCGCACCGCGCTGGATGGCAGCCTTGGATTTACTGTCGATGTGTTTGAGGGTGAACGGCTTGTTCAATTGAGCCGCAGCGTGCTTGGACAAGGTTCAAAGGCTTTAGGGGTGGTGGTTGTTTCCGCAAACCTGGCCAACTTAGAATTCGAATGGCCGATTACGCCGGAACCAATTGTGTTCTTTGACAGTGCAGGGCTTTCTGTTTCGGGAAATCGATCAGGGCTCCTCATGCGCTCTAACGCGGCTGATCCTGAGGAAGCTGCATTTCCACTTGAAGAAAAAACCACACTCAGTGGAACCAAAGTCGCTGATTATCGAACGACCGAAGGGAAAGTCACTGAAGTTCAAACTTTGAGTTTACAAATCCCTCAGTTGCAAATGACGGGTCAAATTCTGCTGGAAACCGACACAGCACGAGCAGTTGCTTTGTTGCGCACGTGGCTCGCGCTTGCACTTTTGGTGGCCTTGGCGCTGGTCGCCGCAGTCTTCGTGCAACAACGCAGAAGATTGGCATTGGAGTCACGGCATTCCACAACTCTTGAGCAAAGGGTTGAAGAACGCACAGAAGAACTAAAAGAGACACAGAATGAGCTCGTTGAGGCGTCCAACTTGGCAGCATTGGGCCGTTTGTCAGCTGGCGTCAGCCATGAACTCAATCAACCACTTGGTGCAATTTTGAACTTCGCGGAAAATGGGAAGCGTTTATTGCAAAAGTCACGAGTTGCAGACGCCTCCAAAAATCTGACAGAGATCGCGGATCAGGTGCGGCGCATCACGCGCATCATCGGGAACCTTCGAGCTTTTGCAAAACAAGAACACACGCCGACTGAGAGCGTCGATTTTTGCGGAGTTGTGTATCGGGCCGTGGATTTGATGCAAACTGACATCCGGGCGGCCTCAATTGAGCAACAAATTTCAGTTCCAAAACATCCCGTTTTGGTGACTGCTGGAAAGTTGCGTTTGGAGCAGGTGGTGTTGAATCTCGTGTCCAATGCCATCGATGCCATGCAGACCCGCGATGAAAAACTGCTGACAGTTTTGGTCGAGCATGACGACAAAAACGTTTCGCTCATTGTTCGTGATACGGGTGGAGGAATTGAAGATCCCGCACGGGTATTTGAACCATTTTATACAACTAAGGAACTTGGTGCATCTAAGGGTTTGGGCATGGGACTTGCTCTTTCCTTTGGTCTGATTTCTCATTTCGGCGGGCAACTTATATGTCGAAATTTGGAGAAGGGTGCCGAGTTCAGGGTCGACCTGCCGAAGATTGAGGGTGCTGAATGACAACCAAAGTTCTTATCATTGAAGATGACAGTGCTCTTCGAAGCTCTATTGTTCAAACACTTGAGCTGGAAGATTTGGAACCGATCCCAACCAGCAGTTTCACGCAAGCGCGACGGTCCATTCGCTCAAATTTTAAAGGGGTTGTCCTGTCTGACATCAAGATGCCTGATCGTGATGGATTTGAAGTCCTGAACTTCGTTCGCGCCCGCGATCCAGATCTGCCCGTGGTTTTGTTGACCGGATATTCCGATGTGCCAACCGCAATGCGCGCCATGAAAGAAGGCGCCTACGACTATCTGGAAAAGCCGTGTAACCCTGATCGGCTGATCGATACATTGAGAAGAGCGTTGGACCACCGATCTTTGGTTCTAGAAAATCGTGCCATCAGAGATGAGCTTGTGGATCAACAATCGGTTGTTGAAGGTGGGACACTCAGTGAGCAACTTGAATTGCACGAACGCAAAGTTATCGAACAGGCACTTGCCATGGAAAACGGTAAGGTGAGTATGGCTGCCAAACGGCTGGGCATTCCGCGAAACACACTTTACGATCATATGACCCGCTTGCGGATTGTCGCAAAGGCTTTCAGAAATTCAGACACCGGCATTGAATAGGAAGTTACCAATTTGCCGTTTGCGTAAGCATGAAATCAATTGTGCAGAAGACCCAGTCACTTCGAACTGGATTTTTGCGTTGTCTCAATTGCGAACAGTTTGGCCGGGGTATAATTCTACCGGGAGTAAAACGCAGTTTTCTGTTGCAACATTTAGAATTCGAGCCACCAAAAGTGCGGCAGCTTTGCTGCCCATTTGAGTGCGCGGTGTGATTGAAGTTGTGATCGACTTGGCTAAAACGGTGTTGATGTTGAGACCATTGAAACCGACAATTCCCATGTCTGTCGGCACATCAATTCCGCGTCTTTCACATTCTAAGAGGCCACCCACAGCCATGTGGTCATTTAAAAAATAGACCAAATCTGGCGATGTTTTTGCGGTTTCAAACACTTCGATTACGCCTTGTTTTCCAGCATCGAAAGACACTGATTCTTCAAGCCGAACGATGGCAGAGAGGCTAAATCCGGCGTTTTCGAAGGCATCTTGAAAGCCTTCTAAACGTTTGTCCGCGCGTTGATCGCGTTGATATTCCACTCCCACATAGGCTGGGTTGCAGTATCCCAATTCCAGCAAATGTTCGGCCATCATTTTTCCCACTTGATAGTGATCGATGCCTACACAAAGGTCGATTGGATCGTCTGAATAGTCCCAAATTTCGAGAGTTGGAATGCCGCTGTTTATGAGTTTGCGACGCGTTGCTTTGCTGTGATCAACACCGCTGAGCACAATTCCTGCCGGCCGCCAACTGATCATTCGGTCGATCCAACGTTCCTCCCTTTTTTGCTGATATTCCGTGGTGTCGAACACGGTTTGGAAGCCCGCATTGTTAAACACAGGACGCATGCCATCAAAGATTTCTCCGAAAACATCATCCGCCAAAGTGGGAACAGAAATTCCGATGAGCGTTGAGTTGGCAGCTGCTAAAGAGCCTGCCACGCTGCTGGGTTCATACCCAATATGTTTTGCAACTCTGAGAATTTCCGCACGTTTCTTGGCAGATAATCCCTCGACTCCACGCATCGCACGAGACACTGACATGATGCTCACGCCAGCCTCTCGGGCAACGTCTTCAATCTTTGAACGTTCTCCCGACTTCTTTGGGGTCAACATCAAATTCTCTCCGCCAAATTACGCGGTGACCATATCACAGATTTACGTTAGCGCTAACGTCCTTTTTGAAAATTGTCGTTGTGAATGATCCAGCGTTCCTCTTTCCTATCGTCAAGCAAGGCAAGTTTTGATTGGGAGGTCCAGTTGCCAACAATTCGTTTCGAGCAGGTGGAAAAAAGCTTTGGCGCCGTTCGCGTGTTGCCACCGCTTGATCTGTCGTTGAACGATGGAGAGTTTACGGTGCTCGTTGGGCCTTCGGGGTGTGGTAAGTCGACCACGCTCAGAATTCTGGCAGGTCTTGAAGAATTGAGCGGTGGTGAGATTTTCTTTGATGAAAATCCCATCAGCGGCCTTGCATCCAAAGACCGTGATCTTGCGATGGTTTTTCAAGACTATGCTCTCTACCCGCATATGAACATTGCAAAGAATATGTCCTTTGCACTTCGATTGAAGAAGACACCCACTGCAGAAATTGAAACCAAAGTGAAGCGTGTAGCTGATATGCTGAACATTGGTCATCTGCTTGATCGAAAGCCTGCGGAACTCTCAGGCGGTCAAAGACAGCGTGTTGCTATGGGCCGTGCGCTTGTTCGCGATGCATCAACGTTTTTGTTTGACGAACCACTGTCCAATCTGGATGCCAAACTGCGTGGCAAGATGCGCACTGAGTTGGCAGAGATGCGCGATACCCTCGACAAGAATATGGTTTACGTGACCCATGACCAAATCGAAGCCATGACATTGGGCGACCGTATTGTGGTCATGTCGGAAGGCGTGATCCAACAAGAAGGAACGCCAGAGCAACTGTTTAAAGAACCGGCAAACAAATTCGTTGCTGGATTTATTGGCAGCCCCACGATGAATTTTCTGGATGCAGAACTGGTTTCTGAAAAAGGAAAACTGTTGGCACGTGGTGACGGATTTAACCTGCCTTTGCCAAAGGAACTGACTTCTAATTTGAAGGACTATTCCAAAAGGGAAATCACACTTGGCGTGCGCCCTTCATCATTTAGCACCGACGTTAAAACGGGTGCACCGATCGAATTGCGCCTTGTTGTTTCTGAGTATCTCGGTGCTCAATCAACTTTGGTGACCAAATGCGGCGAGGCAGAAATTCTGGTGGAGCACGAAAGTTCAAGCCCCATGAAAACCGGTGGTGTTTTGAAATTTGGCGTGCGCACTGAAGAACTCATGGTGTTCGACAAAGAAACTGAACGACGACTTTAAAAGGCAGCAAGGGAGGAACCACTATGCTGAAATCACTAAACGCAACATTCGTTGCAACAACCATGCTTGTCGCTTCCGCGACAACAACAATTGCAATGGCCGACGGACATTCAAAGGGTCCGTATGAAGCTTACAAAGGGCAAACTGTTACAGCCATTTTTCCGGCTCACCCGCATTACAATGCGGTTATGAAAGTGCTGCCGGAATTCACCAAAGAGACTGGCATTAAAGTTGAAGTTGATCAGCTTCAATATTTGAAACTGCGGGAAAAATCGACGCTGGAACTGACCAAGCGCCAAGGCGACTACGATTTGATGTCTTACGTTGTGTTTTCAAAAGCGGATTATGTTTTTGCTGATCAACTGGAAAATCTTGCGCGCTTCTTCATGAATCCAAAATTGGCAGATCCAAAATATGATGCCGATGATTTGATTGACGGTTACGTGCAAAACATTGGTGTTGCTGGCGGTAAAAAAGGTTACTTGCCTGGCCCAACGGGGTCGCTTTTCGGTATTCCTTTCGGGTCTGAAACATCTGTTCTTGCTTACCGCAAAGACATTTTCGAGAAGCATGGAATTGAAGTTCCGGAGACTTATGATGCACTCTTGAAAGTGGCTTGTCAGATACCAGAAGTTGAAAAGGGTATGGGCGGCATGGCTTCTCGTGCAGCTTCTGGTCACCAAGCGAGCCATGCGTTCTTGTTGCACCTTGCCCCACTTGGTGGACGCGTGTTCGATGATGAATGGAACCCGATTATCAACAACGAAGCTGGCGTGAAAGCTGCAAATGCGTTGAAGACCATCGTCGATTGTGGCCCTGAAGGCGCAACTACATTTGGTCCTGCTGAAGCTGCGGCTTCCTTCAGCCAAGGCACTTCAGCAATGTTTATGGACTCCATTGCTTTTGCAGCGGGTTTTGAAGACCCGTCTAAAAGTAAGGTTGCTGGTAAAGTTGGCTACGCTTTGCACCCCAAGGGTGTTCGTCGCGGATCGCAAACTGGTGGTTTTGGCGTGGGCATTCCGCGCAACGCCCAAAACAAAGAAGCTGCATTCTTGTTGATGCAGTGGCTGACTTCCAAAAAAGGCGACCTTATGGTTGCAATGCAAGGTGGCAATCCATCACGCTTCTCAACATATGAAAACGCTGAGTTGAATGCCAAATACCCTTACTCGGCAACCTTTGGGGAAGCATTGAAATATGCCGATCCAGACTGGCGTCCGATCATCCCAACTTGGGGTAAAATCAACGCCGACATCGGGACAACCATGTCTAAAGTTCTTACCGAAGGTTTGGACCCCAAAGAAGGCTTGGACGGCGTTGCTGAACGCGCAAAAGCCATCATGGATGAAGCCGGGTATTATACTTGGAAGTAGTCCTCAAAAAGGTTCTAACAACTTAGAGTTTGTTGGACACTCAGTAGCGATGCTGTCTCGCCCCGATGGCATCGCTACAATCAATTTCTTGTTTTCCTTTGGATCAAAACACCCATGACGACAGCTTCAAAACTCAACCGATTGACGCCATATCTGTTTTTGGCTCCGGCAGTTTTGTTGTTGGCAGTCGCGCTTCTCTATCCAATCGGCTATATGATCTATGCAAGTTTTCTAGATTGGCGGCCTTCCCAGTATATTGGCGAAGCTGAGTTCGTTGGTTTTCGAAATTATATAAATCTCTGGAATGATGAAGCCTTCCGCGAGAGTTTTGGCGTTACCTTAAAATTTGCCGCGGTTGTCGTATCTCTTGAAATGCTATTGGGCGTTGGTTTGGCTTTGTTGCTGGATCGCAAATTGCGCGGCATGGCGGCGCTGCGAACGATTTTTATTCTGCCTATGATGATTGCCCCGATCGTGGTGGGTCTCATGTGGCGCTATATGTATCACCCGACAGTCGGCATATTTAACAGAACGCTGAAGAGTTGGGGCCTTGATCCGATACCCTGGTTGTCTGACGGCACGTGGTCATTCGTTGCAGTTGTTATTGCTGATGTTTGGCAATGGACACCATTTATTTTCATATTGTCTCTGGCGGCATTGCAGTCTTTGCCTCAGTCAGCCTTGGAGGCTGCGGAACTTGATGGCGCAACTGGATGGCAGAAGATCTGGCATATCAAATTGCCATTGATGATGCCTGTTCTCATTGTGGCGCTTTTGCTCAGACTGATCGATGCTTTCAAAGTTCTGGAAGTGGTGTTGGTGATGACCAATGGTGGCCCAGGTTTGTCGACCGAAATCCTCAGTCTGCGCATTTTCAGAACGGCACAGGAATTTCAAGAGTTAGGTGTTGCTGCTGCTATGTCGAACTACCTGCTGATCTTGCTCATGATTTTGACCGTCATCATGTTTGTCTACAACAAAGCGGTTGAAAATCGTGCTGCGCGTTTGCGGGCAGAAGCGCAGGAGGCATAAGAGATGTCTGTTCAATCCAATAAGAGTTCCAGTCCGGCATTTTATGCGCTTATGGTTTGCCTAATTGTGATGGCCATGGGGCCGATCATGTTGATGTTGGCAACCTCATTTAAGACCAATGTAGATGTCAACGATGTGGCTGTTGGCTCATTCTTTTTCACTCCAACCATCAGAAATTATGAAGCCGTGCTTTGCAATGTGCTTTGGTATGCGCCTGCCAGCGTTGATTACTGTGATCCGACTTTTGGTCGCGCGCTCGGCAATTCAATTTTCATAGCGCTGGTCTCGACAGCGATCACTTTGGTGGTGGGCTGCATGGCGGCTTATGCGTTGGTTCGTTTCCGCTTTATGGGCCGTGGGCCGATCTCAATGACCACATTGCTGATGCGGATGGTGCCGCCTGCCGTATTGCTGGTGCCTGTGTTTGGCATTTGGACGTTCCAGTATGGCTTGGATGGAACCTATACGGGCATCATTTTAGTCTACGTGGCCATGAACTTGCCATTTGTGATTTGGATCCTTCAAAGCTTTATTGTTCAGGTTCCAATCCAGCTTGAAGAAGCGGCAAAGATGGATGGTGCCAATCCGTTCCAAGTGTTTTTCCTGGTAGTGTTGCCCATCATAAAACCGGGTCTTGCAGCGGCCGCAATATTCACATTTCGAATAGCCTGGAATGAGTTCTTATTGAGCAATGCACTGTCAGGCCGGAGCACGAGAACCGTGCCAGTCACTATCGTAAACTCAATCACTGAATATGACATTGACTGGGGTGTGATTATGGCCACTGGGATGTTGCTTGCCATTCCACCAGTTATCTTCACTTTTGTTGCCTCTAAACAGATCATCACAGGAATGACAGCAGGTGCTGTTAAGGGCTGATGATGGAGTGGCTGTTTTCGTCAATTGATCCCTCACGTGCTCACTTGGTGACGGATGCTATTGCTTGGCATGGCAGATTGATGGTCGCTGCATGGGGTTTTCTGTTTCCCATTGGCATTCTCATCGCGCGGTTTCTGAAAACGACACCCAAACAAAAATGGCCAGAAAAATTGGACAGTCAAGTTTGGTGGCATTCCCATTGGATACTGCAAACATGCGGTGCTGTGTTGGTGCTGGTTGCGGTGTGGCTGATCTGGAGCAGCTCTGGCGATTCTTTTGTCGCTTGGGTTCATAGGGTGATTGGTTGGGTTCTTGTGAGTATTTGCGCGCTGCAATTGCTGGCAGGTTGGTTGCGCGGCAGCAAAGGCGGCCCCACAGAAGTAGATATTAATGGCAGCGTTCATGGTGATCACTACGATATGACGCCAAGACGGTTGGCGTTTGAATATATGCACAAAAGCTTGGGCTATTTTGCCATTCTTGTTGCGTGGGCGACAACATTTCTGGGCTTGTGGATCGCCAACGCTCCCAAATGGATGTTCATCGTAATGATCAGCTGGTTTGTCGTTTTAGTTATTGTTTTTGTTGTTTTGCAAAAACGCGGCCTTGCACTCGATACTTATCAAGCGATCTGGGGCCCTGATCCAGACCTTCCAGGCAATCAACGAAAACCAATTGGGTTGGGCGTTCGGCGGGAGCAACCATGATCAAAACTGAGCGAACAAGAACCACAAAGATCGGAACGACATCATGAAACCCCATATTCTGACTTTTGAAACTTATGATGATTGGGACCAAGGGCCATTGGAAGACACATATGTGATTCACAACCTGCCACATGGTGGAAAGATTGCTGATTTGAGCAGCGAAGCAATTGCCAATGTGGAAGCATTTGCTTTCAAAGGCCACGAGCAACTTGGTGCGAGCATCATGGATGCATTTCCCAGACTGGGAATGATTGCAAATTACGGTGTTGGCTACGATACGATTGACGTTGCTCATGCGTCTTCCAAAGGGATCAAGGTCACCAACACTCCCGACGTTTTGACGGACGATGTTGCAGACCTTGCCGTTGGTATGGTGATTGCTCAGTCGCGTGGAATGGTCGGCGCGTCAGAATGGATCACTTCAGGCAATTGGGCAAAACAAGGTGCGTATCAACTGGGCAGTAAAGTTTCTGGGAAAACCGTCGGGATCGTGGGTCTTGGGCGCATCGGGCGTGCTGTTGCCGAACGGCTTCAACCCTTTGGTGGAGACATTCACTACTATTCTCGTTCACCAAAAGACACGAATGGTTGGGTTCACCACGATGATATTGTGAGCATGGCTGAGGTGGTCGACATTTTGATCGTCACGCTTTCAGGTGGACCTGAAACGGTTGGTATGGTGGGCGCAGAAGCACTTAATGCGCTTGGTGCTGATGGACTTTTGGTAAATGCGTCACGAGGAACAACAGTGAATGAAGCAGCATTGTTAAACGCTCTTGAAAACCAAACCATACGCGGAGCTGGTTTGGATGTGTTTGAAAACGAACCGCAAATCAATCCGCGTTTCTTGGCATTGAGCAACGTGTTGCTTCAGCCGCATCAATCATCTGGAACAACAGAAACCCGCAAGGTGATGGGCCAATTGCAGCGCGATAATTTGGCTGCATTTTTTGCCGGAGATCCACTTCTGACACCTGTCAATTAGTTCATTTGAGACATTTATCCAATTTGCACAGCAGTGGACGTTTGATTTTCAGAACCGCCAACGTCAGCAAAATCTCAATTTAAAGGAATAGCATCATGACTGTAACAACTCTGGTAACGGGCGGAGGTTCGGGTATCGGACGTGCGTGTGCTTTAACTTTGGCTGAAAATGGACACCACGTCATTGTGACTGGACGGCGTATGGATGCACTTGAAGAAACAGTGAGCTTGATCGGTACAGAAAATGCCTCGGCCATTTCTGCCGATCTCACCAATCCAGAACAAGTGGATGCTCTTTACAACAAGATTGAAGCTGACCACGGCCACCTTGATGTCTTGTTCAACAATGCAGGCAACAACGTTCCGGCAAGACCAATCGGTGACATCCCCGTTGAGGATTTCATCAAGGTCATCGATGTAAATGTGACAGGAGCTTTTTTGGCAGCGCGCGGAGCGTTCAATCTTATGCGCCAGCAAAATCCGCAAGGGGGACGCATTATCAATAACGGTTCCATTTCCGCTACAATGCCGCGACCTGGCTCCACGCCCTACACTTGCGCCAAACATGCAATCACTGGATTGACGCGAACCATCGCTTTGGATGGACGCCCGTACAATATTGCATGTGGGCAAATCGATATCGGCAATGCAGCTTCCAACATGACATCTTCTATGGGAGATGGCGTTCCGCAAGCCGATCTATCTATAAAGCCCGAACCTGTTATGGATGTTCAAAATGTAGCGAAGTCTGTTTTTCACATGGCAAGTTTGCCTCTCGATGCAAACGTGCTTTTCATGACCGTGATGGCAACATCTATGCCCTTTGTGGGAAGAGGTTGAATACATCCACAATTTGCAACCCATTTTTGGTTGTAAAACTTGAGGCGGTTTTGCCGCCAACCGAACAATAATAATCTTTGCGAGATACTAAATCATGTCCCATCCACTTTTTGACCTTTCCAATAAGACAGCGCTGATCACAGGCTCATCGCAGGGAATTGGGTTCGCATTGGCAAAGGGCCTTGCTGAGGCTGGCGCAACGATTGTTTTGAATGGACGTGATGCTGACAAGCTTGCGGATGCAGCTTCCCAATTGAAAGCCGAAGGGATTAATGTGCACGAACTTCCATTTGACGTGGTTGACCATGCTGCGGTTCAGAACGCAGTTGATGGGTTTGAGAAATCAAACGGTGCCATTGATATTCTGGTGAACAATGCGGGGATGCAATTTCGCACTGCTTTGGAAGACTTTCCTGAAGATATGTTCTCAAAACTGCTCTCGACCAACGTGGCTTCCGTCTTCAATGTGGGCCAAGCCGTCGCGCGTCATATGATCAAACGAAAGCGCGGCAAGATCATCAATATCGCATCTGTCCAAACATCATTGGCGCGTCCGGGAATTGCGCCTTACACGGCCACAAAAGGTGCGGTGGGCAATTTGACCAAAGGCATGGCAACGGATTGGGCGCAGCACGGTTTGCAATGCAATGCTTTGGCGCCTGGATATTTTGATACTCCCTTAAATGCTGCTCTGGTCGCCGATCCTGAATTTACGAAATGGTTGGAAAAGCGCACGCCTGCTGGACGGTGGGGCAAGGTTGAAGAACTGGTGGGAGCTTGCATTTTTCTAAGTTCCGCTGCTTCTGAATTTGTGAACGGGCAAACAATCTATGTGGATGGCGGCATTACTGCCAGCTTGTGAGGGAAGGGGATGTCACAAGAAATGACCAGATTATTTATTGTCATGGGCGTGTCCGGATGTGGAAAATCCAGCATCGGCAAAGCCTTGGCTAATGAGTTCTCAGGGATCTATCTGGAAGGGGATGATCTTCATCCAGAAGCCAATATCAAACTTATGAGCGAAGGCACGCCTCTTACCGATACAAACCGTTGGCCATGGCTTGAGAATGTTGCCAAGACAATGGCATCGGAAACAGGTGTGGTTTTTGCGGGGTGTTCCGCGCTCAAAAAAACGTATCGCTTGTTCTTGAAAGAAAAAGCAGGCGAACCGATTTTCTTCATTCACTTGTCTGGATCCAAGCAAGTTATTGCTAAGCGGATGAGCAGACGAGCTGGTCACTTTATGCCCGTCGAATTGCTGAACAGTCAGTTTGAGGCCTTAGAAGCGCCAGACCCTTCCGAACCGTCAGTGACTGTTGATATATCCAAGTCTCCAAAAGCGGTTTTGCGAAACGCTGTTTCTTTACTTGGCCAAAGCGAAACATCACTTGCGATATTGAGCGAGCCCAACGCTCCAGAACACACCTAGGAAATTTTATGCGTGCTATTGTCATACACAGTGCAAAAGACTTGCGTGTCGAAGAAGCGGAAGCCCGCGAGCCTCAAGAAGGCGAAGTGCTGGTGCGGATCGTAACCGGTGGTATCTGCGGCTCAGATTTGCACTATTACAATCATGGTGGATTTGGATCCATCCGTTTGAAGCAACCGATGATTTTGGGTCACGAAGTTTCCGGACGAATAGAAGCGATTGGTGAAAATGTAGAAGGTTTGGCGCAGGGCGATCTCGTTGCAGTGTCTCCATCAAGGCCGTGCAATCAATGTCAGTATTGCCACAAGGGTCAACAAAACCATTGTGAGAATATGAAGTTTTACGGCTCTGCAATGCCGTACCCTCATATCCAAGGAGCCTTTCGTGAGTTGATTGTGGTGAAGGCAAGCCAATGTATTGATGCGCGTGGTCTCACCAGCGGTGAAGCAGCCATGGCAGAACCGCTTTCAGTTTGTCTGCACGCGACCCGTCGGGCAGGCGAAATGCTGGGAAAACGTGTTTTGATTACTGGATCAGGGCCGATTGGCACATTGTCTGTCCTTGCAGCCAGAGCTGCTGGTGCAGCGGAAATTGTCATAACGGACCTGACAGATTCAGCTCTTGAATTTGCCGATAAAGTGGGGGCCAACAAGACGATCAATACTGCCACCGATCCCAACGGGTTGGAGACCTATCAAGCTGGCAAGGGGTATTTCGACGTTTTACTTGAATGCTCTGGTGCTGCCCCTGCATTGGCGGCGGGCATTGCGTCCATGCGCCCAAAGGGTGTTGTGATGCAACTCGGATTGGGCGGCGATATGAGTGTTCCAATGCAAGCACTGACAGCCAAGGAACTTGATCTGCGCGGTTCATTCCGGTTCCATGAAGAATTCGCCATGGCGGTTCAGCTTATGCAAAATGGCATCATCAACACCAAGCCCTTGATCTCTCACACTGTGAAACTCGATGATGCAGTGGCAGGATTTGAATTGGCGGGTGATCGAAGCCAAGCCATGAAAACCCAAATAAGTTTTGTATGACCCTCCCGTGGTAGAAGGAATATCCAATGTCATTTTTTGAAGCCCACGACCCGGAGTTCTCAACTTATGTTTTAGGCAATGCTCCTGTGAAACAACTAGCAACTGGGTTTGATTGGGTTGAAGGTCCTGTCTGGTTTGGTGATGCAAATTGCCTGTTGTTTTCGGACATTCCAAACAACCGCATTATGCGGTGGACACCTGGCGAAGGTGTTTCCATTTACCGCGAACCGTCGAACTATTCTAACGGTCATACGCGAGATCTTCAGGGGCGGTTGATCAGCTGCGAACACGGTACGCGCCGTGTCACGCGCACTGAATATGACGGCTCGATCACAGTCATCGCTGAACGGTTTGAAGGCAAAAGGCTGAATTCTCCCAATGATGTTGTCGTTAAGTCAGATGGATCAATTTGGTTCACTGACCCCCATTACGGCATCATGACCAACTATGAAGGTTACAAATCTGAACAAGAATTGCCCTGTCATGTCTATCGCGTTGATCCGACCAGTTTTTCGATAGCGGCGGTTGTTATAGATATGGATTGCCCAAACGGTTTGGCGTTTTCACCAGATGAAACTTCGCTTTATGTGGCCGACACGGGCGCGATGTTTAAAGAAGACGCTGACCGACATATCCGTAAATATGATGTGGAAAACGATACGCTAAAAAATGGTGCAAATTTTCACACCGTATCGCCAGGTGCAAGCGATGGTTTGCGAATTGACAGCGACGGAAACATTTGGTCTTCGGCGGCTGATGGGGTGCATTGTATCAGCCCAGCGGGAAAGTTGCTGGGTAAGATTTTGGTGCCGGAATTGGTGTCAAATGTTTGCTTTGGTGGCCGTGCGAAACATCAGTTGTTCATCACTGCCACAACTAGTCTCTACGCGATCACTTTGAATCGACAGGGTGTTCAATCGCCGTGAAGGCTCCGCCCGAACCTATCTGCTAAATCATATGATGCGGACTGCGTGATACAGCAGTTCGAATGACCAATCTAAGCGTGGACAAGTTGAACGTCCAAAGCATCACTGCCTTCGACAATATCCAGCAAACGGTCAATGTTGGGGTGTGCGCCGGGCCGTTTTTTAGCATCCTGTGTGTGCTCGGCGAAAACCTCCATGCCGTGGGCCGCCGCTTTGGCATCGATGGTTCCGAAGACTTGTTTCAGATATTGATACACAACCAGTGAGCCTTGTTTGCCAGGTTGATTTTCAATTGATGCAACAATGTCGCCTGCAGGGTTGGTCAGGTCGATACGAATGAGGTTCTCGACCGATGGCATCAGTTGCAAATTGTCCTTGAACGAAGCAGTGGGTGTGATCATTGATGGTGTCTTTCTCGGGAAGATTCGACTTTAGTTAGTAGCAGAATTGAATCGCAGCAACCCATGGTCTTTTAGGAACACTTGAGCACAAATTCAGGCCATAAGCTCGAAGCGCGAACGATGTTCTAAACGAGTGACGGCACACTAGTGTTTTTATTTGCCAGCTGAACTCGTGGTTTTCCCGTGCACAATTTCAGCTTCCCAAAGTTCGTTGATCGGGTTTTGCATTGGATTGTCAATTTGTTGAAGGAGCATTTCGGCAACACGTTTTCCGGCAGCCTGAATTGATGAACTTATAGCTGTGAAAAAGGGCGGAGTATCTGTGCCATCAGGTGATTGTAGAAACGACAACTCGTCATCATAAGTGATAATCGCGATGTCTTTACCGGGTTGTAGCCCAAGTTCGTTCAAAGCGCGAATTCCGCCCATGGCCGGAAGAATTGAAGCATACATAATGGCTGTTGGCGGCGAGCTGAGCTTCAACTGGGCCAAGGTTGCATCGTGACCGTATGTTTCTGTCATATCGGCACTGCAGATGTGACGTTGATCAACCGCAATCTTATTGGCTTCTAGAGCGGCTTCAAATCCAGCACGTCGGCGCTTGGCAAAATTCATACTCTCCAAGCCGTTAATCAAAGCAATGTTGGCGTGCCCTTGTTTAATCAAGAGCTCGGTTCCCTTTCGAAACGCTTCGCGATTGTTCACATCCAGCCAGGAATAGGAATTTGCATCTGCACCTGAGCGCCCGTGGACAACGAAGGGCAGATCAATCGATTTTAGCAAATCAATCCGGGGTTCGATTGTCTTTGGTCCGTGAACCACAACTCCATCGACGCGTCTTCTGCTTGCGAAATCGCGATAGATATCCTCTTCTTCGCCAGCATTCGCCATGCGCAACAACATGTCATATCCGGCTGCCGCATAAATTTCGCTTGCACCCGCCAAAAAATCAGAGAAATGGGGGTTTATCATTCGATGTTCTGAAACTGGAATGACGTGCCCGATGGAGCGCGTTTTGCCGGTTGCCAAACTGGCGGCGCTTGGGCTTGGGCGATAGTTCAACGCATTTGCAGCTTCTTGTACACGCTTGCGGGTTTTTTCACTGACCTCTGGAAATCCATTCAGCGCGCGGCTGACTGTCGTTTGCGACAGGCCCAACATTTCGGACAGCTTTTTTAAATTTATTGGGGCGGTGACCATGACGAACATATTATTCAAAGCGATTTGACATATATCGACATAGCCGAATGCCAGATGCAAGCAATTCGCCATAAAATGCAAACGACTTCCCACCAAACTCTTATTTGTATGGGTTTTTGAGTTCAACGCTTGACAGATGGCATTGGCAAAGACATTCTCCTAGAAATCCAAAGCGCTTTGGAAAAGTGTGAGGGTGTGATGCGCAACACGACGCGTATAGGAATTTTGCCCATGAACCAATTTGGGCTTTAGTGGAGGAAATAATGAAGAAAATACTTGCAACCGGTATTATGGCCTTGGCCTTGTCTACCAGTGGTGCTTTTGCCGATGGACATGAAAACATCACCGTTGGCTCAGGTCCATACAATTGGGCTGAAGCCGAACAATTCAAATCAATGGACATTAAGGGTGAAAAAATCACCGTTTTCGGTCCTTGGACAGGCAACGAAAAGGCAAACTTTGAACGGGTTTTGAAAATCTTTGAAGAACTGACTGGTGCAGATGTTGAATACACTGGTTCAGACTCTTTCGAGCAGCAGATCAATATCGATGTTGAAGCTGGTTCTCCACCAAATCTTGCCGTATTCCCGCAACCAGGCCTTGCAGCCAATGTTGCAGCAAAGGGTGGTTTGGTGCCGCTTGGTGATGACGCCAAGAAAGCCGTGCTCGACAATTACGCAGCGGGCCAGTCATGGGTTGATCTTGGAACTTATGCGGACAAGTCTGGCAAAGATCAGTTCTACGGCATGTTTTACAACGTGAATGTAAAATCTCTCGTTTGGTATGTGCCAGATGCCTTTGAAGATGCTGGTTATAAAATTCCAAAAACGATGGAAGAGCTCATTGCTTTGTCTGATAAGATTGTTGCCGATGGTGGTACGCCATGGTGCATCGGTCTCGGATCGGGTGCCGCTACAGGTTGGCCAGCAACTGATTGGGTTGAAGACATTATGCTGCGCACTCAATCGCCAGCAGACTACGACAAATGGGTTTCTAACGAGTTGAAGTTCAACGACCCTAAAGTTGTGGCAGCCATTGAAACGTTTGGCACATTCGCCAAGAACGACAAATATGTCGACGGTGGCGCAAGCGCTGTTGGAACAACAGACTTCCGTGATAGCCCAAAAGGTATGTTTGCAACGCCGCCAAAGTGCTACTTGCACCGTCAGGCTTCATTCATTCCAGCGTTTTTCCCAGAAGGGACAAAACTGGGTGAAGATGCAAACTTCTTCTACATGCCACCATTTGCTGCGAAAAAAGACTTGGGCAATCCAGTTCTTGGCGCAGGCACGTTGTTTGCGATGACAAAAGAATCCAAAGGCGCACGTGCGTTCATCAAGTTCTTGGAATCTCCGCTTTCTCACGAACTCTACATGGCGCAAAACGGTTTCCTCACTCCCCATAAAGGCGTGAATACGGATATCTATCCAAGTGCAACCATGAAGGCGCAAGGCGATATTCTTTTGAATGCGACAACCTTCCGTTTTGACGGTTCGGACCTGATGCCAGGCGCCATTGGTGCAGGCACATTTTGGTCTGGCATGGTGGACTTCGTGTCAGGAAAATCAGCACAAGAAGTGGCTGATGGCATCCAAAAATCTTGGGACGACATAAAGTAAGTCATCTTTTGCGCAGCCGGTCTTCGATTGATCGGCTGCGTCTTCTTTCATCAAGGCTCGTGATGCTCTGACCACATGCGATGTGGTTTGATGATTACGAATTTGTGTCAACGCACAGCAACGGAAACGTCACATGGAACTGTTTGGATTATCGCAAGCGGCTTGGGGGCAAATTGGTTTTGCATCCATATCTATTGTTGCCGGAATTGTGGTGTGCATTGGATATTTTTGGGGTGCAAACGTCGTTCTCGACAAAG
Source organism: uncultured Rhizobiaceae group bacterium (assembly GCA_937958815.1). Taxonomy (GTDB): domain Bacteria; phylum Pseudomonadota; class Alphaproteobacteria; order Rhizobiales; family Rhizobiaceae; genus Pseudahrensia. The sequence continues at coordinate 231,990 of CALGMR010000004.1, read as the reverse complement.
CCTTGCCCAGCGATGTTACTGGCAACGAGATTAACATCCACAATGAGCATCGCCGCTCAGCAATCCGCCCTTGGCTTTTCCTGTTTCCAGCGCTTTTGTTTCTAGGTCTGTTTCTTTTCTATCCATTGGTGATGACCGTCATTAACTCGTTCATGGATAAGAATTCCGAGGCTTTTGTCGGGTTGGAAAACTGGTCGTTTGTGTTTTCACAAGCAGCGTTTTGGGAAGCCGTGTTCAACAATCTTATGTGGATCATTGTTGTTCCGGCGGCTTGTACATTTCTGGGGTTGGTGATTGCCGTTATGGCCGACCGCATTTGGTGGGGGACATTTGCGAAAACTCTGATCTTTCTGCCAATGGCGATTTCGTTTGTCGGTGCATCGGTGATTTGGAAATTCATCTACGAATTCCAGTCTGGGGAGACACAGATCGGTCTGTTGAATGCTGTGGTACAACTGTTTGGCGGAGACCCGACGTCTTATATCGACATGCCGTTTTGGAATAATTTTTTCCTCATGATCATATTGATCTGGATTCAAACCGGTTTCGCGATGGTGATTTTATCGGCAGCCTTACGGGGAATACCCGAAGAAACAATTGAAGCTGCAACGCTGGATGGTGCCAACGGATTTCAAATTTTCTGGAAAATTATGGTGCCTCAGATCATGGGAACCGTGATGGTTGTCTGGACAACAATTACCATTCTGGTTTTGAAGGTTTTCGACATCGTGTTCACCATGACAGATGGTCAATGGGATACCCAGGTGCTGGCGAATTACATGTTCTTCTGGTTGGTGCGCGGTGATCATGACGGATATTCATCTGTGGTCGCGCTGACCATTATGATTGCTGTGCTTCCGATCATGATCTGGAACATTCGACAAGCCTCACAAGACAAGGGGACTGGTTGATGGGCAACTCTACTTTTGGTCGGATCACAGTTCACCTCAGTGTCCTTATGCTGGTTGTTATCTGGTCTTTGCCGACCGTTGGAATTCTGGTGTCGTCTTTCAGAGACAAGGCACAGATTTCATCCTCTGGCTGGTGGACAGCGCCTTTTAGGTCTTCGCGAAACGCGCGCCATGTTCCGCCAAGTCTTGACGGTCAAAAGCTGATAGATGGCAAATGGGTGATCGAAGGACGAATTTTTCCAGAAGGTTCGCAATCCATTGTTGAAGGCTTTGCCGCGACTGGGAAAAAGCTCGATAGCGATGAGAAAGCCGAAATTGGTGAAACTGCGCTGCTTCGCAAGGGCATAAGTGTCAGCGTACAGTCAGACGGCGCATATCGTTTGACAAGTGAAAGTGAGATCACCCGTGCCCGTGATGCGCGCTTTGTGTATCGTGCCAACGAGCCTCCGATTTTCACTTTGGACAATTACAAGCGTGTGCTGACCCGTGATGGCATTGGACAGGCGTTTTTGAACTCGGCTGTGGTGACCATTCCGGCTACGTTTATTCCGATTTTAATCGCGGCATTTGCAGCTTATGCGCTGGCGTGGATGCGGTATCCCGGACGCGCGTTGATTACGGCCACTATTGTTGGATTGTTGGTCGTGCCGCTTCAGCTTTCGCTTATTCCTTTGTTGTCGCTGTACAATGATATCGGAAATGTGTTCGGCATTGATGCGAAGTCTTATTGGGGCATCTGGATGGCCCATACGGGCTTTGGTTTGCCGCTGGCGATATATCTGTTGCGAAACTACATGGCTGGCCTGCCAGGAGAAATCATGGAGTCTGCGCGCATCGATGGCGCGACCCATTTTCAGATTTTCTACAAAATCGTGCTGCCGCTTTCGCTGCCCGCATTGGCATCATTTGCGATCTTCCAATTCCTATGGGTATGGAACGACCTCTTGGTGGCAAAAGTATTTTTGGGTGATGGTGAAACCAAAACGGTTTTGACATCCGCTTTGAAAGATTTACTTGGCACGAGGGGAGGGGATTGGGAAATCCTTGCGACCTCCGCCTTTATCACAATTGTTGTTCCACTGACCGTCTTCTTGTCCCTGCAGCGCTACTTTGTGCGCGGCTTGTTGGCTGGTTCAGTGAAGGGAGGATAAATCCATGAATGTTGTTCAAAACATCCAACAAAATGACGCAACACCAGTCGTTTTGGGTCGCGAAGTGGATGCAGATTGGTGGCGTGGCGCTGTCATTTATCAAATCTACCCGCGCTCATTTCAAGATAGCAATGGCGATGGAATAGGCGACCTGCGCGGCATCACCAAGCGTTTGGATTACATCGCTTCACTTGGTGTAGATGCTATTTGGATTTCTCCCTTCTTCAAATCGCCAATGCTCGATTTTGGATATGATGTTTCTGATTACACCTCAGTTGATCCTATTTTCGGCACGCTGGATGATTTTGATGAGATGATTTCCAAAGCGCATGCGCTGGGTTTGAAAGTTATGATTGATCAGGTGATTTCTCACTCTTCAGATCAACATGACTGGTTCATTGAAAGTCGTTCCAGCAAAGACAACCCAAAATCCGATTGGTATGTATGGGCTGATGCGAATTTAGATGGCACGCCTCCCAACAACTGGCTGTCAATTTTTGGTGGGTCAGCATGGGAATGGGATACAACACGCTGTCAGTACTATTTGCATAATTTTCTAACGAGCCAACCAGATCTGAATTTCCACAATATGGAGGTTCAGGACGCGCTTTTGGATACGATCCGCTTTTGGTTGGATCGGGGTGTGGATGGGTTTCGTCTCGATACGATTAATTTTTACGTTCACAGCACGGGATTGGAATCCAATCCTGGATTGCCGATGGAACAACGCAATTGTTCAATCGCACCAGAAGTGAACCCATATAATTTCCAATCTCATCTCTACGATAAGAACCAGCCAGAAAACATCGCGTTTTTGAAACGCTTTCGCAAACTTTTGGACGAATATCCTGCGGCTGCAGCTGTGGGTGAAGTAGGTGATGCTGAACACGGGTTAGAGATTGTCGCTGAATACACATCAGGTGGTGACAAAGTGCATATGTGTTATTCGTTTGACTTCCTATCACCGGAAAAATTGTCCGCTGATAAGGTTCGCGCAACGATGATGGACTTTGAAAAACAAGCACCTGATGGTTGGTCTTGTTGGGCATTTTCAAATCACGATGTCGTACGACACGCTTCACGTTGGACTGAAGATGTGGAAGACCGTGATGCGTTTCTCAAGATGACCACGAGTTTGATTTTGTCGTTGAGAGGGTCGGTTTGTCTTTATCAAGGTGAAGAGTTGGGACTGCCTGAAGTTGATATTCCATTTGACAAGCTTCAGGACCCTTACGGCATTCAATTTTGGCCAAAATTTAAGGGGCGCGATGGTTGCCGTACGCCAATGGCCTGGGAACACAATCAGCAAAATGGTGGTTTTTCGAATGCAAAACCTTGGTTGCCTGTTCCAACCGAGCATGCGGCCATCGCGGTCAATTATCAGTCTGGCGACAAGAATTCCCTGCTGCAACATTATCGCTCTTCGCTTGAGTTCCGGCGACAATTTCCTGAGTTCGCGAAAGGTACAATTGAATTCGTTTCCGATGACGAAAATGTTGTGGCCTTCACGCGATCCCATGCAGGCGCGACGATGTTTGTAGCAATCAACATGGGCGCGAAATCTGCTCAAATTTCAGCACCAGTTTCAGAATTTGTAGAAGTCAAATCGCCGGGCTCAAATGCAGTCGTTAAGGGTGATCAAATCCACTTACATGCTTTTGGCAGTTATTTTGCCCGCAAATTGGTGGTTGGGGAGAATAAATCATGACTGCTGTGAAACTAACCAATATTCGAAAGTCTTATGGCGCCACCGAAGTGATGCATGGCGTGGATTTGGAGATCGAAGAGGGCGAATTTGTGGTGTTCGTTGGACCATCAGGGTGCGGAAAATCCACCTTGTTGCGCATGATTGCTGGATTGGAATCCATCACTGACGGGGAAATGGAAATTGATGGCACGCGCGTCAATGAAGTGCCGCCTTCAAAGCGTGGCATTGCCATGGTGTTTCAATCGTATGCGCTGTACCCGCATATGAGCGTGTACAACAATATGGCGTTTGGTTTGAAGATCGCCAAAAAATCCAAAGCTGAAGTTGATCAGCGCGTGCGCGAAGCGGCGTCTATTTTGCAATTGGAACCCTATCTCAATCGTTTGCCGCGTGCTCTGTCGGGCGGTCAACGCCAACGTGTGGCTATTGGTCGAGCGATCTGCCGTGACCCCAAAGTGTTTCTGTTTGACGAACCTCTTTCAAATCTGGACGCAGCATTGCGGGTGGCCACGCGCATTGAGATTGCGAAACTGAAGGAAAGTCTTCCAAGCTCCACAATGGTTTACGTGACGCACGACCAAGTGGAAGCTATGACTTTGGCGGACCGAATTGTTGTTTTGTCGAATGGTCGTATTGAACAGGTTGGCGCGCCGATTGATTTGTACAAACGTCCAGCCAATCTTTTTGTTGCTCAGTTTATCGGTTCGCCCGCGATGAATGTTATGCCGGCAACTGTTGTGAAGGCTGGCAAACAGACCACGGTTGAACTGGTCAGTGGTGGCAAATTGACAGTGCCAATATCAACTGATGCGGACATGCAAGGGCAGTCAGTCCATGTGGGTTTCCGACCCGAAGATATGAACATGGCGACGGCGAAAACCAAGCTCATTCAAGGTGAAATCTCACTTGTGGAATCGTTGGGTGAAGTGACCAACATTTACGTCGAGATCAATGGTGTTGAAGAACCTGTTGTTGCTAAAATTCCTGAAACAGCCAACCTCAAACGCGGGGAAATGGCGATGCTGACAGTTTCGCCAGAAAAGATACATCTGTTTGACAGTGCAGGAAAAACGCTGCTTACGGACTGATCAGGTATTTTTGCGATCTGACTTTCCTACGCATGAAAAAATTTCAAAGTGACCTGTGCGATATTGACGTGAGTTCGTTTGAAACGGTGATGAACTTTTGAAAGTCATGCGAACGTATTTAAACGGTTCGGTCTGCATGCTTGTGGCGTCGAGAAACGCGACAATACGAACGCCGATCCCCAGCATTCCCAAATGGGTTGCCTTTGATAACACCCGTATTTTATGTGGGCGTTCAAAAGGCGTATCAAACAATTCCGCCGCCAGCGCCTGAGACTTCAGGGCGTTCAGATGCAACTTTTTGACGATAGCCTGCTTCTCGGTATGCCGCGATCGGATGGATTGCGCCACCTTGGTCCAACCTTGCCATAGCCAGGATTGGCTCCACATCGGTTCGGAATGCAGTTTTTAATATGTTGGTGGCCGTCAAAGCATCATTGGCATCTTGCGCTTGCGACAGAGCGTTGCGGTCGACAAGGTTCGCTTGTGCATAGGATCGCAAAACTTCGGTGGCGCTCGACATCAGACTTTCTATCGGGTCTGTGACGTTGTGACTTTGATCCAGCATATGCATTGGATGAAACCCTTCCACGTTTTCGCTATCCACCAATTCGTTGAAAACGAGAAACAGGCGGTAAGGATCGATGGATCCTGAATCGAGATCATCGTCGCCGTATTTGCTGTCGTTGAAGTGGAACCCGCCAAGCTTTCCAAACTGAATCAATCGCGAAACGATCATTTCAATGTTTACATTGGGCGCATGATGTCCAAGGTCCACAAGGCAAGCAGCCTGCTCGCCCAATTCCGTGGCAATAAGATAGTTGCTGCCCCAATCCTGAACCACAGTGGAATAGAACGCCGGCTCATACATTTTGTGTTCTGTGAGAAGACGCCAGTCTGCGGGCAAGCCAGCGTAAATTTCCTTCGCACTGTTTAAGTAGCGTTCAAATTGTTTGGCAAAGTTGGTTTGACCAGGAAAGTTGGACCCGTCACCGACCCATATTGTCAACGCTTTTGAGCCAATGCTCTGACCCAGTTCAATGCAGGACAGATTGTGTTCGACGGCCTGAGCGCGCGTTGCCGCGTCACTGTGTGACAATGAACCAAATTTGTAGCTCAAGTTTTGGTCGGGTTGATCTTGAAACGTGTTCGAATTCATCGCGTCGAAGCCAAGCCCGACTTCTTCTGCTTTGCTCAACAAATCCCCAGCAGGGGCTCTGTCCCACGGGATATGAAGAGAGACCGTTGGTGTCCCACGCGTGAGCTGATGAATTACACCGCAATCATCCATTTTGTCGAAGATGTCGCGCGGTTCGCCTCCCCCTGGAAAACGGGCAAATCGCGTTCCACCAGTGCCTACGCCCCAACTTGGAATGGCAACGCCAAAATCATAGACCTTGGCTTTTATAGCTTCAATATCAATTCGGCGCCGTGACAGGTGCTCGCCAAGAGCGTCGTAGTCTGCTTTCAAATGCTCCAATGCGTTTTCGTTGGAGCGAGAAATTACATCTGGATCAATCATAGCGTTTTTCCTTGGTCGTCCTCGGCCCTAGCGGGTGAAGGCCTGTACGTTGCCTGCATCGACATTGATTATGTTGCCTGTTGATTTGGATGAAAGTTCAGATGCCAAGAAATATGCTGCTTCTGCGATATCTTCTGGCAAGACCGAACGTTTGAGCAACGAACGCTGGCGATAGTGTTCTTCAAGTCCTGCCTTGTCTTTGCCATAGGTTGCGGCCCGCTCACTTAACCAATCGCCCGACCAGATTTTTGACCCCTTAAGAACGGCATCTGGATTAACGACATTCACGCGAATGCCATGTTCAGCACCTTCCAACGCCAAACACCGCGCCAAATGAACTTCCGATGCTTTTGCTGTGCAGTAAGCTGAGGCATTGGGTGAAGCAGCCAGTGCGTTTTTCGATGCGATAAAGACAATAGACCCGCCGATATCTTGCGACTTCATTATTTTGAACGCTTCGCGGCTGACAAGAAAATAGCCAGTGGAAAGGATCGACATGTTGCGGTTCCACATCTCCAATGAAGTGTCTTCGACGGGGGCGGAACTCGCGATACCGGCATTGGAGACGAGAATATCTATGCCTCCAAATTCCGCCGCCGTGTAGGCGAGTGCATCCTCAATTGAAGTTTCTTCGGTGACATCCATCACCACTTTGCGCACAACGTCTGATGAGTATCGCGACACCAAATTTGAGTGGGTTTCGCCAAGAGCGTCTTCGTCAATGTCAGCCAAAACAACACATGCACCTTCGGCCAAATACCGCATAGCTGTCGCAGAACCTATGCCGCCAGCTCCGCCGGTGACCAATGCGACACGTCCGGCCATAGACTTTGGCTTGGGCATGCGTTGCAGCTTTGCTTCTTCAAGCAGCCAATATTCAATGTCGAATGCTTCTTGCTCTGGCAGACCGCAATATTCACTCACCGCGTTGGCTCCGCGCATCACATTGATGGCGTTGATATAGAACTCGGCTGAAATTCGAGCAGTGGCTTTGTCTTTTGCAAAGGTGATCATTCCAACGCCAGTGATGAGATAGACCACGGCATTGGGATCGCGCATTGCAGGGGAATCATCACGCTTGCAACGTTCGTAATAGGCTTTGTAATCTTCGCGATAGTCGGCAACAGCAGATTTTAAGCTGGCCAAGGTTGCGTCAATGTCGTGATTTTCCGGTGAAAAATTGATGACGAGCGGCCGAATTTTTGTTCGCAGAAAATGATCGGGACAAGAAGTCCCCAATCTGGCGAGTTCTTCCATTTGGTTGGCGTTTACGAATTCCAGCACCGCTGGGCTGTCATCAAAATGTCCCACCATGAAATGATCACCGGATACCATACCGCGAATGGCAGGCATAAGTCGTTCTGCCACTTCACGTCGTTGTTTTGCCTCAAGCGAAGTGTGTTTGGCACCACCAAAAGCGGGCTTGTCGCCCATTTCAGATGTAAACCAGTCTATCGCTTTTTGGATGGTGTTAATGGTTAGGTCATAGCACGCACGGGCATCATCATCCCACGTGAAAAGGCCATGGCTTTCAAGCACCACCCCCTTGGCATCGGGGTTCTCCAAGCAGAATTTTTCCAGCCATAGGCCAAGTTCATATCCCGGTTTTTTCCACGGCAACCAACCAATCTCCGAACCAAAAATCTTCTCGGTCAATTCTTTGGAATTTTTGGAAGCCGCGATCGCGATGATGGCGTCGGGATGCATGTGATCCACATGTTTGCGCGGGACATATGCATGAAGCGGTGTGTCGATTGAAGCGGCTCTGGCGTTTAAGTTGAAAGTGCAATGGGGAAGATACCCGACCATTTCATCTTCAAACTCAACGCCTCGATATAGCGCTTTCAGATCGTTCAACTTGTCCATGTAGAGCGTTGCAAACCCATCCATTTTGATAGTGCCAACGTCTCCCCCGGAGCCTTTGACCCATAAAACTTCAGTGTCTTTGCCAGTCAGCGGATCCTTTTCCATGACTTTCGCCGATGTATTGCCGCCGCCATAATTTGTTACCCGTTTGTCGGATCCAAGCAAATTTGAACGGTAAAGAAGCAAATCCGGTTCGCTCATTCCTTGCGAGGTCTTCGCATCCCACAAATTTGGCAGTGCTGCGGTGTGGGCTTTGTCCTTGGAATGTTTCGGCATTGGTTCCTCCACTTGCGGCATTCGATACATCCGAGCGCATGATTGAGAGGCAGTGAACACCTTAAGAGTGGGCATTGTCAATCATAACCAATCAAAATCAATCATGAAGTTTGCAATCGTGTATAATTTTGATTGACAATGATTGACTTTTGAAAATTTTGGTGGAACCTTCAAAGGTGGAGGAATGACATGCACGAGAATGAACGACACAAGATTATTCTATCGGCTGTGCAAGAAAAGCCGGTCACAACTGTGTCTGAGCTCGTCGACCTGACGAGCACTTCGGAAGCCACAATACGTCGTGACATTGCAAGTTTGCACGTGCAGAAGAAGTTGCGTCGGGTGCGAGGTGGTGCCGAATCCATCAACCCACCTCAGTTTGTGGGTCTTGCTGGGCGTACATTTTCGGTCAACGAAACTCTGAATATTCATAAGAAACGCGCTATCGCGAACGCGGCCATGCAATTGTGCGATGATGGTGATGCCATCATCATCAATGGGGGCACGACGACCTTTCAAATGGTCCATCCGCTGGCTGCCAAGCGGATGCAGATCTTCACCAACTCGTTCCCTATTGCCGAACATTTGCTGAACCATTCGAAGAATACAATTCTGCTGTCAGGCGGGGTGATATACCGTGAACAAAACATAATTCTTAGTCCGTTTGAAAACGATGTAACACGTAATTTCTACGCCAAACGCATGTTCATGGGTGCGCAGGGGTTGTGTCCGCTTGGATTGATGGAAGCAGATCCGCTGCTCATTCAGGCCGAACACAAATTGATAAACCAGGCCGAGGAACTGGTGGTGTTGGCTGACTCGTCAAAGTTCACTCAGCGTTCCAGCCTTATTCTGTGTGCGTTGGAGCGCATTACAACTGTCATCACTGACAACGAAATTCGAGACGAAGACCGCGCGATGCTGGAAACAGCCGGTGTTGGTCTCATCGTGGCGGATAAAACTGATCAAGTAGAGCAACAGTCGGTGGCATAAGCCTCGACACAAACCCATTTGGGAGGAAACCAAAATGAACTTTCTTAAGAAACTTGCCGTTTCAACGGCGGTCGTCGCATCGCTGATTGCGACGCCGGCCTTATCAGCAGAGCGCATTGCGCTGGTGGTTAAATCGCTGGGCAACGGATTTTTCGATGCTGCAGCAAAAGGTGCCGAAAAAGCAGCGGCTGAAATTGGCGATGTTGAAGTTATCTACACAGGCCCAACTGCTGCAACAGCTGAAGGTCAGATCGAAATCGTCAACTCGCTTATTGCTCAGAAGGTCGATGCTATTGCGATTTCTGCCAACGATCCTGACGCGCTGGTGCCCGTGCTCAAGAAAGCAATGGACCGGGGTATTAAAGTCATTTCTTGGGATTCCGGCGTCGCAGCTGGTGGTCGCATGATGCATCTGAACCCATCGGATACAGATTTGATTGGTGAAACCATCATCAAACTTGCTGCTGACTATTTGCCTGAAGGCGGTGATGTGGCGATCCTTTCAGCATCATCCACCGCGACAAACCAGAACGCATGGATTGATGCCGCTAAGAAAATTCTTCCTGAGAAGTTTCCAAAGATCAATCTTGTGGCCGTCGTCTATGGCGATGATGATTCCGTCAAAAGCACCAATGAAGCCAAAGGTCTTGTGGCAACATATCCAAATCTCAAGGCAATCATTGCGCCAACCACTGTTGGTGTTGTGGCCGCCGCTCAGGTTGTTACTGATATGAACTTGGTTGGTAAGGTCAATGTGACTGGTCTTGCGTTGCCCTCAGAATTTAAAAAATTCATCGACAATGGGTCATCAAAAGCTGTTGCTTTGTGGAATCCAATCGATCTCGGCTACTCAGCGGTTAAGATTTCCCATCAGTTGATCAAAGGCACAAAAGCCGAGCCAGGTGCATCCTTTGACCTGGGCACTGTTGGTAAAATCAAGCTGGATGACAGCAACTCTGCTGCCATGGCTGCACCATTCCAATTCGATGCTTCCAACATCGAAGAGTTCTCTAAAATCTACTAGATTTTTGCACGTTATGAACGGTGGCGTATATCGCCACCGTTCACCCTTTACGATCTACCAAAAAAGACACTTTCAATAGCTGTTGCATTGCCGCGGCGACAAATAAATTCCGGTGAAGCAAAATTGCCATGAGTGTGCCACAGATAAAACTCTCCAAAATAACGAAGACATTCCCTGGTGTTCGGGCACTCAGCGAAGTGGATCTGGCCCTCTATCCTGGCCAAGTGACAGCTCTGATTGGCGAAAACGGGGCAGGGAAGTCAACGCTCGTCAAAACGATGACTGGGATTTATCAACCCGATGGGGGAGAGATTTTCGTTGCCGGAAAAGCCGTAAATCTGCAATCACCCCACGCCGCATTCCAATTGGGCATCACGGCCATACATCAGGAAACCGTTTTATTTGACGAACTGACTGTCGCTGAAAATATCTTTCTGGGACACAGCCCCAAAACCCGCTTCAATCTTATCGATTGGGTTGAAATGAACAGCCGTGCCCGCGCATTACTTGATGATATAGGAGCCAGTCACATCGCGACAGACGTCCGCTTGAAAGATGTGAGCATCGCCAACAAACATTTGGTTGCTGTAGCGCGTGCTTTGTCGATTGAAGCCGATGTTGTCATCATGGATGAACCAACCGCAGCGCTTTCCTACAAGGAAATTGAAGATCTGTTTACGTTGGTTGAGAAATTAAAAAGTGATGGCAAAGCGATTTTGTTCATCTCTCACAAATTTGACGAAATCTATCGTCTTGCCGACCGCTACACGGTGTTTCGCGATGGCGAAATGGTTGGCGAGGGGCTGCTTGCTGATACCCCGCAGAATGAAATCGTTGAAATGATGGTCGGCCGATCTGTCGAACAAATTTTCCCAAGTCGTACGTTGGACATTGGCGAACCGATATTGACCGTTCAAAACTTCAGCCATCCAACAGAATTTGCCGATATCAGTTTCGACCTCCACAAAGGTGAGATACTTGGGTTTTACGGTTTGGTTGGGGCTGGCCGCAGCGAGGTGATGCAAGCTCTGTTTGGCATGACCCATGGCACGTCAGGCGTCATCACATCACAGGGAAAGACAATTTCTCCCAAGTCCCCCGCCGAAGCGATCCAATCTGGCATCGTTTATCTTCCAGAGGAGAGGGGCAAACAAGGCGTTATTCTCGACCTACCAATTTTTCAAAATATCTCGCTTCCGTCCCTCAGCACTACCTCGCGAAATGGGTTCTTGAGAATGGCAAAGGAATTTGAATTGGCGCGCACATATGCCACCCGATTGGACCTGCGTGCAGCGTCTCTCGATCAGCATGCAGGAACTCTTTCGGGCGGCAATCAACAGAAAGTCGTCATCGCCAAATGGCTTGCGATCCAGCCAAACATTATCATTTTGGATGAACCTACAAAGGGTATCGATATAGGCTCTAAGGCTGCGGTTCACGCTTTTATGGGTGAATTGGTCGAGCAGGGGTTGAGCGTGATCATGGTCTCATCAGAAATTCCGGAAGTTCTGGGCATGAGTGATCGGGTTGTCGTCATGCGCGAGGGACGTATGGCATCTGTGTTTAACAACGATGATACGCTCACTGCGGAAACGTTGATCCGTTGTGCCGCTGGCATAGAGGAACAAGCGGCATGAGGGCGTTTATCCGCAATCACGAATTTTGGCTGGCAGTGGTTGTCGTGCTGATGATTGGCGCCACGGCCTTTCGGTCTCCGGGCTTTGCTTCGCCAGAAAAACTAGCGGGCATATTTAATGACAGTTCGATGCTGATCATTTTGGCGTTGGGACAAATGGTGGTGATCCTGACACGTTCCATAGACCTGTCCATGGCTTCCAATCTTGCTTTGTCTGGCATGATTGTAGCGCTAATCAATGCAGCCTATCCAGAAATTCCTGTGCCTGCATTAATGCTTTTGGCAACGTTTTGCGGTCTGTGTTTGGGTGCATTTAATGGCACTATGATCTGGTGGATCGGTATCCCGTCTATTGTGGTGACCCTTGGTACATTGACGATTTATCGAGGTTTTATCTTTCTGATTGCAGGTGGGAAGTGGGTCAATGCCGACCGCTTTTCAGAAGAATTTGTCCAATATACCCGCTATGAGTTTTTAGGGCTTCCCGCACTGTCTTGGTACGCAATCATCATCGTGATCGGGTTTTTCATTCTCATGACACGCACTTCTTTGGGACGTTCTATCTATGCGGTGGGCGTAAATCCCAGCGCGGCGCTTTACACAGGCATTAATATTGGTCGCACGCAGTTTGTGGCCTTTTGTATCTCAGGTGCGTTGTCTGGATTTTGCGGATATTTGTGGGTTTCTCGTTATGTCATCGGGTCTGTGGAAGTCGCTAAAGGTTACGAACTGACCATCGTCGCGGCCTGCGTCATTGGTGGAATTTCCATTGCGGGGGGCGTTGGAACGGTGGCCGGTGCAGTTCTTGGTGCATTGTTTTTGGGTGTGATGAGCAACGCCTTGCCGGTGATCGGTGTTTCGCCATTTTGGCAAATGGCAATCTCCGGCGCAGCCATAATTTTAGCTGTCATCATCAATGCCAGCAGCCAGCAAAAGAGCAAGCGACTCATATTGAAACAAGAAAATGCTGCATCATGACCGAACAAAACGCCCAGAACCGCAATATAGCTGATCGACTGAACACACCGCTCCACAGTGCAGTTTTTTCATGGCCGACATTGTTGCTGGTGGTTGCGATTGGACTGTTCATTTTGAACGTGTTTGCGTCGCCCTATTTTCTATCACCTTGGGCGCTCTCGGACGCCACGTTCAACTTTACTGAAAAAGCAATCATAGCTTTTGCCATGGCTTTGCTGATCATTTCCGGAGAGATCGATCTTTCTGTTGCGGCCATTATTGCGCTGTCTTCGACCATGATGGGTCTCGCTTTGCAATTTGGGGTGGGCACACCCACGCTCGTTTTGATCGGAACGCTCACTGGCCTTGCCTGTGGGGTATTCAATGGACTGTTGGTAACAGGGCTTGGCCTGCCGTCGATTGTCATTACCATCGGCACGATGAGCTTCTTTCGCGGGATCTCGTTTATGATTTTGGGTGATAAGGCTTTCAACGGGTATCCAGAAAGTTTTGCCTTTTTCGGGCAAGGCTATGTGTGGTGGGTCATCTCATTTGAATTTGTACTCTTCATTATTATTGCGCTTGCCTATTATATCTTGCTGCATCGCACCAATTTTGGGCGTCATGTTTTTGCCATTGGCAACAACCCTGTGGCCGCACAATTTTCAGGGGTACGTGTGGCGCGGGTGAAGTTTCTCTTGTTCTGTCTCGTCGGCTTAATGTCCGGTATTGCCGCTGTGTTATTGACGTCCCGGCTGGGGTCCACCCGTCCTTCTATCGCGCAGGGTTGGGAACTTGAGGTCATCACCATGGTGGTTTTGGGCGGTGTTGCTATTCTGGGTGGATCGGGGACCATTCAGGGTGTTTTTGTGGCCGCGTTTGTTATGGGTCTCATTAGTTTTGGTCTTGGCCTGTTGAATGTTCCCGGCATTGTCATGTCTATTTTTATCGGAGCACTTTTGATTGTGGTGATTGCTCTGCCAATTCTGACCAATATGCTGAAAGAGAGGCGATTGTGAGCAAAGTTAAGTTGGAAAAAATCGCCTTCAAAATGCAACTGAATTCAGGGCAGGCGGCTGAGTACGAACGGCGTCATGACGCCATTCCTAGTGCCCTCACTGCCTTGCTTCGGGACGCAGGCGTTCAAGACTATTCCATATTTCTGGACGAAGAGACCAATGTGCTTTTTGCTGTGCTGTGGCGCAGCCTAGATCACAAGATGGAAAACTTGCCAACATCGCAAGTTATGCAGGACTGGTGGGCGCATATGGCTGATATTATGGAAACCGATGAAGCCAATGTGCCGGTCACCAAGGCTTTGAAACACGTCTTTCATATGGATTGATTTGTATGGGTGACCATCGACACGTTGCGGTTATAGATATTGGCAAAACCAATGCCAAAGTCGTGCTCGTGGAGATGGCGACGCTTTCAGAAGTTGCGGTTCTCAAAACGCCAAATCTGGTTTTGCAGAATGGACCATATGCTCACTTCGACATGGAGACGTTGTGGTCTTTCATACTAGATGGGCTGGCAAAGCTTCAACGCATTCAACCCATAGACGCAATAACTGTAACAACCCACGGAGCATGTGCTGCATTGCTTGATGGTGCTGGGGAACTTGTGACGCCAGTTCTTGATTACGAACATGATGCAGTTGACGAGTTGGCGTCCTCCTATAATTCCGTAAGGCCAAACTTTAACGAGACCGGTTCGCCGCGGCTGCCAATGGGTTTGAATCTGGGGTTGCAAATCTATTGGCTGTTCGAGACCTTTCCGGCTTTGCGATCAAAAGTCAGTCACATTGTGACTTACCCGCAATACTGGGTTTCGCGGTTAACCGGTATCTGCCGCAATGAAGCCACATCGTTGGGATGTCACACCGACTTATGGTGCCCAGTGGATGGGAATTATTCATCCATGGTGGAGGAAATGGGGTGGGGTTCTATGATGCCACCTTTGTGCAAAGCGCATGAGCGCATAGGAACGATTTTACCGGAGGTTTCTGCTAAAACGGGTTTGTCGCAGCAGACAGAGGTCTATGGCGGCATCCACGATTCCAACGCATCGCTCTATCCGCATTTGAAAAGTCGCAAGGCACCGTTTTCCGTCGTTTCGACTGGCACATGGGTTGTATGTATGGCGGTAGGGGGCAAACCTGTAAAACTTGATCCTGCGCGCGATACACTGATCAACGTCAACGGTCTTGGTGATCCCGTCATGTCGTCAAGATTTATGGGAGGGCGTGAACATGAAATTCTGGTGGGTGAACACGCTCCGACCTTTTCACAAGCTGAAGTTGATCGCGTGCTCAAAGATCAACTCATGCTCATGCCATCAGTCGAGCCAAGTTCAGGACCGTTTCCAGGCCAAAATTATCAGTGGTTAGGGAAGGAGCAAGGATGGACGGAAGCTGAAAAATTTATTGCAACAAGCTTCTATCTTGCGCTGATGACGGCCACCTGCCTTGATCTCATTGGCGCAGATGGAGACATCATCATAGAAGGCCCTTTTGCAAGCAACGAGCTTATTTGCGTCATGTTGGCGGCAAGCGCAAAACGGCAGGTCGTTGCCACAACGGGCACAGGCACAAGCACTGGTGCTGCTATGTTGACGGCGGAACACCACACATTTGTCGCGCCAAAAGCCACACATGGCCTGAAAGATTTTCCAGACCTTTCAGCATACGCAGACACTTGGGTCTCAATGGTGCATTCGCTTAAGTCTTAGTGGGAATTGTAGACAATTGTCGAACGGTCAACTTTCTAACTGCGATCTGATTTAGAGTATTTGCCTCACTCTCGATTGCAGTTTCGGAATTACATCATCTTCAAACCATGGGTTTTGCTTCAGCCACCTATTGTTTCGTGGGCTGGGGTGAGGGAGGATGAGTTGTTTTGGCCACGACGTCTTCCATGATTTGACAGCTTCTGTAACAGTTGATTTTCCAAACTCAGGCAAATGCCAATCAATGGCGTAGCGTCCGATGATTAAGGTCAATTCCACTGACACAAGCCTATCGAGGATTTTGGTTCGCCAAGCGGGCGCACATTCGTTGCGGGGAGGTAAATCGCCCCCTTTGGCCGTTCCAGGGAAGCAAAAACCCATTGGCACAATGGCGAGTTTTTCACTGTCGTAGAACGAATCCCGATCAATGCCCAACCATGTTCTCAACCGATCACCAGAGGGGTCGTCAAATGGTATGCCCTTTTCATGGGTGATGCGGCCGGGAGCCTGGCCAACAATTAGAAGCTTTGATTTCGAGCTGAATTGAACAATCGGGCGCGGCCCAAGTGGCAAGTCTTTGCAAATCCTACAGGCTCGTATTTCGGTTAAGAGACTGTTGATATTTGCAGAGCTTGCCATTGAAAACCTTGAGGGCTTGGATCACAGATTTGCCGAGACCCGTCGGCCTGTAGCTTTGAGCCTATGCGTCCGCAACGCTCTCTTCGCTCTTGTGCAATCCAACGACTGCAAGAACTGTAAGACCGAGCACCATATAATACCAGAACTCAATTCCTGTGAAGCCCAGGAGCAATGGAGCGATGACAAAAGCGATCCCGACGAGACCATCCACAGCAAGGTGTAAACTGTACGGTAAAATCCGGAATACGCCCAGTTGGTGATCTGTGAGTATAGTCAAAAAGAAGGCAGCAATGCCCGTTACGACTGACAGCCAAAACGCCAGAATATTGCCCTGGCCCAGACCAAACAAAAACGGCATTGCCATAAGACCAAATGCCACTGGATAGTCGAGATAGGCGTGAATTGATTTTGTAATAAAACGTGGAAACATGATTTTTCCTCCCTTGGTGATTGAGCTGTCTTGCAGCTTTAAAAATTGATACGTGATGCGCTCTGTATACTCTGTGCTCGTGCGTCCCTTTTTGCGTGCAGATCGTTCAATTATCTGAACGATTAGAGGTGACTGATTTCTTGAAATCGGCCGGGGTCATGCCGGTCTCTTTTTTAAACACGCGAGTGAAAGCAGAGTTGGAAGCATAGCCCGCACCTTCAGCGGCATCAGTGAGTGTGTTTTTTGGAACCATCAGCAACCGTTTGGCGATTTCAATGCGCCATGCCGTGATATATTCCATCGGGGTCATCGCCATTTTCTTTTGAAACAGAACAGCAAAACTTGTTCGCGACATGCCAGCAGTTTGAGCAAGACCTTCGATCGTCCAGTGCTTGTCGGGGGATTGGTGGAAAGCGTCCAGCGCTTTTCTCAGGTTGTCGTCCGAGAAAGCATCCAGCCCCCATTCAGGAGCCTCGTTGCTCTCAATAAAGCTGCGAATGGCATGCGCCAGAATGGTTTCGGACATTTTCAACGCAATGAGATCACCACCCATTCTTTGACCACCTGCTTCATCGCCAATGACTTGCAACGTGGCTTCAATCCATTTGCCTGCGGATTCTCCGTAATTTTTGATGTGAATATACGGAGGCAGCCGTTCCATCAGAACATGTTTTGCATGGGGGTCGAATGAGAAATGGCCGCAGATGAGTTGGGTTTCACGATCATCCTGATCACCTCCGTAGACCAAAACGCCTGTTCCGGTGAACCCAGATTTTTCTATCACAGTGTCAAGTGGGAGGATGGCCTCTCGCGTTTCGAGGCCGCAATATAATTTGTGCGAAGCACCGCGAGGCACGATCAATAAATCGCCTTGCTCCAACGCCACTGACTTCCCACTGCCTTCAACTTCAACCAGACAATCACCGCGATGCGCAAAGTGAAACCGGACAACATTTTCGTATGCCGGAACCTCTATACCCCATGGAGTGGTGAGTGACGTGCGGAAATAAAGCGTTCCGCGTACGGAAAGATTGGTCAGTATATCACTTAGTAGATCGAGCATGATTAGAAAATATAGAGACAATTGTATTTGTACAGAGCTTGAACGATCTGCATAAAATTCCGGACGATCTGACATATCTGGCGATCAATGCCGATTGTATCAAAGTGGGGTTAATTAGAAAAGTTTGGAGGAAATTATGAGAAAACTACTACTTGGATTTGCCATTGTTGGTATGTTGTTCACAACTCAAGCAACCGCGAATGACCCCGCAAAATTAAGCGATGTGGAAATCGCGCATGTGGCCTACACGGCCGACAATCTTGATATTCGTTATGCACATCTGGCTTTGGCAAAATCAAAAAATCCCGCAATTCACACGTTTGCAAAAACGATGATCCGCGATCATGAAGCGGTTAATGAACAGGCTTTGGCGTTGCTCAAAAAGCTGGGTGCTGAAGCAAAAGACAACTTTCTGAGCCAGAAGCTAAACCAAGATGGCGATGCAATTATTGCTAAGTTTAGTGCGCTCAGCGGTGCTGATTTTGACAAGGCTTACGCGGAAAACGAACTTGCTTACCACAAAGCGGTAAATTCTCTTGTGGGCGATGTCTTCATTCCGAATATCGAGAATGCTGAAGTCAAAGCGTTGTTCGTAGAGGGTCTGAAAATCTTCAAGGCACATGAAGCTCATGCCGAGATGATGGTGAAGAATCTAAACTGATGACCGCAAAAATCACCCGTAGGGATGTAATGGTTGGGGCGGCAGCAAGTGCTGGCGCCCTGATCATTTCCAGTAGCAATGGGTTTGCGGCATCGCCAAAAAATCACGTTGTAAAAATCACGTCCTTCGAGTTTGTACCACAAAACGTCGTCGTCAGCGTTGGTGACACAATAAGCTGGATTAACGAGGATTTGGCACCCCACACAGCCACAGCTGATGAAGGTGGTTGGGACACCGGAGAGATGGCAAAAAACGACACAAAATCCATCAAAGTGACCTCTGGAATGGAAACCAGTTACTTCTGTGCATACCACCCACATATGAAAGGCAATATAGAATTGAAATGATCGGGCAATCGCCAATCCGAACATTCATTCGTATTGGTGTTTCCGCAGATCAAATCCACTTGCTGCAACAATGACGGGGGTCGATGCTCCCCGTCAGCACCAAAGGTGCAGACTAGGTTGAGGGCACGGGGGATAGGTTTGGCCTATCCTCACCACCTAACCAAGAAGAATAAAACACCCGCCCGTGCGACATATCGATGTGGCTCATCCCACGTTGAAGAACAGCCGATGCAGGTCCTGCTTCTGAATTTCATCCATATTGGCAAGCTGTGATGAGGTGTATTGGGAATACCTGTCAGTTTTTCTGCATCTGGATATCCAGCATTAAAAGTTGCGGCCCGAGCTGAACAAGCACTCCGCGAAATTCACGTATTTCATGGGGCAATCCTTTCCTGTTCTCCCTCATCACTCAAGATGGGGAGTTTGTTTTTTCTTGTAGGAGATTTCAGCGTTTATGTGCTGGAGGGTTTGTCAGCTGTTCTGACTGACAAATGAAGTGATGACGTCCATGACATCTGCGGCGTGGGCTTCGTCCATGGCGGCTGCATGTGGGTTGGCAAATGCGCCGCTGTCATTATCAAAATATGCGCCCGTGGCATCAGCAAAGCGATCGCCGAGTGCTGCTTCAATCAGTATGTCTGCTCCCACACTCAAATCGTTGCCGTCAACGCCAAAGCCTTCTTTCACCATTTTTGAGGCGAGCATCGAACCTGGATTTACAGCTATAATGGCGGGACCTTGGGACAGTGATTTTGCCATTTCGCGGGTCCAGATTGTGATGGCGAGCTTGCTCTGCGCGTAGGCGTCCATGTCGCCCAGCTGCGCTCCACCTTTCATCGCATTCAAATCGATCCGTGCTTGTGCGGCCGAGGAAAGATTTACAACGCGGCTGTCTGGCTTGAGGATCGGCATCAAACTCTGGGTCAACAGGTATGGCGCAAATGTGTTGACCACAAACCGAATATCATGCCCATTGTCCAAAATGGGGTTTTGCGTTTTCAACACGCCCGCATTGTTGATTAGAACATCCAGCGTATCATATTTTTCTTTGATATTTTCGGCCATGGTTTTGATGGCGGACATATCTGATAAGTCAGCCACGAACATATCGACTGGTGCCCCAATGTCTTCCGCGGCAGCTTCGACTTTGGTTTGGCTGCGGCCATGTACCAGCACGTGGTGCCCTGCGGCTGCAAGTTTTGTGGCTGTTAGTTTACCGATACCATCGGTTGAACCGGTGATGAGAATCGTCTTTGTCATGATGTTTTTCCTTATGAAAAGTCGGGCAAAAGAGCAGTGGCCAGATGGTCCAGCGTGCTTTCGATAGGGGCAGTGTTGAAACGTAAATTTAGGGCCACATGGTTGACGCCCAAGGCTTCAATCTCTTGCAAATAGTTGCGCAGATAATCGACACCAGACGCGAAGCCAAGGTGGATCGGTCGGGGCGGTGCATCGGCTTTATCCAGCACATCCACATAAAGTGATTGCATAACAGGCTTGTCCCGCTCGCCCGCCGCGGCAAGTCTGTTGCGGTAGTCGGCAATGACACGCCCTTGCGATGCAGCGTCGCGTGGATATGTCATCCATCCGTCGCCGTTTTGAGCCACCCAGTCAGGCGCTTGTTGGCTTCCACCGGTGATGAGCAGGGGCAAATGGGAGCCGTGGGGTTTTGGCAGCATATCCATGTGACCCGAGAGTGACCCTTGATCACCAGCATGGTGCGGATAGTCCCTGCCGACAGCTCGAATATAATTCAAGCTGCTGCGAAATCTTTCACCGCGATCAGCATAGTCCATCTTCAGTGCCGGATATTCTTCAGGTCGATCACCGGACGCGATACCCAGCAACAGGCGACCGCCAGACAAGACATCAACTGTTGCCGCAGCTTTCGCGACGTGGGCGGGATGGCGCAGCGGCAGAATGATGCTGGCGGTGCCAAGCGCAATGTGTTGGGTCACGCTTGCCAGCACTCCCAGGTAGACAAATGGATCAAACATTTGACCAGCATCGCCAAAGGTCGGTACGTTGAACGGAACATCCCGCAGCCAGAGGGCTGCAAAGCCCAAATCATCAGCCAGTTTTGCGCGCTCGATATGGTGCTCCATTGTCGGCGTTGCGCTTTGGTCATAGCGTTCCAGCGGAACAACAAGCCCAAGGGTGAGCCGCCCGACCTTAAAGGTTTTTGCAAAGCCGGGATTGATGGTGGCAAAGTCTGTTTTAAGCTTATTCAGCATCTGTCGTGCTTTCTGTGCAAACGCGTCCAACAAAAGTGTACATCATAGGCTTCCTCGAAATCGCGGTTTTTGAAACAGCGCATTGTGAACGCACCCCTTACTTAGTTCTTCCATAATTGATATAAACGCATCTAAAACAGTATCTGTTTTTCGATTTTCAGGATAAACTATATGGACACCAAATGCGTTGACTTGTTCGTGCGAGCTGCCGAGACCCTTAATATTTCGGCGGCTGGAAAAACGCTGGGGTTACGCCCTTCAGTTGCAAGTGCTTGGCTGTCGAAGCTGGAAAGTGATCTCGGTATAACTCTCTTCTATCGAACGACACGGAAAGTATCACTCACGCTTGAAGGCGAGGAGTTTCTGCCATTTGCGCACGAAATTCTCGCACAGGAAAGCGCTGCTCGCGTAGCACTGGGGCAGGAAGATGAGATGGTCAAAGGCACTTTGCGGTTTGCCGCGTCCAGCACATTCGCCCAGTCCTATATAATGCCCATCCTGCCAAAATTTTTTCAAACACAGCCTAAGCTGACGCTTGATATGAAGCTGTCTGATAAACCCTTTGATCTGATCGAAGGAAGTTTTGATCTCGCATTGCGCAACATGGCTTTGTCTGATTCCACGTTCAAGGCGCGTAAGCTGGCAGACGATCACCGCATATTGTGTGCAGCGCCAGACTATCTAAAATCGCACGGTGTTCCCAACGTTATCAAAGACCTTGCCCATCATGAACTGGTGGCTTTTGGAAATTTGGGCGCGCTTCCACTGCGCTCGAGCGAAGCCAAGACTGAAATATATGAGCCACGCAAAGACCAAACTCGTTTGATTATTGACGATGGACACAGCCAAAAAATTGCAGCAATGAGCGGCCTTGGCATCTGTCAGTGCGCCCTTTGGACCGTTTCAGAAGAAATTAGGAACGGCCAACTTGCTCGTGTACTTCCGGAATTTCAGGTGGCGAACGACACCGCCCTTTGGCTGGTATATCCAAACACCAACGTCGTCTCCGCAAAGGTGCGTGTGTTTATGGATTTCCTTATAGACAACATAGGCCGCAACCCGCCTTGGTTGAACGATCGCAGCTGATGTGGATTTTGAAAGTATCGAGGCCCCAGAAGCCAGAGCAAAAGCAGTCTAAATTTTAGGGGTGGGCGACACTTTTTTACGATGCCGTTTTTTTTCGATTGTCGTAAAATTGGGAATTGATCCTGAGTGGTTTGGCCTTCTTTTTTGCCATGAATATGCAGATGGGCTACCGCTCTCCACCTTTCATTTGTATTCAGGTTGTAGCGCTTGCCATTGTGCTGCTTTTCCTTAACGTTGGCTTATGGTTGCCAAATTGGCTAAATTGGAACTGAGAAAAATATGACTAAAGACACGTCTCAAAATGTTGCCGTTATCGGTCTTGGCTCGATGGGATATGGAATTGCCACGTCCGCACTGCGCGGTGGGCACAAAGTCTGGGGCGTGGATATCAATCCAGACCAGATCGCCAAATTTCAATCAGAAGGTGGCCAAACCAGCGATTTTTCCGATGCCTCCAACTCGTTGGATGCTGTAGCTGTTGTGGTGCTGAATGCCCTTCAAACTGAAAGCGTGTTGTTTGGCGAAGACGGTATTGTTGAGAAGCTCAAACCTGGTGCCGTGGTGTTGGCATGTGCGACCGTTCCACCCGCATTTGCAAAGGATATGGCTTCGCGCTGCCTTGAAAAGGGAGTGCACTATCTGGATGCTCCGATTTCTGGCGGATCAATCAAGGCCGCCGAAGGTCAGTTGTCTATCATGGCATCCGGAACGCCCGAGGCCTTTGGTGCAGCGGACCTGTTGCTTCAAAGCATTTCAGAAACTGTGTTTGAGCTGGGTGACGAGGCGGGGGCTGGCAGTGCTATGAAGGCAGTTAACCAGCTTCTTGCAGGTGTTCATATTGCGACAATGGCTGAAGCGATAACTTTTGGTATGACGCAAGGTGTGACACCCGAAAAATTTGTGGAAGTCATCAGCAAATGTGCGGGCACAAGCTGGATGTTGGAAAATCGTGCTCCGCACATCGTGGAAGGCGATTACACGCCGCACAGTTCGGTCAATATTTGGCCGAAGGATTTAGGCATCGTTCTCGATATCGCCAAATCGGCGCAATTCAGCGCGCCCATCACCGCCGCTGCGCTGCAACAATTTGTTGCGGCTGCTGGAATGGGATTCGGTTGGGAAGATGATGCCGCTGTCGCCAAAGTCTATGCACGAAACGCAGGGATATCCCTGCCCGAGCAAGGTTGATCTTTTGTCTGCTTGCATTGCACTGGTGGCTCACGATGCCCTGAAAGAGACGATGGTGGAATGGGCGCGCGAAAATGCGAGCGCACTCGGCCAGTTTTCCGTTTTGGCAACTGGTACAACTGGAAAACGCCTTGAAGATGATGCAGGGCTTCAAGTGAAGCGTTTGCTGAGCGGTCCAATGGGAGGGGATGCCCAACTTGGAGCAATGATCGCTGAAGGTAGGCTCGACGCCTTGATATTTTTTATAGATCCAATGACAGCCGTGCCACACGATGTTGATGTGAAATCTCTGTTACGCTTAGCGATCTTATATGAGACACCTTTGGCGGTGAACCGCGCATCGGCTTCGGCGATCTTGAGTGTGTTGACGGCAAAGGAATGAAAACATGAAAACTGTACTTGGATGCATTGCCGATGACTTCACCGGCGCGACCGATTTAGCAGGCTTGTTGGCAAGAAGTGGCGTGCGCGTGTCTTTGCGTATAGGCGTTCCATCTGAACCACCAGCAGACCCGGCCGCATTTGAAGTTATCGCGCTAAAGTCGCGCACTGCGCAGGTTGCAGATGCGGTTGCTGAAACCAGAGCGGCTCTAAAATGGCTCAAGGCCGCAGGTGCACAGCGCTTTTTTTGGAAATATTGTTCGACATTTGACAGCACACCTCACGGCAATATCGGCCCAGTTGCAGAAGCGCTGATGCAAGACTTGAACACTGATCAGACGATCTATTGTCCTGCATTTCCAGAAAATGGGCGTTCGATTTTTATGGGCAATCTTTTTGTCGGACAACAACCATTGGCCGAAAGCCCGATGAAGGACCACCCCCTCACACCGATGCGCGACAGCAACCTTATGCGGTTGCTTGAACCGCAGGTCACCCGCCAAGTGGGTTTGGCAGACCGATTGACCGTCGCACGCGGGCCCAAGGTTTTGCGCAGTGAACTTGATCAGTTAAAAGCCGATGGAGTGGCGCATGTTATCGTGGATGCTGTTGCAAATGGAGATTTGAAAATCATTGCTGAGGCGTGCCGGGATATGCCGCTGATGACGGGTGGCAGTGCTGTGGCCATGCCGCTTCCTGCTCTTTATTTGGCAGACGGAACGTTGTCAGCAGATGCGCCAAAAGCGAGTGCGCCAACGCTTGATAAAGAAACAATCATTCTTTCGGGCAGTTGCTCGGCCATGACCAATAAGCAAGTGGCAGATTACACCAGTCGGGGTGCTCCCGCTTTCCAACTGGACCCGTTGGCATTGGCAGAGAATGGAGCGCAAAAAGTGTTGGACTGGTTGGCCAAACAAAACTTGGCTGCCGCTCCTCTCATTTATGCAACTGCCAACCCTGAAAGTGTGCGCGCGGCACAAGAAAAGTTGGGCATTGCGGGTGCCGGTGAGATTGTAGAAGCCACGCTTTCAGCCTGTGCGGTGGCCGCGCGGGACAAAGGCGCACGACGCATAATCGTTGCAGGTGGTGAAACTTCGGGAGCCGTCACTAAGGAACTTGGTGTGACTCAACTTGATATTGGCACTGAAATCGCACCTGGCGTCCCTTGGACCTATTGTCATTCTGGTGGACATCAAATTGCTTTGACGCTGAAATCTGGAAACTTTGGAACCGAGACCTTCTTTAGTGACGCTCAAGAAAAGTTGGCTTGAACATGACAAGTGAAACCAAACTGCGCGAACAAATTTGTGTTCTGGCGAAGTCAATGTTTGACCGCGGTCTCACGGGGGGCAGCACAGGCAATATTTCAACCAGAACCGAAGATGGCGGATTGCTGGTCTCTCCCACTGGAACAAGTTTTGGCAGACTTGATCCCGGGCGTTTAAGCCGTTTTGACGCGGCTGGAAAACTCATTTCCGGTGATGAGCCCACCAAAGAAATGCCTCTGCATACGGCGTTCTACGACACGCGTTCAAAAGCGGGTGCAGTGGTGCATTTGCACTCCTGCCATTCGGTCGCGTTGTCACTTATGCCTGATGCCGATGAGGATAATTTTTTGCCGCCACTAACCCCTTACGGCATTATGAAATTGGGCAAGGTCAAGTTGCTGCCGTTTTTTCTCCCTGGTGACCCAGCGATGGGCGACGCAGTACGAGGACTTGCAGGAAAACGCAGCGCAGTCATGTTGGCCAATCACGGTCCCGTTGTTGCGGGCAAGGATATTGAGGCGGCCTGCAACGCTATCGAAGAACTCGAGGATACTTCGCGCTTAGCCATACTGACCCGAGGCCTGAATCCGCGAATGCTGTCACAGGCTGAACAGCAGGCATTGATTTCAAAATTTAACGTGGAATGGGATGCATGAAGTTCTCTATCGGTTTGTTTTGTTACCAGAACTGATCAAGCCGTGGCTTGTTTGGCGGTCGGAAACTGCCCCCGCGCTGGGCAACCGAACCATGATTGCCCTCGATAAAAGGACACACCGCTCAAAAAATGTGAAGAGGTGCCCACCAAGCCAGAACAACATTGTGCGCAACCGATCATGGTACAGCATTTGAAAAATGTCCTGCATAAGAACGTTCTGGTTCATTTGCGGGACAGAAAGCAGTTGTTGAGTTTAACGAAATGCGCGTTGGATATCTGTTTGGAAGCAGACACTCAAGATTACCCCCCGCCACTGCTTTCTCTCAAAGGCTGCATATCATCGGGTCTTGTCGCAATGTAGGAAAGGAGTTTTTGCTTTTCCGTTTCCCAATTAGGGTCGTCGAATATATTGACCTTTTCGTAAGGGTCAGATGCGAGATCATACATTTCACCAACATCAGACAACTCGTCGATTGTGAGTTTCAGTGTTTCGGTTCTCACTGTTCTCAAAGCCAGGCCCACACCTGCTCTTTTGGGAGATAAATACCATTCGTTTAATGCAAATTGTCTCTTGTCTTCTCGCCCCTCTAGGAACGGCTTTAGAGTTTGACCGTGTTGGGTGAGCTTCGGAGTTGCCTGTGCTAAGTCGCACAATGTGGACGTGAGATCCAAAGTTGAAACGGGAGCAGTGATTTCTGTGTTCGCGGGAACATTGGGGCCCACAACCATCAAAGGCACGCGCAGCAGGCCTTCGTAGTGCATGGGCCCTTTCAGCATGAGACCATGGTCTCCGAGCCAATCCCCGTGGTCTGAGATGTAGATAACATAAGTGTTGTCTTCTATTCCGGCCTCCACCAGAGCGTTTCGAATGCGACCGATCTGATGATCCATCAGCGAAATTTGGCCATATGTATTGGCGATAATTTCCCGTAATTGATCATCGCTTTGTTCTTCAATGCGTGAATATTCTTTGCGAACACGCGCATTTTCTGGGTCGCCCCCCGGTTCGTTTTCCAGTGAAGCCCGGTGCCACCATGGGCGATTTTCCAAATCCCGCTCCCGAACCTTCGGCAAATCAACGTCAGCTGGATCGTGCAAGCGCGACCAAGGCTCGGGGCAATCAAAAGGATGGTGAGGGTCGGGAAAGCTGATCCAGCTCACAAATGGCTTTTCTGGATCGCGCTTGAACTTGATCCAATCAATGGCGCGGTCTGCCGTCCAAGGCGTGTTGTGAAATGCTTCCGGCAGCCGCGAGTGCCATGTTTGAGCGGCACCTTTGGTGTCATCAGCATTTTCCCAGTAAAGTTTGGTCAGTTCATCACCATTGCCTCTGGCGTGGAAAAACCTTTCGTAGTGCAGACCCTTGGGAGGTTTTTCGATCTCAAACCAATTGTGGCCCAAGATCATCATTTCAACGTGTTGGAAACCCATATAGGGCCCATACCAATCATCGCCATAGTCGATTGAAGACTCTATGTTTTCTGGAAATCCATTGGCTTCGCCACGACAGCGTACGAAGTGGCCTTTGCCAAAAAACGATGTCTCATAGCCGGAAGATGCAAGTGATCCGGCAAAGCCTTGATCCCCAATTTTAGGATCAAGGTCCATACCGTTGTCATGTAACCCGTGGGTGCGTGGCAACTGCCCTGTCAGGATAGAGCTGCGCGCTGGCTGGCAAACCACGCACGGAGTGATGCAATTTGAAAAGACGATTCCATCTTTGGCCATTTGATCGAAATGAGGCGTTTTGACCTTGCGCCCAGCATATCCAAAGCAATCTGCCCGGTGCTGGTCGCCTGATATGAGAATAATGTTAGGACGTGTCATGCTGATGGTTTCCCTTTGATCGAAAGAATGAACACCACGCCTACAGCCGCAACTAACATCGCAATCGAAGTGTACGAACTGAACAGAAACCATGGGTCGCTGCCCGTTGCGGAAAATGCGCCCCTTGCGGTTTCCTCAAGCCGGCCACCCAAAATGAATGCGATAACCAGCGGCAGCGGAGAGATGGCGAGACGCCTCATAAAATAGCCAAGAAAGCCAAAACCTATGGTGAACCATACGGCCGCCATTTTGGTTTCCTGAACATATATTGCGGTCAGCGTGAGCAAGAGAATGACCGGCAATAATTTTTGTTTGGGTACGAGCGCCATAATGCCCATGGAACGCATAAAGACTCCGCCGATTGTCCAATTCATCAGGTTGGCCAGCATCATCATGGTGAACAATCCAAAGGCAACCACAAGTTCTGGATTTACGCTGTCTACTGTAAACCGAAAAACTGATGGGCCGGGATTGAAACTCCCGATTGAATCTGCAGCAAGTATGAGGAATACGGCGGACGCATTGCCAGGTATGCCCAGGGATAAAACCGGAATCAGATTGGCACCCGAAACGGATGAGTTTGCAGCTTCTGTTGCCGCTATCGCTTCAGGTGCACCATTGCCAAATGATGTTGCGTTCTGGTCTTGCACCTTTTGGTGCCTGAATTTTCCTGAAGCGTAGCCAAGTGTCGCCGCTAGGGTGGAGCCAATGCCCGGCAAAGCTCCTATTGCCGTTCCTATGAACGCGGATCGGGCAATATAAGGGAACAAGCCTTTGATGGTTTCGAAACTCAGACGGGAAGCTTTGTGCTGAACGGGTTTGGTCAGACTTTGATCTTTTTTGTTTTCTTGCCAAAGGTCTTCGATGGACTTGAACACTTCGCCTAAAATCAAAACCCCAAGAATAACGGCAGCAATCGGAAATCCAGAGGCTACGCCTTGATAGCCCATCGTAAGACGCGGCGTAAAATCTTCTCCAGTTCCGATATAGGCGATGAGAAGACCAAGCGAGGCTGAAATCAATCCTTTCGCGGGGGAACCGCCAACCACAGCTGCGATGAAGGCCATGGACAATATCAGGAGCGCGGTTTTCTCCGGCAGGTCTAAATAGGATTCAACAAGAATGGCGAGAAATGGTGCGCAAACGATGAGAACAATATCTGAAAACGTGTCACCACTGGCCGATGAAAAATGAGCAATCCGCAAAGCTTTCCCGGCTTCACCTTTTTGCGCCATGGGATATCCATCGAGCGTCGTCATATAGGCATCTGGTGTTCCAGGCGTGTTGAACAGGATTGCGGGCACGGCACCACCCACAGTTGCACCTTTCATCACCCCAATCAGAAAGCCCATGACGGGCAGCAGTGCTTCCTGCGAATAGCCAAATATAGAAATTAGAATGGGCAGCGATATCGCCAGTGCCATAGGGCCGGCCAACCCAGGTGTGCTGCCAACAATGATGCCAAGTAGGAAACCAGCCAGCACCATTGCTATCGTGATGGAAACCGACATTCCAAAGAAGCTGAACAGTTCCGGCCCTTGGAACACCGCCAATATGCCCAGCCAAACGTAGTCCAGAACACTCATCAGAAGTCTCCGTTGGGTGGCAACAAGAGATCATCGAACGGCAGGTCATACAAAATGATCATTGCAAGTGACGCGACCGTGCCGATCACCAGCGCTTTGATGGTAAAACGCTGTTCCATGAAACTGATGAGCGCTGCGACAATGAAAGTGCCGCCGGTGATAAAACCCAAATATTTCCAAGGGGCAGTGTCGCGCAACAGGCGGTATTCAGCTCCTTCCGCGCCAAAAAGCGCAACGAGAATGGGGCCAGTCCACAACAACAGCGCAATAAAGATGGCAAATACCGATAAAAGCCCGAGTGCGAAAACAAGGCTGCGCGCATCAACTTTTAAGTTGGATTTGGAAGTAAGCCCTTCCGCGATGAGCAGAGCGCCGCCAAGGCCAAGAAGAGTGGTGGCTAAGGTTGGAGCAAATGCATCGCCAATTTCCAGCCGTCGCCGCGCTTTTTCAAAAATACCAGTGTCTATATCTGCGGGGATCCAGATGAAGCCTATTATCAACGCGAGGACAACCACAACCACGCCAAGGATGGCGTTCGTCTTTGTGTTGGAGTGGGTGCCGATTGTCATTTAAAGTCCAACATAACAAAAAAGAACAATGGGCGATTGACCCATTGTTCACAATACGACTTGAAGAGAGGCTTTACTGGGACGCTTTCATCAGCACGCCTGCTGAATCAAAACCTTCTTGAATAAGCTTGTCCAGTTCGGCACCCTTAATGACGGTCGCTCCACCAAAGGCTTTTTTCATCATGCCTGCGGCTTTTGAACCTTCTTTTGTCACAGCCTCTTCAATGGCGCCAGTTAATGCCGCGCGCGCTTCATCTGGCAGACCTGCAGGCGCAACTGTTACAAAATAACCGTCGGCATCAAAACCAACACCAAGCTCTCTCAACGTTGGTGCATCAGGTGAAATTTTCAAACGGGTGGACATGCCGGATGCAAGATTTATCATATCACCCGCAGCAACCGCCTTGTTTTGAATGCCTGCCCCGAATCCAATATCAATATCGCCAGCATTGAGGCCGTTCATCACGCCTTTGCCACCGCGAACCATCACTGTATTGAATTCGATGCCCTTTGCCTTACCCAACAGGTAAGCCAGATCAGCCAGTCGGGGGCTCATTGCGCCAAAGCGAATTTTCTGACCGGTTTTTGCTGCCGCAACCACATCATCTATAGATTTCCAACCTTTGTCGGTTTTGGCCACAAGGCCCATCTGGAAACCGGCGGTGGTGGCCAGCGGTGTAAAGTCGCTGGGTTTCAAGCCAGATTTTTTGGCCGCTGCCATGTTGTATCCAAGGCTTTCAGTTACGAGAATCCCGATGGCCGTTCCGTCTGCAGGCTGATCTTTCAGCGCAGATAATGCGTTCACGCCTCCTTTGCCGGTGACGTTTTCTGGGATAACTTTCCAGCCTCTGGTTTTTTCAATGTGCTCAGCGATCAACCGTCCCTGCGTGTCAGCACCACCGCCGGCTTTAAAAGCAATGATCAATTTGATCGGGCCGGATGGTTTCCATTCTGCTAGCGCGGCAGACGCGGTTGCGCTCAACATTCCTAGGGCTGCAATGCCTGCAAATAGTGTTTTCTTCATCATTTCGTTCTCCCACTGATGATTGATTTTTCCAAAGCGTTCCATAAGTTGGTTGACCCGTCAAGAAAACTGAGGCCAATTTGGCGTCGGGAAAGGCGCGCTATGAAAAACCAGTTAGCAAAGAAAGAAATGCCGGCGAGTGAACTGCTCGCGTTAGCAACTTATCGAATTTCAAAAGTTCATTCCAAGCTGAATGCGCAAGCTGCCTACATATTGCGTAAGGAAGCCGGATTGAATCTGGTGCAATGGCGCATTCTTGCCTGGCTGAATGCGTTCGGTCCAAAAGTTCCGTCGTCGGACATTATAAACAAAGTGAATATGGATAAAGGTCTCTTTAGTCGCTCACTAAAGACGCTTGTGTCTGAGGAATTCATTGTCGCAGACGCAGATGATCTCGATCAACGTCGCCAACTGTTGTCGTTGAGCGACAAAGGAAATGAAATATATGGTCAAGTCATTACCATCATGCGCAAACGGCAAAAACACCTATTGCATGATGTGACGGACACCGAAAAAGCGGCATTGTTTTCAGCGCTTGAAAAGCTTGAGTTGAATGCCGAGCGTCGGGATTTTTAATGTCTGAGAAGTCTTCAAATCTTCTCTTGATCGTTTCTGACGAGCATCAATCCCGCGCCATGGGATGTGCTGTCGAATGGGCCAACAAACTTGATATCAAAACGCCGAATTTGGACAGATTGGCAGCACGGGGCATTCGGTTCACCAACGCCTATACACCGTCTCCCATCTGTGTCCCTGCACGAGCGTCGTTCGCTTCCGGCCAATACGTTCATGTTAATCGTCTTTGGGACAATGCCATGCCTTATTCCGGCAAACCGAAAGGCTGGGGCCACGCACTTCAAGAAAAAGGTGTAACAGTGGAGAGCATTGGAAAGCTTCACTATCGCAGCGATGAAGATCCGGCAGGTTTTGATGTTGAACACATTCCCATGCAAGTGGCTGGTGGTGTGGGGATGGTATGGGCATCTATCCGCAAAGAAGAAGAGCGTGTCTCTGTGCCCGGTCGTATGCTCGGTGACTATATCGGCCCTGGTCACAGCAAATACACAGAGTACGACGAGGCTGTGGTTAGTCGAACGATCAAATGGTTGCATGATCGTTCACACATGAGCTCCGATCCATGGTGCCTTTATGTAGGTCTGGTCGCTCCACATTTCCCACTTGTTGTGCCGCCGGAATTTTTTGAACTTTATCCACTGGACGAATTGCCAGAAGTAAAACAGCACCCCGCAAAGGGCTATATACGCCACCCTTGGGTTGAAAAACAAAACGCCATGGGAAGTTCCGAGGACAAGTTTAAAAACGAAGAAGAACGTCTCACTGCGATGGCGAGCTATTACGGATTATGTTCTTGGCTCGATTACAATGTGGGACGCATTCTGAAAGCGTTGGACGAGGCGGGTTTTCGAGACAACACCACCATCATTTACACCTCTGATCACGGTGACAACGTGGGGGCACGCGGCTTGTGGGGCAAGTCCAATATGTATGAAGAATCAGCCGCTATTCCGATGATTATGAGCGGTCCACATCTGGCGCCTTCAATCTGTCACACGCCAGTTAGCTGGATCGATGTGTCGGCCACCATCGCAGAACATTTTGGAACATCCCTTTCTTGCGACACGCCTGGATCGTCGATCAAAGACATCGCATCTATGCCCTATGATCCCGAACGTGTGGTCTTCAGTGAGTACCATGCTGCCGGTGCGGTGAGCGGCGCTTTTATGGTTCGAAAGGGCGCTTGGAAGTACATCCATTATGTGGGTTTCGAACCTGAACTGTTCAATCTGAAAGATGACCCTGAAGAGTTACAAAATTTGGCTCATAGCGCTGAATTTGTACTCAAATTGGAAGAGCTAAACGCTGAACTCCAATCTATCTGTGACCCGGAGGAAACCGACGCTCTTGCCCATGCGGATCAAGCGGCAATGATTGAAAGATATGGTGGGAGAGAGGCGGCTTTGAAATTGGGCGCTCCTGCAGCAACCCCACCACCGGAGATTTCTACATGAAAATCACATGCCTTGGCACAGGATGTCCTGAGCCTAACCCTCGCCGCGCATCCTCGGGCTTTCTGATAGAGACAGGTGAGGATGTGATTTTGATGGATTGTGGTGGTGGTGTCTTTGATCGCCTCGTGCAATCTGGTCGAAAACCTTCTGACATTACACATTTGTTTTTCACCCACCTACATTCTGATCACATGATGGACTATGCCCGATTGGTCCACGCCGCCTGGGATGAAGGCGGCACTCCTATTAAAGTTTTTGGGCCAGCGCCAATCGCGTCTATCACGCAGAAACTGTTTGGGCATGATGGTGTCTTTTCCACTGACCTGATCGCACGCACCGAGAATGCAGGCAGTCAAGAGGTCTGGGTGGAACGGGGCGGCACTCTGCCACGACCTTGGCCCGACCCTGAAATAACAGAAATTGAGCCTGGATATTCGTTTGTTGGTGCCAATTGGCGACTAACATCTTGCACGGCTTACCATGCCCAGCCCCAATTAACATCGATGGCGTTCAGACTGGACGTCGATGAAAAGTCATTCGTCTATACGGGCGACGCGGCCTTATGCAATGAAATAGAGGCGTTGGCTCAGAATGCCGATCTGTTGATCCACTGGTGCTACCGATTGCTTGGCGATGAAAGCAACACATTCATTCGAAAAATGTCTCCCGACCCCGTTGAAATTGCTCAGCTTGCAAAGCGCTGCGACGTAGGAAGGCTGTTGCTCACTCACTTGCGATCTTCAATGGATACAGATGAGGTTCACAAAACCATTGATCAACAACTCAAGGCACACTTCGAAGGTCAATCAGGCATCGCAGAAGACTTGTTAGAAATAGAACTCTAATACCAAACCACCGCTTCTGGCATGGGGCAAATAATAGTCAAATAGCAGCTTTGATCTCACCTATTCAATCAATTCCAAATTGCTCGATATAAAGATGAAATCGGAGTGGCTGATCAATAAGACAGCCCTTTTGCTCAAGCAGCGAAGCCTTCATCATGATCCAAATAAACCCGCCATTGATGGAAACTTCTGATTGCAAAAGTCCGCTCGTTTACAACTCGGCAATGTAAAGTCATTTAGAAGAATTCAGTTTTCTAGGGTGTTTAAAGAAGCGTCAGGTAAAAAATTTTGCCCCTTAGTTGTCCTCTGAGAACATCTAAGGAAAAGCAAGCCCTTGGAGCATCTGCTAAGATGGTGCGAATAATGGTAGCGGGAGAGGGACTTGAACCCCCGACACGCGGATTATGATTCCGCTGCTCTAACCAGCTGAGCTACCCCGCCACGGGGTTGTCCTGTTGGACTGTTTGATTGGTATTTTTCAAACAATGTTGCCGAGAAAGTTTAACTGCAACCGCGTGGGATATAGTGGGCGCCATGGCTTTGTGTCAACAGGCTTTTGCTGATTGTTTCGACGGATTTCAGACTTGACGGTTTGATGAAGATTTTCTTGCGGTTGAACATGCCAACATTAATCGAAAACAAGCAAGCTGGCCTTTCAACAACACGACTTCTTTGAAAAGTTTGTGCCCCAACCTTATTAGATGAAACAGGGTGTGACCCATCGAGTTTGCAAATGGATATTTTAAGTGTCCAAATCCGCCGCAAAATCATGTGAATCTCAAACAATTAGATTGTTTGCCATTTAAATGAAAGGCGGCTTTTGAAAGGGTTTTCACGTGACATTGGCACGTCGCGAGACCTGGCAGATTTTTGGTGCAAGCCGTGCATTATTGATTAAAAATTTCGTAGAGATCTAATGACCTTAAAGCGCTGCAGACAAGGGTTTCAAAAAGTCATGAATTTTGAAAATCTTCTTGGAGATTTTTATGCCTGCAGAGGAAGGGTTGTCTGCGGAAAGATCATCGCTTGGCCAAACAGCACTGGCTGCGAGTTGGCTATCGATGGCGAGCACTGGCATCGTGCACTTTGCCACATCGCAATAAACATA
This sequence comes from uncultured Rhizobiaceae group bacterium, assembly GCA_937958815.1. Classification (GTDB taxonomy): domain Bacteria; phylum Pseudomonadota; class Alphaproteobacteria; order Rhizobiales; family Rhizobiaceae; genus Pseudahrensia. The sequence continues at coordinate 197,193 of CALGMR010000004.1, read as the reverse complement.
CAGTGGCCGATTTCCAGAATAAGGAGATACCAGTTGGCAACTCAAACCGTCTTTTGCTCGCAAAGTGACGCACAAAAAATTGCTTCCCCGCGTTAACTTCGCATCCGGGCGCGCTACTCGGTCTTGATGAGATTTAGCGCTCTCTTTCGCAATTGTGTCAGTGCTGTCGACAATTGAAATTTTCAGTTTGTCCAAACGTACATCCATGACGGTTGGATCATAGTCGACACTTGTCACAACCGGAATGGGATTGCCGTGCCCATCTTTCGATATTTCGCGAATGGCACGGCACTTGGTTTGACTTTTCAATATGAGAGATTGCCCGTCAAAACTCTCAGCTCGAAACGTAGTGCCACCGCGGTATATTCTCCCATCATTGCCTTCTAACCCAAAGTCTACGAAACGATAGAAGCTTGGGCAGTCTTGGGCATTTGCTTGGTTGCTCAAGAGCAAGGCTATAAAAATTGCAGCGGTTCTGAACACGAGGCTAATCTTTTCCTGCAGCGGTCTCAACGGCGATCGTTAAATTCAATTTGCGCGCACACTAACACGCAACACAGAAAGTCCATATTGATCAATCGTTGGATATTAAGATGCAGTTTTATCGCTGCCGATCAGGTTCCATACGAAAAAAATTCCGCCAATAGTGTCTGATTGCATGAGCGATTTGTCGTGTGCTCTACACGCGTGAATACAGGGTTGTCTTGCCAACAGGTGCTGTGTTTGCTTTCTCGTGTGAAACGTTTTCGCGTTCCGTGCGCTTGATCCAGCCGCCACCCAACACGCGGGTTTTTGCGTCTTCAGTCTCGTAAAACACGCAGGCTTGTCCAGGTGAAATTCCATCTTCGCCATCAGCGAGTGTGACAAAAACGCCGTCTTTTTCAACAGTCAGCTGTGCTGGACGGGGAGGGCGGGTTGACCGCACACGCACATGAATAGACAGCCCTGTTGAGGGGATATCGAATAGGCTGCCGTCGCCCAACCAGTTCACATCGCGCAATTCTATTCGGCGTGTGGCGAGAGCTTCACGAGGGCCAACCGTTACGGTTCTGCTTTTTGCATCAATGGAGATCACATAAATTGGATCTCCTGTGGCCACTCCAATGCCTCTGCGTTGCCCGATTGTATAATTGATAATGCCTTCGTGTTGCCCCAACACGCGACCATCCAAATGAACAATGTCACCGGGATCATGTGCTTCAGGGCGAAGTTTTGAAATGACGTCAGCATATTTTCCGTTGGGCACAAAACAAATGTCTTGGCTGTCGCTTTTTGCTGCAACAACCAATTGCATGTCCTGCGCCATTTGGCGGGTTTCGGATTTGGGAACGTTGCCCAATGGAAAACGAATGAAATTGAGTTGTTCTTGCGTGGTGGCGAACAAGAAATAGCTTTGATCTTTGTCAGCATCTGCCGGACGGTAAAGCTGATAATTACCGTCTTCGCCCAAGCGTGAAATAATATAGTGGCCTGTGGCCAGGCAATCTGCTCCCAATTCTTGCGCGGTCGACAAAAGATCTGAAAATTTCACGGTTTGGTTGCAGGCCACACAAGGGATAGGCGTTTCGCCCCGCAAATATGCATCCGCAAATGGGTCGATCACCTGCTTCTTGAAGTTTTGCTCATAGTCCAAAACATAATGAGGAAAGCCCATTTGTTCGGAAACGCGACGGGCATCGTGAATGTCTTGTCCGGCGCAGCACGCGCCTTTGCGTTGAACAGCAGCGCCGTGATCGTAGAGTTGAAGGGTCATCCCAACAACGTCGTACCCCTCGTTTTTCAACATACAAGCCACGACGGATGAATCGACACCGCCTGACATCGCGACGACCACTCGGGTGTCTTCGGGTGATTTATCAAAGCCAAGCGAATTCAGTGCCATGGTGAAAGATGCCTTAACGGATTGTACAAGTCGGAACCTCGCCCAATCCCAAATTTAACGGGTAAAATTTTGGGAGTGCATTCTGAAAGCACTCCATTTCCCAGACTTATTGGGCTTTAGCGGCTTCAAATTCAAGATGTTTCATCAGATCTATAGTTAATGAAAATGACCGTTCATGGGCAATTTGTCGGCTGATTCAGATAAATTTTTACCAATCTCCTTGAAGGTTGGTTCAACCGCAATTGTTAAACTCTGTTCAATTGGAATGCAGAGGACTATGAAATGGCTACGAGAACTCGCAACGGCACAAGCGGCGATGATCGTATTTTTGGCCGCAACAGCTCAAATTCAGCCAATCCAGACATTATCAATGGTCTTGATGGCAATGACCAACTTTTTGGCCGAAACGGCAACGACACGCTCAATGGCGGCAACGGCGATGACTACCTAAACGGTGGCAATGGCGATGACACGCTTAATGGCGATGATGGAAATGATGTACTGATCGGCGGCAATGGCAGCGATACATTGAATGGTGGCAACGGCAACGATATTTTGGAGGCTGGTTCCGGCAAGGATACCCTTGACGGTGGTGCTGGAGATGACGTGCTTTATGCTGGATTTGATGATGGCACAGGCGACATTTTTATTGGGGGTTCCGGAATTGATCGGATCCAGATCGTCGGAAGTGCCGTTGCAAACTTTGCTTTTCATATCGATCTCGCAACTGGCACCGATCAATATTTCAATCAGTATAGTGGAATAGAAAACATCACTGGTGGTTTGCAAAATGACCAATTGCGCGGTGATGCAAATGACAACCTTTTGGATGGCAATGCTGGTGATGACTATCTTGAAGGCCGAGGTGGCAATGACACTCTTTATGGCCGCAACGGCCGAGATGAAATTCATGGTGGAGACGGTGATGACACCATCAATGGCGGCATTGATGATGATCTGCTTTATGGCGATGCCGGCAATGACTGGATCAATGGCAGTTCCGGTATCGACGTAATTTATGGTGGTGCCGGTGATGATCGAATTAATGGCGGATCGAGCACAGACTATTTGTATGGTGGTTCCGGCAACGACTATATCAACGCATCCAGTGGACACGATGTCGTAGAAGGCGGTGAAGGTGAAGACCGAATTTACGGCGGCTCGGGTCATGATGAGATTTTGGGCGGTGATGGCGCAGACGTCCTTCTAGGCAATGGTGGTAATGATACCGTTTACGGTGGCGAAGGCGAAGACCGGATTTTAGGCGGCTCCAATGACGACAGACTTTACGGCGGAGATGATGACGACCGTATTTGGGGTCAATCTGGCAACGATATTTTGTACGGTGGATCAGGCAATGATAGAATTTATACAGGTTCGGGCACCGACTTTGCATATGGCGAAGATGGGGATGATTTGATTTATGGTGCTCAAGACACAGATGAAATTCATGGCGGTTCTGGTGCAGACTTAATTCGCGGAAGCCACGGTGATGATCTTCTTTACGGCGATGATGGTGACGACAGAATTACTGGCGATGGAGACAATGATACCGTTTTCGGTGGCGTTGGCGATGATCACCTAAACGGAGGCCAAGGTGATGATGTCGTTCACGGTGAAGACGGTGCAGATTATGTTCTTGGCGGTATTGGCGAAGATCTTCTAACCGGTGGCGAAGGAAACGACCGCCTCTACGGCCAAGCTGGCAACGACTCGCTTGATGGTGGTAATGGCAATGACCGTTTGGATGGCGGCTCAGGCGACGACGTTATCACAGGTGGCGAGGGCAAAGATTATATTCTTGGTGGCGCTGGGTACGATCACATCACCGCAGGCGATGGCAATGACACTGTGCGGGCAGGCCATGCCGACGACGTAGTTTATGGCAATGATGGCAACGACACCATTCTTGGAGAAGGTGGGCATGACGATATCTTTGGTGGTGCTGGAGATGATCGCATAGTCGGCGGTTCTGGTCATGACGAACTTCATGGCGACGCCGGCGAAGATTTCATCACTGCTGGTGTTGGTCATGACACGCTTTATGGTGGTGATGGCAATGACAGACTCTATGGTCAGGGCGGTGATGACATCGTTTACGGTGGTAATGGCGATGACCGCATTGATACAAGTTCAGGCCACGACACGATCCAGGGTGGTGCAGGTGACGATGTGTTGTCTGGGGGTGTCGGGACGGAAACATATATCTGGGAAGCTGCAGATATTTTTGACGGGATGAGCTCTTTCACTGATGTGATTTTGGACTACTCAGTTGTCGATATTTTGGACTTCACTGCGTTGGACATCACATTGGCGGATGTCAGCAGCCGTGAGGCTGGTGCAAACACGATCGTAAGTGTGGATCTAAGTGGCACAGCTTATGATGTGGCAAACCTCCGCAATGTTTCAGATTTGGACTTGGCTGAGAATTTCGCAGACGGTCTGTTGCTTCTATAAGCGCTTCAAACTCAAACAACTTTACAGGCTCCTTCGGGAGCCTGTTTTTTTCGGCCTGTATGTCAGAGTTCAACCGACTGCCCGGTCATTGCCGATTTTTGCGCTGCCATGCCCATTTGTACCGCCATTAATCCGTCGCTCAATGAAACCTCTGGTGTTGTTTTTTTGAGGACAACTTGCTGAAATTTTTGGTGCTGATAAAAAGTTGATCCATTGTGGTCGCCTGCATCCAATAAGGTTGGATCAACTGGAATGTCACTTTCGATGGGCCCGCGCGGATTTCTAGGACTTACAATCAGTTTTGGAGTCGGTGCCTGTCCAAGGTGTTCAGGCCAGAACCGTCCCGGACCAGGTACAAGGCATTCGATTTTACCATCGGCTCCGACGGCTGAAATTTCTTCTTGATACTGTGAGCCTTCAGCGAACATGCACAATTCTAACATTGCGCGTGCGCCCGATTCAAAGTCCACAATGACATAGCCATTGTCCCAAATGTCAGGTGTTTTGCCGTCGTAAGATTCATCAAGATGGTTCACGGATTGGCCAGCTGACGCCATGACCCGAATAGGCTCGCTCTTTAGAATTAAGCGCATGAGGTCAAAGAAATGACAGCACTTTTCCACCAAAGTTCCGCCCGACTTCTCATTGAAGCGGTTCCAATCTCCAACTTTCTCCAAAAAGGGAAAACGGTGTTCGCGAATGGTGAGAAGTTTTACACCTCCTGTTGCCGTTTCCGCTTGTTTGATAAGAGCGGCCACGGGAGGCATGTAGCGATATTCCATGGCCACCCAAATTGGAGACGGGTAGGTTGCGATCATGTTTTCAATATCGGCCTGATCTTTGGGATTTGTGATCAATGGTTTCTCCACCAATATCGGCAGAGGGTTTATTTCAGCGATCAGACGCAATTGATCTGCATGAAGATTGTTGGGGCTGACGATCACCAAACAATCAAGGTCTTCACTCTTCAACAGATCCTCGATTGAAGGTTCGAACCGAACCGATGGCACCAATGATTGAGCAACCTCACGCATTTTTGCGTTAGGTTCGAAAATCGCGGTCACCTCGGTGTTGCCCAAAAGAAGAATATTTTTGATGTGCTCTTGGCCCATCATGCCACATCCGATGATGCCGTATTGCAAAGTCGTCAAGTTGAAATCCTTTGAAGGTACTAAGTCCAGCGAGCCATGAAGCGCGTTGTTGTAGGGTCAAACCATGTGCGGGAAAATTCGGCCACGGCGTTGTTTTGATCAAAACTGTGTCGTTCGATATAGCCCCAAATGGATGCATTGGAGGCAAAACCATCAGGTTTCCAAGCTGGGGGAGGGGCGACGCCGACAGAGTCTTCTGCACGGGTAATCCACAAATTCAATTGTTGGCGATAATATTGATAGAGTGAATCTGTAAGATCGCTTTGCACTATCGTTTCAGCGTAACCGCCATCCAGCCATATCTCTTCCACTGCTGCATTCACGCCGTTAAGCCTGCGCCACCGCCGAATGCGAAATCCAGAGTCCGAATGACCAAATTGGGGTAAATCACGCGGTTTTTTCAGTTTTCTTAGTGAGAGAATCTCCGCCGTTGGCAGGCCGCCTCCCTTGAGCAGTTCCAGTCGGAAGAAGCCATATATTGTTTGGGGTGTATCAGACTTTCGAACATAATTGCCCGAACCATGAACGCGTTCCAGCAATCCCTTCTCGGTTAAATCTGCAAGGGCTTTGCGCAAAGTGCCTACCGAGATTTCTAATTCTTGCGCCATGTCACGTTCGGGCGCGAGTTTTGTTCCATCTGGGTAAATGCCAGCCTGGATTTCGCGCGCCAACATTTCGCTGACTTGAATGTGCAATGGCAGCTTGCCGCTTGCATCAGCGCTGGTTGGGGAAAAGGGCGACATTTAAAATTGATACACTATTGATATATTGATATGCAGTTGATACACAATTGCCTAGCAAACGCAAGAAAATGAGTACAGGGTAGAGCTGACAAATGTCCATCGTCCCCATTCGATCGCAAGACACAAACGCTGCGGAAGTTTCGTGGTTCGCGCCTTTGTGTTCAGACGACTATCAGTATCTGGGCCAACCTGATGGGGATTTGCGGTCGTCTTGGGACAATACCTCGAAAATCATTCAAGCCGCTGACAAGTTGGGTTATCGCAACATTCTTTGCCCATCGTCCTATCAGGTAGGGCAGGACACGCTGACTTTTGTGGCTGGTAATGCACCGCTGACTGAAAACATCAATATGTTGGCGGCTGTGCGATGTGGTGAAATGCAGCCGATCATGTTGGCACGGACGATTGCCACGCTCGACCATATGATGAAAGGCCGATTGACGGTCAATATCATTTCCTCGGATTTTCCAGGTCAAAAAGAAGACAGCGGGCATCGCTATAAGCGCTCGCGTGAAGTTGTGGAAATTTTGAAGCAGGCTTGGACGCAAGATGAGATCAATCATCAAGGTGAGGTTTATCAGTTTGAGGGTTTGACCACGGACCCAGCAAAACCTTATCAAACCAATGGCGGCCCGCTGCTGTATTTTGGGGGCTATTCACCACCAGCGTTAGATCTTTGTGGCGAACATTGCGATGTCTATTTGATGTGGCCTGAGAAAAAAGAAGAACTTGCTGAGCGCATGAAAGCAGTGAACGAGCGGGCTGAACATTATGGTCGCGTGCTCGACTATGGATTGCGTGTCCACATGATTGTGCGCGACACAGAAGCGGAAGCGAAAGAATATGCGCGCGAATTGGTGTCCAAACTGGATGACGAGCAGGGCAAATTGATCCGCGAACGGGCACTGGACGCGACCTCGCTGGGAGTTTCCCACCAAGCGAAAAACCGCGAATTGGCTGATCTTGAAGGTTATATCGAGCCGCACCTCTGGACGGGTGTTGGCCGTGCGCGGTCTGGTTGTGGCGCGGCGCTGGTGGGGTCGACAGATCAAATTTTGACGCAGATTGAAGATTATAAAAAGATGGGCATACGCGCATTCATCTTTTCCGGTTATCCGCATTTAGACGAGTGTGAAAGTTTCGGAAAACGCGTATTGCCTCATTTGGAAACGTGCTCGCTCCCGCATTTGCAGGGGCGCGTGCCAGCTACAACACCCAAGACACCGCTCGGTGCAGGAGAACGCCGTTAATGGAACGCGTAAACTTAAACGACAAACTGGAACTCAGCCGTGTAATCTATGGCATGTGGCGATTGGGAGATGATGCGGACACTTCCGTAAAACATGTTCAGGCCAAGATTGAGGCTTGTCTTGATCAAGGGATTACCAGTTTTGACCAAGCCGATATTTATGGAGGCTATGAAGCCGAAACAATTTTGGGGGCTTGTTTGGCACAAGCGCCTCATTTGCGTAAAAATATGGAGATCGTCACCAAATGCGATATCGTGGCGCCCGTAGGCCGCTACAGCGATGCGCGGGTGAAGTATTACGACACTTCCGCAAAACATATTGAAAAATCGATCGATTATTCTCTGAAAGAAATGCAGATCGAACATATTGACCTTCTTCTTATTCATCGTCCTGACCCGTTGATGGATCATCATGAAACAGGCGCGGCACTCGATGCTGCAGTAGCTTCCGGTAAAGTTGGGTCAGTTGGTGTTTCCAACTTTAAGCCTCATGATTGGACTTTGTTGCAATCTGCCATGAAGGAAAGATTGGTCACCAATCAGATTGAGATGAGCGTGCTGGCTGTAGATGCGTTTACAAACGGCGATCTGGCGTTTCATCAACAGCATGGTGTGACGCCAATGGCGTGGTCGCCTCTTGCGGGTGGCGCACTTTTCGACAGTGGTAATGCAGAAACAGCGGACATGCGGGTTTGCCTAAAGCGCATTGCTGACGAACAGAATGTTGGAGTGGATGCGGTTGCGGTGGCTTGGTTGCTCGCGCATCCGGCGCAAATTTTACCGGTGCTTGGCACCAACAATCTTGAGCGTATCAAGTCACTTTCAGACGCCACGAAAGTTTCGATTGATCGTCAAACTTGGTTTGAAATCTACACCCACTCGCTTGGCCACGAGGTCGCGTGATGGGGATGGATATTGTAACATCAGATTCAAAAGTAAATGCGCGTGCGACTGTAAATGTGCATGAAAATGTACTGGTTCCATCTGCCGACAACGCGCGCGAATATCGAAACGCGCTCGGGCATTTTGGAACGGGCGTAACTGTGATTACAGCTTCTGTGGATGGAACACCAATTGGAATGACCGTGAATTCGTTTGCGTCTGTCTCGTTGGACCCAGCATTGGTGCTCTGGTCTTTGTCTAAGACATCAGGACGTTTTGAAGCATTTCAAAATGCCGAGCACTATTCAATTCACGTCATGCATGAAAATCAAGATGCGCTTGCGTTAAAATTTGCAAAAAATGCGAATGCGTTTGAAACCTGCGATTGGCGGTTTCGTGACAATGGAGTGCCTGTTTTGACATCTGCACTGACCCGTTTCGATTGCACTCAACAAGCAATTCATGATGCAGGAGATCATATTATCATCGTTGGGAAGGTGAATGGCGTTGTGGCAAATGAAGGCGCGCCGTTGCTGTTCACCAAGGGAAAATTTGGTGGGTTCAAGCCAAAGAGTTGAATAGATTTTTAGTGAACCGCTCGAAGGAGGTTTGAGCGGGTCGCCAGAATAGGGAGAAGGCATTTGGGAGGATTGCAGGCGATCATTCGCTTGATTGGTATGATCAATCAAAGCGTTTTGAAGCTTGGCCGTGGCATTGGATGTGCTGCGATGGCTTTGATGGTTGCTGCGGTTCTTTTGCAAATTTTTTATCGCTACGTTCTTAACAACGCTCTGCCATGGCCAGAGGAAGCCGCGCGAGGCTTGATGATTTGGATGATGGCTCTGGTAGCGCCGTCGGCCTATCGCTATGCGGGCTTCGTTTCCATTGACATGCTGCCAGACATGCTGCCGCGCAAAGCACGTCATACGCTTACACTGGCTATTCTCATTTTATCGCTGGTCGTGCTGGTGATTATGCTGGATCAAGCTTGGGCGCATTTTTCGGCACCCTTGTTGTTTGATTCATCCGGCTTGAACCGCTTGCTGCAGGATTCAGGGCTCAACCAATTGTTGGGCACAGAACTTCAATTCCGCACGGCCTATATTTATCTGGCCATGAGCGTTTTGCTGGTGATGCTGATTTCGGTTTCAGTTGAACTGATTTTGCGTTTGGTCGGCAGACTGGTGTGGAATGATGAAGCGTTTCCACCACCACCTTCTCCTATTTCGATGGCGGGGGAATAAGCGATGCTGGCTTGGTTCCTTCCACTTTTCCTTGTTCTTCTTTTGGTGGGCGTTCCCGTCTTTTTCGCCATGTTGGCCGCGCCGGGTCTGTTGCTTTATCTCAACGGACAAGAGCGCGATGTGGCGTTGATGTATCGCAATATTTTTAACGGCATCGACAACGGCGTTCTGCTGGCCATTCCGTTTTTCATGTTGGCAGGTGAGTTGATGAACCGCGGTGGCATCACCGAACGATTGGTGTCCTTCTCGCAAGCGATCATCGGGTCAGTGCGTGGTGGTTTGGCGCAGGTGAATATTCTGTCGTCCATGTTGTTTGCAGGCATGTCGGGTTCAGCCGTGGCTGATACATCGGCGCTTGGGTCTATGCTCATTCCAGCGATGGAAAAAGAAGGCTATACGCGCAAGTTTTCTGCGGCGATTACGGCAGCATCCTCTGTCATCGGGCCGATCATTCCGCCTTCAGGCATTATGATCATCTACGCCTATGTGATGGAAGTGTCTGTTGCAGCGCTCTTCGCGGGCGGCATTATCCCTGGTGTGTTGGTGGGCCTTGGTTTGATGATCGTGACACGGGTCATGGCCAACCGATACGAATATCCACCGGCAAAGCGCTACGTTCCCGATGATGTTCGCATATCAATTGGAGAGAATTGGGCCGCAAGAATTATTGCACGCCTCATGTTGGCCGCCGTTCTTTATCCGTTGGTGACAAGACTCGTTGCGGGTGATGGAGAGCGAGAGTGGATGCAGTTTGCGATCTATTTTGCAATTGCTTTGTTTGTAACCGAAGCGTTTTTCCAACTGCAACGCAAATTGATGCGGGAGCAGTTTCGCGTCATTGCAAAGCGTGCTGTGCTGCCACTTCTTACACCTGTCATTATTCTTGGTGGCATTTTGGGTGGTATCGCAACGCCAACGGAGGCTTCTGCACTTGCTGTGGCCTATGCAGCTTTGTTGGGCTTGTTGGTTCTCGGCACTTTGAAATTGAACGAATTGCCGAATGTTCTCATTAAGGCTGCAATCACATCGTCTGTTGTGTTGCTGCTTGTTGGCGCAGCTATGGCGTTCAAAACGGTTGTCAGCCTTTCTTACGCAGCGGAAAATTTGGCCAGTTTTATTTTGACGCTCACCAGCGATCCGTTGATGCTGCTTTTGCTCATCAACTTGCTATTGTTCATCGTTGGCATGTTTTTGGATGCTGGCCCTGCGATTATTATTCTGGGGCCGATCCTTGCGCCGATCTTCATCAATTTGGGCATTCATCCCGTCCACTTCGCTATGATCATGTCGGTCAACCTCACGGTCGGGCTGGCCACACCGCCAATGGGGTTGGTGTTGTTTGTGGCTTCGTCGGTTTCCGGCGTGAAAGTGGAAACCATATCTCGTGCAATTCTGCCGTTTCTTGCGGTGGAAGTGTTCGTGATTTTTCTGATCACCTATTTCCCGTTCATCTCATTGGGCATTCCGTCTTGGCTTGGTTTCGTCAAAGATGCCGATCTGTGGGGACCTTTGTTGCGGGGAATTTTCTAACCTTTTTAAAAGTTTCGTTGACCGGCTGTCAGTCGGTGATACGATTTTACCAAGGCGTTTGATAAGCGCTTAAACTCGGAGGACTTCTAATGAACTCATTTATCAAAAAGCTTGGCACGGCTGCGATTACCGCAACCTTGTTGGCAGGAACTGCTGCAACTGCTTTGGCTGCAGACTTCACAATTCGCGCCACTGCGAACTCTAACGAAAACGATGAAGACTATGATGGTCTTGTGGTTTTCAAAAACTACGTTGAAGCAGCGTCCAACGGCAAAGTGGCTGTTGAACTTTTCATCGGCACACAGCTTTGCTCAAAAGGCGCTGAATGTCTGCAAGGTGTGGCTGATGGCTCGATCGATGTTTACATCTCCACATCAGGCGGTGCAGCTGGTGCCTTCCCATATGTGCAGGTTCTCGATCTGCCCTATTTGATGGCCAATGACCGCGTTGCTGAAAACGTTTTGTCTGGCGACTTCACGCGCACAGTGCGCGACATGGCGCTGAAAGATTCAGGCGACAAAATTCGCTTGATGACAATCGGCAACACAGGCGGCTGGCGCAACTTTGCGAACACGAAACGCCGTGTTCAAATGCCAAAAGACATGGAAGGTTTGAAAATCCGCACAGTTGTTGCTGACCTTCCACAAGAGCTCGTGAAAGCACTGGGTGCTGCACCAACGCCAATCCCATGGCCTGAGCTTTTCACATCTTTCCAAACAGGTGTTGTTGAAGGTTCCAAAAACGGCATCACCGACATTATGGGTATGAAATTCCCAGATGCAGGTTTGAAATATGTGACGCTTGATGGCCATGCTTATATGGGTGCTTTGTGGTGGATGAACAACGACAAGTTCAAAGGCATGCCTGAAGATCTTCGCCAAGTTGTGGTGGATGGTTTTTCTGCGCTTCAGCAAGCAACATTTGCGTCGCCAAAGCGTAAGTCCATCAAAGCCTACGAAGACTTTGTTGCAGGTGGCGGCGACCTCTACGTGCCAACACCAGCTGAAAAAGCAGCGTTCAAAACAGCTGCGGCACCTGTTTACGATTGGTTCAAAGCCAACGTTAAAGGTGGCCCAGAAGTGTTCGACGCCCTCACATCAGCTGTTGCTGCCGCAGAAAAAGACATCAACGCAGCGAATGCCAAAGACCTGAACTAAGGTTTTTACTTTCACCGTCATTCCGGGTCTGCGCTGCAGAACCCGGAATCCACAGCCGTAGATTTGGCTTTCTGGTCTGGGTCCCCGGTTCGCTCTCCGTGCGCCCGAGGATGACGAATTTGGAAGATTTCGAAACTGAAAAGCCCCGCTTCGGCGGGGCTTTTTTTGTGGTTTAATAGCAAGTGAAATGACTTTTAGGCGAACAGGCAATTTTTTATCGAGTATTTTAATGTCTGCATTCTTCCAAGTCTTGCTCTGGCCGCATAAGCTAATATTGGTGTTCTTAGTTTTCTTGTGGAACGGACTATGATTGAATTTCATACGCCGAAACTGCCAAAGCCTCTTAACCTTGATTTGGTGCAGCTTGGCGGTGGCGGCTCTTGTCCTAGCCAGTTCTATGGAAAGACTCATGAGGGTCATGATGTCTATGTGCGCTACCGTGGTGGGCTTTTGAGTGTCAGGATCGGTCGCGATCCAGGAAATGATGCCGCACAAGGCTCGCCAATCTTAGAGGTTGATATCGGCCCAAAATTTGACGGAAACATTTCGCTTACGCAGTTTTGTCGTTACTTTGGGGTAACAATTGCCGGCACTGTTCCTGAAGAAAAAGATGTGGATGCGCATCTGTATAGCGATCTTTCAGGTGATACAACGTTCTGCCGAACTAACGTCGAGCGCGTTACTCTCCAAACCTCTCGTGAGATCCTGAAGGCTTGTATGAGCATCTTCCCCAGCGCAATTTTAGTGAAACCTGTTTTAGGTGAACGATACAAACTCAAAGAGTTGATTAAGGTACCTTTGGAAAATGTTGATGACGATGTTTGGTTGATAGATGGAGTTTCCAATGTTGCCGAAGTCAGAACAAGCCCAACCCAGTACATATTGCCGACTGAAGGACAGCTACAAATTTTCTTAAAGTATGATCTGTGGAAGAGCCCCGAACCACGTTACACTAACGGGTTTCGTGAAGTTGCTTCCAAAGAACTGGGAAGAAATTTGATTGAAGCAGGTATGCGCGAAACTCCAAAAGACCACGCGCTTGCTTACTCGACTTTTAAAATAGATACCGAATTTGCCAGCACAAATGACAGGGCTCGCAAACTGCTGTCGCTATTGGGTGAAGTGATCAAAGAACTCTTGCCAGTGACTCCACTTGACCACGTAGATTTAAAAACAGGTCGGGTCGTTTCAAAGCTGAATGAACCATTAGATCCCGTCATGAAGGTATGGTGTAGAAGTGGCTCTGATCGATGGTTGTCAATTTTGCGGGATGGCAACGAAAGTTTATGGATTGGTGTTCGCCCCTCAAAAGTGTTGTAGAGTTTTGGAAGCTTTCACTCCCAGCAAAGTGAATATTCAAGCATAGTGCCACGTGTTATCTAAACGGGTACAACCAAACCCTATAGTCATCGATTAAAATATGCGCGGCGGCGATTTGGTCTTTGGTCATTTTTTTCACGACTTCTTCTTGGCTGATCGCCGCGTCCGGGTCTCCGCCTATGGCGCTTAAAACGTACCATGTGTAAGCGCGCACGAGGTCGGGGGCTTCCATGCCTCGGCCGACTTCGTAGTACCAACCAATGCCGGATTGCGCGCCGGGGTGGCCTTTGAGGGAAGAGCGCATATACCATTCGAAGGCGCGGCGGTCGTCGCGCTCCACACCAAGACCCATGGCATACATCACGCCAATCAGTTCTTCTGCATCCGCATTGCCTGAACGGGCGGCGGGCAGCAATTCAACCATCGCTTTTTTAAAATTTCCCTTGTCCATAAGGTCGCGGGCTGCTTCAATTTCTGCTAAAGCTGGGGTGCTGAACACAAGGGCAATTGCCAAAATTATATGACGCATTTGAAGTCCATTTTTGTTTCTTGTCTTTTGTCTTTGTCGGCGGGTTTTGCGCAAGCTTCTGAACTGCCGAAGCCGCTCACAAAAGATGATTTCATTGCCTTTGACGCAAAGCAAGCGCGATTGGGCCAATTGTTGTTTTATGACAAAATTTTGTCCGGCAATCGCAACATTTCTTGTGGCACGTGCCACCATCACGACCTTGGTGGAACTGATGGATTATCATTGGGCATTGGTGAAGGCGGCGAGGGGGTCGGTCTTAAACGCACTGCAGGCAAAGGCGAAAACCGTATTCGAAAACGCATCCCGCGCAACGCGCCGGCGCTTTGGAATTTGGGTGCGAAACAAATCAATGTTCTGTTTCATGATGGGCGGCTGACGAAATCTGATCTTTATGAAAACGGCTTTAATTCTCCTGCAGAAGAATGGTTGCCGAAGGGCTTGCCAAATCTGTTGGCAGCGCAAGCTATGCTGCCCATGACCGCGCAATTTGAAATGGCGGGGAACCCGAAAGAAAATCAGGTTGCAGGAGCGGCCCACGATCGGATTGATAAAGTCTGGCCCATACTTGCAAAACGCGTGCGCACAATTCCGGCTTATGGCGAGAAGTTCGTAGACGCGTTTGATCGCGTGAACTCACCTGAAGACGTCACCATGGTAGATATTGCTGAAGCTTTGGCGGCGTTTATCGGCACGGAATGGCAGAGTTTTGATGCGCCTTTTGACGATTATCTGGCAGGGAATGAAAACGCGCTCTCCATGTCGCAAAAACGTGGGCTTGATTTGTTTTTCGGCAAAGCAAATTGTTCCAGCTGTCACAGTGGCGCATTGCTGAGTGATCAGAAATTTCATGCTCTTGCCCTGCCACCTTTCGGGCCGGGGCGCACAAGACTGTTTGACCCCACAGCGCGTGACGTGGGGCGCATGGGTGAAAGTGATGATCTTGAAGACGCTTACCGTTTCCGCACACCATCTTTGCGCAATGTCACGCTGACGGGTCCTTATGGGCACAACGGTGCCTACCCGACTTTGCGCGGCATTGTAGAACATCACCTTGATCCGCTCACCGCGTTGGACAATTGGACGCCCGATCAAGCAAAGCTTCCAGCGGCACCATGGCTCCAGAAAATTGATTTTCTTGTCCAAGATGACAAACGCGAAATGGCGCGCGTGCGTTCTCGCGTTGATATTGAGCCTGTAAAACTTGAGCGCACAGAAGTTGATGATCTTTTGGCGTTTTTGAAAGCTTTGGAAGGAAAATCAGCTTTGAAACTGCCTTTGGGTCGGCCAGCGGCTGTGCCAAGCGGGTTGAGTGTCGACTAGAGTCGTTCTTGGTTGCCTTGGGCATTCACCAAACCTTCTCAATTGTGCAATGGGTGCTGTACTTTTATAGCTTCCGCGCTTAGGGCTTCTTCAAAGGCTGCTTGTGCAGGCGAGCAATCGCCGCCAAATCCACTTTGGATAATGCGCCAAATTTTGAAAGAACGATTATGATCGAATTTGAAGGCGCTGTACCAGCCCTCGCGAAAGCGTTGAACAAACGTGGCTACACCGAGCTCACACCTGTTCAAAATGCTGTTTTGGCTCCCGAACTTGCCGATGTGGACATGCTGGTTTCTGCGCAAACAGGGTCTGGCAAGACAGTGGCTTTTGGCCTGTCCATTGCACCTACATTGCTGGGCGAGAATGAGAAATTCCGTCGTGCCCACGAACCAGTTGCCTTGGTTGTTGCCCCCACCCGCGAACTTGCGTTGCAGGTGAAACGTGAATTGGATTGGCTCTACGGTGAAACGGGTGCGGTCATCACATCTTGCGTGGGTGGTATGGATATTCGCACCGAGCGCCGTGCGCTGGAACGTGGTGTCCATATCGTTGTTGGTACTCCTGGCCGTCTGCGTGATCATATTTCCCGTAACGCATTGGTGGTCAATCGCCTGAAAGCAGTTGTGCTGGATGAAGCGGATGAGATGCTTGATCTGGGTTTCAAGGAAGATTTGGAATTCATTCTGGAATCCACACCTGAAGAACGGCGCACTCTTTTGTTCTCGGCAACTGTTCCGCCAATGATTGGCAAACTTGCCAAGCAATATCAAAACGATGCTGTGCGGGTGACGACGAAGCAGGAAAAAGAGCAACACATCGATATTGAATATCGTGCCTTGATGACCGCACCGCGTGAGAAGGAAAACGCGATCATCAATGTGCTGCGCTATTATGAAGCGAAGAACGCGCTGGTGTTTTGCAACACGCGGGCGACTGTAAACCACATGACGTCTCGGTTTAACAACCGGGGTTTTTCGGTTGTGGCGCTCTCGGGTGAATTGACCCAAAACGAACGCACCCATGCGCTGCAAGCTATGCGCGATGGCCGCGCTCGTGTTTGCATCGCAACTGATGTGGCAGCGCGCGGGATTGATTTGCCGAATTTGGAGTTGGTGGTTCATGCGGAACTCCCGTCAAACCCTGAAACCCTTTTGCACCGCAGCGGTCGTACAGGTCGTGCCGGGCGCAAAGGGGTGAGTGCGTTGATGGTCGACCATAAAACGCGTGGCAAAGCCGAACGGATTTTGCGCTTTGCCAAGGTCACTGCAGATTGGGCCTCTCCGCCCACCGCCGATGACGTTTTGCAACGCGATGAAGAGAGGATGATGGAAGATCCGATCTTAACTGATCCCATTGAAGCCGAAGAGAAAGAAGCGGCTGAGCGCTTGTTGGCAGATTTTGATGCAGAACAAATTGCTGCAGCGTTTTTGCGTTTGTCCAAAGCAGGGCGCTCAGCGCCAGAAGACATTCAATCTGTGCCGGTGAGTGCGCCTGTGAAGGGGAAGTTTGCTGACAGGGGTGAACGGCAAGAGCGTGCACCGCGGGAAGATTTTAAGAACAGTGTTTGGGTGTCGCTTTCTGTTGGCCGCAAACAAAATGCGGAACCACGTTGGCTTATTCCTTTGATCTGCAACGCGGGTGGCATCACCAAGCGCGAAATTGGTGTGATCAAGATGCAGAATGATGAAACCTATGTTCAGTTAAATGCTGATGAGAGTACGGCGTTTTTCGATGATCTTGGTCCCAATCAAACGCTTGAGAAAAATATTCGCGTGCAACGCCTTGATGGCAAACCCGTCTTCAAAGATGAGCCGTTTGAGAAAAAACCACATCGCAAGGGTAAATTCGATAAACCACGCGGCGACAAAAAATTCGGTGGCAAAAAATTTGGGGGTGACAAGCCTTACAAGGACAAGCCAAACGACGAAACATTTATTGGCAATAAGCCAATGAAGGGCAAGCCAGAGGATGCCAAGCCAGGTGGTGGCAAAAAAGGCAAAAAGAAAAAACCGTCGTGGACTGCAGAACAACGCGCCGCACGCGATGCGGCTAAAGCTACTGAAGGCGATAAGCCTGCCTCCAAACAAGGATGGGCAAAAAAGAAGCCGAAAGCGGCATCAGGCAAGCCCGCTCGCAATGCCAAACCAAACTCTAAGGGTGGAAAAGCGAAGCCAAATAAAGGCGGTATGGCTCCTCTAAAACGCAAGAAACCAACACCAAAGTCCCACTCTTAACTTATGCCCCTGCAATCGCAGTGCAATTCCCTACCAAAACGCTAACTGCGCCTTCAACAAATATTAAAGCTTAAGGCATAAATTCGAACTGTCTGGTCAGACACAGTTTTTAGTATTGAGTAGAGAGTAATATGACCGAACAGATGCGCCCACGGGTGAAGTATGTAATCGGCCCGGACGGCAGTCCACTAACTATTGCGGATCTCCCGCCAACTTCGACCCGTCGCTGGGTTATCCGCCGTAAGGCAGAAGTTGTTGCGGCCGTAAGAGGTGGGTTGTTAAGTCTTGACGAAGCTTGTCAGCGTTACACGCTGACTGTTGAGGAGTTTCTCTCCTGGCAGGCTTCTATCGATGATCACGGCCTCGCCGGACTTCGCACGACCCGTATTCAACAATACCGCCACTAATCTTTCTACCGCACATTTTTTGCAGGTTTTCTGCATGATTGGGCATTGGGGGATATTGGGGAAATTGTTTTCAAAACCGCTTCGCTGGTTCGTCCGGCGGCGCGGTTTTTTTCGTTTTTTGTTTCGCGCTTAACCAGCGGTTTACCATAAATGTGCAGATTGGTTTTAAGCGTTGTTACTAAGCGGCGCGTTAAAAATCAGATTTTAAGATTCAGGGAAAACTTCTAACCATGAGCCAAACGGGATCAGAACAAGTGCGCACTCAATTCGACATTGAACCTCATGTTGGCAGAAAGCTGGAAGATGTGGAGCGTGAGCTCATTTTGAAAACCTTGGCACGCTGCGGCGGAAACCGCACATGGGCATCTGATATTTTAGGGATTTCCATTCGTACTTTGCGCAACAAGCTTTTGCGTTATGAAGATGAAGGCAACACGCCAGCCAAAACAGGCCGTGCCACCAAGTCGGAACGTGAAGCGCATCTTGCCCGGTTGAAAAATTTCGAACCAGGCCGTCAGCTGCCTTCATAAAGACCAGCTCCAGTTCCTATTTCTTAAATTCAGAACTTGCATCGTTCAGATGTTTGAAATCAGTGCTGTGATTGTTTTCGCGTTTCAACAGCCCTGCTGCGATGGCACCTGATATCGCACTGGCTGCATAAAACCAAAGTCCTGGCTGGGCCGAAGCGTCAGCAAGGCCAGATGTCTTTGCGGCAAAAATAACGATTGCCACAAGCAGAACATCCATCATGGACCATTTGGAAAGGGTGCCAGCAAACCGCGTGATGGGTGAATGCGCCAATTTCGCATCAGGCGCGATTGCGGTGGTGAAAACGATGGCGAGTTTCATCAGTGGAAACAGTATGGAAAAACCTGCCACCGCAATGACGATCAACCAATTTCCAGCCTCCCACATTTCCCCCACAATTTCGATCAGCGAAGGTGTATCTTCAAAAAAGTAAAGCTTCTCAACATGGATGATCGGCAGGGTGATCCCAAGCCCAAAGCAAATGGCTGCCATTAGCAGCAGTGCCGCGACATATAATCTCGTCATTGAGCACGCTTGAAAGTCAAAGATGCCCAAAAACTCTCCCAATGCGCATTTTTTGATTTTGCTTCTTCACTTTGGGGTTCTGTCATGTGAATGGCATTGAGCAAATAAGGGCCAGCGCCCTCAGCTGGAACATTTGCTTTGCCTTGGGCATCGGTGATGATGCGGTGGGCAACTTCTGTATCTATTCCCACAAACACTTTGAGATTGGCACCCGACAATGGTTTACCATCAAAAAGCAGTTGAATGGGCATAGGGTCAGACTTTGAAAGGCTCATCGGATTTCTCAAAGCGATCAACTCAATTTTCAATCCAGTCGACGTATCATTTCCTTCAGTAGAGCCTGCGGGCGTGATCAGAGTTTTGGCATAGCGCGCATAAGCTTCTCTTAGCTTTTCTTTTGGCTTGTTGCCGTCATTGCTGGCTTGTTGGGCGTAAGCCAAACCTTCTTTGTTGGTGTAACTAACGAATTTTTCCCAAGTCGAGAATGTTAGGAAATCAATATTGCTTTGGTGAATGATGGTCGTGAGTTTGCTTTTGTCTGGAGAGATTTTCAGCGCTGGCCTGTCGCCATCAATGCCCTTAACTTGTGTGGATTGCCCGTCCTGCCACATCTCCGACCGGATGTTCCAGAGCGTGACCCATGGCATCTGATTGCCATTGAATTTCTGACCTAAGCGGTGTTCTACACTGACGGATGTTCCAGCAGCGGGCGTGAAGTCTTGAGGCAGGAGGTAATATTCATGTGCCGACGCTACGGTTGCCGATGAGAAAACCAATCCCAATAACAGAGCTAAAATGCGCAACTCGATGTCCTTCTCAAAAGGTTTGTGCGGATAAGGGTGCAAACTTGCACCTTTGTATGTCTTTCCAACATTGCTGTTTTCATATGTGTTTTATATGTTGCCCAGACAAGCTCTGAACTCAATATGCTGGAATTAATAATGATACGACTGAAACTGCTTTTGAGTTTGTTTGTAGCGATCCTGTTCAACATTTCTTTGGCTCAAGCTCACGAAGTGACACCTTCAATTGCAACGCTGAAATTTGGGCAAGATCGTTCCATCGCTTTGCAAATTTCGACAAATCTTGAGGCCTTGTTGGCCAAAATTGGCCCAGAGCATGAAGATACAAATGATGCACCCACTGCTGAACTGTATAAGGAGCTCAGAAACCTGTCGGCCTCCGACCTTACAACGCGGTTAAAAGAGTTCACGCCAGAATTTCTTTCCAAATTGGGTCTCGCATTTGAAGGCAAGACTCCCGAATTTAAAGTGGAAAACAGTGTTATTCCCGAGGTTGGAAATATTGAACAGGCACGGGAATCTGTGATTTCTCTGGTCGGGCAGGTTCCAGCAGGCAGTTCCACGTTCACATGGAGTTTTCCTGCGGAATACGGAACCAGTGTGTTGCGCGTTGAGCGCCCTGACCAAGAAGTGCAGGCGCAGTTTTTCGCTGCAGGCGCAACCAGCGAACCATTCAATGTGGGTGTTGCAGAACCGCGCACATGGGTTGCCGCTGCTTGGGATTACATGAAAATCGGATATACCCATATCTTGCCGAAGGGGTTGGATCATATCCTTTTCGTGTTGGGACTGTTCCTGCTTTCGATTCGTTTGGTTCCTTTGCTGTGGCAAGTGACGGCATTTACCTTGGCGCATTCGGTCACATTGGCGCTGGGTCTTTATGGTGTGGTCAATATTTCACCATCCATCGTAGAGCCGTTGATCGCGCTGTCCATTGTGTATGTGGCGATTGAAAACATCATGACGAACAAGCTTCACGCTTGGCGTCCGGTCATCGTTTTTGCATTCGGCCTGTTACACGGATTGGGATTTGCTGGTATTTTGACGGAGATTGGAATTCCAAGATCGGATTTCGTCTTGGGGCTTATTTCGTTCAACGTGGGCGTTGAATTGGGACAGTTGACCGTCATTCTGCTTGCATGGCTTGCTGTCGGTTGGGCGATGAAACGCGATTGGTACCGCGCAAGAATTGCCATTCCAGCTTCGCTTATTATCGCGGCTATTGGTGCTTATTGGTTTATCGAACGAACATTTCTTTAGGTCGTTCGCTAAATCGCCGGCATGATTTGGCTCAAACGGCCACCAATGCGCACAGGTTCAATGGCTGTTGCAAGGCCTGTTTTATCATCCGTCACGGTAAGAACGCCGCACACGGTTGCTTCACCAGTTGCAGGTTCCATGCGAGTTTTAGAAACTTTCGTGAGAAAGCGATTGAGAGGTTCTTCTTTGTCCATTCCAAGGGAAGAATCGTAATCGCCGCACATACCAGCGTCTGACATATAAGCAGTGCCGCCTGTTAAAATCTGATGATCAGCAGTTGGCACATGGGTGTGGGTTCCCACTACGAGGCTAACACGTCCATCCACAAAATGACCGAAACACTGAGCTTCGCTTGTGGCTTCTGCGTGGAAGTCTATGACAACCGCATCCGCTGCTTCGCCCATCGGGCAAGCCGCAAGTTCGCGCTCGGCGGCTTGAAATGGGTCGTCCAATTCCGGGTGCATGAACACGCGCCCCATGATGTTGGAAACCAGAACTCGCGCACCGTTTTTTGCTTCAATGAGATTGCTGCCGCGTCCAGCAGTGCCCTTTGGAAAGTTTGCAGGGCGTAAAAATGCTTCTTCCTGAGAAGCCCAGCCCAAGGTTTCTTTCTGGTCAAAAGCGTGGTTGCCACTGGTCACAACATCAGCACCTGCCTCCAGAGTTTCATGCAAGATCTTCTTTGTAATGCCGAAACCTGATGCCGCGTTTTCACCGTTCACAATGACGAAGTCGGTTTTCAATGTTTTCTGCAATTTTGGAAGTTGTTCATAGACCGCGGTGCGTCCGGTTTTGCCGACCATGTCGCCTAGAAATAAAATTCGCATTGATATTCGCCTATTGCGCTCGCAAAGAGCGTTGGGATTAAGTGATGACGGGCACAGCGTTTAGCTGGAAGTCGGTATGTAACCTGTTTCTGTTAAAATACCATCGAGGTATCGGTCATGTTTTTCCATGGGTACTTCGGGAGCCTCTTGAGTGGAAAAAGCCATCCCAATGAGATGAAGTGATTTTCCCATATGTTCCAAACGCTCAATCGCGCGGTCGTAGAAACCTGCACCATATCCGATACGGCCGCCTTTGCGGTCAAACACACTTAAAGGAACAAGCAGAATATCTGGGTTTAAAACTTTAGCGTTTTCATCTGGTCCGATCGTCCCAAATCCGCTTTCAATCATTTTTGCACCTTGCACAAGTTCGCGGAACTCAATGATTCGTGGATCGGTGACAACAGGCAAACAAAGCCGTGCGCCCAGTTTGGCGAGGTCTGCCATAAGTGGGCGCGGATCGATTTCTGAGCGGATGGGGTGAAACCCCGCAACGATTTTGCCTACCGCAAGTTCATCTTGTGAAAGGGCAGGGACTGTTCTGCCATGCTCCGCGGCGGCGAGCGAATGTTCGATACGCACGCTTTCGTCTATAGCATCGCGCCGTTTCAGCGTTTCTTTTCGCAAATCGTCTTTTTGTTGGGGGTGCGACGTGGGCATGCATTCATATTCTTGTTCGGGCATGAAGAGTGAACGGGCCACATGAGCCGTGCGAGGTTTTTCGATCCTGGAACCTACAGTGTAGGTGGGCGCCGTGTGCCCAAGCCCACGAGCAAGAACAGGGACAGCTCCCTTAGGAATCGGTAAGGCCCCGAGGATGAAGTTCACACAAACCCCGCAGCACCGTTCTTGGTTAGTATAGGCAGTGCGGAGAGGTGGTGCCACTAAATAAAGTTAAACTTGTCATTCAAAGTGAATGATCGCTTCCAATTTACACCGCATTCAGTTTTTTGCTGATTTGTTCAATGCGCTCGGCCGTTTTGTTTAAGGCTTGAGCCATTTGAGCATCTTTGTCTCCCGATGAGGATTGCCCGGTGCGCAATTCTGCGAGTTCGGATTCTAAACCGCGAATTTTGTGCTGCAGCTCCACCAACTCGTCCGTGACCATAACACCCGCCATCACTGTCAAGCGTTGATCGCCGATTTCGCCGAATGATCCTTTGAGTTGATTGATGTATTTGTCGAAACGTTGTGCGAGGTCGAGCAGATGCGCTTCTTGCCCTTCATCGCAAGCCATGCGGTATGTTTTGCCATTAATTTGAACCGCCACCTGAGGCATTGTCGCACTTTCCGTTCTGTTTGGGCGTTATCGCGATTTATCCAGCACGCCACGCACCATTTCCATGGCACCTACGAGACGTTTTGACACTTCACTGTTTGTTTCTTTCAGTTTTTCTGAATGAGATCTGGCGCTGTCGAGTTCACGCGCCAATTTTACTCTATCATCGGCCATTCGTTGCACTTCTTCATCAGCGCTGTGCACAATGCCGCTGGATTCCAAGGCTTTATCGGCCTGCTTTTCCAGTGAGTCGAGAGCATCATTCAGGCGTGACAGCGCCTTTGCAAGATTGCCAGAATCGTCGGAACTGTTTGTTTCTTCTGCCATTTGCGCCCTTGGAGGATTGCAAGTGATTTGCCAATTTGCGCATTTTCCAGCGCTGTGGCCAATAGTCAAACGGCAAAATGGCAAAAACGTCAATTGCAAGAATGCGTTGTCCAAATTCTTTTGAGTCGAGTCACAAAGCAGAAGCCGTCATTTCAGGTGTTGATTTGGGGAGAAGCTGCAAGCAGAGTGTTTGACTCAAGTGGTGATGGTGCTATGTCTCGCCAACAGGCGGGTATTGGGGCAATCACGCTGCTCATCCGCAGCTAATCTGGTCACTGTAGAGCGGTGAAACCGCAGGAAATTCATGACAAAATCTGACACAAACGTGCGCATGGCGCATGCAATTCGTTTTCTTTCTGCTGATGCTGTTCAAAAAGCGAATTCTGGTCACCCGGGATTGCCAATGGGCGCCGCAGATATTGCGACCGTTTTGTTCACACGGTTTATGAAATTTGATCCCAAAAACCCGAACTGGCCAGATCGTGACCGTTTTGTCTTGTCAGCTGGCCACGGTTCAATGCTGCTGTATTCGTCTTTGTACCTGTTGGGTTACGAAGACATCGATATGGAGCAGATCAAGAATTTCCGTCAGCTCGGTTCAAAAACGGCTGGGCATCCAGAATATGGCCATGCCGCTGGCATTGAAACCACCACTGGGCCATTGGGCCAAGGCATTGCCAATGCAGTTGGTATGGCAATTGCTGAACGCAAACTAGCGGATGAATTTGGCGGTGATATTGTTGACCACCACACATACTGTTTGGCCGGCGATGGTTGCCTCATGGAAGGGATTTCGCAGGAAGCGATTTCTTTGGCTGGGCATTTGAAACTGAACAAGCTGATCGTCTTTTGGGACGACAACAATATCTCTATTGATGGCCCGATTTCACTTTCAGATTCCACTGACCAGATTCAACGTTTTGAGGCCAGCAAATGGAACACGATCAGTGTTGATGGGCATGATCACGAAGCGATCGCGGGTGCAATTGAACAAGCCAAGAACTCTGACAAACCAACTCTGATCGCTTGTAAAACGACAATCGGTTACGGTGCGCCTAACAAAGCTGGTACAAAAGATAGCCACGGATCTCCACTCGGTCCCGATGAAATTGCTGGTGCGCGTGAAGCGCTTGGCTGGGATTCAGAGCCTTTTAAAATTCCCGAAGACGTTTGCGATGCATGGCGTATTGCTGGACTGCGTTCTGCGCAAAAACGCAAAGAATGGCAAAAGCGACTAGACGGAGCTGACAGCGAATTGCGTGGAGAGTTTGAACGTCGCCAGCGTGGTGATCTGCCTTCAGGCTTTGCAGATGCGATTACTCAGCACAAAAAGGAATTGGCCGAGGAAGCACCAAAGCGGGCGACACGCAAAGCGTCTCAAGCCACTTTAGAAGTGATCAATGGGGTTGTGAGCGAAACCATTGGCGGCTCTGCTGACCTGACGGGTTCCAACAACACCAACACAAGCCAAACAGCGCCGATTACACCTGATGATTTCTCAGGGCGTTTCCTTCACTACGGCATTCGCGAACACGGTATGGCTGCGGCAATGAACGGCATGGCGCTTCACGGTGGCCTCATTCCTTATTCTGGCGGATTCTTGATTTTCTCTGACTATTGCCGCCCATCCATCCGCTTGGCGGCATTGATGGAAATTCGTGTTGTTCATGTGATGACACACGATTCTATTGGTCTTGGTGAAGATGGACCCACGCACCAGCCTGTTGAACAGATTGCTGCTTTGCGCGCAATTCCGAACCTGAATGTTTTCCGTCCTGCTGATGTGACGGAGACTGCAGAGTGCTGGGCATTGTCGCTGGAAACTCAAAAGACACCAAGCATCATTGCATTGACCCGCCAGGACCTGCCTGCAGTTCGCTTGACCAACGACAAAGAAAACAAAAGCTCGTTTGGCGCTTATGAACTTGCTGGCAGCGATGATGATGCGCAAGTGTCTATTTTCGCCAGTGGTTCTGAGGTTGAATTGGCAATGGAAGCCAAAGCAGAACTTGATGCAGCTGGCGTTCCCACACGTGTTGTGTCGGTTCCCTGCTTTGAATTGTTTGAAGCACAGTCTGAGGAATATCGTGCAATGACCATCGGCACTGCGCCGGTGAAAATCGGTGTGGAAGCAGCTGTCCGTCAGGGCTGGGACGCATTTATCGGTTCGGATGGTGTGTTCGTCGGTATGAGTTCATTTGGTGCTTCTGCGCCATACAAAGAATTGTATGAGCATTTCGGCATCACGACGAATGCGATTGTGACTGCAGCCAATGACCGTTTGAGCGCGCTGGCCGAATAAAATCGTTTTTATTTACTGACCTTGTTAACGATGGTTGTGAAGAGTTTGTCGATCTAATCGTTTAGTGTGAAATCTAATCGTTTAGGTCGCAAACGCGGGGTAGACCCCGTCAAATTGACCGCCTATGAGCCGCAAAACGCCTGATACGGCAGATGCGGAAATTTAAAAATGGCAGTCAGAGTAGCAATCAACGGGTTTGGACGTATCGGGCGACTGACCTATCGCGCCATTCATGAATTGCAGCGTGATGATATTGAAGTGGTCGCGATCAACAATTCTGGGCCGATTGAAACTCACGCCCACTTGTTGCGCTATGACAGCATTCATGGAAACTTTCCTGGCACTGTCAAAACCACCAAAAAGGGCATCAATATCGGTCGAGGTGTTGTTCCCTTTTACGCAGACCGAAATCCAGCCAATCTGCCTTGGAAAGATCTGGGTGTTGATATTGTTCTGGAATGCACAGGCGCATTTAACAGCACCGAAAAAGCGATGCCGCATATTGAAGCTGGCGCAAAACGCGTTTTGCTGTCCGCCCCGGGTAAGCCTGCAGACAAGACGATTGTTTATGGTGTGAACCACAAACAGATCACCAAAAAGGATTTGGTTGTTTCAGCTGCGTCTTGCACAACCAATTGTCTCGCACCTGTTGTGGATGTTTTGCACAATGCCATCGGCATTGACCATGGTTTCATGACCACTGTTCATTCCTATACCGGTGACCAACCGACACTCGACCGTCATCACAAAGATGTCTATCGCGCCCGTGGCGCAGCGACTTCCATGATCCCCACATCTACCGGCGCGGCCAAGGCCGTTGGTTTGGTGATTCCCGAACTTGAGGGCAAGCTGGACGGGTCTTCAGTTCGGGTTCCCACCGCGAATGTATCTTTGGTTGATCTCAAATTTGTCGCACAGCGCGATACCAGCATTGAAGAAGTCAATGCAGCCGTGAAGAAAGCATCTCGCGGACGTTTAAAAGGCATCTTGGATTATGATCCCGAGCCAAAAGTGTCTGTCGATTTCAATCACAATCCAGCTTCGTCATGTTTTGCGCCAGCGCAAACACGGGTGATGAGTGGCACGATGGTTCAAGTTATGGCTTGGTATGACAATGAGTGGGGCTTTTCGTGCCGCATGACAGATGTTGCAGCCTATATGGCAAAGAAGCTTTAGGCAGACGGTTCCATCACTGCCAAATACGCATTAAGACTGCTGCAAATCAGTCTCCTCTTAAATGTGTATTTATGGCTTTTAAAACAATTGACGACTTGAACGATATTTCTTGCAAGCGCGTCCTTGTGCGCGTCGACATCAATGTGCCTATGGAAAATGGCCGCGTAACAGATGCAACGCGCGTGGAACGGATCAAGCCGACAGTTTTAGAGCTCGTTTCCAAAGGCGCTAAAGTTATTCTCTTGGCTCATTTTGGACGACCCAAAGGTGAAGTCGTTCCCGCTATGTCGCTTTCACCTGTTGTGCCGACATTGGCGGAAGTTTTTGGTGTTCCGGTGACATTTGCGTCCGATTGCTGTGGTGAGCCAGCGGTGACTGCAATTGATGCAATGGAAAACGGGTCCGTTCTTTTGTTGGAAAACACGCGCTTTCACCCGTGTGAAGAAAAGAACAATCCCCCCTTTGGCAAAGAGCTGGCAGAGCTCGGAGATATTTTTATCAATGATGCGTTTAGTGCTGCACACCGTGCGCACGCTTCTACAGTCGGCATCGCAAACCATCTGCCGTCTTATGCAGGCCGTACCATGCAAGCAGAATTGGAAGCCCTGGAAAAAGGTCTTGGTCAACCGCAACAGCCGGTTATGGCAATCGTGGGGGGCGCAAAGATTTCCACCAAGCTCGATTTGATTGGCAATCTGGTGGCGAAAGTCGATCATCTCGTGATTGGCGGTGGTATGGCCAATACGTTTTTGGCCGCCCTTGGTGTGGGCGTTGGAAAATCGCTTTGTGAGCACGATCTTGCTGAAACGGCGCGAAATATTCTGGCGAAGGCGAGTGCAGAGAATTGCGAAATAATTTTGCCGAGCGATGTTGTTGTTGCAGAAGGCTTTGCTGCCAACAGTCCCAATAAGGTGGTTGCTGCTGATAACGTGCCAAGCGATATGATGATCTTGGATGCTGGGCCCGAAACAGTGGCGCTGATTTCTGATAGAATGAAATCCTCCAACACGCTGGTCTGGAATGGCCCCTTGGGTGCATTTGAAATTGAGCCTTTTGACAAAGCCACCGTTGATGCGGCCCAAGTTGCAGCAAGTGAAACAAAGGCAGGAAACCTCATTTCTGTTGCTGGGGGCGGTGATACAGTGTCTGCTCTCAATCATGCCAATGTGTCGGCGGACTTCACTTATGTGTCCACGGCGGGCGGTGCTTTCCTTGAATGGATGGAAGGCAAAACCTTGCCTGGTGTTGCGGCATTAGACACATAGCCTGCGCGCAATTTCGCGGCACTGCCGTTGATTTTCGAGAGATTTAACCGACCTTGTTAAGGTAAATCGTTGAAAGAATGCGTTTAAACCGATTAGCATTTTTTGCAGCAATTGTGTTTTTATGCGCCAGTGATACGAAAGCTCTCATTGTACATTAGCACATTGAGGAGCGGCCCCATGAGTGCAGAACGTATTGAAGATATCGCCAAAGCAATGGTGCTGCCTGGACAGGGCATTCTTGCAGCGGATGAATCCACAGGCACAATCAAGAAACGGTTTGATACCATCAACGTGGAAAGCACCGAAGAGAACCGTCGCGATTATCGTGAGATGTTGTTCCGCGCCGGCATTGCGATGAACGAACGTATTTCCGGCGTCATCATGTTTGAAGAAACGCTTTATCAAAAGGCTGCGGACGGCACGCCATTTGTTGATCTCATTCGCGCTGCTGGTGCGGTTCCCGGCATTAAAGTTGACAAGGGCGCGCATGCACTTGCTGGTCGTCCCGGTGAAACAGTTACGGAAGGACTTGATGGTCTTCGCGATCGCTTGAAAGCTTACCATGAAGCTGGAGCCCGTTTTGCCAAATGGCGGGCTGTCATCTCAATCAGTGATACCCTGCCAACCCATGGTGGTGTGAAAGCCAATGCTCAGGCACTGGCGCGCTATGCTGCTCTTTGCCAAGAGGCTGGCATTGTGCCCATCGTTGAACCTGAAGTTCAAATGGACGCTGACCCTGCTGATCACACAATTGAGCGTTGCCACGAAGTCACTGACCATGTGTTGCGCGTTTTGTTCAATGAATTGCACGAACAGAACGTGAAGCTGGAAGGCATGATCTTGAAACCGAATATGGTGATTGCAGGATCAAAGTGTCCAAAGCAAAATACACCTGAAGAAGTTGCTGCGCATACAGTCGCGGTTTTGAAGCGAAATGTGCCCTCAGCGGTCCCCGGCATTGCATTTTTGTCTGGTGGTCAAAGCGACGTTGAAGCTACTGCTAATTTGGCTGCAATGAATGCGAATTATGATTTGCCATGGGCGCTGACCTATTCTTACGGTCGCGCGTTGCAAGCGGCGGCTCTCAACGCATGGCGCGGCAAGGTCGAGCACGTGGCAGCTGCGCAAGAAGCGTTCACGCATCGCGCCAAGATGAATGGACTTGCTGCAAAAGGTGAATGGAATGAGTCGATGGAAAACGCTTGATTGAAAAGCGATTTCTGCGATTGCCATTTGCGTCTGATCCAGCAAAGCTGGACCTATGAATGATCTTGAAAACATAAACGTCATTGCGATTGAGCAAGCGGTGGCGGCGCCTTATGCATCTGGTCGTTTGGCGTCGGCCGGTGCGCGCGTGATAAAGGTTGAACGGCCTGAGGGAGACTTTGCGCGTGGGTATGATGCGCTCGCCAAAGGGCAAAGCGCCTACTTTGTCTGGCTCAACCACGGCAAAGAAAGCATCGCACTTGATCTGAAAGCCGATGCTGATCTCGCCATTTTGCGCAACATGATTTCGCAAGCTGATGTGCTGATCCAAAATTTAGCTCCCGGGGTGATGGCGCGTCTTGGGTTGCCGTTGGATGGGGTGCGCAAAAAGCATCCATCACTGATTACATGCTCCATATCCGGATATGGGGAAGAGGGGCCTTGGCGCGATCAAAAAGCGTATGACCTTCTTATTCAGGCAGAAAGCGGTTTGGCTGCGATCAACGGCACGGAACACGGCCCCGCCCGGGTGGGTGTTTCCGTCTGTGATATTGCAGCCGGCATGAGCGCCCACGCAGCCATTTTGCAAGCGCTGTTTGCGCGAGAGCGAGACCCAGCGCGGAAAGGCAGGGCCATTTCTGTTTCCCTGTTTCATGCGATGGCAGATTGGATGAATGTTCCCATGATGCAACATCACTATGGTGGGAAAACGCCTGGTCGGCAGGGGTTGAAACATCCCACAATCGCTCCTTATGGGGTCTTTGAATGCGCGGATAAAAAGCCGCTTTTGATTTCCATTCAAAATGAAGCGGAATGGCACAGATTGTGCGCGGCTTTAGGTGAACCCGATTTGCCATCTCAAACCGGTTTTAAAACCAATGTGGAGCGGCTGGACAATCGTGAAGCAGTAGATGGGTTTGTCGGTGATGCATTTTTGCAGAGATCGCGCGAACAGATGATTGAAATATTGGATAAGGCGCGGATCGCTTATGGGCGTTTGTCTGATCTTGATGATCTCGTTGCGCATCCCCAAAACAATTGGATGACCGTCGAAACAGGCGACGGTGAGATTTCCATATTGTCACCGGCAGCAGTCGTCTCGGGTGCAAGTCCGCGAATGGGTCGTGTTCCAGATTTGGACGAACATGGAATGGGTCTGCGAGATGAATTTGGATAATTGGCTTTAAACGAGTGATGTTTACGTCAATCTAGCTTAGACAGAAGCAAGCGAAAATTTGTTGCAAAGTCCTATGTCTCCTCTTCTTACGTCCTTGCTGTCATGGCTCTGTCTTCCCGTCTATGCGGTACAAGGAACATGGGTGCGCCAAAACTCCATGCGCCTGTCGCCTGCTCAAGGGCCACGCACGGGGCAATATGGATCAGGCGAAGCGACAACACGTTTGTTGACGATTGGAGATTCGTCCGCTGCAGCCGTTGGGATTGAACACACCAAAGGCGCTATTGGTCCGCAGCTTGCGCGAAAAATTCATGAGCAGACGGGTCAGGCGGTTCATTGGCATATTTCGGGCCACAACAGTGCTGTGGCTGGCGAAATTCGAGATGTGGTGATCCCCAATCTTGAATCCGCGGACTACACGCATATCGTTATTATGCTGGGCACCAACGATATGAAAAATTGGCACACTGTGCCGCGTTGGAAAAAGGAATTTGGCAATGTGCTTTACGCATTGCGCACCAAGTTTCCTGAGGCCAAAATGTATTGGCATCAAGCGATTGATGTGCGCCAATCGCCTATTCTTCCAGAGCCACTGGCATCTATTATGAATTTGCGCGTCAACTTGTTGAACCGCAAGGGCGCGCAATTGTGCGTCGAACGCGGCGCAGTTTGTGTGCCGCCATTGCCGATCACCGAGCCTGCTGGCTATTGCAAAGATGGATTTCACGCCAACGAAATTGGTTACGATATTTGGTCAGACCATTTCCTGAAATTTTGGGAGTGTGAGCCGCGCACAAGCCCGGCAGTGCAAGATTTTTTGTAGTCCCAGACCCTTAAACTAATGGGGCGTTGCGCTCTTTCATCTTGTGTTGTTAATTCGTCTCAATATCGATTGGGAGGTCGCAATATGGGTGCGTATCAGGATGTTTATAGTGGCTGGAAAGCTGATCCAGAGGGATTCTGGATGGAGGCTTCCAAAGCGTTAGATTGGGTCAAAGCTCCAACCAAAGCTTTCTTTCCTGATGAAGGTGTTGCAGGTCGCTGGTTTGCAGATGGCGTCTGCAACACGTGCTACAATTGCGTTGACCGTCACGTGGAAAATGGCCGTGCAGATCAAGCGGCAATCATCTACGACAGTCCCATCACGGGCAGTCAAAAGACGCTCACTTACTCTGAATTGAAAGACGAAGTTGTTGCACTCGCAGCCGCTTTGCAACGCCGTGGTGTGGTGAAAGGTGACCGGGTGATCATCTATATGCCCATGGTTTCAGAAGCCGCCGTGGCTTTGCTTGCATGTGCGCGTTTGGGGGCTGTGCATTCTGTTGTGTTTGGTGGATTTGCATCCGCTGAATTGGCAACGCGTATTGATGATTGCAAACCCAAATGCATAATCTCCGCGTCGTGTGGCATCGAGCCCGGACGGGTGATTGCTTATAAACCACTGTTGGATGGTGCGATTGAGCTGGCTGCGCATAAGCCTGACAGCACCATCATTTTGCAGCGCAAACAACAAACGTGCGATCTCATTGACGGCCGCGATTTTGACTACGCGCACGAAATGAAAATATCGAAAGATGCTGGCACTGACGTGCCTTGTGTGGATGTTGCGGCAACCGATCCGCTTTACGTGCTCTATACGTCTGGCACGACTGGGCAACCAAAAGGTGTGGTTCGCGACAATGGCGGACACATGGTGGCCACCCATTGGACGATGAAAAATATTTACGGTGTTGATCCAGGCGAGGTGTTTTGGGCGGCGTCTGATGTCGGTTGGGTCGTTGGTCATTCCTACATCATTTATGGCCCTCTCATGCATGGCAATACGAGCATATTGTTTGAAGGAAAGCCCGTTGGCACGCCTGATGCTGGCACGTTCTGGCGCGTGATATCTGAGCACAATGTGTCGGTTCTGTTCACTGCGCCTACAGCATTTCGGGCGATCAAAAAGGAAGACCCTGAAGGAAAACTCATCTCACAATACGACATGAGCAATTTCCGCATGCTTTATCTTGCGGGCGAACGGGCAGACCCAGATACAATTCACTGGGCAGAACGTATTTTGAAAACACCAGTTATAGATCACTGGTGGCAAACGGAAACGGGCTGGACGATTGCTGGCAATCCCGTGGGCATTGAGTTGATGCCGATCAAATATGGTTCCCCAACCGTGGCCATGCCCGGCTATGATATTCGAGTTCTCAGCGACGAAGGGGAAGAATTACCACGCGGTGAACTCGGCAATGTGGTGGTTAAATTGCCACTGCCACCTGGTGCGTTCCCAACACTTTGGAATGCCGATGAGCGTTTCAAGGAAGCTTATCTGGAAGAATTTCCTGGCTACTACAAAACCGCTGATGCTGGCATCATGGACGAAGATGGCTACCTGTTTATCATGGCGCGGACAGATGACATCATCAATGTGGCTGGTCACCGTCTTTCAACTGGCGGCATGGAAGAAGTGATCGCTTCTCATCCCGACGTTGCTGAATGTGCTGTTATAGGCATTGCGGATGCATTGAAGGGGCAATTGCCTGCAGGATTTGTGATTCTAAACGCGGGCGTTGACCGTTCGATTGGCGACATTCAAGCTGAAATTGTGAAACTGGTGCGTGAGAAAATCGGCCCTGTTGCAGCGTTTAAGATTGCGGTTCCCGTGGCGCGTTTGCCGAAAACACGCTCAGGGAAAATACTGCGTTCGACAATGCAAAAAGTTGTCGACGGAGTGGAATTTAAAACTCCAGCAACGATTGATGATCCGGCAATTTTGGATGAAATCAAGGCCAGCTGGTCAGAGCATGCGGGGCAGTAGGTTCTCTCAACCCGCGAAAAAGCCCGCGCGGATGCGGGCTTTTTTGTTGCTACATTGCTGGCTCAGTGATCGTGCTTTTTGTGACCGTTGTGGTTCATTTTAGAATGATCCATCTTTGAGGCGTCTTTCAGTTTTAAAGTTTCCGCTATGCTCTTGATCTGGAATGTGACGTCCACATTGCCAGCCTTTTCAAAAGTCAGGGTCGCTTTGTGGGTTGCCCCTTGCTCCAATGTTTCGCTGAGTTTCATAAACATGATGTGGTTTCCACCAGGAGCGAGAATGACTTTCTCACCAGCCGGGATCACCAATCCACCCTCAATGGGTTTCATCCGCATGACGTCGTTTTCCATTTTCATTTCATGGATTTCGACTTTTCCAGCAAACTTGGCTTTGCCTCCAATTAGGCGGTCGGCTGATGTGCCGTTGTTGTGAATGACCACATAGCCGCCACCCACGCGCGCGCCTGGCGCTGTTGCGCGTGCAATGGGATGTGCGATGACGAGATCGCCAACCTTGTACTCATTTGCGCTGGCGATTGAAGCGGCAGCTGAAACTGCAAGTGCAGCAGACAAGGCAAAGGCCTTCAGTTTTCTAAGAGACATGTTTGAATTCCGTATTTTCTAATGTTGATTTGAAGTGGGTTTTTCAAATCAATGGCGGTGCTCGGCTACGCCTGCGTTTTAGAAAATCGTGGCTTCTAATTGAGCTGGGAGCTGAATGCAGCGTTCCAAGCTTAAAAACTATGGAGAAAGGCGTGCTACCCTCTGACGGGAGCGCAGCAAACAGATTGAAGTGAAAACGGCATTCATCGCAATGCGCAATGTTTTGCGTGTCTAGATCGTCTTGCCCAAAACAAATGATTGGCACAGTGCCATCTGGCAAGGACCATTCATTTTGTGAAAGCTGGGAACCAGTTTGCACCGATTTCGCCAGAACAGGCGTCACGAAACCCATTGTCAAAACAATGAGAACACAAAATGCACGCAGCATCACACGTTCTTTTGCGAGTTGGTTGAGCAAAGTGGTCTCCGTTTCGCTCGTGTCGTCGCACACACGGTGCGTCTTCTCAAGGGTGCAGATGGTCGCTACTTATTGAAACGTGCTGCGACCTTATTGCGTTGGCTTGCGCATTTTTTCGAGCAATATTTCACTTCGTCCCAGTTCTTTTCCCATTTCTTGCGCCACGCGAAAGGGCGACCGCAAGTGGCGCAGTCTTTTTCGGGGATCTCGGCTTTCTTATGCGCCATTAAGCTGACTCAGATTGATCTTGAAGGCTCTTTATGCGCTCAGCGAGACTGGACGACTTTGATGCTCCTTTAGAACGGGCTTTTGAGGTTTTTGATTTTGGGGTCTTCTTCAATGCCTCTTTTATCGGCGAAGTATCGCCTTCAGCCTCAGACGTGGCGGCGGTCACTTTTGCAGCGAGGGCTGCAATTTTTTCCCGGAACTCGGCATTTACATCGCTGTCATTTTGCTGAGGCGCATCAGTGTGAGAAGCGCCTGAAATTTTAAGTGCGCTCAACTCAATCCGCAGGGTTTCCCGCTCGCTTTCCACAGTTGCCAGTTGGTCACGCAGATCAGATTGCTGGAGGAGAGATTCATCAAGACGTTTTTCAAGTTCATTAGACACGTCCAACGAAGCGCTTTCACCGTCAGTTGCTTTTCCACGCAAGCGTTCGATATCTGCATTTCGTCTTTGAAGCTTGGCTTCCATGTCCGCCAATTGCGCCTGCATATTCGCTAGCTTGGTATCAAGTTGACTGATTTTGCTTTTCTCAGATTTAAGAGCGCGATTGGCGACTTTCAAATCAGAGCCAAGTTTTTCAATTTCTTTTGCACGCTCAGTTAAGAGGCGTTTGCTGTCTCTGGTTTCATCTTGGACAGATGCCAGTTTGGTGTCGCGGGTGACCATTTCAATTTTTTGATCATCAAACTGGTCAACGACTTTGCGATAATCACTGGTCAATGAATTCAGGTTCAAGGACTGGTCTTCAAATCTGGTTTCGACATCTGCAAGTTTGAACTTCGTTTCTGACAATTCGTCTTCACGAGATGCGAGATCATCGCGCAGCTTTTTGCTTTGGGCTTGCAGCGCTTCGATTTCCACATTGCGCTCCAATGCTGTCTCTTCAAGCTTGTTCATTTCATCGCGGCGACGATTGATATCGATGAGTTGTTCTGCTGATTTTGCTTTCAATTCGTCGACAGATTTTTCAAGGCGTCTTTGTGTCATTGCGAATTCGGCGCGGAGGCGATCTTTTTCCCCTCTCATTTCGTTTACCGAAAGAGGCACTGCGCTTTCAATGCGCTTTCTGGTGAGTGCAACAGCTCTGCGCCAAATGGCAGGAGCCACAAGAAGGGCCAAAAGCATTGCGCACAAGAAACCAAGGATGAAGAAAAGACCACTTTCGAGCACAGATACCAGCTTTCTAAGACATCAAGAAGAAATGCAATTTATGCCAGTTGTGCCAAAACACAAAGAGGCGGGAACAACCTGCCACAAGGCTCCGGTCTTTCCCACCTCTTTCATGCATTTATGACCTGAGTTTGACTCAGGATTTGTAACCCAGGCCTAAAAAGGGTTCCAAGTCGCGTAAGGACGCATTTTTAGGTAACCGATGTTCACGCCAAGTCTGGCGCCAACGCCGGTGCGCACGGGCACAAGAACCGTGTCGCCGTGTTTCATAACTGTCATACCAAGACCGCCAACAAGATAGGCCGATCCACTCACACCAATATAGCGACGGAACAATTTGTCTGTATCGGTCAGGTTGTAGACCAACATCATTGTGCGGTTTCCGTCTCCGCCAAAGTCCCAACCGATGGAAGGCCCTTGCCAATAGACTTGGTGATCGCCAGCATTTTTGGTGTAAAGCTTGCCTTCTCCATATCGTAGGCCGCCAACAAGGGCGCCAGAACCTTCTTCACCCAAAACATAACCATTTGGCAGACCGTAGGCGGAGATTGCTTTTTCGATCAATGTGCCAAGGCCACTGGATGTTGATCCAAAAAAATTATGACCGGCATTCACCAATTCATTGTTTGAATAAGCTTGAGCTTCCTGAGCCATCGCTGAAGTCTGCGGGCCGGACGAAAGAATTGTTGACGTTGCAAAAACGGACAAGCCCAACACAACTGCTGCAGCAATGTGTCTGACTGATTTGAACGCGCGATTTGTTTTAGACATTGGGGTGTACTCCACCTGATTACGCAAAACTAAAGAATGCTGTCAAAAAACGATGACAACAAAGTGGAACGAAAATTGGGCCGTTACCTCACTTACTTACAATTTGAAGCAAAAGGTTTGCGATTGGGTAAACAAAACCTTTAACGGTTGCCGCTTGGCATGATTCTTTGGCTTGTGTATCCAAAGTAAGGATGCGGGCCGTGGTGATTCGAATATTTCCCGCCAAAATTATTTGATCAGAGGACTTTCCATGCCCGAACTGCCCCAGCTTTCAGCTCTTGATCTAGCCGCTCTTCTTGCAAGCCGCGTTTGCCACGACATTATTTCTCCAGTAGGCGCTCTGGCAAATGGCCTTGAGGTGCTTGAAGAAGACCAAGGGGAAGAAATGCGAGACTTTGCAATGGAGCTCATTCAAAAGAGTGCAAAGTCTGCATCTGCCAAATTGAAGTTCTCTCGCCTCGCATTCGGAGCTTCGGGATCGGTCGGCGCATCAATTGATACCGGTGAAGCTGAAGAAGTTCTTATTGGCTACATGCAAAGTGAGAAAGCGGACATGACATGGGAAGGCGTTCGCTCACTGGTTCCTAAAAATCGTGTGAAATTGCTTTTGAACCTCGTACTCATTTCTCTTGGCGCCATTCCGCGCGGTGGAAATCTGGGAATTCAAATTCATGGTGAAGGGGACAATGCGACATTCACTATTAAATGCGTGGGCCCAAAGGCGCGTGTCCCAAGTGAGTTCCTTGAAATGTTGAATGGTCAGGTTGAAGGAGAGATCACCGCTCATGGTGTTCAACCTTATTATACGATCATGTTGGCGAAAGAATGCGGTTTGTCGCTTTCTGCAAAGGCAGAAGGTGAAGACATTGTTTTGGCTGCGGCCTAAGGCCCATCACCATTTTCGCTTTTTAAACAACGCTTAACCTTAATATTCTCGGTTAAAATTCTCGGTTAATCCCCCTTTAACCAATATATTGCAATGTGTTTTCAAGATTCATGAGTCCCTGCGCAGTTGCAGGGTTAGTCTAGGAAGGATGTTGCAATGAGCAGCACAAAGAAATTGAATACAATCTGGGCGGCGGTGCTTGCAGCAGGCGTTGCAATGCCAATGACAGCAAATGCGGCTGACCTTCTTGTGGACCCTCCAGTTGTTGAGGCACCTGAAGTCAAGTCTGCTGGTGGTTGGTATCTACGTGGCGATATCACTTATGATTATTACGACATGGACGAACCTGACTTTAGTGTTCCAGGTGGTACACAGGTCAACTTTACTTCCGCAGATGCTGATGAAGCATTCGATATCGGCTTTGGTATTGGTTATCAGTTTAACGAATACTTCCGTGCTGATTTGACAGGTGAATACGTATTTGAATCCGACTTTACCGGTTCAACACGTGGCAACTGTGGCGGCACTGCGGCAGATGGCGTGTCATTTTTGAACTGTGGCTCCAGAGATACCGCATCCTTCGACGTGTTCAAAGTGATGGCGAATGGATATGTGGATCTCGGCAAGTTCAGCGGTATTACCCCATATGTTGGTGCTGGTATCGGTGGTGCTTATGTTTCTTGGGATTCACTGACCAACGCTGCAACTTGTGACGCTGGCGCAATCGGCTGTACCTCTTTCACAGATGTCCACCAAGGTGAAAGCTCTTGGCGCTTTTCATGGGCACTGCATGCAGGTGCATCATACGACATCTCCCACAACACAAAAATCGACTTCGGTTACACATATAACCGCATCGAAAGTGGTGACATGTTCCAGTGGCTCGACGGCTCAGGAACTCAAGGACATGACGATGGCTTTGACAGCCACGTATTCCGCGCAGGTCTTCGCTACCAAATTTGGTAGGCCGACTGCTTGACTGCTTATTGCAGTCCTAAATGATCAGGGTTCGGGCACATGTTGCCCGTCCCAAACTTTCCGAATTCCTGCGATGTCTTTCCGCCTGATGCGACGATGACACGCAATATGTTTAGAGTTGAAGGGGATTGGCTGGGCCATGACAAATTTCTTTAAGAATTGGGTTTCTCTCAGTGCTGCAACCGCGATCTTTATGAGCGCGTCGCAAGTGTTGATCCCTTCAACAGCCCATGCCGCTGATATGTTAGATGGCGAGGGCGAGACCCTCGTGGAATTTGGCACAGGTTGGTATTTGCGCGGCGATATTGGTGGAACTGTTACGGAAGTGACAGGTGAGACCAATGCTGTAGCTGGTGATGTTGATTTGGGCGACACGATCAGCGTAAATGTTGCCGCTGGTTTTGAAGCGGGCAGCGGCGTTCGCTATGAAATTGGTCTGTCACATTACAATGGTCTTGAGTTTTCCGGGCGCAATTCGTCTGGCTGTGGGTCAGAACTTGTTGGTGGGGTTTCTGTTCCTATTACTGGCAATTGTTCTACCGAGCTTGACGGAGACGTTATTGCAACCGCTGTGACCGCGAGTGTTTTCAAAGACTTCACCCAGATTGGCGCATTTACGCCGTATGTGGGTTTGGGTGGCGGTTTCACGTACATTTCCTCAAACGGGATCACCTGGGATTCAACTTGTGTAGGAACCGTTGCAACAGATTGCGGTGCTGGCGCTGGTATCGGCACCCATTCCACAGGTGCTGGGTCCTATACGAATGATTCATCATTCGGTCTCGTGGCAAACCTCATGGTAGGCGCAGCTTATGATGTCTCTGACAATGTTAAGCTCGATTTTGGTTACAAATACAGTTACTTGACCTCGACCACTGTCGGATCGGATGAAGGTGCTGGCATCAACGGTTCAGATTTGGAGCTTGATTCAATACAGCATCATGAATTGCGCGTTGGTTTGCGGTACGCCATTTGGTAGGCTGCGACTTCCAATGAAAGACTTTTGAAGCGGTGCCTCGGTGCCGCTTTTTTACATTTTATTATCACTCCGACAAATTTTGTACTGTTTGCGTCATTTTTGATTGACGCATTTGAAATCCTTCATTACCAGCAGCGGTGGGACACCTCTCCCCAACGAGAGGCTTGCTGTCTGGAAGGATAGATTTATGGATGCAAGACCACTGCTTGCGACGCCAGAAGTGCGTCCGCAAAACCCCCGTTTTTCCTCTGGCCCCTGCGCCAAGAGACCAGGATGGGAACTTTCGGCTCTCAAAGATGCGCCTCTTGGCAGATCACACAGGGCAACCCTCGGAAAATCGAAATTAAAACAAGCCATCGACATGACGCGCGACGTGTTGCGTGTGCCGGATGATTATCGCATTGGCATCGTGCCTGCGTCCGATACGGGTGCATACGAAATGGCCATGTGGTCGCTATTGGGTGAACGTCCAGTCACAATGCTGGCTTGGGAAAGCTTCGGTGCAGGTTGGGTGAGCGACGTGCTCAAACAATTGAAACTTGAGGATGCCAACGAAGTTGTGGCCGATTATGGCAAGTTGCCTGATCTGGAAGCTATCGATTTTGAAACCGATGTTTGTTTCACTTGGAACGGCACCACATCGGGTGCGAAAGTTCCGAACGGAGATTTCATTCCTGCTGAACGCGATGGTTTGACATTGTGTGATGCAACGTCGGCTGCTTTTGCCCAAGATTTGCCATTTGATAAACTCGATGTGGTGACGTTTTCTTGGCAAAAGGTTCTGGGTGGTGAAGCTGCCCATGGTGTTATCATTCTTTCGCCGCGTGCAGTTGAACGTCTTGAGAGCTACACGCCTGCATGGCCGATGCCGAAAATATTTCGTCTCACCAAAGGCGGAAAATTAATTGAAGGTATTTTCCAAGGTGCAACCATCAACACGCCTTCAATGCTTTGTGTTGAAGATTACATCGATGCATTGAACTGGGCCAAAGGCCTTGGCGGGCTTGATGGTTTGATGGCGCGTGCTGACGCGAATTTCGATGTTCTCAATCAATGGGTTGCCAAAACCGATTGGGTGGACTTTCTGGCGGAAGTTCCGGAAACTCGGTCGAACACATCAGTCTGCCTCAAAATCGTTGACCCGCAGGTGACGGCTTTGGATGCGGATGCTCAATCGGCATTCGTCAAAAAAATCACTTCGATTTTGGACAAAGAAGGCGTTGCTTTTGACATTGGCGGCTATCGCGACGCACCTCCCGGAATACGTATTTGGGCAGGTGCCACAGTTGAGACTTCCGACCTTCAAACATTAACGCCGTGGCTCGATTGGGCATTTGCTCAGGCCACCAACGCGTAACTAGGATTAAAAGACATGACAGATAGAAAACCACGCGTATTGGTATCAGATGCGCTTTCACCCACAGCTGTGCAAATATTTAAAGACAACGGTTGTGAAGTCGATTTCGAGCCTGCATTGGGCAAAGACAAAGACGCGCTTTTGGCGAAAATTGCCGACTATGATGGTTTGGCCATTCGTTCCGCGACCAAAGCGACTGAAAAACTCATCGAAGCAGCAACCAATTTGAAAGTGATTGGCCGTGCTGGCATCGGTGTGGATAATGTGGACCTGAAGGCCGCTTCGCGTCGCGGTATCATTGTGATGAACACGCCATTTGGCAACTCTATCACAACGGCGGAACATGCAATTTCGATGATGATGGCTGTTGCTCGCCAAATTCCATCTGCGGATGCTTCAACCCAAGCCGGGAAATGGGAAAAATCTCGTTTTATGGGTGTCGAACTTACCGACAAAACTCTTGGTTTGATCGGTTGCGGCAATATTGGCGCTATTGTTGCAGACCGTGCAATTGGCATGAAAATGCGCGTTATTGCGTATGATCCGTTTTTGACCGAAGAGCGTGCTGAAAAGCTCGGCGTTGAAAAAGTTGAACTGGATGAATTGTATCCTCGCGCTGACTTCATCACTCTGCACACGCCACTTACTGACAGTACGCGCAATCTCATCGATGCTAAAGCTCTGGCCAAGATGAAA
Source organism: uncultured Rhizobiaceae group bacterium (assembly GCA_937958815.1). Lineage (GTDB taxonomy): Bacteria > Pseudomonadota > Alphaproteobacteria > Rhizobiales > Rhizobiaceae > Pseudahrensia. The sequence goes on along the minus strand of CALGMR010000004.1, from coordinate 155,521 downwards.
GATGGTGTGCGTATTGTGAACTGCGCCCGTGGTGGTTTGATTGTTGAGGCGGATCTGGCTGACGCGCTCAAATCGGGCAAAGTTGCAGGTGCTGGCATTGACGTGTTCGAAGTTGAGCCCGCAACCGACAGCCCTGTATTTGGGTTGCCGAATGTTGTTTGCACGCCGCATTTGGGTGCTGCAACCAAGGAAGCGCAAGAAAACGTAGCATTGCAAGTTGCTGAACAAATGTCAGCGTATCTCACCCGCGGCGCCGTCACCAACGCGTTAAACATGCCGTCTATTTCTGCAGAAGAAGCGCCGCGCTTAACGCCATTCGTCAAACTGGCCGAAACACTTGGAAGCTTTGTTGGACAGGTGACAGAATCGGCAGTTCAACAGGTTGAGATTTTATATGATGGTCACGTTTCCAACATGAACACGAAGGCGCTTTCCAGCGCTGTTCTTGCTGGCCTCATGCGCCCTCAAATGTCTGATATCAATATGGTTTCAGCACCTGTCGTCGCCGCCGAGCGAGGCATAAAAGTTGTTGAAATGACACAGGAGAAATCTGGTGTCTTTGACGGCTACATCCAATTGAACGTGATTACGGACAAAACAAGTCGCTCGATTGCGGGAACGGTGTTTTCGGACGGTAAGCCACGCTTTATCCAGATCAAGGGTATCAATATGGAAGCGGAAGCGGGTGAGCATATGCTCTATACCACCAACCGTGATTTACCTGGTATCATTGGCAAGCTCGGCAGCATGTTTGGTGAAGCTGAAATCAATATTGCTAACTTCTATCTGGGTCGTGCCAAAGCCGGTGGTGACGCTATATCGCTGATCGAACTTGATCACGAAGTGCCAAAAGAATTTCTGCAGCGCTTGATGGATTCGCCTGAAATCGATTCTGCAAAGGCGCTGGAATTTACGATTTAGAACTTTCAGCACGTTGGGCGAGCAATATGCCGCCCACCACGAGAACAAATGCGAGGGCGTGGAACAGACGAAGTTCCTCGCCCAGCAATGACACGGCGAGCAAGGCTGCAAATATAGGCACCAGATTGATGTACAATCCGGCTCGGTTTGCACCCAATGCGCTCACACCTTGAATGAAAAATCCCTGACTGATGAGCGAGGGAAAGATTCCGGCAAACAAGCACACCAGAATGCCTTGCAAGGAAAAGGGGAAAGTTGTTTGGCCCAAAGAATACTCAAACCCAACACCTGCGACAGAAAAGACCAATGCACCTGCAATTAAACAGGTCAGCAGACTGATCCAGTGCATTTGGGGTTTGGCTCGTAGGGCAACTGAATAACCACCGTAACAAATTGCAGCTCCGGCCATGAGAATGTCGCCTCGGTTCAATCCGGTTGTTTGGGAGGTCAACATGCCAATTGGGTCACCTGCACTAACCGTCACCAAAACGCCCACCAACGTTAGACAATATCCAAATATCTGCAGCCATGTGACACCCGTTCGATAGAGCGCATAATTTAGAACGAAGATGATCACAGGCATAGCCGACTGTTCTAAAGCCACGTTGATGGCTGATGTGTATTGCAAACTGGAATAAAGGAAGAAATTGAATGCGGTGTATCCAAAGCCACCCATGAGCAGCAGATAAAGCCAGTTTTCTTTGATGGCTTTCCAGTCGTTCTTTATGTGTTTTGATGCGAACGTGCTGATTATGGCTAATGCGATTGCCCAGCGGAAAAACGTCAACATCATCGGCGAGACATGCCCGATTGCGAATTTTCCAGCTATGGCATTGCCACCCCAAATGAATGTGGTGATGACCAGCAAAAGATGGGGGTTTTTCAAAATAGGCAACGGGTTTACTCATAAATGAACGTGATTGAACCCATAGCATAGGTTTTGACGGTCACAAGTGGGGTTAACTTGGCTCGGGACTTGACCTGAGCGTCTGTGTGGCGGAAGGGAAACAGGTCAATTTGGGCTGCAAGGAAAAAGGTTTTGCGGCATGGCTAATGTTGTTGTTGTTGGGTCCCAGTGGGGCGATGAAGGCAAAGGTAAAATTGTAGATTGGCTTTCTGAAAGAGCTGATCTTGTTGTGCGGTTTCAAGGTGGCCACAATGCTGGGCATACCCTCGTCATTGATGGCACGAGTTATAAGTTGAGCTTGCTGCCTTCAGGTGTGGTTCGCCCCGGCAAGATGGGTGTTATCGGCAATGGTGTTGTTATTGACCCTCATGCACTGGTTGCTGAAATCGGACGGCTTGCGGAGCAGGGGGTGGCGATCACTCCTGAAAACTTGCGCATTGCCGACAATGCAACGCTTATTTTGTCTTTGCACCGGGAGCTTGATGGTTTGCGCGAAGATGCCGCTGCTTCAGGAACCAAAATCGGGACAACGCGTCGTGGCATCGGCCCCGCATATGAAGACAAAGTGGGGCGCCGCGCTATCCGAGTTATGGATTTGGCCAACCCAGAATCTCTGAAAGGCAAAATCGAGCGGCTTTTAACTCACCACAATGCGCTGCGTCGTGGCCTTGGTGAAACAGAAATATCGGATGTTGCGATCTACGATGAATTGATGGCTGTTGCGGATCAAATTCTTCCATTTCGCGAAACCGTTTGGAAATTGCTGGATGAAACACGCCGTGCTGGAAAACGCATTTTGTTTGAAGGCGCACAGGGCACTTTGCTTGATATCGACCATGGCACCTATCCGTTTGTCACATCATCCAACACGGTTGCTGGTCAAGCAGCGGCTGGCTCAGGCCTAGGCCCAGGATCGTTGGACTTTGTTCTTGGAATAACAAAAGCCTATACAACACGAGTAGGCGAAGGGCCGTTTCCCACAGAGCAGGAAAACGAGATTGGTCAGTTTTTGGGTGAGAAGGGCCGTGAATTTGGGACTGTCACGGGTCGAAAACGCCGTTGTGGCTGGTTTGATGCGGCGCTTGTGCGCCAATCGGTGAGCACAAATGGGATCACTGGAATTGCGCTTACCAAGCTGGACGTGCTGGACGGTCTTGATGAGATCAAAATTTGCACCGGTTACAAGATCGATGGACAAGTAATTGATCACCTGCCTGCAAGCCAAGGACAGCAAGCGCGGGTGGAACCAATTTATGAAACTTTGCCGGGTTGGAAAGAACCTACAGTGGGCGCGCGCACGTGGAATGATTTGCCTGCACAAGCGATCAAATACGTTCGTCATGTGGAAGAATTGATTGGTGCGCCAGTGGCAATGTTATCCACTAGTCCTGAGCGTGATGACACAATACTTGTTGCCGACCCATTTCATGACTAATTTATAAGTTAAGTGCTTCGCCTGTGCGGGGGAGTTTGATGAAGCAGGAAGACTGGCAGATACATGGCTGATTATTTTGCGGTACTAAACCGAACCCTTTCTGGTTTTACCGACCCGAAACCTCAACTGCGCGAAAAGCTCTATGAGCGTGCGCGATCAACCATTGAGCGCCAGCTTCAAATGAAGACGCCGCCACCTGATGCGGCGACTTTGCAAGCAGAGCTTCAAAAGCTTGAAGAAGCGATTGGTGATATTGAGCGGGGCTATAACCCTGATTATGTCAACGCAACTGTTGGTGCAGCGGCTCCTGAGCCGGAAGCATCGCAACCAGAACCAACCCCCACACCTGAAGCCGAACCGGTGCCCGAGCCTGATCCTGGCCCTGACCCCGTTCCAGAGGTTGAACAGCAAGCAGATCCAGTGCCGGAGCCTGCACCAGAACTGCCACCAGTTGAAGAACAGCCTTTTGTACAGGAACCCGCCATTGATCCTGTGGCCGAGTTTGCGGCTGAACCCGTGATTGAACCAGTAAATGAGCTTGTGCCAGAGGAAGAGCCAAACCTTTTGCCTGATCCGCAGCCGGAATTTCCTCCAATTTCCGTTTACGAAGAACCTGATGTTCCAGAACCTCAAGTTGCTGATGTTCCTGCTCTTGATCCGGTTGTCGATGCGTCAGTCGAGCCTGTTGTAGCTGATGCTGCAGCTGATCCTTTGGATGCATGGGCAGATGAGTTTTTATCAAACGATCCTGCGGCACCTGCAATTGAGCAACCTGCACCTACAGTTGAACAAGCTTACGTTGCGCCAGCCACGGCTGCCGAACCTGGATCAGAAATTCCAAGTTTCGACCAGTACGCTGCTGAAGAATTGGCGATCCCTCCGGCAGCTCCTATAGCGCCAGAAAAGCCGAAGCGGAGCTTTGGCAAGTGGATTTTATTGCTGTTGTTTTTGGCGCTTCTTGGAGTTGCTGGCTATTTTGGATGGACAAACAAAGATGGCTTGACCGAAAAATTTGGTTTGAGCCAATTTCTTGATGACCCGAATGATCCTACACGGCCAAAGCCAGTAAAAACGATCACTATTACGCCAGAGCGGGAAGAGCCTGAAGCCGAATTGCAAGGGGAGACGCCTGCTGTCCCAAAGTCTGAAACCAGATTGACAGAGTCTGGTGAGGAGGTCACGCCTGAGCCTTCAACACCGGCGGTGCCACTTCCCCCGACAGTGAGCGAAACATCCGAACCTGCTCAGCCAATTGAGCGGGCCAATGCTGGCGATGGGCCTGTGGTCGCTCAAAGTGCAATTTTGTACGAAGAAGGCTCTACACGCGATCAAAATTCAGTCGATTCAGGTCGTGTGGTCTGGAGTGTTGTTCAAGAAAGCACGGGAAATGGAGAGGAAACGGCTCCTGCCATTCGCGCCCGTGTTGAGATTCCTGACCGCAGTGCTGTTTTGATTATGACGATCAAACGCAATGGCGACCAAGCGCTTCCTGCGAGCCATTTGATTGAATTGATTTTTGCTGTGCCCGACAATTTTTCAGGTGGTGCCATAGATAACATCAATCGCTACGTGCTGAAGGAAAATGAACAGGGGCAAGGCGAGGCGCTTGTAGGGGTTCCCGCTCGTATTGCAGATGGAATTTTCCTGATTGCACTGAACAATCTGGACGAAGCAAAGCAGAAAAACACATCATTGCTTCGCGACCGCGATTGGATCGATATTCCCATGCAATATCGCACGGGCCGCCGTGCTTTGATGACCATCGAAAAAGGTGTGCCGGGGCAAAACGTGTTCAAAGAAGTGTTTGACGCTTGGGACAAACTCGACGCTTCGTAAACCAGCGACTTGCACTTTTTCTGCACCTGAGTCACAAACAACGTGTTCCAAGGGGTGTCGCGTGAGCGGCTGAGATGGCTTTGCCGGACCCTTGATCGTTTTTTCGATCGGGAACCTGATCCGGGTCATGCCGGCGAAGGGACGGGAAGAAAGTTCGGCAATATGCTCGAACCAGATGCACATCCATTCGCAGACCTATGGTTCAGGCCCGAAAATTTGGGTTTGTTCAATGTCGTCGAACCAAAGCAAAATTGGCTCTTTGTTGTCCCGCTTCTTTAAAAAAGCGATCACAGCATTGATATTGCTTGGCGTTTGGGCGCTGTTGGTGGCTGTATTCAAACCCGCTCCTTTCATTCTGCCGGGACCCATTGCCGTGTTTCAAACCCTGTTTGAAAAGTGGAACAGCCTTCTGTTTCATTCAGGCATCACGCTGTTGGAAATCATTTTAGGGTTGTTTCTTGGAACCTTGCTCGGTGTTTTAACCGCTTTGCTCGTCAACTCGTTACAGTTTGCACGCCAGCACATTATGCCCGTTATGGTGGCAAGTCAGGCTTTGCCCGTCTTTGCAATTGCGCCTTTGTTGGTGCTTTGGTTTGGTCTCGGTTTAGGGTCAAAGATCGCTATGGCAACGCTGATTATCTACTTTCCGGTGGCATCGGCACTGAACGATGGTTTGCAGCGTGCTGATGGAAATCTGGTGGACCTGGCACGTCTTTATCGTGCTTCACCTTGGCAAACACTCATTCACTTTAGACTTCCCGCTGCTATGCCTTCTTTGGCGTCTGGGCTGCGCGTTGCAGCGACTGTTGCACCTATCGGGGCGATAGTGGGTGAATGGGTCGGAGCGTCCGGCGGTTTGGGATATGTCATCAATCAGGCGAATGCCCGCATGCAAACGGACACCGTGTTCGCTGGGCTCTTTCTATTGGTAATTATGGTTTTGGTTTTGCGCAGTCTTGTTGATTTCGCATTGGATCGATTGGTGCATTGGGCGCCGCGTACACAGATTTCATTTTAAAACAGGAGACGACAATGTCGTTCATGACGAAAATTTTCGCAGCCATATTGGTTGTTGCTTTAAACACTATTCCCGCGCATTCGGCGGAAAAACTGACCGTGTATCTGGATTGGTTTGTGAACCCTGACCATGCACCATTGGTGATTGCGCAAACCCAAGGCTATTTCAAGGAAGCAGGTTTGGAAGTGGAACTCATTCCACCAAGCGACCCGAGCGCACCACCACGTCTGATTGCTGCAGGGCAGGGCGACATTGCCATTTCTTACCAGCCTCAGCTTCATGTTCAGGTCAGTGAAGGTTTGCCCCTCACACGCATTGGCACAGTCGTAGAGACACCACTCAACGCTCTGGTCATGTTGAAAGATGGCCCTATCAAATCCATCGCTGATTTGAAGGGCAAGAAAGTCGGCTTCTCCGTTGGCGGTTTTGAAGATGCGCTTTTGTCAGCCATGTTGAAGCAAGAAGGTCTGACATTGAAAGATGTGGAGCTCATCAACATCAACTTCGCCTTATCGCCTTCATTGATCACCGGTGCTGTGGATGCGGTGATTGGTGCGTTCCGCAATTTTGAATTGAACCAGTTGGACATTGAAAAGCGCCCAGGCATTGCATTTTATCCTGAAGAAAACGGTGTTCCTGTTTATGACGAGCTGATTTTCATCGCGAAGAATGACCGTGTTGACGACAAGCGTTTCCGTCCATTCATGGATGCAGTGGAGAAAGCAACGCTTTACCTCACCAATCATTCTGATGAAGCATTGGCGCAATTTCTGAAAGCTTATCCTGATCTCGACAATGAGCTGAATCGACGTGCATGGGTTGATACGCTGCCGCGCTTTGCAAAGCGCCCGGCTGCTTTGGACACTGCGCGTTACGAGCGTTTTGCAAAGTTTATGAAAGAATCAGGTTTGATCAAAGAAGTTGCACCACTTGCAAGCTATGCAATTGAACTGAAGTAAATCCCTTCATCGCATTGTATTACTTTTTGGTTGCTGATGCGGCAAGCTTCAAACTTGCTGTGTCAGCAAAAATCAGGAAATGTGCCAGCAAGATTGGCACCTTGTCATGAAGGCACTCTCAGCAGTTTTGAAACCGAACAAGCCTTGGCCCAAAATTCTTGTGAATTGTAGTTTTTTTGATTTGCAACCCGAAATTACAAGCGCAAATATACTAGTATAAATCAGTGGCGGCTAGTTTTCACGCCATTCAGACTTTTTTGACACCCATTTTTACTTTTATTTTTTAAACTGAATAGATGTAATCATTAGGAGTGAAAGAATTGTTCGAACTTATTTATCAGAGCTCTGCTTTGAACACGTTTTCAGATGACCAGCTCGAATCCCTTGTGAGCGAAGCCCGTAACTTTAATGTGGCGCACGACATCACGGGTTTGCTTGTGTTCGACGGAAAAAGTTTCCTGCAAATTCTGGAAGGTGACAAGAAAATCGTCGAAGATCTTTACGACAGAATCAGCATGGATGAGCGGCATTGCAATGTGAATTTGCGCTGGTCTCAACATTCAGCCAAAAGATCATTTACGGACTGGAGCATGGGGTGTTTTGCTTTAGAGGGTGCCTCTGTAGAGAAAGATCTGATGCTTAAGTCCCGTTTTGAAAACCGCCTCAGTGACACGCTTTCCCACGGGTCCAGACTTTTCAGTATTTTATCTAATCAGCTATACAGCGCCTGTCGCCCAGTTTTGACGTAGTTTTAGTTTTGAACAATAAAAAAAGGCCCGCAGGGAGGAAAGCGGGCCTTCGACGTTGTTCTTGTTATTTAGTTTGAAGCTTCGAGTTGTGGCACAGGTTTCGCCAACTCTTTTGCAGCGTTCACCATCGCTTTTTGCACTTTTTCAAATGCACGCACTTCAATCTGACGAACCCGTTCCCGGCTGATATCAAATTCACCGGAAAGCTCTTCCAGTGTCATTGGATTTTCCGACAAGCGGCGAGCTGTGAAAATACGCTGCTCGCGTTCGTTCAAAACTTCCATAGAGTCGTGCAGCATCTCGCGACGCACTTCCAACTCGTCTTGTTTGGCCAAAGATTCTTCTTGGGATTCGCTTTCATCTACCAACCAGTCTTGCCATTGGCCTGCTTCCCCTTCAGCCGCACGGATGGGTGCGTTGAGCGAAGCATCACCTGAGAGGCGCTGGTTCATAGAACGAACTTCTTCCTCGCTGACGCCGAGAGTTGAGGCAATTTTCTCTACGTGATCGGCTTTCAACTCGCCGTCTTCGAGCGCTTTCATTTTGCCTTTCAGCTTGCGCAGATTGAAGAATAAACGTTTTTGGTTCGCGGTTGTGCCCATTTTGACAAGGCTCCACGAGCGCAGCACGTATTCCTGAATAGACGCTTTAATCCACCACATGGCGTAAGTTGCCAGACGAAAGCCTTTCTCGGGATCGAACTTCTTAACCGCCTGCATGAGGCCTACATTGCCTTCGGAGATCACTTCGCCGATTGGCAAACCATAACCGCGATAACCCATTGCAATTTTCGCAACGAGACGCAGATGGCTGGTGACCAGCTTGTGCGCAGCCTCAGTATCATCGTGCTCCGCATAGCGTTTGCCGAGCATATATTCTTCCTGTGGTTCCAACATGGGGAACTTGCGGATTTCGTCCATATAACGCTGCATGCCAGTTCCGCTGGCAGAAATTGTTGGTAGTGTATTGGCCATCTTTATGTCCTCTCCAATTGGTCTCTTGCAGACTAACTTGCTGCAATGCCTTTAAGTTCCATATAGGGAGGTTTTTTCTCATTTCATCGTATTTTTGCGATTAATTGCAATTTTGTGATTAAATATCTGTAATGTCACGGTTATTGAGATGCTTGGTCTCATTTTTTGCCGATTCTTTGACCTGCAAGCGACTTTGGAACTTTAGGAAATCAATGGTTCACGGATTTGTATTTTTTACGCTCGCTTCTTGCTTTGAAATGCATAGGACTCCACTCTCATTGAACAAATGGGCGTTCACGCAAGGATTTTCACCATGCCAATCAACAATCGTATCGCAGACTTTCACGACGAAATTACTGAATGGCGTCACGAAATTCATCAACATCCAGGGCTTCTGTACGATGTAGAAGAAACAGCAGCCCTCGTGGCGCAAAAGTTGAAAGAGTTTGGTGCCGATGAGATTGTTGAAGGTATCGGCCGAACAGGTGTCGTTGCCGTTATCAAAGGGCAAAAATCGAGCTCTGGTCGTGTGGTAGGATTGCGTGCTGATATGGATGCGCTGCCGATCGTTGAGAAACGAGACCTGCCTTACAAATCAAAATATGAAGGTAAAATGCACGCTTGTGGCCATGATGGGCATACTGCAATGCTTTTGGGCGCAGCAAAATATCTAGCTGAAACACGCAATTTCGACGGGACAGCCGTGGTGATTTTCCAACCAGCAGAAGAGGGCGGTGCGGGCGGTAAAGCTATGTGCGATGACGGCATGATGGATCGTTTTGGCGTGCAAGAAGTTTATGGTTTGCACAATATGCCTGGCCTTCCAGTCGGAGAATTTGCCATTCGTTCAGGCGCGATAATGGCTGGAACTGATGAGTTCACCATTACCGTGAAAGGCACAGGCGCTCATGCCGCTATGCCGCATTTGGGCAACGACCCGATTATAGTTGCCACGCAAATGGTGCAGGCTTTGCAAAGCATCGTTTCGCGCAATGTTGACCCGCTCAGTTCTGCTGTATTGACGGTCACGGCCATACACGCTGGCAAAGCTTATAATGTTATCCCGCAAGAGGCGCAGTTTTACGGAACGGTGCGCACACTGGATGGGGAAGTTCGTGACTTGGTGATGGCGCGTATGAAAACTGTGGTCGAGAATATTGCAGCTGCTTATGACGCAGAAGTCACCATTGAGATCAAAGAGGGTTATCCCGTCACCAGCAACCATGAAGAACAAACAGATTTCGCGGCGAAAGTTGCTCAGGATATTGTTGGCGAAGCACGTGTCAACGTAGATCAACTGCCAGTTATGGGCGGCGAAGATTTCTCATATATGTTGGAAGCCCGTCCCGGTGCCTTCATATTTATGGGCAATGGCGATACAGCAGGTTTGCACCACGAAGAATATGATTTTAACGACGATGCAATTCCTGTGGGAACAAGTTATTGGGCGAAGATCATCGAAACGGCCATGCCTGCTGGATAAATCCTCTTTACCCAGCTTGGCCGTATACTGTCTGATCTGGTTGTTGCATGCGCTGGGTCTTGCCGGCATTTAATATGGCATAAGCCTCATTAATGCGACGCGACATAGAGTTGGTGTACTCTTGCACTTCAAGTGGCAAGTCGATGTTTGCAAATCGGTCTGCGTGATAGGATTTTGCGCGTGCAAGGTAAGCTTCGCGAATTTCTGAATCTGTTGCAGTACGCGCAATTTTGAGCACAGTATATGGGTCAGTGCCGTCCATTTTGCCTTCGGTGGGCAGATCAACCACTTTAGCTGTTTTGCGTTCTTGGGCGTCAAGAATGCCGTCTTTGGCAATGAAACGCTGGGATTGATCCAAGTCACGGAACACAATGAATCGCATTTCGCTATTCAGTGTGCGCTCAATCGTACCGCCAATATTGACCATTAAGTCGCCCATAAGAGTGCGACCATCCATCATGGTCAGGGTAATTGGCAGTGCAAGTTTGTTTTGGTCGTTCATTGGTCTGTTCTTTTCAAAACGCCCCGTTGACGTGGAATAGAACATAAAAATTCAATATAATTGATAAGAAGTGCGGTTTATTGTTCGTTAACAGCGAGTTGTGTAATCGGGTTGCCTGCCTCATCAAAAATCATCAGGCTGGTTTTTCCATCGCTGTTGCGAACAGTCAGCATAATTTTTCCATCTCCCATGGCAGTTGAGATGATCTCACTTCCGCTGGGCACAGAAACGGCACCTGATTTTGCAACTGCAGGCGCAGATGATTCATTGAGTTTGTAGACAATCGCGATCAACACAGTCATAAGCCCGATCATCATGATCGCTCCTGACACCAACAACAATCGCACCATCTTTTTTCGAATGGCTTCCACTTTCGGATCCAGCGGTTCATCTTCCACATGCGTTGTCATATTAAACTCGAAACGGGGTTAGAAATGTCATCGGGTGATAACGAGATTCAGTCTTCAATGGAAGAGCAAAGCCAAGATACCGTTTTGGGTGAGATGGAAGTGTTGATTGTGCCTCATGAAGCGGCTGGTAAGCGCGTAGATCTCTTCATTTCTGCCAATGCGCCCGATGATATTTCACGAGCGCGGGTTCAGGCCTTGGTCCGCAAAGGTCTTGTGACAATCAATGGCGAAAGGCCGCGCGGAACCAGCACAAAAATCGCCGTTGGTGACGTGGTGCGATACGCGATGCCGGAACCAGAAGATGCCATTCCTCAACCCGAAGATATTCCGCTGGAAATCCTCTTCGAAGATGATGATTTGATCGTCATCAATAAGCCTTCTGGAATGGTTGTTCATCCTGCACCCGGCAATTGGTCTGGAACCTTGGTCAACGCACTGCTGCACCATTGCAAAGGCGAATTGTCTGGCATTGGCGGAGTGAAAAGGCCGGGTATTGTTCATCGCTTGGACAAAGATACAAGTGGCGTCATTGTTGTGGCGAAATCCTATCGAACTCATGTGGATTTGCAGGAACAATTTGCCGATCATGGTAGAACCGGACCGCTGAAACGTTCCTATCAAGCTTTGGTTTGGGGTGTACCACCTCGGATGAAAGGCACGATTGATACGCATGTGGGGCGTCATCCGACAATCCGGTTGCGCCGTGCGGTGATTGAAGCAGACAGACCTGACGCCAAATTTGCGCGCACCCATTATGAGGTTTTGCAACGTGTGGAAGATCACGAAAAACCAGGTGAAGCTTTGGTCTCATTGGTTGAATGCACTTTGGAGACAGGGCGCACGCATCAAATCAGAGTTCACATGACCCATATTGGAAACCCGCTTTTGGGAGATCAAGAATATGGGAAGCAATATTTCAGTCGCATAAAGCGTTTGCCGGATGCTGCGCAGGAAATGATGCAGGGGTTTAAACGCCAGGCGCTGCATGCGCGGACGTTGGGTTTTCGTCACCCCGTCACAGGGGAAACGGTGTCGTTTACGGCTGAGCCGCCAGCAGAAATGACCGACCTGTTGAAGGCCATCGCTGCTGGTTGAAAATGGCTCTACAGCGCGTTGCGTTTATGAGGAGCCACAAATGAAACCCATCAAACGCGAAATGCTTTAGTTGAGCAGTGGTGACCAAGCTGGATCTGACCCGAAAGCAGGGGTTTTGACACGCTGTTCATTGCGGCCTGTAAGGTCAATCGTGTGAAGGCGTGGGCCGCCATTGGCACCTGGGGTTTCTCGAAAGAACATTAGCGTGCGGCCATTGGGTGCCCAAGTCGGGCCTTCATTGTGAAAGCCTTCTGTCAAAATGCGTTCGCCTTTTCCATCTGGACGCATAACGCCAATCAAGAATTTGTTGCCGGATTGTTTGGTGAAAGCGATCAAATCGCCACGTGGCGACCATACGGGTGTTGAATAGCGACCCGTACCAAATGAAATGCGTTGAGCGTTTCCACCACTCGCACTCATCACATAAAGCTGTTGGCGGCCACCACGGTCTGATTCAAACACCACGCGTCCACCGTCGGGGGAATAGGAAGGCGAAGTGTCGATAGCGGATGTGTTGGTAAGTCGTGTTGTGTTTCTAGAACGCAAATCCATTGTGTAGATGTTTGCGTTTCCTTCGTCGCTTTGCAGGCTCATGATCACACGTTGGCCATTTGGCGAAAAGCGAGGAGAGAACGTCATGTTCGGGAAGTTGCCAACCACTTCGCGCTGACCAGTTTCAATTTGCAGCAGATAAACGCGTGGGCGACCGCCTGCGAAAGACATGTAAGTGATTTCTTGGCGTGATGGCGAGAAACGCGGCGTGAGAACAAGGTCTTTGCCGTTGGTCAGATAGCGCACATTTGCTCCGTCCTGATCCATAATGGCGAGACGCTTTACGCGTTTGTTTTTGGGGCCACTTTCAGACACGAACACAATGCGCGTGTCGAAATAGCCATCTTCACCAGTCAGGCTTTTGTAAATGGCATCGGCAATAATGTGGGCCACACGGCGCCAGTTGTTTGGGTCAGTTGAATATTGCTGCCCCACAATTTGTTCAGCACCAAACGTGTCCCAAAGACGAAATTCAGTACGGAAACGTCCACCACCTTCTGAAACAACACGGCCTGTGACCAGCGCCTTAGCTTTGATGGCTGTCCAGCTTGCAAACTGTGGTTGCGCATTGCTGTCAGAAATCTGTTCGATAAAAGCTGCGCGATCTATTGGCGCGAAAAGACCAGAGCGGCGCAGGTCAGCTTCTACCACCTGAGCAATATCACGACCCAGTTTTGAGTCACCCAAGAACAATGGAATAGCGATAGGCAGGGGTTCCACATTGCCGCGTGTGACGTTGATTTCAACTTTGGCGCTGGCAGAAGTGCCCAATGCAACAACAGCTAACAGAAAGGCTGTGAAGACGATTTTCAAAGCCATAAATGGGGAAAGGGTGAGTTTGGCAACCATAGTCTGTATCCAATTTTGTTCTATTGTTTGCGCCCAAATGTTAGCATCTGACATTAAGCTCAATGTCGGTTAAAGTTCAATCGCGGCTAGAGCATGTCTTGAAGTGAAAAATTCACGACCATGTCTTTCCAAGTGTCGTATTTTTCTGCCGGTAAATTGCTGTAAGGCGCGCATTCTTGAATTGTGCCGCGCACATTGACCGCCAATGTGGCGCGCGTGGCGCGGTCTGTGCCCGTGACTTTCACTTTCACACGGCCATCAATTTCGCCGGACTTCGTCAGTTTAAATTCGACCTTTGCACGCATTTTTTGCGCATCTGGATGACCTGAAAGTGCGCCCACATTCCAGCAACCTTCGAGACGACCACGCACGGCATCAATTTCGCTTTGCGCCAATTTGGCCGAGCTGTTGCCCCTTTTGACACCTTTTGAAGCCTTTTTGGTGGAGCGTTTTGCGCCGCCTTTGGAAGATTCTTCTTTGTTCACAACAGCTTTCTTTGTCACCTTTTTTGCAGGCTTCTTCTCAGCTGTTTTTTTGTTTTCCGGTTTGGGCTTGTCTTCGTTCTTACGCTCGTTGGTTTCCGCCGGTTGCGGCTTTTTCGGTGAAGGGCGTACCTTTGGGCGCGCCACTTTGGTTGGCAGTTTCTCGAACGCTTCTTCAGCAGGTTTTTCTGGCTCAGGCTCCGGCAATTCGTTCTGCTTCGTCAGCAGTGCAATATCTGTCTTTGGTTTTGGTTCTTCAGCCAATTCCGGAGTTGGAACGGGCGTGGGCTTTTGCACAGGCTCGGGCCGCGCTTGCGGTGTTGGAGCTTCTGTTTTTTCAACAGGGGGCTTTGGGGCTTTTTTGGGAGCTTCAACCTTTTTGTCTATTTCAGTGTCGCCAACGTTTTCTGCATTTTCGACCTTTGGCGGCGCCTTCGTTTCCTTTGGCGCTGGAGTTTTGGATATTTCTGCTTCTTTCGCGCCTGTGACGCTTTTTGTAAGCTCTTCAAAGGGCACAATGTCGATTGGCAAGGCTTCAACATCGATCACAGGCAATGGCGGTGGCGAGGCGAGCGAAACCATTGCGCCCGTCAATATGGCCACATGTGCAAAAACCGAGACTGTGAAGCCAGCTTTCATATCAGTTGCTTTGCTCCTGCAAAGTCACCAGACCAATTTTCTTATAGCCCGCCTGATTGAGCGCGCCCATCAACCGCATAACGGTCCCGTAATCAGTTGCTTTATCGCCGCGCACATAAAGGCGCTCATCGTACCCGTTTTTGGCGATGGCTTGGAGTTTGGGGATCAAGTCTTCGGCCGATATTTCCGTTTCCTGCAAAAACACTTGGCCGCCCTCGCGCACCGAAATGGTGATCGGTTGGGTTTCTGAATTCAATTGCTTGGCCGCTGTTTCAGGCAGATCAATAGGCACACCCACGGTCAACAGCGGTGCTGCAACCATGAAGATAATCAAAAGCACCAACATCACATCCACAAATGGTGTGACGTTGATTTCGCTCATAGGCGCGTGGCGCTTGGAACGACGACGTCGTCCGCCCGAAACTCCGCTACCACCAACTGACATTCCCATAGGGCTTATCCTGAACTAGAGACCAATCGAGAAAAGCGTTTAGACCGCATTCTTCTCATCAATTTGACGCGAAAGTATGGCCGAAAATTCATCGGCGAAACCTTCCAATTGCGTGCTGATTTTGCCCGCGTCTGCGGCAAGTTTATTGTAGGCGATAACCGCAGGAATAGCGGCCAACAGCCCAAGTGCTGTCGCCAAAAGGGCTTCTGCAATACCAGGTGCCACCACGGCCAGGTTTGTGGACTTGGAGCCCGCAATCGCCTGAAACGATGTCATGATGCCAACCACCGTGCCAAAAAGACCAACGAATGGTGCGGCAGAACCGAGCGTTGCAAGGAACAACAATCTACGCTCCAGCTTTTCCATTTCACGCGCCATGGACACATCAAGAACTTTGTCGATACGGGTTTGCAAACCAATTGGTGAACGCGCATTGCGTTCAAAAGAACGTTTCCACTCGCCCATTGCAGACACAAACAAAGCGGCCATGCCTGTATTGGCGCGGTCTTGCAGGGTGCGATACAATTCTTCGAGGCTTTGGCCTGACCAAAACACTTGCTCAAATTGTTTGATCTGACGTTTCGTGCGGCCAAACATCAAGCTTTTGTCGATGATGATGGCCCAGCACCAAATCGATGCGACGATCAAGCCGATCATAACGATTTTAACCACCAAACCAGCTTCAAGAAACAAGCCAATCAAGGATGTATCAACTGTTGGAGCAGCCAAGCCCTCTCTCGTGACTTCCTGTGCTGATGCCATGGTGGAAACGACTGCGGTCGTTCCAAATGTCAAAGTGGCGGCAATTGTGTGTTTGAGTTTGGCGTACATAAACCTGTTCCGGTCAATAAGATTGGGAGTTCAAAAGGACCTGAAAACCCATGATTTTGGTTTAAGGGTAAATGGGGTGAAACAATGACCTGCTTGTGGCGCTTCTAGGGCCATTTTTATTTGCGCCAATGTGGCCGATTTATGGTTAATGAAGCGTTAGGATTTGTGGCATTCTTGACGTTTGGTTAGACGAGCCTACGCGACGCCCATTTTTTCAACCAAAGGTGCGGGAAAACGGCGTGGTTTGCCTTCTGGATTGATCAAAACAACAGTTACAACTGCTTCCAAAAGAAGTTGGTCTTCGCGCCATATCCGTTGATTGAAGGTCAAGCGCAGGCCTTTCAAAGTTCCGCGCTCGGTTTCCACTTTTAAAACATCGTCGATGCGAGCAGAGGCTTTAAAGTCCACTTCCATGCGATGCACGGCAAATGCGAGGCTTTCACCATAAGCACCGTCGGCCATTTCACTGTGGTGCACGCCCAACATGCGCACATAGTCAGACCGTCCATGTTCCATGAAGTCCAGATAGCGCGCGTGATACACGACACCTGAAAAATCCGTATGTTCGAAATACACTCGCTCAGTGCGCGTGTGAGAGTTTTCGTGAAGTGTTCCGGTGTCGACGATCAGGTTTCTATCGTTCTCAATCATTAAAACCGCTCATCGAAGCTCAATGGTTTGTGGCTGCTGCAACTTTGATAACGAGTGTAACCTTTGGCAAGTGCGTTGAAAAATGAGAAGCGTATCAAACAACCCAAAAGATAATTTGAGCAATTGGGAGTATTTGGGCAGTCTCCTGGTTCTAGTGGGCCACCAAACCTAAAAAATTTTTGGTAAACCATCACAGCAGCAAAACAAACTGCAATGTGCGGGTAAAAAATGCGCGCCACATTAGGGCGCGGTTCGATTAAAATACTTCCAAAGCGATTGCTTCCCCATCTCTGATGCAGTTGTCTGATCATATCATCAGATGCCCATGCCCAAGTTAAACTGACGGCTTTCTGATGATTATTATCAATCAATGCATCACGTGTGGAATTTAGCGCGCGCCATCTAAATATAGAAATACAAACAACCAAAAACAAATAGACAAAAAATGTAGAAAAAATAATATTCATCAGCTGTTTATTCTAGATATTTTCTCGTTGATCGCTCGCCTTGCTCCGTCTAATTCACTTCTATATTTTTCTGATGCGACTACTTTGAAATTTTCGCCTGCTCTGATAATGAAACCATCCTCACTGATCGTGTATCTGACTTCGCTAGAGTTGCACCCTCCAGAAACGATATTGATCAATTCCTCCGTATGATAAGCGCCAACTGTCGAAATTTTGTTGAAATAGATTTCCTCAAGTTCATAGTTTTTCCCGCCATAGAAGTGCAGATCACCATGCGGGCCACAACCAGAGTTTATGGCAAATAGGTATTTTGTTTCAAAATATATCAGAGAATTTTCTTTCAAATATAACAGAGTTACGGAAGCATTGGTTCTGAATTTTGTCTCTGCTTCATTTACGGTTCGAACTCGAGCAGGCATGAAAAAGAACTCGAACTTTTGGCTTTCAGATAAGTTGAGATCAAAAGTGTTGGCAACAATCTCGTTAAATCTGTCCTTTTCTTTTCTCAAAAATCGCTCGATCTCCATCTCAACTTCATTGGATGGATCGATAAAGCTTCTGAAAACTATTCCTTTTTTGATCCGTATTTTCGCAAATTTTTTGTATTCTGTAATATTTTGAAAATTGGTCACAGTATTTCCCTCAATTTTCAGTAGACTCTACGCAAGAAAAAATTGGGACTCAATGCTTCTTTTGAATATGTGCGTTCATTCCTCAAACAATCCCGCCTGACGGGTTTCAAGGCCACCGGGCACAGCGAGGCCCATATGTTCGAATGCGCGGGGTGTAAGGATGCGGCCTCTTGGGGTTCTTTGCAGGAAACCTTGTTGAATGAGATAGGGTTCGATGATGTCTTCAATCGCATCGCGGGGTTCTGACAATGAGGCTGCAATGGTTTCAATACCCACGGGCCCGCCGCCAAAACTTTCGCCAATGACATTAAGATAACGACGGTCGAGCTCATCAAGGCCGATTTTGTCGACTTCCAATTGGCTGAGCGCTTTGTCTGCAATGTCGCGGGTGATGCGATCACTGCCCGCGACAATTGCAAAATCTCGCACGCGGCGCAGCAGTCGACCCGCAATACGCGGTGTGCCACGGGCACGGCGGGCAATTTCGAGGGATCCGTCAGGTTCAATGCCGATGCCCATAATGCGGGCACCACGGGTCACAATGCTTTCCAGCTCTTGCACAGTGTAGAATTGCAAGCGAATGGGAATGCCAAAACGGTCGCGCAAAGGTGTGGTGAGCAAGCCAAGTCGTGTCGTCGCGGCCACGAGCGTGAATTTCGCAAGATCGATTTTCACTGAGCGCGCAGCGGGGCCTTCGCCGATGATGAGATCAAGCTGGAAGTCTTCCATCGCTGGATAGAGGATTTCTTCAACCGCTGGATTAAGGCGGTGGATTTCATCGATGAACAGAACATCGCGGTCTTCCAGATTGGTCAGCAGAGCCGCAAGGTCTCCTGCCTTGGCAATCACAGGGCCAGATGTGGAGCGGAAATTTACACCCAGTTCCTTCGACATGATTTGTGCCAGTGTGGTTTTGCCGAGACCGGGAGGGCCAACAAACAGCACATGGTCTAACGCTTCGTTGCGCTGTTTTGCAGCTTCAATGAAAACGGACAGGTTGGCACGCGCCTGTTCCTGGCCTGTGAAATCGGCCAAGCGTTCAGGGCGAATGGATGCGTCGTGATCTTCGCCCTTGCGTTCACCATCTATGATGCGATCGTCGTTCAAGAACTCAGCTCCCGAAGACCCAATCTAATAAGTGTCGCACTTGGGGCGTTTTCGCCTGCGGCTTCCAGCACTGTGGCGATGGCCGCGCTGGCTTGTTGGCTGGAATAGCCCAAATTGGTGAGCGCGCTGACAGCGTCTTGCACATCATTTGAGGCTGCTCCCGCGCCGAGTTCTTGTTGCAGACCAATTGTGCCTGTTGCATCGCCAGAAAGGGCAGGGGCTTTGTCTTTTAGTTCTGCGACAATGCGTTGGGCGACTTTTGGCCCGACCCCCGGAGCGCGTGAAACGGATGCTTTGTCTTGCAGGGCTATGGCTGAGGCAATTTCGCCGGGGGAAAGGGTGCCTAAAATGGCAAGTGCCACTTTTGCGCCCACGCCTTGGACGTTTTGCAACAGGCGAAACCATTCGCGCTCGAGATCGGCAGTGAAGCCGAACAGTTTGATTTCTGTTTCGCGCACATGTGTTTCAATCGCGAGGCTTGTGGCTTCGCCAATGGAGGGTAGGGCGCCCATCGTGCGGGTGGAGCAATGGACCTGATAGCCCACGCCCTGCACGTCGAGGATGACCCAGTCATCCCCCACAGAATCAACAATGCCTTTGAGTTTTCCAATCATGGATTACGTTTAACGACCTGCGGCTGCTGCGGCAATGCGTGCGTTTGCGCCTCCACGGTGATGTGAGTGGCAAATCGCTATGGCCAATGCGTCTGCAGCATCATCACTGTCGTAAGTTGCCTTGGGCAGCAACATGTTCACCATTGTTTTGATCTGGTTCTTGTCGCCGTGGCCAACACCAATCACGGCTTTTTTGACCGCGTTGGGGGCATATTCTGCAACGACCAAGCCTGCTCGGGCTGGCACCAACATGGCAATGCCGCGTGCTTGACCCAGTTTTAAGGTCGCGCCCGCATCCTTATTGACGAATGTGTTTTCTACTGCCGCTTCATCTGGGCCATGGCGCGTAATAACATCCACCAAACCGTCATGAAGCTGCAGCAAGCGTTCGGCCAATGCCCATTTGTTGTTGGATTTCACAGTTCCGGCCGCAACGAAACGCAGGCTGGTGCCTTCACTTTCAACGACACCCCACCCCATATTTCGCAAGCCGGGGTCAATTCCCATAATTCGAATGGTGTTGTTCATAACTCAAAAACCCGCGACACAGCTGGAAGAATATGGACAAAACAAGAACATTTGTCCAGTGCTTTGTGTTTTTGGTGCTGCAAAACGACAAGTGGCGAGCCTTTTTGAGTGTGCCAAAACGCACACTTGCTCGCAGCTCTGCGGCCTCTTCACGCAAATTGTGATCGTATTAACATATTGTAATAGTTATATTTTTTATCCTTTTTCTTGATCTTATTAATCTTTTGGTAACGTCCTCGAGAGGTGGTTGTTCGGCTGTTTGGAAGGGTCCATCTTTAGGAGGCAGCAACAAAAACTGTTGCGAACAGACAACCGGCACTTTCGTGTCAAACAAATCCACCAGGCCGCTCACCGAAGCCAAATCGAAAAGGAATACAAAATGAAACTTCCTGCAACAATCTTCGTCGCACTTGCCACTATGGTCTCTGCTCCTCTTGCCGCACAAGCCGCTCCTTTTTCAGTGGGTCTTTCCACTCCCGTTCTTTCAGGCGCTGTTGAAGCTGGTGTTCAAGAGGTGAAATTCAGCCGCCACCGCAGCAGAGGCTTCCGCAGCCATCGCGGTTTTCGCAGTCACCGTGGTTTCAGATCACATCGCGGGTTCAGATCGCACCGCGGATTTAGATCGCACCGTGGTTTCGGAAGCCGCAGTTTTCACCACCGCAAGTTCCGCACCAGCCGTAGTTTCGGACACCGCGGACATTTTAAGAGTTTTGGCCATCGTGGATTTGGAAGTCGTGGCTTCCGTGGTGGATTTGGTGGCTTCCACCACTAGTACCGATGCCAAAATGGTGCGGGGGAGTTTAACGGGGCGTTTTGCTTCTCCCGCACCACCTTTTCTCCAACAGCAAGTCACACAGTTTGATTTGCCATCTGGTCAAAACGGGAGTCGTTGACCAGAGCTGAAGACAAGTTGAACGGTTCTGAGGAATTGCTTGAAGCAAAATCAGCACTGACGGCCCTCTCCCCGAAGGTTTTGATTTTGCCTATCATTCCAAACCAGAGTGTTCTTCTTGTCTTCGGCACCTTTTTGTAAGGTGTCGAAATTTTTCGTTTTGATGATACGGTTTTGCTCTCCCAATTTGACAATTCACTCCTGCGAGACAGCGTTTTGCATTGATGGAGCTAAGATGGTGCTCATAGCACTCTTTTCACTGGTTCGCCGCTGAGGCGGCGACGACAATCGTGGAAGAATTGAATTTCAGTATTTCGTCGTGGAGATGCCATTGCCACTAAAGCGGCAATCCCGAATATCACTCACAAATTGGAAAACAGAGCCGAGAGGCATCGATTTTTGAATTAGCTAGAAAGTTTCGCAAGCACTTCATCGTCAATGTCGAAATTTGAATAGACTTTTTGCACGTCGTCGTCGTCTTCTAATGCATCGATCAATTTCATCAGTGTGCTGGCTTTGTCTTCGTCGACGGGCACGGTGTTTTGGGGCTTCCACGATGGGTTCACGCTTTCTGGCTCACCAAGTGCGGCTTCCAGATTGGTGGCAACGTCGTTCATGTCTTCGAAATTGCAGATGATCGTGTGTTTGCCTTCTTCTACATCTGCGGCATCTGAAGTCACATCGTCCGCTCCCGCTTCAATGGCGGCTTCCATCACTGTGTCTTCGTCACCCGCGCTTGCAGGGTATATGATTTCACCCACACGATCGAACATGAAGCCCACAGACCCTGTTTCGCCCATTTGGCCCCCGTTTTTGGTGAAAGCAGCGCGAATGTTGCTGGCGGAACGGTTTTTGTTGTCGGTCAAGGCTTCCACGATGACAGCAACACCACCTGGGCCATAGCCTTCGTAGCGGATTTCAAAATAGTCTTCACCGTCGCCAGCCTGGCCTTTGCTTACAGCGCGCTGAATGTTGTCTTTCGGCATGGAAAGACCTCGAGCATTGGCGATGGCCAAACGCAGGCGTGGGTTTCCGTCGGGGTCTGGACCACCGAGCTTTGAAGCCACGGCAATTTCTTTCGACAATTTCGCAAACTGCTTGGAACGCAATTTGTCCTGGCGTCCTTTGCGATGTTGAATATTTGCGAACTTGGAATGGCCTGCCATGGGAAACGCCCGTATGCTTTGATCAATTGGCGGCTTTATAGAAACTTGCCCGTCTTGCGGCAAGAGACGAGAATGATTCAATTGGCAGTTTATTGTTTGCGGGAATACTTTTCAAAACTCCTGCACACAGCTACGTAAAGTCTATGAAACGTCTTTATCTTCTTCGTCACGCCAAATCATCTTGGGCTCAACCGGGTTTGGGAGATATTGATCGCACGCTCAATAACAGAGGCAACGAGCAATGCCGCACTTTGTCCAAATGGTGGGTTGCGAATGGGCGGCAGATTGATGGGGCCGTCGTGTCCTCTGCTCAGCGCACACGTGAAACGTTTTACGGCTTGGAAACGGCGTTGAATTTCGAAGATGTCCAGTTTTTTGACGAACTCTATCTCGGATCGCTGGACAATTATCTGAGCGCATTGTGGGCACAAACGGGCGAGGCCACATTGTTGATTGGCCACAACCCCACATGTGATGAGCTGGCGCGTTATTTGACAGCTCCTTCCAGTCCAGCGGCTGACAAACTTATGGCACATCACTTTGGCACAGCATCATTGGCCGTATTCGAGTGCGATATTGAAAGCTGGTCGGAGCTTGGGCGTTCGCAGGCGCGTTTGATCGATTTTGTGCGGCCTAAGGACATTGAAAAAAGTGACGTTACGTAAGAAAATTTGCGATTTTGGAATGACGTTCCTATATACAGCCCGTTGCGGTTTCGCTTGGGGGCAGTTTTGCCAAAAATAACATCTGTTTCTGATGATGCATTGATTGCATTTGATAATCTGTCGGATGCGGCGTCTGGCTTGTTCGAACCCACTTTGCGCTTTGGCGTAACGGGGCTTTCTCGAGCAGGCAAAACCGTTTTCATCACATCTCTGGTGCACAATCTTATGCATGGCGGACGTTTGCCGCTGTTCTCTGCCTATTCGGAAGGTCGGTTGGAACATGCCAAATTGCAACCGCAGCCTGATGATACGATCCCTCGGTTTCGCTATGAGGATCACCTGAAAAGTCTGTTGGATGATGGTGTGTGGCCGCAATCCACCAGCGCAATTTCTGAATTACGTTTGAAGTTGAATTTCGAGTCCGCCAGCATGTTGAACCGCACATTCGGGCGCGGCACGCTTACTTTGGACATTGTGGATTATCCGGGTGAGTGGCTGCTCGATCTGCCTTTGCTGGCAAAAGATTTCGCCCAATGGTCGCGCGAAGCATTTGCTTTGTCTCGATTGCCCAACCGCATGACGCTGTCTGCTGGATGGCACAAACTCGATGAGACAGTTGATCCAAAGGCAGATGCTGACGAGATGGTGGCGCGGGATTTGGCGCAGTCTTTCACGGATTATCTGCGTCAGTGTCGCGATGATAAAACGGCATTGTCCACATTGCCACCTGGTCGGTTTTTAATGCCGGGCGATATGGAGGGTTCTCCTGCGCTCACTTTTGCACCTATGCTTTTGGAGGGAGACAAGAAGCCCTCTGCCAACAGTCTTTATGCCATGATGGAGCATCGCTACGAGGCCTATAAAAAACTCGTAGTGAAGCCGTTTTTCCGCGATCATTTTGCGCGTATCGATAGGCAAATCGTTCTGGTGGATGCCCTGCAAGCATTGAATGCGGGTGGTGCGGCGGTTGCTGACTTGGAAACGGCTTTGAGCGAAATTCTGTCCTGTTTCAATCACGGCAAACGTTCATGGCTTACCTCCCTGTTCAGCACGCGCACGGACAAAATTTTGTTTGCGGCAACGAAAGCCGATCATTTGCACCACGAGAATCACGACCGTTTGGAAGCCATTTTGGAGCGGCTGGTGGACAAAGCTTTGAAACGCGCTCGATTTTCTGGTGCTCAAACAGATGTGGTGGCTATGGCTGCCGTAAGAGCAACCAAAGAAGCCGAAGTAAATGACGGCAGCGAGAAACTGCCTGTGATTGTAGGCACCCCATTGTCGGGAGAGATTTTGGGCAATGAAGTGTTTGATGGGTCGAAAAGCACGGCCCTGTTTCCTGGTGATTTGCCTGAAGACCCAGCGCTTGCTCTTGGGGAAGATACCAAGTCAGGCGACCTTAATTTTCTGCGCTTCAAGCCGCCAGAGCTTCAAAAGACCGCTGAAGGCATGACGCTTTCATTGCCGCATATTCGCTTGGATCGTGGCCTTGAATTTTTGTTGGGAGATTATCTGGTATGAGTGACACTCCACGCCGCGCCCCCCGTTCATTTTCATTGGAGCCCACATCCGAAAAGGACGTTGTGGCTGAACCAAAGCCCAAGAAAACGGTTTCGGCAAAGTCGTCCGCAAAGACCAAGACCAAGGCACCGAAGCGAAAACCGAAAACCGTTTCATCCAAGGTGGAAATTGAAATTCTTCCTGATGAAGCAGCCCAGCGTGTCGACGTGAACGATGATGTCATTGCAGAACAATTGACCCCACCACCGCCAGTTGCGGGACGCTCGAGAAAACGTTTCCGCTGGTCGCGTGTGTTTTGGTTTGCTCTTTCAGGTTTGGTCACACTTGCTTTGGGGCTCTGGGTTGACCAGCTCATTCGTGATTTGTTTGCACGCACCGATTGGTTGGGTTGGGCAGCGGTTGTGCTGGCTGTTCTCATTGCGGTTGCGGCTGTGGCACTTGCCTTACGCGAATTTATTGCTTTGCGCCGCATGACCAAGATTGATGAAATGAGGCGTCGCGCTGTTGAAGCAGTTGAAAGCGATGATGCGAAATCTGCAAATAAACTGGTTGCTGAATTGGACAATCTTTACAGTGGTCGTCCCGATACCGCGCGAGGCCGTGCGTTGCTTGCAGAACACCAAGGGGAAATTCTTGATGGTCGCGACATGATCCATCTGGTCGAGCGGGATCTTATCAAACCACTAGACATTAAAGCGCGCTCATTGGTGATGGGATCAGCAAAACGGGTTTCGGTGGTCACCGCTGTCAGCCCGAGAGCCATCGTTGATATCGGGTTTGTTCTGTTTGAGAATATGAAGCTCATTCGCCAGTTGGCTGAACTTTATGGCGGCCGTCCTGGAACACTTGGCTTCTGGCGTTTGGCACGCAATGTGGTGGGACATCTCGCCATTACCGGTACAATTGCGGTCGGCGATGGTCTCATTCAACAAGTGGTTGGTCAGGGACTGGCCTCCAAATTGTCGTCGCGCTTGGGAGAAGGGGTGGTCAACGGGTTGTTGACAGCGCGCATTGGCATTGCGGCTATAGATGTTTGTCGTCCTCTGCCTTTTTCAGATCAAACACGTCCGAGCGTTGGTGATTTCATGAGCGAACTCACGCGGTTTTCATCAAAAGAGGCTTCTCAAGACAGATAATTGGCGAACGCAATATTTCGTGATGAGAAACGAAAACACTTTGCGGTCTGTCAGCAATGCGTTAACCATTATAGTTAATACTCAACCCCAGTTACCATCAGGTGTGTGTGTTATGAGTCTCCTGTCTACCCCAAAAAAATTGGCTATTGTTTCAGCCCTTGTTGCGTCCGCGACTACAGGTGCTGCTGTCGCCAGCGAAAAGGCTTATTTTCGCAACGTTGAAGGTCAGTGGTCTGGCGCAGGAAACATTGTAGCCGGCCCTTATAAAAACACGCGTTTCACCTGTAAATTTGATGGTACGTCCCCAAAAGGCAATGGGATGGAACTGACGGGCACATGCCGTGTTGGCCTGTTTTCTCAGCCGATGTCAGCGAAAATCACCAAGAGCGGAAGCAGTTATCGCGGTGCGTTTTTGGATGGTGCCAAAGGCAAGGGACTGGATATTGTGTCTGGTCGTCTGCGCGGCAAACGCCTCATACTTGGCATCAAGCGCAAAAAGCTGAATGGCACGATGATTGCCAATTTGAAGAACAGCAAAAAACTCAACATCACGATTTCTGTGAAAGTGAATAAGAAATTGGTGCCATTTATTGGCCTGACGTTGAACAAAACGGGCAATGTGCGCCGCACCAGCCTGTTGGTCGACTAAGCCTCTTTCCACCAATGTTTATTGGAAGATGTGAGCTCTAAGTCTGAGCTTTCCATCTCGCTTGCCCATATCTGACACGGCTTGTCTTTCAGGTGCAGGTTGGGTGCGATATCCGCTAGCGGGATGATCACAAATGCACGCTCCAGCATTCTTGGATGGGGCAGGGTGAGCCTCTGTTCGTTTTGTTCCACGCCATCAAACAACAAAATGTCCACATCAATCGTGCGCGGTCCCCATCGAACGATGCGCTCGCGTTTTCCTTCCCGTTCAGCTTCTTGGCAGGCTTCTAAAAGCTGTTCAGGCGTAAGGCTGGTTTCAACTTCAGCACAACAATTGTGGAACCAGGGTTGATCCTCGACCCCCCATGGGGGTGTTTTGTAAATGGGCGACACGGCTGTCACCGTAATTTCGGCGTCACCATCAAGGCGTTGGAGCGCATTGGCCATGGCAGTGGGCACATCACCGATATTGCCTCCAAGGCCAAGCCAAGCTTTGGACACAGTCGTCATTCGGGGTGGCAAACCGTAACTTCAACATGGTCAAGAATGCCGGGCACAGGGGCATTGGGCTTGCGCACGGTCACTTTTGCATGGGTGATTTGAGTAAACTCAGCGCACAAACCCTGTGCAATATCCAGCGCCAAGGCTTCTATCAGATAGCGGTTGCGTTTGGTCACCAGTTTTTCGATCACGGCAAAGGCTTCGCCATAGTGCACAGTGCCTTCAATACGATCCGCTTCCAGTGCGCCGCGCGGTTCCACTTGCAGCGTGGCATCAACGAAGAATCTTTGGCCGAGCTTTGTCTCTTCTTCAAATACGCCGTGGTGGGCGAAGAAAGCACAATTTTTCAAGACGATTTCGTATGTGTGGGTCTTACTCATTGTCGGTCCAACCAAAAGAGCTTGCAATCAATGCATCGGCAACCGCCAGTGCATCCTTGTTTTCCTCTATATCATGAACCCGAAAAATCGCAGCCCCTTTCATACGCGCGACAACGCTTGTCGCGGCTGTGGCAACGCCACGGTCTTGAGCTTCACGACCTGTGATGGCGCCAAGAAATCGTTTGCGCGATGTGCCGATAAGGAGATGATGATCGAGGATATGCAATTCTTTGAGGCGGTTCAGCGATTCCAAATTCATTGTGGCGTCTTTTGCAAAACCAAAGCCGGGGTCGAGTATGATCTGCGCGGAACCAACGCCTGCGGATGCTGCGATGTCCAAAGACGCTTTTAAAAAGGTGATCTGATCGTCAATCACATCAGATTGCAGGTCTCGTTCGCGACCCGTGTGCATAATGGCCAATCCTGCACCCGTCTCGGCAGCAACTTTGGCAATGTCTGGCTCGCGCTGGCATCCCCAAACATCGTTGACGATGTGCGCACCCGCTTCAACAGCCATTTGCGCTGTTTTTGCACGATATGTGTCGATGGAGATAATGATGTCTTTGTTTTGGCTGAGGCGTTCAACAATGGGCAACACGCGCTCGCGCTCGGTTTTTCCATCTACGGGTTCGGCGCCCGGGCGGGTGGATTCGCCGCCCACATCGATAATATCAGCCCCTTGCCGTCGCATTTCTTGTGCGCGGTGAAATGCTCGATCTGGCTGGATGAACGCGCCACCATCAGAAAACGAGTCGGGCGTTACATTCAGTACACCCATGATCAAAGATTTTGGGCCAAGCTTTAGCTCTTTGCCATGTGCCAGTTTCCAGACCTTTGATGCGAACGGGTCGATCACCTGTCGCGCCATCTGTTGGTGATCGGGTAGCGGCGTTCACGGCCAAAAGAACGGCGTGTGATTTTGACACCCGGTGCGGCTTGTCGGCGTTTGTATTCAGCGATGTAAAGCAAATGCTCCATACGCTCCACGGTGGCGCGTTCAAATCCCTGTTTTTCAACGATATCGTCAATCGACAATTCGTTTTCCACCAGACCTTCCAGAATGGCATCAAGCACTGGGTAGGGTGGCAATGAATCCTGATCGGTTTGCCCTTCGCGCAATTCGGCTGTGGGCGCTTTGTCGATAATGTTGCGCGGGATCACTTCCCCAGACGGTCCGAGGCAATCGGGAGGCATGTGCTCGTTGCGCCACGCGGAGAGTTCATAGACCTGCATCTTGTAGAGGTCTTTGATTGGGTTAAACCCGCCATTCATGTCACCGTACAATGTTGCATAGCCCACAGACATTTCGGACTTATTGCCAGTGGTCACCACCATGGAGCCAAACTTGTTGGAGATCGCCATGAGGATAACACCGCGCGCGCGACTCTGCAGATTTTCTTCGGTGACACCGCTTTCGGTGCCTTCAAACAAATCGCCAAGCGTGGATTGGAACCCTTCAACGGGTTCAGAAATTGGAACGATTTCATAGCGCACGCCCAAAGCTTCAGCGCAATCAGCTGCATCCTTCAAAGATTCATCAGACGTGTAGCGATAGGGCAGCATTACGCAGCGCACGCGCTCTTCACCCAATGCATCGACACTCATAGCCGCAACAATGGCAGAATCGATGCCGCCTGAAAGACCAAGCACCACGTTTTTAAAGCCGTTTTTATTCACGTAGTCGCGCAGACCCATAACGCAAGCGCGCCAATCGGCTTCTTGTGCGTCGGGCAAATTCGACCGCACACCCGTTTCGCATTCCCACCCATCTGTCTTACGTTTCCAGGTTGTCAGGGTCACGCTGTCTTCAAACTGGTTCATTTGAATAGGTAGGGTCTTGTCGGCATTCACAACGAAGGAGCCACCATCAAAAACCAGCTCATCCTGTCCACCCATTTGGTTCAGGTAGATCAGCGGCAGGCCGGACTCGACAACTTGTTTCACCACAACTTGCAAACGCACGTCCATCTTGTCGCGATAATAGGGTGATCCATTGGGCGAGATGAGAATTTCCGCACCGCTTTCCGCAAGCGTTTCGCAAACATCCATATCGTTCCAAATGTCTTCGCAAATGGGAATGCCCAAGCGGATACCGCGAAAATTCACAGGGCCAGGCATTGGGCCTGCATCGAACACCCGCTTTTCGTCAAACACGCCGTAATTTGGAAGATCAACCTTGTAGCGTGTTGCTGTGATTTTGCCGTCGTCCATCACAGCCACTGCATTGTGGAGGCCAGATTTTTCATCGCGCCATGGAACGCCCATTACCACGCCCGGTCCACCATCGCTGGTGTCTTTTGCAAGTTCTTCGGCCGCGTTTCGACAGGCTTCCACGAAGGCTGGTTTCAAAACCAGATCATCTGGAGAGTATCCTGATAAAAACAGCTCGGTGAACACCACCAAATCGGCTTTTTGTTTGGCGGCATCGGCGCGGGCTTTACGGGCCAGTTCAAGATTGCCCTTGATGTCACCAACGGTCGGGTTCAGCTGAGCCAGCGCGATGCGCAATGTGTTTTTCGTATCTGTCATACCTGTTATTTAGGGTGTGACTGGTCGCTGGGCAATCGCTGTCTTGTTGAAGGTTTAAAAAAACGTCAGCACGTGTTCAGTCACCCTGCGGAAATGTGGGCAGGCCATCTTTAATTTCGTAGTAACTGCCCTTGTCTTCGCAGAAGATATGGCGATCAAGTTTGAGATCATGCTCGCCATCCAGCGAGCCTGCCAAGATTGATGTGTAATTGCCGCCATTGGGTTTCCAGAATAAGGCCGACCCGCATGTGCTGCAGAAGCCCCGTTTGGCAATGTCAGATGCGGCGTACCATTTAAGGGAGCCATTGTCGTTTACAGTTAGATGTTCATCCGCCGCATTGGTTGCGGCATAGAAGTGGCCTGTTTGCTTGCGACATTGCGTGCAGTGGCACGCCATAATTTCACGCATGGGCCCCTCAACTGTGTAGCTTACACCACCACAATTGCAGGAGCCTTTGTACATAGCCTAAGCAGCTTTGCTTTGGCTGGTTGTGCCTTGCTTGGCTTTTTTCAACCGATCCGCCAATAAGAACGCGAGTTCCAATGACTGGTCCGCATTCAAGCGTGGGTCACAATGGGTGTGGTAGCGGCTGCCGAGGTCATCATCCGTCACAGCGCGGGCACCGCCTGTGCATTCCGTCACGTCTTTACCCGTCATTTCCACATGGACACCGCCGGCAATCGTGCCTTCTGCATCGTGAACATCGAAGAAGCTGTTCACTTCGCCCATCACATAATCGAACGGGCGTGTTTTATAGCCCGCTGCCGAAATCGTGTTGCCGTGCATTGGGTCGCAAGACCAAACAACATTCTTGCCTTCGCGCTTAATCGCACGAACAAGTTCTGGAAGATGTTCTTGAACTTTGTCGTGGCCGAAACGGGCGATCAAAGTAAGACGGCCTGGCTCATTGTCAGGTGAAAGAATATCGCAAAGTTCCAGCAGACCATCGACAGTTGTGGACGGGCCGCATTTCAAACCGATCGGGTTTTTCACGCCACGGCAATATTCCACATGGCCATGGTCTGGCTGACGTGTGCGATCACCAATCCAGATCATATGACCAGATGTGGCAAATGGATCGCCAGAAATTGAATCTTCGCGTGTCAACGCTTGTTCATACCCCAAAAGCAAAGCCTCGTGACTGGTGTAAAAATCCGTTTCGCGCAGTTTGGGATTGTTCTCCGGGTCCATGCCCACAGCGCGCATAAAGCCAAGCGTTTCTGTGATGCGTGAAGCGAGTTCTTCGTAACGTTCTGCTTGTGGCGAGTTTTTGACAAAGTCCAATGTCCACTCATGCACATGGTTCAGATTGGCATAACCGCCCTGCGCGAATGCACGGATGAGGTTCAGCGTTGCGGCAGATTGGCGGTAAGCCATGATCTGGCGCTCTGGGTCTGGAATGCGGGCATCGGCTGTGAACTCAATGCCGTTGACCACATCGCCGCGGTAAGATGGCAGGCTCTCTTCGCCTTTGGTTTCCATGTCGGCGGACCGCGGCTTGGCGAATTGACCAGCAATTCGTCCCACTTTCACAACAGGCTTTGATGCGCCGAATGTCAGCACAGCTGCCATTTGTAAGAACACGCGGAAGAAATCGCGAATATTGTCAGCGCCGTGCTCGGCAAAACTCTCAGCACAATCTCCGCCTTGCAAAAGAAAAGCTTCCCCTTTGCACACACGTGCCAAGTGGTCTTTCAATGCGCGGGCTTCGCCTGCAAAAACGAGCGGTGGAAATGAAGCAAGGCGCGCTTCAGTTGCTTCCAAAGCTGCTTGGTCTGGATAGTTTGGCATCTGCAATGCAGGTTTCGAACGCCAGGAATCGGGGGACCAGTTTTTTGCCATTTTACACTCCATATCAGGCGGCTTTTGCACCCGAATTCACTCGTTTGGATCGTTTTAGGTCGAAGCCACTGAAAATGGCAAGATGAATCACCATTTTCTGCTTTGCTATTTGTTTTTCTTGCGCGCGTGATAGGTCAAAACCAAAGCAATTGTGTGTTTCAGTTCGTGTTTCGCCGCCTCGGGCGCGGATTTTAGAACCACGCCTCTGGTTCCTTCATAACGAAAAGTGTCGGGATAGAGTTCGCGGATTTCATCGACCAAAGTGGTCTGGCAGTTGACGAACAACGCGGGCTTTAAGTCCGTCTTTGTTTGCCCAAGCCGCAATGTGCTGCCTGATTTGGTGGCGGGCGTAAGGTAAGATGGCTCTCCCCATTTGAGTGTCTCTTCCACTTCGCCGATCATTTCGTTCGACTTCGCCACACTCAAAACCATGTCTCGAATTTTCAAGAGATCGCCTTTGGTTTTCAGTTGGAAACGGCTGAAGGAATTTTGAATGTTCTCCTTCATTGTTTCGTTTCTCCTAGATCCAGAATTTCCGCTTTGAACCGTGCGCAATAGTCGATCAGGTTTTGATGGGTCATGCAAAATTGCTCGATTGGCCCATCTAGTTCGCAATCAATTAAATTGTGCAATGCGCCGTAAAGGCTGGCATCAATGCTGCTTGGCTTATCGCCAAGAAAATAGTCACTGGTGCCCAATTGTCCTGCGATGGCTTCCACATCTTGGCGACCAAATTCGATCAGCTCTTCACGGCTGTGACGCCCAAGACCCTGCATGTGAAGTGATTTGAACAGGCTCTTGCGGACCATTCCAAAGACAAAACCGCGCATCAGATTTGGCACGTCCTCGAAATAGGTTTCTTTGATTGCGCTGCCGTGGTCAGTCCACCGGAAATGGGCATTGATGAAATAAAAATGATGCTCAATGAGGCGGCGAAACGCTGTCGCAACGGCTAATTGTTGAGAAGTGAGGTGACTGTCGAAATCAATACCCTTTTGGTTTTCCAAGTAGGCCTGAATATGTGCTGTGTCAGGAACGAGTGTATCGCCATCCCCCAAAACTGGAAACTTTCCACGTGGCGCTTTGCGCACATCGCCAAATTCTTTTTCATAGGGAAGGCCGCTCATGGCCAGCAATGCATCTGCTTTCACGGCAAAGGGGCTGGGCGACGAGACGCCAAGGCCTGGCTTGAATGTTAGAAGTGTCAGCATTTCGATTTCTCCAATATGTCAGGTATTGGCAACATATCTGCACTATGCTGACAGCATGGTGTCAGCATGGTTTGTGCGATACAATCGAATTATGAGACGTGCTGACCGCCTATTGCAAATCCTTCAAATTCTGCGCCGTGCAAATGGCCCGATTGCAGCTTCACGCATTGCCGAAGAATTGGAAGTGTCGCTGCGCACTCTGTACCGCGACATGGTTTCGCTGGAATCCACGGGCGTGCCAGTGCGTGGCGAGGCTGGTGTGGGCTATGTGTTGGACGATGGTTTCGACATGCCGCCACTCATGTTCACGGAAAGTGAGTTGGAAGCCATCATGCTGGGCGCGCGCATGTTGGACGGGCGGGTGGATGAGACCTTGTCGCGTGCTGCCAAAGATGTGGTGGCAAAAATCGCAGCCGTGGTGCCAGATAATCTGAAATCCACACTCATCGACACGCCGCTTTACGCACCCATGCTGATGACGCCGCAAAAATTCGAAGTGGATGTGGCCGACATTCGCCGCGCCTTACGGATAGAAGCTAAAGTTCTGCTCAACTATCGCGCCCTAAATGGCGACGTGAGCCAGCGGGTAATCTGGCCTGTTCTGGTGAGCGTTTTTCGCGATGCGATGGTGTTGGCGGCTTGGTGCACGGTTCGAAATGATTTCAGAACCTTTCGCATCGACGGCATGTTGAGCTTCGACCTGCTGGAACAAAAAATGCCGAAATCACGCAAGTCGCTGTTCGTGGAATGGAAGAAAACCGAAACCGCAAAATTCAGATTGCCAGACTCAGTGCGCGA
Organism: uncultured Rhizobiaceae group bacterium; assembly: GCA_937958815.1. Lineage (GTDB taxonomy): Bacteria > Pseudomonadota > Alphaproteobacteria > Rhizobiales > Rhizobiaceae > Pseudahrensia. The sequence goes on along the minus strand of CALGMR010000004.1, from coordinate 122,139 downwards.
CGATGGGCTGGAAGTGCGTGGAATTTGAAGTCAACCTTGCATTAATCTCACTCGCTGATTCCATCCCACGGCGTTTGTCTCTATCGTGAGTTATCTGATTCTCTCGCGTTTCTCTGTTTATGTCTCAAGCTGCACTTGCTGAAGTTCCTTATGTTCGTGCCAATGTGGCGGACAAGCACACTGTGCTGCGCGATGTTTTTGGCTATGAGACGTTTCGCGACAGCCAGGAAGAGGTGATCGATACACTGCTTGGCGGCACGTCTGTTTTGGCGGTGATGCCTACGGGTGCTGGCAAGTCTTTATGTTTTCAAGTGCCTGCATTGGCGATGGACGGATTGACCATTGTGGTCTCGCCTTTGGTGGCTTTGATGCAAGATCAGGTATCTGCCCTCAAGCTGAACGGTGTGGCCGCAGATGCCATACATTCCAACCAGGATCGTGAGGCCAATGTGGATGCTTGGCGGCGTGTTGCAGGTGGTGAAACACGCATTCTTTATATGGCGCCCGAACGGTTGATGACAGAGCGCATGTTGGGCGCAATCGCGAAATTGCCGATCTGCCTGTTTGCCATCGATGAAGCCCATTGCATGAGCCAATGGGGGCCGTCTTTCCGCCCTGAATATGCAGCCTTGGGCGTGTTGAGCGAGCGGTTTCCTGATGTGCCGATTGCGGCGATGACGGCCACGGCGGACGAAGCCACACGGCGCGACATTGAAGTGCAGTTGTTCAAAGGTCCGCATAAGACATTTGTGTCCAGTTTTGACCGCCCGAACATCACTTTGAATGTGGCGCACAAAGGCAGTTGGAAAAACCAATTGCTGGATTATGTGTCCAGCCGCAAAGGCCAGAGCGGGATTGTGTATTGTCTGTCGCGCAAGAAAACCGAAGAAGTGGCTGAACTGCTGCGTGAAAACGGGATGAATGCCACAGCTTATCATGCCGGCCTTGAGCGCAACGAGCGCGCCGAGCGGCAAAACAGGTTTGTGACGGAAGATGACCTTGTGGTTGCCGCGACGATTGCGTTCGGCATGGGCATTGATAAACCCGATGTGCGCTTTGTGTTTCACACGGATTTGCCGGGCTCGATTGAGGCGTATTATCAGGAAATTGGCCGTGCGGGGCGCGATGGGGAACCTGCAGACGCTATGATGGTGTTTGGCGCGGGAGACATTCGTCTGCGCCGTCAATTCATTGAGCAGGAATCAACCGAAGATGACCACCAGCGCCGTGAAGTGTCTCGTTTAAATTCGCTGGTGACATATGCGGAAGCTCAAGGGTGCCGTCGCCAGACTTTGCTGAACTATTTTGGCGAAACGCCAGAACCTTGCGGGAATTGCGACAATTGCTTGAACCCCGTGGAATTGAAAGACGGAATTGCAGAAGCCGAACTGGTGTTCGGTGCGATTTTTGATACGGGTGAGCGATATGGGCAGGCGCATATCATAGACGTACTGCGTGGTTCGGAAACGGAAAAAGTTCTGAAAGTGCGCCATGACAAGCTGGAATGCCACGGGTCTGGCGCTGGATATTCAAAAGCGCAATGGCAAATCATTATTCGCCAAATGATCGCAGGTGGTTTTTTGGAAGTGGATGTGGCTGGGTATTCCAGTCTGTTGATCACTCAAAAAGGGAACGCGCTTTCACGCGGGAAAGGCGAATTTCGCTACCGTGCCGATGCATTGCAAGATGCAGGGCGACCATCTGGTGGACGCACGTCTCACAAAGACAATTCCACGTTCGGTCAATCCCAAACCGCGATTGATTTATCAGATCGCGATCGGGAGTTGTTGGCTGTGTTGAAGAAAAAGCGTCTGGAGCTAGCCAAAGAACGGGGTGTTCCAGCCTACGTTATTTTTCCAGACAAAACACTGGCGGATATGGCGCAACGGCGCCCCTCCAGCCTCGACGAATTTGCTCAGGTCAAAGGTATTGGCAAGAGCAAACTGGATCAGTTTGGCGAACTGTTCCTCAATGTGGTGCAACAAAACGACTAAATTTAAATGCGTCGTTAAGCGCTACAATTTCGCCATATTTACGTTACGTAAAGCAACTCGAATCCTCCCTCTCATACTAGGACTATTATGAAAAAGAAATTTATGACGACCGCTGTTCTGTTGGCCTCTGCTTTGACACTTGCGGCATGCGATGATGCTGAAAAAGCAGCAAACAGCGCGGGTGATGCGGCCAAAACTGTTACTGAAAAAGCAGGAGAAGCAACTGACGCTGCAGCCAAGAAAGCTGAAGAAGCTGCTGCTGCAGCGCAAAAGGCAGCTGAAGAAGCAAAAGCCGCCGCACAAAAAGTAAAAGACGATGCTGCGGCGGCGGCAACTGCAGCGAAAGAAAAGGCAGAAGCTGAAGCCGCAGCGGCAAAGGCGAAGTTGGAAGAAGAGGCCAAAGCTGCTGAAGCAGCAGCTGCCAAAGCCGCAGAAGACGCGAAGGCGAAAGTCGCTGACGAAGCTAAGGCCGCAGAAGAAGCTGCAGCAAAAGCTGCGGAAGATGCAAAAGCCAAGCTTGCGGAAGAAACCAAAGCGGCTGACGAGGCTGCGGCCAAAGTCGCTGAAGAAACCAAAGCTGCTGAAGAAGCGGCTGCCAAAGCTGCAGAAGAAGCCAAGGCTGCAGAAGAAGCCGCAAAGACCGCTGAAGATGTTGCAAAAGATGTTGTGAAAGAAACAACTGATGCCGCAACCGAAGCTGTGACAGAAGCGGTGAAAGACGTTGTAAAAGATGCGGTTTCCGACGCCCTCACAGGCGGCTCTAACTGATCCAATTTCAGGCCCAGTGATGTGTCACTGGGCCTGATTTATTCGACAAAGCTCTCCCCAGAGTTGAAAAAGTTTGGCAGACTGCTCTCACCAATCCTCCGGTGCGTTTTATGTCGATGTCTCATTCTGCGAAATTGTCACTTCCAATCGCAGGCGGCTGCCAGTGTGGTCAGCTGCGCTACGAATTGACCGAACTTCCAAGTACGCTTTATTGTTGCCATTGCACCGAATGCCAAGGTCAAGCCACATCAGCGTTCGGTATGTCGCTGCGCGTGCCTTCACATGCAATCAAATTGACGGGCGAATACGGCTCTTATTTTCGTGACGAGGGCAATCCGAACGCTGTTGAAGGCGTGTTTTGCACACAATGCGGATCAAGGGTAACGCACCGTGGGCGAGGGGATGATTCCGGTGCCAGTATCAAAGCAGGATCGTTGGATGACAAAAGCTGGCTGGAACCAGTAGGGCACATTTGGACCAGAAGTGCGCAAAAATGGGTGAAATTGGAGGGTTTGATCTATGAAGAGCAGCCGGAAGACAATTACGCGGCTTTGATCCAGGCATTTCAAAGCAAATTTATCGCATGAGCGGCCATAAAAAAGGCCGCCTACGTTTCCGCAGCGGCCGTTTTAAAATCATATCGCGTTGAAAGCGAAAAAGCGTTTAGCCAATCATGCCAGCGCGTTCGTATTCGCTGGTTTTATCGATCTCAATGCTTTTACCGTCACGTTGTTCAAGCTTTTCAGCTTTTGCCAGCTCTTCTTCTGCATCAACCAAAGCTGATTTCGCAGCTGAATGCTGATCGTTGAGATCTTGAATAGACGTTTGAAGGTTTTCACGGCGCAATCGAGCCGCTTTCGCGAAAGTCGGATATGCGAAGTGGTTGATATCTTCAATGCCCGCTTTCTTCTCTTCATAGACAATCTGTCCATCGAGCTCTGCGGCCATTTTTTCGAATTGCGAGACCATTGTCTCAATCTGGGCCACTTGTCTGGCCTTTTCCTGCACCTGGAACCTTTTCAGGCGCAATACACCTTCACGCGACTTCATACTCAATACTCCCGCACAACGCGATACTCATTCCGACATCAAACACATGCCGGACCAACGCAAACACCGCTGGAAGAGTTACCATGCAGGACAAACGTTAAAAATGTACGCATTTATGCTGCAATTTGTTGGCTTTGTTGATGTTTTTAGCGGGCCAGACGATTTTTCCATTATCCCTCTGTTAATGCACCTTACCAAATCCTTTTTTGGTAAGGTTTCGTTTACCTGCTTGTTTAATGATGTGCATATCACCTAATCGCACTGCTTAACTTGTGCACAAAGTGATTCATTTCTTGCGATTTCGTCAGAAAACGAAGTTGGAAGCTTTTGTTAAGGCTCTACCTTAACGAATGATCGAATTAATTAACGCAGCGAATTCAACGGAGTATATGAAATAGTTCGATTCTGTCAGTAACTTATTGCAATCCAGAATCATCTTTTGTTAACCATTTCATTGCAGTGTTGCGTTCGGGTATTGATATAACAGTGTTCGCCTCGGCCATTAAGGTTTGATCGCGGACCTCCTTCAAGGGGATTAAAATGCGAGTTCTGCTGATTGAAGACGACAGCGCCACCGCACAGTCGATAGAGCTGATGCTGAAGTCTGAAAGCTTCAACGTTTATACAACTGATCTAGGCGAAGAAGGTGTCGATCTCGGCAAACTCTACGATTACGATATTATTCTTTTGGATTTGAACCTCCCGGATATGTCCGGTTATGAGGTTTTGCGCACTTTGCGTTTGTCCAAGGTGAAAACACCGATCCTTATTCTTTCTGGTTTGGCCGGTATTGAGGACAAGGTTCGCGGTCTCGGCTTCGGTGCTGATGATTACATGACCAAGCCATTCCACAAAGATGAACTGGTTGCACGCATTCAAGCGATTGTTCGCCGCTCCAAAGGTCATGCAGAAAGCATTATCTCTACGGGCGATCTGAAAGTGAACCTCGATGCCAAGACAGTGGAAGTGAACGGTCAACGTGTTCACCTCACGGGCAAAGAATATCAGATGCTGGAACTGCTTTCGCTGCGCAAAGGCACCACGCTCACCAAGGAAATGTTCCTCAACCACCTTTATGGCGGAATGGACGAGCCGGAACTCAAAATCATCGACGTGTTCATCTGTAAACTGCGCAAGAAGCTTGCTTCTGCAACAGGTGGCAAAAACTACATCGAAACAGTTTGGGGTCGCGGGTATGTTTTGCGCGAGCCTGACGAAGTTGAATTGGCCGAAAGCGCCTAATTCACACGTTCAAAGAATAGTGTTTGAAGAACCCGGTCTTTTGGCCGGGTTTTTTGTTGCCCGCGATTCAACATGGGCTATCATCGACGCAAATGCAGTTTCGAAAGTGATTTATGGAAGCTTTTAACGCCGATATTTTGTTGTTGCCCAATTGGGTGCAAATCTGGATGAATATTTTGGGGCCCGTTGTCATTGGCTCGGGTTTGATTTTGCTTTTCAACGCACAAACACGTCTGATCGGCATCTTCACTTTGCTGGGCATGGTGCTTAGCGTGGTGACCATGCTTTTGATCCATGGCCAATTGGGAATGGTGAAACTGTTGGGCATCGGCCACGTGTTGTTCTGGACGCCCGTTGTGGTTTTGATCTGGCGCAAACTTAAAACAATCAACCCACCTGCGTTCCTCAAAGCTGTGCTTTGGATTTTGATGCTTACAATGGCCGCTGCTTTGGTGTTTGATTATTACGATGTCGTCAGCTGGATTTTCGGCAATCGGGCTCCGGTTGTTGCCGCATAATTGGTTCTGTGAATATGAAAAAACGTCAACTTGGGGCAGGCGGCCCTATGGTTTCTGAAATTGGTCTGGGCTGCTGGTCGTTCGCTGGTGCCTATGGCCCAACAGATGAAGCTGAAAGCCATGCTACTTTGAAAACAGCCTTGGATCTCGGGATCGATTTTCTCGACACGGCCAATGTTTATGGCATGGGTGTTTCAGAAAAGACGATCGGGTCTTTTATCAAAGGCGATACAAACAAGTTCACAATTGCAACCAAAGCCGGAATCTATCGTGACCCCGAGACGCAAACCCGCGGCTTCAACAACTCGCGCGAGCACCTGACAGCAGAACTCGACAAAAGTTTAAAACATCTCGGTGTTGACCATGTGGCATTGTACTACATCCACCGTCGTGACCCGCGCCATGAAATCGAAGACGTGATGGAAACAATGTTGCGTTTTAAAGAGCAGGGCAAAATTGGTGGTATCGGATTTTCTGAAATCTCCACTGGCTCATTGCGTCGCGCCTGCGACGTAGGGCCAGTGATGGCGGTGCAAAACGAATATTCGCTTTGGTCTCGCTATCCTGATTTGGGCATGGTGCGAACGTGCAAAGAACTCGGCGTGGCTTTTGTGCCATTCTCCCCATTGGGACGCGGAGTTTTTGGAACAAAAGTGCCTGACCCCACAACATTTTCTGAGGGGGACTTTCGCTACAACACGCCGCGTTTCACAGAACCAAATTTCAGTCGCAATGTGGCAAAAGTAGCAGAGTTTAAAGCGCTGGCCGCAGATTTGGGAACGACCTCAATTACATTGGCTATGGCGTGGTGCCTCGCACGGGGAGAACATTTGCTTCCCATTCCAGGAACCCGCAGCTCAGAACACTTGCGCGAGTGCGCGGCATCTTCTGAGTTTCCCATGACCGACGAGATCATGGCCAAAATCGATGAAGTTCTCCCGGTCGGCTGGGCATTCGGCGACCGATACACACGCCTGCAATGGCTGGGCGCTGAGGGCTATTGCTAGCTTCGTGCTGCATTTTTGAATTTGGCGACGGGTGAACGAATACCTGTATTTCAGTCGATATTTGTTTGAAGAAATAGTACTAAGGTCAGCTTCGAGCTCATAGCGCCAACGCCAATGAGTCTTGTGGCCACTAATTGCGACAGCCGCAAATCTAGTTGCGGCTTTTGTTTAAAATTGATATTGATTTCAGACGCTTGGCAAAGAAGTCAGGCGATGGAGATTTTATGTTCACGATTGCGGGAAACCGCTAGTCCCATTTATGGGACTGCCGACTAAAAAAGGTTGACGATTTTTCGTTTAAGCCTTCCCTTCTTTGCGGCCTGAATAATTTCACTAACCATTGAAAATTTAACGTGAGTGACAGGTTCGAAGCCCGTTGCTTCAAGCTCAAATCGCTTGAGCATCGGCATATTGAAAGACGATTACAATGAAAATTAGACCAACAAAGTCCGAGGACATTCCAGCCCTTAAATTGGTGCTGGATGGCACGGTGCTTTTTCCAAGTGAAATGCTTCCTGATATGGTGAGCGACTTCCTTTCCGCCGAGGAAAGCGAAGACGTCTGGCTGACTTGTGAAGCAGACGGCAAAGCCATTGGTTTCTGTTACGCCAAACCAGAGGCGTTGACGGAAGGCACATGGAACATGCTTGCTATTGCTGTTCTTCCTGAAAAGCAGGGAAACGGTGCAGGCGGTGCAATCGTCAGAGAGCTTGAATCCAATCTTCGAGAGAGCGGCCATCGTGTTTTGATTGCCGACACGTCAGGAGCGGACGAGTTCGCACAGACCCGCGAGTTTTACCGTAAAAACGATTACTCGGAAGAAGCGCGTATCCGTGATTTTTGGACAGCGGGTGATGACAAAGTCATTTTCCGGAAATCCCTCAAATAACGAACGCCTTGTGTGGCACGGTCAGATTGGCCGTGCCGCATGACTGAATGAATGGAATATTTGTCTAAAAGCGGCAGAGCTACTTTTATGACTTAGTCCGCATAGCGGACTTTTACATCCCTAGTTATCCACTCTTGGCCCGAGTTTGACTGCGTCCGAACATTAGGAAGAGAACGCGATATCATAAACGGTGCTTTTCCGTTTGCAGCACGAGCGCGGATTTTGGCCACATTGCAGCCTCCTGCGATTGGTATGTGCCCATCGCAGCGAAAAAACAGCGGTAAAATTGCTGAAGTTTTTAAGCAGCTATTTTTTGCAGAGTGGTGCAAATGTCGTCGACGACATTGCGCACGAGGCCAGCATCATCACCTTCTGCCATCACACGGATAAGCGGCTCTGTGCCAGAAGCGCGGATAACCACACGGCCAGTGTTTGCGAGGCGGTTTTTGCCTTCTGAAATGGATTCTTTGACCAGCTTGTCTTTCAACGGGTCGCCTTCGCTGTAGCGAACATTGCGCAGAATTTGCGGAACGGGTTCAAAACGTGAGCACACTTCGCTGACGGGTTTGTCCCAGCCTTGCACAACAGACAAAACCTGCAATGCAGCAATAAGGCCATCGCCGGTGGTGCAATAGTCAGACAAAACAATGTGGCCAGATTGTTCGCCACCCACATTGTATCCGTTTTTGCGCATGTGCTCGACCACATAGCGGTCGCCCACGGCTGTGCGCGCCAGGTTCATGCCATGGTCGCCCAAGAAACGTTCCAACCCAAGGTTAGACATAATGGTTGCGACCACACCGTCGCCTGAGAGTTTTTCGTTTTCTTTCCAGGATTGCGCCATAACTGCCATTAACTGGTCGCCGTCCACAACGTTTGACTTTTCGTCGACGATGATCACACGGTCTGCGTCACCATCAAGCGCAATGCCGATATCTGCGCGCACTTCGTTGACCTTGCGAGATAGGGCAGCGGTGTGGGTTGAACCACATTCTGCATTGATGTTGATGCCATCAGGTTCTGCACCAATGGTCACAACGTCTGCGCCCAGTTCCCAAAGCGCAGCTGGTGCCACTTTGTAAGCCGCGCCATTTGCACAATCGACAACAACGCGCAGGCCTTCAAGAGACATTTTGCGGGGTAGGGTGCGTTTTGCAAATTCGATGTAACGGTCGTGAACACCTTCAACACGTTTGGCGCGCCCAATGTTGTGGCCGCTTGCCAGTTGCGGTGTGAGATCTGTGTCCATCAAACGTTCGATTTCCAGTTCGATCTCGTCGGACAACTTGAATCCGTTGGGGCCGAACAGCTTAATGCCATTGTCATGGTAGGCGTTGTGCGAAGCTGAAATCATCACACCGATGTCTGAGCGCAAAGAGCGTGTCAGCATTGCAACCGCAGGGGTTGGTACGGGGCCAAGCAAGAAAACATCCATACCGGCTGCAGTGAAACCTGCCACCAATGCGTTTTCGATCATATAGCCGGACAGGCGAGTATCTTTACCAATCACGACGCGGTGGCGGTGGTTGCCGCGCTTGAAAGCCACACCAGCGGCCATACCGACTTTCATGGCTGTTTCAGCTGTCATCGGAGATTTGTTGGCGTATCCGCGAATGCCATCGGTTCCGAAATATTTTCTTTTGTTGCTCATGAGCCCCGTCCTGCTGCAGTGTTGTGCTAAGCGGATTTCCGCTTTTTAAGATTACTCACCCGCCATTCGCCGTTCTCTAGCAGAAATCGAGAGTTTTGATGTTAACAAATTGTGACAACACATTCACACAATCTGAATTGTCACCAATTTGAGACAAAAAGCTTACCATTCATTCACTGTACCACGTTTTGCAGTGAAACTGGTCGTCACAGCGGATGAATTAAGAATTGTGGTTAACGGCAGCTAAATGGGGAATTGACAACGACCAGGATGATACAAAAAAACGCACCACGGTTTTAAACGTGATGCGTTCCTTAAAAATATTTGGGTTTTCCAACCGTTTATTATGTTGGATTGGGCTCCATACCGCCTGTGTCGGACGCACCACCTTTTTTGCCTTTTGAGGGTTTGGTGCCGGTTTTTGGCACCGCACTTCCGCGAGATGGTGGTGTGTCGTCACCCATGTCGCGGGACGGTGGTTTCCCGTTCAACAACTCATCTATTTCAGAACCTGTAAGCGTTTCATATTCCAACAGGCCTTGAGCAATAGCTTCAAGGTCTTTCTTGCGTTTTGTGAGAATCTTCTTGGCCGATGCAAAGCCTTCATCCACCAAACGGCGCACTTCTTCATCGATTATTTGCGCAGTTTCTTCCGAAACATTTTTTGATGGCATCATCATTGGTTCTTGTTGGTCTTGGCCGTAATCAACTTTGCCCAATTTGTCCGAATAGCCCCATTGGGTGACCATGGCACGGGCCAAGCGCGTGGCTTGTTGAATGTCAGATTGGGCGCCTGAGGTGACATTCTTCTTGCCAAAAGTCAGCTCTTCCGCCACACGGCCTGCCATCATAACAGCCAAGCGTGATGTCATTTCTTCGTATGACATGGAAATTTGGTCACGTTCCGGCAATTGCATCACCATGCCCAAGGCGCGACCGCGCGGGATGATGGTTGCTTTGTGAACGGGGTGAGACGATGGAACCGTGATGGCAACCAGTGCATGACCCGCTTCGTGGTAAGCCGTGTTGCGCTTTTCTTCTTCGGACATCACCATAGAACGGCGCTCAGCACCCATCATGACTTTGTCTTTGGCATCGTCAAATTCTTGTGCCGTAACCAAGCGCTTTTCACGGCGCGCAGCCAATAGGGCCGCTTCGTTGACCAGGTTCATCAAGTCGGCACCGGAAAACCCGGGCGTTCCGCGTGCGATAACTTTCAGGTCAACATTTGGTGCAAGCGGCACATTCTTCACATGCACCTTCAAAATTGCTTCGCGGCCAACAATGTCTGGATTGCCAACAACCACCTGACGGTCAAAACGACCTGGACGCAGCAGTGCCGGGTCAAGAACGTCCGGGCGGTTGGTCGCGGCGATCAAGATGATGCCTTCATTGGTCTCAAAGCCGTCCATCTCGACGAGCAATTGGTTGAGTGTTTGTTCGCGTTCGTCATTTCCGCCGCCGATTCCGGCTCCGCGGTGACGACCGACTGCGTCGATTTCGTCAATGAAAACGATGCAAGGCGCGTTTTTCTTGGCTTGCTCGAACATATCGCGCACCCGGCTTGCACCAACACCCACGAACATTTCTACAAAATCAGAACCCGAAATTGTGAAAAATGGAACATTGGCTTCGCCAGCAACTGCACGTGCAGTCAGTGTTTTACCCGTTCCTGGCGGGCCAACAAGCAAAACGCCGTGGGGCATTTTTCCGCCGAGGCGTTGGAATTTTTGCGGATCGCGCAAAAAGTCTACTATTTCAACCAGATCTTCCTTGGCTTCATCAACACCAGCAACATCATCAAACGTCACGCGGCCATGAGCTTCGGTCAAAAGTTTGGCTTTCGATTTGCCGAAACCCATTGCCTTGCCTTGGCCCGACTGCATTTGGCGCATGATGAAAATCCAGATACCAATGATCACGATCAGTGGAAGCCAATTGATCAACATGCCCATGAAACCTGAACGACCATCGGTCGCGGGTTTGGCGGTGATCTCGATATTTTTTGCTTCAAGACGCTTGACCAGTTCAGGGTCTTGGGGCGCGTAGGTGGTGAAACCAGTCGCTGAATCCGTATAAGCGCCGCTGATCCGGTCCCCAGAAATGGTGACTGATTTGACGCGGTTTTTATCAACGGCTTCCAAAAATTTAGAATAAGCCACTTCCGTGGTCGCGCCTTGGCCCGATGGGGATTGGAACATTTGGAAAAGGGCAATCAAAAGGAGTGCGATGAGGCCCCAAAGTGCAAAATTGCGGAAGTTCGGATTCATAGAGAATTATCCTGATGGTGCGATCGGTGATGTCGCGATAAATATCTTTGAGCCAAGATAGGGTTCAAAAGGCTCTCTGCCAAGGTGCGGAATGCCATATGCGGCAATTCCTCTCTTTATGTTGAATAAACACTCGGGAATGGCCGTTTTGAGACCAGTTTTTGAACAGCCAAATAAACAGGATCATCCACTTCGGTTCGAAATCTCTCTAATGCAACAATAAATGGTGTGGGCTTTTTGCCTTTGGCCAAAGTCCAAGTGCCATCATAGATTTGTTTTGTTTGCAAAAGCTGGGGCAGAGGGGGGATGTTTCGTGGTTCGCGCTCGATGGTCAGTGTGTGGGATTTTGAAGTCAACAGACATCGGCCAACCGCGCATTTGGATTGAGTGCCCTGTTTCGCTGCAAGTGCTGGCGTGCGCAGTTTAGAAACGGATGGACGAAATGGCATCCCTCCAATGGTGAGCACGAGGGTCGACACAACATCAATGGCGACAAGAAGAGGCAGATAGCTTGGGCAATGAAATTGTGCTGCTCCATCTGCACTGATCGTGCAATGGGACGTAATTGCGTTGGCCGTTTGTTGCCCAAGCCATAGTCTTGATTTTGCAGATAGAGCAGCCAAACGTGCAATCGCTTCGTGGTTGGGGAAAAAACTGTTTTGACTGTTGAGAAAATTGCGAATTCGAACCCGTTCGGATTCAAGTTTTTCATTGGACGGATCATTGATCCAGTCCTGCCCCTGATGTTGTAAAAACTCTTGGAGCGCTTTGCGTCTGGCCGCCAAGGCGGAACGCCACAGTTTGATATCTTCATAAGCCGAAAACGGGGTCATGCCCGACAAACCCCGTGTGCCGCTGGTCGATTTGGCACGCAGAGACCGCATCAATAAAGTCTCGGCTTGGTCGTCCAATGTGTGTCCCAAGGCGATTGTTTTGGCGCCCACTTGGTGCGCATGGGCCGCCAATAGTTCATAACGTGCAAAACGTGCTGATTGGGAAGAGCGGTCGCTTTTCGGTGACCATTGTAAGGTGACGTGAGGAATATCCAGCTTGCTACAGATTTCGGCGACAAATTTTGCTTCGTCTGCGGCTTCCGGCCTTAGCCCATGATCAACTGTCGCTGCATATAGTGTACGCTTCGGTAAGGCCTTTTGGACGAGATGCAAAATGGCAAGTGAATCGCTGCCGCCAGAAACGGCCACAAGAATGGGGCCATCTGGTGCATCATCTGTTTTGATTAGCACTTGGTGCTGGCCTGTTCATCTTTGATGCGCTTTTCCAAACGCGGCGCAGAATCAGGATATTGCTGTAACACTTCCGCATAGGTTGCGCAGGCGACTTCTCGTTGGTTTAGCCCTGCAAGAGCAAGGCCGAGACCGAGCAGATTGTCAGCTGCCGTATCGGCTTCAGGAAAATCACGATGGGTGTTGAGATGCAGGTCTGCAGCTTGGTAATATTTCTTTTGCCAAAACAGGCTTTCAGCCAGGTAATAGCGTGCTTTTCCAACCAGCGGATCTTTTGGCCAAGCTGTGACCATGGCTTTTAAAATGGTTGTGCTTAAGGGGTAGTTTCGGTTTTCATAGGCGGTGAAACCCGCTTCATAAACTTCTTTTGGCGTTGCGCCGAATTGGGCCGCTTCCACGCCTGTGCTGGCATCATCAAAAATGCTCTTGGGCACATTTAGTTGCAATGGCCCACTGGGTTTTGTGTCAATCACATTGCCCTGATTGTCGAAAGTTAAAGTGCCCAAAGCTCGGGGCAGGGACCCTCGTTGAGGCGCTGGTGTCTCAGCTGTATCAACGGGCTTGGTCGATTCTTTTTTGTCTGTGGTTTCAGTTTTGCCGTCCGCGGAATTTTTTTCCTCGGACGGATCAAGCTTTCCCAGGCTTGTGTCTCCTTGATCGTCGATTTTGGCGACGTCCGTTGAATTGTAAGTCAATCCGGATTGTTTTTCTTCGATCTCTTGGAAACGACTTTCATTGTCTTGTTCCATTTTGCGAAGCTTCTCTTGCAGCTGTAGCAAAAGGAAATTCAGTTCTTCAACACGACCGTTCAACTGGCGAATGGTGTTTTCCATATCGTTGATGCGAAACGACTGATCGCTTGATTGAACCAATTGAACTGCGCTGTTGTTGCTTGAACCACTGACTTGTGGAATATCAACTGATGGGACAAGGCGTTGTGCGTGGGCGCTGCTCATCATCAACATTCCCGCGACTGTTACGGCGAGGCCGGTTCGCATTGCAGACATAATATGTATCCCCTAATTGCGTAAATGTATGAAATCCATTGTGCCTTTAATTCAGGCCAAAATTTGCTTGGAATTCAAGATAAAAATGGCCCCAAACGCTTTTGAAGAATTTTCAAGCGCAGGGGCCACTTTAAAAGACGTGTGTTCGTGTTGAACTTAGCTGTTGCCACCGCTTAGAACCGTCACAGCGCGACGGTTTTGAGACCAGCAAGAAATATCGTTGCAAACGGCCACAGGGCGTTCTTTGCCGAATGAAATAGTGTTGATGCGGGAGCGATTTACACCGCGTGATGACAAGTAATCACGTGTCGCGGAAGCGCGGCGAGCGCCGAGCGCCAAGTTGTATTCGCGTGTGCCGCGCTCATCAGCATGGCCTTCAATCGTGATGCGATAACTGGAATATCGCGCCAACCAAGCAGCTTGTTTGTCCAGCGTTTGACGCGCTTCAGCGGTCAGAGACGTTGAATCCGTGGTGAAAAACACACGATCGCCAACATTGACTGTGAAATCGCGGGCCGAACCTGGAGTTGCTGCGCCAGCACCACCGCCTGTGTTTGAACCGTTAAGGCCCAATTGCGCAGCGTTGTTGGGAAGTGGTTGCTTTTTCGCGCAACCCGCAACGGCGATCAGCAATGCCACTGGCAATGCGACGGAATAAGATGAGAATTTGGAATTGCTCATAATCAAGCCCATGGTCGGACTCCTGTAACCGATAAAATTGAATTCGTTTTGGTGAGCATTTGATAACCAAATCTCATTAATTGTGCCTCAAGAAGTTCGGTTAACAGAGTGTTAAGAGCAAACTTCGTTTGACGATCACCCAGTAAATTCAAAATTGCGGCATTATGTGGGCGAACGGCGAGAAAGCTATGTATAAGAGCGGTTAGACCTGCTTTTGGTCAACATGCACAACAGCTCGAACATGATGGATACCCCAATCCATGCGGTGTTTCCGCTTGGATCAAATGGTGGAGACACTTCTACAAGATCTGCGCCAATCATGTTCACACCGTCTAACCCACGAACAAATTGCTGGGCCGTAAATGTGTCGGGCCCGCCAATTTCGGGTGTTCCGGTTCCAGGTGCATAGGCAGGATCAATGAAATCAATATCGAAACTGACATATGTTTCTTCGGTGCCAACGATTTCCCGCGCCTGCGTCATCACATCTTTATGGCCACGGTCCATCACTTCTTCTATTTCAATAATCGTGACACCGTTTGCGCGACCAAATTCAATATCCTCACCGTCGTATTGTGTGCCGCGTATGCCAATTTGAACCACGCGCTTGGGATCGAGCAAACCTTCTTCGATTGCGCGCCTGAATGGCGTGCCATGTGTGTATTTGGTGCCGCCAAAATATTCGTTGAACAAATCTGTATGGGCGTCAAAATGAATCATGCCCACCGCACCATTGGACGCCAGGCCGCGCAGGATTGGCAATGAGATAAGATGATCGCCCCCAGCCGTGAGGGGAGTGATTCCATCGTTCTTTAGCTTTAAGAATTGCTGTGTTGTGCGCTCCAAGCTCGCCATAAGGTCAGCAGGGTTAGGTGAGACGTCGCCAAGATCGGCGCAATTGCACAGTTCAAATGGTTTGATTTTGGAAACAGGGTGGACGGCGCGGATCATGGTGGACAGATCGCGCAATTGACGAGGGCCATGTCGCGCGCCGGGCCGATTTGTCGTGCCGCCATCCCACGGCACACCAACAAGACCTATTTCAACGTCCTTATACATCGGGTCGTCAGGCGGAATGTAAGGCAGGCGCATGAAGGTGGGAACGCCTGCAAATCGAGGGAGATCGAAACCTGAAACGGGCTGGAAATTTACGTTGGTCATTTGAGACTCTCAGTTTGGTTTGGAACATATTGAAATAATTTGACCAAATGGCAAATTTTCAACTTGCTTAGCCCCGTCGTTGCAGTAGTGTTTTGAAATGGTATCGAGCACGTTGCGTCAATTGAGTGAAGACGAGAAATCCCAAGCAGGGCAAGCACATGGTGCTGACAATGTGCTTGAGGTGCGAGACCTTCAAACTGTTTTTGAAACGCAAGACGGGACGGTCCATGCCGTCAACAATGTCAGCTTTGCATTGAAGCCGGGCGAATTGTTGGGCGTTGTGGGCGAATCTGGCTCGGGCAAAAGCGTTTCCATGATGTCATTGTTGAAACTCTTGCCAATGCCGCCAGCCAAAATTCTAAACGGAGAAGTTCTGTTTGATGGGCGTGATTTATTGCAAGCCAGCGAAGATGAACTTCGCAGCCTGCGCGGCGGTGACATTGGATTCATTTTTCAAGACCCCATGACTTCGTTAAACCCCGTCTTCACCGTGGGTTTTCAGTTGATGGAACCTCTGCGCATTCATATGGGTATGAACAAAAAGCAGGCACGGGCCCGTGCGGTGGAATTGCTTGAATTGGTTGGTATTCCTTCGGCAAGTGATCGCCTGAAGGATTTTCCGCATCAGTTTTCTGGCGGGATGCGCCAACGGGTTATGATTGCCATTGCACTGGCCTGTGACCCGAAGGTTTTGATTGCCGATGAACCCACCACAGCGCTTGATGTAACCGTACAGGCACAAATCATCGAACTGGTGAAAGACCTTCGCGAAAAGCTCGGCATGGCCATTGTCTGGATCACCCATGATCTTGGGGTGGTTGCTGGCATCGCTGACCGCGTGGCGGTGATGTATGGCGGACAGATTGTCGAATATGCAGATGTGGATAAATTGTATGATGATCCGCGTCATCCCTACACGCGAGCGCTTTTAAAGACACTGCCTGCAGATGAAGGTTTGCGCATGGAACGTTTGGTGAGCATTCCCGGACAAGCGCCCAATCTCAAAGGTCCACTTGTTGCATGTCCGTTCGCCCCGCGGTGCGAAGAGGCTCATGAACGGTGTTGGTCGGCCAATCCGCCATTGTTTGAAGTTCAGGCTGGTCAAAAGTCTGCTTGTTGGCTTGAATCTGAAGACACGGCAGGTGCGGCATGAGTGAAGTCGTTGAAAAAGATCTGTTGACTGTCTCAGATCTGAAAATTCATTTTCCGATTTACAAAGGCCTGTTCCGCAAAAAAGTTGGTGATGTCAAAGCCGTGGATGGTGTGTCGTTCGCCATTCAACGCGGTGAGACTTTAGGTCTTGTCGGTGAATCTGGTTGTGGGAAATCCACGACAGGTCGAGCGGTTTTGCGTCTGTATGATCCCACATCCGGACATGTGATCTTTGAAGACCGCGATATTGCTTCACTGTCAGATTCTGAAATGCGCGCGACACGACCGCGTATGCAAATGATTTTTCAAGACCCGCAAGCGTGTTTGAACCCGCGTATGACAGTGGGTGCCATTGTCTCAGAACCTTTGATCGAACACACAAAACTGTCACCCGATGATCGCAAGGCAAAGGTGCGTGAATTGTTGGATGCGGTGGGTTTAAACCCAGATTTTGTGAACCGTTATCCGCATGAGTTTTCGGGTGGTCAGCGTCAACGCATAGGGATCGCTCGTGCGCTGGCGCTTGATCCAGACTTTATTGTTTGTGACGAGCCGATTGCTGCGCTGGATGTTTCCATTCAGGCACAGGTGGTCAACCTGCTGGAAGATTTACAGCGTGAACGTGGTTTGACTTTTCTTTTTATCAGTCACGACCTTTCTATGGTGCGCCATATCGCGGACCGTGTTGCGGTCATGTATCTGGGTAAGATTGTTGAACTGGCTCCCGTTTCAAAACTCTATTCCAATCCGCAGCATCCCTACACGCAGGCTCTCTTGTCGGCTGTGCCAGTTGCCGATCCGAAAATTGAAGCAAAGCGTCAGCGGGTGATTTTAAAGGGCGATGTTCCAAGTCCATCCAATCCGCCACAGGGTTGTGTTTTTTGTACGCGCTGTCCGATTGCCGAGAAAAAGTGCTTTACGGTTCCGCCGGAATGGCGTGAACTCAAACCAGATCAGTTTGTCGCTTGCCACTTGGCATGAGCGACAAACACGATTGCGAGCGCTTTTTGTGAGCGTTCAAAACCACAAAGGTCGGGACAACCGATCATGACACTAACGGGAGACTAAAATGAAAAGCTTTAAGACCCTATTGCTCGGAACCGCTGCCGCAATGGTTGCTGTTTCAGGCGTATATGCCGATGGACATGAAGGAAAGCGCGGCCGTGATGGTGAAGTGAAAATCATCTACTGGCAGGCACCATCTATCCTGAACCCTTATCTTTCTGGTGGTACAAAAGATATTGAATCCGCATCCATGATTGTTGAGCCGCTTGCGCGATTCAATGATAAGGGTGAATTGGTTCCTTACCTGGTTGAAAGCATTCCTACCGTAGAAAATGGTGGTGTTTCAGCCGATCTGAAAACGATCACGTGGAAAATCAAGCCTGGCATCAAATGGTCAGACGGAACTGATTTCACATCTGCTGATGTGGCGTTTACTGCAAAATATTGCATGGATCCAGCTGGCGGTTGTGCGCAATCTGCAAAATTTGACGGTGTAGATGTGGTGGAAACACCCGACCCACTTACTGTCGTTGTGAAGTTTAAAGAGCCCAAGCCTGTTCCATATGCAGCCTTTGTTGGTGGCCAGTCACCGATCATTCAAGCCGCGCAGTTTGCTGAATGTTTGGGTGCGAAAGCGCCAGAGTGCACGGAAGCAAACTTTGGTCCTATTGGCACTGGCCCATTTGTGGTTACAAATTTCAAACCGAATGATGTGATTCAAATGAAAGCCAATGAAAACTATCGCGAAGAAGGCAAGCCTGCATTTGCAAGCGTGACCTTCAAGGGTGGTGGCGATGCTGCTGCAGCTGGTCGTGCAGTTATGGAAACTGGCGAATTTGATTACGCTTGGAACATGCAATTGGCGCCAGACGTTTTGAAGAAAATGGCTGAAGGTGGGAAAGGTGTTCCGATTTCTGCATTCGGTACACTGGTCGAACGTCTTGAAATGAACATGACCGACCCATCGCCAAGTCTTCCTGAAGGCGAACGTTCAACGGCAAAACATCCGCATCCAATCTTGTCTGATGAAAGAGTGCGCCGTGCATTGTCTATGGCAATTGACCGTCCACTTCTTGTAGAAATTGGCTACGGCCAAGCCGGTCGTCCAACATGTAATTTGGTGCCTGCACCACAAGCTTGGGCTTCTGACAACACAGCTTGTCTGACACAGGACATTGAAGGCGCGAAAAAGCTGCTTGAAGATGCTGGTTGGAAAGTTGGTGGCAGTGGGTTCCGTGAGAAAGATGGCAAAGTTCTCAAACTCACTTACCAGACTTCGACAAATGCTGTTCGCCAGGATTTCCAAGCGATCATCAAACAAAACTGGAAAGATATCGGTGTTGATACCGAGCTGCGCAACATCAGCGGTTCTGTTTTCTTCGGTGGTGATCCAGCGTCTCCGGACACGTTCCAGAAGTTCTATGCAGACGTTGAAATGTATGCGAACAACTTCGATGGTACTGACCCAGAGCAGTACTTGACCCAATATACTTGTGAAAAAGCTCCACGCCCTGAAACACAGTGGCAAGGCGAGAACATCAACCGTTATTGCAACGCTGAATATGACAAGTTGGCTGTGGAACTTGGCAAAACTGCTGAACTGTCAAAGCGCCAGGAATTGGCTAAGAGAATGAACGACATGCTGACAAAAGACAGTATGACAATCGTTCCTTTGGTTGACCGTGGTCGCGTGTCTGCAGCTTCTGTTACGCTTGGTGGTATTGTTCTCAACACTTGGGACTCCGAGCTTTGGAACGTTGCTGATTGGTACCGTAAGAAATAATCGTAAGGGCAGGGGCGGTCTTCGGATCGCCCCTTCTCATCTTTTTGCAATTACAGGCACCTCCGCTCCTGTGATTGCATAAGGATGAGATTTTCTCATGGGCGCTGATACTCGATGTTAAATTACACAATCCGACGATTGTTCTTTGCGATACCCACCATGCTGTTCATCAGTTTGGTGATATTTCTTGTGATCAAATTGTCGCCTTCAGACCCGACAGCAGGACTTCCGCTAACAATTCCTCCTGATGTTCGTGAGAAAATCCGTGAGTCATTGGGGTTCAACGACCCTTTTCACATTCAATTTTTGCTGTGGCTCAAACAGTTGGTTTACACAGAACCCAAATTCTGGATGAACAAACTGTGGGGCACCGATTTTGAAGTCGGGCAGCGCATGATTTCCTACGCGACCCGCTCCCCCGTGATGGACCTAGTTGTACAACGCATCCCCCAAACGCTGTGGGTTGTTGGTATATCTTATATCGTTGGTATTTTGATCGCGGTGCCGCTGGGCATTATTTCTGCTTACAAACAATACTCGATTTTTGACCAGATCGGGACATTTATCTCCATGATCGGGTTCTCGGTGCCGACGTTTTTCACCGGTGTTTTGATGATCCTGTTGTTTTCTGTGACGTTGGGCTGGTTTCCGTCCATCTACGACACGACCCATGAAATCACCGATTGGAATTCGTTTCTGTTCCAAGTGAAGCAATCGATTATGCCGATTATGGTGCTTGGGCTTTTCAATGCGGCGCAAATCTCGCGCTATATGCGCGCGTCAATGCTCGAAAATCTTACACAGGATTATGTGCGTACAGCGCGCGCGAAGGGCGTCAAAGAACGTTCCGTTGTTCTGGTGCATGTGTTGCGCAATTCCATGATCCCTGTTGTCACTGTGATTGCACTGAACTTGCCCAGTGTGTTTGGCGGTGCGTTGATTACAGAACAAGTGTTTCAGGTGAACGGATTGGGGCAATTGCTCATACTCGCTATTCAAGGTGGCGACGTTCCTGTGGTGCAAACCGTAACAGTTATTTTTGCAGTTTTGATTGTGTTGTTCAGTTTGATTGCAGACGTGCTTTACGGGATGCTTGATCCAAGGATTCGCTATGACTGATCAAAGCACAGCCATACGATCCGATGACGCGCTGAGAGAGGCCGTCTCCGAACACCGCTCTTTGTCGCGCGATGTGTGGAACCAATTTAAATCGCATAAGGGCGCATTGATTGGCTCGTTCATTTTCTTTGGCATCTTGATTGCAGTGATGATTGGACCGTTTCTTTGGACAATTGACCCCACATTTGTTGACATCCGATCTCGCAATCAGGGCGCCTCTTTGGCACACCCATTTGGCACTGATCAACTGGGTCGAGACCTCCTTGCACGCATTCTGCAAGGCGGCAGAATTTCTATGGCAGTTGGACTTGTCGCGATGTTTATCGCCGTTTTGCTCGGCACGGCAATTGGTGTTTTGGCTGGCTTTTTTTCTAAGCTCGATGGACCGTTGATGCGGTTCACCGATTTGTTTTTATCGCTGCCACTGTTGCCGCTTTTGTTGGTGATTGTCACTCTGTTTCGTGAGCCATTGTCGGCCTCATTTGGACCTGAAGGTGGCATATTTATTCTCATGGTGTCTGCAATTGGCATCACGTCATGGATGCAGACAGCGCGTGTTGTGCGCAGTGAAGTTTTGGTGCTGAAAGAACGAGAGTTTGTTTTGGCTGCACGTTCTATCGGGACGCCACCGCGTCGTATGATTTCGCGGCATATTCTGCCCAATGTGATTTCACCTATTCTGGTGTCGGCTACATTGGGGATCGCCAATGCGATTATCACGGAATCGGCGCTTTCGTTCTTAGGACTTGGTTTCCCACCAGACTTCCCGACTTGGGGACGCTTGCTGTTTGATGCTATTGACTACATGCCCCAATATCCGATGTGGGTTGTGTATCCTGGTCTTGCGATTTCTCTGACTGTGCTGAGTGTAAATTATATGGGTGATGGATTGCGCGATGCGCTTGATCCACGTGCGCGCGATCGCTGAGCAATTCACTCAATTGTCCGAGAAGACATGCTAACCGCTGAGTTGTGACAGTTGTGCTGCGCCCTTGCGCATGACGTCGAGGTGCTCAGGAAGCTTGTCAAATTGCAGTCGCTGTGTGGGGCCATGGAACGCGACCGCAGCTTGGAACCGTCCGTCTGCGCCAAGCACTGGAACAGCCAGCGCGACCATACCATCGAACAATTCTTCATTGTCGCGGGCAAAGCCATCACGGCGAACCGCGGTGAGTTCCTTTCGAAGTTCTCCCTCCGACATGATGGTGTTTGCGGTGCGTTGTTCAAATTTTAGGGCGTTCAGAAAATTGTCCAAGTCGCGGTTTTGCAGGCTTGCTAAAAAGCACTTGCCACTGGCGGTGCAATGGAATGGCACGCGAGACCCGATGGGCAGTTCGATGCGAAAAATCCAGTCGGTCTCAACCCGATCGAGATAGGTCATTCCGTCAGATTCAGGAACTGCAAAGTTGACAGTTTCGCGTGTGGCTTCCGAAAGTGACAGTAAGACTTGATGGCGTGCCACGTTTTGATGTGTGGAGGTGACCAAACCATTGGCCATTTTTAAAGTACGGGGAGCCGCGAGCAGTTTCTTGCCGGAAACGTCTCGGATCAAAAAACCTTCATCCAGAAGAGTTTGACACAAGCGATGAATGGATTGTTTCGGCAGTCCGATCTCGCGATTGATTTCTGTTGGTGATTTGGGGTCGCTCGAATTTGCCACGGCTTCCAAAATGAGCAGCGTTCTTAGGTTCGTTGCAATCCTGCTCTGATCATTTTCTGCGGCAGCCATTTCAATTTCATCCACATATTTGGAACTGAGGTACAAAAAGTCGCAGTTGGGGATTGTCACACCAAAGACAACGTGATTGAATAAATAACGAGACCAAAAGTCTCATTTTTTGATATATCCGGTCAAGGGAAAAATTTCAAAAAATGGGACTTTTTAACATCGCGCTGCTGGATCAGTTTTGAGAAAGCAAAGGGAGGCGCTTTTTGGAGTTTGACTTTGTCATTGTCGGTGCTGGCTCTGCTGGTTGTGCCCTTGCTGCACGTCTTTCTGAAAGCGGAAAATATTCTGTCGCGCTGGTGGAAGCGGGCGGACGTGACACATCACCTTGGATACACATTCCTGTTGGTTATTTTAAAACCATGGGCAATCCGAAAATGGACTGGTCTTATAAGACAGAAGCAGACCCTGGTTTGAACGGTCGCTCAATCAACTGGCCGCGGGGGCGTGTGCTGGGCGGATCGTCTTCGATCAATGGATTGCTTTATGTGCGTGGTCAAAAAGAAGATTATGACCAGTGGCGCCAAATGGGAAACATCGGCTGGGGCTGGGATGACGTGCTGCCTTGTTTCAAACGATCGGAAAACTGGGAAGATGGCGAAAGCGCTTTGCGTGGTGGCAATGGTCCGTTGACCGTCTCCAAAACGCGGCTCAGCCGAAAAGCCGTTGACGACTATATTCAGGCTGCGGTGGCGGCGGGCTATCCCTTCAACGAAGACTATAATGGCGAGAGCCAAGAAGGCATGGGCTATTTTCAATTGACGGCCAACAAGGGGCGTCGGTGTTCTTCAGCTGCCGCCTATTTGAAACCTGCACGTAGGCGCGCAAGCCTCACCGTGCTGACAGGCATGGCCACACAACGGGTGTTGTTGGAAAATGGTGAGGCTAAAGGAATAGTCGTTGCTGGAGACGATGGTGAGAAAACTGTCAAAGCACGATGCGAAGTTATTTTGTCAGCCGGTGCAATCGGATCACCACAAATTTTAATGTTGTCGGGAATTGGGCCTGGCCAAAACCTTTCTGAAAATGGCGTTGACGTTTTGGAAGATCTTAAAGGTGTCGGCCAGAATTTGCAGGATCACCTGCAAGCGCGTCCCGTGTTCAAGTGCGCATCTTCGACAATCAACACTGAAACCAACTCGATGTTTAAGCAGGCATTGATCGGTATTGAGTACGCTTTGAAGCGAACAGGCCCTATGACCATGGCGGCGAGCCTGGGAACCGGGTATTTGAAAACGCGTCCAGAATTAGAAACGCCTGACATTCAGTTTCATCTTCAGCCGTTTTCGACCGATAAAGTTGGAACAGCAACACATCCCTTCAACGCATTTACCGCATCGGTATTGCAGATGCGCCCCGAAAGTGCGGGGCATCTGGAATTGCAGTCGAACAAAGCAAGCGATCATCCAAAAATTCATCCAAACTATTTGGCGACACCTTTGGATCAGCAGACGATTGTTGATGGAATCAAAGTTGCGCGCCGCATCGCTGGTTTTGAACCAGCAAAGTCGGAAATTTTAGAAGAATATTCGCCTGGCAAAGCCATCGGTGAACATGATGATGCTGCAATTTTGAACTGGGCGCGCGATACTGCCACCACAATTTATCACCCAACTGGAACGTGCAAAATGGGACAGGATGACCGCGCTGTCGTGGACGAGCGCTTGCGCGTACGGGGGGTTGGCAAGCTGCGGGTCGCGGACGCTTCAATCATGCCTGTCATCGTATCTGGCAACACAAATGCTCCTGCCATCATGATTGGTGAGCGGGCTTCCGACTTTATTCTAGAGGATGCTGCCTGATGTGGGATCTCATTGCCGATTACGGTAAAATTATCATCGCCGATATTGTTTTGTCTGGTGACAATGCATTGATTATCGGCATGGCTGCAGCGGGGCTTTCACCAGAACTTCGCAAAAAAGCTATTCTTTTTGGAATGGTGGTGGCTGCCGTTTTGCGTGTTGTGTTTGCGCTTGTTGCTACGAAATTGCTGGGCATCCCGGGCTTGCTTGTGGTGGGCGCGTTGCTTCTGTTTTGGGTGTGCTGGGGGCTTTATAAAGAGATTCGTGCTAATGTAGATGAAGAAGCGGCTCATGCCATGGAGGATGCTGAAAATCCTGAGGCGGGCTATACTGGCGCGCCGCGTCGTTCATTGGCATCTGCTTTGTGGACCATCACTTTAGCCGATGTCTCCATGTCCATCGACAATGTTCTGGCAGTTGCCGCGATTGCGGATGGTGATCAAACCAAGCTTGTTGTTGGTTTGGCGATTGCAATTATTGCCATGGCTTGTTTTGCAACCCTAATCATGAAACTTTTATCGAAGTATCCATGGATTTCTTGGGCTGGATTGTTTGTACTGATGTATGTGGCGGCGGAGATGCTGTACAAAGGAGTGTTTGATCCGCAGCGAGGAATTCTAGCTTATCTCAACAACACGGGAGGTGTTCCGGGATTGAGCTGACAAATTTGGCGCCCTGAACGTTCGGGCACCATTTCAACTGTGGTGATTATAGCCATCTCGCGCCTTCGGCGGGACCATATGGCAACATCGCATTCGTCTGAAGGAAGAGAATGACAAAAGGGAGGAATACCATGTCTGTTCTT
Source organism: uncultured Rhizobiaceae group bacterium (assembly GCA_937958815.1). GTDB lineage: Bacteria > Pseudomonadota > Alphaproteobacteria > Rhizobiales > Rhizobiaceae > Pseudahrensia. The sequence goes on along the minus strand of CALGMR010000004.1, from coordinate 97,265 downwards.
GCTAAACTCGGCAAAACTCTTGCCGCAACTGCGATCGCTGCAACAGTGACTACTGCTGCAATCGCCAAACCGATCACCATTCGTGTGCAGTCGGTTATTTCGGCGAAAGCCGATGAAGTCACAATGCTGAAAGCATTTGCTGAAGACGTGAAAGCGTTGACTGCGGGTGATGAAATCACAATCGAAGTGTTGCCTGCTGGCGCCGTTGTTGGTGTTAAAGAAACTCTTGATGCGGTCGACAAAGGCCTCGTTGAAGGTGGCTTTGCGTGGACTCACTATTGGTCCGGTAAGCATCCTGCTGCAGCTCTGTTCGGTTCTCCGCCAGCTGGTGGTGGTATCGGCATGGACAACCTTGCATGGTTGTCATGGTTCCAGTTCGGTGGTGGTAAAGAACTTTACGACCAGCTTTGGACTGAAATGGGCGTCAACGTAAAAGGCTTCATGTTGCAGCCTGTTGGACCAGAAGCTCTCGGTTGGTTCAAAGAGCCAATTAACTCAATGGCTGACTTCCGCAAATACCGTTTCCGTACGCCTCCAGGAATTCCTGGACAAGCATACAAAGACATCGGTGTTGCTTCTGTTGCTATGGGCGGTGGTGACATTTTGCCAGCGCTTGAAAAAGGCACAATCGATGCTGCTGAATGGTGCTGCCCGAAGCCTGACTCCGTGTTCGGTTTCCAAAAAGTGCTTAAGCACTACTACCTGCAAGGCCTGCACCAGGTTGTTGTGAACGCTGATATGTACATCAATGGTGACATCTACAAAAGCATGACACCAGTTCAGCAAAAAGCTCTTGAAGTTGCTGCAAATGCATCACTTTCAAAATCAATGTCCTACCGTATTTACGAAAACGGTAAGGCTTTGAAAAAGCTGACTGAAGAAGATGGCGTTATCTTGCACGACACTCCTGCAGATTACTTCCCAGCATATATGAATGCTGCGAAAGCTCTGCTTGAGAAAAATGCATCTGAAAATGCGTTCTTCAAAACAGTTTACGACAGCCAAAAAGAATTTGCGAAAATCGCGGTTCCATTCTGGGCTGGCGCGCAAGCTTCCAACGCTGCGTTGGGTAAAGCTTTTGCTGACACTCTGAAGTAAACCAAAAAGCATTCGGCGGAGCGTTTTTTCGCTTCGCCGTTTTCTTTTAAAATTGGGAGTTTGTGTTCCCCATTTTAAAAGAAAACCAGCGACCTCGGGGAGAGAGTCATCATGGCTGAGGAAGTCATTCCAGACGATTTGGACACAACAGATGAGTCCATTGCCGAGCGTCGAAATGAAAAGGCCGGTTATACACCGCCCGACATGACGCCATGGCAACGTCCTATTACTGCTACGATTGATGTGATCAATGAATGGGCGGGTCGCATTATGTGCTTGCTCTTGATCCCCATGATTGCTGGCACGGTTTTCGAAGTTGTGTCGCGCAAGGCATTTGCGGTTTTAACTGATTACGGGATGAACGAAACGGCTATTGCCTGGGGGCTTGGGCCAACGCTCTGGAACTATGACATCAGTCGTATGATGGGCGGTGTGCTGTTCATGGCGACCGCGGGTTATGCATTGATGCGTGGCGTGCACATTCGCGCGGACTTTTTGTTCCGCAATTGGCACCCCAGAACGCAAGCCACGGTGGATGCGACGCTCTATCTGCTGCTGTATTTTCCAGCCATGCTTTTCTTCTTCTGGAGCTCACTGGACTACGCAATCGATTCCTTTGGCCAAGACCCTTTCAACCCTAATTCTTGGGAAGAGGCGAGCGATACAACGTGGGCGCCTTGGTTGTGGCCTGGTCGTATTTGGATGCCGATTGGTGCTTTGCTGCTGTTGCTTCAAGGTTTGCCGGAACTGTTTCGTGCATTCCACCAAATGGGGAAGGAACGGGAATCCAAATTTGTAAAGTTCTTGCCAGTCTACATCATTCTTTTGGCAATTGTTTTTGTGAGCGTTTTCTATCCGAAGGTGGTTCCGTTTGATGATTGGTGGCAAGCCGCCGCTGGTGGCTCCGGTATTTTCGATTTCGAAAAATCGACTATTGGCCTCTTCATGTTGGCTGCCATGTTGTTCTCAATCTTCGTTGGTTTTCCAATATCTTTCACCCTGATTTTCCTGGCCTTTACATTTGGCTCTTGGGGTTCAGGCAGCGCGGTCACATTCTTCTTGATGACGCTTCAAGTGAACTCCACCATGCTGGACGATCAATTGGTCGCGGTTCCGCTGTTCATCCTCATGGGCATCGTGATGGAGCAAGCTGGTTTGATGGAACGCTTGTTCCAGGCGGTTCAGATGATGATGTCACGCACCCGTGGTGCATTGTTCATTGCTGTATTGTTCGTGTCGACCATTTTCGCGGCGGCAACTGGTATCGTGGGCGCGTCGGTGACGATTCTCGGCATCATGGCAGCCAAAACCATGAACCGCTCAGGCTATGATGTGCGATTGGCTGCGGGCACGATTACAGCAGGTGGCACGTTGGGCATTCTCATCCCGCCTTCCATTATGTTGATCGTTATGGGGCCAGTGCTTGAAATTCCCGTGACAGACCTTTTCCGCGCGGCGATTATTCCTGGCGTTTTGCTGGCGGTGCTTTACATGGTCTACGCATTGGGTCGTTGCTGGATCAACCCAAGCCTCGGACCTATTTTGCCCGCGGATGAGCAACCAGAAACTTCTAACAGATACGCACTCGAAGTTAGTTTAGTCATGCTTGCAATTGTGGTGCTGACGGTTCTCTTAATTTATGGAGCTGGTGGCGTCTTGGGTTTGTTATTTCCATTTGCTGGGTTGATACTTCCTATTGTTTGGCTGGGTATAATGTTCGCATGTTACAAGTCCTATAATGTGACGCGAATTGTCGTTTTGGTATTACTGCCGTTAGCTACTTTGGGTATGATTCATGGCGCGCTTATTCTCCTTGGTGTCGTTGAAACAAGTGCTGTTCCATATCTGTTTGTGACGATTGGTAGCGGTTGGTTTGCTATTTCTGTTCAATTGCTGGTCACTGCGTTTTTCGTTTTTGTCATGTACCAATCGATGGTCTTTTTTACGGCGAATGGAGAAAACGAATTCTACTTCTCCGACCTTTGGTACGAATTCTTTATGGGCCTCGTGCCGCCAACGGTTTTGATCGCATTCGCGCTCGGTTCTATTCTGGCTGGTTGGGCGACACCTGCAGAAGCGGCAGCATGTGGTGCCTTTGGTGCAATTGTTTTGTCGCTGGCTTATCGCAAACTCACATTGGCGAAGTTCTATGACGCGTTGATCAAGACGCTGGAAATTTCCGTTTTGATCATGTTCCTTGTGGCGGCATCAAACTTCTTTGGAGCTGTGTTCTCGAACCTCGGCACTCCGAAATACCTGACGGAACTTCTGTTGTCCTTCGATCTTTCGACAGCGGCGATGTTGATCTTTGTTATGGCGCTGGTGTTCTTGCTGGGGTGGCCGTTGGAGTGGGTTCCGATCGTTCTCATCATCGTGCCTATTCTTGTGCCATTGCTCGTATCGTTGAATGTGAACCTGACTTGGTTCGCAATCCTCGTGGCCGTGAACTTGCAGACAGCATGGCTGAGCCCGCCTGTCGCCCTTTCGGCTTACTTCCTGAAAGGCGTGGTGCCTGAATGGGATTTAAAGGACATTTATTTGGGCATGATGCAATTTATGGTCATTCAGGTGATCGGCCTTGCTTTGATCTTCATGTTCCCAGGCTTCGCTCTTTGGTTGCCAGACTTCTTGTCGGCATCCGGTTCTGAAGGCTTCTTCAGTTATCCGGGCTACGGAGAATAAAAACGTTTTCCTTCCCCTGTGTTGGGGGAAGGGTGCATCAAATTAAATGCGCATCGGCGCACAATCGACCTTGGAAAAATAAAATGGCAATTACTTATCTCAAAAAAGCCCCCAAGACATCTTCGAGCGATGCGCCAGACGTGCGCGACACCGTTCAAAATATTCTGGATGACATCGAGAACGGCGGTGAAGACGCAGCGCGCAAATATGCGGCGCAGTTCGATAAATATGATGGAAACATTCGTCTCACGGCTGACGAGATCGAAGCTGCCAGTGCGAAGGTTCCGCAAAAGCTGAAAGATGATATTCGTTTCGCCCATGACAATGTGCGTCGCTTTGCTGAAAAGCAGATGGAGAGCATTCAAGACGTTGAATATGAAATCTTGCCAGGATTTATGGCTGGCCAGAAAAGCATTCCGTGCCAGTCTGCTGGGTGCTATGTGCCCGGCGGTCGTTACAGCCACGTGGCCTCTGCCATTATGACAGTGACCACGGCGAAGGTTGCTGGCGTGGCAAATATTTCCGTGTGCTCGCCACCACGTCCTGACGTGGGCATCAATCCAGCGATCATTTACACTTCGCAAATTTGTGGTGCTGACAACATATTTGCTTTGGGTGGTGTTCAGGGTGTTGCTTCAATGGCGTTTGGCCTTTTTGGTCAACCAGAAGCAGACATCATTGTTGGTCCGGGCAATCAGTTTGTGGCTGAAGCAAAGCGTATTTTGTTTGGCCGTGTGGGCATTGATATGTTTGCTGGCCCGACTGACAGCCTCATTTTGGCCGACAAATCGGCTGATCCCGAAATCGTGGCCTCTGATCTCGTGGGGCAAGCAGAACATGGTTACAATTCACCCGTATGGTTGGTCACTGATGATCAGGCTTTGGCTGAAAAGGTTCTGGAAATTGTTCCTGGCGTAATCGCTGATTTGCCAGGGCTGAACCGTGAAAATGCAGAGGCTGCATGGCGCGATTATGCGGAAGTTGTCGTTTGCGCTGACCGTGAAGAAATGGCCGCCACGTCTGACAAATATGCACCGGAACATTTGACCGTTCAAGCCGAAGATCTTCCGTGGTGGTTGGATCGGTTGGAGTGCTACGGCTCACTGTTCTTGGGTGAAGAAACAACCGTTGCTTACGGCGACAAAGCCTCTGGCACAAACCACGTGTTGCCAACTTCCGGCGCTGCGAAATACACGGGCGGGCTTTCGGTTCATAAGTATTTGAAAATTGTCACATGGCAGCAAGCAACGCGCGAGGCTTCCAAACCTGTAGCTTTGGCAACGGCACGCATTTCCCGCCTTGAAGGTATGGAAGGTCATGCCCGCACTGCCGATATTCGATTGCGGAAATATTTCCCAACAGAGAATTTCGATCTCAGTGCGGTGGAAGACTAAGTCGACGAAGGGGTATCAATATGCGCGCACTTTATTACACCGGAACCATGCAATCGGAATTGCGCGATGCGCCTGACCCTGTTGCCGGCAACAATCAAGTGCATATTGATGTTTCTCATTGCGGCATTTGTGGATCAGATATGCACGCATGGCACGGCCACGATGCGCGGCGTGTGCCGCCATTGATTTTGGGTCATGAAGCTGTAGGTGTTCCCCGCAGTGGTGACTATGCTGGGAAGCGCGTCGCGATCAACCCGCTGCACACGTGTGGAAAATGTCGCCATTGCTTGGCTGGTGATGATCATATTTGCCCTGATCGCAAACTGATGAGCATGCAATTGCCGGGGGCTTATGCCGAGCAAACGGTTGCGGACGAGAAAAATCTTTATCTGCTGCCTGATGAACTTTCAAACGAAGATGCGGCCTTGGCTGAACCGATGGCTGTATGTGTTCATGCGGTTGAAGTGGCGCGTAGAACTGCACGTCGTCCGATTGCGGAAGGTCGATGTGTCGTTCTAGGTGGCGGTGCGATTGGCGTTTTGACGGCGCTCATTTTGGCCGACCAAGGGTGCAAGGATTTGTGGATTGCTGAACCCAATGAAAAGCGCCGCGCCGTTTTGGAAGCAGCTGTTCCGTCCATCAAAGCCTATGATCCTATGCAATCTGGCCCAGAGGTTGAAACCGCTGACATTGTTTTAGATGCCGTTGGCATGGGCGCAACGCGCAAAGCTGCTTGTGAATTGGTTGTGCCTGGCGGAACGATTGTACATATCGGATTGCAAGACAGCGCGGATGGCATAGATACGCGCCGCATCACATTGCAGGAAATCCATTTCTCGGGAACCTATTGTTACTCCCGCTACGACTTTGCTGCCGCACTCAATTTGCTGGCGCGGGGCATCGTCCAAAATCGTGACTGGATTGAAGTGCGCTCCTTAGAGCAAGGAGCGCAAAGCTTTATGGACATTCACGAAGGCAATGCGCCTCCAAAGGTAATTTTGTCTATGGGCTAGACTGATCCGTATCATAGAACGAACACAGAGTTTCGATCAGCTTGCGGGCCTGTTCACTGGCCAGACTGTAATAAATCAATTGTCCTTCGCGGCGTGTTTTGACCATTTCTGCTTCGCGCAGTTTGGCCAAATGCTGCGATAGGGCGCTTTGGCTCAATGTCGATACGGCCAACATTTGGCTTACAGTCATTTCACCTTCTGTCAGATGACACACAACCATCAGTCGATGCCGGTTGGCCAAAAGGGACAACAGGGATTCTGCTTGTGCGGCGTTTGCTTCCATGTCGAGGAGGTTCATTGCTTGCATATTGATAAATTAGCAAATTCTAATATATTGGCAAGAAGAATTGGTTCTGGAGACTGACACGTGACTGAATTTACGCCTTTAACGTCTGCATTTGGCGGCGCTCTTATTGGCCTTTCTGCCGTTTTGTTGATGGCGTTGAATGGCCGGATTGCTGGGGTTAGCGGGATTGGATCATCGGTATTGCCGCCATGGACCGAACGCCTCGACAACAATGATTTGGCTTGGCGGTTTGCATTCATCATCGGAATTATGATGGCGCCTTTGTTGGTTCAGACCGTTTCAGGCGAAGCGATCCAACAAACGGTGTCTTCAAACATTTCATTGATGGTGATTGCTGGGCTGATTACCGGCGTCGGCTCAGTCTACGGTGGTGGCTGTACATCGGGTCATGGTGTGTGCGGCATGTCGCGCATTTCCATGCGTTCGATCATTGCAACGTGCACATTCATGGCAACGGCATTCATGACTGTTTTCATCACCCGTCACATGGTTGGAGGTTAGATCATGAAAATTGTTGCTGGTTTTTTCTGCGGATTGTTGTTCGGCATCGGGCTTGTGATCTCAGGTATGAGTGATCCTGCCAAAGTGCTGAACTTTCTCGATGTGTTTGGCACCTGGGACCCAAGTTTGGCATTTGTCATGGGTGGTGCTGTGGTGATTTCTTTCTTCGGATATCGATACGTCTTGAACCGCCCGTCACCTGCTTTCTCGGATGTGTTTCATGTTCCTACAAAGACAGATGTGGATTCCCAATTGATCACTGGAGCTTCGCTGTTTGGTATTGGCTGGGGTTTGGGCGGCTTTTGTCCCGGGCCTGCATTTACAGCTTTGCCTTTGTTGTCGACTGGCATCATCGCGTTTTTTCCTGCCTTGGTGATTGGCATGTGGCTGGGCCGTATGGCACCATCGTTTTTAGCGGCCCGCGCTTAGGAGGTTTTCGTGACTGATTATCCTGTCAACATGGATCAAAAGCCCGATGTGAAGGGCTTCTTTGATCCCGATACCAATACAATTTCTTATTGCGTCAAAGACCCATCCTCAAACGCCTGTGCGCTTTATGACAGCGTGTTGGATTTTGACTTTGCATCTGGGCGAACCTCGAAGAAATCTGCCGACGCTCTAATTGCCTATGTGAAAGAGCAGGGACTGACGGTTGAATGGATTATCGAAACCCATGTCCATGCAGACCACCTTTCAGCTGCCCCTTATTTGCAGGAGCAATTGGGAGGAAAACTCGGTATCGGCGCACGGGTTATTGAGGTGCAAGACATATTCGGGAAAGTCTTCAACGAGGGCACGGAATTCCAGCGCGATGGAAGCCAGTTTGATAAGTTGTTTGAAGATGGGGATATTTATACAATTGGTGAATTGCAGGCATTTGTGATGTCTACGCCCGGTCATACACCCGCTTGTATGGCTCATGTCATTGGCGATGCCATGATTGTTGGTGACACCCTATTCATGCCTGACGGTGGTTCGGCACGTGCAGATTTCCCAGGTGGGGATGCGCGACAACTTTATCATTCCATAACAAAGGTTCTCAGTTTGCCTGAGCAGATGCGCATGTTCATTTGCCACGATTATGGGCCAGGGGGTCGCGAAATCGCTTGGGAAACAACAGTTGGAGAACAGCGTGCGCACAATATCCATGTGAAAGATGGTGTTGGAGAAGAGGCTTATGTCAAAATGCGCACGGAGCGTGATGCTCAACTGGCAATGCCAAAGCTGATTATCCCCAGCGTGCAGGTGAATATGCGAGCGGGCGAAATGCCTGAACCAGACTCAGACGGCAAGCGCTATCTCAAGGTTCCGGTGGACGGTCTTTGAAAAGGGCAAGTTTGAATTTAAATTGTAAAGCAATTCAAAGACTGAAATTTATGAGTGCAAAGACCAAAAATCTATCGGTCTAAATTGAACTGAGTCACTTTCGCCCTAAGCGCGGGTATAATACAGTGCCTGAAATTTGGCACGTAGGGTTCAACTCATGGAAGAAATCAAACATTACATCGGCGGCAAATATGTGGCTGGAACATCAGGTAAATTTTCTGATGTTTACAATCCTGCAACTGGCGAAGTTCAAGCTCAGGTTCCACTCGCATCTGATGAAGAAATGAATGCAGCAGTGGCTGTGGCGGCAGCCGCTCAACCGGCTTGGGCTGTACAAAATCCGCAAAAACGTGCGCGTGTCATGATGGAATTCGTGCGTCTTCTACATCGCGATATGGACAAGCTTGCTGAAGCCCTTTCACGAGAGCATGGAAAAACGATGCCAGATGCCAATGGCGATGTGATCCGTGGTTTGGAAGTGGCAGAATATTGCATTGGTGCCCCACAGATGTTGAAGGGCGAATTTTCCGAAGGTGTCGGCCCGGGCATCGATATGCACTCAGTCAAACAAGCTCTTGGTGTCGTGGCGGGGATAACTCCGTTCAACTTTCCTGCAATGATCCCCATGTGGAAATTTTGTCCGGCGATTGCCTGTGGCAATGCATTCATTTTGAAGCCGTCAGAGCGCGACCCGTCTGTGCCGAACATGTTGGCAGAGTTGATGAGCGAAGCCGGCTTGCCAGATGGCATTCTCAATGTGGTTCACGGTGATAAGGGTGCCGTGGATTGCATTCTTGATCATGATGACATCATGGCTGTTGGTTTTGTGGGCTCCACCCCAATTGCTGAATATGTCTATTCACGCGGTTGTGCCAACGGCAAGCGCGTTCAGTGTTTTGGCGGCGCGAAAAACCATATGATCATCATGCCTGATGCAGACATGGATCAAGCTGTAGATGCGCTTATCGGCGCTGGTTATGGCGCTGCGGGCGAACGTTGTATGGCGATTTCTGTTGCTGTGCCTGTTGGTGAAGACACAGCTAATCGCTTGATGGAAAAACTCACGCCGCGCGTGGAGAACCTCAAAATTGCACCTTATACAGCTGGCGATGATGCTGATTTTGGCCCGTTGGTGACAAAAGAAGCCCACACACGCGTGAAAGGCTATGTAGATGCTGGTGTCAAAGAAGGGGCAAATCTTGTTGTTGATGGCCGTGATTTCTCCATGCAGGGATATGAAGACGGATATTTCATCGGCGGCTGTTTGTTCGACAATGTGACCAAAGATATGTCGATTTACAAAGAAGAGATTTTTGGTCCTGTTCTTTCTGTAGTTCGCGCGAAAGACTATGAAGAGAGCCTCGATCTGGCCATGAGCCATGAATACGGAAATGGTGTTGCTATCTTTACCCGCGATGGCGATGCGGCACGTGATTTTGCTGCTCGTATCAATATCGGCATGGTTGGCATCAACGTGCCGATTCCGGTTCCGCTGGCTTATTATACATTTGGTGGCTGGAAGCGTTCAGGTTTCGGTGATTTGAATCAACATGGCCCTGATGCGTTTAAGTTCTACACGCGCACAAAGACAGTTACGTCGCGTTGGCCGTCTGGTATCAAAGACGGTGCCGAGTTCTCTATCCCAACCATGGGTTAGAATTCACGCGCATATTTTATCCCCTTGTGAAAGGGTGAAATTACAGTGCTTCTCAATTCAATTGAGGAGCATTTTTTTATGTTTGACGCCAAAACAATTGAGGCCATTGAGCCGATTGCTGAAAAACTGGATGTGCCATTGCCCAGTTTGCTGGCCGTTGTTGAAGTTGAATCCGGCGGTCGCTCTTTCGCCACTGTGAATGGAAAGACGGAGCCTCTGATCCGCTTTGAAGGTCACTATTTCGACCGATTTCTTTCAGGTGATGCGAAGTTGATGGCGCGTGCAGAAGGATTGGCCAACCCGCAAGCTGGAAAAATCAAAAACCCTCGTTCACAATCTGGTCGATGGAAGCTTTTGTCACGCGCCATTAAAATCAATCGTATCGCTGCATTGTCTTCCGTGTCTTGGGGAGTGGGGCAAGTTATGGGGTCTCATTGGCAATGGTTGGGTTATGGCAGTGTTGATGCTTTGGCGCGGGAAGCCAGGTCTGGTTTGGTTGGGCAAATATCGGTTATGGCGCGTTACATAGACAAATCCAATTTGTCTCATGCGCTACGGCATCAAGATTGGGTCGCTTTTGCACGCACTTACAATGGTCCCGGATATCGCAAAAACAAGTACGATGAGAAAATGGCCGCGGCATATAAGCGGTTTTTGAAAGAACTGGAAAATGAACTCCCGCAGTCCAATGGGGACGATGACAGTCAGTTGAGATTTGGAGCCCGTGGGGCAGAGGTCAAAAAGTTGCAACGAGCCATGACCGCACGCGGATATGTGTTGGTTGCTGATGGATTGTTCGGATTGAAAACGGACCGGCTGATACGTCAGTTCCAAAGGGATCACTTGTTGGAAGAAACGGGTGTCGTGGGCGAACGGGAAACGACGTTGATATTTGGTGGCCGTGAAATGGTGTCTCGTCAGGTCAATGAGAAGCTATGCACATTGAAGTCTAAACTATCGGCCTCGAAGACATGTGTGCAGAGCAAAATGAATGGCGGGGCAAAGTCATTTCGCAGCAAACTTAGCAAAGGCCTTCTTTCCATTTCACGGCGCTTGGCTTAATGTTCGTCAATTATCAATTTTGGCGGACGACCAATGAAATCCAAGAACGAACGCATTCAACAAATTCTAGCTTTGGCTCCTGTCGTGCCAGTTTTGAAATTCGACAGTGTTGAAGATGCCGTTGAAACAAGCCGCGCTTTGGTCGCGGGTGGTTTGCCCGTCATAGAAATTACCATGCGAACTGAACAAGCGCTCAAATGTATCGCAGCAGTTGCCAAGCAGGTTGAAGGCGCTGTTGTCGGCGCAGGCACAGTGCTCAATCGTTCTATGATGATGGACGCAATTGAAGCAGGTTCTCAGTTTTTGGTTTCACCGGGTGCAACACAGGATCTGATGGATGCAAATGCCAAGACAGATATTCCACTCTTGCCGGGGATTGCCACACCAAGCGAAGCCATGGCGTTGATGAACGAAGGATACGAGTTTTTGAAGTTCTTTCCCGCAGAACAGGCTGGTGGTGCTGATTATTTGAAATCAATGGGCGCTGTTTTTCAAAACCTGAAATTTTGTCCAACAGGTGGGCTAACTTTGGAAAAAGCGCCTTCTTATCTTGCTTTGAAAAATATTATTTGCGTAGGCGGATCTTGGGTTGCCCCAGCTGATCTTATTGAAAAGAAAGACTGGGCGGGTATTCAAAAGCTGGCTGCAGAAGCAGCTGCACTCTAGCGGTTGATTGATATGAGGATTTCAATTCGAAATCTGATCACTGCTACATGTGTCTTGTTTATACTTGCCGCGCCCTTTGACGCGGCACGTGCTCAAGAAAAACTGCTGGTTTTTGTGCCCGCCAGCATGACTGATGTGATGCAATCGCTGGTCAAGGAATACGAAGGATTATCCAACACGTCGGTGAGTCTCTCTATCGCCGGCACAGCGCAATTGGCGCGTCAGATTGACAATGGCGCGCCCGCAGATGTGTTCATATCGGCAGACGCGGTGTGGATAAAGTGGCTGACGGATCGAAAACGACTGGTTCAACAGTCAGTCAAAGTTATTGCGGGTAATGAACTCGTGGTCGCCGTTCGCAATGAAACTGAAAATTGGGCTGATCCAAAGGCGCTTTTGACAGCTGCTCGTTTTGCAATGGCTGATCCGCAATCGATCCCTGCGGGGCGATATGCCAAGCAGGCTATGACATCGATGGGGATCTGGACGACAGCGCAATCACAGGCAGTGTTCAGTGAGAATGTTCGTGTCACACTTCGACAGTTGGCGCTGGGAGAGGTTGGAGCTGCCATTGTCTACGCGACAGATGTGGCAATCGAACCTGCCGTTAAATCTGCTTTTGTATTTCTCGACGACAGCTATGATGAAGTTCAATATTTTGCAGCTGCAGTTGATGGTGCAAATCGCGACAGTGGAAAATTCGTGGAGTTTCTTTTGAGCCAAACGGCACAAGATATTTTGAAAGCGGCAGGGTTCAAGCCAGCTGGAGCAGGGCGCTAGGTTGGGCGCGTTGTTTTCCGATCCTGCGGTGCGCGAAATCGTTTGGCTTTCGCTCAAAGTGTCGCTGGTGGCCATGGCCTTTGTTTTGCCTTTGGCGATTTTAGTCGGCAAATGGCTGGCGAAACCAAATTTGCGCGGAAAGAGCTTGATCAGTGCCTTGGTTCATTTACCACTGGTTTTGCCACCTGTGGTCACGGGGTATGTTCTGCTGTTGATTTTTGGTCGAAATGGCGCGGTTGGCTCTTTGCTGAACGATATCGGATTGGGCTTTACCTTTTCATGGGTTGGTGCTGCCTTGGCAGCCGGGATCATGGCGTTTCCACTTGTGGTGCGTCCCATTCGTTTGGCTTTTGAATCTCAAGACCAACGACTGCATGAAATGGCAGAAACTCTGGGGGCCGGCAGATGGAAACGGTTCCGCACGATTGCCTTGCCACTGGCATGGCCCGGCATTCTGTCTGGCCTTGTGTTGGGGTTTGCAAAGGCGCTTGGCGAATTTGGGGCAACCATTACATTTGTTTCAAATATTCCAGGCGAAACACAAACGCTTTCACTGGCCATTTACACGTTGTTGCAATCGCCATCAGGAGATTCTGCTGCATTCGCTTTGATGGGTATTGCGATTGCAATCTCGTTCGTGGCCATATTGTTTTCTGAAATTTTAGCGACACGGATGATTAGAAAGAGGGGGCGCTAAATGCTCAATCTGGACATCAAAGGACGGGTCGGACAATTTGCCATTGATGCAGAACTGCAAGCTGGGCTGGGTGTCACAGCGCTTGTGGGGCCATCGGGTGCGGGCAAGACCACTGTGTTACGAGCCATTGCGGGGCTCTGGACGCCAAGCGAAGGTCGAATTGAAATCGCGGAGAACGTGTTGTTTGATCAGACAGCAGGGATCGACTTGCCAGTGAACAAACGCCGTTTGGGAATCGTGTTTCAAGACCCGCTTTTGTTCCCGCACTTGTCGGTGCAACAGAATTTGAAATATGGATCACCCGCACAAAACGTTTCTTGGGATGGTATTGTCGATTTGCTCGACCTTGGTGATTTGTTGAAGCGACTGCCTGCAAAGCTCTCCGGAGGGGAGGCGCAGCGCGTCGCTCTTGGCCGTGCATTATTGAGTGACCCACAATTGTTGTTGTTGGATGAACCTCTCACGGGTTTGGACGATGAAAGACGCGAACAAGTGCTGCCGTTCTTGGAGCGTTTGCGGGACGAAACTGATGTGCCCATCGTCTATGTCAGCCATCATCGTGATGAAATCAGCCGGTTGGCAGATTTGGTGTTTTCTATAAAAGACGGTTCCATCGTGTCGGAGCAGACACCTAACGAATATGTCCACTCAAGGCCAGATTTAAGCTGATGATCCGTTTTCTAACATTTGTTGTTTTCGCTGTTCTTATGGTTGTCCCAGCATTTGCAAATTGTGATGCAGGGGAAAAGCAACTTGTCTTGGGCTTGGCAGACAATGATTCAAAGTCTGCACAGCGTTTGGCTGCCGACCAGTTGAAACTTCTTTTGGATCGCGACCTGCAGGGAAAAGCCTGTTTGCAAGTGGTCTCTGATCAGAAAAAGTTTGCAGACGCGCAAGTGTTTGATTCTTTGAAAAAAGGAGCTGCGGTGCTTGCTCTGCCAAAACTTTCAACTCTTGCCAATGTAGTGCGTGAGTATCGCATTTTTGCATTGCCCTTCGCATTTGCGAATTTTCAATCTGTCGCTAAGTTTCAGGCATCACCGGAATGGCTGGCCGTTCAACCGAAGCTTTCCAGTTCTGGCGTGCAGCCTTTGGGGTTTGTTCATGGCGGCTTCGATCAACTGGTGCAGAGAAAGCAGGTTTTAAACCCAGAAAATGCGATTGGTGTTCGCTTTGACACAACAGGTGGTGGCGGATTTTCAGATATTGTGAGTGGTGTGAAAGGCATTTCGAAACGGCGCAACAATAAATCGATTGCTCAGGGTTTGGCAGACGGAGACTTCGACATTGCGCCAGTCACTTGGGCAGACTTGTCTGATCCGAAATTACGAGAAGCCCTAAATTCCGTGGTAGAAACCAATCACGCTTATCGTGGTTTCCAGCTGGTCGTGAGTTCAGCTTGGCTTGAGTCGTTAGAAGCGGCTTTGCGCACGGAAATTTTTCAAACCGTGCAACGTGGCCTCAACCAAATTGCGTTTGAAACCATTCGGCGGGAGCGTTCGGCACGCAACAGTTTGATGCGTGCCAACAAGCCGGTTCTTGCTTTGTCGCGCGATCAGTGGTTGCGATGGCGATCATCTGTTTCGCGTGTGTGGACCCAATATTCCAACGCGCATGGTTTGGCTTTGATCGCAGCGCTGCAAAACGCCAACAGATTGCCTTAACACTTGGCTTTGAACCCGCCCTCTAGGGCGCGTTTTTTTCGTTCAAAAACTCTGCAATGCGATCAAGCGCAGTTGCGATGTTCTCGGCAGAATTGGCATAGGACAGGCGCATATAGCCTTCGCCCAATATTCCGAAATCCGGACCCCCAATCACTGCCACTCCCTTGGTCTCCAGAAGTGTTGACGCCAGTGGTTTGGCCTGCCAACCTGTTTTGCTGATATTTGGAAAGGCGTAGAATGCGCCCTTGGGAGTGGCGCAGGTCACGCCTGGCAATTCATTGGCGCGTTTGACAACGAGTTTGCGGCGTTCGTCAAACGCTTTCATCATGTCGTGGACTGCATCCTGCGGCCCTTCAATGGCGGCAAGACCGGCAAACTGCGATGGCGCGTTGACGCAAGACCAAGCATTGACGGCGAGTTTGCGCACATTTTCAAAAAGTGCATCGGGCCAAATTGACCACCCCATTCGCCAGCCTGTCATAGCCCATGTTTTTGACCAGCCGTTCAGCACAATCAGACGGTCTCGAATTTCCGGAAATTGCAGCAAGGAAACATGCTCTTCACCGTCATAGGTCATGACGTCATAAATTTCGTCGGATAGGATAGCTGTATGAGGAAACTTTTCTAAGCCCGCCACCAGTGTAGCAACTTCACTTCGCGGCGTGACACCACCAGTTGGGTTGGCCGGTGAATTGAGAATGATGAGGCGGGTTTTGTCGCTTACCAATGACAAAGCTTCGGCGCCGGAGAATGCAAATCCGTTCTCTTCGCGCACTGGAATCGGCACTGGTGTTGCACCCGTAAATTCGATCATGGAGCGGTAAATCGGAAAGCCGGGATCTGGATACATGATCTCGACGCCAGGCTCACCCATCATCAATATGGCGGCGAACATGGTCACTTTTCCGCCGGGCATAATGCAAATATTGTCAGGGGAAACCTCAACGCCCGTTGTCTCTAACGTTCGTTTTGCGACGGCTTCGCGCAGGGGCAATATTCCTGTTGCAGGGGTGTAACCGTGATGGCCATCTTTCAGCGCCTTAATGGCGGCCTCGACAATATGGTCTGGCGTTGGGAAATCCGGTTGGCCAATGCCAAGATTGATGACATCCATGCCTGCGCTGGCAAGTTCGGTCGCGCGTGCCAGTACGGCAAATGCGTTTTCCTCGCCAATGCGGCCAAAGCCTGAAATTGATTTCAACATGTTGTCTTTTCCGGTGTATTTCTTGCGGTGATTGTTGAAGTATTTTTGCTATATCGCAAGATGCCAAAGCGGATAGACTGTGTTTTTTCGGGGAGAACCGTCGTGATTAATTTGGCAGATTGGAAACCATGCCCCAGGCCGCAGAAGATTGTGCTTGAAGGGCAGTTCTGCAGATTGGAACCGTTAGATGCGGCTGAACATGGTGATGACCTGTTTGACGCTGCGACGCTGGCTGATGCGGGTTCACGGTTTAGGTATTTGCCAGAAGTAGAACCCACGAGTCGGGCCGATTTTCAAACATGGTTGGAGAATGCGCAAGCGAGCGCTGACCCGCTGTTTTTTGCGGTCATCGATAAGGCTACGAACAGAGTGGAAGGGCGGCAGAGCTTGATGCGAATTGACGACGCCAATGGAGTTGTTGAAACCGGACATATATTCTGGGGCGGTCGGATTTCCCGCACCCCCGTCACCACAGAAGCATTTTATCTCTTTGCCAGATACATCTTTGATGATCTTGGATATCGACGGTTTGAATGGAAATGCAACAATGCAAATGAACCCTCAAAGGTTGCAGCTTTGCGCTTTGGCATGACTCATGAAGGCGTTTTTCGCCAAGCGGCGGTGGTTAAGGGGGAAAACCGCGATACGGCCTGGTTTTCTTTGCTGGATCACGAATGGCCGGCAATGAAATTTGCTTTTGATCTATGGCTTGACGCAAGCAATTTTGACGGTGATGGTCGGCAGATCAAACGACTAGACGAATTCAGAAAGTAGAATCATGGGCAATAGACTTGCTGGTAAGAAAGCCATCGTAACAGCAGCTGGCCAAGGAATTGGGCGCTCTATCGCAGATATGTTTGCAGACGAGGGTGCGGAAGTTTTCGCAACCGATGTGAACAAAACTCTTTTGAGTGACATCGAATCTGCTGGTCTTAAAGCTTTGCACCTTGATGTTTTGGATGACGTGTCCGTTTCCAATGCTGTTGTTGAAGTTGGTGCAGTTGATATTGTGGCAAATATTGCGGGCTTTGTGCACAGCGGAACTGTGCTGGAGTGTGACGATGATGCATTCGAATTTTCGATGAACCTCAACGTCAAAAGCATGCATCGGATGATCCGCGCTTTCTTGCCTGCAATGTTGGAAAATGGTGGCGGCTCCATCATCAATATGTCTTCCGGAGCGTCTTCCATCAAAGGCGCACCCAACCGTTATATTTATGGAACAACCAAGGCTGCCGTTATTGGCCTCACCAAATCGGTGGCTGCCGACTACATTAAACAAGGCGTGCGCTGCAATGCGATCTGCCCCGGTACGGTTCGTTCTCCATCTTGGGAACAACGGGTGGAGGAACTGGGCAAGGAAGTCGGCAGCAAAGAAAAAGCGATGGAAATGTTTGTTTCTCGTCAGCCCATGGGGCGGGTGGGCGAAGCGAAAGAAATCGCGGCATTGGCAACTTATCTTGCTGCTGATGAAAGCGCGTTCACCACAGGAACGGCCATTCCGATCGATGGCGGTTGGACGCTTTAAAGAAAGCAGGGAGGCAGTTCGGTGAAAATTTTGGTATTGGGTGCGGCAGGCATGATTGGCCGCAAGTTGATTGAGCGGCTTTTGCAAGATGGAAAACTGCGCGGGCAGGCGATCACCTCGATCCATGCGTTTGACGTTGTTGAGGCGCAGATTGAAAATGCGGGCGCTGTTGCCGTTTCGGTTGAGGCGGGAGACATCACGGACGGGGCCACAGTTGCCAAACTCGTGGCTGAAAAACCTGATGTGATTTTTCACTTCGCTGCAATCGTATCAGGTGAAGCGGAGGCTGATTTTGAAAAAGGCTATCGCATCAACTTGCGGGGAACCCAAAACCTGTTCGATGCAATTGTTGACCAAGACGGTTATGTCCCGCGCGTGGTGTATGCCTCTTCAATCGCCGTGTTCGGCGCGCCGTTTCCTTCATCCATCGAAGATGATTTTCACCTGACGCCGCTGACGTCCTATGGCACGCAAAAAGCGATTGGGGAGTTGCTGTTGGCGGACTACACCCGCAAAGGATTGATGGATGGTATTGGACTGCGCTTTCCCACAATTGTCGTACGTCCGGGCAAACCCAATGCAGCGGCTTCCGGCTTCTTTTCCAATATCATCCGTGAGCCGCTTTCCGGTCAGCCTGCCGTTTTGCCGGTAGACAAAGACGTGATGCACTGGATGGCCAGCCCTCGTTCAGCGGTTGGTTTTGCCATTCACGCTGCTGAAATTGATGGCGATGTGGTCGGGCCAAGGCGCAACCTCACACTGCCCGGTCTCGCAATCACCGTAGGTGAAATGATCCAAGCATTGGAAAATGTGGCAGGAAAAAAGACTGCCGATCTGATTGAAGAAAGACGCGATGAAACGATTGTCGGGATCGTAGACAATTGGCCCAAACGGTTCATCGCAGATCGGGCCGTTGAACTGGGCTTCGTCGCCGAAACCAGTTTCGAAGATATCATTCAGGCGCATGTGGAAGACGAACTGGGTGGGGTCTTGCCGAGCTAGAATCGCAATCGGGCAATTTTAAGCAAGCAGCAAAGTGTCCAACAACAGGGGGATGGTAGAGGTTTTTAGTCGGTCGGTTTATCGATTTTCCCGATTGAGATAGTTGCTCGCCAAATTACGCGCAGTGTCGATGAAACGTGTATTGCGCACTAAAGCATCGGTTTCAGTCAAACGTTCGATATTCCAGCCAACATAGGTTGCGGCTCGTATGGCCAAAAAGAAATCAAGTGTGGTTACATCGAGGCTGCGGATCGATGTGTAACCTTGGATCAACGCGTCGCGCAGGCCTGAATAGTCATCTGCATTGATGTATTTTAGCAGCGCTGTCGCCAGTTCGAAGACCCGAAACCCAAAGCCACCATCGTCGAAGTCGATCAATTCGAGAGATTGTCCGCTCACCATGACATTCCCTGGGACAAGGTCTGCGTGGATCAGGCCATAATCCAAGTCTTCACGGCAGCGTTTCAGGTCATCTATTGCCGCTGCCCGAAAATTCGTAAGCACATGCTGATCTTCCGATGAAAGATGCGGGTTGTCCCAGAAACGGTCCCAAAGCGGATGTTCGCCCAATAAGCCGTTCACGTCCCATGCCACCCGTTCAAATCCGGCAGGGCGAGACCAAGCGTCCGAGATATTATGGAGGCGGGCCATCTCTTGTCCCAAAATCTGGAATAAGCGCCTGCGCTCCTGCACCGTTCGCAATTCCATTGCGGCGGCTAATGTGCTGCCCGAGAGCCAGGTCAGTGCATCAACCTGTACACCATCGATGGTGTGCAGAATGTCGCCCGTCGAGCTGGAGATCGGCGCGGGCACTTTGATGCCACCATCCGAAACCGCGTGCATCCACAACAATTCCGAACGCAACTCGGCGTCAGTGCGGTATCCCCGCCTGTGCAATCGCAAGGCCACGCTGCCTGTGGTGTGGTCAACTCTGAAAACCGAGTTTTCCCGTTCGGCTATCAGCTCATAGTGCGCGCTTTCCATTCCCCAATGGATGAGTGCCTGCTCAACAATCTGATTCATGAACTGACCGGCGTTTGTGCAAGCACATCGTCTAATGTGTCAAACAACAGGTCGGCGTTCTCCATGGAAAACGGCATTGGCGGGCGGATCTTTAATGTGTTCTTGTGCCGACCAAGCTTTGAAAGAATGACACCACGATGACGCATGGCGTTGATCACCCGGTCTGTGAATGCGCTGGCGGGTTCTTTGGTTTTTTGATCCAAAACCATTTCCGCTCCGAAAATCAGACCCGAGCCGCGGATGTCGCCAACAACTTCATATTTTGCCTTAAGCTCAGCAAGACGAACCCGTGCATGGTCGCCAACAAGCTTTGCATTTGAGACGAGATCATGCTCTTCGATCTCTTCCAAAACTGCCATCGCTGCAGCGCATGATACCGGGTTGCCGCCGAATGTATTAAAGTAGCGGTACTCCTTCCTAAAAGCTGCGACAATATCTGCCTTGGCGATAATTCCGCCGACCGGGTGTCCGTTCGCCATGGGTTTTCCAAGGGTCATCACATCGGGCACGACCCCCATCTTTTCATGGGCCCAGAATTGGCTGCCAGTTCGGCCAAACCCTGATTGCACTTCGTCACAGATCAGCAGTCCGCCTGCTTTGTGAACAACATCAGCAACGGGTTGCAGCCATCCGTCTGGATTATCGGGAAATCCTTCGTTCAGAAAATAAGGGCAAACCACGAGGGCAGCAAAGCCCGTCTCCTCCTTTTCAAAAGCCTCAATTTGTGCTGCAACTGAGGCCGCGAAAACAGTTCCGTCCACGTCTGGGGCGCGATAGCTGTCAGGAGCTTTTACGAACCGAAAGAATTGATCCAGACCAAAGCCAACGGCTGGCACATTGGATTTACTGAGCTGGCTCACAAGCGCGGTATTGCCGTGATAGGTGGCGTCAGTTGCGATAATTCCTCGTTTGCCTGTCACTGCTTCAGCCATGCGCAGCGCTATGTCGTTTGCCTCTGATCCAGTGCATGTCAGAATTGCCGTATCCAAAGATGGTGCGGTCGTCGCTGTCAGTCTTTCGATGTAGTCCAGGATGCCATCGTGCAAATATCGTGTGTGCGTATTGAGTGTGCTGGCTTGTCGGTAAATCGCCTCAACAACACGCTCGTTGCAGTGCCCCACATGCGGAACATTGTTATAACAATCGAGATACTTTCGGCCTTCAGCGTCCCACAGCCAAACTCCCGCTCCCTTAACAAAGTGCACCGGATCGTCGTAAAAAGTTGTAATATTGGGCCCCAACAATCGGGACCGATCTTCCATCATCTTTTCTACATCGCGCATTGTTGGAACTTTCATCCATTTTTTCTATCTGAATTCTATCTAGCAGCGGGAAATAACCTTAGCCAAATTGCCGAAGTCGGTCTTGGGATTCCCATGGTTCGTTGAAAATGGGTTCATCACCATTGAGCACCCTGCCTTCTAACGAGCGGAGATCAGGCGCTGTTAAAATGCGGCTCCCACAAATCTAGTGTCACGGTATCGCGTGGGTTTTTGTCTTCGCCCCAAAGTTCTTGAGCGGTGAAGCGCACCTGATAGAGCCATTGAGGGTCGTCGCCTTTTCCGTTGCCAGCACTGTCAGGAAACACGTGAAACCCCAGAATTTTTGTGATTTCACCCGTGCGCCCCCGGGCATAGCGGGGCAGGCGGGTGTGAGTGGTTGGGTGAGTATTGATGGTGTGAACCAAGTCACCCACTTTGAATTTTTGTTTGCGCGTTTCTGGTCGATTGGCAGCGCCTCCCAAAGAATGCAGTGCTGTCCAGACATCGGCTTTTTTCAATCGACCTTTGACGGTGATGGGTGGAGTTCGCATTTCACCCGTGGTCAATTCTTCTGCCGTCACCATGCTGCGTTCGAGCATGAGTTTTTCAAGGCCTTCCGTCCAGATTTTGTAATAGGGGAATGTCACATACTCTGCGGGCGAAATGCTCTCGCGGGCATGGCGTGAAATATCGATGTTCCACTGGCCGCATGCACCCATGGCAACGACCATGCCCATGACACGAGGTTCCCAATGGGCGTGGTAGTTTTCAACATCGTAATCGGGTTTGCCGGGTTCTGACACGACGGGGCCGAAGCCGTGCATGCCGCCGAGGTCTTGCCCGCCGTTCATGTGGCTTGCTCTGGGGAGAGGGCAAAGGATGTCCCAATCATGGAATTGCGGGTGACCAATTTTTGCAATTGTTCGGCTGTCCAGTCTTCTGTGCCTGCTGGCCGTTGCGGGACCACCAGATAGCGGGTTTCGGCGGTGGAATCGTGCACTTCAACCGCTGTGGATTCAGGAACAACGGTGCCGAATTCTTCCAGCACGCCGCGTGGGTCGATCACGGAACGGGAGCGATAAGGGGGAGATTTGTACCAAGTGGGCGGCAGGCCAAGCACTGACCACGGATAACAAGAGCACAAAGTGCAAACGACCATATGGTGCGTGTCATCACTGTTGAACACGGCCACCATGTGTTCCCCTTGGCGCGATGTGTAGCCGAGGGAATGGATGGCGGCGGTTGCATCGTCTCGCAACCACTTTTCGAACTCGGGTTCTGTCCAGGCTTTCACAACCACATGGGCGCCGTTGCGCGGGCCAATTTTGGTTTCGTAAAGCTCGACAATCTCATCCACGGCTTCAGATTCGATGTAACCCTTTTCCACCAACAGGCTTTCCAAGGCACGGATGCGGGCATCCATGTCGCTTAGGTGCGAGTGGTCGTGCGCGCCGTCATGGTCGTGATCACCACTCATTCTGCGGCTACTGGCATGTTTGATTTTTGCGCCAAATAGGTGCGGGCAGCATCGCCAAATGCGGACAGAATTTTGTTGGATGGATTGTCTGTCGTTGCCCAATATTCAGGGTGCCATTGAACTCCGACCACAAAGCCAGAAGCATCTTTCACGGATACGGCTTCAATCGTGCCATCGTCGTTTGTGGCTTCCACGACAATGTTATTGCCGAGACGGTTCAACGCTTGTGTGTGAAGCGAGTTTACGTTCACGTTCCCTTTGGCGATATCGTCCTGCAGAATTTCTGCAATGCAGGAGCCTTCTTCAATTTTTAGATCATGGGCCATGGCAAAACGTTCATCCAGCGTGCCTTCCCAAGGATAGCCATGATTTTCGATGTTTCTTTTTTTCTGAAACGCGGCAGTGATGGAGCCACCGAGGGCGACATTCAGTTCTTGAATGCCGCGACAAATTGCGAGCAGGGGAATGCCTCGCTCAATGGCACGGCGAATGAGTGGCAAAGTGGTGGCGTCACGATCAGGATCAAAAGGCTCATGATCTTCGGTTGCTTCTTCGCCGTAATGGGACGGATGTACATTTGAACGTGACCCCGTGACCAATACGCCATCCACACGATCAAGCATTGCGTCAATGTCGAGACGATTGCCCAAACTGGGCAGGATCATCGGTGTCACATCAGACACTTCGGCAGCAGCATCGATATAGGGTGAAGGTGTGGCATGCCACATGTATGGTGCGACGTCTTTCATATCGGATGTCACAGCGATCAAAGGTTTGGTCATTGCATTCATGTACCGTTCAGATGATATTGGGCATACGTTATCTCATCACGATGATCGATGAAAGTTGGTTTTCCGTGGTTTTTAAACAGCAGCGGGGCGCATTGCTGTTGAACATAAAAACGAGATTGCAATAGGAGAGCCCCGCAATGAAAATTTTTACAAGAGCATTATCACTTGCCGCAGTTGGTGTTTCGCTGGCCGCTGGTTTAACATTTTATTCCACGAGCGCTGAGGCAGCTTGTGTTGTTGGGGTGCGCTCCAACGATGTTTTGAACATGCGTTCTTACGCTTCTACGCGTGCAGCAATTGTTGGCATTCTGCAGCCACGTGCATGTGGAGTATCCATTCGCCAACGTTCAGGAAACTGGGGTCTTGTGCGCTATCGCGGTCGCCAAGGCTGGGTGAACCTGCGCTTCATTTCCGAAGGAGGTGGGGGTGCGGCGTGGACACAAGCTTGTGTTGTCGGTGTGCGCTCAAACGATGTTTTGAATATTCGCAGCCGTCCTTCTGGAGCCTCGCGGATCAAGGGCGTTGTTCCCCCAGGCAGTTGCCGTATGCGTGTTTACGAGCGCGGTGCAAGATGGTCCCGTATCAGCTACCGCGGCGTTTTCGGTTGGGTGTCCAATCGTTTCGTGCGTGAACTTTAAGCGTTAGAGCAAACCCAGGTCACTGGCGATCTTCGCCAGTGACGCAGCATTGCCACCGCCAGTTTTTTGGCGAATGGCTGATCGATGACTTTCCACAGTGCGCACTGAGATGTTCAACTCGCCAGCGATTTGTTTGTTGAGTTTTCCCGCCGCGATTGCTGTCAATATTTCTTGTTCTCGCTCCGTCAATATGGGCATTTCAGAGGCGGGTTCATTGAGGCTGTCATCAAGGCTGGTGTTGACCCAAAAACCGCCTTCGGATGCGTTGTAGATCGTGCTGATCATTTCTTCTTGGCTTACATCTTTGAGCATATAGCCATTGGCGCCCAGTGCTTTGGCGCGACGCACATACTCTTTGTTATCGTAAAGTGAGAGATAAAGGACATGCTGCTTCAGCTCCATTTTGCGCATCTGTTCCAGAGTTTCGAAGCCGTTCATTTCGGGCATGTTTATGTCGAGCAAAATCAGATCCGGATTGACTTTCGAAATGAGTTCAATTGCCTCTTTACCGTTTGACGCGTCGCCAACAATATCGATGTTTGTTTCATCTTCCAGACGTGCGCGTATGCCGTCACGAACCAATTCATGATCGTCAGCAATCAACACTTTGACCGGTTTTTTAAGCGACATTCGTTTCATCCTTGGCCGAAGCATCGTTGTCGTTTTCTGGTTCTGTCCATCCGTTTTGAATTGGCAAGGTCGCGGTCACACACAAACCGCCATTTGCACCGCCTTTTATTTCAAGCGTGCCGTCAAAGGCGTCCATACGTTCGTACATGTTGCGCAACCCCATCCCGGTGCCAAAGCTGTTGGCTGGAATGGAAAGGTCGTCAATGGTCGGATGACCCAGAGGATATTTCAACGTTCCATTGTCAATGATCACCAACTTGACGGTGTCATTGGTGTTGGAAAGTTGAACGGATGCTTTTGAAGCATCGGAATGTTTCGCAATATTGGTGAGACATTCTTGTGCTACACGATAAAGCGCGGTTTGCGCCTTTTTGGAAATTCGTTTTCCAACTTTCGTGACGTCAATATCGATCTTGATTGAACGTTGATCTGCGAAGTCTCGCGCCAAACTTGAGATCGCCTCTGCCAAACCGATATCGTCCAATACTGATGGGCGCAATGCCATTGATATGCGTCGCACTTCGTTAATGGCCGTATCGATTGTGCCCATTGATTTGATCAGTGGAACTTTAGCAGCGGTGTTCGATTTTGCGCGGCTCATAGCTTGATCCAACCCGTAACGCGCAGAGACCAAGAGTTGAGAAATGCCATCGTGAAGTTCTTTCGATACCCGCATACGCTCGTCTTCTTGCACTTCGACGACTCGGTGGGTGAGCTCTCGCAAACGTTCGTCAGCAAATCTTTGTTCTGAAAGACGGATGAACCATGTGAACAATGCTGCGAGCGCGATGCTGGCCATTGTAAAAATGATGAGAACAATTTTGGTTTGGTCTATGGACGTCTGCAATGCCGTTTTCATTGCTGCAATTTCAGCATCGAGGTCATCAACATATAGTCCTGTGCCAATCATCCAGCCCCATTTTTCCAGAAAAACAGCATGACCAATTTTCGGTGCCAGCGCGCCCGTGGATGGCTTGTTCCAGACATAGTTGTGAAATCCCGTGCCTGACTTTGCGACTTTGATGAGGTTGCGAATGACGAAGTCACCATCTGGATCTTGAAGATCCCACCAGTTCTTGCCGACCAGATTTGGCAGGCGAGGGTGAACTAGGTTTTTGCCGTCTTCACTGTAGACAAAGAAATAGCCGTCTTCACCATAGGCCATGTCGTTTAAAATGCGCTTTGCTCGATTCTGCGCTTCTTTCTGCGTCAGGTTAGGGTTCTCATGCAGGTTTTGAATGGAGTTTAGAGCCAGTTGCGACATTTTTTGCAATTCAGCTTTGCGGGCATTCAACGTGTTGGTTTTGACATCCTCGATTTGCGCATTTGCAAGGGTTTGAGTTTGGCTTTGGATAAGCCAAAGAGATGTGAAAGCGATCAAGATTGTTGGTAAAATTGCCGCCACCAAAAGTTTTGTCTTGATGTTCACTGCTAATTCCTCTGTAAATTAGGTGTGTCGACTATAGTGGTTCTGTTTAGGTTACGCGCCTCCGTAGAACTACTCAATTGCACCAAAGCTTTCGTCATGGTGTAACAAGGCGCAAAGTTTCATCGGCTGACGGGAGGGGCGACCCTGTCTGTTGGCTTATTTTGTGAACACAATGGGAGGAAAATCCATGGATAGACGTTCATTTATCAAAAAAGCCGGTGTTGCCGGTACAGTTGGCGCAGCAGCTACGCTTGCCACACCTGCACTTTCGCAGGGCATCAAGGAAATGACAATCGTGTCCACTTGGCCACGTGATTTCCCAGGTCTGGGTATTTCTGCTCAGCGTCTGGCTGCTCGTATCACTGAGCTTTCTGAAGGCAAATTGACAACCAAATACTTCGCTGCTGGCGAACGCGTCGGTGCTTTTGACTCTTTTGACGAAGTGCGTAACGGCAACTCAAACGCTTACATCGCAGCTGACTACTACTGGAAGGGTAAGCACCCTGGTTTTGCTTACTACACATCTGTTCCTTTCGGTATGACCACTCCTGAGTGGAATGCTTGGATCAAGTTTAAAGGTGGCCAAGAGCTTTGGGACGAATTGTCCGGTGAGTTCGGTTTGAAAGCTATTTCTTGTGGCGGCACTGGCGCACAAGCTGGTGGTTGGTTCAACAAAGAAATCAACTCTGCTGAAGATCTTAAAGGTCTTAAAATGCGTATTCCTGGCCTTGGCGGCGACGTTATGGCGAAATTGGGTGCTTCACCTGTTTCACTCCCAGGTGGCCAGATTTATGAAAACCTCGTTTCCGGTTCAATCGACGCGACAGAGTGGGTTGGTCCTTTCAATGACTACTTCATGAAGTTCTACGAAGCTGCCAAATTCTACTACACAGCTGGTATGCACGAGCCAGGTGGCGGACTTGCATTCGGCATGAACAAAGCTTGGTGGGATGGTCTTTCCAAGTGGGAACAAGCCGTTATCACAGCTGCATGTAACGAAGAAAATGCTGCTCAGCCAGAAGAAGCCATCGCGAAAAACGGTGAATTCCTCAACAAAATGGTTGCTGAAAACGGTGTGCAAACACGCGAATTCAACGACGATGTTTGGGATGCATTCGGTGAAGCTGCTGAGGCTGTGTTTGAAGAAACACGTGCTCATTCAGATCTCGCGAAGAAAATCGATGCAAGCTATCAGTCTTCTATGCGTGAAATTGCTGGCTGGCGTTCAAAAGCTGAAATCGCTTACGTGCAACAGCGTAACCGCGTGTTGGACATCTAAGCTTCGGCATAGTTTGACATAAAATTGAACGGGGCTTCGGTCCCGTTCTTTTTATAGTTGCTGCTTTTTTTGATCGCAGCGCCTATAAAAAGAAGACCGAAAAATTAGGTCTCAATTTCCGAATTGTGTTGGGAGGCACCGGAAGCCATGAGTGTGGACGCCGCAAATGACATCGGCTCAAAAGACAATTTAAAATTATTCGTGCGCGGGTTTGGTTGGGCCGTTCTGGCGCATTTCGTTGTTTGGATGGTGAGCAACGTTCTCACTCATTCTTACGATTGGCCAGGTGCTTTTTCCCTTTTTAATGGCGCAGCTTCGGCGCTGACGTATGTGCAATGGGCCGCTTATATCGTTGTCATTGGTTTGACCCTGATTTGGGTATCGCGCAGCCAGCACATTACTTTGCGTGAAGATGCCAAGAAAATTTCAGATTTTAATGCAGTTCTTGTCCGCTGGGCTTTCTTTGCTGTTTTGTTCATTGGCCTGGCAGATATGGCGATATCGTTCCTGCGTGTGGAAGGATTGTTGGAAGCTGTTGTTGGCAAAGAAATGACCACGGCTCTTGGGCGGTCTGCCTATCGCGGGCCATGGGTTCACATTCCCATGATGATTTTGGGTCTTGTCGTTGCACTTCGTGCAAAAACCCTCGGGTTTCACTGGCTGGCGCTTCTTATCGTTGTGGCTGAATTGGCAATCGTGATCACGCGTTTTGTATTTTCCTACGAACAAGCTTTTATGGGTGATCTGGTGCGCTTTTGGTACGCAGCTTTGTTCCTTTTCGCATCTGCTTACACATTGTTGGAAGACGGCCATGTGCGTGTGGATATATTCTACGCCGGCATGAAAAATTCCACGAAGGGATTCCTGAACGCAATCAGCACGATCCTGCTGGGCATTTCTTTGTGCTGGACCATTTTGATTGTTTGCCTCGATGGCAAAGGTTCGATCGTCTACGGACCTGTGGTCAATTTTGAGGTCTCGCAATCAGGCTTCGGCATGTATGTGAAATATTTGATGGCGTCGTTCCTCGTGATTTTCGCGATTACCATGCTTGTTCAATTTGTCAGTTATCTGATGGAATCTGTTGCGGACTATCGCGACGAAGACGGCACGCGGTTGAACCGTGAAGTCGAGATGCATTAACGGGTATTGGGGTAGTTAAGTTATGGAACTCGTATTTCTCGCGCTTCTGGTTTTGTTGATGGCTTTGGCATTGGGGTCAGGCTATCCCGTTGCTTTCGCCTTGCCCGGTTCCGCTATTATTACAATCGCTGCAGCAACAGCGTGTGGTTATGTCTTTGCAGGCGATCCCGGTGCTTATTTTGCACAAGGTGATGGGGGGCAATGGCTCTCGGCGGGGGTGCTGAATCTGCGAGGGGTCTATTGGGAGGTTGAGCGAGATACGCTGATTGCGATTCCGCTGTTCATTTTTATGGGCATCATGCTTCAGCGTTCCAAGATTGCTGAAGACCTGTTGATTACAATGGCACAATTGTTTGGCCCAGTCCCTGGTGGTCTTGGTATTTCCGTTGTGTTTGTGGGTGCATTGCTTGCAGCAACTACGGGCATTGTGGGCGCAACCGTTGTTGCAATGGGGTTGATTTCGTTGCCTGCTATGTTGCGAAACAATTATTCGAAGTCGCTGGCAACAGGCACGATTGCGGCATCGGGCACATTGGGCCAGATTATTCCGCCGTCAATCGTGCTGATTATTCTTGCTGACAAGTTGGCATCGGCAACGGATCAGGCTTCCACTCTGCGCAAAGGCTTGCACAAAGCGTCAACCGGCGAATTGTCTATGCCGTCATCTTTTGATGTGACGTCCACATCTGCTGGTGAAATGTTCCTAGGGGCGCTCGTTCCGGGCCTCGTGTTGGTCGCATTGTATATGGCCTATATTTTGATCTATGCATTGCTGCGCCCCAAAGTTGCTCCGCCCGTGCGCAGCGAAGGCAAGCTTGATGGAGAATTTTTCTTTCAGCTGGGCCTCGCGCTTATTCCACCACTTGCACTGATTTTCCTTGTTTTGGGCTCAATCATTTCTGGCATCGCAACAGTGAACCAAGCTGGTGCCATTGGCGCGGCAGGTGCACTGCTCATGTCGGGTTATCGTCTGACGCAAGGCAAAAAAAATTCGTTCACGCCAGCGATTATGGCTGTCATTGCAATGGCCGTGATCGGTTTCATCGTTTCAAATTTTAACACCAACATTAAGTCCATATCGAATTCGACTGACGGAATTGCCATCGCGATCGCGCTGGTGGCGGTGTTTGTTTTGTTGGTGTCACTCACTTGGAGTGCCATTCGCGCTTATCGTATCGAAAACACGCTGCAGGAAGTGATGATTGAAACAGCCAAGGCAACTTCGCTGGTCTTCATCATTCTGCTTGGTGCCGCGATGCTTACAGCTGCGTTCCGTGCCTTTGGTGGTGAAGAACTGGTTAAGCACTTTCTTGAAGGCATTCCCGGTGGTTTCTGGGCCAAATTTATCACGGTCATGGCGGTGATCTTTATCCTTGGTTTCTTCCTGGATTTCATCGAGATCGCAGTGGTTGTTGTGCCGATTGTTGCACCAATCCTGCTGGCCGACCCTTCTGCTAACATCACTGCTGTTTGGTTGGGTGTTATGATCGGTCTGAACATCCAGACCTCATTCCTCACACCGCCGTTTGGGTTTGCGCTCTTTTATCTGCGAGGGGTTGCTCCTGCGATTGTGAAAACAATCGACATGTATAAAGGCGTGATTGCGTTCATCGCTTTGCAGTTGGCAGCCTTGGTCATTGTGGCGAATTACCCACCACTGGTGAACTATTTGCCAAACCGTGTGGCTATGTTGTCTGAAACGGCTCCGCCACCACGCAATCCACGTCTTCAATATTGTGTTGAAGAATATGTGCACGGCAAGCTAACCAATGGCGACCCTGCTTTGATGAATGCACTCAACACAGCCAATGCTTTGGACACGAGCATACTGCCAAAAGCTTTGCAGAAAGATTTTGCGACAAGCCTCGAAGGCATCAACAAGTCCGACGAGTTGTTACAGGCCGCCAAAGTTGCGGAAGCAAAAGTTGCAGAAGCTGCTGTTGCATTCCGTCCGTTACATGTTCAGGTGCGTGGTATTGAACGCGATGCGCGTGTGTTCGATCCTAAAATCGCCGAATTGGAAACTGCTATTTCTCGATTGCGCGGTGACGAATTTGCTTCGCAGCGCGATGCCATGACCAAGACCATGGAAGGCTACATTGCTGAAAAAGAAGCTTTGTTGGCAACCATTCCAAGTGACTGGAAAGACAAGCAAGCCGCCTTTGCGAAGTTGACAAAAGAAGAAGCGAATTTGCGTCAACAATTCCGCCGCACGGCAGATGGGTCTTATAACGCTGCAAAGAAAGTGTCTGATACGCTTGCAGGTAATGAAGCCTATATTGCTTTGGGAGATGAATTTAATTCCCTTCGCGCGGACATTGAAAACAAGCCAGCTGCCGAGATGGAAAAAGTCGTCAATGATTTTGCAAACCTTATTGGTTCCATTGATGGGGCGTCCAAAATCAAGTCAGCAATGAGCAAAGTGCGCCGCAATTTGAAACGCCGCACTCCAAAACTCGAAGCTGCGTTGAAAGAATTCGACAAAGCCAAAGGCTTGTACGAAGAGCAGCTTGATTGGCGTGCCAAGGCCGCAACCGATCTTGCAGCAGGTGTCAGCACCTATGAACTGGCTCTGCGTGATACGATCGGGATGCGTCAGCAGCCGCGTGTCACCCGCGAGCAGGGACTTGCCATCGCATCTTGCCAATCTGGACATCGTGACATTTCGCTCAATTTCTGATCGAAGGGGAGAATGTCTCCTTTTGTGAAATCGACGCATGACGAACTACAAACCACCGCTCTTTCCAAGGGCGGTGGTTTGGTTGTTTCTCGCATCGGCAAAATAGCGGCCTGTTTGATTGTCGTCATGGTGGCCATTCAATTTTCCATTGTGGTGATGCGTTCTGTCTTTGATGTGAATTTTATTTGGGTGCAGGAATTTGTGCTGGGTTTGCATGGGCTCAGTTTCATGCTGATCGCACCATGGACTTTGATGCAGATGCGCCATGTGCGCATTGATGTGTTCAGCGAACGGTTTTCAAAATCTGCGCAAAGCCGCGTGAACCTTTTCGGGTTCTTCTTTTTGCTGGTGCCGATGATGGTTGCGATATTGGCGTCTTCTTTTGGATATGTGATTGAAGCTTGGTCTATTCTGGAAGGATCAACGGAACTTTCGGGCTTGCCAGGAAAATTCCTTTTGAAAACGGTTATCCCTATTTTTGCGGTATTGATGGTTCTGGCTGCGGTTGTTTTTATCTGGCCCGGTCACAAACCAACCGAACCGAAACAAGAGCGGGACGGCGTATAATGTCGCTCGACCTTGTATTCCTGCTTGTGGTGTTTGCGGTTTTGCTCAGTGGTTATCCGGTGGGTATAGCGCTTGGCGGTGTCTCCATGTTGTTTGCGGGCATCGCTTATTTGTTTGGTGCCTTTGATGGTGGTTTGTTTCTTGCTTTGCCATCACGCTTGTTTGGGGTGATGAACAACCCAGTGTTGATGGCAATTCCGTTGTTTGTGTTCATGGGATTGGTGCTTGATCGCTCGCGCATTGCCGCTGATATGTTGCAGGCTGCGGCAGCTCTGTTCAAAGGCAGCTCAGCAGGCCTGACGATCTCGGTCACAGTGGTGGGTCTTTTGCTTGCGGCCTCCACAGGCATTGTGGGAGCCAGTGTTGTTGCGCTTGGTGTCGTGGCGTTGCCCACTCTTTTGCGCAATGGTGTATCGCCACATTTGGCCAGTGGTACCGTGGCTGCTGCGGGAACACTTGGGCAAATCATTCCGCCATCCATTGTTTTAATTGTTCTCGGCGATCAGATGTCCAACGCTTGGCAAAAGGCGCAGCTTGATAACGGGAATTTTGCACCTGACACCGTGTCTGTTGCGGACTTGTTTGCCGGGGCTTTCTTGCCGGGATTGCTGTTGGTTGGGCTTTACATCGCTTACCAATTGGTGGTCGCACGGGGGCAGGCCGAGGTTCAAGACCCGGAGCCAAACCCAAATGCACCCGCGTTGTGGCGGGTTTTGTTTTCTCCACTGTTTCTCATTGCTGCTGTGCTTGGTTCTATGCTGCTCGGCTTAGCCACGGCCACAGAAGCTGCAAGTGTTGGTGCCGTTGGTGCTCTGTTTCTGGCGTGGGGGCGTCTGGAAAGATCCCAATTCAAAGACGTGGTTTTTGAAAGCGGACATTTGACGGCAATGATATTTCTGATCGTCATTGGTGCTTCCATGTTCTCCCTCGTTTTCAGAGGGCTGGGTGGAGAGGAGACAATCACAGGCTTTTTGTCTGAACTCCCTGGCGGAACTTATGGTGCTTTGTTCTTGGTCATGGTTGTGATTTTTGTTCTGGGTTTCTTTCTGGAGTTTTTGGAAATTTCGTTTGTTGTGGTGCCTTTGGTTGCGCCCATTCTTTTGGCAATGCCCATGGCGGATGGTTCTGCAATGTCGCCCGTTTGGTTGGGCGTTTTGATTGCGCTTAATTTACAGACGTCATTTTTAACGCCGCCTTTTGGGGTCTCTCTTTTTTATTTGCGCAGCGTTGCGCCAGAAAAAATCACCACAAAAGTGATTTACCGTGGCGTTATACCCTTTGTCGCTCTGCAATTGCTGGCACTGCTCGTGATTGCATATTTCCCAAGCCTTGCAACATTTTTGCCTACATACCTGTTTGACGGATAGTCTGCGCCAGAATGTTCGATGGATTTTGCGTAGAATTCAAATTTGTTCGAATGGATGACGATAGTTGCTGACATTGTTGCAAAAACACCCAAATTGACGGGATTTGCATTGACGAAACATCGTTCCATTTGGAACACTGCAAATCACACAAACTGTGATTTGTAACGGCGTTTGGGAGCGAAAGTTATGTCTGTGAAAGATAAAGTTCGGCCAGCAAAAAAGACCGCTCCTGCGCTGAAGCCAGTGCATCTGGACGACAAATACGATCTCGATAAAAAACAGGTCTTCATCACAGGCACACAAGCCGTTGTGCGGTTGATGTTGATGCAGAAAGAACGCGACCGTCGTGCTGGGCTCAACACGGCTGGCTATGTGACCGGATATCGTGGGTCGCCAATTGGCGGCCTCGATATGGCTATGTGGAAAGAGCAGCCGCGATTGAGCAAGAGCGATGTGGTTTTTGAACCTGGTCTCAACGAAGACATTGCGGCCACAGCTGTATGGGGTGCGCAACAGGCTGAAATGCGCGGCGAAGGCAAGTTCGATGGTGTGTTCAGCGTTTGGTATGCAAAAGGCCCGGGTGTCGACCGCAGTGGCGATGTGTTTCGCCATGCCAACATGGCGGGCACATCCAAACACGGTGGTGTTTTGGCCCTGATGGGCGATGACCACATTGCCGAAAGTTCAACTACAGCGCACCAGAGCGAGTTTGGGTTTATCAATTACGGTATGCCCGTATTGTCGCCAGCAGGTGTTCAGGAAATTCTGGATTATGGTGTTATCGGATATGGACTGTCGCGCTACGCCAGTGTTTGGGTTGGTATCAAATGTGTGAAAGACACGATTGAATCCACCGCCGTTATCGATGGGTCGGTAGATCGTGTGAAACTGGCAAATCCAAAGGTTGATCGTCGCCCGAAAGAAGGGCTGCATATTCGCCCCGGTGATACGATGTTGCCTCAAGAAGAGCGTCTAATTGATCATAAAATCGATGCTGTGCTGGACTATGTTGCGGCAAACAAGCTGAATAAGATTGTTTTTACGGGTGGTTCAAAGCCGAAGCTTGGAATCATCACATCGGGCAAAAGTTATCTTGATACGCGCCAAGCATTGGATGATTTGGGAATCGACGAGAAACGCGCAAATGCGCTTGGGCTTCGACTTATCAAAATTGGATGTGTCTGGCCGATTGCTCAAGATGAATTGCGTAAGTTTGGCAAAGGCCTCACCCAGATTATCGTTGTTGAAGAGAAGCGTTCCTTGATCGAAAGTCAGTTGCGCGAAGCGCTGTACGGAACTCCAAAACCACCTGTGATCGTTGGCAAAAAAGATGAAAGGGACGGCGTTCTGTTCACGGCGAAAGCGCAACTCGATTCCAATTCTATTGCAATTGCTATCGGCGAGCGCCTCAACAAATTTTCAAAGGACAAACAGCTTGGTGCCAATGTCAAACATCTGAAAAACGCGCAAGCGGCTTTGGCGGTAACCGAGGGTGTTGCACAACGTATTCCTTATTTCTGCGGCGGATGTCCCCACAATTCATCGACGCATGTGCCCGAAGGCAGTCGCGCATATGCGGGTATTGGTTGTCACTATATGGTGCAATGGATGGACCGCAGCACGGAAGGCTTCACTCAAATGGGTGGAGAAGGCGCGAACTGGATTGGCGAACATCATTTTTCCAAGCGCGATCATGTGTTTCAAAATCTGGGCGATGGCACTTACAACCACTCTGGTTTGATGAGCATTCGTGCCGCCGCAGATTCTGGCGCAAACATCACGTATAAAATTCTCTTCAACGATGCTGTTGCCATGACAGGCGGACAACCCAATGAAGGTGGATTGACCCCTTGGGACATTGCCAACCAAGTGTCGGCTGAGGGCGCCGTGCGCGTGGTTGTTGTGACTGACGAGCCTGAAAAATATGACGCCAATATCCATTGGCCGCCATTTACCAAAATCTATCACCGTTCTGAACTCGGTCCTGTGCAGAAAGAGTTGCGCGAGATCGAAGGCCTCACGGTCATGATTTATGATCAGACTTGTGCGAGTGAAAAACGTCGTCGCCGCAAGCGCGGCATGTTCCCCGACCCCGACAAAAGGGTGGTGATCAATGAGCAGGTTTGTGAAGGTTGTGGAGATTGCGGTGTTCAATCCAACTGCGTTGCTGTGGGTGCTGTAGAAACGGAATTCGGTCGCAAGCGCCAGATTGATCAATCTGCCTGCAACAAAGATTTCTCTTGTGTAAACGGCTTTTGCCCAAGTTTTGTCACCGTTCATGGTGGCAAGTTGAAAACGGGAAAAAGCGCGCCGGGTTTTGGTGCGCAATTGCCGGAATTGCCGCAGCCCACATTGCCCGAACTTGATGGTTCTTATGGCATCATTGTAACGGGCGTTGGCGGAACGGGTGTTGTGACGGTGGGCGCTGTGCTTGGCATGGCTGCGCATATGGAAGGCAAGGGTTCTGCGATCATCGATATGGCTGGCTTGGCACAAAAGGGCGGCGAAGTGGCCAGCCATTTGCGCATCGCTCCAAGCCCCGAAGACATCAAATCCATTCGCATTGCAGCTTCAGGTGCAGACCTGATTTTGGGATGCGATATGGTGACTGCATCAACACAAAAGGTGTTGGGTTCAATTGAGAAGGGCCGCACCACTGTTGTGTTGAACACTCATGAGAAGCTCTCTGGCGAATTCACGCACAATGTGGACTTTTCGTTCCCGACACAACGCATCATCAAAACACTGGAGAAGACAGCCGGTGAAGATCGAACCTCTGTGGTGGAAGCCGAAAAGCTGGCTGTCGCATTGTTTGGCGATGCGATTGCATCAAATATGTTCATGCTTGGTTTTGCTTGGCAAAATGGGGGCTTGCCCGTTTCTGAAGCGGCGATCATGCGCGCAATTGAATTGAACGGCGTGCAAATTCCCATGAACCAAGGTGCGTTCCAGTGGGGGCGCGCGGCCGCTTACGACAAAGCATTGTTGCCTGTGAGCGAAAGGCCCGTCGCGGATGTTCTCGAGCATCGCAAAATTTCTGAAACTGCAGACGAGGCCATTGAAAGACGGGTTGCCCGCCTGACAGAATATCAAAATGCCGCTTATGCCGATCGATTTGCACAACGCCTGACGCAAATCAAAATTTTGGAAGAAAAGGTTGGCGGCAAACAGGGGCAACTTACCAAGGCTGTGGCGCAAAATCTCTACAAGCTCATGGCGATCAAAGATGAGTACGAAGTTGCGCGGCTTTATTCCAATGGGGACTTCTTGAAACAAGTTTCAAGTCAGTTCGAAAGCTGGGATTCTTTTGAGTTTCATTTGGCGCCTCCTTTATTTTCCAAACGCGATGACAAAGGCCATCTGATCAAAAAGCAATATGGCCCATGGATGATGAAAGCTTACGGCTGGTTGGCGAAGGCGCGTTTCTTGCGCGGTGGGTTGTTTGATGTTTTCGGATATACAGCTGAGCGTAAAATGGAGCGCGAATTGCTTGCAGATTATGAAGTGGTTTTGGATGAGATCGCCGGTGAACTGAGCGCAAAGAATTTAAAAGCTGCAATCGCGTTGGCGAAATATCCAGAAACAATTCGCGGCTTTGGTCATGTGAAAGAACGCAATGTGGAAAGCGCAATGAACGAGCGCATTCGTTTGCGTGCGGGCTTTATGAATGTTGGCGGATTGACCGAATTGCAAGCTGCGGAGTGACCCAGAACCATAACGGTTTGTAGTATTTTGATGTCTGCGTTTCATCGCAATTGGATTGAAAATGGCCATTCTCAGAAACTGAGGCATTATCCTAATTAGGTACTTGCCAAGTGGTGCGCTACGGGCAACACTTGTTGCAAGAAAAAGCTCTAAATTGAGCATCTTGTAACATATTGACTGCGCCGACTGCGCAGTTGGGTAAAAACGTTTGGGAGGACGTTTCGACCATGGGCAACGCCACAAATGGGTTGGACACGTTTCCAAAACTGTTGGTTCACAACGCCAGTGTTTTCGCTGGGCGACCAGCTATGCGCCACAAAGATTTCGGCATTTGGCAAACTTGGTCTTGGGCTGAAATGCTGGAAGAAGTCCGAGCGTTTTCTCTTGGTCTGCAGGCCATTGGGTTAAAGAAGGGCGACAAAGTTGCCGTTGTGGGTGGCAATCGCCCCGCGCTTTATTGGAGCTTTGCTGCCGTACAGGCTTTGGGCGGTGTGCCCATTCCTGTATATGCAGATGCTGTTGCTGACGAGATGGTCTATGTGCTGCAACATGCAGAGGTGAAGTTCGCGATTGTTCAAGACCAGGAACAGGTCGATAAAATTCTATCCATCAAAGATCAGCTGCCCGAATTGAAGCAAATTGCTTACGATTGGCAGCGCGGTTTAGGTGACTATGATGAGCCGTTTTTGCATCACATCACGGCATTGCAAACCCAAGGCCGCGAAGCGCTGGCTGGCGATGCCGAGCTTGGGTCAAAATGGCTGGACGGAATAAATGAAGGGAAGGGCGAAGACCTTTCCGTGATGCTTTATACGTCTGGGACGACCGGAAAGCCCAAAGGCGTGATGTTGTCCTACGACAACTTGGTTATATCGTCCCGCAATGCCAATCAGTTCGACAGTTTTGATGAGACCGATGAGATCATCGCCTATCTGCCATTGGCTTGGGTGGGGGATCATATTTTCTCATATGGTCAGTCTATGACCGCTGGGTATTGTGTGTGTTGTCCCGAAAGCCCTGACACGGTTACAGAAAACCGTCGTGAAATTGCGCCAACTTATTTCTTTGCGCCACCGCGCGTTTTTGAAGGTTTGCTGACCGATATTACGGTGCGCATGGAAGATGCGAGTTCGTTTAAACAGAAAATGTTTAAGTATTTTCTCGACGTGGCGGGCCGCGTTGGTGAGAAAATTCTCAATGGTGAAAGTGGCGTTTCTTTAAAGGATAAGCTGTTTTACCGCTTGGGAGATTTCCTTGTTTACGGCCCCTTAAAGAACCGTCTTGGAATGACCCGCATGAAGGTGGGGTACACGGCCGGCGAGGCGATTGGTCCGGAGATTTTTAAATTCTACCGTTCCCTTGGTTTGAATTTAAAGCAGCTTTACGGCCAAACCGAAGCCAGTGTTTACATCACTGCGCAACCTGATGGTCAAATTTCTGCGGAAACTGTTGGCACGCCATCACCTGATGTGGAGATCGATATCACCGATACGGGTGAAGTGTTGTACCGATCGCCCGGCGTGTTCATGGGCTATT
Organism: uncultured Rhizobiaceae group bacterium; assembly: GCA_937958815.1. Classification (GTDB taxonomy): domain Bacteria; phylum Pseudomonadota; class Alphaproteobacteria; order Rhizobiales; family Rhizobiaceae; genus Pseudahrensia. The sequence goes on along the minus strand of CALGMR010000004.1, from coordinate 59,157 downwards.
ATAAAAACGATGCTGCAACAGCTGACACGAAGTCCAAAGAAGGTTGGGTGAAAACGGGGGACGCCGGGTTCCTTGATGGAAACGGTCATCTGCGCATCATCGACAGGGCCAAGGATGTGGGCAAGTTGAACAATGGCAGCATGTTCCCGCCAAAATACATCGAGAACAAACTGAAATTTTTCCCCAACATTAAAGAAGCTGTTGCTGTCGGGGATGGTCGCGACTTCACTGCCGTGATGTTGAACATTGATTTGCAGCCAGTCGCAAACTGGGCCGAACGCAACAATATCGCTTATGCATCTTATCAAGAGCTGGCCAATCATCCGCAAGTCTATGCGATGATGGCTGACCACGTAGATCAGGTGAATCAAGACCTCGCGTCAGAAGAGCGTGTTGCTGGTGCCCAAATCCAAAGATTCCTTGTATTGCACAAAGAGCTGGATGCCGATGACGGCGAGTTGACGCGCACCATGAAAGTGCGGCGATCATTGATTAACGAGCGTTACGAACCTTTGATTGAAGCGCTTTACGATGGTTCGTCCGAACGTTTTGTTGAAACTGAAGTGGTGTTTGAAGATGGCCGTAAAGGCAACATCTCAGCCACTGTGAAAATCGAAGACGCAAAAACCTACGCACCTCAGAGCATGAAGGAGGCTGCGGAATGAACGCACACACCAAACCCCCTGCAATGAATTTGAACTCTGGTCGTGATGATGGGGTTGCTGTCGGGGAGGAACTTCTTTCCGTTGACAATGTCACTCTGCGCTTTGGTGGTGTGACAGCTATTGAAGATATTTCGTTTGATATTCGCAAAGGCGAAGTGCGCGCAATTATCGGGCCCAATGGTGCTGGTAAAACCTCTATGCTCAATGTGATCAACGGGTTTTATCATCCCCAAGAAGGGACGATCCGTTTTCGTGGGGAAACGCGAACAAAGATGAAGCCTTATGAAGCAGCGGCTTCAGGCATTGCACGAACCTTTCAAAACGTTGCGCTTTTTACAGGCATGTCCACGCTCGATAACATCATGTCTGGCCGTTCACTGAAGATGAATAAGAACTTCATCACTCAGATGTTTTATTATGGCCCGGCGCGTGACGAAGAGATTGAACACCGCCGTCGTGTTGAAGAAATTATCGACTTTCTGGAAATAGCCCACATTCGTCGCCAACCAGTTGGCAAGTTGCCGTATGGTTTGCAAAAGCGTGTTGAGCTTGGCCGCGCCTTGGCGTTAGAGCCAGATCTCTTGCTGCTGGACGAGCCAATGGCAGGTATGAACCTCGAAGAAAAAGAGGATATGAGCCGCTTCATCATCGACGTGAATCAACAGTTCGGCACAACGATTGCGTTGATTGAACATGACATGGGTGTCGTGATGGATTTGGCTGATCGCGTGGTTGTTCTGGATTACGGCAAGAAGATTGCCGATGGAATTCCTGAGGAAGTCCAAGCCAGTCAAGAAGTGATCGACGCCTATCTCGGGGTGCCCCATTGATGGAGAATTTTAATGGATATTCTGGCCGACTATCCCAAAGCCGTTTCAATGTTTTTGCTGGGGGGCGGTGTTCTTTTGATCATGGTGCCACGCTGGATGCGTTGGGCCATCGCAGTGTTGATGATTGCGCTTGGTTTAGCGGGATTGTTTCCCGAACTTGTTGTGCCGGAAAAGGGGTGATGTGATGGACTTGCTGAATGAAATTTTCGTCGCGCCTTTCGTTCTCATTGGAGAGTTGCCAGATTTGTTTGTGCAAACGATCTGGGAAGGCTTTGTGGCCGGTATTCTCTATGCCCTGATTGCTTTGGGCTTTGTTTTGATTTTCAAAGCATCTGGCGTGTTCAATTTCGCACAGGGAATCATGGTGGTGTTCGCTGCCCTGACACTGGTGGGACTGCATGCGTTGGGCATTCCCGCTTGGATTGCGTTGTTCCTCACGATTGGTGTGATGGCGCTACTGGCGATGGGTATCGAACGGGTGGTTTTGCGGCCCCTGGTTGGTCAGCATGACGCAATTTTGCTGATGGCAACGATTGGTCTGACCTTGTTTCTCAAAGGGGCAGGGGAATCAATTTTTGGTGGTGAGCCAAAAACAATGATCACGACAGAATTGGGCTTACCTACAGGTGTGACCGATTTAGAGATGTTTGGCGGATTGGTTTCGCTTCAACACCTCGATATCGCAGCGGTTGTCATTGCCACGGTGATGGTGATTGCACTTGCGATTTTCTTTTCCAAAACACGCATTGGTCGGGCATTACGTGCTGTGGCGGATGATCACCAAGCGGCGCTGTCAGTTGGCATTTCACTGAACCAAATTTGGGCCATCGTCTGGTTCGCTGCGGGTGTGGTTGCTTTGGTCACTGGTATTATGTGGGGCGCACGTTCTGATGTGTCGTTTGCCCTTGAGGTGATTGCCTTGAAAGCATTGGCGGTTCTCATTCTGGGCGGATTTACGTCCATTCCAGGAGCGATTGTTGGCGGTCTGATTATCGGGATCGGCGAGAAGATATTCGAAGTTTATTGGGGCGGTCTTTTTGGCGGAGGCGTCGAAGCTTGGTTTGCCTATATGTTGGCTCTTATCTTCCTCTTGTTCCGCCCACAGGGTCTCTTCGGTGAGAAGATAATCGAGCGGGTGTGATGTCATCAATGGTCACAACAATCACCAAACATGGAACGTGGGGCGGGGTCTTCGGTCGCCGTTCGAAAGCTGTGAAAGCGATTGCAGATGATCTGCGGGCGCTGGTTGTTGGACTGCATCCAGACACGGTGGAGGTTCCAAGGAAAGGCGACAAAGCAGTCGCCTTTGGATTTGGTGAAAAAAAGATGAGTGAAGCCTATTGCTATCTCATGCCGCAAACCGATCGCGTCAACCTTGGGTTTTGGTGGGGTGCTGCGCTTGATGATCCAAACAAGCTGCTGGAAGGCACGGGTAAAAAATTGCGCCATGTGAAGGTTTTCGATCAGGCCACAGCGCGCAGCGCAAAAATTGCTCAACTGATGCATATGGCCATTGAAGAGCGCAGAAACGGGCTTGAAGCTGCGGCTTCAAAAAAGAACAAGAAAGTGAAGGCTTAATGTTTTATCGCGAAGCAGGTCAGTTCAAAACGAACTACAAAGCCGATCAAGCAATTTTCCCAATTCTGCAAGACAAGATCGGCCTTGGGGTCATTCTTGTGATTGCTGCTGTCATCATTCCGTTTTTTGGAAATGACTTTTTCATAAACTCAATCATGATTCCGTTTTTGATCTTCTCACTTGCGGCAATTGGTTTGAATATTCTCACAGGCTATTGCGGCCAGCTGTCCTTGGGCACTGGCGCATTTATGGGTGTTGGTGCCTATTCTTGTTATAAGCTTGTGACCATCTTTCCTGATGTGAACATTTTGATCCATGTTTTGCTTTCCGGATTTTTTGCAGCAATTGTCGGTTGCGTTTTCGGACTTCCCAGCTTGCGCATCAAAGGGCTCTATCTCGCGATCACAACTTTGGCTGCCCAGTTCTTTCTGGAATGGGCGTTCATTCGTGTGGCGTGGTTGTACAATTACAATGATTCCGGCGCGATTGAGGTGCCGACCAAAACGGCTTTTGGTATCGCTGTCACAGGAGCATCTGCCACACCTATGACACGTTATTTTGTGGTGTTGGGAATTGTTGTTGCACTGACCTGGGTTGCGTCAAACGTTATCCGCGGGCGCATCGGCAGATCTTGGATGATGATCCGCGATATGGACATTGCCGCGGAATTGATGGGCATCAAACCGCTTAATGCAAAACTCTCGGCATTTGCCATGTCGTCTTATTATTGCGGTGTTGCTGGTGCGTTGATGGTGTTCATGTGGTTGGGTGCCGCAGAGGTTGAAAGCTTCAACATCAATGTTTCATTCCAGGTTCTGTTCATGGTGATCATTGGCGGCATGGGGTCACTCATCGGTTGTTTCATGGGAGCGGCATTGATCTTCATTTTGCCGATCGTCATCCGCTCAGCCCCAGAGATTGTTGGTTTGAACATTGGAGCCGCCACAGCAGAACACATCACCCAGTTGATCATCGGTTCATTGATTATTCTATTCTTGATTGTGGAGCCTCATGGACTGGCGCGCATGTGGCAAATCGGAAAAGAGAAATTGCGCAATTGGCCATTCCCATATGGCTAAGACGAATAACGCGCCCAATAGAACGCGCGTGATGGAGATGCGAAAAGAAACCACGTGTCTTCAAAATTTTGTAGGTTTCAATCCGACGCTGGGAGGCGTCACAACTGGAGGAAGACAATGAGACTTAAATCTCTTGTATTGGGCGTTGCAGCTACGGCGATTGCCGTCACTGGTACGCTCGTTACCGCACATGCGGAGGAACTCTATGTTCCATCACTAAGTTATCGCACAGGCCCATTTGCTGGTGGCGGCATTCCATTTGCCAATGGTTTTGCGGACTATCTCAACATGCTCAACGAGCGTGATGGTGGCATTGGCGGTGTCAAAATCAAAGTTGAAGAATGTGAAACAGGCTACAACGCGCAAAAAGGCGTTGAGTGCTACGAAGCAACTAAAGGCAAAGGCGCTTTGGTGTACAATCCGCTTTCAACAGGCATCACGCTTCAGCTGATCCCGAAAGCTCCTGTCGACCAAATTCCTGTTCTTTCTATGGGTTATGGATTGTCAGCTGCGGGTGTGGGCAAATCTTTCCCTTACACGTTCACATACCCCGCCGGTTATTGGAGCCAGATGTCTTCGATCTTGAAGTATATTGATTCCAACGGTGGCCTTAAAGGCAAAAAAATCGGGTTCATTTATCTCGATGCTGGTTATGGCCGTGAGCCAATTCCATTGCTGGAAAAACTTGCTCCGAAACTTGGTTTCGAATGGGTTGGTTTCCCGGTCGCTGGTAAGGACATGCAGAACCAAGGTTCTCAGTGGCTCAACGTCCGCAAAGAACGTCCTGACTGGATGATCATGTGGGGTTGGGGCGCGATGAACGCTACAGCTGTTAAAGAAGCCGCTAAAATCCGCTTCCCAATGGACAAGTTTATCGGCAACTGGTGGGCTGGCGCTCATGCTGATCTCGACCCTGTGGGCGCGACAGGCAAAGGCTATCTTGCCGCAAACTTCTCCGGCGTTGGTGCAGATTTCCCTGCGCTTCAAGACGTTAAGAAGCTCGTCGTTGATGCAGGCAAGAGCCTGACTGACCCAGACAAAGTTGGCGATGTTTTGTACAACCGTGGTCTCTACAATGCGGTTTTGGTTGCTGAAGCAATCAAAGTGGCACAGGAAAAATCCGGTAAGAAAAACATCACTGGCGCTGACATGCGTGACGGTCTTGAAGGTATCAACCTGACAGATGCACGTATGAAAGAGCTCGGCCTTGAAGGCTTTGCTGGCCCAGTAAAAGGGTCATGTGCTGACCATGAAGGTGGCAGTGCGATCTTCATTCAGCAATGGGACGGAAGTGACTGGAAACGCACAACCGACCTTATCCCTCCTATGACAGATGTTGTGAGACCGTTGCTTGAAGAAGCTGCAGCGAAATACGTATCTGATAAGCCTGGCTGGAAAGGTCAGGAGTGCGGCTAAGTCCGGTTCAGTTTTTCCGTTGAGGGAAAACTGAAGCACAAAAACCGTTTCGGGTGGGTGATACATCGTTCACCCGAAACACTTTTTTCTCTGCCCTGATATTTGCTTGGCAGACTTTGTAATTTGAGATTGTCCTATGTCTACTGCCGCTGAAATTGATCAAGCTGAAACCATTCTGGAAGTGAACAATATTGAAGTGATCTATGATCACGTGATTTTGGTTCTGAAAGGCGTTTCATTGACTGTTCCTCGAGGGGGCATCGTTGCCATTTTGGGTGCGAATGGTGCTGGCAAAACCACAACGCTTAAAGCGATTTCAAACCTTTTGGGCGCTGAGCGTGGTGATGTGACAAAGGGTAACATCATGTTCAAAGGCGAGGAGATTCAGTCTCTTTCGCCCAACGATCTTGTGCGACGCGGTTGTATACAGGTGATGGAAGGCCGCCATTGCTTTGGTCACTTGTCTATTGAAGAGAACCTCATGACAGGGGCGTTCACGCGCAAAGATGGTGCGGCAGCGATCAAAAAAGACCTTGAAATGGTGTACAATTATTTCCCGCGTTTGCGGGAAAGGCGTACGTCATTGGCGGGCTATACATCAGGTGGTGAGCAACAGATGTGTGCGATTGGACGCGCGCTGATGTCCAAACCCGAGATGATTTTGTTGGACGAACCGTCGATGGGGCTTGCACCTCAATTGGTGGAAGAAATTTTTGAAATTGTCCAAAGCCTGAATACGCAAGAAGGCGTTTCGTTCCTATTGGCAGAGCAGAACACGAACATCGCGCTGCGCTATGCCACATATGGATATATTCTGGAATCAGGCCGTGTGGTTCTGGATGGCGAAGGCAAGGCATTGCGTGAAAACGAAGATGTGAAAGAATTCTATTTGGGTGTGGGCGGCGAGGGGCGTAAGTCGTTCAAAGATGTCAAACACTATAAGCGCCGCAAACGCTGGTTGGCTTAAACATCGTTGAAACCCAGCTGCGTTTCAGTTCGTAACTAAAGCACGATGAATGACCGGAGCGAATTATGATCAAAGTTTCATTTGTAATGCTGTTTGCCACATTGGTAATGTTTCCCAATTCTGCGGAGGCAAAAGCACTTAGCCGTTCTGAAATTGCCAAAGAGATGTTGGGCAAAGTGATCACAACGCGCCGGTTTGGCCTGTCCATCAGGATGCTTTATCGCCCCAACGGAACAGTCAGCGCGCGCAGCATTGCTGGCAATCTCAATGGGACATGGCGATATTCAGGTGCCAACAAAGTTTGCACCACTTTCCCAAGCGGTCCGGCAAAAGGAACAAGTTGTGTAAGCTTTACCAAAACAGGCAATAAGCGGTTTCGTTCGTCGGAGGGTGTCTCGTTTCGAGTTCGCTAGTGCACGAATTTCTGACTAGCAGCCTGTGCTTCAAGTCACTATATTTCCGTGATGGCCAATCAGTACCGTTATTCTAAAAAATCGTTTCGAACCTCGGTAACAACCGCCGTTGGTTTGACGTTGATTATCAGTTTTTTGATCTGGTTGTTTTCACGCCTCATGTCGTTTTCTCACCCCTATTGGATCACATTTGTAGCCGGCGGGATATTCTTCAGCTTTTGCTCCGCCGCGATGATTTATCGATATATGCGGGAAGAAATTATTGTCGCTGTACGGCCTGATGGATTTTTTGATGCGCGGCATTCGTCTCAAGCTGTCCCGTGGGAGCAGATAAAAGAGGTGAGATTGGAACGCCAGGAAAATGAGTTTCAATTGCTTTTGCAGTTGTGGCCTATGGGCGAAGCTCCGCCGAAGCTCATTTCGGTTGATCTCGCCCCGCTCGATGGTGGTGTTGAGAATATTCTGCAAGCCATTGCGCCCCACGCGCGCATTTCAGTGGATCATGTTTAGCGGTGGCAATCGGAGCTGTCATCGGGATAGGGCTTTTCTTGATTGCGGTTTTCTGGCCGCAATACTGGATCAAGCGCGAGATGAAAAAACACGGCGAAGAGCGCAGTGATTTTCCTGGCACTGGTGGTGAACTGGCCCAACACCTGGTCGAGCATTTTGGTCTCACTGGTGTGGGTGTTGAAGAAACGGATCGAGGCGATCATTACGACCCGCAGGATAAGATGGTGCGGTTGTCTGCCGACAATTTTCACAAAGCCAGCCTGACAGGGGTGGCGGTTGCGGCCCACGAAGTCGGTCACGCCTTGCAGGACTATCATCAAGAAAAGGGATTGCGATTGCGCCAATGGTTGGTTGGCATTGCCAGCGTGACGGACAAGATCGCATCCGTATTCTTTCTCGCTGCACCCGTGTTGGCTGTGTTTGCCCGCACACCAGCTGCCTTTTTTGGTTTGGTCGCTTTTGGAGTTGCGCTGTTGGCCATACGCATTGTTGTTCATCTGATCACATTGCCTGTGGAATATGATGCGAGCTTCAACAAGGCTTTGCCGATATTGCAAGAAGGTGGTTATCTGCATGAGAGCGACTTGAAAGGCGCGCGAAGTGTTTTGAAGGCCGCCGCATTTACCTATGTGGCAGGCGCTTTGATGAGCCTTTTGGATTTGGCGCGGTGGATTAGAATTTTAAGATAGGATTTCCATGACTGAATATTTTGATGATCGTGAAAACCGTTCTGCGGATGAGCGCGAAACACAGCTTTTTAAAACACTGCCAGAACACCTTACTGAAGCCGTTCAGGTTTCAGCGGGTTTGTCCGCTCATTTGAAAGGCCATGATCTCAATATTACGTCTCGCGAAAAATTGGCGTCATTGCCTGTGTTGCGCAAACCAGAACTCATGGAAGCGCAGCAGAAAAACCCTCCATTTGGTGGGTTTGCAAATGAGCAAGCCTTGGCTGGCAGCCGCATCTTCTTGTCACCAGGCCCCATATGGGAACCGCAAGGCGCAGGTGTGGACCCATGGCTTGGCGCGCGTGCATTGTTTGCGGCAGGTTTCCGCAAAGGGGATGTCGTTCACAACGCATTATCTTATCATATGACACCAGGCGGTTTCATTTTGGATGAAGGATTGCGTGCGCTGGGCTGCACGGTGTTTCCGGCCGGAATTGGGAACACGGAAATGCAGGTCGATGCTGCCGCCGCTTTGAAACCATCAGCCTATGCAGGGACACCGGACTATCTAAAAGTGATTTTGGACAAAGCTGATGAAATGGGAAAAGATCTGTCGTCGATCAAACGGGCTTTGGTCTCCGGCGGTGCTTTGTTTCCGTCTTTGCGTGATGCCTATGCAGACCGCGGAGTACAGGTCATGCAATGCTATGCCACGGCCGACCTTGGTGTGATTGCCTATGAAACGATGAGCGATGGTTCGGTGAACGATGGCATGGTTGTCAACGAAGACCTCATTGTAGAAATCGTACGTCCGGGCACAGATGAGCCAGTTGCTCATGGCGAAGTGGGCGAGTTGGTTGTGACTAATTTTTCTAAAACATATCCGCTTGTGCGATTTGGGACGGGAGATTTGTCTGCGATAATTGACAAGCCATCACCTTGTGGCCGCACAAATATGCGTCTTAAAGGTTGGATGGGGCGTGCTGATCAACGGACGAAAATCAAGGGCATGTTTGTGGACCCCAAACAAGTGGGTGACTTGCTGAAACGCCACAACAATATTTCATCTGCCCGACTGATTGTAGAGCGCAATGGCGATCAAGATGCGATGCGCCTGCAGGTGGTGGGAGAAGATTTGGATTTGGGTTCCATCGAATCCAGCTTGCGGGACTTAACCAAATTAGGTGGTCATGTGGAGCAAGTCTCCAGCTTGCCGAATGATGGCAAAGTCATTTCAGACGAGCGCGATTACGAGGCTTAGCATTTGATGAAAAAAGCCGCTCCAATGATGAAGCGGCTCTCCTCAAAGCTGATATAGTGTGGGTTATTTGATGGTCAAACGCCCATCGATTCCGGTCTTTACAGTCTTTAGTTTTCGCACATGGGCCATAACGTCATTGGCCATGAGTTTAGCGGAATCCGCATTGATCAAAGACTTTCCATTGCGCAGCATTTTATATCCATCACCGCCACGACCCATAAAATCATTTGTGGCGACAGTATAAGTCTTGGCGAGATCGAGTGGTTCTCCACCCACCAAGACGTCGGAAATGCGGCTACCAGCTGGTTTGGACGTATCAATTGTGACCTTCAGATTCGACACATGCAAAAATGATCCTTCTGGCTCTGGGACGCCGCGATATCCGTGTTCCAGCGCTGCGAGCACGTCTTTGCCTGACAGTTCCAGTTTTACCGTGCCATTGCCAAATGGCAATTCGGTCAACACGTCACGACGCGTGACGGTGTGGCCAGCATCATAAACGGTGTTGCCGCGAATGCCGCCGCCATTTGTGAAACCAATGTCAGCATCAACGGCTGTGCGCATGGCGTCTGCCACCAGATTGCCAAAGGCGTTTTCACTGGCCCGCACGCTGGCGCGTCTTGTGTCAAATTCCACATCTGTTGTGCCAATTTTAACGTCCAGCTCTTTGGAAAGAGTGGCTTCATAACCAGCAACTTTTTTGGCCACTTCAGGGTCGGCGGTCACTGTTGCGGTGTCGATGATGCGGAAATTTGGCCACCAGCGAACACGGCGTTGGCCACGGCTTTCGCCCACATCAAATTCCACATCCATAATTGTCACGTATTCAGCTTCTTCTTTCGATTCAACCAAAGCGCGACGACCATCGTAGAACACATGCAAATTGTGGTCGTGGCCTGAAAGAACGACATCCACTCCAGCTTTGTAGAGCAAATCAAAATCCATGCGTTGAGCCGTGTGCACCACTGCCACAACCATGTCAGCCCCTTGCTCACGTAGGGCGTCGCCAGTGGTGCGGGCGGTCTCTAAGTTGCTGGCAAACACGATATTGCCCGGGCTCGAAATGTCTGGCGTATCTTCCGTGGTCAGGCCCATGAAGCCGACCTTCACATCGCCAAAGGTCATGAGTTTTGTATCCTCAAAACCTGGAATTTTCGTACCGTCTTTGTAACGGGTGTTCGTGGCAAGTTTTGTGAATTTGCCTTCATTCATACGCTTCAAGAAGACGTCTGGCCCAAAATCGTATTCGTGATTTCCGGGAACCAAAATGTCCGGTGGCGTCATGTTGAGCAATTCAATCATGTGAGCACCTTTGTCGAACCCGGCAAGGATTGAGGGCGATAGAAGATCTCCAGGGTAGACAAAAACAGAGTTCCCACCTTTGGCGCGTTCGGCCTTTACAACGGCTGCAAGGCGGGCGACGCCACCCCGGTCTTTGCCCGACATTGTGTCCATGTCGCTTGCAACAATGAAACTCACATTTATTTTCTCGGCCAGCGCTGCGGTGAGGGTGCTGAACCCCAACGTTGTCCCGATCGCGAGTGCGCCGATTGTTTTCACTACTTTGTTCATATTGATCTCCACCGGTATGAATTCATCTTTTTAGCCACCTGATCGAAATAGTTTTGCACCTTCATGACAGGCCGTCACGGGTAAACTGTATTTTTTTGATGTAAATTCGAATTTGAGCACAAAGGACGTTGCAGGTCTGTGCGTGGCAGTTGGTAACAGTCTTGCGTGTTGCGTTTTACCTGTTAGCTGCTGTATCTCCAAAGCACGGATCTATGAGTAACTGACGGGAAATTCTGATGGGTGTAATTCCAAATAAAACGGCCTTTGAACGGGACGTTTCTGCAAAGAGTTTTCCTGCAGAACATCCCAAGGTCAATTTTGGGAAGATTGGAGTGTTGCTGGTGAATTTGGGAACACCCGATGGCCACGATACTGTTAGTATGCGCCGTTATCTCAAAGAGTTTTTGTCCGACAGACGCGTTATCGAAACATCCCGTTGGATATGGTGGCCTTTGCTGAACGGAATCATTTTGAACACCCGCCCAAAAAAGGTGGGTGAATTGTATGCTTCCATCTGGAACAAAGAAAAGGACGAGTCGCCGCTGCGCACATTCACGCGCTCTCAGTCTGATCAATTGTTCGAACGGTTTGGAAAAGATGATCGCTTTGTTATTGATTGGTGCATGCGGTATGGGAATCCATCGATTGAGAGTCGTGTGAACGCTCTGCAAGAAGCTGGTTGCGAACGGATCCTTGTGGTCCCGCTTTATCCGCAATATTGCGCGGCAACCACCGCGACAGTGAATGACAAGGTTTTTGAATCTTTGATGAAGATGCGATGGATGCCGGCAGTGCGTACAGCGCCAGCTTACCACGATGACCCCGCATATATTGACGCGCTTGCTCAATCTATATCCAAACATCTTGATGGCTTGGATTTCGAGCCAGAACACATCGTGGCGTCGTATCATGGCATTCCCAAAAGCTATTTTGAAAAGGGCGATCCTTACCATTGCCATTGCTTGAAAACGTCTCGTTTGCTGAACGAAAAAATGGGATGGAAAGAGGGGTTTCTTTTGTCCACGTTCCAATCTCGATTTGGACCAGAAGAATGGTTGCAGCCCTATACCGATAAAACGGTCGAACGCTTGGCTAAGGAAGGCGTGAAGCGGCTGTGTGTTGTGAACCCGGGGTTTTCTTCCGACTGTCTTGAAACGTTGGAGGAAATCGACGGCGAGGTGCGTGAAGAGTTCGAAGACAATGGGGGAGAGCACTTCAGCCACATTCCTTGCCTTAACGACAGCGCCGAAGGTTTGGATGTGATAGAGGCTATTGTTAACCGTGAATTGCAAGGTTGGGTGTAATTGCCTGAAAACAGGTTCTGTAGCGCGTATTTCCATTGATTTTTCAGAAATAATTCCCATCTAAGAATTAATTAGGAAGGGAAAATTATGTTAATTGAAATATCTGATATTGCGATACTTGTATTAGGGTTTTTGTTGATCATCACATTGTTGTCGATGATCAAAATTGTACCTCAAGGATTCAACTATACTGTTGAAAGACTTGGTCGATTTGACCGAACGCTTACACCAGGTTTGAATTTGTTGTGGCCATTTGTTGAGCGAATCGGCTCGAAAATGAATATGATGGAACAGGTTTTGGATGTTCCAACCCAAGAGGTTATCACCAAAGACAACGCCACCTGTAGTGTGGATGGCGTGACGTTTTTCCAAGTTTTGGATGCGCCGAAAGCCGCTTATGAGGTCAGCGGATTGAACAATGCGATTCTGAACATCACAATGACGAACTTGCGGACGGTCATGGGGTCTATGACTCTTGATGAGTTGTTGTCCAAACGCGATGAAATCAACACACGCATTTTGCATGTGGTGGACGATGCTGTTGCCCCTTGGGGTATTAAAATGACGCGTATTGAGATCAAAGACATCAACCCGCCCAGCGATCTCGTAGAGGCTATGGGCCGTCAGATGAAAGCGGAGCGTTTGAAACGTGCCTCGATTTTGGAAGCTGAAGGTGAACGCCAAGCTGCCATTTTGAAAGCGGAAGGCGATAAGGAATCTCAAATCCTGCAAGCTGAAGGCATGAGAGAAGCCGCATTTAGAGAGGCGGAAGCGCGTGAGCGTGAAGCACAGGCCGAAGCATCTGCCACCAAAGTGGTGTCTGATGCGATCGGGCAGGGCAACAGCCAAGCAATTAACTACTTTGTGGCTCAAAAATACACCGAAGCTATGAAGACGATTGGCTCTGCACCCAACCAAAAGGTCATCATGATGCCCATGGAAGCTACTGCTTTGGTTAGCTCATTGGGTGGTATCGGTGAAATTGCCAAAGAAGTGTTTGGCGAAGATGGCGGTGGTAAAAAATCTGTCACGCGTACGAAGCGCAGCGTTCCGACCAATCGCCCGACAGGAGGAAACTCATGATACAGCAAGCACTCGCTGAAATAGGGCCTTGGTTTTGGTTTGTCGCGGGTCTTGTTCTTCTCATTGGTGAAGTTCTGATCCCCGCAACCTTTTTGGTTTGGTTTGGGATTGCAGCCCTCATAATCGGAACGCTCACGCTAACGGGCTTTGCCGATGTGGCGTGGTGGCCTTGGCAAGCGCAACTGGTTGCTTTCGCAGTTCTGTCTTTTGTGATGGTTTTTGTGGGGCGCAAAGTGTTTCCAAGCAGTCGTGCTCCGACCGATCCCACTGAACTCAATTCACCATTGAACCGTTGGGTGGGAAGCGAAGCCACATTGCAAGAACCCATTGTGGACGGTGTCGGGCGTGTGAAACTGGGTGACACAACGTGGCGTGTCGTTGGGGCTGACACTGAGGCAGGCGCGAAAGTTCGTGTGACAAGTGTCAAAGATGGCGCGCTGCAGGTTGAGCGCGCCTAAGCCACACCCATGCGCAACAAGTCGTGGAGATGAACAATGCCCACGGGTTTGTCATCTTCGGTCACCATCAAGGTGGTGATCGAGCGTTTGTTCAATATGTCGAGCGCTGAAGCAGCCAGCATTTCGGGCTGAATGGTTTGCGGATTGGCAGTCATGATATCATCGACCTTTTCGCCCAACAGCGACGTAGAGAGGTGGCGACGTAAGTCGCCGTCGGTGATGATACCGATGAGTTTTTCGTTCTCAACAACGCCAACACATCCAAAACCACGTTGTGAAATTTGAATGATGGCTTCGGTCATCTGTGTGCCGGTTTCTACAAGAGGAATCTCGTCGCCCGTATGCATGACATCTTTTACGTGGCTCAGTTGAGCGCCCAATTTTCCGCCAGGGTGAAACACGCCGAAATTGTCAGCAGTAAACTCACGTCCTTCCAACAGTGCCACCGCCAACGCATCACCCAATGCCATTTGCATAATGGCGGATGTCGTGGGGGCCAAGTTGTGAGGGCAGGCTTCCTTTTCTTTGGGAAGGGCTAAAAGAACGTCCGCGTGGCGCCCCAATGTAGAGCTTTCACCTGCTGTGACTGCGATCAATGGAATATTGAATCGCTTGGAATAATCAATTGTGCCGCGCAATTCCGCAGTTTCACCAGACCATGAGAATGCAATGATCGCATCATCACGGGCTATCATCCCTAAATCGCCGTGATTTGCTTCGGTGGAGTGGACAAAGAATGAAGGCGTTCCTGTGGATGCCAACGTGGCAGCAACTTTCGTGGCGATGTGGCCACTTTTGCCCACACCGGTGACGATAACGCGACCTTGAATTTTTCGAATAATGTGAACCGCCTCAGAAAATTTCTCTGACAGACCATTTTCAAATGCTGCAGCCAATGCTGACAATCCATCAACTTCTGTGTTGAGGGTTCGCAATGCAGATTGGGTCGCGAGTTTGCTTTGTTTGTTCGACATTTTGAATGCCTAACGCATCTGTCTCAATTCGTGAACCAAAATAATTGACGAATGCACGGCTGTTCTCCGAATTGAAAGGTTTGGTTAACCACGCGTGTTTACATTTCGGTAATCTATTGGACTGATTTGCAGTCCCTTCCTGCTGTGTGACTGGTTTGCGAATTATGAAATTGAAATCCCATCAATTGTTGCTTGCATCTGTGCTTGCAGTTGGTTTGGCGGGTTTTCAAACAAAATTTGCACATGCTCAGCAGACAGACGAACTGCGTCCAACTTTAAGCAACGGCACACCACTGACTGATGAGAATCTGGATGGAATTGATGATTCCGAACAAGAGTTGGAAAGACCACAAGCTCCAGTTTTTGATGACAGCCTGCCCATTCCAGACGAAAACCGCGATGATGGGTTGAACAACACGCGATCACAGTCCGCAGCTGAAACAGCCAATATTCGGCAATTGTCAAACAGTGATGAAGATGTCGAAGTCGATGGCAACCCACGAGCTACCCGCGCAACACAAGTTCAAATTTTTGATCCAATAACAGGTGACGCATCGCCCATCACCAATCGACCATTTGCGCCGATTGAAGGAACGCGCCGCGATGCGGAAGCAGACCCCTTCGCTCCTGTTGGGTTGCGACTTGGCAGTTTCAACCTGTTCCCATCCATTCAGCAAGAGTTTGGATGGACATCAAATGGCGATTCCACCGATGGGGGGAACCCAAGCGCTTTCTCTCAAACCACAGCGCGTGCGAGATTTGAATCAGACTGGTCGGTTCATGAACTCCGGGGCGATATCAGCCTAGACTATCAGAAGTTTTTCGATGATGAATCGGATGATTTACCGTCTGGCAATGCAAATCTGGACCTGCGCATCGATATCACTCGCGCAACTATTGCACGCCTTGGGTTAAACTATCTTTTGGCAACTGAAACGCCCACAAGTCAAAATCTAGATTTGCCTGTGGGCTTTGTCTTGACCGATCGTCCGATCATCAACGATCTGCAAACTTTCGCAGAAATTGAGCACAACGCTGGGCGTCTTTCCACCAGCCTTCGCGCTTCGATCACCCGTACAACGTTCGGCGACATTGAAACTGTGAGCAGCGGCTCTGTATCACAGGACGACCGCAACAATTATCTATTGTCGGCCACAGCACGCGCAGCATATCAATATAGCCCGGCGCTTAGCCCGTTTTTCCAAATTTCGGCTGGTGGTCGAATTCATGATGATGAAGTAGACCGCAATGGTAACCGCCGAGACAGCCGAATTTTTGAAGCTCAGGCCGGTGTTTCATTTGACCTCGGCGAGAAGCTGAACGGTTCCCTAGGATTGGGCTATCGTGCAGAAATTTTCGATGATCCAACACTTGATACCCTGCAAAGTCCGCTGTTGTCAGCAACCATAAATTGGTCGCCTGAACGCTTCACAACGATTTCTGCAAATTTGGCATCCACATTGGCAGGAACAATTGTTGCCGATGAAAATGGCTCTGTTGTTCACTCCGCTACGGTGACAGCAACCCGAGACATTCGTCCTAATTTCTCTGTAAATGCTCGTGTTTTTGCATCTTACACAGATGTGGATATGGGTGATCGCGAAGATATATTCCTGCAGTCAGAAGTAGGCGCAGAATGGCGTTTGAATCGAACCACTGCATTGACAGGTCGTGTCGGCCTAGAACGCGGGATAAGCTCAGATGCTGGATCGAGTTTTGATGCTGCCACCGTGCGGGCCGGGATACGCCTTCAAAGATAGTGCCATGAAGGCGAGTTTCGTCGGTCGTTGAAAGCTAAGATGCGAGAGCATCTTTGATAATTTGCCTCACAACCGGTCCGGTGTCGTCACGATCCAGTGCAAAGTGAATGTTGGCTGCAATAAAACCTTCTTTCAGACCGCAATCGAAAGTTTGGCCAGTGAACTCATAACCGAAAAAGTCTTGTTGTAGTGCCAATTTTTCCATGGCGTCGGTTACTTGGACTTCTCCACCCGCACCTGTTTCCTGGTTTTCCAAGAGACTGAAAATTTCGGGCTGCAGAATGTAGCGACCATTGATCATGAGATTTGACGGTGCATCTTCCAGTTTTGGTTTTTCAACCATGGCCTCTATTTTAAATCCGTCGCCAAATTTTTCACCGGGTGCCACAATACCCTTTGAAGGAACATCTTCATCACTGGTTTGCTCAACAGCGATAATGTTGCCGCCCGTTTCGTTATACACATCAATCATGGAAGCAAGACAGCCTTTGCCCTTTGCTTTCATAACCATATCTGGAAGCAAAAGTGCAAAGGGTTCATTCCCGACTATGTCGCGTGCACACCATACAGCATGCCCCAAGCCCAATGGCGCTTGCTGACGTGTAAAGCTCGTGCGACCGGCTTCAGGTTGATTCTTTGCAAGAATATCCAGCATTTCTGTTTTGCCGCGATTGGCCAAAGTGTCATGCAACTCAGGCTGAAGGTCAAAATGGTCTTCAATCACAGCTTTGTTGCGACCTGTGACAAAAACAAAATGCTCAATGCCTGCTTCTTTGGCTTCGTTCACCGCATATTGAATGACAGGCATATCAACAACGGTGAGCATTTCTTTGGGTACAGATTTGGAAGCTGGTAGAAACCGTGTTCCCAGCCCAGCAACCGGAAAAACGGCTTTGCGAATAGGGCGGTTCATTTGGGATTTAGCTGACACAGTTTTCTCCTGCTTTTGCCTGACGGATTCGCGGCGTTCAAATTTTCACCACCATTGCCATGCATTGGTTACGAATTGTGATCGATAGGCACCTCAGTCAAGAACATGGTAAACCAATCGTTAATAAAGATGGTTTTGAATCGGCGATTCGAAAATCTTTCCTGTCAGGAAGATGCAAACTCAAAAAGGGGTTTATTCATGGCGCATAGAAACAGCAAAATGAGCCGCCTGATCTTATCATTCGTTGTCTTGTCATTCGCTGTCATCACAGCTCAACCAGCTTCAGCAAGTGCTGGCTTCCGCAAATGGATTAAAGATTTTAAATCCGTCGCTGCGAAGAACGGTGTCAGGTCTTCTACCTATAACCGCGCGTTCAAAGGTATTCGTTCACCAGACCCAGAAGTTCTGGAGCTGGCGCGATATCAACCGGAATTCCGCCAACAAATGTGGATGTATTTCGACAGTCGTGTGAACGAGCAGTCTATTGCGCGTGGACAAGATGAAAAGAAGCGCTGGAGCAAATGGCTTAGCCGCATTGAAAAGAAATACGGAGTTGACCGTGATATTCTTTTAGCGATCTGGTCCATGGAAACTGGTTATGGCGAAGCGCTGAAGAAAGACAAATCTTTACGCAGTGTTATTCGTTCATTGGCCACACTTGCTTATTCTGACCGCCGTCGCCGGAAATTTGCCCGTACGCAACTGATCTCGGCAATGAAAATTGTGCAAAACAACGGGATCAGCATCAACAACCTGCGCGGTTCTTGGGCCGGTGCCATGGGTCACACACAATTCATTCCGAGCAGTTATCGCGCTTACCGCCAAGATATCGATGGCGATGGACGCGCGGACATCTGGGGTTCTGTACCAGATGCATTGGCGACAGCTGCCAATCTGTTGCGCAAAAATGGATGGCGCACTGGCGAAACCTGGGGCTATGAGGTCAAACCTTCAAGATCAGCTGCCAAATTCGTCAATAAGACACGCACTATAGGGTCTTGGGCAAAGCTGGGTGTGCGCCGTGCCAATGGAAAGTCTTTTCCGCGTGCCAATCAACGCGCAACGCTGAAATTTCCGGCTGGCAAAAATGGTCCAGCATTTTTGATGCTGAAAAATTTCTATGTGATCAAACGCTACAACAATTCGGATAAATATGCTTTGGCTGTGGGCCATCTGGGTGATCAGATTGCCGGATATGGTGACTTCAAAAGGCAGTTGCCGCGTCCACACAAAAAGCTGTCTTTTGACGAGAAGATCGAGCTGCAGTCTTTACTTGCACGCTTGGGGTTGTATGACAGCGATATTGATGGAAAAATCGGTGGCGGCACGCGCTCTGCCATCCGCAAAGCGCAGATTAAACTTGGTCTCAATCCTGACGGATTTGAGTCCCATAAACTGCTCAAACGACTTCGCAACAGTGGCTAACCTTTTGGTGCCTATGCGAGGTTGAAACTCGCATAGGTGTTTCGTGAAGAAATTGTCGCGGCTGGTTGCAGCCACATTGTTCTTATTTGTAAGCGCGCTGGTGTTTCCAGCAAGTGCCCCGCAAAGTGTGGGGCATTCTGCGTTTGGTCTCGTTCAACCTGCAAATGCACAAACCACAGCGAAAAAGCGCAAGCGTAAAAGCCTGTTCCGCATTCTTTTTGGTCGGAAAAAAGCCAAAAAAGCAGTCGTGAAGCGCAAGACGAAACGGCGCACAACAAAGCGTTCAACCGCTAAAAAGCGCAGCACAAAAAGGACCGCAAAGCGCTCAACACGAAGCCGTTCCAAAAAGAGAGTCAAGAAGAGAGTACGCATCGCGGGCGCATCTGCAGCGTCAGTAAAATCTGCTGAAAAAGTTGAAAAAATAGAAGGCGCCAAGAAAGTCTTGGTTGTTGGCGACTTTTTCGCGGGTGGATTGGCTGATGGTCTTGAGCAGCTGTTGAGTGATGCTGCAACCATTGTTGTCGTAGATAGAACCAAAGGCCTTTCGGGTTTTGTTCGGGACGATGTCATCGATTGGCCTGCGGTTCTTCCGCAAATGATCGCTGATGAAAAACCCGATTTCATTGTTGCTATGCTCGGCTCTAACGATCGTCAGTTGATGATTGACGACGGCAAGAAACTCAAGAAGCGCACACCCGAATGGGATGCAGCTTATATCAAAAGGGTCGATAGTCTTGCCAAAGCTCTAGGCGCAAGTGGCGTTCGATTTTCATGGGTTGGGCTGCCGCCGGTTCGTTTTAAAAACATGAGCAAAGACTATCTGGTGTTCAACGAGATTTATTCAAAAGCCGCAGCTTCTGCCAATGGTCAGTTCATTGATGTCTGGGACGGATTTTCTGATGAAGACCGTGCCTACTCACGTTCGGGTCCTGATGTGAACGGGCAAATTGTTTTGCTTCGTCGCAAAGATGGAATTAATTTGACGAAGGCTGGACGCAGAAGATTGGCATTCTTTGTGGAACCGACAATCAGGCAGGCATTCGAAGGTGGCGTTGGTTTGGCTGGACTGTCATCGGAATTTGGTGACAGACCATCAGCGTTTGACTTAGAGACTTTTGCTCCAAAGAAAGCGGTTTATGACCCTGTGAAAAGCCGCACAACAATTGTGGTGCGTTTGGGGGATCCAGCTTCTGACGGTGGTTCGGAATTGGCCGGAGATCGCACTCCCGCCAAAGCAACTGATGCTCCCAAATCGGGTCTGGGTCTGTCAGGAGCTACTGCTGCACGTATCGGGCGGGCTGACGATTTTAACTGGCCGCCAAGTCCTGCACCCGCAGCACCTGTTTCAGCTGTGGCTGCAAGCAACTAAAGTCGCTGCGTCTTTGGTTTGGTAATGTTCTTTCCCCTAACGAGGAAGAACAGTTTCACCCATCAAGGCTTGATCTACGGCGTGAGCACATTGGCGCCCCTCACGAATTGCCCAAACCACCAGTGACTGGCCGCGGCGCATGTCGCCGGCCGTCCACACTTTGTCCACGCTGGTTTTGTAGCTGAATGTATCAGCAAACACATTGTCGCGTGGGTCTAGATCAACACCCAGGTCAGAAAGCATGCCCTCAGTGACGGGGGACACGAAACCCATTGCCAGCAGAACAAGATCAGCTTTCAATTCAAATTCAGTGCCTTCAATTGGCTGGAATTTCTCATCTACACGGGTGCAGATGATTTTCTTGACTTGGCCATTCTCGCCTTCAAAACGTGTGGTCATAACCGAAAATTCGCGTTCCGCCCCTTCTTCCTGGCTGGAAGATGTGCGCATTTTTAAAGGCCAGTTTGGCCATGTGAGAAGCTTGTCTTCTTTTTCTGGCGGTGTTGGCATGATTTCCAACTGGGTCACAGACAGTGCGTTTTGGCGAATGGATGTGCCGATACAGTCAGATCCCGTATCACCGCCGCCAATGACCACCACATGTTTGCCAGAGGCTAAAATGGGTTCCACATTGTCGTTGTGTTCGTCACCCACGCGACGGTTTTGCTGTGGCAAGAACTGCATCGCGAAATGCACACCATTCAGGTCGCGGCCTTCAATGGGAAGATCGCGCGGTTTTTCAGCGCCACCAGACAAAACGACTGCGTCATGTTGAGCTGTAATGTCTTCAATTTTTACGTCTTCACCCACATGAACACCTGTGTGCAGCGTGACGCCTTCGGCGACCATTTGTTCTGTACGGCGGTCAATATGGGTCTTTGCCATTTTGAAGTCCGGAATACCGTAGCGCATGAGGCCGCCGATTTTCTGGTTCTTCTCGTAAAGATGCACATCGTGCCCAGCGCGCGCAAGTTGTTGCGCCGCCGCCATTCCTGCGGGTCCAGAGCCAATAATGGCGACTTTTTTCCCTGTTTTCTTTTCAGCAAGCTGCGGCTTGATCCAGCCGTTTTCCCAAGCTTTGTCGACGATTGCACATTCGATTGATTTGATCGTCACGGGACTGTCGATCATGTTGAGTGTGCAAGATGCCTCGCAAGGGGCAGGGCAGATACGGCCAGTGAATTCGGGAAAGTTGTTTGTGGAGTGCAAATTGCGAGACGCTTCTTCCCACTCGCCACGATAAACAAGGTCGTTCCAATCAGGGATCTGGTTGTTTACGGGGCAGCCCTTCAGACCTTTTACATCGTGGCAAAATGGAATGCCACAATCCATGCATCGGGCTGCCTGATCGCGCAGGTTTGTTTCCGGCAACGGAATGATGAACTCGTCATAATTGCGAATGCGGTCTGACGCAGGACGGTATTTCCGGTCCTGACGGTCAATCTCCATAAAGCCTGTCACTTTACCCATTTACTTCACTCCACATTCTTACCGCCGTTGCGGTCATCATCTTCTAATTAGGGGTCGTTGCTTGGCTGGTTTATTCAGCCGCAACGCCTGCTGCCATTTGAGCAGCTTCGATTTCGGCCAATGCGCGGCGATATTCTGTCGGCATGACTTTCACGAATTTGGGACGGAAAGTTTCCCAGTTTTCGAGAATTTCGGCCGCGCGGGTCGAGCCTGTGTATTTCTTGTGGTTCTCAATCAACTGACGCAAACGTTCGTCGTCGTAACGTGTCATGTCGGAAGACACGTCCACGCGTCCATGGTGTTCAATATCGCCGCCGTGGTGATGTTGTGATTCCATCAGATCATCTTCTTCCGGAACAGGTTCCAACTCCACCATGGCAAGGTTGCAGCGATTTGCGAATGTGCCGTCTTCGTCGAGCACATAGGCAATGCCGCCAGACATGCCAGCTGCGAAATTTCGGCCAGTGTGTCCAAGAACAGCAACAACGCCACCTGTCATATATTCACAGCCGTGGTCACCCACGCCTTCGACAACAGCAATTGCGCCAGAGTTGCGAACGGCAAAGCGTTCTCCGGCCACACCGCGGAAATAGCATTCCCCTTCCACTGCGCCGTACAACACTGTGTTGCCCACAATGATGGATTTGAACGGATCAATCTGTGTCGCGGTTGCCGGTGGGTAGATAATCAATTTACCGCCTGAAAGGCCTTTGCCAACATAGTCGTTGCCTTCGCCTTCTACTTCAAGTGTCACACCTTTCGCGACCCAAGCGCCAAATGCCTGACCTGTTGTGCCGTTCAACTTGATATGGATTGTGTCTTCATCCAACCCAGCGTGGCCGTATCTTTTGGCAACTTCACCAGACAACATTGCACCTGCAGAGCGGTTGTAATTGCTGATTTTCATATTCAGCTTTACAGGTTCGCGGTTCTCAAGCGCAGGTTGCGCTTGCTTGATGAATTCACGATCCAAAATATCGTCGATATGATGGATTTGTGTCTCACAGTGATAAACTGGGACATCATCGCCCATTTTGGGGTCATAAAAGAGCTTGGAGAAATCCAACCCATTGGCCTTCCAGTGATCAATTGCTTTGTCACGATCCAGCACGTCCAATTGGCCAACCATTTCGCTCAGTGTGCGGAAACCAAGTTCAGCCATCAATTCGCGCACTTCTTCGGCAACGAAGAAGAAATAGTTGATCACATGTTCTGGCGCACCGTTGAAGCGCTTGCGCAGTACAGGGTCTTGCGTTGCGACGCCCACAGGGCACGTGTTGAGGTGACATTTGCGCATCATGATGCAACCTGCAGCGACCAATGGTGCCGTGGCAAAACCAAATTCGTCCGCACCCAAAAGCGCACCCACAACAACGTCACGGCCTGTGCGCAAGCCACCATCCACCTGAACGGCGATGCGTGACCGCAATTTGTTTTTCAGCAATGTCTGATGTGTTTCGGCCAAGCCAATTTCCCAAGGCGAACCAGCATGTTTGATGGATGTGAGTGGGCTTGCACCAGTGCCACCCTCCATGCCTGAAATTGTCACATGGTCGGCGCGTGCTTTGGCAACGCCTGCAGCAACCGTTCCCACGCCTACTTCTGACACCAGCTTCACAGAAATATCTGCAACAGGGTTCACGTTTTTCAGATCGTAGATCAGCTGAGCCAAATCTTCGATTGAATAAATGTCGTGGTGAGGTGGTGGAGAAATGAGACCAACACCTGGCGTTGAATGACGCACTTTAGCGATGATGGCGTCGACCTTGTGGCCAGGCAATTGACCGCCTTCACCGGGCTTTGCGCCCTGCGCCATTTTGATCTGGATCATGTCGGAGTTGACGAGATATTCTGTCGTCACCCCAAAACGGCCTGATGCCACCTGCTTGATCGCTGAGCGTTTTGAATCGCCATTGGCCATCGGTGTGAAACGTTCGACTTCTTCTCCGCCTTCACCCGTGTTTGACTTGCCGCCAATGCGGTTCATAGCAATCGCAAGCGTCGTGTGCGCTTCAGCAGAAATTGAACCGTAAGACATCGCACCCGTTGCGAAGCGTTTTACGATCTCCGAAGCTGGTTCTACCTTGTCCAATGGGATCGGCTTGCGGCCTGTTTCCTCTGCAGGGCGCAAGCGGAAGAGACCTCGCATTGTGAGGAGGCGCTCTGACTGCTTGTTGATTGAGTCTGCAAACGCACGATATTTGTCTTGGCTGTTGCCACGAACCGCATGTTGCAAGTTTGTGACTTCATCAGATGTCCAGGCGTGGGCTTCGCCGCGCGCGCGCAGAGCATAGTCACCACCCACGTCCAAACTGCTGCGCAGAACGGGCACATTGCCATAAGCTGCGCGATGACGTTCGAAAGTTTCCTTGGCAATTTCATCCAAGCCAATGCCTTCGATTTGGCTTGCAGTGCCAGTAAAATATTGCTCGATGAATTCGCTGGACAGGCCGATAGCGTCCACGATCTGTGCACCACAGTAAGACTGGTACGTGGAAATGCCCATTTTGGACATCACTTTCAGCAAGCCTTTGTCGATTGATTTGATGTAGCGCTGAACGACTTCTTTTTCATCAACCTCTGGTGGGAAATAACCAGCGCTGTGCATTTCTGCCAGTGTTTCAAAGGCCAAATACGGGTTGATCGCTTCTGCGCCATAGCTTGCAAGAACAGCGAAATGATGCACTTCACGTGGTTCTGCAGATTCGACAACGAGACCAACGGATGTGCGCAATCCTTTGCGGATCAAGTGATGATGAACGGCCGCTGTCGCCAACAGTGCAGGAACAGCAACACGCTGTGCGCTGAACTGGCGGTCTGACAAGATGATGATGTTGTCGCCACCTTTGACCGCTTTTTCAGCCTTTTTGCAAAGGTCTTCCAAACACTCTTTTACGCCATCGGGCCCTTTTTCAGCATTGTAGGTCATGTCCAGAATGCGGGAGACAAATTGGTTGTCGCCCATATCGCTGATGTCGCGAATTTTCTGCAAATCAGAATTGCGTAAAATTGGCTGACGGACTTCCAAACGTTTGACGTTCGACTTGTGCTCAATATCAAACAGGTTTGGACGTGGGCCAATAAAGGACACGAGGCTCATCACCGATTCTTCACGGATCGGATCGATGGGCGGGTTGGTGACCTGTGCAAAGTTCTGTTTGAAATAGGTGTACAGAAGTTTCGCTTTGTCCGAAATTGCAGAAATCGGCGTGTCGGTTCCCATGGAGCCGAGCGCTTCTTGGCCTGTTGTGGCCATTGGCGTCATCAAAACCTTTATGTCTTCTTGGGTATATCCAAAGGCTTGCTGTCCATCGAGCAACGCATCGCCTTTGTATTTGCGAGGTGAAGTTTTTTCGCCTGGCAATTCTTCAAGAACGATCTGGGTCTCTTCGAGCCACTTGTCATAAGGAAGCTCTGTTGAAAGCTGGTGCTTGATCTCTTCGTCCGAGATGATTTTACCTTCTTCCAAATCGATCAAAAGCATTTTGCCTGGCTGCAAACGCCACTTGGTGACAACTTTGCTTTCGTCAAATGGCAGGGTTCCAGCTTCGGAAGCCAAAACAACGGTGTCGTCGTCCAAAACGAAATAACGGGCAGGGCGTAGGCCGTTGCGATCTAGAGTTGCGCCAATCTGGCGACCATCTGTGAAGGCAACTGCAGCCGGACCGTCCCATGGTTCCATCAAGGCAGCGTGATATTCATAAAAGGCACGGCGCTCTTCATCCATAAGTGGATTGCCAGCCCAAGCTTCTGGAATCAGCATCATCATCGCGTGAGCCAGTGAATATCCGCCTTGCACGAGAAGTTCGAGCGCATTGTCAAAACAAGCCGTGTCAGATTGCCCTTCATAAGATACGGGCCAGATTTTCTCGATGTCATCGCCGAATTTTGGTGATGAAAGCGTAGCTTGGCGCGCTGCCATCCAATTGACGTTGCCGCGTAAAGTATTGATTTCACCATTGTGGGCGACCATGCGGTACGGGTGAGCAAGTTTCCAAGACGGGAAGGTGTTGGTTGAAAACCGCTGGTGCACAAGCGCAAGGGCAGAAACGAAGCGTTCATCGCGCAAGTCATCATAATACGGACCCAGCTGATCAGCCAGGAACATGCCTTTGTAGACAACCGTGTGTGAAGACATGGAAACAGGATAGAAATCATCCTCGCCGTTCAGTTCCTCAATCACACGGTTTGAGAGTGCGCGACGGAACACATAAAGAGCGCGTTCAAATTCATCGCCCTTCAGGCCCTTTGCGCTCGTGAAAAAGCCCTGCCAAGAAGCAGGCTCCGATGCTGCAATTTCTGGGTCGACGGACAGTTTTTCGTTGTTGACCGGTGCAAGTCTCCAGCCCAAAACCTCAAAACCCTCTTCATCGGCAACGGCTTCGATAATTTTTTTGATTTTTTCCTGGGTAGGCTCATCTCTTGTGGTGAAGAAAAAGCCGAGGCCGTATTCTTCTGCATTTGGCAGTGCGAAGCCGAGCTTTGAACACTCTTCCGCGAAGAAATCATGGGGAATTTGCACCAACATACCTGCGCCATCGCCCATCAGTGGGTCTGCGCCAGTAGCACCTCGGTGCTCAAGGTTTTCCAAGATGCGAATGCCGTCTTGAATGATTTTGTGGGACTTCTTGCCCTTCATGTTGGCAATGAAACCCAAGCCGCATGCGTCATGCTCTTGGCGCGGGTCGTAGAGACCTTCAGCGGTGTTGCGTTTCGATTTTGAAGATCCAATTTCCTGCCTAGAATTGGCCAGTCCATCATACAGGTTTGTCATCTTCACTCTCCTTGACAGCCGCAGCGCAATTTGCCGATCAGGCTGATCTAAAATTCGTCCATTCAATGACACAAGTTATCCGTCACATCACTCTATAGAGATGTCGCACCAACTGCCATTTTCAATAATTTAAAGCGAAAATAGAGTTGCAGGTTCCCCTGACTGCTGATCGCCTTTTTGAATGTCTAATCAAGCGAGAAGAAAAATGCAAGATGGGTAAGTGTGGCTGTCCTAAAAAGTGGACAGAAAATGCACAAGATCTTTATGAAAAAATTTGCCGCACGAAAAATTTGTGTTTTTCGTACAGGCTGTTTATTGTGGAGTTATAGGGAGACTAGAGTATATTCACTAGAATTCCTAATATATCGGTCAAATAAACTTTCGTCTAGCAAGTGCTAAACCGTCGCCCCCGGTGGTGCTTTTTGGATCTAGAAAATTTATTTGATCGAGGCCCCGAGATTGGCTTTAAAACCTGTCTCGGGGCTTTTTTATTCTGAATGCAAACGTGTTATTTTGATTTTGCAGGTTTGCTTTCGATTTGCTTTGCCGGAGTTTGAGATGGGGAAATCGCAATTTTGCGAGCCTTCATCGCTTCCGGAATCTCCCGCACCAATTCAATGTGCAATAAGCCGTTTTTGAGATGAGCATTTCGCACTTCTACATGGTCGGCCAATTGGAAGCGGCGCTCAAAGTTTCTAGCGGCAATTCCTTGAAACAGCACCTCTACATCGGGTGTCTCATCTTTTGACTGGCTGCCTTTGACAAGCAAAGTGTTTTCTTTGGCTTCAATTTCCAGATCATCTTCGCCAAATCCAGCCACCGCCATTGTGATTCTGTATTGGTTCTCCGCAGTGCGCTCAATATTGTACGGCGGATAAGATGGGCTGGATTGCTCGGGTTGTCCCATAGAATCCAAAAGGTTGAACAAGCGGTCAAAACCGACTGTTGAACGATAAAGTGGGCTAAAATCTACGTGTCTCATTGTGTATCCTCTTTTGAGCGATAATTGAGTTGAAACGCTCAGCAGTGTGCCAAGCGCATTGTTGCAATCCCGTATCGGCAACTGCACGAATTATATGGGAAGGCTCGAAATTGGTTTCAAGATCATTCGGGTCGGGATGGGGATCGGATTTTACTTGAGTGTCGATCGATGGCGTTATAGCAACGGCTCATGAGACATGCTCCCGAAACATCAGCTGTGCTTTTTGAAACACCAGACAACAAAGCGCCTCCTGGTGCTCATGCTGGTTATGTGACCACGGAAGATGGGGTGCAGCTGCGCTATGCGCGCTGGACGTCAGGTAAATCAACCTCCAAAGACCGTCCCAAAGGTACTATTTTGCTGCTGCATGGACGCAGTGAATTTATTGAAAAGTTTTATGAGACTGTCTCAGATCTTCTAGAACTTGGATACGATGTTTTGACGTTTGATTGGCGCGGGCAGGGGGCATCACAAAGATTACTAAATGAGCGTTTGAAAGGTCATGTTGAGCATTTCAATCAATATTTGACGGATTTGGAAACGATTTTGAACAATGTTGCTCTGCCAGATTGCAAACCACCATTTAGCGTCGTGGCCCATTCAACAGGCAGTTTGATTTCGCTTCTGGCAGCTCCAGCCTTGTCTAACCGCATTGAGCGAATGGTTTTGTTGTCACCTCTGCTCGAACTCAACAATATTCCGCTAAAGCAGAAGACGCTTCGAAGAGTCTCCGGTTTGCTATCGTTTCTCGGTTTCGGCCGAAACTACATTTTGCGACCATCGGTTTCGCCCGAGCTTCGCCCATATGACGGGAATAAATTGACGACCGATAAAGGCCGGTTTGAACTCACCAAGAAATTCCTGTTCAAGTTTCCTTTGTTGGGGCTCGGTGGGCCAACGATTGGTTGGGTTTTTGCTGCCTGTCGCGCCATGGACAAAGTAAAAGAACCAGGCTTTGCAAGTGAAATTTCAATTCCCACTTTGATCGTGATTGCGGGGAGTGATCAAGTCGTAAAACCAAGTGTGTCTGAAGCATTCGCACGCTCTATGCGCTCTGGCGGCAGTGTCATGGTCACTGGTTCTGAACACGAACTGATGCACGAAAGAGATATATATCGAGATCAATTGTTGGCCGCGATTTCCAGCTTCATTCCCGGAGACTCCGGCTAAGCCTTTGGTGTTTGCAATGTCTAGGACTGCAAAAGCTGGATGGCTTGCTCGTGGAGTTTTTTGTTGGCCGCGGCGAGGACTTGTCCGCCGTTCGATGCATCTCCACCCTGCCAATTGGTGACAATGCCCCCCGCATTCTCGATGATTGGGATCAAGGCTGCGATATCATAAATATTGAGCCCCGATTCCACGACCAGATCCACATGGCCTGATGCTAACAAACAATAGGCGTAACAGTCGCAACCGTAGCGGACGAGTTTTGTTTGTTGTTCAAGACGAAAATAGGTTTCATCTTTCTCGTTTCGCAGCAGATCTGGCGACGTTGTCATCACAGTTGCCAGCGAAACGTCTAATGTTTGCGATGTTTGCAAGCGGATTGGAGTGCCATGATTGTGAGACAAAACACTTTTGTTCTCGCCGTTTGCATCGGTCAACGCCATATAGCGCTCCCGCGTAAATGGCTGGTCAGCAACGCCCGCGACGGGTTTGTTTTGAAAATACAGACCTATCAACGTTCCCCAAACGGGAATACCCGAAATAAAGGCTCTCGTGCCATCAATTGGGTCGATGATCCACTGATAGTCAGCGTCTGGATTTTGAGTTCCGAACTCTTCACCAATAATGCCGTGTTCTGGATATTTTGAGGTGAGGATTTCACGAATGGCTTTTTCGGCCATGCGGTCACCCTCGGTCACAGGGTCAAAATCGGCAGGGCGTTTGTTGTCGACAGCAAGTTGACTGCGAAAACGAGGCAAGGTCTCGCGCGCAGCGGCATCGCAGAGTTCGTGAAAGGTGTTTTCCAACTCGGGAAGCAAGGCGTATTTATCCTAAGCGTAAGGTTATTCAGCTGCGATTGGCGTGGGTTCAAATCTGGAATCTGGAATGCTCACCAGATAGTTCAGGACGTTGCGTATGTCTTCTTTCAATGTTTCAAAACCAGCTTTGGGCAAAAGGGTGAGTTCATCCACATAAAGACTTCGATTGATTTCAATTTGAACAGCATGAAATCCTTTGAGGGGACGACCGTAATGCTCTGTGATAAAGCCGCCCGCATAGGGTTTGTTTCTTGTGACAGAATATCCAAGTTCTGAAAAGCGTATGATTAACTCGTGACTTATCGACCCGTGACACGACGTGCCGTAGCGATCACCAATGATGATGTCTGGGCGGGATTGATCTTCAGATTTGCTGCCTGAAGACGGCATTGAATGGCAGTCCACCAATACCGCGTGGCCAAATTCCATCACCGTCTTTGCCAAAAGTTTTCTAAGTGTTTCGTGATAGGGTCGATAGATCAATTCCACTCGATCAAGAGCTTCTTCAAGCGTGGGCGCTGTGTCATAAATTGGCATGTGTTCAGCCACCAGACGCGGAATTGTTCCCAACCCGCCAGACACGCGCATGGATCGAATATTGGCATGGCCGGGTAGTTTTTCACTAAAGAGCTTGGGATCGAGTTCATAGGGTTCACGATTAACGTCGAGCCATGCGCGAGGGAAATTTGCACTGAGCAGTGGAGCGCCAATTTCAACCACATTGCTGAACAGTTGATCCACGTACAAATCTTCAGAACACCTTAATTGTGGAGGTGTCAGGCGCGAAGCTGCCAACAAAGAATTAGGATAATATCGTCCGCTATGCGGCGAATTGAACACAAAGGGCACGCGCTGTTCGGCCGGTGCGGAAACCGAAAATGCTGGATTAACGTCGCTGAACTCGCGTGCGGTCAAAATCAGGTCCATTTGCCTCTATTGGGTTCAGGATAACCCAGAGCCTCAAACTTGTCAGCCCAGATTGTGCCAGATTGCGGTGGTTTGGTTTCAGGCAAATGTGCGGAAAAGTTGAAATGTTTATGCGATATTTACCAGATTGCGATTTTATGGCCCACAAGCAGATTGTATGCGCCGCACTTGAAGCCCTTTGAGTGCTGCGATGGGCCACATTCCAGAGAGTATAGAATGAACAAAATTCTCCTTGCTGAAGATGACAATGACATGCGTCGATTCCTCGAAAAGGCATTGATCAACGCTGGTTACGAAGTTGTGTCTTATGACAATGGTGCAAGCGCTTACGAGCGCATTCGCGAAGAACCGTTCACGCTGTTGCTCACGGATATTGTCATGCCGGAAATGGATGGAATTGAATTGGCACGTCGCGCCACAGAATTGGACCCTGATCTGAAAGTAATGTTCATCACCGGTTTTGCAGCAGTTGCTTTGAATCCGGAATCTGATGCTCCAAAGGATGCAAAAGTCCTTTCAAAACCATTCCACCTGCGCGATCTCGTCAACGAAGTTGAAAAGATGTTGGCGGCCTAACACCCCACGCATAAATTGCCACATCAAACCTGTTGACGAACAACGGGCAAGTGTGATGTATGCGCATTGCTGATGCTTGCTTCAGCAGACCCGAACAGAACCAGATGGTTCACCGTTCTTGGAACGGGCGATTAGCTCAGCGGTAGAGCACTACATTGACATTGTAGGGGTCACTGGTTCAATCCCAGTATCGCCCACCATTACTTCAATAAAAACAATTATTTAGATGGGTCCCCTTAAAAATTTGGCCCGCTTAACGTCTTAATTGAACGCTTATTGAACGATTAGCGTATCAAGAGGTTGTAGGTTTCACTTTCTGGATGCTGATGAAAAACACGCGCGGAGTTAAAAAATTGATATTTGGCTAGCAACGATTGGCCGAAATCAGTCATTCCGTTTTTTGACTTGGAAGCAGAAGCGGACGTTAGAATGGCTCCCTTGCAAACCTGCAAATGGCTGGAGTGCGAACAAAATGAATATCGTTCTTTGAAGAAAAATGTTCCATTTGCAGTATTTTAAAGTTGTCGGATTTTGGACGCACCGCAGCGACTTTCGAGTGCATTTTTATCCGAATGCGGTTATCAAATTGTGATTGTGCGAGCGCACCAAGCAACCTTAGGAAACTTCTTGAAAATCCAAGTCAACACGCATCTCTGGTATACTGCTTCACAACCCTGCGACATACTTTTGCAAATCGAGGCGGCGCCGGATGGCGATCAGGAATTAGTGTTTGATAAACTAACTTTGACACCTGAACTCGCGATGCGTCGGGTTGCGGGAGAGGATGGAATTGGCCAACGCATTTGGTTGCAGGCGAAGAGGGAATTTGAATGTGTCTATGAAGCGACAATTTCTGTTTCTAGATTGTCTGTCGAATTAGCCAGCCTCCAACAAACTCCGCTCTGGGAGCTACCAAGCGATGCTGTCAAATATCTCATGTCGTCCCGGTTCTGCCACCCCGAGCACTTTCATGCGTTCACGACAGGTGAGTTCGGTGACCTTACCGGAGGCGCTCTCGTTTCTCAGATGCGAGATTGGATAAACGAGAACATCCAATATGTATCAGGTGCCAGCGATGCTCAAACCACCGCTCATGATACCTTTTCCAGTCGCCAAGGCGTTTGCCGCGATTACGCCCATGTACTCATCGCCATGGCGCGGGCAGTTGCAATTCCCGCTCGTATGGTCAGTGCATACGCACCGGATGTCGATCCTCAAGATTTTCATGCCGTGGTAGAAGTTTATCTTGGTGGCGCTTGGCATCTGGTAGACCCCACAGGCATGGCCAAGGCTGAAGATGTCGTTCGCATCGGTGTTGGACGCGACGCCGCTGACGTAGCTTTTTTGACGGCGTACGGGTTGCTGGAATTAAGACAGCAATCTGTAGAAGTTGCCCGTCAGCTTTGATTGCCAAAAACTCTCGAACTGCTGTTGTGTATCGGGTTCAAAGAGTTAATGTTGGTTGATGGGGTCTGACAGAAAAAACTTTGATGAAATGCTTTTCGGTAACGAAGGCGTTCGTCAACCGTATGACAACTACGAAAAATGGTTCTGTAGCGAAGACCCTGCTCGACTGACAAAGAAGTCGAAAGAAGCCGAAGCGTTCTTCCGCCGTACGGGTATTACATTCAACGTATACGGTCAGGCCGCTGCTCAAGAACGTCTGATACCTTTCGATCTTGTCCCGCGCATTCTTTCCAGCAGGGAATGGACGCGCCTTTCGAAGGGGATCGAGCAACGCGTGCGAGCGATCAATGCTTTTCTGCATGACATCTATAATCGGCAAGAGATTTTACGAGCTGGGAGGGTTCCTATAGAACTGATCTCACAAAATGCGGCTTTCCTTCCTCAGATGATCGGCATGTCACCGCCGGGTGACGTTTATACCCACATTGTCGGAACCGACATCGTGCGCACAGGCGAAGACGATTTTTTCGTACTGGAAGACAATGCGCGAACACCCTCAGGCGTTTCCTACATGCTGGAAAACCGTGAAACGATGCTGCACATGTTTCCGGAGTTGTTCAGCCAGATTAAAGTTCAACCCGTCAGCGATTATCCCAAAAATCTGCGCAAATCGTTAGCTGCATGCGCACCGCATTCTTGTGAAGGCAAGCCAACCGTTGCGGTGTTGACCCCTGGTATTCACAATTCTGCTTATTTTGAGCACTCGTTTCTTGCTGATCAAATGGGTGTCGAACTGGTTGAAGGTCATGATTTGCGTGTTGTCGATGGTCATATCGCCATGCGTACGACACAAGGTTATAAAGTGATCGATGTTCTTTATCGTCGGGTGGACGACGAGTATCTCGACCCTTTGAACTTTAAGCCGGAATCGATGCTCGGAGTGCCGGGCATCATGGATGTCTATCGTGCCGGCAATATCACGATTGCAAATGCACCGGGAACCGGAATTGCCGATGACAAAGCAATATACTCTTATATGCCTGATATCATCGAATTCTACACAGGTGAGAAAGCGATCCTGAAGAACGTCGAAACATGGCGCTGTTCCGAGCCAGCCTCTTTGCAATATGTGCTGGAACATTTGTCAGAACTTGTCGTAAAGGAGGTTCATGGTTCCGGTGGATACGGCATGTTGGTTGGCCCGGCCGCCAGTCAGAAAGAACTTTCCGCTTTCACTGCAAAGCTGAAATCAAACCCTGGCAACTATATCGCGCAACCAACGCTCTCACTTTCGACCGTTCCCATCTTTACCAAAAAACAACTCGCGCCTCGCCATGTGGATTTGCGACCCTTCGTTCTGGTTTCACCCAATAAGGTAAGCATCACACCAGGAGGGCTTACCCGCGTGGCATTGAAAGCAGGATCTTTGGTGGTCAATTCGAGCCAAGGTGGCGGCACAAAAGACACCTGGGTTTTGGAGGATTAGCGGATGCTCGGCAAAACCGCAGGTGGCCTCTATTGGATGTTCCGTTTTCTGGAGCGGGGTGAAAACACGGCGAGGCTGGTTGAAGCAGGGTTTCGAATTGCGCTGACCCGTTCAACCGACAGCGAGACCGAATGGAAATCTGTTGTCACAACCGCTGGCGTTAAAGCGGGTTATAGTGCGAAATACGAAACCTTTAACGCCGCCAATGTGGTTGATTATCTGCTGCGTGATACAACAAATCCTTCAAGTGTCATTTCCGTTACGGAAAAAGCCCGCACAAATGCGCGGATGGTGCGAACCGCGTTGACAACCGAGGTGTGGGAATCTGTTAACGAAAACTGGATGACGCTGAAATCAGCGTTGAAGAAGCCAGTAAAGGAGACTGAACTTCCTGCCATACTCGGCATCATCCGTCAGCAAAGCGCACTGGTTCGTGGAGCATTGCACGGCACCATGTTGCGCAATGACATTTTCGACTTTGCGATGATTGGCACAGCGCTCGAACGTGCAGATAATACGGCTCGAATTATTGACGTAAAGTACTACACACTTTTGCCGTCAGCGAGCTTTGTCGGGTCATCGATTGATAATGTACAATGGGAAACCGTTTTGCGGTCAGTATCGGCGCACCGCGCGTTTCGTTGGCTAAATGAAAGCGAAATGACGTCATCAACAATTGTAGAATTCCTCATTTTAGATGCGAGATTTCCCCGATCACTAGCGTTTTGCACAAAACATCTGGTCGCAAATCTCGGCTATCTCGCTAAAGACTATGGGGAGCGATTGCCGTGCCACGATCTCGCCGACAGTTTGCAATCCAAGTTGAAGAAAAATGATATCGGTTCAATATTCGAGACAGGACTGCATCAGTTTATTGGCGACTTTATCCGCGAGAACAACGCTGTCGGGGCACAGATCGAACTCGATTACAGGTTCAATGGTTAGGACGTGAAACTTAAGATCACCCATACAACGAGCTATTCCTACGATGAGCCGGTGAGCTATGCGCTCCAACAGGTGCGGCTGACCCCGATGGATAATCCGCAGCAGAAAGTTTTGAATTGGGATGTGGCCATTGAAGGCGGCAACGCCGAGCTGACATTTCTAGACCAGCATAAAAATCACACGATGCTGGTGAGGGTTGAACCCGACCGGAATGAAGTGCGCATTATTGCAAGTGGTGAGGTTGAAACGAATGATACTGTTGGCGTGCTGGGAAAGGTTTACGGAACTGCTCCGCTTTGGCATTTTCAACAACACACGCGACGCACCACACCTGGCAAGGGCGTCGCAAAACTGGCCCGAATTATCGGCACAACAGACAGTCAGCTTGACGACCTGCACACGCTATCGAAAGCTGTGTTGAATACGGTGCCATATGGCAAAGGTGGCACGTTTGTTGGAACAACTGCAGAAGAAGCCATCATTTCCGGTGGTGGTGTTTGTCAGGACCATGCCCAGATTTTCGTTTCTGCAGCACGGAAAGCGGGAATTCCGGCGCGCTATGTGAGCGGTTATTTGATGATGAATGATCGGGTGGATCAAGATGCCAGTCATGCGTGGGCTGAAGCGCACTTGCAGGGACTGGGTTGGGTCGGGTTCGACATATCCAACGGGATTTCGCCAGACGAGCGTTATGTAAGATTGGCGACTGGCCTTGATTCAAGAGACGCGGCTCCGATTTCTGGTGTGCGAATGGGAACCGCTAATGAATCCATGATTGTATCTCTGCAAATTCAGCAGTAAACACTACGAACCCTGCTATCACAAACGAATCCAAAGCTGGACTTTTCCAATGACTTACTGTGTAGGCCTTCGACTGAACAAGGGTCTAATCCTCATGTCAGACACTCGCACCAATGCCGGTGTCGATAATTTTTCGATGACGAAAAAGATGTTCACTTGGGAAGTTCCGGGAGAACGCGTCATTATGCTTATGACAGCGGGTAATCTCGCCACCACTCAATCATTGGTCAGCCTGATCGAAGAACGTTCAAAGGCAATTTCTGAACGAAGCCCAACCATTTTGCATGAACCTTCCATGTTTCAAGTTGCCCGTCTTGTCGGTGCAACTTTGAAGGAAGTGATAAAGAACAGTTCGTCAGGTGGTCAATCAGCCAGTTCGAAGTTCAAAGCCTCGATAATTTTAGGTGGACAGATCAAGGGCAGTGATCCGACACTGTTTCTCATTTATCCGGAAGGTAATTTTGTTGAGGTGACCACCGAGACGCCGTTTTTTCAGATCGGTGAAGCGAAATATGGTAAGCCGATAATAGTGCGGGCCTATGAACCTGATATGAGTTTTGAAGACGCAGCAAAACTATTGATGGTTTCGTTTGATTCTACGATCAAGGCAAACCTTTCCGTTGGTATGCCTTTGGATTTATTGACCTACCAAGCTGACAGCCTAACAGTAACCAACCAGGCTCGTATCGAGGCAGATAACGAATACTATCAAGCGATTTCCAACGGTTGGGGCGATGCGCTTCGCACTGCTTTCAAATCACTACCAGCTTACAAACTTTAGCAATCGAGCATTGAAGTTTTCAATTTTGCCTGAGCATTGCACGTAAGCTGTTCAAGCTGCGGCACTATGGATCACATCCCCTTTGGGCTCTGAGGTGCCATTGCGCGCATAACAGCCCCGCTTCGCTGAGTGGCCGGAAGTGGACCTTTAACCTTTAGTGTTCACAATTGAATAGCGGACGTTCGAAAAATCAGCCTTCTGCTGATCCAATCTTCCATGCTTCTAGGAGCCGAGGCAAAGCGAGGTTCCAATCCATGACACCGTTGGCAATTGCCCAAGCATCGTACTGCTTGAGAAGCGCTTTTTCGAGTGGCTGGTTTTTTCCCCCCATATCATTCAGCTCTGTGCGATCTACCTCCATATCGTACAGTTCCCATGCCCCACCGAACTGTTTGACGAGTTTGAACTGGCCTTGTCGGATCGCGCAATTGCCTTCGTGTTCAAAGAAAATCGGCTGCTCTCGTTCCCAAACCTTGCCCTGTAGGACGGGCAGCAGGGATTCCCCTTGTGTCGGCTGAATGGGATGCCCGCCCAGTTCGTTCAAATAGCTGCTACCGGTGACTTCCAGGATTGTCGGCAACAGATCGACGACATGACTGGCTGCTTGAACTGTCAGCTTGGTCTTGATCCCTGCAGGCCAATGGGCAACCAACGGAGTCGAAATCCCACCTTCATGAACATAGTGTTTGAACAATCGGAACGGCGCATTCGAGACATTGGCCCACGGTTTGTCGTAGCTCTGATAGGTCTGAGCATCACCCGGCATCACATCGGGACGATTGCCCATGGCAATTTTGCGACCATCATTTGTGGCGTCGGGAAAGAACTTCGCCCAACCATCTTCGGCCATGAATTCGGCACAACCACCATTGTCTGAAAGAAACAGAATGAGCGTGTTGTCGAATTGCTCAAGTCTCTTAAGCGCAGCGATGAATCTGCCGATGGATTGATCCATCCGATCAACCATCGCCGCGTAGGTCGCCATCTTTCGTGCTTCCCAGTCGTGGTTCTTTTCCGATGACCATGGGTGAACGTCTCTGTCTCGCGGTGAGATATCCCAGTTTGTTTGAAACAGACCCATCGAATTCATTTGCTCATGACGGGCCGTGCGGACGTTGTCCCACCCGCCATCATAAACACCATCATATCGCGCAATGTCTTCTGGATGCGCGTGGAGCGGCCAGTGCGGCGCTGTGTGAGCAAGATAGAGAAAGAACGGTTGTTCAAGTTCAACCGACTCCTCAACCATGCCGATTGCTTTATCGGTGATTGCGTCTGTGAAGTAGAAATCATCAGGAAACACGTCCACTCGCGCGTCATCTTCCAGCATATAGTGGGGAGAGAAAAAATGCGTCACGCCGTCGACAATGCCATAAAAGCGATCAAACCCTCTTTGGCGAGGTGTTGGATGATCAACGTCGCCAACGCGCCACGAATCCACTTCTCTCGCCATGAAATCACCAGCAACATGCCATTTGCCAGACATGAGTGTTCGATAGCCTGAAGCGCGCAGATGCTCAGCAATTGTGGCAGTATCGTTCCTCAAAAATCCCTGATATTCAGGTGTCCCAAGATTTGCGCCCATATGGCCCACACCAGCATTGTGCGGATAAAGCCCCGTCAGCAATGAAGCTCGCGTTGGACAACAGCGCGCACAATTGTACATAGACGTCAAAAGCACGCCGTTATCTGCCAATGCATCGATATTAGGTGTCCTGATTTCCGAGCCCGTAACACCAAGGTCAGCAAAACCCAGATCATCTGCAAGAATCAAAACGACATTTGGTTTGATTGACATGTTGTGGCTACCGATTGGTTCAAGCGCCTGGTATCGTTCAAACACGCCTCTCTTACAATACTGAAATTGTAGCATGGCCTAAATCGGACACTATGAATAATGATTTGTTGGTTTGGTAGCGTGCACTGCTCGTGGACTGCTCCAAAAAAGTGATGCAGCGTTGAATACGTTGCATAGTTGCCGTTGGTGACGCGACCGTAATTACCAATCGATTTTCGCCAAAACGGTCTTTCATTTCGCAATCGAATTGAGATCAGCGATGATCGGTCCATTGTTGAACGGATCAATCAGTCAAATAGAAAAGATCAAGACTGGTTCGCCACGATCCAAGTATCATTTGTCCTTTGCGAAAAGCAGGGCTTGGCTGATCAACCCTTTAAGATGGCTCTGCTTGAATGGCTTACTGATCAAGAATGCGGGTTCTGGCTTATCGCCAACCAGCAGTTTCTCGGGGAATGCTGTTATGAAAATCACGGGAACATCAAAGCGTTGAAGAATGTCTCCAACAGCGTCTATTCCAGAGCTCCCATCCGCCAATTGGACATCTGCAAGTACAAGGCCAGGTTGGCTCATATCAATGTGCTTCAAAGTCTCGTTTCTGGTCCGAGCTATGCCAATAACATCATGGCCAAGTTCCTCCACCATCTCCTCAAGGTCCATGGCGATCAAAGCTTCGTCTTCGATAATCAACACAGATGTTTTCACCTGCCGCGTAATGTCTTTCTCAGCTTTACTGATCAAGCCTTTTACATCTTCTTCTTCGAGTTCCAGAATTTCTGCGATTTCCGTCACTGAAAATGCTTCAATTGTATTCAGCAAGAAAGCTTGCCTTGGCAGCGGAGAAAGTTTGGAAAAGTGTTTATCCGATTGCTGGCCGGTTTTCACAGGCAGCGCATGGCCTTGGCTTAAGTTTGCAAAAGATGAAAACGCTTTAAACAAATCCTGTCTCGAATTTAGTTGTATGGCCGCTGACTGTTCATTTGATAGCAAGTGGTCGAGCAAGTTCAGCACCAGTCTATCACCGAGTTCTTGCGTTCCAAGCAAAGAGCGGGCGTGCCTTCTCAAATGGGGAAGATGGTGTGTCACTTTTTCTATCATAAAACACTCAGATCAATATTTTAGCTTGCCTGCTGTGCATAGGCCGATGTGTAAAGATATTATATTAATTCGTGAGCGCCACAACGTTCTACCATGTCTGTCGGTCAGTTACAGAGGCACTTTAATCAAGAGGTCTAATTCGAGAAAAGACCGCCTTTAATTCGCCCTGGAAGATCAAACTTATCGATTACTTCATCCACTTGAAACTCGGATGCCCTAGAGAAGCATGGATCATCACTCGTAGAAGATATTACATACAGTTTGCTGTCGCCAACAAATTTTGAGATCAAAGGAATTGTTTCTGTAAAATTGGAATACGGGTGGAATCGATTGTCTAAAATAATCGCGCGATATTCACTTTTTTCCAGAAATGCGATTGCTGCATCGATGTTGTCAGCGTAATCGAGTTCATACCTTCCAGGCTCGCTGAAATTGAGATGAGTTTCGACCAATTTAAATTCCATCTCATCATCATCGATGAGCAAAACACGTTGCAAAGTCGTCATGTGCAGTCAGCCCCTAGTTACGTAAGGTAATATTAAGGGCATTTTTCATACAATTCAATGCTTTAATAGGTTTTTCAACTCTCTACTGGTTGTCTCATCTCGTCGCAGCAGCAAACAACGGCATTCTTGAATTAACGCGTTCTGTCTATGATCCATCGTCGCTAAAATACGACTTCAGGTTTTCAGTGAGCACATTGGATTCCGCTACCGAAACGGGTTTGCTAAAGAACTGATCTGCACCATTGGCAAATGCTTTCTTTTTATCAGCTTCCAAGGTGGACGTGCTGAGCATTGCGACTGTAATTGCACTCCAATCTTGATTGGCTCGCAGTTTTCTCAAAACTTGGTAACCGTTCAATCCAGGCATGTTGATATCTATCAATATCAGTTTAGGGAGTTCGCTGTCGGTTTCCCCAAGATATTCAAACAGTTCATCGCCGCTTTCGATACCCTTGAAGTTCTGGACAATGTTAGCGTTGCGCAACGCTCGACGCAGAAGAAAAATATCCTCTGGGTCGTCATCTACCATTACGATTTCAATTGCGGTTGAACCCTTCATGATTGTGCGGCTTTTCTCATATGCCGGAATGAAGAGTTCAAAATGATCATGTTTTTTCTTGATTTGGAATTTTGATGGAAAAAGCAGTACCAGAGCCTACGGTGCTGTCCACCGATATTTCCCACCCCAAACGGTCGCAAACAGTTTTGCAAATAGCCAAACCAATTCCTGATCCTTCAAATTCGCTCCGCTTTTCCAATCTTACAAACGGATCAAAAATATTGCGTTCTTGATCCAGCTTCATGCCGATCCCATTGTCTGCAATTTTAATGATAGTTGTATTGCGGTATTTGCGGGCAGTGATTGCAATTTCCGGGCTGACATCCGGCTTTCGATATTTGATGGCATTTGAAATGAGGTTCTGAAAAAGCTGTCGAACTGCGGTATCATCGGCCATGACTTTGGGAACTTTTCCAACAGTTATTTTTGCATTGGCTTCTTTTACCGAGGTGGCAAGCTCATTCTCAATCTCAACCAACAAATTCTGCAGATCAATTTCTTCAAAGGTAAAGGTTTTCTCTGCCGTGCTCGAAAAAGATAACAGGTCGCTCACCAACTTGCTGATCCGCGCTGCAGACAGGTTCATGACATCGACATAGTATTGCCCATCGTCGCCCAAGTTCTCTTTGTAGTCGTGCAGCAAAAGGTCGCCGAATTGCCTAATTTTACGCAAGGGCTCTTGGAGGTCATGGGATGCGATATAAGCGAACCTACTTAACCCTTCATTGGCTTCCTCCAACTCAGACTTTTGGCGCTTAATTTCATTCCAAGCGGATTGTCGTTCTGTCACATCCTCTAGCACGACGAGATAGCGATCATCTTCATCGGCTCCAGTGTTTCGACGAATGGCTGAAAGTTCTACAGATAGTAATTCTTTGTGCTTCGTTTGAAATTCGAATAGCTGCTTTCGGAAATAGTCACTGTCCGGCTCTTTCAGAAGAGCCATGTCAAATTTCACCTTGGGCGCTAGAAATTTTTGTAGTTTGGCGCCGATGACATCCGATCTTCCGAAATCCAATGAAGACAACCATTCGTCATTCACGTCCACAATTTTGCCACTGGCATCGATGGTGCACATCATCACTGGAGACTTGTAATATATTTCTTGGAAATGCTGCCTTTGTTGAGTGGCATTCTGAAGTTGATATCCACGCTCGATCAGGTGTCCAATCGTGCTTGCCATAATTTGTATAAAAACGATCTGCTCTGCTGTGAACGCAGACAAGACTGGTTCGGAATCGAGATAGCTTAGTGTACCGAATTTTTGACCGCCGATGAAAATTCGAACCACCACAGCCGCTTCAATGTTAGATTTCTTGTAAAACGGCTGCTTTGAAAGTTTGCTTTTTCCAAGATTGTGTTCGGAGAATGAGCTGGCGCGTTCATCCAATTGCGAACTGACTGTGGCTTCCAAAGGAATTGTATCCCCCTTGGAAATTGCATTGGCTCCAAATGATGTGAGGCAGTGAAACGTGT
Source organism: uncultured Rhizobiaceae group bacterium (assembly GCA_937958815.1). Lineage (GTDB taxonomy): Bacteria > Pseudomonadota > Alphaproteobacteria > Rhizobiales > Rhizobiaceae > Pseudahrensia. The sequence continues at coordinate 17,323 of CALGMR010000004.1, read as the reverse complement.
CCCCATCTATGCGACCGATCGAGCCTTGGGGCAGGTCGAGATACTCAGCACCAATCTCAAGGATTCTATGAAGGGTGGCTTGATAGTCGTCTCCTTCAGTTTTACCGGCATTAATAAGCGATTCCAGTGCTTTACGGTATTTGTACCGTTGGGTTGTAATCCGCCCTGTGACTTGAAATGACACAATACGACCATCCTCGTTTGGAATGGCGCGTATCGCCGACGAGCGAACCTGATATTGGTTGTTCTTGGTCGGAGTTATGATGTCGACTTCAATCGTTTCATTGGCCTTGAGAGCTTTTACTTTGTCTAAAATCTCTGGCAGTTGTGGTTTTGGAATAACGCTGGTGTGTTCTGTCCCAACAATCTGATCTTCGGGTTTGCCAATGACCTCACAAAACCTTTGGTTGCAGTAAGTGATTTCATTCGTATCGGCATTCCAGCGCATCAAATATTCGGAAATGTCTGAAACAATGTCTTCGTAATGTTTGGCAGTTTCAATTTCCGCGATCTGCGCTTGTTTGAGATCTGAAATATCAATTGAGGTAATAACTGCCCCAACAGCGTCTGAAAGCGTGGTTTTATAAGGCAGCACGCGGAGCATGTAGTGCGTATCCCCCACATTCACTTCTTGCTCAATGACTTTCTCATCGGCGATAACTCTGCGGATCATGTCAACGAAATCCACGGACGGAAATTTAGATGTTATGTGAGCTATCGGTCGACCAGTATCTTGCGGGATCAAATTAAAGGTCAAAGTTGCGGAAGGCGTGAAACGTCTAATGTTCATATCAGCATCAAGGAAAATGATACCGATATCCGTCGCTTTAAGCAGATGGTCCATGTCATCTGTCAATTCGGTCAGCTCTTCGATCTTACGCTGATGCTCGGCGCTGACAGTGTACAACTCCTCGTTTACAGAATGCAGTTCTTCGTTGGTGGACTGCAATTCTTCGTTTGAAGCCATTAGTTCTTCGTTGGTTGCTTGCAGCTCTTCGTTGCTTGTTTCCAACTCTTCAATTGTTGATTGTAGACTTTCTTCGGTCGACTTTAGGTCTCTCTCCAAGTCAGCGATACGCGACTGCATGATCTCGGTCGCTTCGCCTTCAACCAAAGGTCTGACATCTCTTGATAACTTGGGAGAAGTCTTTGCCTTTTTCACACGCTCCAATGTCAGCAAAAGGTAGTTTTTCACATTTCCTGGTTCGTTGAGAACTTTGAGTTTTACGATAACTTTGTGAAGTCCGTCTTTTGCCGTTTCGGTGTCGATTTGGCGCTCAAAATCAAATGAATCGATTGTCTTTAAACGCTCTAGACCCGTACTGATTATGAGTTTGAGATCATCATCCACCATCTCTGCGATTTTGGTCGTGAATGCTCCGCTATCAACTTTGATAAACGAACCTGCGTCTCCCAATACATGAACGATGTTGCCGTCACGGCTCAGCAAAAAACCAGTCGGCGCATATTGGCGCAAAAGTTCTTTAAGCGCTTCGGTATGAGCTTGCCGAGCAGGCGCGGTCAATTGACCTGGGGTGTCAGAGACCTGCAATCTGTCGGCCGACGAACTCGATCCGAAAAATGCTCCTGCATTTTCATTGCTCGGCAAAAGTGATACCGCATCCATCAGCCGGACATTTCTCTTTTTCTGAAAAATTCGCCATTTCTGATCAATAGTTGAAAACTCGTTTTGCAGTTTCCCTGTCGTTTCACTTGGCCCCAAAAACAGGATGCCGTTTTTCGCCAAGGCAAAGTGGAAAAAAGCCAGCGTCTTTTGCTGTGCAATATCGTTGAAATAGATCAGGACGTTTCTGCAACTGATCATATCCATTTTAGTAAAAGGCGGATCTTTTAAAACGTTGTGCGGGCTAAACACGACCATGCGACGCAAATTTTGTTTGATTTGAAATGACTCGCCATCAATACTTGCATCGAAATAACGTTTCACTTGATCGTCGCTCAGCTTTTTCACACTCGATGGCGGATAAATACCCTTCGAGGCTGCGTCCAAAGACCTGTGATGAATGTCAGTTGCAAGAATTTTCAGATTGAGTTTGAGTTTGTGCTTGACCGCATGGTCGGCGATTAAAATTGCCAGAGAATAAGCTTCTTCCCCACTGGCACATCCGGGCACCCAAATGCGGACCGGGTTTGCCGCAGACATGTCTTTAACCAAATCGGGTATGACATCATTCCTGATGACATCATAAGCTTCGCGATCACGAAAGAAAGATGTCACTTCTATCAAGAGATCCGCATAAAGAGCTTCGGTCTCTTCAGATTCGATGCCCAGAACGTTTGCGTAGTCTTCCAGTGACATGCCACGTAGGTCAGATCGGCGGCGCAATCGACGCTCTATCGTTGCCCGTTTGTAATAGCCAAATTCGGTTCCAAATCGCTCACGAAGACGTTTGAAAATTCGCAGAATTGGATCTCCGCCTTCTTCTTCTGAAACGATATTTACAATCGACAGACCAGATCGAATTTTCGAAATGTATTCTGACATTTCTTCAGGCAGTCCAATCGCATCGGCATAGCCTTTTGCGATGACGGAAGAAGGCATGCTTTCAAATTTCGCGCTAGCTGGATCCTGCGCGATAACGGTGCCACCAGCTTTTTTGATTTCTCCTGAGCCAAGTGTTCCGTCACTTCCGGTTCCAGATAAAACAATGGCAATCGCGTCCGAGCCATACTCCGATGCAACTGATATAAAGAATGCGTCAATGGGAAGGTTTAGATGGGTTTCATCGTTTATTTCATGAAGTTTGAAACATCCATTCACAATGCGCATTTCTGTACGCGGAGGGTTAAGGAAAATCGTGTTGGGCACCAAGACCATACCGTCAACAACGCGTTCTATTCGCATGCCGGAGTGGCGTGACAACAGTTCATCCATCATGCTCTCAAAATTTGGTGAGAGGTGCTGAATGACGACGAATGCGTTTGAGGATTGATCCTTCACTCCGTCGAAAAACTGTTCCAGCGGCTCCAACCCACCCGCGGAAGCGCCAATTGCAACCACTGGAACTTTTTTCAGGATATCAATGTTATCGTCGTTTGGTCGTCTACTCTTTGAATCGTCAGACACATTCGACTTATTCATTTTTGATCCGATTGAATTTTAGCGGTAATGTTGCCGCATGGAGCGGTCGTCAAACCGTCGTGATATTAAAATATTGTTTACCATAAACTGTCACACATTGCTAACGTAACGTAATAATTGATTCGAAGTGGGAAAGTGCGTTGAATACACAGTTGCAGTTGAGTCAGGTTCAAAATTTACGTGACGAAATCAGAGAAAAACTAGAAGCGAGAAACATTGAAAATGCCCATCTCGCTGAAACCGTCAATCCACTCGAATTGAGTGTTCTTTTGAGAGAGCAAGCGCGCCGAAACCGCGAGATTGCGGAAGAATTGCGGGTTTTCAGTCGCGTCGTGTCTTTAGAGAACTATCGGCATCAGCGAACAAGTTCCTAAAAACGACAAAAAATTAGAAACTTGGTTTCTTTTTATTGGGCTTAAAAGCCCATTTCGGAACGCGGTTTTTCGATTAGATTATTCTAGTTTACCAGTTGATTTATCACGATAATTTATGTCGAAATTAGGTGTGGATAGTTTCTTCGAAGCCAGATGCCTCTGCATTTTTTGCAGGACACTATGATTTTCCAAGGTGAGCCAGAGATCCTTCCTGCGACTAGAATTTGGATTGTAGACTAATATCAAGCTATCAATCAAAAACCTTGCGATATTGGATCTAGCGCCAGTTGAAATACATTCACAGTGCTAAAAAATGTTAACGCTGGAGATTGGCCAAACTGACAGTTAGTTGCCAACTGAAGCCACTTTCCAAGAAGTCTGTGTTCACCTTAGCTTCGAGTTGGGACTCCAATATTCCGCGAATAACCTGACTGCCAAAACCTGTGTTTTTTGGTGACAAAACGGCGGGTCCTCCCGTTTCGATCCATGACAAAATCAGGTGATTAGAATCCGGTCCATTCTTTTGCCAATTGATGGTGACCACTCCGGTGTCATTGGACGCTGCGCCATATTTTATCGCATTCGTCGAGAGTTCAAACAGCGCCATGCCAACGGCTTGCGCGGCTCTTGGAGCCAGCCAAACTTGCGGCCCTGATGCGACAAATCTGTTGCGATATACCGACTCTAAGTGCTTTATCTGAGCCGCTACGAGTTCCGACAAACCCATGCCAGTCCAATTGTTCTCAACCAGCATGGTTTGATTTTGTGCAAGACTGTCTATTCGCTCGTTGAAGGTCTGTAGAAATTGTTCAGAGGAGGAGTGTTTTTTGGTCTGACGTGCAATCGATTGCACGATTGCAAGAAGGTTTTTCGATCTATGGTCAACCTCTCGCATGAGCATTTTGAGATTATTCTCGTCAATCTTTCGCTGGGTGATATCTCTGATAATCAGAACTGATGTGGCCATTTTCCCTTCGTGCTCGAAACCAAGCGAAACATTAAACTCTGCAGGGATTTCGGTGCCATCCGACGCTTGGCAAACCGTTTCGCAGATGAACGATCCACTTTTTTCAAGTTTGATGGCCGCCAACAATTCTTCGCCTTGTTCATCACCGAAAAGAAACCTTAGGTGTTTGTCTAAAACTTCGGATTGACTGTATCCGAACAATCTCTTCGCCGCTGGATTCCAACTCTGAAGTCGGTGATGGGCATCAATCGTCACAATGGCATCTGGGGATATATCTAATAGCGAAGCTAACTCTTGCGCTTTCTGTCGTTTGAAGTTTAGCTCGCGCTCATAAGTCTGACGATCTGATGCGTCAAATATTGCAAAAATTATTTGATTCAGATTTTCATCAGCATCTTTGATGGTTTGAGCGCTCAAAAACACCGGAAGGTAATCTCTCTCCGGTCGCTTCAAATTCATAGCGATCTCGCTGATGTAACCTTGAACCGCGATCAACAAAGAAACGTGCGTTTGAAAATATATTTGACCCGCTTTTGAAAATAGAGTCGCAATCATTTCGCCTTCCAAAGGACGATTTTGGGTCGGGTTGATCCAGTCGGTCAGCCTTTGATTTGCGGAAACTATACGTCCTTCAGATGTACAGACTGCAATTCCGCACGGCATGCTTTCATAAATTTTACGCCAATCTGTTTTAGAATTGTCCAACTTCTAAGCAGCTGGCACTTGATCAACGAACGGCATCATTGCAGCAATTGTTTCTGTTGGTGCGCTCACATGAGGACAATGACCGGTTGCCTCTAGCTGGACAAAATGTGCATCTTTCATATTGTCTCTCATCCAAAGCCCAACGGGGATATCGGCAATAATGTCCTGGCTACATTGCAAAAGAAGAGCCGGATGATCCAACGCTTTTGCATCTTCACGATGATCAGATCTGAAGACGGTGTTCGCAAAATGAGAAGCAATGTCAGGATCAGTTCGGCAAAAGCTGTTTTTTAACTCTTCACCCAGATCGGGGCATTCTGGAACGCCCATGATCGCTGGGGCCATTTGGCTGGACCAACCAAGAAAATTGGCGTCAAGCGTGCCTAGCAATTCATCGAGATCTTCTATTGCAAAACCGCCAGGGTAGTCCGTGTCATTGATGTATCGCGGAGAAGGGCCAATCATGACCACACGATCAACTTTATCTGGAATTTGGTTTGCAACGAGCGTCACGATCATTGAACTCACCGAGTGGCCAACCAGAATTGCGTCTTTTAATCCGAGTTCATTCATGATCTCCACAAGATCATCAGCATGACCTTGCAACGACGAGTATTTATCCAAATCGTACTGCGTTAAATCTGAGGCGCCACTTCCAGTTAAGTCATAAAGAACAACTTTGTGGGTTTTTGAAAATTCTTTGGCCAAATGCCTCCACATTGTTCTGTCGCAACCGAAGCCATGAACGAACACCATGGGAATGGTTCCCTGACCAGTTACTGCCACAGCGTTGCGATCAATTGCGGTTGTCATTTATAGGTTCCAAACAGAATGAGCGGTCAAGCTCGCAGCAATTCCAAATTCAACAATATCAGGAATGCTCCATTTTCCAATCAAATATGACATAGCATTGCATTACCTTGCGCCCAATTTCTCTGAAATGTTTCTTTCTTCGAAGAGTTCATAATGAAGGATAACTTATCGGCTAAAAAAATCCGGCAGATATTGTCTTGAAATTGACCGTGAGCACAATCTTGTTGCCACCAATCATTTGAACTCAAGATTCGATTCTAAAGTTGTTCGAGAGGAACAATGCCGAATGGCTGGCTTCACCCAAAAGCAGCAAAAATTATGAAACCCACCCTATTGTCGAAGTTAAGCTGCTAATGTCTGCATTGGGGAAAACATATCGAAATTTCAATGTGCACATTGGGGCGCATAGCGGACTTTCGCACCATTCCATCGGGCAGGGGGCTTTTTGCAAATTTCGGCCCTTTGCTGCCGTTGGCAATAAACTAACTGTGCTGCGATGCAGTCACCGAAGGAGACATTCGGTGGGTGAATATGAGATACATAAACAATTCACAATACGCATTCCAAGGCGATAGCTTTGTCAACGAAAGGACGGATGATATGGCCTCCAAGGTTTTTCAAATGAGTTTCGCAAAGATCTATCCTTTGCTCGTCGACAAAGTCGAAAAGAAGGGAAAAACCAAAGATCAGTTGGACGATATCATTGCTTGGCTTACCGGCTATGATAACCAAGGTCTTGCCGCTGCAATTAGTGACGAGCGCGATTTAGAAAGTTTCTTCGCCCAAGCGCCAAGCAAAAATCCGAACCGGAACTTGATCAAAGGGGTGATCTGCGGAGTTCGAGTTGAGGAAATTGAGGATCCTACGTTACGAGAAATCCGGTACCTCGACAAGTTGGTCGACGAATTGGCTCGTGGAAAAAAATTCGCGAATATCCTTTGGGGTTAACGGCTCTATGCTGCCATTGGGCTGCCCACGAAGCTCTTCGCCGTGAATGGCCGAAACCGGACGCTAGCCAAATCCCTAGCGTCATCAAAAAGCGGACCTTCAGAGCATATGATTTTGAAAGTTTCCCAACGACAGCAGAGCGGACAAACCGACAATTCCAAGGTGCTGTTCGAAGGTCTCGAATAGGCGGGTTTTTGCATTCACTGCGACACAACTCCTCCAGATGAATTGCCACAAAGCAGATAACGACTCTTGCTAGTGAATAATGAACGTAGGGTGTTACAGATCGATAAGGCAGGCGAACAAGGAAGCTGCGAAGGGCTGTGGCTAAAGAACGCCCTTGCGTAGAATAAAATTACCGTAGTGACGCATCTCAGTTGTGCGAATGACGGCATATGTTCTTCTTGCCATTTCATAGAATGCGTGACGTTCAATCAATTCAATCTCAGCTCCCGACTTTGCTAATTTTGGTTTTGCTTCAGCAATGATGGGCGGAACCTCTTCAGGCTTACCCACAACGGCCATACCAGCTACGGGCGGTGCTTCGATGTCAAATGTATCGATTGGAAACACTGTTAGAATTGCTTCCAATGCAACGAGGGCATCAACAGAAAGTTGGATAGGTTTAGCGCAAGCAGTGTCTTTCGCAACGCTTGCTGCAGGGAAATTTGCATCACAAATCACCAGTGAATCACCATGCCCCATTGACGCCAAAACATGAAGGATTTCTGCATTGAGCAGTTGGTGAATACCAATCAACATGGTGCCGTTTCCCTGTTCGCTTTACCATTCATCAAGTGCCGTTCAGCGCACGATCAAGATGTGTGTATCCACCATCAACGAAATGCCATTGACCAGTGGTGTGACCCGCACGTTCCGACAGCAAGAATACAACATTATTGGCCAATTCCTCTGGCTCTGTCATCCGATTTCCAAGTGGAATGCGTTTTGTAATTTTGTTCAGTTCCACGTCAGGCTCTCCCAATGAATCGAGATACCGTCGATAGAGCGGCGTCATGGATTCTGCAGGAATAACCGCATTCACGCGGATGCCAAATATTGCAAGGTCAGCCGCCCACTCACGGGTCAAACTCAGCTGAGCACCTTTGGCAGCGCAATAAGCGGACGTCCCGCCCTGGCCGGTAAGTGCAGTCTTGGAAGAAATATTGACGATTGAACCTTTGGTAGCTTTCAGTTGCGGCAAGCACAAATGGGCCATCGTATAATAGTGTGTCAGGTTTTGTTCGATAGACACACGAAACGCATCGGGACCGGCATCGAGGCCAATCCCATCATTTGCACCGGCATTGTTGACCAAACCATCAATGCGACCATAGGTGTCAATTGTTTCAGATATCGCGTTCTCGCACTGTTTGTCGTCTGTCAACTCCGCAACGATAAGACGCGAATTTGGACTGTCCTTTTGAAGACCATCCATAAAGTCTGCGTCAGGTTTTCTGCGCGCCAGAACGACGACAATTCCGCCCTCTTTAGCGAGCGTTTCCGATATTGCAGCACCTATGCCCGATGCGCCGCCCGTAACGATGAAAACCTTATCACGCAGACCCAAATCCATTACGATGCTCCAAATTGATAATCTTGCAGAGATTGCTGTTTCATTTCTATTGAAAATCCAGGGCGCTCTGGCGGCATATAAGCCGCATCTTTAATGATGCACGGATCAACGAAATGCTCGTGAAGATGGTCGACAAATTCGATCACACGACCTTCTCGCGTTCCCGCAATACAAAGATAGTCGATCATGGACAAATGTTGGACATATTCGCAAAGGCCAACACCGCCTGCATGTGGACAAACCTTGAGGTCGTATTTCGCAGCCATCAACATCACAGCCAAAATTTCATTTATGCCGCCCAAGCGGCAACTGTCGATTTGCACCACATCAATCGCACCGCGCATTATCAACTGTTTAAAGATGATCCGGTTTTGACACATCTCACCCGTTGCAACTTGAACGGGCTTAATCGCTTCGCGAATTTTTCTATGGCCTTCAATATCATCAGGGCTGGTAGGCTCTTCGATGAACCATGGGTTTACGAAGGATAATTTGTTGACCCAATCAATTGCAGTTTCAACTTCCCATACTTGGTTGGCGTCAATCATCAAATTGACGTCGGGGCCGCATTCGTCACGAGCAATTGTGAGCCGACGTATATCGTCTTCTAAATCACGGCCGACTTTCATTTTGATATGATTGAAACCCGCATCAACGGCCTCACGGCAAAGGCGCCGCAATTTGGCATCGTCGTATCCCAGCCAACCCGCAGATGTTGTGTAGCACGGATAACCCTCAGATTTGAGAGTAGCTATCCTCTCTGCCTTGCCTTCGGCTATTGCAGTCAGAAACTCCAAAGCCCATTCAGGGGTAATGCAATCCGTCAAATAGCGGAAGTCGATACAACGCACCAATTCCTCGGGGCTCATATCTGCCACCAATTTCCAAACGGGCTTCTGCTCAATTTTGGCCCACAAGTCCCATACCGCATTGACCACAGCACCTGTTGCCAAATGAATGGCACCTTTGTCTGGGCCAATCCATCGCAATTGGCTGTCGGATGTTATGTGCCGCCAAAAACGACCCATATCTTGTGCGACCCAATCCATGTCCAATCCAACCACTAGTGGCTCAAGCGCCTTTATGGCTGCAACGCAAATTTCATTGCCTCGACCGATGGTGAAAGTCAGGCCGTGGCCTTCGTGGTCCGTATCTGTATCCAATATCACATAGGCCGCAGAGTAATCTGGGTCTGGATTCATTGCATCAGAACCGTCCAAGCTGTCCGACGTGGGAAACCGAACATCAACTGTTCGAAGGCCAGTAATCTTAGGCATTTTCTTGCCCCAGCACTTTTTGAGTTTGGACGCCGAGTTTCTCAATTCCCAAACGCATGGTTTCTCCGCCTTTTAGATAAACGGGTGGGTTTTGTCCCATCCCCACACCTGGCGGTGTGCCGGTTGAAATAATATCGCCTGGCTGAAGACTCATGAACCGAGAGCAGTAAGAAACCAAATGCGGCACTTTATAAACCATCGTCGAGGTCGATCCGTCCTGATAACGATGACGATCGACTTCGCACCACATTGACAGATTATCGAAGTCACCCACTTCATCTTTGGTAACCAACCAAGGGCCAGTTGGGCCAAACGTATCGCAGCCCTTGCCTTTGTCCCAAGTGCCCGCCCGTTCAATTTGGAACTCCCGCTCTGACACGTCATTGATCAGACAAAACCCAGCCACATGGGCCAGCGCGTTGCTTTCATCAATATATGATCCGGCTGTGCCTATGACGACACCGAGTTCAACCTCCCAATCCGCTTTTGTGGACTCACGTGGAATCTGCACATCATCGTCTGGGCCCACAATTGCAGACGTCCATTTGTTAAAGATTACAGGTTCAGGCGGCACATCAAGGCCAGATTCTGCCGCATGATCGGCGTAGTTGAGACCGATACAAATGAACTTACCGACGTCGCCCACACATGGGCCTAAGCGAAGGTCCTGTTGAGGCATACCGTCCACCACTGGTAAGGATGCTATGTCTAGCTGGCCAATTTTCTCAAGGCTTTCAGCAGACAATGAAGTGCCAGCGAGATCATCAATCACATGAGATAGATCGCGAACACGGCCATCATCATCCAATAGGCCAGGCTTTTCAGAGCCCGCCAGTCCATAGCGTAGCAGTTTCATGAGGTGGTTCTTTCAATTGTATGAATACAGTGGTGTGGGACCGGCAAGAGAGCCGGTCCCAACTGTTTGATTTTGACCTTAGTCGTAAAGCACAGCTGCGATTTCTGGCTTGTCGATGTTGCTTGAATCGTACCAGAAGAATCCAGTGTCGATGTCTTTTGCAACGCTTTGGCCTTTTGCTGCAGCCACAGCGGCTTTGACTGTTTCATAGCCAATGCCAACTGGGTTCTGTGTAATAGCACCAGCCATCAAACCAGAACGAATTGCATCTTTTTGCGCTTTGCCTGAGTCATAGCCAATGATCGTGACTTTTGCTTTTGCTTCTTGCACGCCTTGAACCATGCCGATCGCACCACCTTCGTTGGTTGCAAACAGACCTTTTAGATCAGGGTTCGCAGCCAGCAGTGTTTTTGTAATTTCAGCTGATTTAAGGTGATCGCCTCCGCCTACTTCAACGGCTACGATCTGAATGCCAGGATGTTTGGCTTTGATTTCGTTAACGAAACCTTCTGTGCGGTCGATACCTGTGCGTGATGTCTGGTCGTGTGCGATAACCGCCACTTTACCAGAACCACCAATGATTTCAGACATCTTGTTTGCAGCCAATGCAGCAGCAGCGACATTTGAAGTTGCAGCAGTTGCAACTGGAATGTCAGAATCCACACCAGAGTCAAAAGCAACAACAGGAATGCCTGCTTCTTTAGCTTTGCGAAGAAGCGGAATTGCTGCTTGGCTATCAAGAGCTGCAAACCCGATAGCAGCTGGCTTTTTAGACAATGCAGTCGTTAGCATTTCGATCTGTTTGTCGACTTGTGCTTCAGTTTCTGGTCCTTCAAAAGTCACTTCAACATTGAACTCAGCAGCAGCTTTATCTGCTCCTGCTTTAACAGCTTGCCAAAACTGGTGCTGGAAGCCTTTTGAAATCAAAGGGACATACATTTTGTCCTGGGCAATTGCGCCCGTTGTCATCATAGCGAGCGCAGTTGTTGCACCCAAAAGTAAGCGACGAGTAATCATAGTTTTTTCCTCCGTTGTAGAATTCGGTCTATTGTGAGCATGGTGCTCATTGCTAGGTCTTTTTCCTCAACATATCGGCATAGACCGCGCCAATAATAATGAAGCCTGTTGCTACGATCTGCCATTCTGGCGCGACCGATAGAATACGTAATCCGTTGGTGAGAACGGACATGATGAGAGCACCGATGATGGTGCCAAGAATGGTGCCACGACCACCAGTCAGCGACGTGCCACCAATGACAACGGCGGCAATTGCTTCCAGCTCGTAACCTTGTCCAAGTGCTGGTTGAGCAGAGTTCAATCGAGATGCAATCAGGATGCCGGCAACGCCAGTCACCGCACCTGCAAGCGCGTAGATGCCCATTTTCCAAGCATCAATGTTCACCCCCGAAAGGCGCGTAGCCTCTTCATTGGAACCAACTGCATAAGTGTAACGGCCAAGCGCTGTTCGGTTCAAAATCCACCCCACAATGGCGGCAACTGCAAAGAGAATAAGAACACCATTGGGCAGTGGGAATGCGGGCACCAGTAAACCAACCAATGAACCTGAAGCAATTTCTGTAAAGCCCGGGCTGTCATTGAAATAGATAGGCTTTGTGCCTGTAAAGATCAGGGACAAACCTTTGAGCACCAACATCATTCCAAGTGTTGCAATAAAGGGAGGGATGCGCATTTTGGTTATAAAAAAGCCAGAGGCCAAACCAGTTAGAGCCCCCATCAAAATAGCCCCAATGACGCCAAGCGGAATAGGCAAACCAAGCCATGTCAAAAGCATACCAGCGGTGACCGCTGTGAAGGTCATTGCAGTGCCAACAGAAAGGTCAATACCACCCGTGATAATCACAATGGTTGCCGAAACAGCCAACACGCCAATCACTGAAGTCGCTTGTAAAATATTGATCATATTCGACAGGGTTCTGAAGTTCTCAGATAGAAACGAAAATATAAGAACAAGCGCGATTAGAGAGCCAAAAGCCAACGCTTTCTGCAACGTACTTCCGCTCGGTTTTAGCTTCGTCAGGCTCATGCCGCATCCTCTGTTGTTTCACGTTGGGTTGCCAACGCCATAACCGCTTCTTGCTCAACACCACCGGGCAGAATGCCTGTCAGCTGACCTTCGCACATTACCGCAATACGGTGCGACAAACGCAGGACTTCCGGCAATTCTGATGATATGACGATGATCGCTTTTCCTTCATCGGCAAGTTGGTTCATTAGTCTATAAATTTCAGCCTTTGCACCAACATCAATACCGCGTGTTGGCTCGTCAAAAATCAATATGTCGCAATCGCGCATGAGCCATTTTGCAATGACCACTTTTTGCTGATTGCCACCTGACAGCAGTCCAACCTCTTGTTGGTCTGATGGTGTCCGAATGCCGAGCTTATCAATGTAATCAACAGCCGTCTTAGCCAGTTTGGTTTCATCGATCCGACCTATGACATTCGTAACCTGATCCATGGATGCCAATCCAACATTGGCGCGCACGTCCATACTCAGTGCCAAGCCGTGGTGTTTTCGGTCTTCAGACAGGTAACCAATCCCAGCCAACACGGCATCGCGAGTGTTGCGTATTTTCACTGGCCGACCGTGCACAATGACTTCACCTGCTTCTGGTGTATCAGCACCAAAAATGGCTCTTGCAACCTCGGTTCGACCTGCACCCATGAGTCCAGCAAAGCCTAAAATCTCACCCTTTTTGACCGAGAACGAGACATCTTGCACCATGCGGCCACGGGTTAAGCCTCTCACTTCGAGAGCTATTTCTGCATCAGCTAAATCTGGGATTTTGACCTCTGCATCCTCCAACTCACGACCAACCATCATAGTAATGATACGATTGATTGGCGTTTGTTCAGCCGGCACAGTGTCAACATATTCACCATCGCGCATGACCGTTATGCGATCTGAAATCTGTTTGATTTCGTCCATTCTGTGGCTGATATACACAATGCCAACACCATCGGATTTGAGTTTTTCGATCATCGCAAAGAGTTCGCGAATTTCGGTATTCGTCAAAGCTGCTGTTGGCTCGTCCATAATCAACACACGCGAACGATAAGAAAGAGCTTTTGCAATTTCGATCATTTGTTGCTTGGCTACCGACATGCCTTCAATGCGGTCAGTTGGCAAAATATCGATGTTCAACTGGGCAAACAATTCGGCTGCATTCGCGTTCAACTTGGTTTCATTCAGCGTGCCAAATCTACCGCGTGGTTCACGACCGATGAAAATATTCTGAGCAACAGTTAGGTCATTCATCAAGCTCAATTCCTGATGGATGATACCGATCCCAGCATCCTGCGCTGCGCGTGGGCCATCAAAGGTCACTTCTTCACCAAAGGCGCGAACGGAGCCTGCGTCTTTTGTGTAAACACCTGAGAGAATTTTCATCAGCGTGGATTTACCAGCGCCGTTTTCTCCCATCAAAGCGTGGACTTCGCCTGCTTCGATGTCGAAGCTCACATTCTTCAAAGCGTGTACGCCTGGAAAATGCTTTTCAATGCCTGCCATTTCTACCAGCTTGGTCATTTTTTGTCGCCTAACCCATAAAATGCCGATGCAGTACCACCGAAAATCTGATCGCGAGCAGCACCATCGATATTTTGTAGCAATGTATGGCTCAGATTGAGCCAGCTTTGGTAGTCGGACGCTAGTGTTAAAACTGGCCAGTCAGAACCCCACATCAGACGTTGAGGCCCAAATGCTTCAAGCAGCACATTTATGTAGCGATCCAGAAGCCCATGGAGACTGACCTGCGCGGCAGGTTGCAGTTCAGTTAAAAGGCCAGACAGTTTACAATAAACATTTGGGTTGCCGGCAATCTTTTTCATATAGGTCGACCAGTCTACAAAGGCCTCCCTATCACCAGCTAATGCAGCTTTCGGTTTTGCGGCATGGTCGATGACTACTGCGAGATCAGGATATTTATCACAAAATTGATAAATTGCAGGCAAATGGCGTGGTTCGATTAAAGCATCGAATCTGAGGTCGAGCTTTTCTAAAATGCGACCAATTTCAATTTGAGGTTCGCCAAGTATCCAATTTGTGTCTTCAATATCCTGAAGCATTGGGCGAATGCCATTGAACTTTGGATTGGTTGCCCAATTTTTCAAACGAAGTTCAACTTTTTCACTTTCAAGATCGGCCCACCCCACTACACCGCCAATTTCATCATGTTGATCAGCTAAACCCAATAAGTAGTCTGTCTCTGCCTCTGTCGCCGCAGCTTGAACCACCACCACTCTATCGATATCAGCAGCTTCGCGATGAAGTTTCATTTCAGCGGGTAAAAAGTCACGCGCAATTGGCGCAAGATCAGGATTACTCACATCAAGCCATGTATAATCGCCGCGGCTCAGTTCCCAAAAATGACAATGTGCATCAACACGTTCCATGGCTAGATTGTAACCCCGCCATCTACCAGCATAGCTTGTCCGGTCACATACTGGCTGTTGGGAGACAGGAGATAGACAATCAGCGGTGTTATGTCATCCACTGTCGCTAGACGGCCAATGGGCTGCCGCGCAATGAAATCTTTTTCTGCTTGAACAGGATCTGCTGCATCGGCAATGCGGTCGCGAAGCGATGGCGTATCGACTGTGCCTGGACACAATGCATTGCAGCGAACACCTTGCCCCACAAAATCCGCGGCAATTGATTTAGTTAGCCCAATGACACCCGCTTTTGTGGCGCCATAGGCGGCGCGGTTCGCAAAGCCTTTAATCGAGGAAGCCATGGACGCCATATTGAGAATGGATACTGAGCCGGTGTCTGCAGCGCGATCCAGCATCCTTGGTAAAAAGGCGCGGCACATGCGCACCATAGCCGTCAAATTTATATCGACATTGAGGTTCCATGCATCGTCATCAATGTCCAAAACGGTGCCGTGATGGACAATGCCTGCACAGTTGAATAACCCATCCAATTGTCCATGGCGGCTTGCAATCTCATCAATCTGCGATGTGCTGCGCACATCAAGCAATTCTGTTTGGATTGAGGGATATTCCGCCGCAAGCGCAGCAAGTGTGACGGAGTCTACATCTGTTGCGGTGACGCGAGCGCCTGCTTGTGAGCAAGCGATAGCGCTGGCGCGGCCTATGCCTTGGCCAGCAGCCGTAATCAATACAGACTTGCCTTCTAGAGTTTTCAAAATTTTCTCCCGAACCGACTTTCAAGTCGATTTGTATGCAAATAGACTATTCATATATGAAGAATTGAGTCAAGCTGTCATTGACAATTGAAGATTTCGAAAACACAAGCGAGCAGAGGGGGCATATGACAAACTCAAAAGACACCGATCGGTATCGCGCACCTGCATTGGATAAAGGGCTTGATATTCTGGAGCTTTTAGCTGAGCAGCCTGGAGGGATGACGCGGTCGGAAATCGTAAAAGCCATGGGTCGCAGCCCGAGCGAAGTTTACAGAATGATCGAGCGGTTAGTTGCGCGCAAGTATGTGCGGCGCTCAGAGAGAGGCGATCAATATACATTGAGTATGAAGCTATTTTTGCTCGGTAGTATGCACCCGCCAATTCGACGGCTCGTGGCACACGCCCAACCCTTAATGGATGCTTTTGCTAGTGAGACCCTTCAATCCATCCATTTGGCTGTTCCTGAGTCTGGAAGCGCCGTGGTGATCGCTCAAGCAAGTGGACCGGCCAATTGGGAGTTCAGGCTTCGCGTTGGTGCTACACTTGATTTAATAGAAACCAGCTCCGGTAAAACACTATTGGCCTTTCAAGATGATGAGCGCCGCGCGGAAATTCTAGCTGATGATGGAAAGTCGCCTTCCGATTACGCCGCATTCGTACAAGAGCAGGATGAATTGCGACTATCGGCGTCTCGTATTTCACCAAGCGGCCAGCTGGTAGGGGTTACAGATATTTCCACACCGGTGTTGGGCAAGGATGGCAATTCGATTGCTGTGCTGACGTGTCCGTATATTCAGCGTGTACTGAACGATGAGGCGGATGCCAATCAGATGGATATAGAAAGTACCAACGCCCTGTTGATAGAAGTAGCTGAGAAAATAGCGTTCCTATAAGTCTTTGTGGGGGATAAGATTTTGAGCCTATTTGCGGAGATTTCATTCTACGAACAGCCGACAAAACTTTGCAAGATCGCATCGCGCCAACGCAGAAACTGTCAGATGCTGACACCTAGTTTATCACAAACTGCTTTGTCAGTCATTCCCTCTTCGCCTGCTCGCAAAATAGCTTCACGTTTGCACTCAGAACTGAAACGTTTGTATGGCCTCGGCTTAGTCATATGACACCTCCAAGCGCTAATGCGCATTAGTTTAGGTGTCCACCAAACAAGGGCAAGATCAAAGGGCTGCGTGCGGTCATCTGTTTGCTTTAAGTGAACGTCCGCCTTGGACTCTTTAGCGGAACTGACGGCAATTTCAACCAATGAAATTCGAATGGCTGCTTCACCAAAACTCATTGGTCCGAATGGAAAATGTCCAAAGGCAGCTTTCCCCCAAGAGTGACTGCAAAAGAAAAATAATATTTCTATATTCGGCAGCTTTCGTAATTTTGCAGACTGATCAGCCCACATTCATTGGTCCATGGGGAATGTTAGTTCATGATCATCCTTTCATGCAAATGGATGATGTTTTCTGGTGCTGGCGGCCTGTAACCAAGTGAGCTGTGCGGGCGTTTGGTGTTGTAGTGATGTCGCCAT
>CALGMR010000003.1 GCA_937958815.1 uncultured Rhizobiaceae group bacterium | reverse complement strand
CCTTTGTAAGAAACGGACAAGCGATCAGGGCCACCGGAACCGCCAAAGATGCCAAGACTTGAAACCAGCGCATCTTCGAGTTCTTTGTCCGTCATGCCATCCGCAAACTTGCTTCCATGAAAATGAACAAGACCCTTCGTTGCAATCCGGAAGACTTCTTCACGATCTTCCCGGGAAAGTACCTTCTGCGCTGTCTCAATATTCATGAGCAAGCATCACAGTCAGAACCCGAATGGTATTTTCCAGATCAGTTGGGTCTTCCGATCCATGCAGCATGTCAGGAGCGTAATAGTCGATCTTCCAGAACACGCGTTGCCCCAGAAAATCAAATGCCCCGAAATCATGCTCACCGTAAGGATCATTGTTTTCGTCAAACGCTTCAAACGTGCGAACCACTTCAAACAGGGAAGCAAGATGCTTGCCCGGTTCAGCCGGATCATCCGTTAGTTCCTGAATGCCCTGTGTCATGACAACACGACCAGGAACCTGCGATGGGGAAGGCAATCCTCCCCGAAACTGGTCATTCAGTTCACGGATTTCGGCAGCGTGTTTTTCTCTATCTTCCATTGAAATCTCTCCTTGAAATTCATCGTTTCAGCGGCACGCGCATTGCCCCCACGAAGGGTGCAATCACATGCGCCGTCAGAACGACGAACGGAAGAGAAGTCGGTGGGGGAGAGAGCAGAGAATCCAACAAGCAAAAAGGAATGCGCCATCAGTGACGCTGACGCATTCCGTTGGGCTTGAAAGATCAGATCATGAATTCGGGTTCCAGATGAGCGCAAACTCATTTTCGTTTTCAGAACCTGCAGCACGGCCAAGATTGGCATAGATCGTTCGATCGCCGAATTCTGGGGCAGCCAATGAAACCGACACATAGTCGTTACCGCTGGCTTGGCCTTTCTTGTTCCACGCAGCACCAACCTCGACATCACCTGCGAGTACCAGATAGTCGGGTTGATGATCCTTGGTCTTTTCGTTTGCAACGAATTCAATGTTTTTGCGGATCGACAAAGTCGCCAGATATCCACGAAATGAGCCGTCAGGCTGTTTGGTCACGCGTCCAATGGAAGGCATGAGCATGTCTCCTTAAAAAGTTTCAACAATGTTTGGAAAAGATCAGACGGGAACACCCGACCGATTGCCGAATTATATCAAAGACTTGGCAGTCGCGCAAATTTATTGAATGGTTTCAGAAGGTTGAGGGCACTGTCGCAGAATATCTGGATCGCGACAATCGCAATCTTGTTAGACATACAAAATTTGATCAATGTCCGTTCTGAGCCTATACTGTTGAAAAAGGCTTTGATTTAGCGGCTGTTTTCTTTAGGTCGAGTTGGCTCTTTGCCTTTGTTCAGGCAGTTTTGCTGATTGGTTTGTTGGTTGGGATCAATTTGGCCAGTTTTCGGAGGTTCTGGGCGGTTGCCGCTAAATGGAACTCGTCTTTAGCTCCGCATGGTCCTCTTAATCGGAGCCGGTCGAGTTTGAGGATGCGCTTTAGGTGGGCGAAGAGCATTTCTACCTTTTTGCGGAGCTTGCATGAGATTGCGTAGTCAATTGTTTGGGTGATGTTGCGCGCCACATCCCTTGAGGGTTCATAGATTGAGCGCAGGATTTTCCGCTGTGGCTCTTTTGGCGTGCATACGGTCTTCAGCCCGCAAGTATCGCAATCTGTTTTTCGTGCACGATAGCGCATAGTTCCATCTTTGTTGGCACCGGAACGCGGAACCTTGTAGCAGCACCGGAATTGGCGGAGTTTCTTGCATCCTAGGCATGTATAAGCATCATCGGCTGGATCATAGGTAAAGTCAGAACGCTCGAAGGTTCCATCCTTTCGGCCAGAATTGTCGATGACGGGAATATGAGGTGCGATACCTCGTTGCTCGACAAGCCAATTCAGCATAAGAGCAGAGCCATAAACCGTATCCGCAATCAAACGTTCGGGATGAAGATTGAAAGAGTTTGTAATGCGATCAATCATCGTGCCGGCAGCACCCACTTCGGCCTGACGCACAGACCGCGAAGCTTCCACATCAAGGATGACAGCATTGTCCGTATCAATCATGTAGTTGGCAGAGTACGCAAAATAGGCTGGCCCTTTGTGGGCTGCCGTCCATTGTGATGCGGGGTCTGAGTGGGAAGTGAACTTTGGCTGCACTGGAGTTGCTGCGCCAAACGCTTCTTCATCTAGTGTCTCCAAATACTCTCGAACTGTACGCCGAGCTTCGTCTGGATTGATAGTTTCCGGCTCCACTCCCCCTTCGAGGTTGAGTTCTGGCGGTTGGTATCTGCTTCAATCAGGCTGGCATCCACAGCAAACCGTTGTCCACTGACAAGGCCTTCAGTAATGCAGCGAGTAACCACCGTCACAAACACATAACGAAGAAGATCACTGTCACGAAAGCGTCTATGCCGGTTCTTGGAAAAAGTAGAATGATCGGGAACTGCATCACTCAAATCCAAACGGCAGAACCATCGATAAGCCAGATTGAGATGGACTTCCTCGCACAACCGCCGCTCCGATCGGATACCCATGATATAGCCGATCAATAACATGCGGATCATCAATTCTGGATCAATCGACGGACGGCCTATATCGCTATAAAATGGCGCCAGATATTTACGGATATCATCAAGACCAACAAACCGATCTATCGACCGCAACAAATGATCAGAAGGGACGTGATCTTCAAGGCAAAACTCATAAAACAGGGCTGCCTGACATTCCTTCTTTGACCCCATCATAATCATCAATCTCCCAAATCATTCAGGAAACTGAATCAACTCAAAACGCCATCAATAAGGCAGCCTTTTTCAACAGAATAAGACCAAAGCAGACTGTAATTTCATGCCGTATATCAGCTTGTGTAACAGTTAATTTGACTAATGCAGTCCTGCGCATAATTTCGTTTGCCCAAACGCAGTTATTCACCCCAGGTTAATTCAAGCACCCGAAACCAATTGCGGAAGCATAATTTTTCCAACAATGGCTCGTCGTACCCGTGGGCGCGTAATTTTTGCCGTAATCGAGGCAATTCTGCAATTGAGGAGATTTCATCAGGCACTACCGCGCCGTCATAGTCTGAGCCAAATCCAACGCGATCCTCGCCTAAAATATCTATGAGATGGTCAAGGTGCCGAAGTATTGGTTCCAGGGAAACATTCCCATCCCTTTGCCCATCGGCTCGCAAGAAAGCTGCGGAGAAATTCAACCCAACCAATCCATCACTATCTGCAATCGCGGCCAATTGGCAGTCAGTCAGATTTCGAGAACTGGGGCACAGACTGTGAGCATTTGAATGGGTGGCAACGAGCGGTGCGTTGCTGAGTTTGGCTACATCCCAAAACCCTGTTTCATTCAAATGCGAAAGGTCAATCATAACGCCCAGTTGATTACAGCGGTGAACGAGCCTTTGGCCGTGATCAGAGAGGCCAGGGCCGATATTTCCATCACTGGGGAACTTAAAGGGAACACCATGCCCAAACATCGTAGGACGGCTCCACACCAGACCCAATGACCGCAACCCTGCCGAATAATAGCCGTCAAGCGCAGCCAGATCTACGTCGATGGCATCAGCACCTTCCATATGCATTACAGCAGCTAACTTGTTGCCTCCAAAGCAATTGTTGAGTTGCTTCGTTGTCGTACAAATTTCTAATGCGCCTCGATCTTGCAAACCGGTCAGTATGGCAATCTGGGAATGTGCTACCAGTTCCGCGTCTGCCGTAACAAGCATTTCGGGAAGCGCCATTTCGTAACTCGGCACATTCATTTTGCTATGGTTATCGATACCGGAAGAAGGTGATGGTACATAAACTGCAAAAAGACCTCCGCCAAAACCCCCGGAAACGGCCTTTGGAAGATCAACAGCTCCGCTCCTACCGATTACAAATGAATCAATTGAGTGTGGGCCGGATTCCCGATACATTTTTGAAAGCACATCGTTGTGGCCGTCAAATATCAACGGCTGTTTTCGAGTTTTTCCTGAATCAGGACTTTTTAATTCGGTCAGTTTTTCGTGTCCTCATCGGTAGGGGTGTTATCGGTCGATGGCTTAGTTTCCCCTTTTGCCCTTTTATCTGCCGCGGTTTCTTTGACTTGTTTAAAGCGGTTATCTTCTGCTTGTTTGGGTAATTTGCTCTTCTCTTTATAATTGATCATGGTTCAACGTCCCTTTGAGTTGGTTCCTGGAATTGGGTGAGCAGTTCGCGTGTTCGTTAGGCGATTAAGAACTTTAAGCTGCATGAGGTAAGACAGTAACTCCCTGATATGGTAGCGCTTTCACACCTTCTCCAATGAGCCTTTGACCGACATACGGAGATGTCATCGCTCGTAAAAAAGCGCTGTAATTGAGTTGGAATGAAATGGATGATCCAACGGATAATTTTCTTTCTCCGGCATCAAGCACGAGATGGTCGCTGCTGGCGTCGAGAATATTAATTCCATCAGGTGGAGTGAGCCCGTCGTGATCAACATCCTGTCTGCCGATCGCAACAATTACCTGGTTGATATCTCCTTGGTCATATTGGACAGGCGCGTCATTAAAGGCCGATTGTGCAAGAGTACCCCAAGGCTTTGAGGGCTTGCTTTTACTCTCGATCACCTCAGCGATTAGACTGATTGCATTTGTATGCAGACCTGAAATGGGAGTGCGTCGCAAGGGTTCTCTACCGAACAAGATGGCTTCACCAAGACGCAGATTATTAATTCCACCAATTTCACCACCTGCAAAAATCCAATCAAGATTACTTGAGTTCCCGCCTGACACGGTAAGTAATGTAGAACACTCAGATGTTGTAAAACGGCTTGCTAAGTTTGAAAGTTCGGCCATGTTCCGATTGTCCGGTGAAACACCGCTGCGACACGCGAGATTCGATCCCAAACCCATGAACCTGATGCTGGGTAATTTGCGAACGGATTGTACAATACTTCCGATATCTGGTGGCATGATACCTTCGCGTAAGTCTCCCAACTCGACCATCAGCAACACACCATGAGTTTTGCAGGCTCTTGAAGCGGCAACGGACAGTGCTGTCAGGGTCTTTAGTTCTGTGTTTAAACTGATGTCAGCGGCGGCTATTACGCGATCAGCTTGGCTTATCAGCGGTGCCCTAATTAGCACCATCTGCGCGTCTATCCCTGATCGTCGCATACGCTCAATATTTTCGATACGGGAATCACCGAGAGAAGTGATACCGGCGCTTAACATAGTTTGTGCAATTTGGGGTGCGCCGAGAAATCCCTTCGTGACTGCGGTCACCGAAACGCCAATAGCCTTCAACCGTGCAGTCAATGTAGCGGCATTGTGGAAAATCTTGTCGAGATCAATTTGCAATCGCGGGGTGCTCATCTTGTGCTGTTGGACAGCTTCTCCTCAAGTTCTGGAAATGAGGACAACACCATTTCAACAAGTTCTTTAACAGGGCGAGCTAGCGCGTCTGTAACGGGGATATCCAGATGCTTTTGGTAATCGGATATATAAAAATCAATATCGCTATCTACCATACCCTCATGGTTGATTGTCAGCCCGATCACGTTGGTATTTGAAAAAGCCTCAATCAGGCGAATTTCTGATTCTGGCACGGGCATCTTCATGTCTGGGAAATCACAACGGTGGCTGCGTTTGGGCGCATGCTGCAAAATAACCCCGTCAGGTGCGGCACCTCTTAGAATGAATGCGGACGTGCAGAATGCTGGATGACTCAATGCGCCCTGTCCTTCGACAATAATGACGTCTGGATTATCATCCTCAAAAGCCTCAATAATTGTGGCCTCCAGCTCACCGCAGCAAAATTGTGATGGTACAGCATCAAGTGCTACACCATGCCGTGAGCCTTGTATGAGTCCAGTTTGACCGGTCGTCACTAAAACTGCATGAACGCCTTGCTCGAGCAGTGCTTTGGTTAGTATGCTGGCGGTCGTCCTTTTGCCAATCGCACAATCAGTGCCAAGGACTGCAATACGTGGACAGGTAACGTTGTGGATGTCACCGCTGAATAATCTTAGGTCATTCTTGGCGCGGGGTTTTCTGATATCGATAATCTTGACCATGTTGGTATCGCGCGACGCCGCAAACTCTGGATCATCGTTAAGAAATTCATGAAGACCATTGACCACATTCATGCCGTATGACATCGCATCCAAAACAATTTTTCGTTCTGAAATCGACAGCATCCCCGTTGCTGGAGCCATTCCATAAATAAAGTATTCTGGTTTGGTATCTGAGGCAGCAATCGCGGCATCAAGACTGGCAAGAATGGGTATACCGTTCCCTGTACCGTCCAATACTTCACCGGCATCACCACCTGATTGGGTACTATCGATCACCCCGAGAACTTCGTACTTTTCGGAATGTCGCACCAATCCATTTGCGGTTTTGCCATCAATTTGGCCAAAATTGCCTTCGCAATAGACGATAGCGGTTGAGGTTTTCATGCGCGGTGGTTGCGGCTTCTTGCTTGGAATTAGAACCGGAGCATCTACCCCGATCGGCACCAAAGTTACGTTCTTAGATTTCAGTGATTTGATAAAGGGAATTACAGCCATGATGGCTCCTATCGGTAACGTCCATGCATATCGGCAGGACGTGTAAAATCTGCCGCCTTCGCATTCTTGAAAGAATCATACAAAGGAGGAAATCAATTAAGTTTTAGGCTGTTGTTTAATGTTCAGCGAAATCGCCGCGCTGAACTTACGCATCGTGTCGAATCTAATTACGGGACTATCTTTGGGAATCCAATAAACGCTAGGCTGTGGCTAATGAAGTTGGGTCTGAACTACTTTCAAAACCCAAAAACGCAAAATACAGAGAACAACGGGCCGACCATGCTCCTTATTGTTCCAATTGTACAGCACCAATGTCAGTGTTTGTTACAAACTTAAGATGTGGCCTCAAACAAGAGGATTTAAGAACACGTTTTGCGCAGGCTTGAAGCTCCGATTGACCATCGTATTTTGCATTGATGACGGTGTGGATAGAAGCATATTCGAGACATATTTAACTGTCCCAGAATATAAACGTCTCAAACCAGCATTGCAATTTGAGCGTTTCGTACCCATGTATATAAACAATGCTGCTCGATAACAGAGCCTGAACTAGGTTTGTTCGAAAGCTAATTGCTACCCTGAAAATTGATTAAATTGGACTCCGGAGTGAGCTCTTTTATTTGGAGGTCTGCCGAATGAACTCGCGCACGACGAAGTCGACTGTGTCATTTGCACATCCTTTTGCAATCGGTGGTGGTCTGACAGGCTTGCCGGCTGGTGACTACGAAGTAGTGGTCGACGAAGAGCTTCTGCCGAATTTGAGTTTTAAAGCCTATAGACGCACTGCCACTTATATTTTGGTCAAGAGTAGGAAAGCTCAAGGGAGCACTCAAATGTACCCGATTGATCCCGAAGACTTAAGATTGGCACTTTCTCACGATCAAGAACGTTGCAGAAAATCTGAAAAAAGCGAAGCGGCGCTAATTCCGCAGGAGGGTTTAAAGTGACTATATATGAACGACCGGTAACAAGAATCTGTAGTGTAATTTTCATTCTGTTGGTTACCATTTCAATATCAGCCTCTGCTTCCGCGCAAACCAGTTCAATCCCGGATAACGCACACGCCAAAAGCTACGGTAGCGGCTGGGAGTGCAATCTTGGCTTTAGGGCTAAAGACGACGCTTGCTCCGCAATAATTGTTCCAGACAATGCCCATCCGACCTACCAACCCTTTGGCAGGGGATGGGAATGTCTTCACGGATACAAAGAAGTGGATGGGACGAGTTGCGTAGAAGTTGAATTACCTAAGAATGCTTACCTGGATGCTGATGGCAACCGATGGCGATGCTTGCGCGGCCATCGCGCGGTTGACAATGGCTGTAAGGAAATAGTTCTGCCCGCCCATGCATATCTGACAAATGACAATTATGGACCTGAATGGTCGTGCGAGCGCGGATACAAACAAGAAGCTGATACATGCGTTCTGGTGGTCGTCCCGGAATACGCCTACTTGAACTCAAAAACATATGGGAAGCCATGGACCTGCGAACGCGGTTACATTGAGGATGATGATACTTGCATCGCAATTGTCATTCCCAAGAACGCATATTTTGATGATGCATTATATGGTCCTGGATGGATATGCGAACGCGGTTACTATGCTGTCAGAAATACTTGTAATTCGATCGACGTTCCCATCAACGCGCATTTGAACCGAACAGGCAATGATTGGGAGTGCAATCGCGGGTTTCGGAATACAAATGGAGATTGTGTTCGGCAAAAGTGATCCTCCAGACTTCAGGAACAAGAATTTAGTTTCCGGGAAAGTAAGAATTGAAATCAGTTACCAGCGTTAAAGCTACTGAAAAAGGAAAAAATTGCCGTGAATAATGTATCCCAAAACAAAAACAGAAATAGCTCGACGCATATTTTTTCGGTTGGACAGAATGTGCTTATAAAAGGGAAAACAGCAGCTGCCGAAACTGAGACTTACCGCATCACCGCCACGCTTCCGCTGAGAGGAAACTCACCGCAATACCGGGTTCAAAATCAGTTTGAACATCATGAACGCGTAGTTACGCAGGAACTGATTGAACCAGCAGCTGTATCTCAAGCGAGTGAACTTGATACGCTTGTTGAGCAAACCTTTGGTAAACTACCTGACGTATCAATCGCGTTAAAGAAAAGGAGCTCTGGGGTTTCTGGTGCACGGAAATGACCATATTGTTTCCCAATCCGTCGCGCAATTTTGACAACGTACGCAACGCTGTCAGTTTCGTAGGGTATGATGATTTGTTCGTGGTAAATTTTTATGTTGAGGCAGGTGCGCTGGCACATGCAGTTGACGGTGAATACTCTCAAAGTGATTGTTTGACAGCCTTTGACGCCCAAATTGACTTGATCCGCAAGGCTGCCAGCAAGAAGTACTCCAGAAATAGCGGGATGACTTACATACTCAAGACGACAGATTTCTGAGTATGAACAATTCTGTTCCTCATGGTATCTGATTCAAACACGCCTCGTACCTAGAAGTTGCGCGGATCAAATTCTTTTCACACAAGCTACGTTCTCGATTGCAGCGAATCCCACCGGGTCGCACTGATCTATGCAGGACAATCATTCGAATGGTCAATTTGGGGTTCGCCTAAACCCGAGGGTGTGCCATATGATGAGCGTGGTGTAGAGCCAACCCTTGCCAAGGCGAAAATAGCTGCAAGACAAGTTCTTGATTTGAAATTGTCGTAAGGGTTCACAACTTGCGATACATGATTGTTTGCGATTCCAGTGCTCACCAAGATATCACTGAGCGCCTCTCCTACTTTTTATGAATGCAATTGGAATATCAGTTTCAAACTGGAAAAATCCGCTACTGACTTTGCAGCGCATTGCTCATTTGGAAGGTCGCAAATTGAAGACACAAAAAAGCGGGGAGCTACCCCGCCTTTCATTCCGGAGAACAAATCTCCGGTTAAAGCTGCCAGTACATCCGTGGTCAGCTTCTTATTTTTAGGTATTTGGCAATTTCAATCGTGCTGACTGCCGTTTTGCCTGAGCGGCTATCGACTTCAGTATCGAAGGTAACCTTTTGGCCTTCATTCAACCCGCTGATACCAGCTCTCTCAAGAGCGGTCGCGTGAACGAAGACATCACTGCTTTCATCTTCGGGTTGAATAAAGCCGAAGCCTTTTTGTCCATTATAAAATTTTACGGTGCCGTTGGTCATGGTAATTCCTTTCACCAATGGATTGCACATACACAGACACACGTATTCGCGTGTCGTGCAAAAAGTCGATTGTTATGGAAGAGCCTGAGTTGTGCGAAGCCATCAATGATGCGGCGACGAAGCCAAGTAGTCTGGCATATATCGAGCGACAATCATTAAAGGCCAATTACGTTCACAACAAGGCACAAACGATCCAAGTTGCCCAACGTAGTTAACTGATGGGAGCCGCAACCAGAACAATGCACCAAAGCTAAACTGGTTGCTTTGTCCAGTGTGGATGGCTCCCTTTTTGCAAGCCTCTTTTTAATTAATTTGCAATTTGTCAGATGCGGCCTTGTTGTAGCTAGCTTGGATAAGGTTCTGATAAACATGAGCGAGTTGCCGATCGGATTCAATCTGCGTTCCAGTCCATGTCATTGAGCAAGGAACTAGCTATCATTAGGAAGCCTTACCGTTCACGCATTGTCATTCGCTGCCTTAAGTTTGTGTTGATTGCGGCCCAATGCAGGGAACCCGATCACAAAATCACGCTGACGTGCACATAAGCGGCAGGTTGCGCATGTTACGTTTTCCCGTACCCGAGCAGGACAGACAACTACTTTTACCCCATTGGGCGTCAGAGTGTTCATAGTTTGGGAAGCTGGTACAACAACTGTCACAGGCCCTGCATTTGTTTCAGACAACTGGTCAGCATGTTCTAAATCATTTGCGCTCAGGTTTATCGTAAAGCCGTTGTCGTTAGCTGACTTTACGGCCTCGCAGTTGTTTTCGTTATTGATCACGTCAAAGTGGGTGTAGGTGAAACCTTGCTTATTATCATTCGCAGCCACCAAACAGTCCAGTTCTGCTACGTCAATCGTTTCCCCATCTTTTGTTGGTAGATCACCGGCTTGATTATGCCGCCAGATTGTACCCTTGGGTAACGACCGGATAGAATTGCAGAGCTCTTCTAAAGAATGAACTTTGATAGCGCCGTTTTGGAATGATCCACCGACCAGTAAATCATCAAGTTTTGTCCATAGGAAGCCACCTAACATTCCATGTTCAGCATAACAGAGTCCGGCCTGGTCGCTATCAGAAGTTTTTCTGAATGGACATGCGCTTGGGCATGTTTTGCGAGGGCTGGTTGTGACCATAATCGGGCCGGTAACCCGGTTTTGTGATCGCTTGGTTATTAGAAACTTTGACATATCTCAGCTCCCCGATTTCGGAAGTTGAGATTGGTTGGCCTTCATTGCAAATGATCTAGGTGTTTGCATTTTTAAATATCCTCTGTTGTTGAGGACACCTAATTTAATCACACTTCACACGCTGTCACCGAGCAGCATGTTCAGCAATGTTTTCTATTTGTCTGGATGGTACGGAATGTTTTTTGATCACGTTTTCGTGATCATACCACCCAACTCATCTGTTCTGTCTGCATAGGCCTGCATCATTTCCCTTCGGCCTTCCAGATATTCTGCCTTGTTGTAGCTGGCTCTGACGCGGTTCTGTTGAACGTGCGCAAGTTGTCGCTCGATCCAATCAGAGTTCCAGCCCATTTCGTTAAGCAGTGTGCTGGCAGTAGTTCGGAAACCATGGTGGACATGGCGATCGCTTGAGTATCCCATCGAGCGTAGTGCTTTTCCGAAAGTGGCGTCAGACATCATTCGAGTTGGATCACGAGGAGCCGGGAAAACCAACTCAGCTCCAAGATGAATTTTCTTGACTTCCTTCAGCACTTTTATTGCTTGCTTCGGTAGAGGCACAATGTGCTCCCGTTTCATTTTCATGCGCTCAGCTGGAATTTCCCAGAGCTTTTCTTTCCAGTCAATTTCATCCCAGCGCATGCCGCGCAGTTCGGAATTACGAGGAAACAGATAGGCTGAAAGAAGCAATGCAGAACCAACCCAGAAATAGCGTTCGCGATATGCATGAATGTCTTTCATTAACTGACCCACTTCTTTTGGATCGGTAAGGCCTGCGAACTCCCCTCTCTTTCTAGGGACCATAGCGTCGATGGTCATGGATGCTGGGTCGTGTTTCACCAGTCCCCTTGCAGCAGCATAGCGAAACACTTGCGAAAACCGTGATCGTATCTCATGGGCGTTTTCGACATGTCCTGCGTCTGCAATCGGATTGACCACATCGAGCACATCCTCTGCTGTAATGTCTGTGACTTCCCTATCCCCCAACGCGTCTATCGTAACCTGAATTTGTCGATGTAGTTTCTGAAGTGTCCGTTGCGCGGCGCCACTTCGCTGGCGAAGCATGAGGTAATCCTGGGCGATATCTTTCCAGAGCGGATCAACTTTTTCTCTCTCGGCTTTCTCTTCTTTCTGGTCTGCTGTAGGGTCTATTCCCTCTTTAGCGCTGCGCTTGTATTCAGCGGCTTTTAGCCTCGCATCTGCCAGACGCATGTCAGGATACTCGCCGATAAAGAATGTTCGCTGTTTTCCATCAAGCCGACAAGCCAATCGGAAGAACTTTCCCCCGGTAGGCATGACCTCCAGATAAAGGCCATTTGCATCCGATTTTCGGTAGCGTTTTCCTTCCGGCTTAAAGCCACGAATTTGAGCGTCTGTGAGTGCCATTCTCTCGCTGTACAACAAAATTCCGAGATATTGAGAAATTGTACAACACTTGTACAACAAATGGACGGAATTTTATGGTTTTCCATGTTCTGCAATGAGAAGCACGATAACACAAAAACCCTTGTTTTGTAAGGGTTTTAGGTGATTTATGAGAATGTATGAGAAGAGAAATTGGAGCGGGCGATGAGATTCGAACTCACGACCTAAACCTTGGCAAGGTTTCGCTCTACCCCTGAGCTACGCCCGCTCGAGCGGCTGACCCGGGTTGGCCAGCGCGCTGTATATGGGCCAACATGAGAGCGAATGCAAGGTGCAAATGCACTCAAAAATGCGGAAATTTTTGCCTTGATAAAGGAAATGCAAACAGCCTTTCGTTGAGACGCGCGCAATGCTAGTCACGAACAAGCGAAAATCTGTCTTTGGAAATGATAATGTCCAACTCTCTTCCCAGTGTGCCAGTGGGGCGTGACGTGCTTCTTGCCTATCTCGATCAATGTGGTTTTCAAACAGAAACGAAAAACCATGCCCCTTTGTTTACGGTGGAAGACTCTCAGAAGTTGCGCGGTGAAATAGAAGGTGGGCACACGAAGAACCTGTTTTTAAAAGACAAGAAAGGAAATTATTTCTTGTTGACCGCAGAAGAAGACAGTGTGGTGAATTTAAAAACACTGCACAAACTTCTGGGCGGATCGAGCAAATTTTCATTCGGCAAGCCGGAGGCTCTTGAAGAATTATTGGGTGTGATCCCTGGGGCCGTGACAGCGCTTGGCGTGATCAATGATCGGGAAAACAAGGTGACGTTTGCTATTGATCAAAAATTGATGCGTCACGAAAAAATCAATTGTCATCCCCTTGCCAATGACGCGACAACAACTATTGCAAGAGATGATCTCGTTGCATTTGCAAAAAACTGTGGCCACGACCCCATGATTGTTGATTTGGATCAAGAGGTCTAACTTGCAAATTCAGTCTTTTACCCCATCTTAAACCCAACACATGCAGCGCTATGCGATGAATTCAGGAAATCGATAATGAGTGACGACACGACACCTCCAAAACAAAATATGTCTTACTCTATGGGTGGCAGTGTTTCTGCAGGCGCATCGATGGCCCCAACATCAGCAGGCGCCTCGTTTGGTGGAGCATCGGCGCCAGCCCCTGTAAATTCGCAGGGAGCAACTGCAGGGCCACTGATTAAAGATGTCACCACCGAGAGTTTTCTCGATGACGTTTTAGAAGCTTCAAAGGTGGCCCCTGTCATTGTAGATTTTTGGGCCCCTTGGTGTGGTCCTTGCAAACAATTGGGCCCAGTGATTGAAAAAGCTGTCACCGCTGCAAATGGTGCCGTGACTTTGGCAAAAATGGATATTGAAAAATACCCCGATGTGGCAGGTCAGATGCGCATTCAATCCATACCTGCGGTGGTTGCTTTTGTGGACGGTAAACCGGCTGATGCTTTCATGGGCGCGAAACCGGAACGCGAAGTCAAAGCGTTTATTGACAAGATTGCTGCCATGAATCCCAACCCTCCAGGCGCAGACATGAATGCTGTGCTGGATGAGGCTGATCGATTGTTGAAAGAAGAAGACTATGGTGGAGCGGCGGATCTTTACAGCTCTGTTCTAAGCCAAGAACCAGGAAGCATAGATGCGCTTGCTGGCATTGGGCATTGTTATTTTGCAGTAGGCGAGCACGATAAGGCGCGCGAACTCGTCGCCACCATTCCGCCAGAACACCACACTGAAGGTGCATTGGGCACATTGGTGAAAAGTTTGGAATTGGCAGAACAGGCCAACGACCTTGGTGATATTGCCGCTTTGGCAGAGGCATCGGAAGCTGATCCAAAGAATCATCAAGCCAGATACGACTATGCGATTGCGTTGAACGCCCATGGTCGACGCGAAGATGCGGTGGATCAATTGGTCGCGATTGTGAAAGCTGATCGAAAATGGGAAGATGATGGCGCTCGGGAAAAATTACTCGAGTTTTTCACTGCCTGGGGTAATTCCGACCCCGCGACAGTTGCTGGGCGACGTGCACTGTCCTCGGTATTGTTTTCGTGATGTAGCTTTCTGTGCCGGAGCACAAGAGGAGATAGAGATGAAGGCCGGAAATTCGACTTACACAAACGTCTCTGAATTGCCTGAATCAACGCCTCTTTTTCCATTGTCTGGAGCGCTGCTTCTGCCTTCGGGAAATATCCCGCTTAACATTTTTGAACCGCGCTATTTGGCGATGATCGATGATGCCATGGCTGCGGATCGTATTATTGGCATGATACAACCGCAATTTGATGCCGATGATGAAGCGACCGCTGAAAATACTCTTTGTGAAGTTGGATGTCTTGGACGCATAACGGCCTATCAGGAAACTGGCGATGGCCGTTTGATGGTCAATCTTGCAGGCATTAGCCGTTTTAGATTGTTGGAGGAGCTTGACGAAATCAACGGTTATCGCGTGGGGCGTGTTGCAAGTTTTGCTGATGACCTTCTTGACAATGAAGAGGCTGCCCAGGCCGTTGACCGTGACGGATTGTTGGCAACCTTCAAACAGTTTCTGGAAGCCAACGAAATGGAAGCTGATTGGGATGGTGTTCGCGAAGCCAGCACGGAATCCTTGGTCAACACATTGTCGATGATGAGCCCTTATGGGCCAGCGGAAAAGCAGGCATTGCTTGAAGCTCCCGACTTAAAAACACGCTCTGAAACATTGGTGGCTATTACGGAAATTATGTTGGCGCGTGAAACAGGCGACAGTTCAGGCACTCTGCAGTAAGCATGAGTGAACAAAGCCCCAAAATTCTCGACCCCAAAATGTTGGAAATCTTGGTGTGTCCTCATTCCAAACAGTCTTTGGTTTTTGATGAAGCGGCTCAAGAGCTTGTCTGCACAAAATCCAAATTAGCCTATCCTGTACGTGATGGCGTTCCAATTCTGTTAATTTCAGAAGCGCGTGAACTGGACGATTGAGGTTCATCCATGCCAAACACGTTCAAACCGAACGTGTCACTGGATAAGCAATGAGCGACAGCAAAAACTCAGATGTTAAAAAGCCCCGTCGTGAGCTTGTTGATGAAGGATTTCCCAGAAAGCTCTTGGGAGGCTACGCGCATTTCAGGAAAAACCAACTGTCTCGTGAGCGTGAACGATACGAAGAACTTGCAAGTTCCGGTCAAAAACCAGAAGTGATGATTATTGCTTGCTGCGATTCACGCTCTGCGCCGGAAACCATATTTGGTGCGGCGCCTGGCGAGATGTTTGTGGTGCGCAACGTCGCCAACATCATGCCGCCTTATGAGCAGGATGGAGATTATCACGGAACATCAGCTGCGCTTGAATTTGCGGTTCAGGTTTTGCGTGTGAAGCATATCGTTGTCATGGGCCACGGGCGCTGCGGTGGCATTTCCGCGTTCCGCCAACAGATGACAGGTGAAGTGGTGGATCCGTTGTCGCCGGGCGACTTTATTGGAAAGTGGATATCATTGCTGGAACCTGTGGCGCAAAATTTGAAATGTACAGGCGCGGAATCTGCTGAAAAGCTGCAAGGAATGTTGGAAGAAGAATCCATTCGCCAATCCATCGAGCATCTGAAGACTTTCCCATGTGTTTCGACTTTGTTGGATCGCGAGCAGATTGGACTGCATGGTGCATGGTTTGACATTTCATCCGGTGATTTGTGGACGATGAATAGTAAAAGCGGCGAGTTCGAAAAACCGTTTGGATAAGCGTTTGTTGCGGTTGGGTGAGAAACCCTTGTTAAATAGCTTCGCCGTTCAACAATGCTGGATTGCTGTTTCCGCGTCCTGCTGCCTGATTGATGAAGCTGCTTTTCAGAGCTGGTAATCGATCGACAATTCCAAGGCCGACCGTGCGCAACATGCGCAGGGGGCCTATGTCGTTGGAAAATAATCGGTTCAGCACGTCTGTGACCACGCCCATTTGCACCGTGTCGAAACGGCGCCATGTTTGATAGCGTTCCAGTATGGTGATGGAGCCGATATCAAGACCGAGCCTGTCGGCTTCCACAATCGTTTGGGCAAGGGCTGCTGCATCTTTGAAACCGAGATTGAGGCCTTGGCCTGCGATAGGATGGATGCCATGGGCTGCATCACCCACAAGCGCAAAACGTGGCGCAACAAAATCGCGTGCCAGTGTCAAACCCAAGGGGAAAGCCTTTCGCGGACCAGCCACTTCGATCTCCCCGAGCTTGTGGCCAAAGCGCTTTTCCAGCTCCAATTCAAAGGTGAAGTCATCGGCTTCCATGAGGCGTTTTGCATTGTCGTTGGGCTCTGTCCAAACCAGAGAAGAGCGATTGCCGGTTAAGGGTAGGGTGGCGAATGGGCCCCCGGGCAAAAAATGTTCTTCCGCACGGCCATTGTGAGGGCGTTCATGGGCAACAGTTGTGACAATGCCCATTTGATTATAGTCCCAGCGCACTGTTTTGATGCCAGCCTGGTCGCGCAACGAAGAACGAACGCCATCTGCGGCAATCAGCAACCGCGTTGTGATGGAAGATCCTGATCCCAACGTTACGTCTGTTTGAACGTCACCAGTGTTGAAAGATGCCACGGTTTCGCCGTGCAACAATTCGATTTTGAGCTCTTTGGCTTTGGCCCGTAGAGCTTTGATCAAAGCTTTGTTCGGCACCATATGCGCAAACGGCTCGCTGGATTCCGGCTCTTCTGCATTGCCGAATGTTAAAAACACAGGGCGCACAGGATCTGATGTTTTGCTGTCCGTCACAATCATTTCTGTGATGGGTTGTGCCTGTTCGACGAGTTCTTTCCAAAGGCCTAACTGATCGAGCATTCTGCTTGCTGCCGCAGCAATGGCTGATGCACGCTCATCAGAATTGACGGCTTCAGCAGGTGCAGCGTCGACGAGCAGCACGTTGAGATGTGGTGCGGAAGCTTTAATGGCGACCGCTGTCGACAGACCCACATAACCGCCGCCTGCGATCACGCAATCCATTTGTTTTTCAGATTTTTTTGCCATAACGACCTAACCACCAGACCAAAATTCTAACGTGTTGCGCATTTGCGGAACGGGTTTAAATTGTTTCCATAATTTATATGGCGTTTGAAAGAGCTCATGACCAGTCAAGAATCACAGACAAACACTCAAACCGCAGTTGAAGAGTTGCTCGACATTCTCGACCTCGAAGTGTTGGAGCGCAACCTGTATCGTGGTCGCAGCCCAAAAACAGGCTGGCAACGGGTTTTCGGGGGCCAGGTGATCGGACAATCTTTGGTTGCTGCACAACGCACTGTGCCAGAAGATCGTCATGTTCATTCTTTGCACGGCTACTTCCTGCGGCCGGGCGATCCTTCAGTTCCAATTGTTTATGAAGTTGATCGCATTCGCGATGGGGGCTCTTTCGCCACCCGCCGCGTTGTGGGCATTCAACATGGGAAAGCCATTTTCTCCACGTCGGTTTCCTTTCACATTCAAGAAGAAGGGTTGGACTTTCACATGAATATGCCGAATCAGGCAGACCCCGAAACCCTGATGAGTGAAAAGGAATTGAAATCCAAATTTATGGATATGGCGCCAGAAAATGTGAAAGCCTATTGGAAACGTGAAAGACCCATTGAAGTGCGGGCCACGTCGTTTGAACACTTCATTTCCGACAAAAAACTACCCCCAGAGCAATATGTCTGGGTGCGAGCAACGGGCCCGATACCTGAGAATCAGGCTTTGCAGGCTGCTGTTTTGGCCTATGCATCTGATATGACATTGCTCGACACAGCGCTTTATCCTCACGGTCGTAAGATCTTTGACAAGGATTTGCAGGTCGCAAGCCTTGATCATGCCATGTGGTTCCACCGGCCAATTAATATGAATGAATGGCTTTTGTTTGCTCAAGACAGTCCTAATTCCAATGGTGGTCGCGGCCTGACCCGGGGGTCTCTTTACACGCGCGAAGGCGTGTTGGTGGCATCATGTGCACAAGAAGGTCTTATTCGTCCGCGCGATCCAAATCGCCCAAACTCTGGAATGCCTAAAAAAGAGGCTGATTAGCAGGTGTGCAAATATTTGCTTATAAATTAGGCAAATATTGGTGCTACATTTTGTTCTCGGTGATTTAAATCCATATATTTCAATAACTTATAAAAGTGGCACGCCACTTGAAAACCCGTTCTCATCAACCGTTCGTACTGCGGTTGTCTTATGAAAAAGCCTGAGGGGTTTCAGGCTTTCAAAGGAGAGACGGGAAAGACATGAAATTTGTCATAGCAGTTATCAAACCGTTCAAGCTTGATGAAGTTCGCGATGCTTTGTCCGCCATTGGCGTTCAAGGGCTGACCGTAACCGAAGTCAAAGGCTATGGACGTCAAAAAGGGCAAAGCGAGATTTATCGCGGCGCAGAATATGCGGTCCATTTTGTTCCAAAACTCAAACTCGAAATCGCTGTTGACGACGCGGCATCTGCTCAAGTCGTGGATACGGTTCGCGAAGCTGCAGGCACAGGCCAAATTGGCGATGGCAAGGTTTTTGTTCTGGATCTGGAGCAAGCCGTTCGCATTCGCACAGGCGAAGCCGGCGGTGAAGCGCTGTAGCGCGTAAAACAAATTCAAAGGGTATAAAATGAAACGTTTATTCAACAAAAGCGCTGGTGTTGCAGGGGTGCTCCTCGCCACAACCGCTTTCGCAGGGCCAAGCCTTGCACAAGACGCGGTGACTGCTGAAAGTGTCGCTGCAAACTCCGCTTATATTTTCAACACACTGCTTTTCTTAATCGGTGGGTTCTTGGTCATGTTTATGGCCGCTGGATTTGCCATGCTGGAAGCGGGATTGGTGCGGGCCAAAAACGTGTCCATGCAGTGTTTGAAAAACATTGCACTCTATTCTATCGCTGGTCTGATGTACTATTGGATCGGTTACAACCTCATGTACACAGGCGTTGACGGCGGCGTCATGGGAACATTCAGTCTTTTTGGATATGGCTTTGATGACGTGGGCGGCAACGCACTCGACACGGGTTACTCCACAGCGTCCGACTGGTTCTTCCAGATGGCATTTGTGGCTGCAACAGCTTCAATCGTATCGGGGACTATCGCTGAACGTGTGAAATTGTGGCCGTTCCTGATTTTCACAGTCGTTCTCACGGGCATTATGTATCCAATTTCCGGTTCATGGCACTGGGGTGCAGGTTTCTTGAAAGAAGCAGGCTTTAACGACTTTGCTGGTTCTACAATCGTACACTCTGTTGGTGGCTGGGCTG
This sequence comes from uncultured Rhizobiaceae group bacterium, assembly GCA_937958815.1. Classification (GTDB taxonomy): domain Bacteria; phylum Pseudomonadota; class Alphaproteobacteria; order Rhizobiales; family Rhizobiaceae; genus Pseudahrensia. Next base: position 228,133 of record CALGMR010000003.1, on the reverse strand, counting down.
CTTTGACAGGCGCTATCATTCTTGGTGCACGTAAAGGCAAATACTCTGCAGATGGACGCGTTGTTCCAATGGTTGGTTCCAACATTCCGTTGGCGACTCTTGGCACATTCATCTTGTGGCTCGGTTGGTTTGGCTTTAACGGCGCATCACAATTGGCCATGGGTACAATTGGCGACGTTTCAGACGTGTCACGCATCTTCGCAAACACAAACCTGGCAGCTGCTGGTGGCGTTGTGGCAACCCTCATCGTCATGCAATTTGTATATGGCAAACTCGACGTGACCATGGCTCTCAACGGTGCGTTGGCTGGCCTTGTGTCCATTACAGCTGAACCGCTTACACCTTCACCACTTGCTGCAGTTGCAATTGGTGCTGTAGGTGGCGTGATCGTGGTCTTTGCAGTCCCACTTCTTGATAAACTGAAAATCGACGATGTGGTGGGTGCTATTCCTGTTCACTTGTTGGCAGGTATCTGGGGTACGCTTGCGGTTCCATTGACCAACAGCGGCGCAAACTTCGGTGCTCAGATTTACGGTATTGCAGCTTACGCGGTGTTCACAGTTGTGTTCAGTGCAGTCATCTGGCTGGCCCTGAAATACACAATCGGTATCCGGGTTTCCGAGGAAGAAGAAGCCAACGGTCTTGACCGCAGCGAGATCGGTGTGGAGGCCTACCCTGAATTTACCTTCGGGAGGGGCTAACTTCTGTCAGGCGCTTTAAATCAAAAACCCCGTAAGAAAAGCGCCTAGCTTTGGAAATGCAGCCTGCCTGTTGAAAAAACAGGCAGGTTGTTTTGTTTTGTGATTAAAAAATAGACAGAAATTTTCTGCAGCGTTGGAAGTTCACATAATTCCCAATAGAATCAACCGACTAAGAATCTGGCATAATTATTGATACCCTTACCTCGATTGCGTGCATTTTAGTCTCTCTGCGGAGACATTTTGTCTTGTCAGCACGCACAACACGGGGAATATTATGGGTGCCGATGTCTTTTTCGTCCTTATGGGGGCGATACTTGTCTTTGCTATGCATGGCGGGTTTGCGTTTCTAGAAGTAGGAACGGTTCAACACAAAAACCAAGTGAATGCATTGGTCAAAATCCTGGTGGATTTTGCACTGTCTGCAATTGCTTACTTCTTTATTGGTTATTGGGTCGCTTACGGTGTGACGTTCCTGGTAAGCGCTCAAACACTGTCTGGTGGTGATGGAACAGGGTTTGCATTGCAGGGTTACGACCTTGTGAAATTCTTCTTTCTGACAACATTCGCAGCAGCCATTCCCGCCATTATTTCTGGTGGTATTGCTGAGCGTATGAAATTTCTTCCTCAGTGTGTGGCGACAGTGATGATCGTTGGCCTGTTTTACCCGTTCTTTGAGGGTATTGTTTGGGGTGGAAATTTCGGCATCAATGATTGGTTAGAAGCTTCCTTTGGTGCGCCTTTCCACGATTTTGCAGGGTCTATCGTTGTGCACGGAGTCGGCGGCTGGATGGCTTTGTCAGCAGTGCTGCTGTTGGGCCCGCGCTTCAATCGCTACAAAGAGGACGGACGTATTCAAGGTATTCCACCATCTTCTATTCCATGGTTGGCAATGGGCTCCTGGATGCTTTGCGTCGGTTGGTTTGGCTTCAACGTGATGACAGCCGTTAATCTTGAGAGCATCTCTGGTTTGGTTGCTATGAACTCTCTCATGGCGATGGTTGGCGGTATTGTGTCGGCTTTGATCGTCGGTCGCAATGATCCTGGCTTTGTCCACAATGGTGCATTGGCTGGACTTGTTGCTGTGTGCGCTGGGTCGGATGTAATGCATCCTGTTGGTTCATTGATCACAGGTGCTGCAGCTGGTGCTTTGTTTGTGTGGGCGTTCAGCTGGTGCCAGAACAAACTGAAAGTCGATGATGTATTGGGTGTATGGCCGCTGCATGGTCTGTGTGGCGTACTCGGCGGCATCGCATGTGGCATCTTTGGTTCAGAAGCTCTCGGCGGTATGGGTGGCGTAAGCTTTGCCAGCCAGTTGATCGGTTCTGTCGCGGGTGTTGTTTACGCCATGATTGCAGGCGCCATCGTATATGGCGTGCTTCGCGCATTGATCGGATTGCGCATGAGCGATGATGATCAACGCATAGGCGCCGACTTGGCCATCCACAAAATTGGTGCAAACCCTGAAGGGGACCGCATCGGTTAAACGTTCAAAAAATATATTCCCGTTAACTCCCGCGGGAAAAACTTACGGCTCTGAAATTGATTTCAGAGCCGTTTTCTTTGGGTAAACTTTAAAGTCTTCCCCATGGTTAACAGGCTCTTAACCATCAGACCCCTATTGTTAGATCATATGACTCGGACTTGGGTGAATTCCGCCCAACGAAGTAGCAATTTGTTTGAGCAGCCTAATTGGGCGCGCAAAAAGGGTTTTGAGTATGCAGGCACCTGACATCAGTGCGACGGGCTATGCCCCGACAGGAAATAAAGTCCCAAACGGGGAAGCACAGAACCGTTATCCAAAACATACTTTGGCAAGCGCTCTGCGCAATGTCATTCCTGAATGGCTGTCGCGTCCCTTTGTAAAGGCAATCGGATTTATCTTGATTGCTGTCGCACTTTTGAGTGCTGTTGCATTGTCTACTTGGACAATCAGCGACCCAAGCATGACTTTCGCCAATGGGTCATCTGCAGAAAACTGGCTCGGATTTTGGGGTGCTAGCTTTGCTGATATCTCTATGCAATTTGTTGGGTTCTCATCTTTGATGTTTGTGGCCTTGCCCTTCATTTGGGGGTGTTTGAGATTAGGTCATCGCAATGTGATTTCATTGAAGAAAAGACTGGGTTATTCCGCCCTTTCTTTCGTCCTCCTGTCGGCAGCTCTTGGGTGTATTGCAATCCCGGCGGGTTGGCCTTTGCAGGTTGGCCTCGGCGGTGTTATTGGCGACGCCGTTTTGAGCATCCCTCGCGCGTTTACAGGGGATTACCCATCTGGAATCTTTGCATCCATTCTGTTCATTGTGTTTGGCGCACCAGGACTATGGGCTTTTGGAAAAGCAACCAATTTGAGCAATGGAATTCCACCTCGAAAAGTGACGGATGAAACAGCAACCATCACCGAGCCTGTAAGCGTTGATCGCGCTGAGCCAGGCAGTGAGATGCCTGTTGAAGAAGATGGCTTTGACTGGGGAGGTTTTTTTGCAGTTCCGCTCGGCTTAATCATGCATTTCTGGCACAGCGCAACCGCATTCTTGCGCCGTAGACGACAGCAAAGTGAGATGGCGACTTCATTGTCCGGCCATCATATGGCATCTGCACACGTTGCAGCAGCACCTGAACAGCGCGTGGAACCATCCATGATGGAAGCCGAAATGGCTCAAAGCGTAAGTGTGCAGCCTGCAGTGCAAAGCCAATCTGAATGGCAAGAAGAGACGGTCCACCAGGCTTCCCATGTGGAAGATGTCTCTGAAATTCAACCTGCGCAACAACCAACAGAACGTGTCCTTGTAGAAGCGCCAGGCGTTCAATCGGATGAACCTGTGCCACATACGGATGCAGCTGATACCACGCCCGTCATTGTGCGTGACGTGAAACGTGCAAAACCCAAAACTCCAACTGGTAAGTTTGAATTACCCGCTCTGGAATTGCTGTCTGAGGCGCAAAATCTTGTCGATGACCCATCGCTTTCCAATGAAGCATTGGAAGAAAATGCTGAACGTTTGATGGGTGTGTTGGAAGATTTCGGTGTGAAGGGGCAAATTTTGAAAGTGCGCCCTGGCCCGGTTGTGACCCTGTATGAACTAGAGCCTGCTCCGGGTGTAAAATCGTCCCGCGTCATCGGTTTGGCGGAAGACATTGCGCGCTCTATGAGCGCGATCGCAGCGCGTGTGGCCGTTGTGCCAGGGCGCAATGCAATTGGCGTGGAACTGCCCAACAAGCGTCGTGAGACCGTTTATCTTCGTGAACAATTGTCGAGCAAGGAATTTAAGAACACAAAGGCAAAATTGGCCATGTGTTTGGGCAAAACAATTGGTGGCGAGCCTGTGATTGCCGACTTGGCAAAAATGCCTCACTTGCTGATGGCGGGTACAACAGGTTCAGGTAAATCTGTTGGCATCAACACGATGATTTTGTCATTGCTGTACCGTCTTGGTCCCGACAAATGTAAAATGATCATGATTGATCCGAAGATGTTGGAATTGTCCATTTATGACGGCATTCCTCATTTGCTCACCCCTGTGGTTGTAGATCCCAAGAAAGCTGTTGTCGCTTTGAAGTGGACTGTCCGTGAGATGGAAGACCGCTACAAAAAAATGTCGAAAGTGGGCGTTCGAAACATTGATGGCTTTAATGCGCGTGTTTCTGAAGCTGCTGCTAAGGGTGAAGTTGTTTCCAGAACGGTTCAAACAGGTTTTGATCGCCACACTGGTGAAGCGATTTATGAAACAGAGGAACTTGATCTGGAACCGATGCCGTTCATCGTTGTGATCATCGATGAAATGGCCGACCTTATGATGGTTGCGGGTAAAGATATTGAAGGCACCGTTCAGCGTTTGGCGCAAATGGCACGTGCTGCAGGTATTCACGTTATCATGGCAACACAGCGTCCGTCAGTTGATGTGATCACTGGTACAATCAAAGCCAACTTCCCGACACGTATTTCATTCCAAGTGACGTCGAAAATCGATTCACGCACCATTCTTGGTGAAATGGGCGCTGAACAGCTTCTAGGTATGGGTGACATGCTTTACATGGCGGGCGGTGGACGGATCACGCGTGTGCATGGCCCGTTCGTTGCAGACCAAGAAGTGGAAGACATTGTGAACCACTTGAAAACTCAGGGTGTGCCGCAATATTTGGAAGCGATTACCGAAGAAGATGAAGAAGAAGACACTGCCGCAAGTGGCGGTGCAGGCGCTGGTGATATGGGTGATTCGGATGATCCGTATGACCAAGCTGTCGCAGTTGTTTTGCGCGACCGAAAAGTCTCCACATCCTATATCCAGAGACGTCTGTCGATTGGCTACAACAGAGCTGCATCTTTGATCGAGCGTATGGAAGAAGAAGGTTTGATCAGCGCAGCGAACCACGCTGGCAAACGTGAAATTCTGGTGCCTGACGAAAATGAAACTATTTAGGTTTTGCTGCATTGCATCACAGTGATGCCCAATTCAGAGCCTAACTCAAAGACTGTGATTTGCATTGATGCAAATTTTCTAACTCGAAACAGAATGTGTGAGCGATCAAAAATGACATCACTGCGTAATCTATCCAAACAGTTCGTTGCAGCCGCCGTGGGTTTGGTGTTGGCAGGCAGTGTCTTATCCACATCAGCAGATGCGCGCGTCGGCAAAAAAGACAAAGCGGCCATTGCACAAATCAGCAAACACTTTTCCAGCGTGCCGTCCATGGCCGGTGAGTTTATCCAATTTGGCCCCAACGGCGAACAGACTGGCGGTAAATTTTATCTCCAACGCCCGGGCAAAATACGGTTTGATTATGCAAAGCCTTCACCCATTCTCGTAAAAGCGGATGGCAAAACTGTTGGCATCAACAACAAAAAATTGAAGACTTGGGACTTTTACCCATTGCGCAAAACCCCGCTACGTTTGTTGTTGTCCAAGCGGATTGATGTGAATGACAAGTCAATTAGATCAGTAAAACGTGAAGCCGATCTCACAACGGTCGTTCTGGGAAACAAATCCATTTTTGGTGATTCAAAAATTACACTGATGTTTGATCCAAAAAACTATGAGTTGCGTCAGTGGACGATCACCGATGACCAAGGCAAAGATACGTCTGTGATGATCTTTAACGTAAAGAAAAACGTGAAATTGTCTAAAAGACTGTTTCGTCTAAATCAACGTGCTGCGAGTCAAATTAACAACGACAGATAGCATCTGGGGAAACATTGCCGATTTTATCGGCTTTGCTTGTTCTCTGCCTGCACGCAGTTCAAACTCTGGTTACCTAAAATTCCTTTATCGGGTTTGTCGTGACCACATCAAATTTTAAGTTGGCTACTTGGAACATCAACTCTGTGCGATTGCGCATTGGAATTGTGGAACAATATCTTGAGCAGCATCAGCCCGATGTCCTGTGTCTGCAGGAAATTAAATGTCAAAATGACCAGTTTCCAGAAAAGGCCTTTCGAAAGATGGGCTATGAGCACATGGCTGTTCACGGTCAAAAGGGATATCACGGTGTTGCGACGGTTTCCAAAACACCACTTAGCGAAATTGCCTCTACGGACTATGTTCACATGGGTGATACGCGCCACATAGAATGTCTGGTGCAAACCAAGGCTGGCCCTGTTCGGGTTCACAATTTCTATGTTCCGGCGGGGGGCGATGAAGCCAACCCTGTGATCAATCCGAAGTTTGATCACAAGATGAAATTTCTCGACGAGATGAAAAGCCTTACGCACAATCAAAAGGGCGCGCCGTCTATTCTTGTTGGAGACCTGAACATCGCTCCACTTGAAACTGATGTGTGGTCCCATAAACAGTTGTTGAAAGTGGTCAGTCATACGCCCGTGGAAACGGACGGACTGAAAGAGGTTCAAGCCAAAGGTGGTTGGGTCGACTTGATTCGTCAACATATTCCACCGGAGGAGAAGATTTTTACTTGGTGGAGCTATCGCGCCAAAGATTGGGATGCCGCTGATAAAGGCCGCAGATTGGACCACGTTTGGTCGTCGCCCGAGTTGGCAACAGGTTTGACGAATATTGATGTTTTGCGTGAAGCCCGCGGTTGGATAAAACCTTCCGACCATGTTCCTGTGATGGCCGAGTTTAATTTCTAACCGCGTTATATATCTGCTTGGTCCAGTTTCACACTGATCCGCTCCAACTGAGCCATGAATTCGCTCACGGATTTTGAAATTCTACTTTGCAACAACACCGCGAGGTCTGGGTATTCTTCCAACATGCGTCGAAACAACGGGCGTGGAATTTTTAAGATCTCGGTGTCTTCCACGGCAACTGCAGTTGCTGGGTGTTCGGTTTCCGAAATCAGCGCCATTTCGCCAAGGAGAGCGCCGGCACCATAGGTTTTGACAATTGAGTTGCGCTCGCCAGAAAACAAGTCCACCTGCCCATGGACCACAACATAACCACCTTCGGAAAATGACCCTTGTTTAAACAAACGCGTACCAGCGGCCAGAACGCGCGCTTCACAGCCAAAGGCCAGCAGTCTCAATTGTTCCGAGTGAAACCCTTCAAAAAGTCTCACTCGGCTCAATACAGCGATGTCAGAATCAAGTGACATTCACATCAAGGAACCAGTTTGTACCCGCCAGATTCTGTCACCAGCAAAGCGGCGTTTGACGGATCTTTCTCGATTTTCTGGCGCAGGCGATAGATGTGGGTTTCCAGAGTGTGGGTGGTGACACCAGAATTGTATCCCCAAACCTCTTCCAAAAGCACATCTCGTGTGATGACTTTTTGATCGGCGCGGTAGAGATATTTCAAGATTGATGTTTCTTTCTCCGTCAAACGCACTTTGCTGTCATCTTCTTCAATGAGCAGTTTCTGTGCCGGGCGGAAAGAATAGTGCCCGATGGCAAATACAGCGTCTTCTGAATGTTCATGCTGACGCAGTTGCGCCCGAATACGTGCCAGAAGAACGGCAAATTTGAACGGTTTTGCAATATAGTCATTGGCACCCGCCTCGAGGCCCAAAATGGTATCGCTGTCTGTGTCATGACCAGTGAGCATGATGATGGGGGATTTAAACCCACCCTTGCGCAATATTTTTACGGCTTCGCGGCCGTCCATATCAGGAAGGCCCACATCCATGATGAGAAGATCTGTATGATCAGCGCGCGCCGCTTCAATGCCGCTGGTGGCGGTTTCTTTTTGAGTGATGGCAAACTCTTCATATAAAGCAAGTTGCTCCGTGAGCGCCTCGCGCAAATCATTGTCGTCATCAACGAGAAGAATGGAACGTTCAGTCATGTTTTTCCTCACAATAAACAGGCCCGACAATTCGGGTAATAATTCTATCTAGGCATAGAATTTGTATCGTAAACTCGTGCAGCATAGAATCACACGCGAATGTGACTTTGCGTTTTTAATTGTGAGCCAAATAGGGCCAAAGTGCAAAATATTATGCTTAATTTGCTGCGTGTACGAAAATCACCGGGAACGAATACTCAAGGTATTCTTATTGCTGACGGGCGAGTGATGCGCTGTGCTTTAGGTCGTTCAGGTATCGGTATAAAGCGAGGCGAGGGCGACGGAATTACCCCGCTTGGCCAGCATCGGATGATTGAGGCTTATATTCGCACAGATCGAGTGCCTGTGCGTGCAAGTCATTTTGCTTTGTCTCAAATCACTGAAACAGATGGATGGTGCGATGCTGTGGGTGATGCCAATTACAATCGTCTCGTTTCTCTTCCTTATCCTGCAAGTCATGAGCAGATGAAACGCGATGATCATTTATATGATGTGGTGGTGGTGATGGATCATAATTTTACCCAACGGATGAGTGTTGGAGGCAGCGCAATATTCTTCCATCTTGCCCATGATGATTACCGCCCCACAGAAGGCTGTGTCGCCATTTCGCGCAAAGATATGCTCTGGCTCTTGCCGCAGATTGGGCCTGAGACTGTGATGGTGGTGGAATAGATTAGTCACGTCGGATCACGCCACTGATGGCTGATACAAAGAGTAGTGAGAATGCCCAACCGAGTAATATTTGGACCCACTCCCAACTGCGCACCCACCAGCCACCCCATTTGGGGAAAGCACTCCATTTTGGTGCGTTGCCTGTTTTCCAATCCACAACGCGGGGGGACCAATCGTCTTCCATGCGGAAATTGACGACGGGAATGGCCACGTCGAGCGAATATACGAAAGCGTTGAAGGTGGAATATTCGGAAGGAACAGCCTTGGCACAGGTGTCACTGATGGATTGTTCAGGGTAAACCCAGTTCTTCGAACACGCTTCTGGAATGAACCCCTTTGTTGTCTCTTTGAAGATCAGCGGGTGTGTTGGTGTCATAATGCCATTTAAAGCGGCGGTTTGATAAATCGCAGCGCCGATAAAAACCAATCCAAGCAGCCAGAACACAGCGAAGCCCGGTCTGTAGCGATGGCCCACAACGAGTTTTTCGACGTGTTTCCAAAAAACAGTAAGATGTCTGATGAATGCAGGAAAAGCTTCTTTGGGCCTTGGTTCATGATCCCGTGCGAACAGGCGTTGCCGTTCACGTTGTTCAATGCGCACAGATCGGGCTTCTTCTTCAAACCCCATTTTTTGCAAAACATCTGCAAGGCGGTGGTAGGGGTTTGGGCGAAAACGTTTTGTCAGGTGTTTTTCAGCTTGTCGTTCTAACCACGACTTCCAGAAATTTGCGTTGCAGCCTTCTGGCAATTCGGCAAACCGCTCATAAGAGAAATTGTCGAGACGAATTTGCGAGGGCTTGTCCCATGCGGCTTCATCCATGTTGAGTGATTTGCAACTGGCTCCGGCAAGGTTCAACTCGCCGCGTGTGTATTCTACTCCTCGCCACGTGAGCATGTTGCCGATCTTCGCATTGCGCAGATTGATACCGCCTTTGGACTCAAACGACCCACCTTGGAAGGTAATGCTGTCGCCAATTTCTGCAGAGAGAAGAGAAATTTCACCCCGCACACGACACTCTGAATTGAGATAGATCGAATTGCCAACTTTAAGATTGGGCGCGTTGATGGCTATTTCTTTGGCGGAGAAGGTTCCGTTTGTGCAGCTGAGGTCAGTGCTTATGGATGTGTTTGTGAGGTGGACCTTTCCCAAGGCCAGAAACCCGTGGTCGATCAAACAGGCGTCTTTAACAACTGCACCTTCCAGCGCCAAGGACAGGTCTTTTGAGAGAAAATTCCCATTTCTGCAATCCAGGTAGCCGCCAATTTTTGCGCCCAACAGTCGTACGGTGCCTTTGGCTTGAAAGCCATCGTTGAGGAAGATGTCGCCCGCTGTTTCGATGCTGTCGCAGAAAAGTGCTGTTTCAGAATGTTGAAATTCTCCACCACGGCAATCCAGATTACCACCAATTTTTGCGCCCAACAGACGCACAGTTTCTTTGGCCTGAAAATCTTGTCGCAGCAAAAGACTGCCAGTACTTTCCAGACGATCGCCGATGAGTGCATTCAAACAACTGCCTTGAAGGCTGACGCTTTCTGCACAACAGTCGAGCAGGATGATATCTCCGTCGATTGTGCAGTTTGATAGCCAGAAATTTTCAGGGATGATTGTTCCGTAAAAATCAATTGTTCCTGCAATGAAGGCATGGGCGAGTTGCACGCCGTGGTCATGGAGTGGATTATTGTTGTCGCCCCCTAAAGCGATGAACCGCAAAAAATCGGCTCGGATACGGTTTTGGTCCGTGGCAGTTGTTGGGCGCGGGTCACCTCTGTCGCACCCTTCGCCCGATGCAGCGCAGCGCAACAGATCATGTTCCGCAGGATGGAGTTTGCCTTCTTTGCCGTCTAGCCAGAAGTCGCTGAGGGTTCTGCCCCATGCGCGGGCGGGTTGATTGTTTTCGGTTGGCAATGTGTCTTCCCCGTCCCTCAGTTGGGGGAAGGTTAGCGTCTGAGGTCTGGGTTGTCATCCTGCCCCCCCTCTGTCGTCTCCGACGACATCTCCCCCACAAGGGGGGAGAGCTAACAGGTCGTTGATGCGGAAATATATTCTTAATGTCATCACCGCCACAGCGGTGATCCAGAACGGCTTGTATGGTGTTTGATGGATTGTTTTGAAACTACGGTTCTGGATTGCCGCTGTAGCGGCAATGACAATTGATTGGCTTTGTTGCTCCATGCCTCAAACATCTCAAAAGAAGTTCTGCCCTTGGCATGGGTCCTCGGGTCAAGCCCGAGGATGACGCTTTGGGGGACGTGTAGTGGTCTGAAAAGCGCTCTCAACAAAAAAGGCTGCTCGATGAGCAGCCCTTTTAAACTCTGTGATGTGTCGCTTAGCTATTCTGCAGCAGCTGCAGATTGTGCGGCGCGCATTTGGCGTTTGCGCTCGATGGGGTCGAGGATGCGTTTGCGAATGCGGATGTTCAGTGGGGTGACTTCCACTAATTCATCATCGGTGATGTACGCCAATGATTTTTCCAACGTCATGTTCAATGGAGTGGTGATTTTCACAGCTTCGTCTTTACCAGAGGAGCGCATGTTGGTGAGCTGTTTGCCCTTCAAAACATTCACCTCAAGGTCGTTGCCGCGTGAGTGCTCTCCAACGATCATACCTTGATACACTTTGTCACCCGGGTGGATCATCATTGGGCCACGGTCTTCCAGATGGAACATGGCGAATGCCACTGCTGCACCGTCACCGTTTGAAATCAACGCGCCTGTGTGACGTTGTGCGATGTCTCCACGGTAAGGCTGATATTCCAGGAATGTGCGGTTGAAGATCGCTGTGCCGCGTGTGTCCGTCATCAATTCCGAGAGGTAGCCAATCAAGCCACGTGTGGGCGCATGGAACACAAGACGCACACGTCCGCCACCAGATGGTTTCATTTCCACCAAGTCAGCGCGACGTTGGCTGAGTTTTTCAACAACAGCACCAGAATATTCTTCGTCCACATCGATGATGGCTTCTTCAACGGGTTCGACTTTCACGCCGTTCTCGTCTTTTTCCATCAACACGCGTGGGCGCCCAACGGTGAGTTCGAAGCCTTCACGGCGCATGGTTTCAATAACGATCGCCAATTGCAATTCGCCACGGCCCGCAACTTCGTAAGCGTCACTGCCTTCAACCTGTGTCACTTTCAGCGCCACATTGCCTTCGGCTTCTTTCATCAAACGGTCACGAATGACACGGCTTTGAACTTTGTCACCTTCTTTGCCTGCCAAAGGACCGTCATTGACGCGGAATGTCATGGACAAGGTTGGCGGGTCGATGGGTTGTGCTTCGATCGGTTCTTTTACACCGGGGGCAACGAGCGTGTCTGCTACGGTTGCTTTTGTGAGACCGGCGATGGAAACAATGTCGCCCGCTTTGGCATCCGTCACCGGTTTGCGGTCCAGACCTTCAAAAGACAGCACCTGCGTGATGCGACCTTGCTCAACAATATTGCCGTCTTGATCAAGTGCATGAATGGCTTGGTTTGGCACTGCAGCACCAGATGTGATTTTGCCAGTCAAGATGCGACCAAGATACGGGTTGGCTTCAATTGTTGTGGCCAACATGCGGAATTCGCCTTCTTCGACAGCAGGTTCGGGCACATGTTCCATCACAAGGTCGAGCAGGGGCGCCATATCTTCTTTCGGGCCTTCGGCATCTGTTGCCATCCAGCCTTCTTTGGCGGAGCCATACAGCGTGTGGAAATCCAATTGCTCTTCATTAGCTTCCAAAATTCCAAACAGGTCAAACACTTCGTCGAGCACCCAATCAGGGCGGCCATCTGGCTTGTCGATTTTGTTGATTGCAACAATTGGTTTCAAACCAAGCTTCAAAGCTTTGGCCAAAACGAATTTCGTTTGCGGCATTGGGCCTTCTGCAGCATCCACCAAAATGATCACACCATCGACCATATTGAGAATGCGTTCTACTTCGCCGCCAAAGTCGGCGTGGCCGGGTGTGTCCACAATGTTGATGCGGTTGCCCTTCCATTGAATGGAAGTCACTTTGGCTAGAATGGTGATGCCACGTTCTTTCTCAAGATCGTTGGAATCCATTGCGCGTTCATCAACCTGCTGGTTGTCGCGGTATGTGCCGGATTGTTGAAGCAAAACATCGATCAATGTTGTTTTGCCATGGTCAACGTGCGCGATGATCGCGATGTTGCGAAGGGTCATGAGTCTATGCCTGAAAATAGATTAAGGGGCCGGAGCGAGTTTTCGCATCCAGTGCTTGGCGCGCTTATAGGGCGGAAAGGGCGTTGTAGCAATGCCCCGTGCGCAGGTGTTCTATGCGCACGGCAAATACCAGTTTGGTCGGTGCTGCTTTCGGGAATTTTATCAGGCTTATTCTCGTGCCAAATCTGCCAGAATATTTGCAGCTACGGTCAAGCGCGACACGCTGGCTTTATCTGTTTCAATAATATTGCTGATCTGGTCTCTCGTGCGTGTGACGGCCAATTCATTGGTTTTAATCCACTGATCGGTTGTGCCTTTACTTTTCAAAACGTCCACCACAATGTCACGACGTGCGCGATGGAGGCTTTGTAACGCACGATCAAGCGCCAATCCGTCATAATAGTCTTTGACTGAGATTTCTTGAGCCGTCTGAACCATACGCCCGATGCGGAAGGTTTCCGTGATTGCGAAGAATGTCTTGGCAGCTGTGTCGAGTGTTTTTCTTGAAGACTTTGCAGCCCACAAAATATCGGGAATCAATCCCGCTATTGGAAGTCGCGCAAGTGTTCGTGCCAAATTGTCGGGAATGCCTGCTTCTTTAAAGCGGGCAAAATCATCATCAATGCGCTCGCGCAGAAAGTCTGGAACAATTTTTTCCAGCTTAGGCAGCAAGCTGTCGACAGCCTTTTTGTAGTCCTTTGCAACAGCGGCAATGCCTTTGGAAAAATCGCCGTAGCGCGTAAACCAAATTGTTTGCGAGACCACGCGCTCTTGCACAATGCTGTAAAGTTCAAGCTGAAGGTCACCTGAAATTTTCGCGTCTAACTTGTCGATGGCCTCATTTATTGCCGGAAGTCCAAACGTGTCGCGCACAGTGACATAGGCACGAGCGATTGCATCTGTTGACGCTCCTGTTCGATCTTTAGCACGTGTAATTAATGTTGGGCCGCCACGGTTGATCATGGAGTTGGCGAGAACCGTGCCAATGATCTCCCGGCGCAAGCGGTGCTGGTTAATCTCTTTGCTGTAGGTTTTCTGCATTTTGTGCGGGAAATAATCCACCAACATGGCATCGAGATAGGGGTCGTCCGGCAATTTGCTGTCCACGATATCATCGAGCGCGACGATCTTTGCGTAGGCCAACAGCACACCAATTTCAGCCCGGGTGAGTGACTCACCAGCTGCTTGCCGTTCTGCCAATGCAATGTCGTCAGGCAAATCTTCTACGCCACGGTCCAAACGGTCGCGAGCTTCCAGGTTTTGCATCAAACGTTGTTGGTGGGGCAAATCTTCCAAACCTCTGCGAGACGTGAGCGATATGGATAGAGTTTGCAAATAGTTGTTGCGCAAAACCAAATCCGCAACGGTTTCCGTCATGCTCTCCAAAAGCGTATCGCGTTTGGGACGGGAGAGTTTGGCCGACTTCGTCGCAGCTGCAAGGGCGATTTTGATGTTCACTTCTACATCAGAGGAATTAACCCCTGCCGAATTGTCGATGGCGTCGGAATTGCAACACCCGCCCAATGCGTTGAATTCGATGCGACCCCTCTGGGTGACGCCAAGATTGGCGCCTTCGCCGATCACCTTACAGCGCAATTCTTTCGCGGTGACACGAATGTCATCATTGCTGCGATCACCCGCGTCAGCATTAGATTCTTGGCTGGCTCGAATATAGGTTCCAATGCCACCAAACCACATGAGATCAATTTCCATTTTTAAAATGGCATTCATGATGGTCTGTGGACTGTGGTCTCCAGCTGCAAGCCCGATTACTTCCGCTGCCGGTTTGGAAAGTTGAATCGATTTTGCAGAGCGGGGAAAGACGCCGCCGCCTTTGGAGATGAGATCGGTCTTATAGTCCTTCCAGCTCGTACGGCCTGCATTAAACAGGCGTTTTCTCTCTTTAAAACTGGCTGCAATATCTGGATCAGGATCGATGAAAATATCACGATGATCAAAAGCTGCGATCAGTCGCGTTTGCTTTGACAGCAACATGCCGTTGCCAAACACATCGCCTGACATATCGCCTACACCCGCAGCGGTGAATGGCATTGTTTGAATGTCCCAACTTTTGCCATCGCGGTCCATTTCGCGGAAATGTCGTTTCACTGCTTCCCATGCGCCACGGGCCGTAATGCCCATTTTTTTATGGTCGTAACCAGCTGATCCGCCGGAAGCGAATGCATCGTCCAGCCAGAAGTCATAGTCTTGGCTTATGGCATTGGCGGTGTCGGAGAACGTTGAAGTGCCTTTGTCTGCGGCAACCACAAAATAAGGGTCGTCTCCATCATGTCGTACGATTTGGCCGGGCGGCACAACTTTGCCGTTCACCAGGTTGTCGGTTAAAGAAAGCAAAGAGGATATGAACACTTTGTACGCACCGCGCCCTTCTTCAAACCATGCGTTGCGATCTGCGCTTGGGTCAGGAAGTTGTTTTGCAACAAAACCGCCCTTGGATCCGACAGGAACAATCACGGCGTTTTTCACTTGTTGAGCTTTCACCAGCCCAAGCACTTCTGTGCGGTAGTCTTGTGCGCGGTCTGACCATCGTAAGCCACCTCGCGCCACTGGGCCAAACCTAAGGTGCAAGCCTTCGACACGCGGAGATGAGACGAATATTTCGCGATAAGGAACGGGTTGCGGCATGATGGCCACTGCAGATGGGTCAACTTTGAAGGCCAAAACAGGCGTAGGTGTGTTTTCTGTTCCTTCTTTTGTGAGAATGTCTGAATAAAAGTTCGTGCGCAGGGTGGCGTTCATCACGTTTAGAAAATTGCGCACAATCCGGTCATCGTCACTGGAATTGATGTTCTCAATAGCCGATGTGATGTCAGACTGTTTGCTCTTCAGCTTTTTGTCGCGGGATTTAACATCGGGGTCAAATCGCAAGGCAAAGTAAGCTGCCAAGTCTCGGGTAACATCAGGATATTTCGCCAAAGTGCGGGCCATGCTGTGGACTGTGAAGCGGCTGCGAACTTGGCGCAGATAGCGGGCAATCGCTCGGAAAACGGTTGTGGTTTTCCAATTCAATCCAGACATCAGGATCAATGCGTTGAAATTGTCATTGTCGGTTTGTCCATTCCAAATAGCGCAAATGGCTTCTTTGAGAGGTTGATCGAGCTCCTTGCGATTGACTTCATGTTCTGAACGGGTGCGAAGCAACATGTCGTGGACGAACACAGTTGCCTTGTCTTCGCGCACGATTTCAAAAGTGGTTTCTTCAATGACCTGAAAGCCGAGATTTTCCAAAAGTGGCACTCGGCGCGACAAAGGAATTGATGAATTCAGATGGAACAGTTTCAGTCCGATATACCCCTCATTGCCGTTGTCGACATCGTGGAAGTCGAGGGCGATTGACGTGTCATCCGCCAGTCCTTCCAAAAGGGCGGAATCCGTCAGTGCATTTTGGGGCGTCACCGCTTGTTGATAGGCAATCGGGAAACGGTGCTTGAGGCCATCTTCGCCGCTGTGTTCAATCAATCGATCTTCCCACGTTTGCACTTTGTCAGTGATATCTTGTTCCAGTTGTTCGCGTGAGACTTGCGGAGTTTTGTCGCCTGAGCGTCCGATAAGGAAATGCACTCGGGTGAGGCCATTTTCCAAGAATGTTGGATAGAAGGCAGAGAGATATCCATCATAAACATCTTCCAAATATTCGCCGACTTCTTTGCGCAAGTTTGAATTGTAGCGATCTCTCGGCACAAACATTAAAATGGAAACAAAACGGTCAAACTTGTCGGGTCTTGTCAGCACCCGAACACGGGGGCGTTCATCCAGCTTAATGGCTATATCTGCGAACTCGGACAGCAGGCTCTGATCAATTTGGAACATTTCATCACGCGGCCAAGTCTCCATGGCATTGATCAGCGCTTTTCCCGTGTGGCTTTTCAATTCAACATCGAAGCCTTGTAGGACAGCGTTGACCTTGTGTCTGAGCACCGGAATCGTCAACACGGATTTCGTGTAGGCGGTGGATGTGAAAAGACCTACGACGCGCAATTCGCCTTCTAGTTTTCCATCTTTGGAATAGCGTTTGATGCCGATGTAATCCAAGTGAACATCACGGTGCACGCGCGAGCGCACGTTGGCTTTGGTGATGATCAAGGGGTCGGAGCGAAACAGAAAGTCTCTTATTTCCGGCGTCAGAACCACAGGTTCATCGCCCCGTGTCATCACAGATAAATTGTCATCACGCAAAATGCCGAGTGCAGAACGTTTCACCGGTTTCAGTTGGCCAGTTTTTCGAGTTCCCTCAAACGTGTATTCGCGCAAACCCAAAAATGTGAAATTGTTGTTCGACAACCATTCCAGAAATTGAATTGTTTCAGCTAAAGCGGCTGCCGGAACTGGGGGGGGATTGTTGCGGAACTCCGCAATATTCTTGCTGATTCTGGACAACATTTTGTGCCAATCATCAGTGACAAGACGAACTTGATCGAGCACCTCTTCCAGATTGGTTTTTATCTTTTTGCGTTGATCTGCGGTTGTTTTGGAAAGCACAACCAACATAAGTGATATGCGACCGCGCTTTGGATTTTCCAGCAAGGGGTGCGAAACAAACAATATGTCCGGTCGATGTCGGTTCAATTCCGCTAAAACGGAATCCACGACGAACGGGCGATTGCCCATTGTGATTGTGACCAGTGTTTTGTCTGCTGCCAGTTGCTCTATTTTCAGAGTGCGCCCAGATTTTGCTCTATAGGCCTTGTCGCCAGCCAATGTGATCTCGGCCAGACACTCTGGTGTTAAAGTTTGCAGATCTTCCAAAGGCACGTCGGCCAAAATTTCTGGTGCCAATTGGGCTGCTGTCGTGTTCTTCTTGGGCAGTGCTTTGATCACTGAATTGATGATTTTTGTGAGAGCTTTGCCTGAGGGCATTGGCATTGTGTTGTGTCCTGTTTCAGTGCTTTGTTTGCCATAGGCAAGAATCACACGGAAGCAAGGCTATGAGCAAAGATCAAGAAAAAGCGCCAATTGCACTCAATTTTGATGCTGAAACACCGATTTCGGAAAAAACACAGGCGTATTTTGATCTGTGTCAGGAAAAACTGGGTCTCGTTCCCAATGTTTTGCAGGCCTATTCATTCAATGAAAAAAAGCTTCGCGCTTTTACCGAGATGTACAACGACCTGATGCTGGGTGTTTCTAACTTATCAAAGCTGGAACGGGAAATGATTGCGGTTGTGGTGTCTTCGGTGAACAAATGTTTTTATTGCCTCACGGCTCATGGAGCCGCCGTGCGGCAATTGTCTGGTGATCCCAAGTTGGGGGAAATGATGGTGATGAATTATCGGGTCGCGCCATTGGAGCCAAAGCAAATGGCGATGTTGGATTTTACGGACAAGCTCACGCGCTCGCCAGATGCCATTGTCGAAGATGATCGACAAGCCCTGCGGGATGCTGGTTGGAGTGACCGCGATATTTGGGATATTGCCAATGTGGCTGGATTTTTCAACATGACCAACCGCGTTGCGAGTGCCACAGATATGCATCCAAATGACGCGTATCACGCCACGTTTCGTTGAGTTGACTTAGGCTAATTTTGCAATCTGGACAGTTCTGTTTTCTACAAGGTTGTCCGCAGTGCCGATCCACAAATCGAGAAAATCATCGAGAAATTTGCTGACTGGTGGGTCGTACAGCATGCGACCATCCAGTTGTTGTTTTCTATTTTGGGCACCGGGCAAAACCATTCTGTGTGCGCCCTTCACCGTCCATTTGCACAACATGGCCAGTGTCAGTTCCGTGTGAAACTGAAACGCATAGGTTTTCTCGCCGTAGCGAAAGGCCTGATTTGGGTATGTGTTTGATGTGGCCAGAAGCTCTGCTCCATCGGGCAGGTCACAGCCCTCGCGATGAAAATGATAAATCATTTCAGGCCAATCCAGCAGGGCTTCTCCCGCCGGTGTTGCTTCAAGAGGATAGTAGCCAATTTCCACCAACTCTTCGGGATGTTCCCAAACCTTGCTGCCCAAATGTCGTGCCAGTTTTTGTGCGCCAAGGCAGATCCCCAGAAACGGGCGATCTTCTTTCAACGGCACGCCGATCCAATCGGTTTCACGTTTTACAAATTCGTCAGGATCATTGGCGCTCATGGGGCCGCCGAACATAATCGCTCCAGCGTGTTCATCCATGGTTTCAGGCAGTTGGTCGCCAAGAGGGGGACGACGAATGTCCAAATCGAAACCGCGTTCCACAAGGCGCATGCCGACCCGCCCTGGGGTCGATGTTTCCTGATGAAGAATAATCAGAATCTTTGGTTTAGAAATGTTCATCGTAGTCTTATGGGGCGCTCAATCTTGTCGCGCAAGCACGCGTTGTTTGAGGTCCATACGTTCGCGGGATTGAATGCCGATCAACTCCGCCACACGCCAAACAATGTTGTCTTCAAATTCGTGCAATTCACCATCAGCATAAACCATTTCCCAAAGGTCTTCGACAACGCCCAGCCGCTCGCTCATTTCCATTTCTCGTTTGAGAACGCTTGTGAACTGATACAGATCAATCGCCTCGCCCTGGGCTTGCCGCGCGGCCTTTTCCAAAGCCTTCGCTTCTTCCTTGCTGACCGCGTAATGTTCGTTCAGCACGGCATGTAGTTTTTGTTCTTCTTCAGGGCGAATTTTTCCATCAGCCGCCATAACTTGCACAAGCAAAGCCGCTGCAGCGAGGCGCTTGTCGAGAACTGGTTTTTCAGAATTTTCCTCGGTGGTAAGGCCGAACAGAGATTTGATTTGATCAAGCATGGTTATCATCTATGCGAATTTATTTCACTGTAGTACACTGTAATTTCACTTCACAAAGATGCAAACGATATGAAACAAGATGTTAGGGCGATTGGAAATTTGGCTCTGAGCCTTGCGAATGAGAAAGGCATTGCTGTTAGTAATTTGTCGTTGAACAAGATTTTGTATTTTGCTCACGCTCATTACTTATTGGAAACAGGTCGCCCTCTAACCACAGCAAAGATTGAAGCTTGGCAATATGGCCCAGTGTTTCGTGAATTATATAGCTCCCTTAAAAAGTATGGTTCTGAGAGTATCTCAGAGTATATAATGAAAATCTGCCCTGAATCTGGCGAATCGGTGTTTTGTGAACACGATCTTGAGAGTCAAGACTTAGAATTCGTTTCGGAAATTATTTTGCGTTATTTGCCACTTTCTTCATCCGCACTTGTGAATATCTCACATGAACCAGGTGGGCCATGGGATCAAGTTTGGAATCATGTTAATAATAGCCAACCGACGATGAGAATTTCGAATGAATTGATTCTCAATCATTTTGAAAAGGCTAGAAGACATTGAAATCTACAGAAGTTGAAAAGCTAATTAAAAAACTTGATCGCCCTCCTGCAGGAGCAAATTGGGTACGACTTGTGGGAGACAATGAATTGAGCACAGCAAAGTCAATTCTTAGTTTTCTAAAAGGCAGCCCAAGGTTTTCGTATATTCCTGCCTCTAAAGTGATACGGGATCGTATTGAATTGGGTATTGATCGGGAATCTGCGGCGAACGCAGTTTGCAAGAGCGGCAACCCTCTTGGACGTTCAAGTAATTTGGAACTGGTCAACGCATTTTATGACTATGACCAAATTCGCGGCTATTCCAGTTCTAATACAATTGAGTTTGATACTGAATATTTTCAAATATCACGTGATATTTCTGTTCCAATCAAACCACTATCTATCATTAGGGAAAATGGAAAATTTGTGCCGATTTTCTTGATTGGTTGGACAGAGAATCTGTTGTCGATAGAGCAAAGGCGTTTGTTAATGACAATCATTGAGGATGCTTTTTTGTCACTAACTGACTTCCAAAGCAGTCCTGCCGAAGTTTTGTTTTTCCCAAAAGTCGAAACTCTGCATGGAAAGCAAAGGGTTGCTGAGGTTTGGAAAAGAGGTGACTATGATCTTTTGAGTGATGCTCAGCTTGCAGATAGGGTTGATTTGTTCATGAAAGCAAGAGAGCTTGCTCGATCCGAACTTCTTACAACGAAGATTGAAGACGAACTGCCCGTTGTTGGCGGTGATCGCGATGATCGGCAAGGCAAGCTATTTTGAGTTCAATCATCCTTGAACCTGCGTTTGGTGTTCCACCAGGGGAACCATGCGAAGAGCAGGGAGGAGGCTATGCCGATCAGGCCGCTTTTGGTGTCTCTTCTGAAAGCGGCGGATTCAGTTTCCAGCTGACTGTCTTCGCGGGTGCCGATGATGGCAAGGGCGTCTTCTAAGGTTTCTTCTGGCACCATGAGACGAATGCCGCCCACGGCGACCGACATATGAGGCGCCATGGCATTGATTCCACCGTCAAACACAAACGCCTCAATGCCGGAAGCATTGAGGCGCGATTTCAGGACTTCCGCTTCCGGTTGGCTGTAGCAAACATGGGCGGTTGCGAGTGCCAATTTTAAACGCGGCGCTCGATCATCATCTTTTTGATTTCCGCAATCGCCTTGGCTGGGTTCAACCCTTTAGGGCAAGCCTGCGCACAGTTCATGATTGTGTGGCAGCGATACAGGCGGAACGGATCTTCCAAATTATCGAGACGTTCGCCCGTGGCTTCATCGCGAGAATCGATCAGCCAACGATAAGCTTGCAGCAAAGTTGCCGGGCCAAGATAGCGGTCGCCATTCCACCAATATGATGGGCAAGATGTGGAGCAACAGGCACAAAGAATGCACTCGTAAAGGCCATCGAGTTTTTCACGATCTTCTGGAGATTGTTTCCATTCTTTTTCCGGCTTCGGCGTGACCGTTTTCAGGTAAGGCTCGATGGAGCGATGCTGGGCGTAGAAATTGGTGAGGTCAGGCACAAGGTCTTTCACCACTGGCATGTGCGGCAGTGGATAGATTTTGATGTCGCCGGACACTTCATCCATGCCCTTGGTGCAGGCCAGTGTGTTGGTGCCGTCAATGTTCATGGCGCATGAGCCACAAATGCCTTCGCGGCAAGAACGGCGGAAGGTGAGGGTCGGGTCGATGTTGGATTTAATCCAGATCAACGCGTCCAATACCATCGGGCCGCAATCATCGGTGTTCACCGTATAAGTGTCCACACGCGGATTGCCGTCATCATCAGGCGACCAGCGGTAAATCTTGAATTCGCGGGAAGGGGCTTTCGTGTCGGACGCAATTTTCGTCCAGACCTTGCCGTCTTCAACACGGGAGTTTTTCGGGAGGGCGAGTTCAACCATTTTACGAAACTTTCGTCTGTTAGCCGCTTTTGTTACATGCAATCAATGCCCAAAGTCCATCTGAGAGGACTTCTGTAATCCGCATTTGGCCAATGTCGTTGATAAGCTGGTTTTGCAATGTTTTAGTGCCTTTGATTAAAAGCAGAGTGAGGTATTCCATTTCTTTGTCATTTGTCCGCTGTTTCAATAAGCTGTATTGGCACGTACACATTTTTGCAGTCATGTTTGGCTGTTTACTACAAGCAGAATTGAAATTCTGCTGGTCCGCTAAAGCCGGGCTGCTTAACGAAGTGAGGGCAAAAATTCCAATAGCGGACACAATATTTCTCAATACACCCGAGCCTTTGGCTTGATGTAGCTGACTTCGTTGGACAGCGTGTATGTGTGCACGGGGCGGTCGCCTAGAGTGACTTTCTTTTTGTCATCGTCAGCGAATGCCAATGTGTGGTGCATCCAGTTTTTGTCGTCGCGGTCTGGATAATCTTCGTGGGCATGGGCACCACGGCTTTCCTTACGGGCGGCAGCAGATTCCACTGTGACCACGGCCTGAGAAATCAGGTTGTCGAATTCCAGTGTTTCCACCAGATCGGTGTTCCAGATCAGGCCTTTGTCTTCGACAGAAATATCGTCAGAGCTGGACCATACATCGGCGATCTTTTTCTGGCCTTCTTCGAGAATTTCGCTGGTGCGGAACACGGCGCAATTGGTCTGCATGGTTTCCTGCATGGCATCACGCAATTTTGCAGTTGGCGTATCACCTTTTGCGTAGCGGAAGTGATCCAAACGGGAGACAGCTAGGTCGCCAGCATCTGCTGGAAGTGGTGCATGGCTCGCGCCTGCCTGCACAGTTTCTTGGCAACGCAAGCCTGCTGCACGGCCGAATACCACAAGGTCGATCAGGGAGTTTGAACCGAGGCGGTTTGCACCATGAACGGACACGCAAGCTGCTTCGCCCACGGCCATGAGACCTTGGACAACGGTGTCTGGGTCGCCATTGGCTTTGGTCAGCACTTCACCATGATAGTTGGTTGGAATGCCGCCCATATTATAGTGAACCGTCGGGATCACCGGGATGGGCTCTTTGTTCACATCAACGCCTGCAAAGATTTTTGCAGATTCTGAAATGCCAGGCAGACGTTCTGCCAAGAGTTCGGGCTCGAGGTGATCGAGGTGCAAATAGATGTGGTCGCCTTTGGGGCCAACACCACGGCCTTCGCGGATTTCCATGGTCATGGAGCGGGACACCACATCGCGAGACGCAAGGTCTTTGGCGGATGGTGCATAGCGCTCCATGAAACGTTCACCTTCGGAGTTGACGAGATAGCCGCCTTCACCACGGGAACCTTCGGTGATCAGGCAACCCGCGCCGTAAATTCCGGTTGGGTGGAACTGAATGAATTCCATATCTTGTAATGGCAGACCAGCGCGCAGAACCATGGCGTTGCCATCGCCTGTGCAAGTGTGGGCTGATGTGCATGAGAAATAGGCACGGCCATACCCACCTGTGGCGAGAATGGTTTTGTGAGCGCGGAACCGGTGCAGTTCGCCCGTTGCCAAATCCATAGCGATCACACCACGGCAAGCGCCATCTTCCATGATCAAATCAATGGCGAAATATTCAATGTAGAATTCTGCATCATATTTGAGGCTTTGACCGTAAAGCGTGTGCAACATGGCGTGGCCTGTGCGGTCAGCCGCTGCGCAGGTGCGCTGGGCTGGTGGGCCTTCGCCAAATTCTGTTGTCATGCCGCCGAAGGGACGCTGATAGATTTTGCCCTCCTCGGTGCGCGAAAACGGCACGCCAAAATGGTCGAGTTCGTAAACGGCTTTTGGGGCTTCACGGCACAAATATTCAATCGCATCCTGGTCGCCGAGCCAGTCAGAGCCCTTGACGGTGTCATACATGTGCCACTGCCAAGTGTCCTTGCCCATATTGCCAAGGGAAGCTGCAACACCACCTTGAGCAGCCACAGTGTGCGAACGCGTGGGAAACACTTTGGTGATGCAGGCTGTTTTCAATCCGGCTTGAGCTGCGCCCAATGTGGCCCGCAATCCTGCACCGCCAGCGCCAACAACACACACATCAATTGTGTGGTCGATGAATTGATAGGTGCCGTTCAGGTTTGCGGTTTTCTTTTCCGTCTTACCATTGGTTTTTGCTTTTGCGTTCTTCGCCAAAATATCAGCCTCCAAAGCCGAGTTTCAAAATCGCAAACGCGCTGGTTGCGCCAATTGCGATTGCAAAAAATGAGTTGGCAACCAACAGGGCTTTGCCTGCTGCGCCATGTACGTAGTCTTCGATGATCACCTGCATGCCGAGCTTCATGTGATAAATGCCGGCGCCAATCACCATTAGCATAACAATAGCCACGAACGGGCTTGAAAGGTATGCGACCGTTTGTTCATAGCCAACGCCGTTGACGCTGATAATTGTCCAAATGAAAAACAGCATCAAAGGAATATTGGCGATGGCGGTCAGGCGCTGACGCCAAAAATGCTCAGTGCCATCTTTTGCAGAGCCCAACCCGCGAACGCGGGACAATGGAGTGCGCATGTCGTTTTGATTTGCCATGGTTTTGCCTCCTATCGAACCGCGTAGCCAATGATCCAGATCAACACGGTGAGAACACCGGATGCGATTGGATGAAGTTTTGCCATTTTGGTGGTGAAGTCTTTTTCAAGACCAGCGCCAGTGTCCTGCACCAAGTGTTTGATGCCACCCAGCATGTGGTGCATGAGCGCGAATGTATAAGCAAACAAAATCAAACGGCCGAAGAATGAGCTGAAAAACCAACTGGCTGTTTCAAAAGATGCTTGACCCGAAGCTGTGGCAATCAACCACCACGCCACAAGGATTGTCCCAAAATACAAAGCCGCACCCGTGATGCGGTGGAGTATAGACATTACCATCGTTGGGATGGGCTTGTAGATCATTAAGTGGGGAGACAGTGGGCGCTCTTTGTTGGCGCCAGCCTCGATTGGAGTGTCACTCATATAACTTGGCCGTTATTGCTTTTTGTAAGTGGTGACTCTTCTTTAGTCCAAGGGTCTTAGGACGTCAAAGGGGACAAATGTCTAAGACTGGAAATAGTCTTGAATTTTGTTTCACCCCATAAACTTGACCGCTGAGGTGTATTTGTGGAACGTTACTTTACGTTGCGGCAAGTCAACATAAGGCAGAGATACCTAACCGTTCTCTGTAGGTAAATAAAATGCGTACCTTTTTTATTTCGGCATTGGCCTTGGTGGCCATGCTTTCATTCAGCAGTTTTGGTTCCGAAAGCGTTCAGGCGAGCGATCTATCACACAGGCCTGTCTTGAATAATCATCATATACAAGCACCTGGGTACACACGCCAACGGTCACGGCATCATGTGCGTCAGCGCAAATTTGTGCGTGGGAACAGGTTCGGGCGCCATCACAGACGCTCGGTTAGAGCGGGATTTGGTTTTCAGTCTCGCGGTTTTCATCAAAAAAGACGTGTTCGTCAGCATCGACGTGTTGACGCTAGATATCGCAACCGCACACAATTTTGCCGTCGCGCATGGGAAATTGTCAGCGGTCGCGAAGTGATCGTTCGTCGCTGTGTTTGGGTGCACAACAGCAAGCTGCGCGGTGCAAACGTCCCAGCCATTGAAGGGCACTAAACACTTCAAGTATTTAAGACTATTTGGTTTCAGGCAGCGATTTCGGTTTTTGCCTGAGCCACTTTAACGCAATCCCGGCCACTGTGCTTCGCGAGGTAAAGGGCTTTGTCTGCTAAGGCAAACAAGTCGAGATATGTGTCTTTGCCGTTCCATTGCGATATTCCAAAACTTGCAGTGCATTTTGTTGCACCAATATGGTCTGAAAGATCAGACTGCGACAGAGCGCTGCGCAATTGCTGGGCCACCAGATTTGCGCCATTGGCATTAGCATTCCACAAAAGCAGTGCAAATTCTTCGCCACCAATACGGCCCAATATATCAGTTGATCGCGCGTTCTGCTGAATGATTTTACCAAAGGCCTTGATGACACTGTCCCCCGCCAGGTGCCCGTAAGTGTCATTGATCTTTTTGAAATGGTCGAGGTCGCACACCACAAGGGAAACTGAAACGCCAGCGCGCTTGGCTTTGTCTAGTGTCGCGAGAGCAAGGTCTTCAAAACCTTCCCGACGTTGCAGACCAGACAGTTCATCGGTCATCGCTTGTTGGCTAACAATTGTCATTGCATCACTGACGCAAACCATGGCCATAGCAACAGCAACGGCACAAAGTTGAATCGTTAACACCATATTGATGATGATCCAGGTGGAGGAGGATTGGAACGTCTCGACGTCCAAAGCAGGTGCACTGAACCAAATGAAAACGCTCTGCATGAATGACGAGAATGCCGTCACCCAAAGGATTTTGGGAATGTAATTGTCCGTGGTCGATTTGTTTTTTGAATTTTCAAGACTGATTGCAATGCAGGCGAACATCGCGCTTGCTGTTGCGCAGCCAATCATAGCCATGTTTGCCACATTGTCGTAAATCAGGCCAGCTGCAGCTGTGCTCAGAGTGCCCAACGCGACAATAAAGAGCAGTGTCTTCAGTGGAACTGCCAGGTTTAAACGTCCCATAAATGCCAGCGCAGATGGGACAATGGACGCCATTGACAGACAACATGTGATAACGATTGCAAGTGCCGCGAATGCAGATGGCATCAAGGCTGCCTGAGCGAAAGCGACCCCAACCAAAGCGTACCCAAACGCGAAGTGTTTTACATAAGCCAAGTCTCTGCGTTTGTACCAAAATATTAGAAATACAAATGCAAACAAAAATGAAATGGCGGGGGTCATTATTCCCACAACGATCTGAGCGCCCATTTTCCTATTCCCTGCTTTTCCCTATCTTCAATTTTGCATAGAAACATTGGAATTGGGTCAAACTGGTTTGTGCAATTTATTCTTTTGATGAAAGTGTTTGTTCACCATAAGCAGCCTGCTTCACAGGTTGTTGAAAAGATGTGCACGGCCTTTGCCTTGAGCCAGCCACAAAAAATGAGCACCTCACTGGCAAATGCAATTTCAAAGGTCTTTCACTATGTTTAAATCCAGCTTTGCCGCCTTGGCCGTTTTGTCCGCTTCGTTTTCTGCGCCAGCTTTGGCCGCAGAAAAAAATCTCATTGTTGCCGGTGGCTGTTTTTGGTGCATCGAAAAGGACTTTGAACAAGTTGCTGGCGTAAAATATGTTGTTTCTGGTTACACAGGTGGCAAACTGAAAAACCCGACATATAAAAACCACCCAGGTCATCGCGAGGCCGTCAAAATCGTTTACGATGATGCCAAGGTGGATTACGCAACTTTACTTCACACATTTTGGCGTACTGTAGATCCAACAGATGCTGGCGGGCAGTTTTGTGATCGTGGACATGCTTACACAACCGCGGTCTATGTAAACAATGCTGCAGAGCGTAAGGCCGTGGAACGGTCTAAGAAGCAGGCTGAAAAGGATTTGGGAAAGAAGATTGTGACCCCAATCGTGCCGGTCTCGAAGTTCACGAATTCTGAAGATTATCACCAAAACTATTACAAAAAGAATCCGGTGCGTTACAAATATTACAGGTTCCGTTGCGGCCGAGATCAAAAAGTAAAAGCGCTATGGGGTGACCAAGCCTATCCGAATATAGGCAAAAACAGTTGATCCGAATAAGTTAAAAAGGAGAGAACTATGAAAACTGCACTCATTGGATTGGTTTCACTGGCAATGGTTACGACATCATCACTTACAGCTCACGCGGACGGCCATGCAAAAGATGGCTGGATTACGCAAGAAAGCGCAAACAGCGTATCGACAACGGCTGATAAATTGGTTGCGGCGGTTGAAAAAGCAGGTGCCAAGGTTTTTGCACGGGTTGACCATCAAGCAGGGGCCAAAAGCATTGGCGATGATTTGCCGGGCGCAACTTTGGTCATTTTTGGCAATCCAAAAATTGGCACACCCATTATGAAATCCAATATTCGCGCTGGTCTTGATCTTCCAATTCGTGTTTTGATTTGGGAAGAAGGTGGAAAAACGATGTTGGGCGCAACCGACCCAGACGCTTTGAAAGAGCGCTATTCGGTTACGGGTGCTGATAAAGCGCTGATGACCATGAAGGGGGCTCTTGGTAAGCTCATGGGCGCTGCGGCCAAATAGACTTTTCGCACATTTTATAATGTGATTTATTGGCTCTCGCTGAAGCTTGGCGAGGGCCTTTTTTATGTCTGATACAGATATACCAAATTCTGATACCGTCGCTTTCACCGCGATGAAAGATGGGTCGCGTGAAGACTATCTTATGTTGCAAGAAAAAGAACATCGTTACATTGAGGGCACTGCTGATCGTTTGCTGGACGAATTGCGACGTCAAGGCGAAACGTCGATGGAAGGGTATAAGATCACCCGTCTAGACCACGCGCTGCAATCTGCGACACGTGCTTATCGTGATGGGGCCGATGCCGATTGGATTGTTGCCACATTGTTGCACGACATTGGTGATGGGTTGGCGCCGACAAATCATGATAAATTTGCAGCCGCGATTTTGAAACCATATGTCCGCGAAGAATGTGCATGGGTGGTGGAGCATCACGGCACATTTCAGATGATCTATTACATGCATCATTATGGCGGAGACCCGAACCAACGAGAGCAGTTTAAAGACCATCCAGGATACCAAACCTGCATCGATTTCTGCGAGCGGTGGGATCAATCGTCATTTGATCCCGATTGTGATCAACTGGATCTGTCTTTTTTCGAGCCCATTGTGCGGGACGTTTTTGCTCGCAAACCTCATGATCCAGCCATTATGCAGCCGGGTGCGTATGCTGGTTTGCCGCAGTTTGCGTAAATATTCTTGCGCGGTTTGCGCAGGTGATTGCAGGCGCTGAAATATCGTGAAATAAGAAAACCATTCTCAGGGCGGGGCGAAATTCCCCACCGGCGGTATGTGTTGTTTGCATAAGCCCGCGAGCGCTGGTTGCCATTGCATGGACAACCAGGTCAGCAGATCAGGTGAGAGGCCTGAGCCGACGGTTAAAGTCCGGATGGAAGAGAATGTGCATTGCTCCTGCCAGTTGTTTGGCGGGCGCAATTGTGTGTTCGCCTTGGGTGCCGTGTTGATCGTAGCCAAGGAGATAATCGATGACCCGATACGCATTTATAAAAGCCAATTGGCACAGTGAGATTGTTTCGCGTGCTTATGACGGTTTTTGCGAATTGATTGACCCAAATGAAGTCGATGTTTTTGATGTGCCTGGTGCATTTGAGATGCCTCTAGTTGCCAAAAAATTGGCTGCAACAGGAAAGTATAACGCAGTTGTTTGCGCCGCTTTCGTGGTGGACGGCGGCATATATCGCCATGAATTTGTGGCTCAAGCGGTGGTGAATGGTTTGATGCAAGCTGGATTGGACACTGGCGTTCCTGTCTTGTCGGTGTCGCTAACCCCACATCACTATCAAGAAACCGATCATCACACTGCCATTTTCAAGGCACATTTCGTTGAAAAAGGCCGCGAAGCGGCGCGTGCAGCACTGAATTTTTCAAGTTTACCAGAAATTGACCATTAACCTTGATTTTGAAAATAGTTTCCCTTACGGAAGCTTCGGACTCGCCCTTCCCATCAAATGAGGGCATATAGAAACTGTTTACTATGTTGCCCAATTGAAAACGTGATTGGGTGTTACTGAATTTACGTGCGTCGGGTTCGGGGAAGAACTTGTTGGGCGACGAGGAGCTAAGAATGACTGTGATGAATTTGAAACTAGCAATTGCGCTTGGCTTGGGTGCCAGTGTGGCGCTTTCTGGTTGTACGCGCATCGGCGGCGGTGGGTTGAATCAGGGCGGTGCGTTGCCAACGCAACAAAACACACCGACTTCACTAACGCCTGCACCAACACCGCGCGTTCAAGAAACACAATTGCAGCCTGCTAGGCCAACTGCTCCGGCGGTTGAAACGCCAAAAGTTGAGACGCCCGTTGTCGAAACTCCAAAGGTCGAAAAGCCAGTTGAAGTGGCAAAAGTTGAGCCACCTAAAAACACCACACCTGTGACGCGTCAGGCGCTTGTGGGCGCATGGACGGTCAGCACTGGCGGTTCAAATTGTCAGATTTTCTTGGCGTTGACCAAATGGTCCGGCGGATATCGTGCAGCGTCACGTGGCTGTTCTGCAGCTGCTATCTCTGATGTTCAAGCCTGGGACGTAAAAGGTTCGCAGGTTGTTTTGGTGAATTCGTCTGGCAGCACCGCAGCGACTTTGTTTAAGTCGACGGAAAGCCGTTATGATGGTTCTACAAATGGTGGTGGAGCAATTTCATTCAGTCGATAAATACCTGAATGTTGATAGCCAGAAATTGATCTTGAATCCCTCATGTCATTCTGCTTTTTGAGTGAATGATATGAGCGATGATCATTTCCCATCACATCAAGCCAACTCTCTTGCTACAGAGATTGACGCAGGAGTTAGGTCTGGTGCGCTGAAGCACGATCCTGCTCAAACAGAAACTATTGAAACGCTGGATGTACTTTTAGAAGCGTTGGCGCGGCCTCAACCCGCCAATAAAAAAAGTGCCTTAGGTTGGTTGTTTGCCAAAAAACTTGCTCCCGCAGCAGGTGTTCCCCGTGGCGCTTACATCTGGGGTGGGGTTGGGCGTGGGAAGTCCATGTTGATGGATATGTTCTTCCACCATGCCCCTGTTCATTTGAAAAAACGGGTTCACTTTCATGCATTTATGCAAGACGTGCATGGGCGCATCCATGTTTGGCGCCAAGCTCAAAACACATCTAAATACAAAAGTGCAGACCCAATTCCTCCATTGGCGGATGATTTGGCCAAAGAAGTGCGGTTGCTGTGTTTTGATGAATTTGCAGTGACCGACGTGGCGGACGCGATGATCCTTGCGCGTTTGTTTACGGGTTTGTTTGAACGCGGCGTGACCGTTGTTGCCACTTCGAATGTAGAGCCGAAAAACCTTTATAAAGACGGCCTCAACCGCTCGTTCTTTCTGCCTTTCATTGACTTGATGAATGACTCCTTGAGTATTGTCGAGCTGGCATCAAAAACTGATTATCGCATGGAAAAGCTCATCAATGGCGATGTTTACATGTCTGGCGACGGCAGTGACGCAAAGTTTGATGCGATGTGGGCCCAGATGGTTCAAGGCTTGACTGTTGAGCCTGCGGTGGTTGAAAAATCAGGGCGCAAAATCAGGTTTGAACAGTCTTGTGGCGGAATTTTGCGGGCTCATTTTGATGAACTGTGCCGCACGGCCTTAGCAGCCGGCGACTACCTTGCCATTGCAGACAGGTTTCACACGCTGGCGCTGGAGGGCATTCCCGTGATGGAGCATGCCGACCGCAACGCAGTGAAGCGATTCATTGCTCTTATCGACACACTTTATGACCGTGGCATGGTTTTGCTGGTGCAAGCGGAAGCGCGCCCTTCTGAACTTTATCCCGTTGACCATGGAACGGAAGCATTTGAGTTCGACCGTACCATTTCACGCTTGCGCGAGATGCAAGATGACTCGTGGCTGTCCACGAAAGGGGGCAATAGAGCGTCGGAATAAGAGGCGTAATTCTTACTTTTACGTAAGAAATTTTGTCATTTTTGGCCCAAATTTCGCCCAATCATAGCAATTTCACCCCTCTCTGTCTTGAATTTGGTGTTTCAAATTGGCAGTGTCTCTGAGATTTTATATTGGCGAATTTTACGCCAAAATTCTTACGTAAAAGGAAGATAATCCATGGCACGCAATAAGATCGCTTTGATCGGCTCCGGCATGATTGGTGGCACACTGGCTCATTTGGCAGGCATGAAAGAGCTTGGCGATGTGGTGTTGTTTGATATTGCAGAAGGCATTCCAGAGGGCAAAGCGCTCGACATTGCGGAATCTTCACCCGTTGACGGTTTTGACGTGAAATTATCAGGCACCCAGTCTTATGAAGCCATCAAAGACGCTGACGTTTGCATCATTACAGCAGGTGTTGCGCGTAAGCCGGGTATGAGCCGTGACGACCTTCTCGGCATCAACTTGAAAGTGATGGAGCAGGTTGGCGCTGGCATTAAGAAATATGCGCCGAACGCATTCGTCATTTGCATCACGAACCCGCTGGACGCGATGGTGTGGGCATTGCAGAAATTCTCGGGCCTGCCGAAAAATATGGTTGTTGGTATGGCGGGTGTTTTGGATTCATCGCGCTTGAAACACTTCTTGGCAGACGAATTTGATGTGTCCATCAAAGACATCAACGCATTCGTTCTTGGTGGTCATGGCGACACAATGGTGCCGATCGCGAAATACACGACGGTTGCTGGCATGCCTTTGCCTGACCTTGTGAAAATGGGCTGGCTCACCAAAGACCGTATGGAAGAGATTTTCGACCGCACCCGTAAGGGCGGCGGCGAGATTGTGTCTCTGTTGAAAACAGGTTCCGCCTATTACGCACCAGCGGCCTCTGCGATTTCCATGGCGGAAGCCTTTTTACGCGATCAGAAACGCATTCTTCCATGTGCTGCAAACCTCAAAGGTGAGTACGGCATTCAAGACATGTATGTGGGCGTGCCCGTTATCATCGGCGCTGGTGGCGTTGAACGTGTGATCGAAATCGAGATGTCAAAGTCAGACGAAAAAGCATTTGGAAAGTCCGCACAAGCCGTGGCTGACCTGTGCGAAGCCTGTGCCGAGATCGCTCCGAATTTGAAGTGAGGTCATCAATTATTCCGTCATCCCTGCCGTTGTGGCGAGGATCCAACGGGAGATGATTGAATGACAAGATTAGAATTAACACCGTGATTTCACGGAATGGATCTTTGGCACAAGGCCGAGGATGACGACAGTGAAAAAGGTTTCAAAATGAACATTCACGAATACCAAGCGAAACAAGTTCTTAAAGGCTTTGGCGCTCCGATTGCGCAGGGCGTTCCGATTATGACGGAAGCTGATGTTGACGCGGCGATCGATGCATTGCCCGGCCCGCTTTATGTGGTGAAATCCCAAATCCACGCTGGAGGGCGCGGCAAGGGCAAGTTCAAAGAACTGCCGGAAGATTCAAAAGGTGGTGTGCGTCTTGCATTCTCCCCTGACGAAGTGCGCAGCCATGTGAAAGAAATGCTTGGCAATACACTGGTCACTGCCCAAACCGGCCCCGCTGGTAAGCAAGTGAATCGCCTTTATCTGGAAGATGGTGCAGACATCGACCGCGAATTGTATTGCTCTATTCTTGTAAACCGTGAAACGGGCAAAGTATCATTCGTGGCCTCCACAGAGGGTGGCATGGACATTGAAGCAGTGGCCGAAGAAACACCGGACAAAATCCACACAATCGATGTGGATGTGGAAGATGGTGTGACTGCAGACGTTGCCGCAAAATTGGTGTCAGCTTTTGAACTCACCGACAAAGCTGCGGAAGAAGGTCCAGAGCTTTTCAAGCAACTTTACACAGCCTTTGTTGAAACAGACATGGCGCTGCTTGAAGTGAACCCGTTGATCGTGATGGAGAACGGATCGCTTCGTGTTCTGGACGCAAAAGTATCGTTCGATGGCAATGCAGAATTCCGCCAAGGCGACATTCAGGAATTGCGCGACCTGACTGAAGAAGACGAAAAAGAAATCGAAGCATCTAAATATGACCTCGCATATGTGGCGCTCGACGGGGACATTGGCTGCATGGTCAATGGCGCTGGTCTCGCCATGGCGACGATGGACATTATCAAACTCTACGGTGCTGAACCTGCCAACTTCCTCGATGTGGGTGGTGGTGCAACAACTGAAAAAGTAACTGCTGCATTCAAAATCATCACGGCTGATCCGAACGTCAAAGGCATTCTTGTCAATATCTTCGGTGGCATCATGCGTTGTGATGTGATTGCGGAAGGCGTTGTCACAGCTGTGAAAGAAGTGGGTTTGCAGGTTCCTCTCGTTGTGCGCCTTGAAGGCACGAAAGTGGAAGAAGGCAAGGCCATATTGAACAACAGTGATGTGGACGTTGTTGCGGCTGATGATCTCGATGATGCAGCACAAAAAATCGTAAAAGCGGTGAAGGGCTAATGGCCTTCCTCCGCAAATTGTTTTTGGCCACCATCATATCTGGTGGGTGCAGCCTGGCAGCTTTTGCTCAAACAGCTGACACCAGTGTGGCAACGGCTGACAAGGCAGATAACAATCCTGATCCTGTGTTTGTGTTCAATCGCATTTGCTATGCGCAGGTTCATGATCTTCCCGGCATCCGTAATATGTCCGCCAAGCTGGCTTGGCGGTCTATGGAACCGGCAGATTTGGAGCAGTTCAAAGGTGAACAAGAGCTCGAAATTCTGGATGGTTGGGATGTGCAGGTCGGAGAGCGCTTGTTCCGCGTTGGCATTACCAAGGGTGCGCCCACACCGAGCATGGTGAAAACGTTCCCTGATCTTGCAGATGGCAAAGTTTCCACATGTTCAATCATTCTGGACGACCAGCAATTGGCGTCTGAGTTCATGCCCAACATGCAGCGGCTCGTGGGCAAGGAACCTGTAAGCCGTGATGTTCCAGAAGGTCTTTTGCGCACAACAACCTGGGCTGGCGGCAATGCGGATTTGAAAGTCTTTGTTTTCGCGAAAGCACCGCCTACCGGTAAGGGCGGTCTGCTCAACGTGACGATTTTGCAGAAATAGAACCATGGAAAAACTCGTCGTATGGCTGCCACTTTTGATTATTTTCTTAGGAGCGGTTTGGCTGGCGCGATGGCAGACCAAAAAATACAACGGGCACATCGACGATGTGACCAAAATCAATAATGAAATTCTAGAGACCAACCGTGAAATGATTACGGTGCTCAAAGACATCAAACAGACACTGAAAGACCAGAGCTAATGTCCATTCTTATCGACAAAGACACAAAAATTATCGTGCAGGGCCTGACGGGTAAAACTGGCACATTCCACACGGAACAGGCGCTGGCATATCATGGCACACAAATGGTGGCTGGCACGCACCCGAAAAAAGGTGGTGAAACGTGGTCTGCTTCCAACGGCGAAGGTGAACTTCCGATCTTTACAACCGTGGCAGAAGCCAAAGAGCGTACAGGCGCCAACGCATCTGTGATCTATGTGCCGCCTGCGGGGTGTGCAGCTGCTATTGAAGAAGCAATTGACGCGGAAATTCCGTTGATCGTTGCAATCACGGAAGGTGTTCCTGTTCTGGATATGGTGCGCGTGAAAGCGAAACTGGACAAATCAAACTCTCGTTTGATTGGCCCGAATTGCCCGGGTGTTTTGACACCGAACGAGTGCAAAATTGGCATTATGCCCGGCGGCATTTTCAAAGACGGCAATGTGGGCATCGTGTCTCGTTCTGGGACTTTGACTTATGAAGCCGTGTTCCAGACAACCAATGCTGGCCTTGGCCAGACCACGGCTGTGGGGATTGGTGGCGATCCTGTTAAAGGCACCGAATTCATCGATATGCTGGAAATGTTCTTGGCTGACGAAGAAACAAAATCCATCATCATGATTGGTGAGATCGGCGGTTCCGCCGAAGAAGACGCAGCGCAATTTCTGGCCGATGAAGCTAAGAAAGGCCGCAGCAAACCAACTGTTGGTTTCATTGCAGGTCGTACAGCCCCTCCAGGACGCACAATGGGCCATGCAGGCGCTGTGATCTCCGGCGGCAAAGGCGGCGCTCCAGAAAAAATCGAAGCGATGGAAGCTGCAGGCATCCGCGTCTCACCATCACCTGCGAAATTAGGTGAAACTCTTGTTACGTTGTTGAATGAATAGACTGAATGAAACGAGGAGGCAGGGGCAACCCTGTTTGGTTTTATGGCCCGTGAAGAACAAAATGAAGCTTTTGCGAATACGTCATTTCTCTACGGAGGGAATGCCGGATATATCGAGGAGCTGTATGCGGATTATAGAAACGAGCCTTCTTCGGTTTCTGCCGAGTGGCAGCAATTCTTTGGTGATCTCGGCGACCATGGCGATGACATCATCAAGAATGCAGCTGGCGCATCTTGGAAAAAATCTCACTGGCCAATTCCTACGAATGGTGAGCTGACATCTGCACTTGATGGCCATTGGGCCAATGATGAAATCGTGTCCGAAGGCAAGGTGGCTGCCGCGATCAAAGGGGCAGGCGCTGCTGCTTCTGCGGAAGATGTTCAGCAAGCCACGCGGGATTCAATTCGTGCGATCATGATGGTGCGCGCATATCGTATGCGCGGTCATTTGCATGCCAATCTCGACCCGCTTGGCATTGCTGGTGACAAAGAAGATCACAACGAATTGCATCCGTCGGCATACGGATTCACCGAAGCCGATTATGATCGCGAGATTTTCCTCGACAATGTTCTTGGTCTTGAATTTGCAACCATTCCGCGGATGCTGGAAATTTTGCGTCGTACTTATTGTTCTACGCTTGGCGTGGAGTTTATGCACATCGCCGATCCGAAAGCGAAGTCCTGGATTCAGGAACGTATTGAAGGGCCGGGCAAGTCGATTGAGTTTACTGAAAACGGGAAGAAGGCCATCTTCAACAAACTTGTTGAAGCTGAAGGTTTCGAGAAATTTCTGGATGTGCGTTACAAAGGCACAAAACGTTTTGGCTTGGATGGTGGCGAAAGCCTTATTCCTGCACTTGAGCAGATTATCAAACGCGGC
Organism: uncultured Rhizobiaceae group bacterium; assembly: GCA_937958815.1. Taxonomy (GTDB): domain Bacteria; phylum Pseudomonadota; class Alphaproteobacteria; order Rhizobiales; family Rhizobiaceae; genus Pseudahrensia. The sequence goes on along the minus strand of CALGMR010000003.1, from coordinate 191,544 downwards.
GGCCAACTCGGCGTAAAAGATATTATTCTTGGCATGGCCCACCGTGGCCGCCTGAACGTGTTGACCAATGTGATGGGCAAGCCGTTTACAGCTGTGTTTCATGAATTCAAAGGTGGTTCCTTCAAGCCCGATGAAGTGGAAGGCTCTGGTGATGTGAAATATCACCTCGGTGCATCCTCCGATCGTGAGTTCGACGGCAACAGTGTTCACTTGTCGCTGACGGCCAACCCGTCTCACTTGGAAATTGTGAATCCCGTCGTTTTGGGTAAGGCGCGCGCCAAACAAGATATGACGGAGCCGGTCAATGAGCGCGGTTCGCGTTCGCGCCATACGGTTTTGCCATTGTTGTTGCATGGTGATGCAGCGTTTGCGGGCCAAGGTGTTGTGGCGGAATGTTTGGGTCTCTCTGGTCTAAAGGGCCACCGCACCGGCGGTTCCATTCATGTGATCATCAACAACCAAATCGGGTTCACCACCAACCCGCATTATTCACGTTCCTCCCCATATCCGTCCGACGTGGCGAAGATGATTGATGCGCCCATTTTCCATGTGAATGGGGATGATCCAGAAGCTGTGGTTTACGCGGCTAAAGTGGCGACCGAATTCCGTCAGGAATTCAAACGTCCTGTTGTGATTGATATGTTCTGTTATCGCCGTTACGGCCACAACGAAGGCGATGAACCGATGTTCACGCAACCGTTGATGTATCGAAAAATTAAAGAGCATCCGACTACACTGAAACAATATGGCGAACGTCTGGCTCAAGAGAATGTTCTCAGTGAAGAAGACGCAAAAACTGCAGCGGCAGACTTTCGTGCGCAGTTGGATGCTGATTTTGAAGCGTCAGAAAACTACAAGCCGAACAAAGCCGATTGGCTGGATGGCGCTTGGTCTGGTTTGAAAGCAGCGGAAAGTGGGGAAGACCCCCGTCGTGGCAAAACCGGTGTGTCTTTAGAAACGCTGAAAGCGTTGGGCAAAAAAATCACAGATATTCCTGATGATTTTGAAGCTCATAAAACCATCAAACGCTTTATGAACAATCGCGCCAAGATGATTGACTCTGGCGATGGTCTGGATTGGGCAACTGGCGAAGCGTTGGCTTTTGGCTCCTTGCAACTTGAAGGACACCATGTGCGTCTATCAGGGCAAGACGTCGAACGCGGAACATTCTCGCAACGTCATTCCGTGTTGTATGACCAGCGCGATGAACGCAGATATATTCCGCTCAAAACTTTGAACGAGATGGAAGGATATGAGGACGCTGAAAACTATGGCGTGATCAACTCCATGCTCTCAGAAGAAGCGGTGTTGGGCTATGAATATGGCTATTCGCTTACACGCCCGTCTGGTCTGACCATTTGGGAAGCGCAATTCGGTGATTTCGTGAACGGTGCGCAGGTTGTGATTGACCAGTTCATTTCGTCAGGTGAACGCAAATGGTTGCGTATGTCAGGTCTCGTGATGTTGCTGCCCCACGGTTATGAAGGGCAGGGGCCGGAACATTCATCAGCGCGTCTTGAACGTTTTCTCCAAGCCTGTGCGGAAGACAATATGCAGGTGGCAAATTGCACAACGCCGGCAAACTATTTCCACATTTTGCGTCGTCAATTAAAACGCGATTTCCGCAAACCGCTGGTGATTGTTACACCGAAATCTTTGCTGCGTCACAAGAGTGCGGTTTCCAAACTGGAAGAGTTTGGCCCTGACACCTCTTTCCACCGCTTGCTGTGGGATGATGCAGAGCAATTGCCTGATCAAAAGATCAAGCTGGTCAAGGACAACAAGATAAAACGCGTCGTGTTGTGTACGGGCAAAGTGTATTTTGACCTTTACGATGAGCGTGAGAAACGTGGCATTGATGATATTTATCTGTTGCGCGTCGAACAGCTTTATCCATTCCCCGCCAAAGCGCTGATCACAGAACTGTCACGCTTTAAAGGTGCTGAATTTGTTTGGTGTCAGGAAGAGCCCAAAAATATGGGCGCTTGGAGTTTCATTGAGCCCTACCTCGAATGGGTACTCACGCATATTGAAGCGAAACATGAGCGCGCGCGTTATGCGGGGCGCGCGGGTGCTGCGTCTCCGGCAACGGGTCAGATGTCTAAACATTTGGCGCAGTTGGAAGCCTTTTTGGAAGAAGCGCTCGGCGGCTGATCGCAGAGCAGTATTGAACAGAGATTTAAAATTCTGGCGCTGAAATCGCCAAACATCGAGAAGAGAGAACAAGATCATGGCTGATGGTGAACTGATCGACGTTATTGCCCCAAGCGCGGGTGAGTCTGTTACTGAAGCAGAAATCGGGGAATGGTATGTGGCTGTGGGCGGCGCTGTTGAAGTTGATGACGCCGTTGTTGAACTGGAGACAGACAAAGCGGCTATGGATGTGCCTGCACAACAGTCTGGTGTTCTGGAAGAAATTTTGGCTGAAACAGGTTCCGTGATCGCACCTGGCGATGTGATTGGACGTATCCGTGTTGGTGCATCTGCAACTGCTGCTGCACCTGCTCCCAAAACAGAAGCTCCTGTGGCTGTTGAGGCGCCTGCACCGGCCGCCGCAACAACAGAGACGCAACCTGCACCTTCTGCAGCAAAAATGATGGCAGAGAACAATGTTGCAGCTGGTTCGGTTGAAGGTTCTGGAAAGCGCGGTCAGGTTCTTAAAGGCGATGTGATCGCTGCGCTTAAAAAGACGTCTTCTGCACCTGCACCAGCGGCTTCTGCATCGCGTGCTGCATCAAGCGCTGATGATGAAGTGCGTGAAGAACGTGTTCGTATGACACGGTTGCGCCAAACAATTGCCCGCCGTTTGAAAGACGCACAAAACACCGCTGCCATGCTGACCACTTTTAACGAGGTGGATATGGGTCCAGTGATGGAGTTGCGGAAACAGTACAAAGATCTGTTTGAAAAAAAGCACGGTGTGAAACTGGGTTTCATGGGTTTCTTTACAAAAGCTGTTTGTCACGCATTGAAAGAAATTCCGGCAGTGAATGCTGAAATTGACGGCACAGACATTGTTTATAAGAACTACGCTCACATTGGTGTCGCAGTTGGTACAGATAAAGGTCTCGTGGTTCCCGTTGTGCGCGAAGCAGATCAAATGTCGATTGCTGAAATCGAGCAGGAGATTGGCAATCTTGGTCGCAAGGCCCGTGATGGAAAACTCGGCATGGACGATATGCAGGGCGGGACTTTCACCATTTCAAACGGCGGTGTTTACGGCTCGTTGATGTCGACCCCGATTTTGAATGCACCTCAGTCTGGTATTCTGGGCATGCACAAAATTGAAGAGCGTCCTGTTGTGCGCAACGGTGAAGTCACGACGGCGATGATGATGTATCTGGCTTTGTCTTACGACCACCGTATTGTGGATGGCAAAGAAGCTGTGACTTTCCTTGTGCGTGTAAAAGAAAGCCTCGAAGACCCACAACGACTTGTGTTGGATCTGTAAACCAATATGGCAAACACGTATCTCATAACTGGTGGCAGTCGCGGAATTGGCGCGGCAGTTGCTAAGCTTGCTGCCTCAAAAGGGCATGACGTATGCATCAACTATATGTCCAATTCTGATGCGGCAGAACAGGTTGTTGCGGACTGTAAAGCCCATGGTGTGAACGCCATCGCTGTGCAAGGCGATATGGGGAATGAAGCCGACATATTGCGCATGTTTGAGGCCGTTGATCAGATGGGGCCGCTTGCTGGCCTTGTGAATAATGCGGGACATGTGGGGCAATCTGACCGTGTGGAGAACATCACTGCGGAGCGTTTGAACCGTATGTTTGCTGTTCATCTCACAGGGTCGTTCTTGTGTGCGCGTGAGGCAATTAAACGTATGTCGACAGAACATGGCGGCAAGGGTGGCGCGATTGTGAATCTATCATCGGCCGCTGCCTATCTTGGCTCTCCAAATATGTATGTGGACTATGCTGCGGCTAAGGCTGGCGTCGATATTTTTACAAAAGGTTTGGCGCTTGAAGTTGCTGGTGAGGGCATCCGCGTGAATGCCGTTCGACCCGGTTTGATTGATACAGAAATCCATGCATCTGGTGGTGAATTGAACCGTGTGGAACGGTTGGGACACACCGTGCCGATGGGTCGTGCAGGAACTGCTGAAGAAGTTGCACGGGCGATTGTTTGGCTGTTGAGTGAAGATGCATCTTATGTGACGGGTGACTGCCTGAATGTTGGTGGCGGACGCTAGACGTCTTTAAAGGAAAGTAAATATGGCAAGCGAATTTGATGTCGTTGTAATTGGTTCAGGGCCAGGTGGTTATGTGTGCGCTATCAAAGCGGCACAACTTGGTTTGAAAACGGCCATTGTCGAGAAAGACAAAACGCTTGGTGGAACGTGTTTGAACGTTGGATGCATTCCATCAAAAGCCTTGTTGCATGCTTCTGAAATGTATCACGAAGCCGCTCATGGGTTCGACAAGCTTGGCATCGATGTGGGCAAACCAAAGCTCGATTTGAAAAAGATGATGGCGCACAAAGATGCGACCGTGAAAGCAAATGTGGACGGGGTTTCGTTCTTGATGAACAAGAATGAAATCACCGTATTCCATGGCATGGGTGCTATTGCAGCCAAAGGCCAAGTGTCTGTCACAGATGATGATGGCAAAGTGGAAACGATCGCAGCCAAGAACATTGTGATTGCCACAGGTTCTGAAGTTGCGGGGATTCCTGGCGTTGATGTGGAATTTGATGGCGCGACCATCGTGTCGTCAGATCATGCGATCTCTTTGCCGAAAGTTCCAAAATCTTTGGTGGTTGTGGGTGGCGGTGTGATTGGGTTGGAACTGGGTTCCGTTTGGTCTCGCCTTGGTGCCGATGTCACTGTGGTGGAATATCTGGGTTCCATTCTTGGGGGCATGGATGGTGGTGTTGCGAAACAATTCCAGCGGACACTGAAAAAGCAAGGCTTCACCTTCAAGATGAATTCCAAGGTCACGGCCGTTTCTAAAAAAGGCAACAAAGGTCTGGTGAGCTTTGAACCTGTTAAAGGCGGTGATGCTGAAACCATTGAAGCTGATGTGGTTTTGGTGGCGACTGGCCGCCGTCCATTTACGTCCAATCTCGGTCTTGAAGCCTTGGGTGTGAAAATGGAACGCGGCATGGTGAAAACCGACGCTCAATGGCGCACCAATGTGGAAGGTGTTTACGCTATTGGTGATGTAACCGACGGTCCCATGCTTGCTCATAAAGCGGAAGATGAAGGTGTTGCTGTTGCTGAAACCATTGCAGGACAACATGGCCACGTGAATTACAATGTTATTCCGGGCGTGGTGTATACAATGCCGGAGGTGGCATCTGTAGGTGCAACCGAAGAACAGTTGAAAGCCGATGGGGTTGATTATGTTGCAGGGCAGTTCCCCTTCACCGCCAATGGCCGCGCGCGCGCCATGAACGCAACAGACGGTTTTGTGAAATTTTTGGCTGATGCCAAAACCGACAAGGTTCTTGGATGTCATATTGTTGGCTTTGGCGCTGGTGACATGATCCACGAAGTTGCCGTACTCATGGAGTTTGGCGGTTCATCCGAAGATCTTGGTCGCACATGCCATGCGCATCCAACATTGTCGGAAGCTGTGAAAGAAGCTGCTATGGCGACATACAGCAAACCGCTGCACATGTAAGAAAGGCGCCACTATGCCAACGGACCTGACCATATTATTTGGCATTCTGTTTGTCCTGTTCGGCATGCTCGTTTGGGGTCGTTTTCGCTATGACCTTGTGGCCTTTGTCGCTCTTCTCGTCACTGTCTTGTTTGGCATTATTGAGCCGAGCAAGGCTTTTGAAGGGTTTGGCCATCCTGCCGTTGTCATTATCGCGCTGGTGCTGATTGTTTCCCGCGGACTGATGAATTCTGGTGCGGTGGAATTGATCGCACAATTTGTCATCAAGCCGGATCGTAACCTGTCGTCTCACATTGGCATAATGGCTGTAGCGGGTGCAGCACTTTCGGCAATCATCAACAATGTGGCAGCATTGGCACTGTTGATGTCTCTCGACATGGATGCGGCGCGCAAAGCCAAACGTGCGATCTCGTTGACACTCATGCCCTTGTCGTTCGGAACCATTCTGGGCGGTATGATAACAATGATAGGAACGCCGCCAAATATCGTGATTGCACAATATCGCGAAGACGCGTTCGGCAAACCGTTTCAAATGTTTGACTTCGCACCTGTTGGCTTGGCCGTTGCATTAACGGGCATTGCTTATGTCTCGATTATTGGGTGGCGTTTGCTGCCCAAACGCGCAGATACGGTTTCGCTGGAAGGCGACGCGGGGCTGTATGTTGCTGAAGCGCGCGTGAAATCTGAATCCAAGTCCATTGGCCAAACGGTGGGCGATATTTATCCACTCGCCAATGAGAACGACGTGACTATTTTGGGTCTCGTGCGCCAAGGGAAACGCCTTCCCGGATTTTCGAAAACCAAAGAGATCCGCAAAGGCGATTTTCTTGTGCTGGAAGGCGACCCAAAACAAATTGAAGCTCTTATGGGTGCTGCTGAATTGGAAGCGATTGGGGCTGAAAAACATGGCGGACTTTTGGGACGGTCATTAAGTCTCGTGGAAGCCATCGTTCCTGAAGATGCCCGTCTTGTGGGGCGGACGACGGAAACGTTACGGCTCGTTGGTCGTTACGGCGTTACGCTTTTGGGTGTTTCACGCCAAGGCAAAAAATTCAGAGATCGTGTGCGCAAGTTGCCAATCAAAGCTGGCGATATGTTGCTGCTCATTGGACCCGACGAAAATGTGGCACGCGCCAGCAATTGGTTGGGCGTCTTGCCGCTGGAAAATCGACGTATGGAAGTTTTGCAACGCACGAAAGCGTTTATTGCCATCGCGCTTTTTGTGGTGGCAATTATGCTGTCGGTTTTGTCCATCACATCGTTGGCCATTGCTTTGGCGATTTGTGTGGTGGGCTACCTTGCGCTTGGCATCATAGGTGGGCGGGATTTTTACGCGTTGATCGAATGGAAGGTCATTGTGCTACTGGCCTGCCTCATCCCGGTCGGCACCGCGCTTGAGACCACTGGCGGCAGTCAGATGATTGCTGAGTTGATCGTCACTCAAACATCAAACTTGCCGCCGTGGGGCATTTTGACAATCATCATGATCATCACCATGACCTTGTCTGACTTTTTGAACAATGTGGCGACCGCTCTAATCACGGCGCCCATCGCCGTGAGTGTGGCTCAATCAATTGGTGTCAATCCTGATCCATTTTTGATGGGTGTGGCCGTGGCCGCATCATGTGCGTTCCTCACGCCAATTGGGCACAAGAACAACACGATCATTATGGGCCCGGGCAATTACAAATTTGGCGACTATTGGCGCATGGGCCTTTTGCTGGAGGCAATTGTTATTGCCGTCGCTGTGCCGACCATCATTTTTGTTTGGCCGTTTTAGCCGCCGCAGGTTTGGTCGGCTGCTTTCAGCGCATCACGGTAGCAGCGGTTTTGTGATGAACAATAGAGACGCTCAAGTTTGGAATAGGTCATAATTCCAGCTTTGATTTTGCCGTTTGCGCGTCGGCCACAACGCAGTGTGATCTCGACAATCAGTCCCATATCATTGGTCATTTCAACAAATGCGTCTTTGTCTTTGAAACCTGGATATTGACGGAAATCTTGAGCACCAGCATAGCTGGTAGTTGCCAATGTGCTTGCTGCAAGTGTGGCGGCGATCAAAAGTGTACGCATTTTGGGTCCTCGTGTGCTTTGCGCTGTGCGCTTGCACGTGAGGTTGCAACCCTTATGCCACCTTATTGGCCTGTATTTGTTTCATAATGATACAGATAGCAAAGATTACGGTGTCACCCGTGTGACCTTGTATCCTTTTTGAACCAGAATGTTGGCAATGCCGTTCTCGCCGGGAAGGTGCAAAGCCCCGACTGCAATGAAGGCATTTCCCTTGTCCAGAAGGGGAATGGATGCGTCCACCATGGACTCATTGCGTGCATCCACCATCACCTGCTGAAATTCAGCGTAATCTGCATTGTCGACAGCTTTTACAAATCCGTTTTCGCCAACTCGGCGCATCAGTGCCCACACAGTTGCTGTGTCTTCTTTGATGTAAAGCTGGATCATTGTTTCAAACAAATCATCCATGCGGCTGCCAAGCTTCACAGATTGCAACAATCCGTTCAGTGCGAACTCCTCTGGCAGGCTTGCCATGGCTTTCATTTGGCCTTCCAGCGTTTCCAGTGCCACGAGTTCTTTGCCGGAAGCTTTCGCCTCCAAGCCGAGTTTCATATCGAGAAATGGCTTTTGTGCGCGTTTGCGCGCCAACTCACATGCTGGCAAAGCAAGAGATCCCATCAGCGCCCATGGTTTCATTTTGCTGGCGACGTTCCACGGCAGTCCGAGTTTTTTCTGAACAAGCTTTTGAACCGCTTTTGCTTCTTCGGGCTTTAATTTGGTGTCGAGGTTTTCTGCTCCAGAATACATGGTGTATTTCAAAATACCGAAGGCTTTTGCCGCCATCGCTTTTGGATCAATGATCTCGGTGATTTCCAAAGCCAGTGACTGACTGCCCTGGAAAGCTGCTTTTGCACCGGGCTTCAATTCCAGCATGCGCGGGTCAGACAGATGCATGGTGCCAAACAAATATGATGGCGGAAAGCCTGCCTTTTCAATCTTCCATGTCAGCCCTTTGCCAAAGGGAATGCTATTGGCCTCGGCTTTTAGATTGGTCGCAATCTCTGGTGCTTCCTTTTCAATTTCTGGCAACAGGTTTTTACCAGTGCAGACAATGGCCTTATCAGCGGCATTGGCGGCTTGATGAGAAAGCAGTGACACAGAAAGTGCAAGTGCGAGAAGGCTGAGTTTTTTCATGTTTTGATCAGGCGCGAGGGTGAGCCGCGCTCCATGTTTTTAAAAGGGCATCGGTGTCGACGGCAGTGTATTTTTGTGTGGTGGATAGGCTTGCATGGCCTAGCAATTCTTGAATGGTGCGAAGGTCTCCACCATTGCCCAATAAATGTGTGGCAAAGGAATGGCGCATGGCGTGTGGCGTAGCCGTGTTTGGCAGGCCCAATGCCCCGCGCATCAAACGCATGGCTTTTTGAATGACAGCTGGTTGCACTGGTCCACCGCGCGCACCGCGAAACAAAACATCGTTATTGCGTAAAGTGTAAGGACAAAGCTTGAGATAGTAATCCAGCGCTTCACACACGACGGGCAGAACGGGAACAAGCCGTGTCTTCCCGCCTTTGCCAAGAATGCGCAGTGTCTCAGCGCGTGTTTTCGCGTTGGTGCTGTTGCGCAAACCGAAATCTTCGAGTGTTAAATCGAGTGCTTCGGAAATGCGCAATCCACATCCGTAAAGCAATGTCATGAGCGCCGCATCGCGCGCAGCGATCCACGGTGTTTCGTGCATCTGTTCTGTATGGTCCGTCAGACGCATTGCTTCGCGTGCGGTAACAGGTTTGGGCAATGTGGCTGGTTGTTTCGGCGCACGCATAGCAGTGAGACCGGCGCTTGAGGCTTTGCCTTGCTTTTCCAAATAACGCACGAAAGAGCGAATACCTGCCAAATCACGCGCTAAGGTGCGCGCTCCGTTTCCTGCATCACGACGCTTGGCCAAGTAACCGCGCAATTGCAGAGGTTTGAGATTGGCAAAATCTTTGACTTTGGGCGGGTGCCCTAAATAGTGAGTCATGTGGACACAAAACTGACGCAGGTCGCGTTCGTATGCGTCGAGCGTTTTTTCCGCCATGCGCCGTTCAGCTTGCAAATGGGTCAACCAAGCCTTCCGCTCAGCCATCAAACAGGGGGCTGCGGGAATGAGAATTTCGGTTTCATGTGTTGCATTGATTGCCATGGCATCAATTGTGCCATGGCGAGAGTTAGCATTGAGTGAATGCAAGTTAAGTGACTTGTGTTTTCGCATGGCGTGAAGACAGGAAAACAGGCAGGGCGAACATGATCAGAAATGTCACGTTTGCAATGACGTTGAACGAGACTCCAGCCAAAATAGAACCAATTCCGTCAATCACAAACCATGTGAACGTCGTAACCAATATAATGCGGCCACCAAGTGCTTGGTTTTCTGCGTAAACGTGAACGGTCATCATATAAATGGCTATGCTGAAACCGGCTGTCAGGCCGCCTGTGATGGCGGTGAGTAGACGTGTTTCAGTTGCAGCAAAACTTTGTGCACCATCCATTGGTAAAATGATGAAGTCGATCAGCGACAGCGTAATATTGGCGAGAGGATCAATGGTTCCCCAACTAAAAAGTGCGCCAAGGACAACCAGTGCCATTGAACAAGTTTTGAGCCAGGTGATTGCGGTTGAATGTGTCATTGTTCATCTCCTTTTTATCAGAACAACGACATCATGTGAGATTGCGGTGAAGTAAAACAATTACCTTGGAGGTAAGTGCGGAACGACAATTTTGCGCTATGCTGACTTTAATGAGATGGGAGATCAGCAGATGAGTGTTTCCTTTGGAACGGTGTTAAAAGACTGGCGTCAGCAACGTCGCATCAGCCAATTGGATTTAGGCCTATCTGCAAATGTGTCTTCGCGGCATATCTCATTTTTAGAAACGGGGCGTTCCAAACCAAGCCGCGATATGGTGATGCGTTTGTGTGATGAACTTGAAGTGCCGCGACAGGCGCGCAATCAATTTATGTCTTCGGCAGGTTTGGCACCCGCATATAAAAGCCGCGATCTATCAGAAAGTGATATGGTGCCAGTGAAACAGGCGGTCGACTGGATGCTTGAACGGCACGCACCGTTTCCCGCACTTGCGATGGACAGGCATTGGAATGTTACCGCACTGAACACCACCGCCGAACTTTTGTTGGTGGGAATGGGTGTATCGGAAGGCAGCAGTCTGTTGAACGTTTTGAGTGAGAACGAAGCCGTTCAAAATGCGATTGTAAATTTGGACGAGGTGGTCGCCCACACTTTGGCGCGCCTTCGTACAGAAAGCGCATATTTGGGTGGCGATGAAATTTTGGATGCGGCGATTGAAAGGTTGCAGCAATTGGAAGTAGCAGATGCGCATCGCCATCTGGATGTTTTGCCTGCTTTCATTCCCGCCCGTTACAATTTGAACGGGCGGGAGTTTTCGTTTTTCTCCACATTCACGCAATTTGGTACTGCGGAAGATATCGCTTTGTCTGAAATGAAAATCGAGATGATGTTTCCAGCAGACGAGCAGACCCGCGCCTTGTTAGAGGCGCTGGGCTGAGTATTGGTTTAGATGCTTTGGCCCGTTTTCGCCCAGTCCGCCAAAAAGTCTTCAAGACCTTTGTCGGTGAGCGGGTGTTTGACCAGTTTCTCGATTGTGCTTGGGGGCAAAGTGGCAACATCAGCGCCTGCAATTGCGCAGTCTTTAACGTGGTTCACTGTGCGAATCGATGCAGCCAGAATCTCTGTTTCGAATTCGTAGTTGTCAAAAATCGCGCGGATTTCTTCGATCAGTTCCATGCCATCAATGGCCATGTCGTCAAGGCGGCCAATGAATGGCGAAACGTAAGTGGCGCCGGCTTTCGCGACCAACAGAGCTTGGTTGGCTGAAAAGCACAAAGTCATGTTGGTTTGGAAACCTTCGTCCACCAATGTTTTACAGGCGCGCACACCGTCCATGGTGATCGGTAATTTGATGCAAATGTTTTTCGCTATTTTTGCCAGCTCGCGGCCTTCCTTGAGCATGTTTTCATAATCGGTTGCGACCACTTCACCAGAGACCGGGCCTTCGACAATATCGCAAATCTCAGCCAGCACTTCTTTTACATCACGACCAGATTTCAAGATCAAAGATGGGTTGGTGGTAACCCCATCAAGCAGGCCTGTTGCGTTCCATTCGCGGATTTCGTCCACAACGGCTGTATCAAGGAAAAATTTCATCTCTCGTCTCCGGTTTCTTTTTTCGCAATTCTGCCCATAAAGGACATGCTGTTGTGTTCTCTTTTAGCGAAGGCGATAGGCAGCGTCACCCGTTAAAGAGGCAATTGAGGAAATACTTGTGTCGCAAATGATGGAATTGGATTTGGAGGACGCCCCCGAGGTGGTTTCGGTGCTGTTGCCGATTCCGGCTGAGCGCCCTTATTCTTATTCCGTACCTGAGGGTATACAGTTGGCACCGGGTGATTTTGTGCAAGTGCCGCTTGGTCCGCGCAAAGTGGCGGCTGTTGTTTGGGACGAACCTGAAACCGCGGGCAAACCTGTTGATCCGAAAAAACTGCGCCCCATCGAACAGAAATTTGATTGTCCCCCGCTGGCTTTGGAAACGCGCAAGTTCGTGGATTGGGTTGCACATTATACAGTGTCGTCTGCGGGCATGGTTTTGCGATCAGTTTTGCGCGCACCAGGTGCGCTTGATCCTGAAATTCCATTGGATGGTTTGCGCTATATCGGCGGCACGCCAGAACGCTTGACCGATGCGCGGCGTCGGATCTTGGAAGTGGTGAGCGAACAAGAAGGTTTGGCCTGGACAAAATCAGGTCTTGCTCATGCCGCTGGCACAAGTTCTTCAGTGATTGACGGGTTGGTGAAACAAGACCTGTTCGAGAAGGTGCTTATACCCGCGCCACCCGTTGTGGCCTTACCTGATGTGGATGTTGAAAGCGTTGCGCTCAATCCTGAACAATCGCAAGCCGCCGATATTTTGGTGCAGACTGTTCGGCAGCAAAAGTTTGAAGCCGTGTTGCTGGATGGTGTGACGGGCTCAGGCAAAACAGAAGTTTATTTTGAGGCGATTGCCGAAGCGCTGAAACAGAACAAACAGGTATTGATTCTGTTGCCAGAGATTGCACTGACCTCTTCTTTCCTTAAGCGGTTTGAAGAACGGTTTGGAGCACCACCTGCCCAGTGGCACTCTGAAATTGCGCCGAAAATGCGTGAGCGGATTTGGCGGCAAGTGGCCACGGGTCAGGTGCGCGTTGTGGCTGGGGCGCGTTCGGCGTTGTTTTTGCCGTTTCAAGACTTAGGTCTGATCGTTGTCGATGAAGAACATGACACCGCCTATAAGCAAGAAGACCGTGTGTTTTACAATGCCCGCGATATGGCAGTGGTGCGCGCGTCCCTTGGCAATATGACCTGTATTCTATCTTCAGCAACACCTTCGATAGAAAGCCGAGTCAATGGAGAGGCGGGGCGGTATAAACATGTGAAAATGACCAATCGGCACGGTGATGCCGTGCTGCCAGATTTGACGACGATTGATATGCGCAAAGACCCGCCTGCACGAGGCAAGTTTTTGTCGCCAGTTTTGATGCAGGCGATGACCGAATCGCTTTCACGAGGTGAGCAGGCTCTGTTGTTTCTCAATCGCCGAGGATATGCGCCACTTACTTTGTGTCGTGTCTGCGGATTTCGTTTTGAATGTAATAATTGTTCGGCTTGGCTTGTGGAGCACCGTTTTCGAAATCAATTGCAGTGCCATCATTGTGGGCACAATGAGCAAGTGCCGGAAGCTTGCCCCAATTGCGGAACGCTCGATCACCTTGTGGCGTGTGGGCCGGGTGTAGAGCGCCTGGCTGAAGAGGTGGACGAAGCCTTTCCTGACGCCCGAATCGTTTTACTGTCTTCTGACGTTCTGGGGGGTGTGGCGCGTTTGCGGCTGGAATTGGATGCCATCGCTAAGGGCGAAGCCGATATTATCATCGGCACTCAACTGGTCGCGAAAGGTCATAACTTCCCGCTCATGACATGCGTGGGTGTGGTGGATGCTGATTTGGGTTTGGCAAACGGCGATCCGCGCGCGGCGGAACGTACTTTTCAATTATTGTCGCAGGTCACAGGACGTGCGGGGCGGGCAGGCGGGAAGTCTGTTGGCCTGTTGCAAACATATTCTCCTGATCATCCTGTCATATCTGCAATTGCGTCTGGCGATCGTGAAGCGTTTTATGATCGCGAAATTGCTTTGCGCAAATCATCTGGTCTCCCGCCATTTGCAAGACTGGTTGCTCTCATTATTTCTGGCACTGACAAACGCGAGGTGGAGGCCCATGCCAAAGCGTTGAAACTGTCGGCTCCCAAAGTCGATGGCGTGATGATCCTTGGCCCAGCCGAAGCGCCAATGGCATTGGTGCGCGGTCGTTTCCGCTACCGACTTTTGGTGCACACGCAAAAGACATTTGATGTTCAGGCCTATTTGCGTGGCTGGATTGCCCAAGGCCCGAAAGAGCGCGGTTCCCTACGGGTGCAGATAGATGTGGACCCGCAGAGTTTTCTTTGAAAATTCTGTTCACCTGATAGGTTGCTTGCAGAAAATCGAATCACTTTGTCCGGGTGAAAATCATGATTGAACTCGCATTTCCAGATTTCTGGCCTGAACGTTTAGCTTGGCTTATTGCGCTGGCGACATTGCTGACAGGTTTTTCAGGTATGATTATGCCGCGCAGCATGATGAAAGCTGTGGGCCTTGCTGGTTCTGTTGTCGCCCCCAACGGCGTTTCGGAGTTTCGCTCCAGCGTTGGTGGGGCAATGTGTGGTGTAGGCTTGGCTTGCCTCTTGATGGCGCAGCCTTTTACCTATTTCGCACTTGGTTTGATGTTTTTCTTTGCCTGCGTCGGGCGTGTTGTTTCATTTGTTGCAGACGGGACATTCAACAAACATTGTCTCTTCTTTTTGTTGATCGAAGCTTTGGGAGCTTATTTCCCTCTCCAGTTTGTTTATTTCGCCTTCTTTGGTGGGTAAAATTTGGCTGTTTGTCATGGGAATCCCTGCTTTTTGCGCCTTCAGGCGAAAATAAATATGCGGCATTATCACAAAGCATGAATTAGCCCTGTTGCGACTCAAAAAAGGCCGTGCTAGGGGAAGCGCGGTTTCATCGAGATTTGCTTTGCGCTAGTCTTTGAAAACCGTAAATTCAGGCAATACGTCCAGTTTGACCGTAGAATATGTAAGTTCTCGGAATTGTTGGATAAAACTCGCTAGAGAAGATCACAAACCGTGGCAAATCAAGCAGATACCTCTTCATCAAATTCGGGCGCTGTCTCGGGTGTGGCTGAAAGATATGCGTCAGCTCTATTCGATTTGGCAGTTGCTGAGAAAAAACTGCCAGCTGTTGAAAAAGATTTGAAACGCGTTGGGGCGTTGCTTGAGGGCAGTGCAGACTTGCAACGTTTGATCAAATCTCCAGTTTTTGCCGCTGAAGATCAGGCAGCTGCGGTTGGCGCCGTTTTGAAAAAAGCCAAGATCTCTGGCCTTGTTGCCAATTTCATCAATGTTGTGGCCAGCAATCGTCGTTTATTTGCAGTGCCGGGTATGTTGGTATCGTTCCGTCAGAAACTTGCGGAACACCGCGGAGAAATTAATGCTCAAGTGACTGTGGCTCACAAGTTGACGCCTGCACAGAGCAAAGAACTTAAAACAACGCTGAAAAGTGTTGTTGGTAAGGATGTGGCACTTGATGTGACGGTTGATTCGTCGCTCTTGGGTGGCATGATTGTGAAGGTTGGCTCGCGCCAAATTGACACATCGCTCAAAACAAAACTCTCTTCCTTGAAGCTCGCACTTAAAGAGGTCGGCTAGATGGATATTCGTGCTGCGGAAATTTCCGCAATTCTGAAAGACCAAATTAAAAATTTCGGCAAAGAGGCAGAAGTCTCTGAAGTCGGTCAAGTTCTATCCGTGGGTGATGGTATCGCCCGCGTATACGGTTTGGACAATGTTCAAGCTGGTGAAATGGTTGAATTCCCTGGTGGTATCCAGGGCATGGCCTTGAACTTGGAAACAGACAATGTGGGTGTCGTTATCTTTGGTAATGACCGTGACATTAAAGAAGGCGACACCGTTAAGCGGACCGGCGCCATCGTTGATGTGCCTGTGGGTAAAGAGCTTCTCGGCCGCGTGGTTGATGGTCTCGGCAACCCAATTGATGGCAAGGGCCCAATCAAGTCTAAGCAGCGTGCGCGTGTGGACGTGAAAGCGCCGGGTATTATCCCGCGTAAATCTGTTCATGAGCCGATGTCCACAGGTTTGAAAGCGATTGATGCTTTGATCCCGGTTGGTCGTGGTCAGCGTGAATTGGTGATTGGTGACCGTCAGACTGGTAAAACAGCGATCATCCTTGATACGTTCTTGAACCAAGCTCCGGCCCATGCTGGCGACAATGAAAGCGACAAGCTTTATTGTGTGTATGTTGCGGTTGGTCAAAAACGTTCAACAGTTGCTCAATTCGTGAAGGTTCTCGAAGAGCGCGGCGCCATGGATTATTCCATCGTTGTGGCTGCAACAGCTTCTGATCCGGCTCCGATGCAGTATCTTGCTCCGTTTACGGGCACTGCAATGGGTGAATATTTCCGCGACAACGGCATGCACGCTTTGATCGGTTATGATGACCTTTCAAAACAGGCTGTGTCTTATCGTCAGATGTCACTTCTTCTTCGCCGTCCGCCAGGACGTGAAGCTTATCCTGGTGACGTTTTCTATCTTCACTCCCGTTTGTTGGAACGTTCAGCGAAGTTGAATGAAGACAACGGTCTTGGTTCTCTGACAGCGCTGCCTGTTATTGAAACACAGGGCAATGACGTGTCAGCGTTTATTCCAACCAACGTGATTTCGATTACAGATGGTCAGATCTTCCTTGAAACTGACTTGTTCTTCCAAGGTATTCGTCCTGCGGTGAACGTTGGTTTGTCAGTGTCCCGCGTGGGGTCTGCTGCTCAAGTGAAAGCGATGAAACAGGTTGCTGGCTCCATTAAAGGTGAGCTTGCCCAGTATCGTGAAATGGCCGCGTTTGCGCAGTTTGGTTCTGACCTTGATGCCTCGACACAGCGTTTGCTGAACCGTGGTGCGCGTTTGACCGAATTGTTGAAACAACCACAATTCTCGCCTTTGAAAACTGAAGAGCAGGTTGCTGTTCTTTATGCTGGTGTGAATGGTTATCTTGATGACCTTCCGGTCAACAAGGTTGGCGATTTCGAAAAAGGCCTTCTCGCTTCATTGCACGCTGATCACGCTGACTTGCTTTCAGCAATCGGTGAGAAAAAAGCACTTGATGATGAGCTGACTGGCAGCCTGAAAGCAGCAATTGATGCTTTCGCAAAAGGCTTCGAGTAAGAGCGTAACGGAAAGACGAGGATAGGGCCGCATGGCTTCTCTCAAGGATCTTAGAAACAGGATTGCCTCCGTTAAGGCGACGCAAAAGATCACCAAAGCCATGCAAATGGTTGCGGCGGCGAAATTGCGTCGTGCTCAAAGCGCGGCTGAAGCTGCACGCCCATACTCACAACGTATGGACGTGGTCATGGCAAATATCGCGACTGCGGTAGGTGATTCTGAAGGTGCTCCAAAGTTATTGGCTGGTACGGGCAGCGACAAAGTTCATTTGTTGGTTGTTGCAACTGCCGAACGCGGTTTGTGTGGTGGCTTCAACTCATCAATTGCTCGTTTGGCACAGAAAAAAGCACGCGAATTGATGGCAGCAGGCAAAGAAGTCAAAATTCTTTGCGTCGGTAAAAAGGGTGCAGATGTTTTGCGCTCCGAATTCGACAGCATCATGATGCCTATCGTTGATTTGCGTGAAGTGAAGCAAGTTGGTTACGCCAACGCACACGACATTGCCAAGCAAGTTTTGACGATGTTCGACAAAGAAGAGTTCGACGTGGCGACACTGTTCTACTCTGAGTTCCAGTCGGTCATCAGTCAGATTCCAACGGCCCAGCAAATCATCCCACCGCAAATCGCGGATGTGGAAGGGGAAGCGGATACTGCTGCTACCCTTTATGATTACGAGCCGGATGAAAACGAAATTCTTGCCGATCTTCTGCCACGCAACGTTGCTGTGCAGATTTTCCGTGCATTGCTTGAAAATGCGGCATCTGAGCAAGGCGCTCGTATGTCTGCTATGGACAATGCAACGCGCAATGCAGGCGAAATGATCGACAAACTGACACAGACGTTCAACCGTCAACGTCAGGCACAGATTACGACAGAACTGATTGAAATCATCGCGGGCGCAGAAGCGCTCTAGTTGTTGCGGAAGCAACAACACACCAAAGGTAGAACAAGGGTTATATATTATGGCTAAAGCAGCAGCCCCTAAAAAAGCACCGGCAAAAAAGCCGGCAGCTAAGAAAGCAGCCCCAAAGGCCGCCGCAGCGAAAAAGGCTCCGGCACGCAAGTCCGCAGCAGCCAAAGGCGCAGGCAGCGTAACGCAGGTTATTGGTGCTGTTGTTGACGTGCAGTTCGACGGGGCATTGCCGCCGATTTTGAACGCGCTTGAAACAGACAATAACGGCAACCGCCTTATTCTCGAAGTGGCGCAGCATCTGGGCGAAAACACAGTTCGCACAATTGCGATGGACGCGACTGAAGGTCTCGTTCGCGGTCAATCCGTTGCAGACACTGGCAAGCCAATTGAAGTGCCAGTGGGTGAAGAAATGCTCGGTCGCATCATCAACGTGATTGGTGAGCCCGTCGACGAAATGGGCCCAATTACTGCAACAGAAACACGTGCTATTCACGCTGAAGCTCCAGACTATGTAGATCAGTCTACAGACGCTGAAATTCTTGTAACAGGTATTAAGGTTGTGGACCTTCTCGCGCCATACGCGAAGGGTGGTAAAATTGGTCTGTTCGGTGGTGCGGGTGTTGGTAAAACCGTTTTGATCATGGAATTGATCAACAACATCGCGAAAGCCCACGGTGGTTATTCTGTATTTGCCGGTGTTGGTGAGCGTACCCGTGAAGGCAACGATCTGTATTACGAAATGATCGAATCAGGCGTGAACGTTGACCCGAAAGAAAACGGTGGTTCAACCACTGGCTCTAAAGCCGCTCTCGTATACGGTCAGATGAATGAGCCTCCAGGAGCCCGTGCTCGTGTTGCTCTTTCTGGTCTGACAATCGCGGAAGACTTCCGTGACAAAGGCCAGGACGTTTTGTTCTTTGTGGACAACATCTTCCGCTTTACTCAGGCTGGTTCAGAGGTGTCTGCGCTCTTGGGTCGTATTCCTTCTGCGGTGGGTTATCAGCCTACTCTGGCCACCGATATGGGGTCTATGCAGGAGCGTATTACGACAACGACCAAAGGTTCAATTACATCCGTGCAGGCGATTTACGTGCCTGCGGATGACTTGACTGACCCTGCGCCAGCGACATCATTTGCGCACTTGGACGCGACAACGACGTTGAACCGTTCGATTGCTGAAAAAGGTATCTATCCTGCGGTGGATCCATTGGATTCCACATCACGCATGATGGACCCGCAGATTGTTGGCCAAGAGCATTACGATATTGCTCGTCAGGTTCAGGAAGTTCTGCAGCGCTATAAAGCTTTGCAAGACATCATTGCGATTCTTGGCATGGACGAATTGTCCGAAGAAGATAAATTGGCTGTGGCCCGTGCTCGTAAAATTGAGCGCTTCTTGTCACAACCATTCTTTGTGGCTGAAGTGTTTACAGGCTCACCGGGCAAACTCGTTGATCTGGAAGACACAATCAAAGGCTTCAAAGGTCTTGTTGCTGGTGAATATGATCACCTACCAGAAGCTGCCTTCTACATGGTTGGCAACATGGATGAGGCAATCGAAAAAGCACAGAAACTGGCAGCGGAGGCCGCTTAAGCGGCCACGCCCGGGTTTCATGACCTGCAGATTAAAGGCTTATCATGGCTGACGGTTTTACATTTGAACTGGTTTCTCCCGAAACCCTTCTTCTTTCTGGTGAGGCGGACCTAGTGACCGTCCCTGGCGCAGAAGGTGACATGGGCATTATGTCCAATCATGCTCCACTGATGACCAGCCTGCGTCCAGGCATGGTGTCCGTGAACATGAAAGAGGGTGGTGAACAGTCCTTCTTTGTACGTGGTGGATTTGCAGATATCAGCCCAGCTGGTGTTACGATTTTGGCCGAATTTGCTGTTTCGAAGGCTGATCTCACAAAAGAAGTTTTCGAAGAACAGAAGCGATTGGCTCAAGACGAAGTTGATGCCAGCGCTGACAGTGATGATGAAGATAAGAAAGCAAATGCGCGTTCCTTCTTAGATCAACTGAACCATTTAGAACCGACCTTGCTACCAGCCTAAAGGCTGCATCAAATCTGGTAATAAACAGGCGGCCTTGTGTCGCCTTTTTTGTGTTCATTTTTTGAATTAACTTGGTGGAAGAGCGCGACCATCGGAGAATGAAGATATGAAAAAGCTACACCAAAATATGGCGGTGACTGGCTTGCTTTTGTTGAGTTCTGCAATAACGCTAAATGCAGTTGCACAAAATGAAAGTGTTGAAAAACCAAATGGGTTTTTGATCAACCTCATTCAAAATACGCGCGAACAGTCCGTTGCAAATATCATGCGTCGTTTTCGACAATATGCAGGCGATGACAACTTTTTGGAAGAAACAGAGTCAGAGCAGTTTGATGCGCAGATAGTTGCTTCCAATCGCGCCACTTCCATGCGTCGTTTGATGCAGTTGGATCACAACGGGGATGGGGCAGTATCCGCTGATGAATTGAAACCTAAAACCAATCCTCTGTTAAACCGTCCAAACAGTTTTGCGTCTCGCACGGCAAACAATATGACCAAATTGGACACCAACAAAGATGGATCCATTGAAATTAAAGAAGCCTATGAAGCTTTGGTCGCCAACCCAAATTTGCTTGCAAGGACAGACCGCAGCATTGTCGATAGTAAATCACGCAGCGTTGCCAATTATCTTGAATTGGTTCCAAAGGGCCAACCAAAGAAACTGTCCGCAGATCAATTGGAAGACATAGCTCGGGTCGCGTTTTCCTATTTTGATACCAATGGTGACGGAGTTTTGCGTGGTGCGGAACAGGAAAATCTGCGCAAAGAACGCCGCGCCGCCCGACGCGCGCGGTTTGGAAACCTCGCAACGAGCCTCACAAGTCGTGGGACTGCTGGAAAATGCGTTATGCCAAAACCAGGCGCGCGAGATGAAGTGTTCCTTGTTGCCCTTAACAAGTCCAATCGTCAGTCAAATATTTCTCTTCAGGGGCGATACAGTCAGACAGGTGTTTTTAATCTGCATATCGTACCGGGTGAAAAACCCATATATGCGATTGTTCATACTTCCAAACCGACCATTATTCGTTTGACAGGTGACACCAAACGGGTGAGCCATCTTGTGAATGTTGCCGGTCGTTCAGGTGCGACATACGAAATAGACAAAGCAAAGGTGACGTTCAATTCTGCAACAGATTGTTTTTCCACTTTCACAAAAAATACATCAGGTGGCGCGACGCTGGCCAAGTCTGTCATCAAGGGGCTCATTGGGCGTCGCGTAAATCGCACAGTGGCGTCCTATTCCATGGATCGCTTAACTCTGCCTTCAGCGGTGATTGATAAGTGCTCGTCTTCCTTTGAAAAGAGAAATGCAGCCGACTATCAAAAGCTGTGTGGCATGCCTGAATGGTATAAAGCTGGAGAAACGGCAACTCACAAAGCGATTGAGCGCTATCACCCTGCAGGTGTTGAAATGTTGCAGAAAGAAAATCTGCACAGTCTGGACAGAAAGTACGATTCACAATCTTACCCTGGCTATCTCGGTATGCTGAAATATGTGCAAGATGGTCTTGCCGAAGAAATGAGCGGCGGCGGTTACTATATCAAAAAAGAAATTCCGAACTATCCATCCGGATTCAATGGCCGGGCAGCTACAAGATTTCTATTTGCTAAAGGTGTGAAACCGCCGCTCGGTTCAGCAGGGTCTTCGTGTATTGAACACGAAGATGTAACCGTTGCCGAAAGCCCGATTCATCGCGTGTTTTGTGATATCTTTAACCGTTAGCAAGGTGTGCGAATTGCGCGACCACTTGTTCGTAAATCTCACGTTTGAAGTCTACAATTAGCTCTGGCAATTTGTGCATATCTTCCCATCGCCAGTCGTCGAACTCGGCTGAGTGACCTTCGGGCGGCGGGTTGATGGAAATATCTTCATCACTACCGTCGAAGCGGTAGGCGTACCACATTTGTTTTTGCCCTCGCCACTTTCCACGCAGCCCAGTTCCAAGCATGTTTTCTGGCAAATCGTATTTCAACCAATCTTCGGTTTTTGCAATCAGCGAGACATCCTTGATACCAGTTTCTTCAAAGAGCTCGCGCAGGCTAGCAGGTTCCGGGTCTTCACCTTTATCAATACCACCTTGAGGCATTTGCCAGCGTTTTTCAGAACCTGAATATTCAGTGTTGGTTTCAGACATGCGATGCCCGATCCACACTTTGTTTTCGGCATTCAAAACCATGATGCCGACACAGGGTCGATATCCTAGGTGGCTAAAATCGTTCATCGGCTGCTATCTTTTAAAATCTTTGACCAAGTTGCTGGCTGGTACAATGAGAATACCACGCTTTTGGGCATTCTCAGCCCACTCCTTGATAACGGCAATGGTATCTGGAAATGCAGTGGCAGTGCCTACTGCAAAACCTTGCTGTTTGGCTAAGCCTTCTAAAGCGTTGAGCTGGCTGCGCATGGCATTTGCATCGCGGCGGGAATCAATAATGGCATTGCCTTGCAAATAAGGCAGGCGGATATCCTTTGCGATTGGAATCGCCATGCTGCTATCGACAGAGCCGTCGTCGAAAAACGCCAGTCCGCGATTTTTTATTTCTTGAAGTATTGGGCGAAGCTTTGTGTCTTTGTTGGTGAGCCCGGCACCGAGATAATTGGTGACCATGGGGTAATTGGTCATACGGCCCAAAGACCACCTTAGATTGCCAAGGTTTTCTCCAACACTTGCCTTGCTGGTGAGTGTTTGAGGGCCAGGGTCAATGGTTGGGTATCCCAAAGGCTCCATCGGCAATTGAAGTGTGACTTCATGTCCCTCGCGACGCGCGGTTTGCATCCATCTTTGCAATGAATTTCCAAAGGGTGAAAAACCCAGCGTAATTTCGGATGGAAGTTCTCGAATAGCGCTCTGCGTGCCAGTTTGAGAGAGGCCAAGGCCCCCAACAATTATGGCCACGCGATTGGCGCCGATATTGCCGGACGACTGCGAATAGGCATCCAATGGACGCATGCCGCCCTGTGAGGCGCGAGGCAGTGGGCCAAATTCCGACTTCTCGACTAAATCGTCGATCACAACACCTGGTGAGCGGTTTGAACGTGGGACGGCAAGAGGCTTGAAAGCTGGGTTCTCTTTGACCACGGCAGTGCGGTTTGGAGGCGTATCTGAATCCAGTGGTTCTAGTGGAGACAAAGGTTTGAACGCAGACCCTGGCGTGTCGATATTGTCAGAGGGCGGTTCGAGATCGTCGAATTGTTCTGTTTTTACGATTGTTTTAATTTCGGTTTCGGAACCGAGAGCAACCACTTCTTTTTCGTCGGTTCGAGCGTCGATGAAAACATAAGCAGCCAAGCTGAGCGCAGCCAAACCCAGCGCCCCCAAAACGGGTAAACGCCATTTGCTTAAATCAGCTTTCTCTTTCTTCTGGCCAAGGGGCTTGTGAAGATCACTCATCGCGAATCAAACCGTACGAAAACAGGGCGTATAACGTGTCGCATGCCCTGTATCGTAAGGTCAACGACACGAAATCCACAGATCAGCAGGTCTACACCCTTTTGCAATTTGCAGATACGCCTTTCACGGAATCCACGTTTGGTGGGAAAGCATCATCTTTTTTGGCACCGCGAATGAGATCCATCGCGTAATTCAACTGAACATCATCTTTAGGGTCCGGTGGAACGTATGCAAAAGAACCTGAACCTGACTCATCTTGCGATTCACCAGAAATGGAGTTGCGCAGATTGGATTCGCCTCTTGCTTCCACGCGGCCCTGCAATTCAGCAGGCAGCGGTTGGTTGACGAAAATGTCGGGATCAATGCCTTTGCCCTGTATAGAGCAGCCACTTGGAGTGTAGTAAAGCGCGGTGGTCAAACGAAGTGCGCCATTGCTGCCCAATGGAATGATTGTTTGTACGGACCCTTTGCCGAACGAGCGGCTGCCGACAACGGTCGCGCGTTTGTGGTCTTGCAAAGCACCTGCCACAATTTCAGAAGCACTGGCAGAACCACCATTGACCAGAATGACAACTGGCTTGCCTTTTGTCAGATCACCCGGTGTTGCACTTTTGCGTTCAACATCGTTTTTGTCACGACCGCGCGTGGAAACAATCTCGCCGCGCTCCAGGAAAGCATCTGATACGCTGACCGCTTGGAACAAAAGCCCACCCGGGTTCAAACGCAGATCAAGCACATAGCCTTTGAGCTTGTCATCGGGCACTTCAGCGCGAATCTTTTTGATTGCCGTCTCGAGACCTTCGTAGGTCTGTTCTGTGAAGCTGTTGACGTCCAAATAGCCGATATCATCGCCTTCCACGCGGAACTTGACGGATTTTACAACAATCGTATCACGTACAATTTTGATTTTGATGGGCTTGTCAGCCCCTTTGCGAATAATCGTGAGCTCGATCGGCGTGTTGATGAGACCGCGCATTTTTTCAACGGCTTGTTGAAGGGAGAGGCCACGAACATTTTCACCATCGATCTGGCTCACAAGGTCACCTGCCAATACCCCGGCCTTTGCAGCGGGCGTATCGTCAATTGGCGTGATGACTTTGACCAATTCGTTTTCCATGGTCACTTCGATGCCCAATCCGCCAAATTCACCTTTGGTCTGCGTGCGCATGGCATCGCTTTCCTTGGGGTCGAGATAGGATGAATGTGGATCGAGCGACTGCAACATTCCATTGATTGCGCTTTTGATCAAAGCGTCGTCTTTAGGCTCAGTTACATATTGTGAGCGCACGCGTTCAAAGATGTCGCCAAAAATATCCAATTGACGATATGTCTCGGATCCTGCGGCGGTTGCAGACGACGTAAATTGTGTCATCTGGCTCATTGAAACCATTGCAAATGCGCCCAATGCCACACCTGTTGCTAAAAACGAAAGTCTACGAATCATCACTTGGTCCTTCACTTGTGCGCACCGCCCACCATGGGGACGGGTCCAACACCTTACCATCTTTCCTGAACTCTACATAAAGAACGGGCCTATTGGAACCAACTTCCAACGGAACTGCGGCAGCAATGCGAGTAGCCCCCATTCGACCTATCGGTTCACCCGCCAACACGAAGCGCCCTGGCTCCACATTAATCTCAGACAGGCCCGACAAAACCACGTGATAACCTTCCCCACCGTTCAATATGATCAATTGGCCGTAAGAGCGAAATGGGCCGGCATAAACAACCCAACTGTCTGCGGGTGCCCGCACTCTGGCGTTTGGGCGTGTGGCATATGCAAGATTTTGATTGGTGGAGCCCACCGAATTTTTGCTGCCATAGGCATAAAGCTGAATGCCTTGTACCGGCAACGGCAAAGCGCCTTTGGCTGAACTAAACGCAATTGCGGGCTCAATTCGTGCATTATTCGAGCTTTTAGGGTTCAAAGCGGTTGAATTTGGATCGTTTGAGGCGATTTGCCCTTGATTTAGCTTATCTCGCGCTTCTGCCAACCTTGCTTGTTCTTCTTGTCTTCGTCGCTCATCAGCCTTTTGAGCTGCACTTGCAGCGGCAGCGGCTGACGCAATTTCCGTTTCCAATTTGCGAATCAATTCTTCCATTGATGTGGCTTCTTGGCCAAGCTCGATGGCGCGTGTTGCTTCGGCTTCCAGGTCTTTGTTGGACTTTGCAAACAGTTGCTTCTTTTCATCTATCAACAAAGACAGACGTGTTTCATCCTCCGCTAAATCGTTCAGAGCGGATGCGAGTGCGCGTTTTTCGCCTTCAATTTTGCGTGTAGTTTCGGCAAGTTTTTGCAACTCAGCCAACAAAATGGACGATTCGTCGCGAATCTCTGGCAGTACGGCACCCAAGAGTATGGAGCTGCGAATGGACGATATTGCATCTTCTGGCCGCACTAAAATCGCTGGCGGTGGTTTTGTTCCCATGCGTTGAAGCGCAGCGATCACTTCAGCAAGAAGTGCCCGCTTTCCTGAAAGAGCTTTTCGCAGGCCAGATTGTGTTTGCGACAATTCCTCCAAGCGGCCTTCTGTTTCGGAAACTTTTCCCTCAAGCTCTTGGCCGCGATTGGCAGTGGCTATCAATGCGCGGTTGATGGCTTCCATGTCTTTGTCGAGTGCTGCAATTTCATCGCGAAGAGCTTGCTGGCGCTGCTTGGTTTTTTCGATTGTGTCTCGAACTCGCTCAAGTTCCAGTTCGTTGACCTCTTTTGTTTGAACAGCAGATTGCGAAAATGCCGAGAGAGGGTAGAGAACATGGCCTGCGACAACCCCAACACACAGCAAACGCAAAGCTTTGCGCAGATGTGTCGTGATCAACTTGAAACGTGGCATGCTCGGTTCGCCCAATGGTCTTTGTTCAAGACTTAGAATAGTCGGTGTTAACGCAGTGTTAACCATAAATTTGTGTGTAAAAAGGTCATTCGCGATGATAGGGGTGGTTGGTCAGGATTGTGGTTGCCCGATAAATTTGTTCCAGCACCAATACGCGCACCAATTGATGGGGCATTGTGAGCTTGCCAAAAGAGACAATCTGGTTCGCTTGGTCGCGAAGGGATTGTGCCAATCCGTCCGGCCCACCAATGACAAAGGCGATCTCTCCGATGCCGGCATCTAGAACGGTTTCTATTTGGCGCGCAAATTCGGGGCTACTGCCGTTTTTCCCGCGCTCATCAAATGCAAAAATATGGGTTTTGTCGTTCAGTTTTGACAGAAGGGTTTGGGCTTCTTCATCTTTACGCTGTTCGGCGGTTGAAGCACGACTTTCTGGGATTTCAATCGTATCAAGAGCGGTTATGCCGATGGGCTTACCCGATTTTTGAATACGCTGTGCATAGCGCGCCACCAGATCTTGCTCTGGGCCAGATTTCAAACGGCCCACAGCTGCAACAACGATACGCATGTCGTGTCCTAAATTTAGGCCTGGCCTTCACCAGCTTCATCAGAAGCAATGGCGTTCCACATTTTTTCCAAATTGTAGAAATCGCGCACTTCGGGTCGGAAAATGTGGATGACAATGTCACCTGCATCGACCAGCACCCAGTCGCAGGCAGGCATGCCTTCAACTTTGGGTGAGCCATAGCCTTCGTCTTTTAAATCGCGCAACAAACGATCTGCTACTGCGCTGACGTGACGGTGTGACCGTCCGCTGGTGACGATCATATGATCGGCCACAGAAGATTTGCCGGAGATGTCGATATGTTCGGTGCCCTCAGACTTGGAATCATCCAAGCTTTCGAGAACAATGTCTAACAGAGCTTTTGGGGCTTCTGCCCCGTTACCGCTGTTGGTCTGAATTGTTGCGTTCAGCTGTTTAGCCTTTCCAGAATTGTCCAATCACACGACATGTGTTCATCAAAGCCGTGGACGACAATGATAAGCTTGTTTTGCTGTCATTTTCAACAAATGAGTTGCTACGCCTTTTTCTGGCGGGCCAGCTTTTGGCGAATAAGAGTGGAGGACAGTGAATTTCTTGGCCCGTGCAGAAAAGTCCAAGCGGGCGCTTTTGTGCTTGATAGCAGGCTTGCGTCTGACTCATCAATGCGAAAGTGCGATAAAATTTGTGCGGCTGGCGAAGAATGCAGCGCCATGGTTGAACCCGGACGGTCGAGCACCACGAAGGGCATGGATTGGGCAATATCACGCCATCTTTCCCAATGATGAAATTGTCCCAGATTGTCAGCGCCCATGATCCAAACGAAATTCACACCTGTGTTGCGTTCAACGATATATTGCAATGTGTCCGCCGTGTACCGCGTGGGCATAGTGGCTTCACACGCTGTGATTTTCATGCGCGGATCAACAGTGATCAGCTCACAGGCCTCGATGCGCTTTTCCAAAGGTGCAAGATTGCTTGTGTCTTTGAGCGGGTTGCCGGGCGTGACCAGCCACCAGATTTGATCCAACTGCAAACGTCGTAAAGCTTGTTCGCATACATGCACATGGCCTTCATGGGGCGGATTGAACGATCCACCGAAGAGCCCAATGCGTTGGCCCGATTCTGTCATCGGCATTTTGAGATAGTTTTTTATCATGATGGTTCTGAATAGGTTTGGCTACTGGCTCATAAACCGTTTGCGACGTTCTTGCATACGTTCATTGGATTCTGCAGTGCCATCGTGAAACGATCCAAAGAACTTGTCCCAAGGCATTTCAAGAGATCCATAATTGCACTCGAAATATCGGTGATGCATTTGGTGATGAAATGTGCCGAGTTTCAACCGGTTTTCATCTTTGACAACCAGTGCTTCAAATCCCGTATGGGTCGTCGCTGCGGTGAGTGTGTAATATTGTAGGTGAAACAGAATGTGGATCGGATGCGCAGCAACCACAAAGTGTATAAGCACGGTGCCAAGATAAATGATGTGTTCGACTGGATGCATGGAAAGGCCAGACCATGGACCCACATTCACATTGCGATGGTGCAAGGCGTGGACGTGTTTGTAGAGAAACGGCACGTGCAGCAAACGGTGTATCCAGTAGAAATAGAAGCTTTCCCATAGTGGGATGAACAGAAACATCACCACAAACCAAACTGGATTGGCGGCCCAAGTGAGCATGGGGGCATAGCCGTTGGCCATGGCCCAGAACATCAGCACTTCATAGGCTGTCCAGACACCAACACCGCTTCCCAATGTCCAAAATATATTGTCTCGAATTTGTCCGCCAAGGGTAAACTGTCTGCCATTTTTCATCAGCGGACGAGGATCGTATTTCAGTTTCTGGCCTTGTTTGGTGAATGTGTAAAAATACAGATGCAATCCACCAGCGACGGCTGTCATCAACACCAAGTTGCGAACATACATTTCGGCAATCCAGCCAAAGGCCAGTGTTTTGGTTTCTTCCAAAGGCGGTTGAAACCAATAGAAAGATATACAGGCAATTGCGACGATGATCAGTTTTTCAGTGATCAGGAACCAAGAGTTCCAGACCCATCTTAACATGTCCATAGGCCGCAGTGGCCAAGTGAAAAATGGCGACACTTTGAGCGGCACATCTGGAACGTGGTTCCAACCTTTCAAAGGCGCATCAGACATGTGCTATCCTCTTATTTGCCCTGAACCGCGCACCACATATTTAAAGCTGGTGAGTTGTTCAACGCCCACAGGGCCGCGTGCATGCATCTTGCCTGTAGCAATGCCAATTTCTCCGCCCATGCCAAATTCGCCGCCATCGGCAAATTGGGTGGAGGCATTGTGCATCAAAATTGCACTGTCGATCTCGTTGAAGAAACGTTCGACCACGTTTGCATCTTCTGCAATCACCGCATCGGTGTGGCTGGAAGACCATGTGTTGATATGTTGGATGGCGCCATCAATGCCATCGACCAAGCCAACTGTGATGATTTTGTCGAGATATTCTGTCGACCAATCGTCCTCTGTGGCTGGGTTAACCGCTGGAATGAGCTTTTGAATAGCTTCATCTCCGCGAATTTCGCATCCGCGTTCGATGAGCGCATTGATCAAGGGTTTTGCCAGACGATCCGTATCTGCGGAATCAATCAAAAGCGTTTCTGCAGCTCCGCAAATGCTGACGCGTCGCAATTTTGCATCAATGATGATGTTGGTTGCCATTTCAAGGTCGGCTGATTTGTCCACATAGACATGAACCAAACCTTCTAGATGGGAAAAGACAGGCACGCGCGCATCAGATTGTACACGTTCCACCAAACCCTTGCCGCCTCTCGGCACAATCACATCCACATTGCCGTTCAGACCTTTCAGCATCTCACCCACAGCAGCGCGGTCTGTTACTGGCACCAATTGTATGGCATCTGCGGGAAGACCTGCGGATTCCAGACCTTTCACCATGCAGTCATGGATGGCGCGAGAGGAATTGAAACTGTCTGTTCCGCCGCGCAAAATGACGGCATTGCCTGCTTGCAAACACAATGAGCCAGCGTCGGCGGTGACATTGGGACGGCTTTCATAAATAACACCGATCACACCAAGGGGTGTGCGCACACGCGAAATATCCAATCCGTTGGGGCGGTCCCATTGGGAGATGGTTTTACCAATTGGATCAGGAATCGACGCGATGGCTTGCACCGCAGCAGCCATATCAAGAATGCGATCTTTGGTCAGGTTCAGACGATCGAGCATTGGAGCAGAAAGACCAGATTCTTCTCCATTGATCATATCAATGGCATTGGCATCGAGAATCTTACCCACATTGTGGCGAATAGATTCTGCTGCCCCCGTCAGAGCGGCATGTTTACGGTCGGGCGAGGCCGTTGCCAAAACGGCTGCAGCGGCGCGCGCTTTTTTCCCGATCTCTTGCATGATCTGTGCAATTTCAGCTTTGGTGTGTGTTGTTTTTTCCAACATGATCGTCTCAATTTCGTGGTCGTGAGTTCAGTATAGGGTGACATGCTCAACTGTGGAAAGGGCTCAACTGTAGGAAGAACTCAATTGTGGGAAGGGTTGAGCGCCATATCATCGCGGTGGATCAATGCCGGTCGTCCGGCATAGCCAAGCAGGTTTTCAAGATCAGAGCTTTTGGCGCCTTTGATCAGGTCGGCTTCACTCATGTCGTAACCGACAAGACCTTGACCTAATATAGCGCCTGACTTCGATTTAAGTGTCACCACATCTCCGCGCGAAAAACTGCCAGATACTGAAACGACACCTGCCGGCAAGAGGCTCTTTCCCTTTTGCAAAGCGTTCGCCGCGCCGTCGTCCAAGACCACTTCACCTTCGGTTTGCAGCTGACCAGAAATCCACTTTTTGCGGGCACTGCCAGATGTGGGCAGGGCTTTGAACAAGGTTGCTGGTTCACCTGCCTGTAATGCCGCGATTGGATGGTTAGGGGTGCCAGATGTGATCACCATATCCGTTCCGGCACGGGTGGCAATTTTTGCTGCTTCCACTTTCGTCACCATTCCACCGCGCGACAGTTCCGACCCTGCGCTTCCCGCCATGGCTTCAATCTCGGGTGTTATGTCGTCGACCACAGACACGAGTTTTGCATCGGGATTGCCATTCGGTGGGGCTGTGTAGAGCCCGTCAATGTCGGACAACAAGATCAAGAGATCGGCATTCATCATGGTGGCGACGCGCGCCGCCAATCGGTCGTTGTCGCCATAGCGAATTTCACTTGTGGCTATGGAGTCATTTTCATTCACAACTGGAATGGCATTCAAGTCGAGGAGACGTTCAATTGTGTCGCGTGCATTGAGATATGTTCTGCGACCAGCCCCGCCTTCTGTGTCGTTCAACGTCAATAGAATTTGCCCGGCCACCAACGACTGATTCGATAAAGCTTGCGCCCAAGCGCGGCCCAGTTCAATTTGACCTACCGCCGCTGCTGCCTGACTTTCATCCAGTTTCAAGGCGCGGTTTGGCAGGTTCAGTACATTGCGCCCAAGCGCAATTGCACCCGAGGACACGAGCAAAACCTGCGCACCGTTTTCAACCAATTTGGCGATATCATCGCACAGTGAATTGAGCCATTCTTCTTTCAGGCCCGCCTCGCGATCTACCAGAAGGGCTGACCCAATTTTGATGACGATGCGTTTTTTGCTGGAGAGTTGCACGTCACTGCTCCAGAGATGTGCGTTGCCAGCGGGGGTCGGGGACATCGTCTTCTTCGGCTGAACGGGCATCTTCGATGTGATCCATCATAGCGCGCAGAACGGTGTCGGTGCCCGTGTGGGTGGCGGATGATAAATGCAGAACATCTGCACCGCATTCCTTTTTCAGTTCTGCAGTTTTTTCCGCCAGCGTTTCGGCATCCACAATATCCGTTTGTGAAAGTGCTACAATCTCTTCCTTTTCGCCCAACTCATTGCCGTATGCTTCAAGCTCTTTGCGAACCGTGCGATAGGTGGTTGCCACATCTTCTTCGTTGCACGACACAAGATGCAACAAGACGCGCGTGCGCTCCACATGGCCCAAAAATCTGTCGCCAATGCCGACACCTTCATGTGCACCTTCGATGAGGCCTGGAATATCTGCAATCACAAATTCACGGGCATCAATGCGCGCGACACCCAAGTTTGGGTGCAAGGTGGTGAAGGGATAATCTGCAATCTTAGGCTTTGCCGCACTGACGGTTGCTAGGAAGGTTGATTTGCCAGCATTGGGCAGGCCCACAATTCCGGCATCTGCAATCAGCTTCAAACGCAACCAGATTGTCCGCTCGTCACCTTCTATGCCCGGGTTGGCCCGGCGTGGCGCTTGGTTGGTTGATGTTTTGAAGTGGGCGTTGCCAAACCCACCATTGCCACCTTTGGCAATTCGGAACCGCTGTCCTTCTTCGGTGATGTCACAAATCAGTGTTTCATTGTCTTCTTCATAGACTTCGGTACCGACGGGAATTTTCAAAGTCACATCCGCACCATTTGCGCCATGACGGTTGCGACCCATGCCATGCACACCGGTTTTTGCTTTGAAATGCTGCTGGTAGCGATAATCGATCAACGTGTTGAGGTTGGTGACCCCTTCCACCCAAACATCGCCACCGCGTCCGCCATTGCCGCCGTCAGGCCCACCATATTCGATGTACTTTTCGCGGTGAAACGAGATGCTGCCAGCACCACCGGCACCGGATTTGATATAGACTTTGGCTTGGTCAAGAAATTTCATGGTTTTGTCCGTAAAGGCTTCCAGCTGTGAATAGAACATACGCAAGACAAAGGCCATGCCCCTGATCTGGAGACATGGCCTTGATCAATGTCCGACGTTATCGGAAAACGTGGACTTACAGCATCACGGTCGTTTGAGTTTATGAGCGTCTTTGGCGCGTGCAAAATTTACTGTTACACGACCTACAGGCACCAACAGTTTGAACACCGTTGCGGTGTTGACCACTGTGCCGTCTGATTTCAAAACCATCTTGTCGCGAAACCGCACGAGATTGCTTTTGTTGGCGGCATCCAAATACAGTTTGTACCCGTAGCGCGCTGTGTTGCCGCGCACACGCACTTTGGCAACGCCCTTCACGTCATCACGGCGGCCAATATATCTGCCGGGTCCAGTTTTCGTGAAATACCAGATTTTGCGTTCTTTGACGCCGTCATCGTATTTGAAATCTTCAATCAATTTCAGCGTTTTGCCATTCCAAATACCGTTTAGGTCGACCCGAAATGTACGTTTGACACCATTGATCGCCGAGAATTTTCCATAGGCGACAGTTTTGCCACGGAAATAATCTTCAAACTTGAAGGTTTCTGCGGCAGACGCAGCACGTGCTGCAAAAATGCCGAGTAAAATGATGGCGAAAGCCAAAATTGTTTTGAAAGTGATGCGCATTATGTCCATTCCTTTTGACCTTCTTCCTTAATAACGTTTACGCAGCCTTGTTGGTTTCAAGGGAACCGAACATTTGCTCAAATGTTGAGCGTTGCAAGGTGGCATGGAATGTTGGAACCTCTTCATTGCGCACCGCATTGAAGACTTGACCTTCGCCTGTGTGTTCAAAGCCCAGACGTTCCATAACTTTCATTGACCCAATATTGTCTTTGTGGACGTGACTGCGAATGGTTTCGGCATCAAAGTGTCGAAAAGCGCGGGCCAAAACGGCACGGACAGCTTCTGTCATGTAACCCTTTTCCCAATAAGGCTCGTCCAGCCAATAACCGAGCACAGGCGCTTCTCCTTGAGCGGATGCATTGTACACACCAACAGATCCGATGAGGCGTTCACGGTGAATGGTATACACGCAACCATTTTTCCCATTGCTGTTTTTCTCAACCCACTCATCAGCGTGGTTGCGCAAATATGGGAAAATTGGCCGGCCGAGATAACGCGTGATGGCCTTGTTTTGCAAAGCAGTGGTGATTGCTTCTGCATCCACTTCCAGCGGAGGTCTCAATGTGAGGCGTCTTGTGACGAGAATATCCATGGGGGCAGCCCTTCTCTTTCAGGTTTGCCCTTTCGCGTTTTTCACTTCCTCTAAGTGAGTCTTAAAACGAAAAAGGGGAGATGGTGTCCCATCTCCCCTTCTATCATGTCTTTGATATGACATCCGGGGTTCGAGACACCGGATGAAATATATTGTTATCCGGTTATTCCGCAGCTTCCGCCACTGGCATGACGGAAATATACGTACGTTTGTTTGCTTTGGTTGCAAATGTGACTTTGCCTTCAGTCAGCGCAAAAATTGTGTGGTCCTTGCCCATGCCAACGTTCGTGCCCGGGTGCCACTTCGTGCCGCGTTGGCGCACGATAATGTTTCCTGGAACCACAGCTTCGCCGCCAAATTTCTTAACGCCAAGACGGCGTCCGGCGGAATCGCGACCGTTTCTGGATGAGCCACCAGCTTTTTTATGAGCCATATCTTAGTCTCCTATATCTCTATACTAGCTGTTCGCTGAGGTTTTTGCCAATTCAGCGGCTTGAGCCAGCCATTCATCACGGTCGATGCGTCCTTTAAAGGAAAGCGCTTCGTCCAGTTTTTCAATGTCGTCGCGCGTAAATGCTGCAACCTGAGCAAATTTGGTCACGCCAAAATCGTTCAGCTTTTTCTCAAGAACAGGGCCAACACCTTTGATCAATTTCAGATCATCTGGTGCGCCTTCTGGTGCTGCAAACAATGCGCCAGCAGGAACAGCTGCTGCCGGTTTTGCTTCTGCTTTTGGTGCAGCCGCTTTCTTAGCTGGCTTTGGAGCTTCCTCTTTAACGGGCTTTTCCTTTGCAGCTTTGGTTGCTTTCTTAGCGCCCGTTGCCTTTTTCGAAGGCTTAGCACCGTCTGTCAGAATCTCACTGATTTGCAGCAAGGTGAAGTGCTGACGGTGGCCGATTGTGCGACGTGAATTCTGGCGGCGACGCTTTTTAAAGGCGATAACCTTGCGCGCACGGCCTTGTTCCACGATTTCAGCTGTCACCATAGCACCGTCCACAAGTGGGGTGCCGACAGTGTTGCCGACCATCAGAACTTCGTTAATTTCGATCATGTCGCCAGGTTCACCAGCGAGCTTTTCGACCTTCAATTGGTCGTCGACGGCTACAGAATACTGCTTTCCGCCTGTTTTAATGACTGCGAACATCGTTTTTTTCCTTCAGTGTTCAGCTGCGCTTTGCCAAGACATTATTGAGACAAGCCCAATAGATAATCCCTTGAAAACAAGCGCCTTTTTGCCAGTCTGGTTGGGTGATAAGAACAGGGAACAGTTGAACTGCGCCTCAATTCAAGGCCGGATATAAAGAAACCGCGCGAGGAGTCAAGCTTTTCAAGGGGTTTGCGCAGTTCGCCGCCTTGCTGAAATGGTGCTTTACTTGCGTCCTATCACCTCTCATTTTACGTAAATTGGAATGCAAATTTTGAGACCGACGCCGTGAGCAAAGACAAAACGTCCAACGTCAACTCCCGCCTTGAAGGTTTGAGAAGTCTTTCGCCTCAAGACCGTATGGGGAAACTCGTCGAAGCCACCTCTTTAACGCAGAATGAATCGGAGGCGTTTGGCAAAGGAGGATTGCCGCTTTCTGTGGCCAACGGGATGATTGAAAATGTGGTTGGCACGTTTGAATTGCCCATTGGCATTGCAACAAACTTCACCATCAATGGGCGTGATTATCTGATTCCCATGGCGGTGGAAGAACCATCTGTAGTGGCGGCGGCATCCTATATGGCGCGGATTGCACGGGATTGTGGTGGGTTTCAAACGTCCAGTATGGCGCCAATCATGCGTGCCCAAATCCAAGTGCTTGGTTTGGGTGATCCCCATGGCGCAAGAGCGCGGGTTTTAAGCGAACGTCACTCCATCATTGAAGCAGCAAATAAAAAAGACGAAGTGCTTATTGCACTTGGTGGAGGCTGCCAAGACATTGAAGTGCATGTGTTCGATGACACTCCGGTTGGTCCCATGATGGTGGTGCATCTGCTCGTGGATGTGCGTGATGCAATGGGGGCAAACACCGTGAACACTATGGCGGAAACGGTGGCGCCACTGATTGAAGACATCACTGGCGGCCAAGTGCGGCTGCGCATTTTATCAAACTATGCTGATCGACGTATTGCTCGCGCGATGGTGCGCCTCACACCCGAAGCTTTGGCCACGAAAGATTACGCTGGTGATCGAATTGCTCAAGGCATTGTGGAGGCATGCGCCTTCGCGATGGTCGATCCCTATCGCGCGGCGACCCACAATAAAGGCATTATGAATGGGGTTGATCCTGTCGTCGTTGCCACGGGCAATGATTGGCGCGCCATTGAAGCAGGTGCCCATGTGTGGGCCTCGCGGTCTGGGCGTTATACATCTTTGACCCGTTGGGAAATTGATGGCGACGGCAACCTTGTTGGCACACTGGAAATGCCTATGGCATTGGGACTGGTGGGAGGTGCCACGAAAACGCACCCCGCCGCACAGGCTGCATTGAAAATTCTCAACGTAGAAAGCGCGCAAGAACTGGCGGAGGTCACGGTGGCGGTTGGCTTAGCCCAAAACATGGCAGCACTTCGCGCTCTTTCAACGGAAGGTATTCAAAAAGGTCATATGGCTTTGCATGCGCGCAACATTGCGATTGTAGCAGGCGCAGAGGGTGATGAGATCGACCATGTTGCGAAAGCACTGGCTACAGATCATGATGTGCGCGTTGACCGCGCCAAAGATGTTTTGACCACGCTGCGCACTGACAAGGCCTGAACCGTGGGTGAAGATGTCACCATTGTTGAAGTCGGCCCCCGCGACGGGCTGCAGAATGAAAAAGAAATTGTTGCAACCGAAGACAAGCTGAAACTAATTTCGCTTTTGAGCAAAACGGGCCTGTCTCGCATTGAGGCAACGGCATTCGTTTCGCCAAAATGGGTGCCTCAAATGGCTGACCATGATGCCGTGATGCGTGGAGCTGAACGGCGCAAAGGTTTGGAACTCTCCGCACTCGTGCCCAATGAGAAAGGTGCGCGGGCCGCCATTGATGCGGGGGCACAAGCTTTGGCAGTTTTCGCCAGTGCATCCGAAGGTTTTGCGCAAAAAAATACCAATTGTTCGATTGCGGAGAGTATTGCTCGTTTTGAACCTGTGGCGGCATTGGCGCGGGCTCGCACACTGCCGCTGCGGGGCTATATTTCTTGCGCAATAGATTGCCCATATGAAGGAGCTGTGGCGTCTGATGCTGTGGTGAATGTTGCCAATCAGCTGATCGCCCTGGGGTGCGATGAAATTGCGGTGTCAGATACATTGGGAAAGGCGTCTCCCGCACAAGTGGAAGTTGTTTTGATCGAGGTTTTGAAATCCGTTCCCGCAAATCAAATCGCCTGCCACTTTCACGATACATCTGGCCAGGCCTTGGCCAATGTGGACGTGGCATTGGATTTAGGTATCCGCATTTTCGACAGTGCCATAGCCGGCCTGGGCGGCTGCCCCTACGCCCCAGGCTCAGCAGGAAATTTGGCGACTGGGGCGCTGGTGCGGCATTTGAAAGAGCTTGTATTTGAGTGCGGAGTGGATTTGGAAGCGTTGGCAGAGGTTGAGCAGTTTGTGAGTAGGTTAATCTGATTGTTTTGCCATCAATGTCTTTTTTCACACTTGCCAGTCGGCTAGCAGCTTTGGCCGAGCTGATCGCTATAGAAGGGCCATGTAAATTTGCTCGCTTTGGCAAAATCATCTATGTATTCTGCACAGGCCTGCCTTCTCCAGTTTGCAATTGTTGCGCCCCGCCGTTGTTCCTATCTTCGCTTTGAAACAGAGCTTTCAAAGGACAACGATATGAAAAATGGAATTATCAAAAAAATCTTCCCCACAATGCGTTCGCGTCATGAGCGGGAGCAGGACTATTTAAGCCAGAGTGTTTCCGAGCGTGATCTTGACCGCCGTATTCGTGAGATCAATAAAGGCTTGTTTCACTAAACTTGAGGTGCTGCACATATGGCGCAAGTATCGGGTGGAGCTGCGCATCTTTGCCTTGTAGTTTGGGTTCACAGTCAAAGCACCAAGGCCTGAACCATGGACTTCACAATCAAAGGTTTATCTGCTGAACCGTTCCGTCATCTTTATGGGTTGTCTGAAGAGGCGCTCCAAAAGCACGGAGCTAAGCGGTATATGTGTGATGAAAGCCCAGGATTTCCTGACCGCATTGAAATGCGCGATGCGGACATTGGCGAAACGCTATTGCTGGTGAACCATGTGAGTATGGACAAAAACTCACCTTATAAAGCGTCCCACGCTATTTTTGTGCGCGAAGGTGCCGAGCAGGCTTATGAAGCTAAAAATCAAGTGCCGCCCGTGATGTACAATCGGTTGCTCTCGCTGCGCGGATTTGATGATGCGGGTATGATGGTTGACGCTGAAATTGCTCAAGGCGCAGATATTCAAAATGCCATTGTGCGCCTGTTTGAAAATAACCAGATCGCGCATATTGATGCGCACAATGCGGCGCAGGGGTGTTTTTCAGGACGCATTACACGCGGTTGAGATTTTGCGCTTGTGTCATTCGTCAGGCATTCTCTCTTCAACCATTCCTGAATACCAACTTGCACCAAATGGAATGGCATCATCGTCGAAATTGTAAGCGGGATGATGGCATTGGGCACTGTCGCCATTGCCAAGGAAGATATAAGCGCCTGGGCGTTGTTCCAACATATAGCTGAAATCTTCTGCAGGCATGATGGGGTCTACGCTGTCATTCACATGGTCTGAAATGGAGCGCGCAACATTGGCTGCATAGACTGTATTTTCGGCCGTGTTCACGGTGACGGGATAGCCGGTTTCCCAAGTAACTTCGGCTTTTGCACCAAAAGCTGCAGCGGTGTTTTCCGCAATGGCGCGAATACGCGCTTCTGTTGATGTGCGATATTCAGCATCCAATGTGCGCACAGTGCCTTTCATTTTCACCATATGGGCAATCACATTGCTTGCGGTGCTGTCGGTTTCAAACGTTCCGACCGTGAGCACCACGCGCTTCAATGGATCTACATTTCGCGACACGACAGACTGTAATGCAACCACAATATGGGCAGCAACAAGGGTAGAGTCTATGGCGGCATGGGGTTCGGCGGCATGGCCTCCTTGGCCTGTGACGGTGATTTCAAATTCGTCGGAAGAGGCCAAGAGTGGACCGGGGCAAATGGCGAAATGGCCCACCGGAATACCTGGTGCATTGTGCATGCCGTAGACTTCGTCAATTGCAAAACGCTCCATCAAACCATCTTCACACATGGCGCGCCCACCTGCACCGCCTTCTTCGGCAGGTTGGAAGATGACAACAGCCGTTCCGTTGAAATTGCGTGTTTCGCAAAGATATTTTGCAGCACCCAACAACATTGCGGTGTGCCCATCATGGCCGCAAGCATGCATCATGCCATCGGTTTTGGACGCGTATTCTAAACCTGTGATTTCATGAATGGGCAGGGCGTCCATATCTGCGCGCAGGCCGATTGTTTTGCCGCTGGTGGATTTAGCGCCTTTGATGACGCCTACCACGCCAGTTTGTCCGATCCCCTCTACAACCTCATCACATCCAAATGCGCGCAGCAGTTCCGCCACCCGCGCTGCGGTGCGATGCACTTCGTATAGAAGTTCGGGATGTGTGTGGAAATCATGCCGCCATTCGACAATTTCAGGGTGAAGTTCTGCATATCGATTTTTAATGGGCATTATGCGTTTCCAGCATGTTCAGCTATGACATGAAGAGCATAAAATGAAGTTTGGAAATGTCCATGAAAGCTGTCATTGCGGGTGGAGGAATTGGTGGTTTAACGACGACCATTTGTCTGCTCAGAGCAGGATGGGACGTGACGGTTTTTGAACGGGCGGCAGCAATTTCAGAAATTGGGGCCGGCGTTCAAATCAGTCCCAATGGTGTGCGGCTGCTGGAAAAAATTGGCGTTATGCCGCATCTGGAAGGCACACTGTTTGAACCTGAGGCCATTGAACTGCGCATTGGTGCGACTGGCCAAGAGGTGTTTTATCTTCCACTTAAAGGCGTTGCAGAAAAGCGTTGGGGTGCACGCTATATTCAGATTCACCGGGCTGATCTGGTCAGCGGTTTGTTGACGACGCTGGAACACTTGAAAAGTGACGTTGTCCAAACCGGCAAAACGGTTTGTGCTTATGAGAATACAGATAATGGAGTTCGCGTATTGTTGGAAGATGGTGCGCACATAGAAGCTGATCTCTTGGTTGGGGCGGATGGGGTTCGCTCGCAAATCAGAACACACATGTTGGGTGCAGATGCGCCGCGATTTACTGGAAATGTGGCTTGGCGCACGATCGTGCCGATTGAGAAACTAGGTGTCCATGTTCCACCCCCTACAGGTTGTATTTGGGCCGGGGCTGGAAAGCATGCTGTCACGACGCGGATCAAAGGCGGCAATGTGGCGAATTTCGTCGGCATTGTTGAACAAGATGATTGGCGTGAAGAGGGATGGAAAATCGAAGGGTCTAAAGAAGATGCCATGAAGGATTTTGGACAATGGAATCCAATGTTGCAAAAGATCATTGAAGAGGCGGGAACGATCTACCGCTGGGCACTGTTTGATCGTCCACCTTTGGAAAAATGGTCTGACGGACATGTGGTTCTTTTGGGCGATGCCGCACATCCAATGCTGCCTTCATTGGCGCAAGGTGCCGTACAATCCATTGAAGACGCCTATGTGCTTACGCAGCAACTTGCACAAACCAAGAGTGTTGCTCAAGCATGTGAAGATTATTTCAAAATGCGGATCGAACGTACCACGCGGGTTCAAAAGGGAGCGGCCGCCAATGTGCGCATGTTCCATCGTCGCAGTGCTCTTTCGCAATTGTTTACGTATGGGCCAATGAAGTTTGTCAGTAGTTTTGCACCAAATATTCTACATCGACGCAACGACTGGTTGTTAGGCAAACGTTATTAAGTGTTAAAAATGTGATTTGATGAA
This sequence comes from uncultured Rhizobiaceae group bacterium, assembly GCA_937958815.1. GTDB lineage: Bacteria > Pseudomonadota > Alphaproteobacteria > Rhizobiales > Rhizobiaceae > Pseudahrensia. Next base: position 150,864 of record CALGMR010000003.1, on the reverse strand, counting down.
CTTCCCCCAAGATGGCAGGCTTTGTAAAACCAACAACCAAGAAAGAGAATTCTCATGAAGCTTACTCAATTTAAAGCCCCGTTTGTTGCCACTCTGGCCGCATCAATCGCACTCTTTTCTGCATCAGCGATTGCTTCTGGTGACGTTGCAAAAGAACGTCAGGATTTGATGAAAAATGTGGGTGCGGCTACTGGTGCTGGCGCGGCCATGGTCAAGGGCGAAGTGGAATTCAACGCTGTTGCAGCGCAGCTTGTTTTGCGCACCATGAACAACGGCGGCTTGGCCTTTGGATACATGTTTCCTGAAGGGTCTGAAAAAGGCGCCAACACCGAAGCTGGCCCTGCTATTTGGTCTGACCGTGCAGGCTTTGATGCAGCAGTGAATAAGTTTGTGGCCGACACTTCTGCCACTGTTACCGATCTGGACAGTTTCAAAGCGGCGTTCGGTGCAGCAACTGCAAATTGTGGTGCGTGCCACAAAGCATATCGCGTCAAAAACTAGAGGCGCAAAATTCAATGATTAAAAAACTCAGCATCGCCATTCTTGCTCTTACGGCTCTTGGCTTTGCTGGGTTTTGGATTTTGACGCTCCCCAACGGGTTGAAGTCCGAACAGGTTGCTGCTTTGCCGACGGGTGATGCTGTGGCGGGGGAGACTATTTTCTGGGCAGGCGGCTGCGCAAGTTGTCATGCTGCCAAAGGGGCCACGGGAGATTCTAAACTTGTGCTGTCTGGAGGTGTGGAACTCAAAACACCTTTCGGCACGTTTCATGCCCCTAATATTTCCAGTGATGAACAGCATGGCATCGGCAAATGGTCGCTGGAGCAATTTGTGAATGCGATGAAACGTGGAGTGTCGCCGCAGGGCGAGCATTACTATCCTGCGTTCCCCTATACATCTTATGCTCGGATGACAAACAAAGATGTGGTCGATTTGTTTGCTTATCTTAAAACCCTGCCAGATGACCAGACTGCGTCAAAAGCCCATGAGCTCAGTTTTCCATTTAATATCCGAAGAGGGTTGGGTTTGTGGAAAAAACTGTATCTCAGCCCTGAACCTGTCCTTTCCGTCGAAGCTGGCAATGCACAACTGGAACGCGGGCGCTATCTTGTGGAAGGGCCAGCCCATTGCGGGGCTTGTCACACGCCGCGCAATTTGATTGGCGGGCCAAAATTGAAAAATTGGCTTGCTGGCGGCCCTGCTGCCGAAGGGTCGGGGTCCGTTCCTAACTTGACCCCACATGCTTCAGGGCTTGGCAATTGGAGCACCGCAGAAATTGCTGATTCACTCAAGACCGGATTTACACCTGAGTTTGATTCATTTGGCTCGTCCATGGCTGATGTCCAAGAAAATATGGCGAAGCTAACTGATGAAGACAGAGCGGCAATTGCTGAATACTTGAAAGCAGTTCCGGCGATTGAAAGTTCAGCTTCAAAATAGCTAAAAACCTACGCGGATATTTTACAGACAGCTAACCTTTAAAGTGATCTCCAACAGCCTGTTAAGGCTTACGAAATCTCACGAAGGCAAGACTGGTGCAAAGTTTTACTTGACGGGCAGGGGTCAGGAATTCGATGCGACTAAGAACACTTTTTGTGACGGGCTTTTTTCTGGCCGCGTTATTGCCAGCATGTGCTTTGGCTTGGCTGAACTATTCTCCAATGTTTGATTGGGGCGTCGCAATGAACCAGTTTGCGTCTCGAAATATCTGGTACATCGCCGGCATGTTTTTGGTGAGTATCTTCTGCATTATTTTGCTCTCGTCGATCGTATTGAAACGAGCCGTTAAACCAATTGAATTGGCTGTGATTGAACTCAACAAGAATGCTGAAAGTCAGCACATGGCGCCAATCGATGTGTTGCAAGGGCGTGGCATAATTCGTGAGTTTCAAGAGCTGCAAGATACTTATAATCTTATGGTTCGCCGTATGATGAAGTCGAGTGCGCAATTGAAGCGACTTGCCTATGTGGACGGTGTCACAAACCTTCCTAATCGGGAGAAGTTTCAAGACACGCTGCAACGTGTTGTGTCGGATGAAAGAATGCTCGCCAAAGGCGGCGCGGTGATTTTTGTCGATATGGACAACTTTAAAGAGATCAACGATTTGCACGGTCATGATATTGGAGATCAGTTCCTTCAGAGCGTTGCAAAGAGTTTGAGTTTATCCGCGTATCGGTATTATGAAAGTGTTCGCACCAAGGGAGATGGCGCTCTCAACGAGCCAGTTGTGTCGCGTATAGGAGGTGATGAGTTCACGCTTCTTGTTCCGGGTTTGACAGACGACTTGGCTTTGACCTCGTTTTTGGAAACATTGCGAAAGTCAATTTTGGAGCCGACATCTGAATTGAATTTCTTGAGCGATTTTGGAGCCAGTATAGGCTGCGCTCGTTATCCAAATGACGGAACGACCGTTCAGGAACTTTTCAAACGTTCTGACATTGCGATGTACCATGCCAAGGCTCTCGGCAAAAACAGAGCGGTTATTTTTGAACCCGAGATTGGTACTCAATCTGAAGCCGAATTGCGACGTGACGTTTTGTTGGCGATCGAGAACAACGAGTTGTTCTTGGAATATCAGCCGAAGGTCTATGCGAGAGATCGTACCATTGCTGGTGTCGAAGCACTGGTTCGGTGGAACCACCCGAGCGGGAAAGTATTGGCGCCGAATGATTGGCTGCCTGCAATCTCCAATTCCCACGTCATTGTAAAATTAGGCAATTGGGTTTTGGAACGCGCTATGCGCGACCACGCAAATTGGGTCGCAAAAGGTTTCGACTTGCGCCTTTCGGTAAATATCGGAGCGAAGCACTTCATTGCGCCAGAATTCATTTCGAAATTGACCGAGCTTTCGCGCAAATTTGAGTTCAATCATTCACTTTTGGAGATTGAGGTGAGTGAAGATGTGCTGTTTGGGTCAGGCCGATCGGCAGCAGATGTTTTGGCTCGTCTGCGTGATTTTGGCTATACAGTGTCCATTGATGATTTTGGCAAGGGATATTCCAATCTTGCTCGCCTTGCGGACTTGCAGGTCGATTACATTAAATTAGACCGATCTTTGGTCACGAGGGCGCAAAAAGACACTCGGGTGCGCAGCATATTGTCAGCGTCAATTACCCTTGCAAATGAGCTTGGATGCCAAACAATCGCTGAAGGCGTTGAGAGTATTCGCGAGGTCGACTTTATCACCCATATGGGCGCCGACATGCTGCAAGGGTATTACTTCTCAAAAAGCATGCCAGCCAGCCAAGTGGTTCCCTGGTTGCAAATGCTCGGTGAGAACATCGTTCATCAACAGCAAGCGCAGTTAACGCAAGCCATCGCCTAGCACCTTTTTCAAACCATTCTGTGTCTTAGCGGGCTGCTCCGGTTAGGCGTAGAAATCCACTTCATTGGACAAAGGCATTGAGCGGATGCGCTTTCCCGTAAGGGCATGAATTGCGTTTGCCAGTGCTGGAATTGACGGAGGCGTTCCCGGTTCTCCGGCACCGCCTCGATGGTCTGCGGTTTCCAATATTTCTATTTCCATGTTCGGACACTGGTTCATGCGCATCGCATCGAAGCTGTCAAAATTGGTCTGCTCCACCATGCCGTCATCAAATGTTATTTCTTGACCAAGAGCGGAAGACAGGCCGTAGACAATTCCAGATTGTATCTGTGTCTTCACGATTGCCGAGTCTAAAGCTTCACCAATGTCTGCAGCACACCACACGTTTTCAATTTTGATGCCATCATCTGTTTGGGAAACTTCAATCACTTGCGCGACCCAACATCCAAAAGACAGAGTGAAAGCAAACCCTTTGGCACGTCCTTCCTGTTTCGCAGCAGACCAATTGGCCATGCTTGCTACTTTGTTGACAACGCCAATTGCGGTCGGGTGATCCTTCATCAGTTTCAAGCGCATTTCGATGGGATCAAGATTTGATTTTGCAGCAACCTCATCCAGGAAGCTTTCGTGGTAAAACCCGTTGTAAGAGTTTCCGACCGAGCGCCAAAATCCAATGGGAATATCGACTGGCGCCTTGATGCCTGAGATGCGGTAGTTTTCAACCGTGTAAGGTTGATCAAATGCCCCATGGGTGATCGTGTTGTCCGGCCCTGCCGGTGACAAGGATGGATAGGTTCGTGCCATAACGCTGGCAATAACTGAAGGCGTTGCTATTTGCCCATCAATCGCCATGGGTAGCCCGTTTTCGTCAAGACGTGCCTTCCAATTGCTTATCGACGCAGGGCGATATGTGTCGTGCGTCATGTCCTCTTCGCGGGTCCAAATCACTTGCACGGGTTTGCCGTTTGTTGCTTTGGCAACACGTGCTGCAAAACGCGCAAAGTCAACTTCACCACGGCGGCCAAAGCCACCGCCCAGATAGGTCGAGTGGACGAATGTGTTTTCTTCTTCGACCCCAGCTTCATATGCGCAATCAGATCGAACAATTGTTGGCGCTTGCGTACCCGTCCAGATGTCCAGTCGGCCATCCTTCAATTGGGCTGTGGCGTTCATCGGTTCCATAGTCGAGTGCGCCAAATAGGGAACACGGTATTGTGCTTCAACCACACGCTCACGCGGCGCATCGGCAAACGCTAGTTCGACATTGCCATCATCGCGCAGATTGTCACCGTCACCAGATTTAAGAGCGGTTTCAATTACACCCATTATGCCGTCGGTCGTGGCGGGGTAGGGGGCTTCATCCCATTCGACTTCAACAGCGTTGATGCCTTTGAATGCAGACCAAGTGTTGGTTGCGATGACTGCAATGCCGCCGCCAAATTTTTCATTGTCTGGGCCCGTCATGTCGATCACGTCGACAATGCCTTTGATCTTTTTTGCTTCAGTGGCGTCAAAACTTTTCATTTTCCCGCCAAGGCGCGGGTTCATCTTAACCGAGGCGTAGAGCATGTCCGGCAAATCCACATCGATGCCAAAAATCGGCGCTCCGGTGGATTTGGCAAATGCGTCGGTGCGCGGTGTCGGTTTGCCCAAAATTTTCCATTCCGATGCAGGGCGCATTTTGATATCAGACGGTGGATCAAGTTGGGCTGCCGCCTCTGCCAACTCGCCATAGGTCAGCGTCTTGCCGTCCGGCAGTATGACCTTTGCGTTTTCGGTTTTGAGTTCAGCGATTGCAATCCCGCTTTTTTCGCTGGCTGCGAGCTTGAGTGTTTCTCGTGCGGCGCAACCTGCTTGACGTAATTTGTCGTAGGCATCGGCTATCGATGACGATCCACCCGTCACCTGAAGACCCAAAATTTTGCCCAAACCTGACATGGAAGAGCGCATGGCGCTGGCCAGCTTAGAACGGTTGTAGTGAGCCAAGGGTGCGCCGTCGGCGAGCATGGCGGAATTGTAGTAGGCATATGAAGCGGGGGCGATCTCAACTTTAATGTCGGCCATATCGACATCCAACTCTTCGGCAACCAATGCGGCCAAAGTGGTTGTTACGCCTTGTCCCATTTCCGCGCGTGGCACCAAGATGGTGACTGTGTTGTCTGATGTAATTTTGACATAAGGATTGAACGTGTTTTCACCCTCGGCCAAATCGTCTTCAAGTGGATTTGGATAGGTTTTGTTCAGTTGGTACGCGCCAAATGCAACGCCACCAGCAATTGCGGCTGTGCCGATGAGGAATGTTCTGCGAAGAATTTTTCCCATGGATTAAGCCTCCACTTTCAAAGTCGCTGCGTGTTTAATCGCTTCACGAATTTGCGGATAAGACCCGCATCGACATAAATTTCCGCTCATAGCTTCATCGATGTCTTCATCTGTGGGGCTTGAATTGTTTTCCAAAAGGGCGACCGCCCCCATGATTTGGCCCGACTGGCAATAACCACATTGTGGCACTTGTTTTTCAATCCAAGCCTTTTGAATAGAGTGCAAATCTTTGCCGTCAGAAATACCTTCAATCGTCGTCACGGCACCAGATACATCCTCAATTGCTATGGAGCATGAGCGCATGGGTTCGCCATCTATATGCACCGTGCAAGCGCCACATGCAGCTATGCCGCACCCAAATTTGGGGCCCTTCAATCCTGCAAGATCACGCAAAGCCCAAAGCAGAGGCATGTCGGGTTCCGCATCAATTTCGATGTCTTTGCCGTTCACATTGAGAATCATGTTGCTAACTTTCGGGGAGTGGATTCAGTGTTCTTGACAAAATAACAAAAAATGTCAAAACGTCAATTATGTTTTCAAATGTTGAAAATCCGAAGCAAGTAGCCATCCTGACCGCGGCGTTTGATGTGTTTGCTGCCTATGGGTTCAAGCGCACTTCTATGGATGACATTGCCAAAGCTGCGGGAATGTCGCGCCCAGCGCTTTATCAAAGCTTTTCCAACAAGGTCGATATTTACCGCGCAATTGTGACATCATTCTGCAACGGTTTGCAGGCCGAGTTTTTAAACGTTGTAGACTCTGAAAAATCGGCCCCTGAAAAGCTTGAAACCGTGTTCAAATTGGCGGTGGTTGAACCCCATGCGATGATGGAGAATATGCCCCACGGGGAGGAAATCATCGGTTTGAAACAAGATTATGCAGAAGATATTTTTGAAGATTTCGACACCACACTGAATTCTGTTTTTGAAACCATTATTATCTCGTCCAATTGCCCGAAAGACCTGTCAAAAGATTTGGCCAACATGCTCAGCCAATCAGTGGCAGGCATGAAAGCAAAGCGTATGCGCTCCTCAGAATTAGAATTGGGGTTTGCGGCGCTTTTGCGGGTCGTTGCTGCGTCACTGCACGCGTCTGCATAACACTTGTGGGAAATGACTTTGCCGTGACACAATGATACCGTTACGTTGACGCGTAGAATTCAGATCTGGAATTATAAGTTAGATGTCCGCAAGCCTTCCCGAAACGTGTGATCCATTTTCTTCTGTGGCGCCACTGGTTCATCCGCTTCGACGCCAAACAACGGTTGGAGCTAAGGTTGGCAATGTGACTGTTGGCGGCGGTGCGCCGATTGTTGTTCAGTCGATGACCAATACGGACACAGCAGATGTAGACAGCACCGTTCAACAGGTTGCAGCTCTGGCCAATGCAGGTTCTGAGCTGGTGCGCATTACCGTGGACCGTGATGAAGCTGCGGCGGCAGTTCCTAAAATTCGTGAACGTCTGGACAGGTTGGGCATTGATGTGCCGTTGGTTGGGGACTTTCATTATATTGGTCATAAATTGTTGGCTGATCACCCAGCCTGCGCTGAAGCATTGGCGAAATATCGCATCAACCCAGGCAACGTTGGCTTCAAGGACAAACGCGACAAACAGTTTGGTGCCATTATTGATATGGCTCTCAAATATCAAAAAGCAGTGCGCATCGGTGTTAACTGGGGATCTCTTGATCAAGCTTTGCTGACACAACTCATGGACAAAAATGCCGATGAAGGCAGTCCGCTTTCAGCCAATGCCGTGATGCGAGAAGCCATGGTTCAATCTGCTCTCCTATCTGCGCAAGAAGCTGAGCGGATTGGCTTGGGCAAAGACCAAATCATCTTGTCGGCGAAAGTCTCCGATGTTCAACAATTGATTGCCGTCTATGCAGATCTTGCGGCGCGCAGCGACTATGCTTTGCATCTCGGCCTTACTGAAGCAGGAATGGGAACCAAAGGCATTGTGGCTTCGTCTGCTGCTTTGGGCATTCTCTTACAGCAAGGCATAGGAGACACAATTCGAATTTCTCTTACGCCAGAACCAGGTGGGGACCGCACGCGAGAAGTTCAGGTTGCCCAAGAATTGTTGCAAGTAATGGGCTTTCGTTCATTTGTTCCTATCGTTGCGGCCTGTCCTGGATGTGGACGCACAACATCGACGGTTTTTCAGGAGTTGGCTGAAAAAATTCAAGGCCAGTTGCGGAATAATATGCCTGTATGGCGTGAAAAATACTCAGGCGTTGCCGATCTCAAAGTCGCCGTGATGGGATGTATCGTCAACGGGCCGGGCGAAAGCAAACATGCAGATATCGGGATTTCATTGCCCGGCACGGGGGAAGCGCCTGCTGCACCTGTGTTCATCGATGGCAAGAAAGCAGTCACTTTGCGCGGCGAAAACATTGCAGAAGAATTTGAAGCGCTGGTTCAGTCTTATGTAGAGCGCCGGTATGGCGACAATGCTGATGCGGCTGAATAGAGCAGTTTTGGTTCTTTCTGTGGTGGGGAGCCTGCATCTCTCTCCCGCATTCGCCCAGCAGAATTTAAAGTCTGCGGTTGATGTTAAAGCCTGGACAAAAGATCGCATTTGCCGAGAGATTGAGCGCGTTGCCAATCTTCATCAATTGCCGAAAAACACCTTTGCGCGCTTGATATGGACTGAAAGCCGATTTGACGTTTTGGCCAGAAGTCCGGTGGGTGCTGAAGGCATAGCCCAATTCATGCCGGCAACTGCAAAAGCGGAAGGCCTGCTGAATTCTTACGACCCTGCACTGGCCTTGCCAGCATCAGCCGCTTTGCTTGCGAAGCTTAGAAGTGAACTTGGTAATTTTGGTCTGGCTGCGGCTGCTTACAACGCGGGCCCCGGTCGGGTGAACCGATACTTGAAGGGACGTTCAGGCTTGCCCTTTGAAACGCTTGATTATGTCGCAGCGGTAACAGGTCAACCCGCATCTTATTTCAAAGACCGCACTGCAAAGGTGAATGATTTTGCCATTCGAAGCGGCAAGAGTTTTATGGAAGGTTGCACCCGGTTTCCAATTTTGAAGACCAGATTTCGCGGTGCCGTTGCTTCAAGGCAACCGTGGGGTGTTCAGGTTGCAGGCAATTTCTCACGCGCCAAAGCCATGCGCTCCTGGACACGCGTTCGCAGTAAGTTGGGTGTTTCTCTGGGAGACGCCAAACCAACGCTCTATCGTCAGAAAAGGCTGCGCGGTTTAAAGGCGAAATGGGCTGTGCGGCTTGGAACGCGCTCACGCAGTTCTGCTATCAAACTCTGCAAAAAAATTAGAAGTGCTGGCGGGTTTTGTTTGGTGAAAAAGAATTGATTTTCTCAATTTGAGCGTTCAACGACGAACCTTGCGGTTTGGCGTAAAATATCGGCTTCGTCGCCAAAGGGTCGAAGAAGAACTTCGGCTTCGTTGAGGCTCTCGTTGAGCAAAGAGCGGGTCTTTTCGATGCCATAAAGCCCGACCAGTGTTCCTTTTCCCTGTTCAGCATCTTTGCCCACCCGTTTGCCCATATCTTCGCTGGAAGACGTGACATCAAGCAGGTCATCGGCCAATTGAAATGCAAGGCCGATGGTTTTGCCAAAGTCGGCCATGTTTTGCCGTTCTTCTTTGCTTGCCCCTCCCAACACGGCGCCAGCTTCACAGGCAAAACGAATGAGTGCGCCTGTTTTCATAGATTGTAAAATTCGTATTTCATGCGCGTCAGGAGCAGATGTTTCGGCTTCAATATCCAACACTTGTCCGCCAATCATGCCACCTTGTCCTGCAGCGCGTGCGAGCAACGACACAAGTTCACATCTCACGTCAGCGGCGGGATGGCATTTTGGCGATGACAAAATGTCGAATGCAACAGTCAGCAAGGCATCGCCTGCCAGAATTGCAGTTGCCTCATCAAACGCTTTGTGAACGGTTGGCAACCCACGCCGCAAATCATCATCATCCATTGCAGGAAGGTCATCATGAACCAATGAATAAGAATGCAGGCACTCTAAAGCGCAGCCGCATAACAAAGTTTCGTTTGTTGAAGCACCGAACAAAGCGCCAACCTCAATAACCAAGAATGGGCGCAAACGTTTGCCGCCATTTAACACACCATGGCGCATTGCCTTCACGAGATTGCTTGGGCGTTCGATTTCTCCAGCATTGAGTTTTGGTGTCAGAAGACGATCCAGCTCAACATCAATGAGCGAGACAGTTTTTGAGAAATGGTCTTGAAAATCTAGCGGCATGATCAGTGATTGGAAAACAGCAATGAGATGTATCTATTCGATGCCTTGTAATGGAGTTTGCGTCAACGGGCGTTGCCCCTTGGCGGTTGTGAAGGTAAGACAATTGCCTGCACAGTGCGGTTGAAAAGCGTTAGGTCATAGATTGGCGAACAAAAAATCCAAAGGCGATAAAGTTCCCAAGGTCAAAGCGTCTTCCAAGGCCGGCGGGGCTCGCAAAACCTCCACAAAGAAAAGGCAATCTGTTTCAAGAGCTCCAGCCATAAAGCTTGAGGGTGGCGCAGCGCGTTTGTCGCGCAGGGCCTCAATTTTCCGAAAGCTCATAAAATACGCTCTGATTGTCGGCGTCGTTCTTTGCGTGTTTCCTGTTCTGCTCACGCTGATTTATTTGCCCTCTGCGGTGAAGCCAGTTTCAGCATTGATGATACAACAGCGGTTTTCAGGAGAGACTGTAAAGCGCGACTGGGTGCCGTTGGAAAAAATTTCACCCTTCGTGTGGCAAAGTGTTGTGTCCTCAGAAGACGGGCAGTTTTGCAGTCACCATGGTGTCGACTGGAACCAGATCAATATTGTGATTGATGACGCTCTAGAAGGCGAGCCCGTGCGCGGTGCCAGCACGATCACCATGCAAAGTGTCAAAAATCTCTATTTGTGGCCCAGCAGGTCTTATGTTCGTAAAGTGTTGGAAGTGCCACTTGCTCTTTTGGTAAATGCTATTTGGGGCAAGAAGCGCACAATGGAGATTTATCTTAATATTGCCGAATGGGGGCCAGGAATCTACGGGATTGAGGCCGCAGCACAGCATCATTTCAAGCGTTCCGCGGCCAGATTGACCCGCAAACAGGCAGCTTTGTTGGCAGTCACATTGCCAAACCCGATCTTGCGCAACCCACGCAAACCCAACCGGGGAATGCGGAATTTGGCGCGTTTGGTGGAACGAAGAGCGCGTGCATCGGGCGCCTATGTAAAATGCTTGCAAGGTGATTGATCAAAACCACTTGCATCTTTGCGCCAGTCTTGTATATCACCCGCTAAATTCACACGAAATTTTCGTAAACGAGTGTGCCGAGCAATGGTCCGGATGGGGCCTGCTGACGTAGACACTATCGTTTCTATCCGGAGAAAAGCTTATGGCTGTCCCAAAGAGTAAGATCACCCGCATGAAGCGTGGACACCGTCGTTCAACAGACGCGTTGAAAAACCCGACATATGTGGAAGACAAAAATTCTGGCGAATTGCGCCGCCCACACCATATTGACCTGAAATCAGGCATGTATCGTGGTCGTCAAATTCTTGAGCCAAAAGACAGCGTGTAGTTCCAGTCGCGATTGAAATTGTTAGCGGGGTCGGTGACGTGTTCACCGGCCCCGTTTTTTATTGGTCTGAATTGTGTTTGGTTGCGTATCACATTTCAGGCTGGCAAGTTCGCGCGACACAAACAGAATCGGAGTTCCCAATATGTTGAGTAATTTTCCACTGATGGTCATCGTGCTGATTGTCTACAATGGCATTGCATTTGGGCTTGGCGGAGCTTCTTCTAATTGGGACGCAGAGATTTTTGCACTTGATATGCTGTCGGGCGCACGGTGGTCGATGCGTATGGGCGACCTCATCATTGCGCTTGGTCTATTGTTGCTTTTCTTTGAAGTTTTGAAGGCGACGCGCGTGGGCAAATTGTCCGTCGTCGACCACCTTTTGTCCACTTTGGTTCTTATCGCATTTATTGTGGAATTCTTGTTGATACCAGCTGCCGCATCCAGTGTGTTTTTCATCCTGATGTTGATGGCACTTGTGGACGTGATGGCAGGGTTTTCGGTGTCAATTCGCTCTGCAACACGCGACGTTAGTTTGGGTGGCTGAAGCCTGTTCTAATTGTCGAATGGAGTCGGTTGATCGAGCGCGTCTGCAGGAAGCTCATCGTTTGCTTGCACTTCGTCAGAGAGAGGTTGGGAGCGCGTTTTTGGTTTTGCGCTGAGACGCAGTTCCCCTTGATTGGCAGAGCGTTTCGCTTCGCCAACGATGCGTTGGCGCTGACGCGCAATCCGCAACCGTTTTTTCATTCGTGTCTTCAACGTCGACGTGACGGGAAGTTCAGGTTCATCGTTTCTCAAAGTGCCCAGTTGAAGAGGTATGTGTTTTTTCACAGGGACAACGCCAACTGCTTTTATTGGGCTCTTTTTTGGGGTGCCCAGTTCAACAATTGTATTCGATGCCATCGCAGTCGAGCTGTGAGCGATCAGAAGTGCAAACCCGAGTTTTACAATAATACTGCGCATGGTTTTAAACCCCTAGGATGAATTGCTGAATGCAAGAACCTTCGAACCGTTAAATTCTAACGGAATTTCATTACTGCCAAGTGGAACAATGTGGTTGCTGAAAGGTAAATGAGCCTCGCCATGACTCATCATGTGAGTCGTTCCTATGATTGAGTTTGGCCGGTGTTGAGCTTAAAACAGGTTCAAATTTGATCTGACGTGAGTTTTCAATGTCCGCATATAACGACCATCTAGACCGCAATGCTGCCAATTTTGAACAATTGTCACCTTTGACGTTTTTCACCCGTGCACGGGACGTCTACGGCCACCGGCCAGCGTATGTTTACGGGTCTTTGGAGCGCAGTTGGGGTGAGGTCTATAAACGCTGTGCTCAGCTGGCGAGTGCCATAAAAAGGTCAGGTATTGGAAAAAATGATACCGTTGCGGTGATCGCGCCAAACATTCCAGAAATGTTTGAAGTGCAGTTTGGCGTGCCCATGTCAGGCGCCGTGATGAACCCTATCAACACGCGGCTGGACGGTGAAACTATTGCTTTCATTTTAGAGCACGGACAGGCGAAAGCTCTTATCACCGATACGCGGTTCGCCCCTGAAGTGAAGAAAGCGCTTCAGATCTTGGGAAAAGAAGATCTTCTGGTAATCGACATTGTCGACGCCGAAACCGACGAAGCAGATGGTGAAAACCTTGGCGCGATGGATTATGAGGCATTTCTACAAACTGGCGATGAACATGAGCCTTGGACGTTTCCAAGTGACGAGTGGGATGCAATTTCACTGAACTACACGTCCGGCACCACGAGTGATCCCAAAGGCGTTGTTGTTCACCATCGAGGGGCTTATTTGATTGCGTTGGGAACCATCGCGGCCTGGCCTTTAACAGGAAGTGAGCCGGGTTCTTTCCCTGTGCACATGTATGTGGTGCCATTGTTTCATTGCAACGGTTGGGGCCATGCGTGGGCGTTGGCTGCAACAGGTGGAAAGTCTGTTCTTATTCGAAACATCACGGCCAAAAATCTTTACAACGGCATTTCTGACCATCGGGTCACGCATTTTGGTGGTGCGCCAATCGTGTTGTCCATGTTGATCAATGCGACAGAAGAAGAGCGTAAGCCATTTGATTGGCTGGTCCGTGTTTACACGGCTGCTGCTCCGCCTCCACCTTCTGTGCTTGATGCATTCAAGGCTGCTGGTTTTGAACTCACCCATGTTTATGGCCTCACTGAAACCTACGGGCATGTGATTGAATGTGTCGGTCAAGAAGAATGGGCTGACCTTGATTCTCATGAACTGGCACAAATGAACTCGCGCCAAGGTGTGCGCTATGCTGTGTTGGAAGGGGCGATGGTGGCCGATCCAGAAACAATGGAACCGGTTCCCATGGATGGTGAAACTATTGGTGAAGTGATGATGCGCGGCAACACGGTGATGAAAGGATATTTCCGAAACCCAAAGGCCACGGATGAAGCTTTCGCCGGCGGATGGTTCCATTCTGGTGATCTCGCGGTGATGCATCCCGATGGATATTTGCAGATCAAAGATCGTTCTAAAGATATTATTATTTCTGGCGGTGAAAATATCTCATCGGTGGAAGTGGAAGGTGTGCTTTACAAACATCCCGATGTTATGGCGGCAGCGGTTGTGGCCAAGCCTGACGAAAAATGGGGCGAAACACCTTGTGCATTCATCGAGCTGAAAGATGGTGCTGTGACGACGGAGCAGGAATTGATCAAGTTTTGCCGTGAAAATATGGCACATTTCAAAGCACCGAAAACGGTTGTGTTTCAAGAATTGCCCAAAACGTCGACCGGAAAAATTCAGAAATTTGCCCTGCGTGATCAGTTCAATTCGAACTAACAGTTGGTGACATTTTCGGGTGAGCAAGCTAATCCCATTGCAGATTGGGTCTGGAGTTGAATGATATGAAAACGATTGGAATTATTGGGGCAGGCCAGATGGGTGGCGGAATTGCACATGTGTGTGCTTTGGCCGGCTTTGATGTGTTGATTTATGACATTGCTCCTGAGCGTATTGAATCTGGATTGGCAACAATCTCCGGCAATCTGTCGCGACAGGTAAACTCGGAAAAAATCACCAGTGATGACAAAGCTGCCGCATTGGCGCGCTTGTCGCCGGCTAATGAATTGAGTGATTTGGGTGTTGCTGATTTTGTGATTGAGGCTGCCACTGAAAAAGAGAGCGTCAAGCAAGAGATTTTCAAAGCCGTTTGTCCGCTGTTGAAACCTGATGCTGTTTTGGCAACCAATACGTCTTCAATTTCCATCACACGATTAGCTGCTGTAACTGATCGACCAGAAAAGTTTCTCGGGGTTCACTTTATGAACCCGGTTCCCGTGATGCAATTGGTGGAACTTGTTCGCGGCATCGCAACAGACGAGGTCACATTCAATCTGGCGAAAGAGCTTTGTGACAAGTTGGGCAAAGAGACATCTGTGTCTGAAGATTTTCCCGCCTTTATCGTCAACCGTATTCTGATCCCAATGATCAACGAGGCGATCTACGTTTTATACGAAGGCGTTGGATCGGTAGATGGAATTGACAAGGCCATGAAACTGGGCGCCAACCACCGGATGGGACCGTTGGAACTCGCGGACTTTATCGGTCTCGATACGTGCCTGTCCATTATGCAGGTGCTGCATGATGGTTTGGCTGATACGAAATATCGCCCTTGTCCACTTCTGGTAAAGTATGTGGAAGCAGGATGGCTTGGTCGCAAAACCGGAAAAGGGTTTTACGACTATTCCGGCGATGAACCTAAACCAACGCGATAAGGTGCTGATCTTCGATTATTGTTTCAATGCAGCATTGATCAGTTTCTTGGCGTCATCACTGGCCCATTCTGCAGGGCCGTTCAGTGTGCCAAGAACACATCCCTGTTTGCTGATGAGCAGAGTTGCAGGCAGGCCAAAGGCGAGACCTTCGCGCCTTAATGCGTTCAGGGTTGCCAATTCGGGGTCGTGGTAAAAGCCCATGTCTTTCAAACCAATTTCTTCATAAAAACCTTTAGGGCGTCCGGGGTCGCCCAAGTCCACACTTACTGGGACGACTTCAAATGCATCGCTTCCCAGTTCTTTGTTGAGCGCTTCAAGTGCAGGCATTTCAGCGCGACACGGGGCGCACCACGTGGCCCAAAGATTGAACAAAACAGTCTTTCCGTTCCAATCAGCAAATGTTTTTGGGTTTCCATCAATATCGTTGAAAGCGAACGTTTTTACCGAATACGGACGATCAACAGCTTTGAAAGCAGCCACATGACCACCGGCAGCTGCATCCAATTCAGCGCGTAGAGTTTCGTCTATAGGGCAGGTGCTTGCGGTATCTCCTGCAGCAGCAACTGTGTTTGCAGAATTGCTTTTATCACCAAAAAGGGCGTATAGCCCTGCACCAGCAACCAAGCCCAAACCTAGCACAACAACTGCAATCAATATTGGGTTCGTGCCAGATTTTTTGGATGCGGCGTTTTGTGGAGATTGATCTTCGCTCATTTTAATTCCATTCAAGGTTCTGACCCATGGCCAGCGATAAAAGTAACACTTCAAAGTATTCCGAAAATACCATGTGGGGCGGCCGCTTTTCCGCTGGGCCAGACGCAATCATGGAAGAGATAAATGCGTCTATTGGGTTTGATCAAAAAATGTATCGCCAAGACATTGCTGGTTCGCGCGCTCATGCAGCTATGTTGCACAAGCAAGGCATTTTGTCAGCGCAGGACGCTGAAAATATCGATCAAGGTTTAAGCACAATTTTGTCAGAAATTGAGGCAGGCGACTTCAAATTCTCTCGCGCTTTGGAAGACATTCATATGAATGTGGAAAGTCGCCTTGCGGATTTGATTGGTTCCGCTGCAGGTAGATTGCACACGGCACGCTCAAGAAATGATCAGGTGGCTGTTGATTTTCGTATGTGGGTTCGTGACCGTGTTGATGCGAGCATCGTAGAAATTGAACGCTTGATGCTCACCTTGCTGGAGAAGGCAGAGATCCACACTGACACTGTGATGCCAGGGTTTACTCATTTGCAAACGGCACAGCCCGTGACGTTTGGACATCACTGTCTTGCTTATGTGGAAATGTTGGCGCGTGACAAATCACGAATGGAAAATGCGCGCGAACGGATGAATGAATGTCCTTTGGGCGCGGCAGCATTGGCAGGAACAGGATTTCCAATCGACCGTCATATGACAGCGCAGGCACTTGGATTCAGAGAGCCGACGCGCAATTCGCTGGATTCTGTTTCCGATCGAGACTTTGCCCTTGAATTTATTTCTGCAGCTTCGATTTGCGGCACGCATTTGTCGCGGCTGGCTGAAGAAATCGTCATTTGGTCAACACCACAGTTCAATTTCATTCGCATGTCAGACAAATTTTCCACGGGCTCCTCGATCATGCCACAAAAGAAAAATCCCGATGCTGCTGAATTGGTGCGCGGTAAGATTGGCCGTGTAAATGGCGCATTGATCGGTTTGTTGACTGTGATGAAAGGTCTGCCACTGACCTATTCTAAAGATATGCAGGAAGACAAAGAAGGGGCGTTCGATGCAGCTGAAACTTTGGAACTTTGCCTTGCTGCGATGAATGGCATGATTGCCGATATGACGGTGAATGCAGACTCCATGAAAGCGGCGGCAGGGTCTGGTTTTTCAACGGCAACAGATTTGGCCGATTGGCTCGTTCGCGAAGCTGATCTGCCGTTTCGTGAAGCGCACCACGTTACAGGCCGTGCGGTTGCCTTGGCTGAAGAAAGAGGGTGCGATCTTGCAGAGCTCGAATTGAGTGAACTGCAGGACATAAATGAGTCCATAACGGATGCTGTATATTCTGTGCTTACGGTGGAAGCATCTGTAAGCAGCCGAACGAGCTTTGGCGGAACAGCACCAAGCGGTGTGCGGTCTCAGATTTCTTATTGGCGTGGGCAGCTCAAAAGCACTTAAAGTGAATCGCGCAATATGCTTCACTTTCAGTGAAAACATGGTAGGACTTTCGTCATGATCAGGATTTTGAAATTGATGTCTTCATTGAAAATCGTTGCCATGTTGGTGGCGGTGTTGGCATTGGCGTCTTGTGGCCGAGCAGGTCCACCCATAAAACCCTCTGAAGCGGCGATTAAGCAAGCCAAAGCAAATGGCACGCCAGCTCCGGAAAAACCGGTCCCCAATGCTCAAAATCCCGACAAGCGTTTTGTGCTGGACGGCTTGCTCGAGTAGAGCAAGTTTGCTTCTCAACACCAATTTTCCGATTGAACGGACTTCCAATGAATCATTTTGACTACCGCGAAGGCATTTTGCATGCCGAAGACGTAAACCTGCAATCCATTGCAGCGGAAGTTGGGACGCCGTTTTACTGCTATTCTACCGCCACACTTGAGCGCCATTACAATGTCTTTGCGAACGCATTTTCAGATATTGATGCGCTTGTTTGCTATGCGATGAAAGCCAATTCCAATCAGGCCGTTTTGGCAACTCTGGCACGTTGTGGCTCAGGTGCGGATATTGTGTCTGAAGGTGAATTGCGCCGAGCGCGTCAGGCCGGTATTCCGGCCCAGAAAATCATGTTTTCTGGCGTTGGCAAAAAAGCGCATGAAATTGACTACGCTTTGGGCGAAGGCATTTTGTGTTTCAATGTGGAATCAGAGCCTGAACTGGAAATGCTGGCGAGCCGCGCTCAAGCTTTGGGCAAAACGGCCAATGTTTCGTTTCGCATCAACCCAGATGTGGATGCCAAGACACACGCTAAAATCTCCACCGGTAAAGCTGCCGATAAATTTGGCATCCCATGGAAAGATGCTCCGCGAATTTACAAAAAAGCCGCTGAACTCGATGGCATAAAAGTCACCGGCATCGATATGCATATTGGCAGTCAGATCATTGATCTGGAACCCTTCGATACGGCGTTTGCGCGGTTGTCTGAATTGATTGGTGAATTGCGTTCGCAAGGCCATGACATTGAGCATGTTGATGTTGGGGGCGGTCTCGGCATTCCTTATCATGAAGACAACCAACCTCCGCCCAATCCAGATGACTACGCGGCAGTGGTGAAAAAGCATGTGCGCGATTTGGATGCGAAGGTGATTTTTGAACCCGGGCGCTTGATTGCGGGCAATGCTGGGATTTTTGTCACCGAAGTCATTTACGTGAAAGAAGGCGCAGACCGAGTGTTTGTTATTGTGGATGGTGCGATGAATGATCTTATTCGCCCAACGCTTTACGAAGCTTATCACGAGGTTCGACCCGTGGACGTTGCGCGGGGTTCTTCTGCTCGCATTACGGCAGATGTTGTTGGTCCTGTTTGCGAATCCGGCGATTATCTTGCCAAAGGGCGTGAAATGTCTCTGCCACGTCAGGGAGATTTGTTGGCCTTGGGGTCAGCTGGTGCCTACGGCGCTGTTCAGGCTGGAACTTACAACAGCCGCCTTTTGGTGCCTGAAGTTTTGGTCAATGGAAGTGATTGGCATGTGGTTCGCGCGCGCACATCTTATGAAGAGTTGATTGCGTTGGACAGCATGCCTGACTGGATTGACGTTTAAGGCTTCTTGCGCGCTGCTGGTTTGGTCTTTATGCCAAGCGCGGAAGGCTCATCTGACAAAACCCGTACTTCACGTTGAGGATATGGAATCTTGATTTGATTGTCGCGCAGAGTGCGCCAGACAATGAACAGCACATCAGATGAAAATTTGTTCTTCCCGTCGTCGATGCCATCGGCCCAAAATTCGACTGCAAAATTTATCCCGCTGTCGCCAAAACCGCGCAGTTCCACGTCGGGAATTTCCGGGTCTTGCAAGATTTGCGGATGTTTGGACACAGCTGCGCAAATGAGATCAGGAATGGGTTCGATATCCGTGTCGTAGGACACTGAAAACTCAACCTCATAACGTTGGCGTGGGTCGTCTCTTGTCCAGTTCACAAAAGTTGTTGTGACGAATTTTTCATTCGGCAACATGACTTCTTTGCCGTCATAGGTTTCCAAAGTGGTTGACCGCATGTTGATCTCTTTGAGAATGCCCGCTTTGCCGTCTTCCATTTCAATATAGTCGCCAGGAGAAAGCGACCTTTCAAACAGGATGATCATGCCTGAAATAAAGTTGGCGGCGATTTGCTGCAAACCAAAACCAAGGCCAACGCCAACAGCACCACCCAAAACGGCGAGGGCTGTGAGGTCTATCCCGAGGACTTGCAGGAACACGATGCCCATAACAATAAACAGCACGATCTGGAACAATTTGGAGATCAGCGAACGCATTCCGAGATCGAGGGCCTCTTGGCGATTGATCGCGTTTTGACCCGCGCTGTTTGATTGACGGCCAAGCCAGAAGATAATGCCGCCGAAAATCGCTGCTTTTATGAGGAAAAGAGCTGAAAGGCGGATGTTGCCCAGTTCAAGTGCGACAGTGTCGAGAAATGCAGTGAAGTCATCAAAATAGCCAAACACCATCAACAACGCGCTGGGCAAAACAATGATATTGATGAGTTTGCGCAAACCTTCGCTTGGGACAAAAAGCTTGATCGCATTATATAGCGCTAGAACAACTGCAAGACTTTGAGCCAGTTGGACGAGCCAAACGCTGCCAGTCACTGACCTGAGAATCGAAACGGCTGCAGCCAGAATCGCGACCAACAGGATGGGGAATAGAAGACTTCTCGCCTTGTAAACCCATGTTCGTACAAGCAATAATTTGCCTTCAGCGGGCGCATCTCTCAGAAATGGAACGCGCTTTCGAACAAGCTTTGAAACAAAGCCTGCCAGAATCCATGCAGCAACAATTGCACCGATTTGCGCATAAAAAGTAGGAGATTGGAGCCACGCCAGCACAGTGGCCCAAATTTCTAAAGCCTGCAATTTCAGCGCATCGAGATCGGGCATTTAGAATACTCACCAGGTAGAATGACTTGGATTAACTTAAAGAGGTGCTCGTTCAATCGCAATCACATTTCAGCGACACATGCGCCTATTGGCCATTTGCGTCTCGCCAACGCCATGTTTGCTGGTATAGTCGAGCCAGAACCAGTGAGATTTGCCATGATAGAAGACGCTCAAATCGACACCACGCCTCGTTTGGCGCCTGCGCGCCGTTCGGCTTGGTTTGCACTTTTCTGGGAAAAGCTTTGGCCTTTGATGCTGCCTATTTTGGGCATTGTTGCGCTGTTTTTCACTGTATCGTGGTTTGGTGTTTGGTCGTTACTGCACGACTACGTGCGTATTGGTTTCGTTACAGTTTTTGGTGCGGCCTTCGTTTTTGCTTTGACTAGGTTGCGCAAATTGCAACTGCCAACCAGTGCGCAGGTCGACGCACGAATTGAGCGGGTTTCTCTTCTCGAACATCGTCCTGTTACAGCACAAGAAGATTCGCGCAGCGATGTTTCGGGCGATAATGACGCGTTTGCCAACGTGCTTTGGGAAGAACATCGTCGCCGTATGGCACAATCGCTTTCGGGACTGAGAAGCGGAACACCCTCGCCAAAAGTTGCTCAGCATGACCCGTTTGCGATTCGCGCATTGGTGCTGCTGGCCCTTTTTGTGTCTTTTGGCTTCGGGTGGAACAATTGGAGCGGGCGCGTTGCTGATGCTTTTCGCAGTCAACCAGACGCAACGCTTGTCGCTGGTCGGGTTGATGTTTGGGTCACTCCTCCTGCTTATACCAACAAACCTCCCATCTTTTTGAAGCAATCGACCTCTGCTGAACAAGCCGCTGTGACTGTTCCTGAAGGCAGCGAACTGGTTGTTCGCGTTTTGAAACTAGATGCGCCTGAACTTGTATTGCTTGATGGAGAGTACGAACGGGTGATCGATGCCGTGGTGCCAGAAAGCAAAAAAGGTTCGCAGTCCCAGGTTTCAGAAGAAGAAGTTGATGCTTCTCAAATTTCTACCGCGTTCAAATTAAAGCTTGAAAAGACGTCTTCTGTAAAATTGCGTTCTGGTGAAGATGAAGTAGGAACGTGGTCGTTTGCAGTTACCGAAGATCACAACCCGTCTATAAAATTTGTTGAAGATCCTGAAGGGTCGACAAGAGGGGCTTTGGAATTTTCTTACGAGGTTCAAGACGATTATGGGGTGAGCACGGCGCGGGCAGATATAAAGTCTGAAATGGATCTTGATTCTCGTGCGGTTCCTTTGGTGGAAGCGCCGCAGATTGATTTGCCTCTCCCCAAGCGCAACGCCACCAAAGGTGTTTCAAAAACCAGTCAAGATTTGACCAGCCACCCTTGGGCTGGCGCCAAAGTTCAAATGACGTTGATCGCAGAAGACGAGGCCGGGCAAAGGGGGCAAAGCGCTGCAAAAAGTTTCGTCCTTCCTCAACGTGTTTTCACCAAACCGTTGGCCAAGGCGATTGTTCATGAACGCCGCAATCTCGCTTTGGATTTGCGCAATGCTGCGCAGGTCGCTGAAATGTTAGATATTATCACCAACACCCATCCTGATACATTTATCAAAGATTTCTCGGTCTACACGGCTCTTCGCGTTGCCTATCGCAGCATCAGGCGCACACGCGATAAAGATGAATTGCGGGAAACGCTGGACCTGATGTGGGAAACGGCCTTGGCTGTTGAGGACGGTGATTTGTCATTGGCTGAACGCCGTTTGCGCGATGCGCAAGAACGTTTGGCGGAGGCTTTGGAGAATGGTGCTTCTGACGAAGAGATTGCTGAATTGATGCAAGATTTGCGCAATGCCATGAATGAATTCATGCAAGAATTGGCCCAGCAAGCGCAGCGCAATCAGCAAAATCAACAGGCCATGCCGCTGGATCCGAACACGCAGGTTTTGCGCCAACAAGACCTTGAACGGATGATGCAGCAAATTGAGGATTTGGCGAAATCCGGATCAAAAGATGCAGCACGTCAACTGCTGGAAGAAATGCAGCGCATGATGAACAATCTGCAGACGGCTCGCCCGCAACAACAGCAACAGCGGCAGCAAACCGACGAGTTCAGCCAACAAATGAACAAGCTTGGCGAGATGATGCGCCAGCAACAGCAACTGATGGATCAGACACTCGACATGCAACGTCAACAGCAAAGACGACGTGAACAGGGTGAGCAACAAGGTCAACAAAATCAACAGCAACAACAGCAGCAGGGTGACCAAAATCAGCCTGGTGAACGCAAACCCATGACGCCTGAAGAATTTGCTGAGGCAATGAAGCAGCTGCAAGAACAGCAAGGCCAGTTGCAGCAGCAGATGCAAGAGTTGCAAGAAGCTATGCGCGGATTGGGCATGGAGCCTGGTGAGCAGCTTGGTGAAGCAGGTGAAGCAATGGGCGGCGCGGAACAAAGTCTTGGGGAAGGCCAAACTGGCGAAGCGATGGGCGAGCAAGGTCGTGCTTTACAAGCCATGCGCGAGGGCGCGCAGCAGATGATGCAGAACATGCAAAATCAGGCTGGCGAGCAAGGACGACAAGGCGAGCGTGGACAGCACGGCGAGCAATCCAGTGGCGATCGCGATCCCCTTGGTCGCCAAAGCCGGAGCAATGGGCCTCAATTGGGCGATGACACTAAAGTTCCAGATGAAATTGATGCTCAAAGAGCGCGTGAAATTTTGGATGCAATTCGCCGCAAATTATCAGACACCGCTCGTCCAAAGCTCGAATTGGATTATTTGGATCGATTGCTGCCCACGCGATAGGCCGCAGTCTGAAGGACACAAAAAAGCCCGCGATGCATGGAGCGTCGCGGGCTTTTGTTTTACGTGGTTGGGACGTTACAGAGCTTTTTCAAACTCTGGCAGTGCGTCAAACAAGTCTGCTATGAGACCGTAATCTGCGACTTGGAAAATCGGAGCTTCATCATCTTTGTTGATCGCAACAATGATTTTGGAGTCTTTCATACCCGCCAAGTGTTGGATGGCACCAGAAATGCCGCACGCAATGTACAGATCTGGCGCTACCACTTTACCTGTTTGGCCAACTTGCCAATCATTGGGGGCGTAGCCTGCATCCACAGCAGCGCGTGATGCGCCAATGGCGGCACCGAGTTTGTCAGCGACAGGTGTGATGACCTCTTCAAACTTCTCAGAAGACCCAAGTGCTCGGCCACCAGAAATGATGATTTTTGCAGATGTGAGTTCTGGGCGGTCTGAATCAGACAATGCTGCGCTGACGAATTCGGACAGGCCGGGATTTGCAGCTGCATCAATTTTGTCGACAGAAGCAGAACCACCGTCACCTGCTGCTGCAAAACCAGCAGTTCGAACAGTGATCACTTTCGTTGCATCTGTAGATTGAACTGTCTGCATGGCGTTGCCTGCGTAAATTGGACGTTCAAAAGTGTCAGCCGCTTTCACTTCGGTGATGTCGGAAATTTGCATCACGTCGAGTAAAGCTGCAACGCGCGGCAAGATGTTCTTACCATCTGTTGTTGCCGCAGCCATGATTGTGTCGTAGTCGCCAGCAATGCCAGTGATCAATGCAGCCATGGGTTCGGCAAGACGGTTTGTCAGATAGTCTGCTTCGCACAAAAGAACTTTTGCAGCACCGTCCAGTTTTGCAGCGGCGTCTGCAACAGCAGCACATCCGGAACCAGCAACAAGGATATGCACATCATTGCCAATAGCAGCAGCTGCAGTCATCGCTTTGTTGGTTTGGTCTGAAAGAGTTTCGTTGTCGTGTTCAGCAATCAAAAGGGTTGTCATGGTCAATCTCCTTACAGCACGCCGGCTTCGTTTTTCAGCTTGTCAACGAGTTCGTCAACAGAGCCAACAATGACACCAGCTTTGCGTGAAGCGGGTTCAACTGTGCTCAAAACCTTCAAGCGTGGCGCTGTATCAACACCGTAGTCGGAAGGAGCTTTTTCATCGAGCGGCTTCTTCTTTGCCTTCATGATATTTGGCAAAGATGCATAACGCGGTTCATTCAAGCGAAGGTCCGTGGTCATGATCATAGGCATATCGACTTTGATCGTTTGCAACCCGCCATCCACTTCACGTGTCACATTGGCGCTGTTTCCATTGATCTCCAGTTTTGAGGCGAATGTCGCTTGTGCCCAACCAAGCAATGCAGAAAGCATTTGTCCGGTTTGGTTAGCATCGTCATCAATCGCTTGTTTGCCGAGGATTACCAATTGTGGGCTTTCTTCTTCCACAATGCCTTTGAGTATTTTTGCAACGGCCAATGGCTCAACGAGATCATCTGTCTTTACAAGAATGCCGCGATCAGCACCCATTGCAAGTGCTGTGCGAATTGTTTCTTGAGACTGTTGCGGCCCTATGGAAACGGCAATCACTTCCTCGGCTTTGCCAGCTTCTTTGAGGCGCAAAGCTTCTTCAACTGCGATTTCGTCGAATGGATTCATCGACATTTTAACATTGGCGAGTTCAACGCCAGATCCGTCGGCTTTCACGCGAATTTTCACGTTGTAATCGACAACCCGTTTTACGGGCACAATAATCTTCATTTCAATGACCTCTATCGGCAAAGGGATTTAACATTCTAATGCACTGTCGTGGGAAACAACACTAGTTCATATCCGTCATTCTGCAACAGGTTTTAGACACATTTTACCTCTGTGTTATGTGGCCTCTCATTTTGGAATGCAACAAAAAATTCTTACGTTAACGTCAATATTTGGCTGCTGGAAATATTGATCTGAGACTAACCGCGTCCCCACGGGGATTGTTTTACCTCTGGCGGCAAACTTGCTTCGGGTTTCAACTCAACAGCGTCGGGAAGAATCACTTCTCTGTCGAACAATGGGACCGCACGTCGTTTCAACACAACAACCAAAAGAGCACCAGTCAAAGCGCCTCCAACGTGAGACGCCCAAGAAATTTGCCCGTCACTGTCGATCAAAAACATGATGAATTGATAGGCGACCCAACCACCCAAGGCGATATATGCTGGCAAACGCAACGGGATTCTGAACAGTACCAAGCCCCATATTTTCATTTTGGGATGCAACAAAAGATAGGCTGTCACCAACCCTGCAGCTGCACCTGAAGCGCCGATTAATGGGCCGTCTGAATCTGCGAAAACCAATCCGTGAAACCAAACGGCTGCGACGGCACACAAAACGTAGAAAATGATGAATTTGATATGTCCCAATGCATCCTCAACATTGTCGCCAAATACCCATACAAAAATCATGTTGCCCGCAAGGTGGATAAGATCTGCATGAATAAATGCGCTGGTGAGCATGGTGACAAAATAATAATCGTCGGAAAGCAGCTGGTACTCTGCTGGCAGAGTTTTTAAATCGTTGCCGATAGACGGTATGTGGCCGAGTGACAGGCTAATGTATTGCAAATCGCCGATGAGGCTGGAATCCAACACGTTTACCATCAAATAGACAGCGACATTCAAACCAATGATGGTCAGTGTCACCCACTGCAGCGAGATGTGTTTGATGGGTTTTCCGTCGTAAAGTGGAATGAACATGCTGCAGCCTCCTCAGACTATCATGAGGAATGTGACCGTTGTGTCTAACGGTTTTCGCCAGGTACCCACAATATGTCGGCTTTGCCACCATCATTTGCATAGCGGGCGGCCACAAATAAAAAGTCGGAAACGCGGTTCATATATCGAATGCACGAAGGGTTGACGTGCTCTCCGGGAGTTTCTCCAAGATGAACAATCAGGCGCTCTGCACGTCGCGCAACTGTTCTGGCCACATGAAGGGCTGCAGCTGCCGCCGAACCGCCAGGCAAAATGAACGAACGAAGAGGATCGAGATCACTGTTGAGAGTGTCGATATCGCTTTCAATGCGTTCCACCTGGGTTTCAATCACGCGAAGAGGTTCGTATTCCAACTTCTCACCAGTGTCGGGTGTTGCCAGATCAGCGCCCAGGTCGAAAAGATCATTTTGGATACGCAACAACATAGCATGGAGGTCGGATTGGTTTTCAGTGTGCAAGCGCGCAACACCGATCGCAGCATTGGTTTCATCAACTGTGCCATAAGATTCAACGCGTAGATCAAACTTCAAACGGCGCTCGCCTGTGCCCAAAGCGGTGGTGCCATCGTCGCCCGTTTTCGTGTAAATTTTATTCAAGACAACCATGGGGGTTCCGATCTTAGCCGCGTGAGAAATAAACAAAACCGACCATTAAAATGACGGCAATAGCCTGCGCGATAACACGCATGCGCATCAATTTTTGCGATTTGTTGCCGGGCCCGTTTTGCAACATGTTCCATAGGCCGCGCAACAATATCAAGGCCACAACAACACAGGCCAACAGAAGGACGATATAAGCGATGTTCATATTGCTTTCCCAAACGGATTTGTGTGGCCGTTACTTAGCCCCGTCTGAAGCTTGTGCCAATGGTGACGTTTTGTCTCTTTTGGATTTGTCATTGCTCGAGGCGAGAGCCACAGCGATGGCGCACAACAACATGCCACCCAATTGAATTGGCGTCAGTGTTTCGCCAAACAGGAAATAGGCCATGACTGCTGCCACTGCGGGAACAAGAAAAAACAGCGTCGACAGTTTGGCCACCGAGCCTTGGCGTATAAGCCACATCAAGAGAAAAACCGCGAGAAAGGAAAGCACGAAGATTGCCCAAGCCATGGCAAAAATCATTTCATTCGACCATTCAATTTCGCGCGTCTCCATTGTGAAAGCAAGAATGGCGACGGGAATGGTGCCGCCAAGATATTGTAAGGCGGTTCCTGATTTTAAGTCGCTTAAACTGCCAACCAGTTTTTGGTAGATTGTTCCAACAGTCACGGAAACCATTCCCAAGGTCGCTGCAATTACGGTTGCTGAGTTGATGCCGCTGTCAATGATGTCGATTTTGGGTGCAAGCACCAATATCACACCCAAAAGCCCAAGTGCGATCCCTATCCAATGGCGGCGTGTCACAGTTTCCTTTAATATCCAACCGGCAAGTATGGCTGTGAGCAGGGGTTGCAGCCCAACGATGACCGCTGCAACACCAGCCGGCATACCGTGTTCAATTGACCAGAACACAGCGCCGAGATAGATGCCATGAAGCAGGGCGCCGATGGCAATTGAATGTGCCGCGATTCTATAGTTCGGCCATTTTGCTTTGAAGACAATTGCGACAACAGCCAAAACCGCAAAAGCGATGCTGAAGCGAATGGTCAGGAAGGTTCCTGGTTCAGAATAGGGCAATCCCAAACGCGCACCGATAAACCCTGTTGCCCACAGGCAAACAAAGAGTGCAGGGGCAAGTTTGGAAAACATATAGCTGGCCTTCTGCTCAATTTTGCCATCTGCATCATGATGCTTGGATGGATGATATGTTGTGTCGATACAAAGCACTGTATAGGAGGTTGGCAGTCGTACACATTTTGGCATTGCTGCCAATGGCCGGTTGGACCTTTCCATGACACAAATTGTCGAAATTGTACTGCCGGTTTTCTGTCTCATTGGCATTGGTTATGCCATCGCGCGATTTGGTTTTTTGAGTGTGGCATCCGGTGATGGTCTGGCGGACTATGTCTTCAAAATTGCCGTGCCCATTTTGCTGATGCGCTCCATCGCAACGGCAGAATTTTCTGAACAGAATGGGTTGTCCGACATTTTTTCGTTTTGGGCGGCCTATTTCACAGGTGTGTTTGTGGTTTGGGTGGCGGCTTGGCTTTGGATCAGTAAAGTCTTCGGGCGTGGCGCACGGGCGGCGTCGATTGCAGGCGTCGCGGCTGGTTTTTCCAATTTGGTTTTGTTGGGCATTCCGTTGATTGAACAAGCCTATGGTCGTGACGGGTTGCAAGTGCTGTTTATTCTGGTTGCTGTGCATTTGCCGATCATGATGACGGTCTCCACTTTCTTGATGGAATTCTCCACACGTGCTGACGGGGTGGAAAATTCGGCCCTCAATGCAGTGGGTGTTTTTAAAAAACTTCTTCTCAACTTTGCTGCAAATCCAATCATTATCGGCATAGTTGCGGGACTCGCTTTGCGGTTTAGCGGTGTCGGCATTTCTGGCATCCCCGAACAGGTGACGGGTTTGATTGCAAAAACCACTGGCCCGCTTGCACTCATTTCGCTGGGAATGGGGCTGATTAAGTATGGAGTTCGCGGGAATATTCTCGCAGCTGTCGGGCTGTCCGGGTTGAGCCTGATCGTTATGCCTCTGGCGGTCTATCTTGTTGGCACAATGGTTTTTGATATCCCACCGCTGTGGTTTAAAGTTGCTGTCTTGGCAGCAGCCAGCCCAACGGGCGTCAACGCCTATCTCTTTGCAACCTATTTCAAGGTCGCAGAAGGCCTGTCTTCCAGTTCCATTGTTTTGACGATGTTGGGTTCAATTTTGACCCTGCCAATCTGGCTTACGATCCTAGGTTGAAAAACCGATCAATCGTTTGATGTCTTGGGGCGTCATGCCTGCACGACGCAGCGCGCGCAGGCTTGTGTCGCCAGCACTTTTGGAAAGCTTGCGTCCATCATTGGCCAATATGAGATCATGGTGATGATATTCAGGTTCCGGCAAGCCCAACAGCTCTTGCAACAATCGGTGAACATAAGTGGCATAAAACAGATCACGACCACGAACAACGTGCGTTATGCCTTGTAAGGCGTCGTCGATGACCACGGACAAGTGGTAACTGGTGGGGGTATCGCTGCGCGCGATCACGAAGTCTCCCCACTTTTCGGGGTAGGCTGCACACACGCCCGTTTCTTGTTCTGGGCCAGAACCTGTTTCTACGAATGAGAGATTTTTGCTCACATGTTTGATCGCAGCATTCATGTTAAGTCGCAAATTGTGCAAGGGCGAATTGTTGCGCTCAGCTTCTTGTTGTTGTGCGTTCCATTCGCGCTCGGACCCTGGATAGAGCGGTGAGCCATCAGGATCGTTTTGCCATTTGATGCCTGATTGTTTTTTCGCCGTGACACTATCTCTGATTTCTTTTCTGCTCATGAAAGATGCGTAAACAAGATCTTCGCAGATGAGCGTGTCGAGAGCTTCTGAATAATTGTTGAAATGGTCGGATTGTCGGCGCGGTGGCGTCTCCCACTCAAGCCCTAGCCATTCCAGATCTTCCAACATGTCCTTTTCAAGCTCGGGACGACAGCGCACACGGTCTATATCTTCAATGCGCAGAAGAAACCTGCCTTTGGTTTCTTGTGCCATTTGAAAATTGACCAAAGCGGAATAGGCATGTCCTAAATGAAGCGCTCCATTTGGGCTGGGTGCGAATCTGAAAACGGGTGGCGCATCTGCAGTCATAGAGGCAAACTAAACATTCCATTGGACCGCGAGAAGGATAAAATGTGCAATCCTCTTTAAATGCCATCAATTCAGAAATGGATTTGCAGGTTGGGTTGGCAGAGTTGAAAAAACTGGACCCCGAAATTGCAGCAACGATTGAAGGCTTGCCTTCAATCCCGCTTCGCGCGCGTCTTCCAGGTTTTGAAGGGCTTGCTGAAATTATCGTGGCCCAACAAGTGTCAAAAGCATCTGCTATGGCGATTTTTGGCAGGTTGAAAGAGCGTGTGAAGCCATTTTCGCCTGATGCTTTTTTGGGTGCGGGTGAAGCAGCTTGGATTGAAGCCGGGCTTTCCCGCGCCAAACAAACAACCTTAAGTGGTTTGGCATTGGCAATGGACGAAAAGCGCCTTGATTTGGGCCAACTCTGCACATTGCCTCCGGCGAGAGCCATGGATGAATTGACCGCAATGAAAGGTATTGGCCCGTGGACGGCAGAAGTGTTTCTTCTTTTTTGCGCGGGGCATCCTGACGTTTTTCCTGCAGGCGATGTAGCGCTGCAACACGCTGTTGGTTGGTTGTGTGGGTGTGATGAAAAGCCGGATGCGAAGGAAACACGTGCGCTGGCTGAGCGATGGAGCCCTTTGCGCAGTGTTGCTACGCGGGTTTGTTATGCTGAATATGCGCGCCGCAAAGGTTGGACTGCCGCACCCCTGTCTGAGAAAAATTAAGGTTGGGGATAGTTTGTGCGGTGAATTGTCCTGCAGGCTTCACAAACATGTCTTAGTGTTCCTACACTGTACCTACGATTGTTGAGGTTATGATTCCCGGTCGTTCAACTTGGCACCTTTGACGGTCCGGGGCGGGAGTGAGTACGTGACAATTGCCGTAAATCCGGAGTTGCATCCAACGCTTGTGTTGAATGCGGACTATCGTCCGCTGTCTTATTATCCATTGTCGCTTTGGTCTTGGCAGGACGCCATCAAAGCGGTATTTTTGGATCGCGTGAATATCGTTTCTGAATATGATGCGGCTGTTTCGTCACCATCGTTCCAGATGAAACTGCCCAGTGTTGTTTCCTTGAAACAATATATTCAGCCTCAGAAAAACCCAGCGTTTACGCGTTTTAATGTGTTTCTGCGTGACCGTTTTGAATGCCAATATTGCGGAAGTGGGGATGAGCTCACTTTTGACCATTTGATACCCAGATCGCGCGGTGGGCAAACCACTTGGGAAAATATCGTGACCGCCTGTTCGCCATGCAATCTGCGCAAAGGCGGAAAAATGGCAAAAGATGCGGGAATGATGCCAAATCGACAACCTTGGATTCCCAATGTGCATGATTTGCACAATGCAGGCCGCCGCTTCCCGCCCAATTTTCTTCATGAAAGCTGGATGGATTATTTGTATTGGGATGCCCCGCTCGAACCGTAGATATTTCGCACGGAAGCGATTGGTTCAGCGGTGGGTTGATCCAAAGGCTCCGCGAAACGCGACCACTGACAATGCCAAAGCGGCAATAAAATTCCAGCCTGCAAAGCTGATCCCAAGGAAACGCCCCGCTGCATCAGCGCAACTTGGCGGTTTGGAATTGGCGAGGCTTTCCAACAGGTTTCCAGCATCACTTGATGTCGCTGACAGGCCAGCCCCGCAAGATTCTGGCCCAGGCCAAAAAGCCCACTCAACACCTGCGTGATACCCACCCAAAAGGGCTGTTGCGATCAAGCATAGAAAGGCAATTGCCAATGTGCCTCTCGTTAAACACGCTGGCCAATTGAACAAGGCCGCGAGAGCACCAACAGCTATGAAAGGAATGCCCCAATAATACGGGTTTCGTTGTTCAAGGCAGAGTTCGCAGGGCGCGTATCCGCCGATATGTTCAAAACCAAGCGCGCCGCCCACAATGGCGACCATTCCAATCAATACGACAACTGCGGTCGATTTTTGAACAGGGCCCGATGTGTTCCAAATGTTTTCGGCGGTTTGGTCTGTCATGGTGACGTTCTTTCTACAAAAGGTATTTTATCAATACAAAGCCACCAACCAGGAGGACGAGGCCTAGAACGAACAAAAGACCCAACCACTTCTCGATGAAGATTTGAATCTTTTCACCAAATTTAAACAACAAGAAAGCGACCAAGAAAAAGCGAAGGCCCCGACCCAATATAGAAATCGCGATAAACAAAGCGAAATTCAGACCGGTCACCCCAGAAAATATGGTGAACAATTTATAGGGTAGAAAAGTAACTGCACCCGCAAACACGCTCAGCAAACCCCATTCGCTGTTATAGGTTTCTGACAACTTCTCGAACGCATCCTTCTTGCCATAAAACTCAAGAATAGGTTGCCCCAACCAGTCATATGCCAAAGCACCGATCGCATAACCCAAGACAGCGCCCAATACGGATGCAATGGTGCAAATTAAAGCAAGTTTCCACCAGCGGGCACGATCAGCCAAAACCATGGGAATCAGCATCACGTCCGGGGGAATTGGAAAAAACGAACTTTCGATAAACGAAATGAAGGCAAGCGCTTTGTCGGCATGTTTGCTTCCTGCAAGCTTAAACATCCAGTCATACAGGGCTCGAATCAAGGGTTGGCCTCGCAATTTATTCAATATGAAACGGTTATTACCCCAATGCGCGGCAAAGCCCAATGGCGGTTGTGAAAATGATATCAAGGAATTGTTCAATAACCGTTGCCAAGCGGTTCATCTTGCTTTAATCCGCTGCGAGTTAGAGCACAAAACCGCTGCCCCTCTGGCGGAATTGGTAGACGCGCGGGATTCAAAATCCCGTTCCTCACGGAGTGCCGGTTCGATTCCGGCGGGGGGCACCATCGCTGGTTGCACAGCAAATAGCGCGCCAGACACTTAATCTGTTTTTGTGTGATCTGCTTTTGCTCGGCAAACTCATAGAATGTTGGCCTCATATTGTTTGCTTCAACTGCACAAACCTAATGTTGTGGCATTGTGCAATCTATCTAAGTCTTGTTGGTGTGCTTTGGATGGTGTTTTGAAATTGTCCAGCCGGGGCTGAAATGCAGCTTGAATCTTGGACGGTGGTACATTGAGGAAAGAAAATAGGTTGCAAAGCGTAAGAGCCTTTTTTCTTTAAAGAGCGCCGATGCGATTTCCAGATCCAAGTAGGCGGAGAGCGCATGCCATATCGTGGGGCTCTCGCTTTTTAAACTCTTGTATTTTGCTCGTATGATGTTGGAGCACGAAATAAGTTCATCTATGCGCGCGTTTTTACCTCGATCAATGAACGCTGCCGCGGATTCAAAAACGATAAGTCTTCCTCGGCTTGCTCCAAAGCGAATACCGAAGTCCAAATCTTCCAAGCGACTTAACCTTTCATCAAACGGATGCGCTAAAAAAACATCTCTTTGGCCTATGATGCATGAGCCTGGGCAATACCAACATCCACTGGCAAAGTCAGTGTCGTCAGACGTTCCTAGTGGGGTGCGACGAAGCAGTTTGCCATTTGTGCCTTTGGGCTCAATCCATCCACTGCCATAAATGGTGGGACGACCAGCGTTGTCTTCTTCGTGTGCTTTTGCCAGTTGAAAACGCTTTGCGAGTGTGTCCTTTAGAAACACGTCATCAGAATCCAAGAAACTGATCCAAGCGGTTTTTGCAGCGGCGACACCGGTGTTCCGCGCGGCGCCAGCACCAGAATTTTTCTCGTGTTTGAGAATTTTTACATTGGCGAGGTTGGAAATTTCTTTCGGCAGGTGCAGAGCGGGATAAGAAGCATCGTCCACGATGATGATGTCTACTTCGACTTTTTGTTGCAATATGCTTTCGACTGCCCGTATCGCGCCGCTTTGCATGTTGAAGCTGGGTATGACAATTGTTAGCTCGTTCATTTCTTGAAACAATCTCCAACCCATGCGTCACTGTATCTATCAATAATTTCGAATTGAAACACAATGCAAATACTGTTCGTCATCAACGAGCTCTCATATTTCTTAGCTCATCGGGAAAGACTTGCAAAAGATGCGCTGGCGAGTGGCCATGAAGTGACAGTTGCATCTGGCAGTTGTCATGCTGCTGATATCAAAGCGCTCGATCCAAACATAAAATTGATCGAATTGGACTTGGACAAACACAAGTTTCGTCCATTCGCTGATGCCAAATTGATATACACTCTTATAAAGATTGTTCGTCGGCTGCGCCCTGACATAGTTCACTGCTTCACAATCAAACCAATATTGATGGGTGGTATCGCCACCGCATTGGCCAAACTGACTGGCGCACCGTCTCGGCTGGTTTGGACATTTGCTGGCCTTGGAAAAATCTATGAGACCAGTGACAGTCCTAGTGACAAAATACGAAGATGGTGCGTCACATCCGCATTGCGTGTTGTTTCTTATGTGTCGTCAGCACATGCCACTTTCGAAAATGACGAAGATCGCGCTTCGATGGTTGCACGGAAAGTGGTTTCTTCAGACCGGTCTTTGACTGTAATGGGAACAGGCATTGATCTTGATCTGTTCTCCACGGCTGATCGAGTTGAACAAGCAGAAGATGCTCCGGTCAGAATTTTGATGGCAACGAGGCTCATCAATGCAAAAGGTGTGAACGAATACATTGAAGCAGCCAGACGCTTTCGACCCGATGGTCGTGCCCGATTTATGTTGGCGGGAATTGCTGATCCGACAAATCCTGATGCCGTGGAGCAAGGTGCTATTACAAAAGCCCATAGCGATGGTGATATCGAATTTTTGGGTGAAGTATCGCAACGTGATATGACAGAACTTCTTCCTCAAACAGATGTTTTTTGTTTGCCAACGCAATTGAAGGAAGGTTTGCCACGTTCGCTGTTAGAAGCTGCAGCTTGCGGTGTTGCTTTGATTGGGAGCAATCAACAAACGATTGCGACAATGGTCATACCGGACAAAACAGGTTGGCTTGTGGATCCATTCGACTTGACCAGTATTCTCGACGCAATGGATGACGCCATTCATGACCAAAAAAAAACAGCTCGGTACGGGTGGGCTGCAAGACAAAATTTGGAAAACCTGCCTGTGACAGCTGAAGCAATTTGGTCACAGTTTGAGCGCATTTATCACGCGCCCAATTTAACTTATCTTCGATTGTGATTTAACCTGTCAGTGATGCAACAGACCTGCTATTACATGACCAAAGGTAAGATTTAGGATCGTTGGTCATAAGTTGCGATGAATACAAAACTGTTTCGAGATTATGTACGAGGGACAGCAGCTTTGATCGTGTTGATCATACTGCCATTTTTGCAGGTCTTCTCGACGCGTATTGCTCCTCTTGTTTTAGCCGTTGCTGGTTTGTTTTGTGTCGCGGCCATTCTCTTAAGTGGCAAACCAAAAGAACTTTTGTTTTCTCGTAAATCTCTTCATAAAATCGACAGAGTGATTTTTGCGTTTGTCGTTGTTTCTTTTGTTTGGGCTGCGATTTCGATGTCTTGGGCGCTCGATCCCATGCGCGGCTTGGTGCGCATTCTATCTATTGCTATGGCACTGTGGATATCATGGCTTTTGGCAGCGCAGCTAAAAAAGCTTCCAGTTGTTCGTATAGAAATTGTTTTTTGTATGGGTGTGGTCTGTTCGATAGTGGCGCTTTACGCAGGGCTTTGGTACCTTCGAGACATCAATGCACTTCAAGAATTGCAACACCAAAGATACGACTACAATCGGATCGCGGTTGGATTGAGTCTGCTTCTTTGGCCTCTTTTTTTAGTGGCAACTAGGAACTTCTTTTCCACGATAGTTTGTCTTCTTCTTTTTGCGGGTTCTTGTATGGGTATTTTCACCAGCGAAAGCGAGACTGCTAAGCTTGGTTTGATATGTGGAGTTGCAGCCGGTCTGATTGCAAGTCTGCATTCATATTTGAAGAAGGCCATTTTCGTGGTGATCGCCATTACGTTTCTTGCGATGCCTTTTTTGGTCAATCTTATTGAAAAGATGCAATCTTTAGTTCTGCCGGAAGCCTTTACCCAAGCGGGACATGCTTACCATCGCCTTCAAATTTGGAAAGGTGCCGCAGATCTTGCTTTTGAAAAATTCTGGTTTGGTTGGGGCATGAAATCAGACAGAATATTAGCCCTCTCAGGCGCTATGGGAGAGCACGCGGAGCAAGCCGGTTTTTCAGCAAAAATTCTTGGGCCTCATAACTTAGCTTTGGAACTTTGGATGAATATTGGTGTTGTTGGCATGCTGTTTATTGCAGGTGTTTTTGTGTCCATCGGCTTTAAAACCTACGAAACTAAAAAGCATATTTTTGCGTTTGTGGGTATGCAAGTAACAGCCATTGTCATGTTTTTAGCTGGTTCTGGTGCAACTGTAATACAAGGTTGGTTGCTGGCAATCTTAGCAATAGCTTCTGCAATGTGCGCCACGCTTGGGGCGTCAAGGAGGCATACATGATGGTGAGAAATTTGCGGGCGCGTACCTAAATGGATTTTGAACTCCAATCACTGCATTCTGTGTACCTGCTTGGTGCCTTGGGAATCTGGGCCATTTATTGCGTCTATCGGTATTCCATCGTTCCAACGGTGAAGCTTTGGGAAACTGTTCTTTTGTCTTTCATTGCTGCGTTTCCAGTGTTCATGCTGCCGCGCATCGATGGCGGTGATATTTTATGGGCGGCCGCCATTTTGATTATGATCTTGACTGCCATTTTGTTCCGGAGAACAAACAAAAAAACCGTCGGCACAATTGGGAAAACTGGTTATCTGCGTATCGTTCATATGGGCAACAAGAACGTCAAACTCTTAACTCGCATAGAGGATGTGAAAGACGTTCAACAAATTGTTTTGTCTCCATTTCAATTGTCCCAACTGACCAACTCTTCGTCCGAAAATACGGACAAATTTCATGATTTTATGAATGAAGCGCTGCAGAAAAATGTTTCGATCATTTCACTCAATGACTTTCTAGAAAATGAGTTTGGGTACACAGACATCCACGACAATACAGAGATACGTCCCCCAACGCTTCTGAGCTCAAGAGCTTACAGATTTTTTAAAAAACTCATTGATATGGTTTGCGCCGGGATGTTTCTGATCATTTTGTCTCCTGTGATGCTGATTATTGCCCTGAGTATTTGGATTTACGATGGTACGCCGATCTTCTATTACCAGACCCGATTGGGAAAAGGAAAACGACGCTTTAGAATCGCAAAGTTTCGAAGCATGAGAAAGTCCCAAACCGGTCAGGTTCGCTCAACCAGGCTTGGGAAAATATTGAGAATTTCACATTTGGACGAGTTGCCGCAACTGATAAATGTTTTGCGGGGTGATATGGCATTGATCGGACCGCGGCCAGAGTGGGTTGTTCTCACATCAGAACATAAAGCGCCGATAAATTATTGGCTGAGGCGCGCCGTCCGACCCGGATTAACTGGATGGGCGCAAGTCAATTACAGGCCATCAAAGAACCGTATCATGCGCCGCAGGAAGTTGGGATATGACGTTTTTTACATCAAAAACCGGTCTTTTTTTATCGATTCTTTGATATGTTTGCGAACGGTTCAAAAGCTCCTATTTTTCTGGAAACACAATCTCGAATAATGGTGTGTTTTTTAGGCTCCCCGAGGCATAAATCTAAGTACGATAAGTTTGGCGACACAATGACATACGACCACGACTATGATTGCAAAAATGGCACCTGTTGCGAAATGCCTTCCAGATGCTATTCGGCCCCATGAAACAACTGCCAGCAATATAAGGCAGATGGTTGTAGCGAAGGGTCTTAAGTTTTTGGGCAGGATTTGAACTGCTAACAACAGCCAGGCCATGGACGCTACTTCGCCTGATACGAACGAACATTTTACGGAACATTTGTACCCCCAATCTGCAAATGACGTACAAAGGTCGTAACCACCGAAATCCAATGTTTGGCATGGTCTCGACCGTCCCCAGAGTGGCTTCAAAAGTCATGTTACTACAATCATTGGTCCCAACAGAAATGATGTCGGCAAATTTTGTGGTTTGGCAAAGCGCATGACATACACGGCGACCAGCAAAACAGTGGCGACAGTGGGCAGTGCATTGAGATAGGATCGCAGGCTTTTGTAAAAGGATTGGTGATCCAACCAAAATAGACCGCAGCGCGGAGCATCAGGATTGAGTTTCTTCCATATTTCGCAAGGCGTATCGTGAAAGAACATTCCGCTTATTGGGTTCGGCCAATGAGACACTCAGTTTCAATATATGATTTGCATTCGGCGCGTTGGGAAACCCAATTTACGTGCTTTTAGAACCATTTGGTTCCCAATGTAAATACATTAGGTCAGCGGCCTCCCTTTTTGCTTTTAGATTTTTCATTGTCTTTGGGCTCTTCGCCGAAGTTGGACATTGCAAATTACATGGACTATCGACTTTCACTCTTGGCAAGTTTTGTCCCAATTTATGGTCTTGATGGATTTTATGGTTCGAAAAATACTCATCACAGGTGGGCTGGGTTTTATCGGGTCTTCGCTTATCGCAAGCCTGAAGCGGCAATATGCTGACCAAATTCAAATAACGGTTTTGGATAATTCTTCTTATGGTGGACTAGGCCAACTGGCATCTGCGCTTGGGTGCGCCATTCGGTCTGACGAAAACTCAGCGACTGTTATTGATAATGTAATCGTTCACCATGGGGATGTGACTGAGCAAAACACGGTGCAAACATTGGTAGATGATGCGGACGCAATTGTGCATTTGGCGGCACAAGTGAGCGTTCCGCTTTCGACGCAAAATCCAGCTCAAGATTTTGAGCAAAACGTTGTGGGTTTGTTTTACGTTCTCGATGCTGCACGTATGTCTGATAGAAAGCCTAAAATTGTTTTTGCTTCGTCAAACGCGGCTCTGGGTGAAGTGGAGCAACCTGTAAGTGAAGTCAGTCTACCAAAACCAATTTCTCCATATGGGGCCAGCAAGTTGGCGTCAGAAACATTCCTACAAGCCTTCAGCCATAGTTATGGTATGAACCATGTTGCTCTTCGTTTTGGCAATGTTTTTGGGCCGGGTTCTTTTTCGAATACTGGTGTTGTTGCGAAATTTATAAGGCAAGCTCTAGGCGGCGAGGTGCTCGAAATTTACGGCGATGGGGCACAAACACGTGACTTCATCTATATGGATGATTTGGTGAGATCAATCGAACAAGCAGTGTTCTTAGACAACACAGACTTTGAGCTGTTTCAAATTTCGTCTGGTTTGGAGACGACAGTTTCAGAAGTGGTTGAGAAGATTTGCCAAGAATTTGTGAAGGCAGGACTTCAACAGCCAGACGTAAAGTATGGGGAAAAGCGTTCGGGTGACATTGTGCGCAATGTTTCAGATGTCTCGCGGGCAAAAGACATACTCAATTGGCATGCTAAGACCAGTTTTGATGAGGGTATCGCAAAAACTGTACAGTGGTTTTTAGATCAACAAGAATAGATTCTACGATCGCGTTCAACGCGAGCGATAGTTGATCATTTTTTTGACCCACCGCTTGAGAGAATCGAGGCGTTCTTTCGATGCAACTGTCTTTGAAGCAAGCTCATCATTGGCTGGTTT
The DNA here is from genome assembly GCA_937958815.1 of uncultured Rhizobiaceae group bacterium. Lineage (GTDB taxonomy): Bacteria > Pseudomonadota > Alphaproteobacteria > Rhizobiales > Rhizobiaceae > Pseudahrensia. Next base: position 112,075 of record CALGMR010000003.1, on the reverse strand, counting down.
CAAAGAGACGACCAAATTCGTAATTTCAAGACGATCCGGCCAAATGCGGTTCATCATCCAGTGGCTTGGAATGGCCAAACTGTCTGCTTCAATGAAGTTTGGATCGTTGAGAAGAGCCTCTGTGGCTTTCATCATCACCTGCATGCCGGGGGAATGTGCGGAAAAATCTTCGTCGAATGCCATTTTCCATGGCACCATTCTGCCGTTCTTGCCAAGCATAATGACAGCACCAATGGCGCTTCCATTGCACATTAACGTATGAACATCGCATGTTTTCTCACTGGCGAGCGAAGCGACGATCTGTCTTGAGAATGCGGTTATCTTCTTGTGATTGTAGAGCGCTGTGCCGCGACGGCCTTTCCAGCTTTTTAGCTCTAACGTGATGAAACGTTCGAAAGCATCAAGAGCTTGCTCTTCTGTCTCAGATGCCAAAAATTCAATCTTGTTGTTTTCTTCCAATTTGCGCAGCTGACGTCGAAGTTCTCTGCGGCTTTTAGGGCGCAGAACAGTCTTCATTTTGTCTTCAGCATTGCTATTGTTGAACAAAGCAGCTCGTTCGTATGTGCCGGTTTCTGTTGCTTTAAGCCCTAGATTTTTGGCAGCTTGCTTGAGATGACCATACGTTTTCGACGAACAAGTCTGATGGGTCATATCCAGAGTTGCCGGCAAATCCAGCGCTGGATCAGACAACAATCGCAACAGTGTTTCACAGGCTTCATCAGCGCATTCTTTGTCTAAAAGTGGCGTACCAACGGGCATGTATTCATTTGAAAGAACTTGCAGGACTTGCTGTCTTGGAAATCCAGCATTGTTTAACCGCACTGGCATGAACAAACGCATTTGACGCTTGTCACCAATGGTTTCCCAGAGTGTCAGCATCCAACAAGCGTCGGGCGCCAGCAGTGAAGTCAGGCGGGGCCATGCGGCCATAATGACGGTTGGTTCAAAAAAGATGTTTTGATCGACTGAACGCGTGGCGAGTTCGGCAATTTGGTCTGACAGTCGATTGAGACCAAATGCAGGAACCAGCTCCAGATCCCACTGGTGAGATGTGAGATTTGTGGATGACGAGCGCAACATGGGTGTGCGCTTGGTTTTCCGACGTTCAATAACGCCGCCAATCCCTTCGGGCCTGCGGCTCGATTTCTTGATCACGTCTTCAAAAACACCCATGGTTTATTTAACCTCCGGTGTGGAAATGGTTTTGCTGAACACAAACATGTGTAAGCCCAATCGACGCACTGTGATTGAATAAAGAGCGGCCGCTTCAAATATCATGGCGATGGTTGTGGACCATGCGGCCCCATACAAACCATAAATTGGAATGAGGGAAATATTGAGCAGTACATTGACCAGCAGAGTGACGCCGTAAATTGCAGCACACACATTTTGCTGTCCTGACATGTTCAGAACGCTTTCAGTTGGCCCAATGGTCGAACGAGCAATAATGCCAATCACCAAAATAAAGAGCAGCGGGTATCCTTCGGCAAATTCTGCACCAAACAACGAAAGTAGAAATTTACCGGTCAGAAGAAGCAACAATCCCATGGCGAGCGAAGGCCAGAATGTCCATTTTACGGTGTCGCGAATGAAGTCCTCGTATTGGTTTTTGTCACCTGAACTGAAATATTGAGAATAGCGATGCGCTGCGCCTGCTTTGACTGCGAAATAGACGAAATGAACCAAAGCCAAAGTTTTAACTGCAGCAAAATAAACAGCTACTTTTTCAGGTGAGAGCAGGGCGCCCGCCACCAAGATATCCACATTGGTGAGCAAGGTGAAAAATCCGTCCACTAAGAAGATTGGCAAAGCCACCATAATCCACGTCTTGGGTTGAAGATTTTTTGGCCCTGCCGGGACTTCTTTTTTCAAACGCCGGTTCATAATCAACATTTGGCCTACAGACGTGAACCACGTTGCACCGATGGAAGCGATAAGGGCAGTCGTTGCTGTGGCTTCAAAGCCCCACCAAAGTGCCAGCATCATTGCCAATAGGATCAGGCATGGTCGAACGAGGTAGGTTGGCGAAAGAGCAATATCGACCCAATTGAATGTTCGCGAAATTCCATCTTGTACCTCTGCCAAAGACAGCATAGGCAAACAAATTGCACCGAGAAACAACGGGATCACATATACATTCGACGTGATGTCTTGAAACAGAAGGGTGATTGCCACGCCTATGATCGCAATCGCAGTCGCTGCCATGACAGAGTATAGACGCGATCCAAAAATGACACCGCGTAGGGAAGCGTCATCGTTGGCAACTCTGTATTCGGGAATAAACCGCACCACTGCCGATGGGAAGCCAAGACAGGCCAACCCGCCACAGATGATAGCGGCGACCCAAACCCAAACAAAAATTCCGTATTCATAGGTGCCCAACCAACGGGCAATCAGAACCTGACTGACATAGGCAATGAATGCGCTGATGATGCGTATTGTGAATGCCAATAAAGCTGTACGTTGCGACAGAGCTTTTTCGTCTTTGCCAGCTGCAATCGCGTCGGCCACATCAAACGCTTTGTCCACGTGTTTTCCCCACTTCGTTCGAACAAACGCCGGAACGAAGGGTTGTGCAATCTTTGATGGAACAATGCGTTTCAGCATTTTTGAAGACACCGATGACAAATTTATGGCGACAGTCATGTCGCGCTCACGGGCTATTTGCGCGCAATTCGATTAAGATTGTCTTCTTTCAAGTAAGGCTGATGGTTTCGATGGTTAATCGCTGCTTAACCAGAAAACCCGCCATTGCTCAAAAAGGCTTGTTCTTCAGGGGTTGAGGTGCGCCCTAAAACACTGTTTCGATGTGGGAAACGTCCAAATTCTTCGATAATGTCCAAGTGAATTTTGGCGTATTTTATCTCATTCTCCAAACTTAGGCGTTCCATATGCATCAAGCACTGTTCCTGATCCGAAATGTTTTCTGAATGCATCAGTGGCAGATAGATGAACATACCAATATCGGAACGCATTTTGCGATCGATCCCGGTTTTCATGGCATTGCGAACAATCGCAACACATTGTTCATCTTGTGCGAAAGCTCTTGGGTCATTGCGAAAAAGGTTTCGTGAAAACTGATCAAGGACGATAACAAGTGCCAAAGTATCGTCTGGCGTTTTTAACCAAGCGTCCAATTGACCAGTCTTTGCCAATGCGTGAACTGTTTCGAATTTCTCGTTTATATGCGCATCAAAGCCATCATCTTTTGCCCACCATTTTTCTGGGCCTGCATTGGACCAGAAGTCTAACACGTCATCGGGGCTTGCATTTGTAGCGCTCATGTCTTGTTCCACCGTACTTGCGTGTTCATTCATGCATGTTTAGATCACTCCAGCATGCACTGGATGTGAGTTTAGGTCGATGTCTGACCCTCGTGATATAGAAGAATATGACCTGCGCGGTTTGCAGTGCCCGTTGCCTGTCTTGAAAACACGCAATCGCATGAGAAAACTCAACGCTGGTGACTGTGTTTGGGTGATCACAGATGATCCCCTTGCAGGTTTGGACATTCCGAATTTTTGCAACGAATACGCCCAAGAGTTGGTGGATCAAAAAACAGGTGAAGGGCAAGATTTACATTTTTTGATCAAACGAACCGACACCAAACTTTAAGAAATTTTCTCAGAAAATGTTCCGCTGAAACCCGGCACAGCTAGCGGGTTTTGATCGAGCGCTTGTTTGTCGGGAGTGTCCGTTTGGGTGTTTCCCATGAAGGCATCAAATAATTTTCGCACAAAGGTTTCTGACAGATCTTTCGTGATCATCACCAAACTTGTGCTGCGGTCTCCGTTTGGCCAATTTGGCAGTGTTGCAGGTGGATGGAAAATTTGTTGCACGCCATGGATGACAACCGGTTTTTCAGGGTGTTCAGAAATTGCGACAATGCCTTTCACGCGCAAAAGGTTTGGCCCATGGGCGGAACGCAAAAGGTCGATAAAAGTTGTGAGCGTAGCCGCATCAACCGTTTGATCCGTTTTCAAGGTGAACGCTCTGATATTTGCATCATGGCGATTTACATCGTGGTGGTGATGGTGGTGTGATTTCTGCGCTTCGGCTCCCAACCAGTTTTCAACATCTGCCGATTTGGTCTGAGGATCGTATAAGCCGCAATTAAACAAATGATCTTCTAAAGTGTTGAGGTGATCGGCAACCAAAACATGCGCAGACGGATTCAATGAAGCAATTCTGTTTTGAAGGTCTTCAACCTCAGAACCGATGTCGGTTTTCGTCAAGACAACACGGTCAGCAACGGCCACTTGTTTGATGGCTTCTTCATGAGAATTGAGTGTGTTGTTTCCGTTCACCGCATCTACCAGAGTGATGACACCATCGAGCCGCAATTTTTCGCTCAATATTGGGTGTCCCATAATGGCATGTAGAATGGGAGCAGGGTCCGCCAATCCTGTGGTTTCAATCACAATGCGCTTTAGGGTATCGGCTTTGTTGAGCAAATTGGTGAATGTGTCGATGAGGTCTCCACGGATGGTGCAGCAAAGACAGCCGTCAGACAATTCAACAATGCCTTCGTCTGCAGTTTCCACCAACAGGTGGTCTATGCCCACATCACCAAACTCATTGATGATGAGAGCACAGTCCTTCAACGCCCCTTCGTTCAAAAGCCTGTTCAGCAAGGTGGTTTTTCCGGCACCCAAAAATCCGGTGACCAGCGTGACAGGTACGGGATTATTGAGCACTTTACGGCCTGAACTTTGGGAGTGGAATCGAGTTTTGCGACACCACAATCGTTCCACGTATGGGCGTGTTGTCGTTCACAGGCACAACGGGTGCAACATTTGCACTGGTTTGAGGGCGAAACACGGGTGTCGTGACGCGGCTTATGGAAACGGATTCAATGGCACGTGACGCGGGGCCAGAAGCGCCGCCCAAAGCGACCGTGATCGGCTTTTGTGTGATGCTGCGCTTTTGCATCCAAGGTGATTTGATCACCGCTTGTCCCGCGCCAGGGTCGTAACGACTGGCCCGAGCTTTTTCGGTGCAAACCTTAGGCCGCATATTGGTTGGTGAAGAACGTACAGGTCCATCGGCTTTGAGATTGTTGATTGGGGTTCCTTGGGTGAGTGAGAACTGAAACCCTTCAGTGATCAATTTTGCAGCATCGACCGCACGGCTCGTTTGGCCATCGCGCCCCAGAACGACAGCAGCAATTCGGCGTCCGCCCTGTGTGGCAGCGCCAACAAAATTGTAACCCGATGCACATACAAAACCTGTTTTAAACCCATCGCCGCCGCGAAATCTCTCCAACAAAAGATTGTATGAGAAATGCACCTTTTGCCTATATTTCCCACTTTTCAGCCTTTGGGGAGCAATCAAAGAGGGAGCTTTAAACATGTCAGCATATTGGGGATATTCTTTATGGATGGCGCGCACCAAAAGCGCCATGTCGTGGGCTGTTGTGATTTGTCTTTTGTCATGCAGACCGTGAGGGTTCACGAAGCGAGACCCTTTCATGCCCAGGCGCGCGGCTTCCTTGTTCATGCGATTGGCAAACCCTTTGGTTGAACCGGACAAGGATTCGGCAATGGCCACGGAAATGTCGTTGGCAGATTTTATGATCAAAAGTTTCAGCGCGTTGTCAAAGGTCACCACACTGCCGCGACCGAATCCAATACGGCTTGGCGGTTGTCTTGAAGCATTGCGCGATATCTTTACGGGGCTTTGCGCGGTGATCTCGCCAGCATCAATTGCACGAAACACCACATAGGCCGTCATGAGCTTGGTCAAAGAGGCGGGATGCCACGCGTCAAAGGCTTGTTTGCTGGACAACACCCGTCCGGAATCCAAATCAATGGACAGATGTGGCAAAGCAAAAGCGTTTGATGAAAGCAGTGTTGAAAATGCTGCTGCCAGCAGAGTGTAGCGGTGTTTGGTTTTCATCGCGATTGGCCAGAATTGTGTTTGATCCTATGTGGCATAAATTGATGGCGGGGTCATGGCCATATGTGCGGTCACAATCACAATTTTTAATTGTGGGATGCCGCCACTTTTCGAAGTTTTTTCATCAACACTTTCGACGCTGCCTCAAGCGAATGATGAGTTTGAACATAGTCTTTTGCTGATTTTGCAAGGTCGCGACGCAACACCGGATGAGAGAGCAATGCCGCCAGATTTTCCGACAGCGCCTTTGTGTCACCTTCCGGTGATAGCAATCCAGATATTCCATGTTTCACAACCAGCGGCACGCCCATGCTTTTTGAGGCGATAACGGGAACACCCTGAGTTTGCGCTTCAAGGTAAACCATTCCAATTGGTTCTTTCAAACCGGGCCAGAAAAAGACATCCGCCTTTGACAAATGCGCGAGAACTTCATCATGTTCCAAACCGCCCGCAAACAGAATGCGATCTTGAGAAAATTTCGAAAAGAATTCTCTTACCTTTTCTTCCTCTGGCCCTGATCCCGCAACAATCAAATTCCAATTGAGCGCTTGCAGTGGCTTTAAGGCTTGGGAGATGATTCTGAAGTTTTCTGTCTTTTTGCCAGGACGCATCATGGCAGCAGTGAAGATCACCGGAACATTTGGCCGCCAGTGCGACGGGTGACAAACGGAAAGATCCTTTTTATCTTCTGCGGCATCTATAAAAATTGGAAGATCATCAACGGGTGCTTGAGGCCCAAATGCCTTAAGAAGATAGTCTTTGTCTGTTGGTTTGAAACACAAGTGAAGATCAGCTTTTGAGAATTCTGTTTGTGCCTCGTGTCGCCAATTTTTCCAACGATCACCGCCGTTTTCAAAGCCTTGACCAGTATGGGCGGCTTCTATTGTAACATAGGGAATTTGCAGTGCTGATGCGACGTGCGGGCCGATCCAATCTGGAGCCTTGCAATAAGGGTGGTAAGTAAGAAACAAGTCCGGCGGGTCTTTGGAAATTCGTCCGAGGACGTTGTTCGCTTCGTCTAAAGCAGCGCGCTTCTTTTCAATAAGAATGTCGTTCGATTCTCGCTTAGAATACGCAATAAAACGGGAAGCAATTTCAACACTGGCTCCTCCCGTTTCTAAAGCTTTGATGAGGTTCTGCCCAATCAAACGGTCACCAGATGGGATGTGGTGATCGGGCGGTTTCACGGGAGCATAGAACGCCACTTTCATGGGGCAGTGCTTTGGGTTTTTATAAATGATTTGATCAATTTTGCAGTGTTCTCAGCGCCGGAGAAATTCACTTGCGAACCGACTTTTTGCAAAGTTAAAGCCCGCTTCATTGCAACCAAAAGACTTTCAGGGCTGAGTTGCGATTGGGGTAAATTGATCGCATAGCCTGCTTTGTCTAAAAGGGCAGCTCTGCGTGCTTGCTCAGTTTGCCCTTCCGTATCATACGGCACAAAAACAGCACGAACGTCACTGGATTGGTGGACGGAAAGCACGTCCATAGCGGTGTTGTAGCCGCACTGGGAAATTGATAATTTTGCGCTTTGCAAATGGCTTGCCAAATGGGGCACGCTCTTCACCACTTCCACATGTGCGGGAGATTGACGCTTTAACGTCTCAAATTTTTCAGTTTCCAAATTTGGGCCCGTCGCGAGACACCACTTCATATTTGGGAATGGATCAGTTTCAGCAAGCTGCATTGCTGTGTCCATCAGCTGGTCACCAAAGGCTCCGCCGCCAGCACTGACAATAATATCTGATTGAAATTCAGGCTCTAGCGATTTCTGGTCTGGAACCACAAAACCAGTGTATTGAATTTTGTCGATGATCTCATGGGCCAGCGGATAGGTCGCGTCCAGTTTGATGATATTAGGGTCGGAATGAACGTAGACCACATCAAAAAAGTCCTGCACCAGATTACGGGTTTCTTCTGCACGGCCTTGTTTACGGTTTTCCTGCAATATGTCGCGCACTGAAGATGCAATCAGTGGTGTGGGTGTTCGTGACTTCGCTGCCCTCAGCAATTCTTTCAACTCTTTGCGCACAACACGCCGGCCAAACGGATAGGCTTCGATGAGAATGAGATCGGGATCGAGGGTTTTAAATCTCTCCAGAAGTTTATCTTGTCTGTCGCTCAGATAGGCTTCGCTCAATGGAGCGCCTGATCCGTCGAGATTGGATGCATACGTGTTGTCAGCAGTTTGAACGGGGGGCAAAAAACAAATGCTCTCGGCATCGAATTTGATATTTGGCACAGGCATTCCGCCATAAATGACATCCACCAAAATGCCTTGTTTTCTAAACTGTGCAATTAATCGCTGCGCGCGAAAGACATGACCAACACCCAAAAGGTGCAGAAAATAGAACAGAACACGTGGCTGCTCTTTGCTCACGGGGTTTGCCCTAGCAATTTGAGAAGAAGGTCTATTTCTTTTGCGGCGTCAAAGTCTTCGCGAACTCGCTTCATTCCGGCCTTTCCCATTTCGTTTCGCAAATCAGGATTGGATGAGAGACGTTCCAGCGCATCAGCAAGTTTTTCTGGATTATTAGGTGGGACAAGCGCGCCGTTTACACCGTCATCAATGAGTTCTGGAATGCCAGAAATTGGTGTCGATATGACGGCAAGTTTTTGGCTTTGAGCCTCAACGATCACGTTGGGCAGTCCGTCTCTGTCTCCATCAGCTGCAATCCTGCAGGGGAGGACAAACAGATCTGATTCATTGTAAGCCTGCAGCACACGTGATTGAGCTTGTGAGCCAAGAAATTCCACTTTGTCCGACAAGCCAAGGCTTTCAGCTTGTTGCTTGAGTTCATTGAGAAGGGGGCCGCCTGCAATGTGTGTCCATTTCCAATGAAGATCATCTGGCAAGCGCGCGAAGGCTTCCAATAATGTGTCCAACCCCTTTTTTTCAACTGCGCGGCCAACGCTCAAAAATTGCACCGGATTTGCAGCATCGCGGCCATCACGGCTTGACGTTTTCGTGGTTGGAACCGGGAATCGGTTTAAGTCCAATCCATGATAAACCAATCGAACTTTCTCTTCAGAACTTGCCAATGATGTTAGATGATTTGCTCCGCCTGCTGTGCAGGTCACTGTCCATTGTGCGTCGTTTAATTTTTCAGACAGTTCCCAATCAGGCGATGTCCAAATGTCTTTCGCATGGGCAGAAAATGAAAAAGGCAAACCCCGCATGATTCCTGTATATCTTGTGACGGAACCTGGTGTGTGGATGAAATGCCCGTAGAGCCAACGGACACTTTCATCTAGTTCAGAGGCAGCAACCATTGCCTGCACAAAACGACGTGCTCTGTTTCGTGTCTTGTCACGCCAAAGATCTTTCAACCAAATGGCGCGAGCCTTTTTGTATCCCTTGAGCTGCCGCGCGGTCTTCCATGCTTTGAAGCAGCGCGCCCACTCGTGATGCACGTATTCTGGCAAATACATCACCGGTGCCGTGATTTCGTGATGAACAGGGTGCTTCTTGGTATCCGTGGGATGGCGCAGTGAGACCAGTTGCAGTTTCGTTCCAGCTTTTTGCAGATTTAGAATTTCCTGCGCAATAAATGTCTCAGAGAGGCGCGGATAACCTTTTAAAAAAATGGTGAGAGTATCGTCGTTCTGCGTTGTCATGCGGGGTGAACAAGCTCTTCTGTTTCAGAACTGTCTCCAGTTTCTGTCTCCAGTTTGTGTTGCAGCATATGTCCCACATGATGAGAGATTGTATTCAATCCTTCCATATCCACTTGCCACCCGCTTGCGGAGGGTTTTGAGGCATGGGGCAGGGCATGTAGTGCGTCCGCCATTTTCGCGGGATCAACGGCATCATCTGCGTTCAGCACGCGGGTTAATCCCAACTCACTGGCTCTTGTTGCCCGGATCAATTGCTCCTGACGAGGCTTGGTTCGCGGAACAAACAATGCAGGTTTGTCAAAAGATATGATCTCGCAAAATGTGTTGTAACCGCACATTCCGATGATGGCTGTGGCCTTGTCGATGACGGCTTCAAGCTCGTTGTCGAAATCGATCACCATTACATTGCTGAGCGTGTTGGCGCGGCGGTGGATGGCTTCACGGTCTTCGTTTTTCATGAATGGTCCCGGCACCAAAACAAGAGGATATACCAGATTCCTGTCATACTCTCGTGCGGCTAAAACCATGGACATGAGATCAGCGCCGTCGCCGCCGCCACCCGCCGTAACCAAGATATAGTTTTGCGGCAGATTATGGGAGGCTGTGTGATCTGACACTGGGATTTCGCGCGGCAGAAATCCCACATATTGTGATTTTTCAGCAATGCGTTTTGGTACTTCAAGATCTTTCAATGGATTCCAGAAGTCTTTTGGGCCGTAAATCCAAATGTCATCATAAAGACTGGCAATTTTTTGAAGAACTTGTTTGCGCTCCCATTCCTTTTGCAGAAGCTGGGGCGAATCCATCACATCGCGCAATCCCAAAACCGTGCGACACCCGTTCATTTTAAGGGCGACGAGTGTTTTTTCCACTTCCCCGCGCATGCCCATTGGCTCTTTATCGACGATAAAAATATCTGGTTGAAACAGTTCGGCCGTTTCAAGAATCAACGCTTCGCGCATGGCCAAAGTGTCTTTGATGTCGATGTGATCGCTGATGGAGGTGTAATCACCGGAATAGAGTTTGATAACGCTTGGAATTTTTACGAAATCAACACGTGCTTTGAATGCAAACGCACCAGCAATCTGGGAGCCCGAAATGATGAGAACCGAAAGGCCTTTGAAATTCTCGACAAGGGCATGGGCAATGGCGCGACAACGCCGCAAATGACCCAACCCAAAAGTGTCGTGGCTGTACATGAGAATGCGAGCATCATTCAGTCTTTTCATTGATTTTGCCCGATACTCACATGTGATACTGCATTCATAACTTAAAGGCCGCACTGGGTTATCGCAATATATCGCGGGAAAACAATTTTCATTTAGTCTCGTCACATTCGAGCCGGGTTGATGAAATGTGTATCAAAAATACGTCTAAATGCCGCAGTTTGTAAAAACTCTCAAAAAAGTTACCATTCGTTATCGGTCTCGTGATTAAGACTAGGCGACAACCTTGGGCGGGGTTAGATGCTATGAACACTTTAAAATATGACAGTGAGAAACCCTCACGCGCAGTCTATCATTCTCTCATTGAAACTGCTTTTGCAGACAGCAAGGTGTTGGCTGCTGGTATTGTGGCGACCTTGGGCGCCATGTTGCTTACGGCTTTCACAACCGGTGCTGCTGTTATGTGGGCGCTTTCGTTCGTGTTCGCGTGTGTAGGTTTGGTCCGTTTGTATTTTGTTAACGCGTTCAACCAGAAGCGAGAGTTCGAACAGCTTTCAAAGGACGATTATCCCAGTTGGGAAAACCGGTTCACTGTTTTTGCAGTTTTGCATTGTTTCACGTTCGGGCTTTGGTGCTTTGCGGCGGCTTATATTGATGATCCTTTTGCCCGCCAGGTCAGCATAACGGTTACATTTGCAAATCTCATTGGCATTTGCGGACGCAGCTATCCTTTAAGCCGTTTGGTGAATATGCAATTGATAGCGACCACGATTCCTATTGTGGCGGGCTTGTTCTATTCGTCGGGCTACTACACAGTTCTGGCACTGTTCATCGTTCCCTACATGTTTGGTATTCAAAGCATTGCTTCCTATCAAAGACGGGTTTTGTTTGAAAATATCTTTCAGCGACAAAAAGCGCAGCTCTTGGCGTCACAGTTCCATTCGGCGCTGAACAATGTGCCTCAAGGTATCTGTATGTTCGATGCATTCGATAGGCTGGAAGTTGCCAACGGACATGTGATGCGATTTGCAGGCCGCTCGCAGAGAGCGCTCCGCGGAATGTCAATTTCTCAGTTGATCGAGTTGATGTGCACTCAGTTGCAATTGAGCGAAGATGAAGCGGACAAATTGACAGCCTGGAATGCGGGAAAACAAACGAAAAACCCGGAACGTCTCGATCTCACGCTCAAACTTCATACTCCAGAAGTACGTCATGTTCGTTTCAGAGCAACAGAAATGTCCGATGGTGGGGTGATTTGTACATTTGATGACATCACTTCGGAAGTCGAGGCCGCGGACAAGATTGAACATATGGAGCAGTATGACCGATTGACCAGCTTGATGCGCCGCATTGTTTTGCCAGGCTACATTGAGAGTGTTTGGAACAATCGCAATCCGGAAGACAATATCGCACTGCTTCTTTTAAATATCGATGGGTTTAAACAAATCAATGACGATCACGGTCATCACTTTGGAGATGGATTGTTACAACATTTCTCCAAGCGTTTGACCAAAACGGTTGGCTCTCTAGGAACTTGTGCCCGATATGGAGGCGACGAATTTGCGGTTGTTGTTCATGGCGCAGACTGTGTCGACGTGACCACTATTTTGGCGGACAGTTTGACGGACGCCATGGCTGAACCGTTCTCATTTGACGGCCGTAATTTAAAGATCAACACCAGCGTTGGCATAGCTTTTGCCAATGACGATGGATGTAACTCCACGGACGATTTGACCAAGAACGCTGATATGGCGCGTCTTTCGGCAAAGCGTGATGGTCATGATACTTGGCGCGTGTTTGATGTTTCTATGGTTCGCGAATTGCAAGAGCGTAAGAAACTTGAGACTGATCTCAGCCAAGCGTTGGAAAAGAACCAATTGGAGGTTGTATTTCAACCTTTGGTTTCCGTTAAAAGCGGAACAGTAGTCTCATTTGAGGCATTGATGCGATGGAACCATCCACAACACGGATATGTCCCACCATTTAGGTTCATCCCAATTGCTGAGCAACTTGGACTGGTTGTTGAAATGGGCGCCTGGATATTGGAAGAATCATGCAGACAATGTGCAACTTGGCCCAATGACACTTGTGTTGCGGTGAACTTGTCATCGATCCAATTTACCCAGGGTGACATCGTTGAAAGTGTCCAGCGCGCGCTCAAAATCAGTGGTCTTGCGCCGGAGCGTTTGGAACTGGAAATTACAGAATCGCTGATGCTTGATGATATGAGCGGAACGATTGAAAAATTGAACAAGTTCAAAGATATTGGCATCCGTATTTCTTTGGATGATTTTGGCACAGGGTATTCGAGTCTCAGTTACATGAGTAAATTGCCATTGGATAAAGTGAAGATTGATCGTTCATTCGTAGTAGGAATGCATCAGGATTCGAAATCCCTTACGCTGATACAAGCGATCGTCGCGCTTGGTCATCAATTGGGTTTGAAAGTTGTTATCGAGGGTGTCGAAACATCCGAAGAATTGACGACTTTACTCAAAAAATCCGAGCCAGACGAAATTCAGGGTTATTTGTTCAGTAGACCCGTTTCTGCTTCTCTTGCCCAAAACTTGTTGTCTATACGCAGCCAAGAAAACAAGAGCATGTTGGCGACCATGAAGTCGTGTTTTAAGCAAGCTGCTTAAACCTATCTGTTGTGTTAACGTTGTTACAAACTAGATACAGTTGGTGTCTTTACTTGGGTTAACGAATTGTTAATCTAGCCCCAGATCAAAAATTCTAACGGCCTGGGGCGCGGCGCGTGATGAACACGAAGACTTATGGCGTTAATCCGTCTTTGAAAGAGAGAATCGACATTTTGATGCCCTCTGTCGAGTATCGACGGATGGTGGATTTGGAAGACAGACAAGCTGTCTTAAACTTGCGTCATGAAGGGTATCGACGCATTGCATCTCTTCCAGAAGATTGGGATGGAAAAATTCCAGATGATCACGATCATTCTGAGAACAGCGAAAATTTTGGAATCTTTATTCGAGGCAGATTGGCTTGCGTTATGCGCCTGTCGCTTTTGTGCAAAGAATTTCCATATGGGCAATCATCAGATGTGTTTCCTGAAGTTGTAAACGAGCGCATTCAAGCGGGAAAACGTATGATTGATCCCAGCCGTTTTGTGACAGACATTGATGCAGCGGCGCAATTTCCAGAGCTACCATATATCGCCATGCGTCTGCCTGTGATGGCGTGTCTGCATTTTGACGCTGACGAATGCCTGACTTTGATACGCAAAGTTCATAGCGCATTTTACAAACGGATATTCCGCGCTGAGAAGATCGCGGAACCTGTCTACAGCGACTATTTCAATTTCGAAATTATGTTGATGGCTTCACAAGCAGAAGGCTTGCACGAAGATTTGGACATGCGCTTTCCATTCTGGCGTTCTGATTATCTTGAACGCCGGCAATTGTTTGGTCCCGCAGATAAAGTTTTTGGGCTCGCTGATCTGGAAAAGCACGCTGCCTGATTTCAAGTGCAACGCGGCCCCTATTTGTAGGGGTCCGCTGCATCTCGCAATCCGTCGCCCAAGAAATTGAATGCGATAATCACCAAAATGACTGGCACAACGGGGATCATCAACCATGGAAAAATGGCGACCACGTTGATGTTTTGAGCTTCGTTGAGAAGCACACCCCAAGAGGTGATTGGTTCGCGAAGACCCAACCCCAAGAAGCTTAGCGCTGTTTCGCCGAGGATCATTGTTGGAATGGTTATCGTAGCGGATGCAATTAAGTGGCTCATAAAGCCCGGTACCAAATGACGCCCGATGATGCGCGATGGACCCGCGCCAATTAAGCGGGCCGCCAAAACATAATCTTCCTCGCGCAGGGATAAAAGTTTTGACCTCACAGCGCGCGCAAGGCCTGTCCAATCCAACAAACCCAGTATGATCGTGATGCCAAAGTAAATGAGTATCGGGCTCCACGATGCGGGCATTATGGCAGACAGTGAAAGCCATAAGGGAATGGTGGGTATCGATTGGAGAACTTCAATAATCCGCTGAACCACCATATCCACCCAGCCGCCATAATATCCTGCTGCTCCGCCGATCACGATGCCGAGAAAGAAGGAGACGGCGATGCCGATCAACCCGATTGTTAGCGAGATCCGCGCGCCTTGAATAATGCGTGACAACATATCTCTGCCCAATCGGTCAGTTCCAAGAAGAAAGAATGGTTTGCCAATGGGTGCGCAAACAAGATGATTGTCACCGGAAATCAGGCCCATCCAGTGATAGTTGTCCCCGCTGCAAAAGAATGAGAGCTTCACAATCTTCTTCTTATCCTGCGTGTATTCGCGGGTCATCGTTTCCAGATTGAGTTTGCGTTTAAGCTCATAGACGAACGGGCCTTCAAACTTGCCGTCGTGAAACAGGTGAATGCCCTGAGGCGGGACATAAATATATTTTGTGTGCTTGGTTTGATAATTCCACGGGGAAAGAAATTCGCTGAACAATACGCTGGCGTAGATGACCAGAAGAAACACACCCGACCAAACGGCGACGCGGTGTTTTTTAAATTTCCACCACATCAATGTCAGCTGCGAAGCAAAATAGATTTTTTCCTGCTCGGGCGTCAGTGTTTGAACTGAACGGAGATCGAAAGGCGCATCAGATACAAAGTGATGGAGTTCTTTCGTATCTTCTTTTGGGAGTGCAGATGTTGGTTTTTCACTCACTTGTCCGCACCACCCTGCAACCTGATGCGCGGGTCTAGGAATCCAAGCGCGATATCAGACAAGAGAACACCAATCACGGTGAGCGTGGCCAAAAACATAAGGAATGAACCCGCCAAATACATGTCTTGGCTTTTCAATGCCGTAATCAACAACGGCCCTGTTGTTTGCAATGACAAAACGATGGAGACAATTTCAGCGCCCGAAATAATTGAAGGCAGGAGCGAGCCGATATCGGCCACGAAAAAGTTCAAAGACATGCGCAACGGATATTTCACCAATGCCTTAAATGGCGGGACGCCCTTGGCCCGAGCTGTGATGACATATTGTTTTTCGAGCTCATCTAAAAGATTGGCTCTGATCCGACGTATCATGGCTGCAGTCCCGGCGGTGCCAATGACGACAGTTGGAACGATGAGATGTTCTAAAACTGACCAGAATTTCGGCCAACTCATGGGTTGATCAATAAACTCTTTGTCCATCAATCCGCCAATTGACACTCCAAAAATGGTTTGGGCGAAATACATCATCACCAATGCCAAAAGAAAATTTGGTGTTGCCAAACCGAGAAGCCCAAGAAATGTCAGGCCATAATCGCCCCAAGAATATTGGTGAGTTGCGGAGTAAATACCGATCGGAAATGCGATAACCCAAGTGAGAATGATCGTGGCAAACGAAACCAAAATCGTCAGCCATAATCGGTTGCCAACCACTTCAGACACAGGACGTTGGTTTTCAAAAGAATATCCAAAATCGCCTTGCACAAAATTGGTGATCCAAAGCAAGTAGCGTTTCCACATGGGTTGATCGAGACCATATTCCGCGCGCAAATATTCCACGCGTTCCAGATCCACGGATTCACCAGCGGCCAACAATTCGCCAATATAGGATTCTACATAATCGCCAGGCGGGAGCTGGATGATTGTGAAGATCACGATGCTCGCAAGCACCAGTGTCGGGATCATCGCCCCTATGCGGAATATTATGTAGCGAAACATCTGAGTTCAGATTTCTATATGCGAGCTATTCATCAAGCCAGAACGTGTCTGGAAGATAGTGACCAAAATAGAGCGTTGGTTCAAACGACCAAATGCCTTCTTCTGGAACATTTTGCAGTTTGTTGCTGACCACTATGGGCTGCAATCCACCTGACACAACACCGATCGTGTAAACCTGATCGGTGAATATGGACAGCATTTCTTTCCAGATTTTCTCTTGGGCATCACGTGTGGATGCGGCTCTCCATTCTTTGTAAAGACCGCTCAACTTTGCGACTTCTGGCAGTGTAGCGGCTTCCCCGCTTTTGCCGTTTGATTCATAATTCAAACCCCAGACAGGCCACTGGGCTTGTACAGAAGACACGGGAGCAAGTTCCTCTGGATTCATTTCGGGCGTCGCCAATCCACGGTTGAGACCTTCCCAAGTAGACATCATGGCTTCGCCGCTGCTCACACGCTTGCGCAAGATGTCACGTTGGGATGGTTTGACGAAGAGTTTGACGCCGATGGATTTCCAATGATCCGTGATCAGCTGCAGAATGTCTGTTTCTTGGCTGCTTTCTCCAGCGGTTTCGACGATGATTTCAAAAGGGCGGCCATCAGGCAAAAGACGGGTTCCTGAACTGTCTTTTTTGTCATAACCAGCTTCGTCCAAAAGCGCATTTGCTTTTTCTATATCAAGTGAGCTCCATGCTTGTGCATCTTCGTCGGAGTAGAGTGGGCTGGAGGGTAAAACCGAATTGCTTGCTTCGCGCGCAAGGCCAAAGAAAATGGTTTCGTTGATCTCACTGCGATTGACCGCCATGGAAAGAGCGCGCCGAACACGCACATCCTGAAACGCTTTGCGAAAGGCTTCGTCCTTTACGTTGAGGTTTGGCAAAAGCGTCATTTCAGAACCTTTGCCTGATGGCCACAATACAACTTTATAGTTGCCCTCTTCGGCGCCTTTTTTGAGAAAAGCGAAATTGTCGAAACGCAAATAGCGGCCCTGCAATGCACTCTCTCCAGTACCCGTCTTGGCGGCAATAATCTCGGAAGAAACGACATTCATGACAACCTGGTCGATATAGGGAAGCTGCGTTCCTTCAGAATCGACGCGGTGGAAATGGGGGTTCGCTTTGAAAACGATGCGTTCAGATGGAAGTTTTGTTGTGTTCATCCATGATTGCAAAGTTGGCAAGTCAGGATTTTCAGGGCGGTATTGACGACCGAAACGTTTGTGCAATGACGTCCAGTTTTGCACTTTTTCAGACGTGATCAACTCCGCGATTTTTCCAGCATCGGCAAATTTGGCGTGGAATTGTTTCATATAGTGGGCTGGCATGTAGATATATTGCGGCCGCGCACCAGCCAGTGCTGGCAGGAACAATGGATTCACATTGTCCCAAGTGTATCGGATCGTATGGCTGTCTATAATATCAACTGTTGGTCCTTTGCCATTCACCAACATGGCAGCTGGTGGGCCAGCTGGTTCAAGCTCTTCGTTGTTGGCAACATTTTCCCACCAGTAACGAAAGTCTTCTGTGGTGAAGGGTGTCCCGTCTGACCATTTGTGGCCTTTGCGCAAATGCAAAGTGAAAGACTTTTGACCATCATTGTCGACGGATTTCAAAATATCCGGGCTGAGGCTGAAAGTTTGATCGTAGGAAACGAGGCGCGCATTGGAATAGATCGTCATCTGACGGATGTCTTTCCATTTGCCCATCAAAATGTCGATTGAGCCGCCCTTTTTCCCAATACTCTTTTCCAGAGCCTTGAAGTCGATAACGCGAGGTTCTTCCGGCGGTGCTGCAAATGCTTGACTTAACCCGATAAAAGATGAGGCGATCAACATCGCTGCAGATTTGAGTAATGGTTTCATGTTTTGCATTCCATCTTAAGATATCAGTTGATCAGGATTGGTGCCCCGGAGCACACGAACCTGATGGTTTTCGTTTAAATCGATCATTTCCAAATCGTCACCACCAATGACGGAGGCAAAAGGAGCTTCCCACTCTCGACCTTCTACCGTCATATCACGATTGATCCGGTCAAAATCGAGTGGATGGTCTAGATCAGCATGTGGCACAACTTCTAGCAAGGCACGAGTGTATGGATGACAAGGGTTTTCAAACAATTCTTCCCGCGTTGCCATTTCAACAATTTGCCCCTTAAACATAACAGCAATTCGGTCGGCAATATATCGAACAACCGCCAAATTGTGTGAAATGAAAATGTAGGTCAGTCCGAGCTCGCTTTGCAACTGTTTCAACAAATTCAAAACCTGTGCCTGAACAGAGACATCAAGCGCCGATACGGGTTCATCACACACCAATAGATCGGGCCTTAATGCCAGCGCGCGAGCGATGCCAATTCGTTGACGCTGACCGCCTGAGAATGAGTGGGGATAGCGACCCAAAAATGTTGGTTGCAAACCCACCAAGCGCATGAGCTCAGCTGCGTATTCCGCTTGTTCACGGCTTGAACCTATACCATGAACCTCCATTGGTTCTTTTAGTATGTTCAACACGGTGGAACGTGGAGACAAAGACGAGAATGGATCCTGAAAGACCATTTGAATTTTTTGTCGAAATTCTTTGAGCTTCTCACCATCAAGGGACAGCATATCGATTTCACCATCCTGATCTTGCCAAGTGATGTTTCCGCTGTCTGGCGTCAAAGCACGCACCAGCATTTTCAAAAGAGTGGTTTTGCCACAACCAGATTCGCCAACAATGCCAAAACACTCACCGCGCTTTACATCGAAGCTGATGTCGTTGACGGCGCGGACAATTGTTTTGTCGCCGCCAAACCAGCCTTTGCTCTTCTTGGTGACGAACGACTTTGAGAGATTTGAGACGCTCAAGAGTTGGGTGTTGGGCGCAGATTGACGAATGTCAGCATCACGCAACATGGATTTAGGAATTTCGTGTTCGATGTCGCGCAGCGATTCCAGCTTGGCATCATATGCCATATCCAGATCGGGAACGGCGTTCAAAAGAGCCTTGAGATAGTCGTGCTGGGGATTTCGAAAAATGCTTTCGACTGGCCCGGCTTCCATGATTTGACCGTGATACATGACGACCACTTCGTCAGCCATGTTGGCAACGACGCCAAGATCATGGGTGATCAACATGACGGCCATGTGAAGTTTTTCTTGAAGTTCTTTCAACAGGCCCAGTATTTTGGCCTGCATGGAAACGTCCAACGCAGTTGTGGGTTCATCTGCGATCAACAGTGCTGGGTTGCACACCAATGCCATTGCGATCATGGCGCGTTGGCGCAATCCACCAGACAATTCCATTGAATACATTGAAAACGCGGCTTCTGGTTTCGGAAACCCAACCAGGCGCAGCATGTCTACAACTGTTGGTTCAACGTCTTTGCGCGAAATGTCCCGGTGCAATTCAAGAGCTTCACCAATTTGATTTCCTATTGTGTGAAGCGGTGAAAGCGACGTCATCGGTTCTTGAAAAATGATGGAGATTTTCCCGCCACGCAGAGAAATGCGCTCCGCAGAATTGTCTGCAAAAGAAGTGAGATCAATTGCGTCGTCGTCGACTTCTTCACGAAACCAGATGCTGCCTTGGGTGACGCGCGCCACACGGGGCAAAATTCCCAAAATCGATTGGGCAAGAATTGATTTTCCAGATCCAGATTCCCCTACAAGTGCAACGGTTTTGCCTGCAGGAATGCGAAATGAAGCTCCACGCACAACCTCAAGGTCTGTGCCTTTCAGATCAATTGCGATGTGCAGATCATCGATGCGAATAATGTCGTGGCATTGCTTGTGTTCGCGCATAGATGCAACCGCTGCCATGTCGGTGTTTGACAATGGCATCTTGCTGTTTGAATGGTTGTCTACAACGGGGGGCACTTCAATTCCTTACTCGGGCCTACACTGCCAAGAACTCTAAAACAGTGTATACGAAGAGTGAGGGTTTTGAACACTGTTAAGCGGCAATTAAATTGCCGGTTCTGGTGCTTATGGAATTGTTTTCAATTGTAAAGTTTCGCGCTTGTTCCATTCTTCTCTTGCAATGGCGGCATATCTTTCTAGTGTTTTTGAAAGACAAAAGTTTGAGTGTTTCGGTGGTTTATTTCAGCAAATTTTTTCCAAAAGCTTTTATGATTGCGGCTTTCATTGCGCTGTTGGGTCTGATGTCGGCCCCTCAAGTTCAAGCGCAATTTTTGCCAGGCAGTTCTACCGCAAAAAATGACTCTCCAAAGGCGCTGGACGCTTTGTTGGAAGAGGCACGCAAGGATGGCTCCACCGTTATTGTTGTTCGCCCTGGTGATAGCGAGGCGGTGGAAACGGCTGGCGCAGACAATATGCGTGCTGAAATGTTTTTGCGTGCACGGGCCAAAATCGCAGAGATTGCTCAAAGTGTGGGAAGTTTTTGGCCAGCGTTGAAAACAACCCTCGAGGCAGCGAGCCCGGATGGATCATATTTCTGGATTTTGCGTGGCATCGGCACTGCGGTTCTTGGAACACTTTTGGCAGCGTTTATCACGTCACGGATATTCAGATGGGCTGACGGCCAGTTTGATTGGATGAAGCCCAATGAGCCGAATACGGATGCCGATAAGGTGCAGTATTTGTTGGTGCGCACGGCGCTGGCGGTCGTGCTGGTTTCCATTGCAGTGATCACTTCTTTGATTGTCGCAGTTTTATTGGACTCGGGTCACGAACCGACGCGGCGCCTAATATTTGAACTAATTGCAGCCAACGCTGTGTACCGGTTCCTGCGCCACGGTGTTTCTTGGAATTTGTTTGCTGGTGCTATGCCCAAACACAGATTGGTCAACCTTACAGATGATGAAGCCATCTCCATTCACCGAAGGTTTCACATTTCGGTTCTCATTGCTGTGGTCTACACAGGCATTTCTCGCTTTTTCATATTTACGGGCGGAGATCAGGCCAAGGCGGGTATTGTTGGAGCAATGACACCGGAACATGCCAAAGTTCTTGAACTTGGCATTGCACTCGTTGTGACACTGCTTGTGATCTTCCTCACCATTCGCAGTTGGCGGGCATGGCAACATATTGCAGCGCCCAGAGAGCCGGGATCGTTTTTTAAACTGCGCACTGCGCTGGCAAAGCTCTTGCCTGTTGCTTGGTTGTTGTACGCAATATTTGCGATGGGTAATTTTGCCTTCAAACTGGCCTTGGGATTGCCAGCACCGGGCTTGGTGATCGCTGCGCCGTTTATTGTCTTTTATCTCGCAATTCTTGCATATGGCGTTGCGCTTTTGGTCATTCAGGCATTCTACAACCGTCGTGAAGCACGCTTCAATGAACTGGCGGCTGCGGAACGTGCCAAGCACAAAGAGAATCTAACCGTGATCGATGAAGACAGCGGTGAAGAGATGATTGTGTCTCAAACGTCCGCTCCCGTGTTTGAGTTTCAACCAGCGTTCCGCTCATTTTTTGAAAACAGTGCGCTGGTGATCATCTTTGCAATTGCACTTGGTGAACTTGCAAACATTTGGGGTGTCGATGTTCGACAAGACGACAACTTCTGGTCGGCTGGTCTGGATATAGGTCTCGCTGCAATCCTGTGCTGGTTGGCTTACCGATCTGTGAGCATATTCATCGACCGACGATTGATCGAAGAGGGTGGTGTTCCAGCGGGTGAAGAAGAACTAGGTGGTGAAGGTGGTGGAGCAGGCGCTTCGCGAATGGCAACACTCCTACCCATCATGCGCTACGTGATGGTGATCACCTTATTCTCTGTCGCTGGTATGGTGATATTATCACGTATGGGATTTGATATAGCCCCCATATTCGCTGGCGCTGGCGTGGTGGGTATTGCTGTTGGTTTCGGCGCACAAACCCTTATTCGCGATGTTTTCTCTGGCGCATTCTTTCTGATGGACGATGCGTTTCGCAAAGGCGAATATGTGGATATTGAAGGCGTGAAAGGTGTTGTGGAGAAGATCTCCATTCGCTCTTTCCAACTGCGTCACCATCTTGGTGCACTGCATACTTTGCCGTTTGGGGAAATCAAACAATTGACCAATTATTCGCGTGACTGGGTCATGATGAAACTGCCTTTGCGTGTCACCTATGACACAGATGTCGATAAGGTGCGAAAGCTGGTCAAGAAACTTGGACAAGAATTGCTCAAACATCCGCAGGTTGGTCATACATTTATGCAGCCGTTGAAGTCTCAGGGCGTTTATAAAATGGAAGATAGCGCGATGATTATTCGCGTGAAATTTATGACAAAACCTGGTGAGCAATTTGTCACGCGAAAGGTTGTCTATGAAAGCATTCAGGATTTGTTTGCACGAGAAGGCATCCACTTCGCGCATAAGGAAGTCACCGTCCGACTGGCTGATCAATCGACTGATGAATTGACGGAACAAGAAAAGAAAGCGGTGACAGCTGCTGCCCGCAGCGTATTGGACGCTGAAGAAGCAGAAAAAGCTGCGGCTGGAGGAAAGCCAAAAGATGGCGGCCGATAAAGTAAATTTGGACGTCACTTCGCGGTTTGGGTCTCACATTCCAAAAACAACTCAACGTTTGGTTTGGAAATGGTCGGACTGGTCCGTCTTGCCGCAATCAGTCCGGCAGCGTTTGAGAAAACGTTTTGCGCGACCTGTCGTGGGGCCGTTTGATATTGAACATCAGGGAATGAAGTTTCGTCTCTATCCGGCAGAGAATTATTGCGATCGCGTGTTGTTTGGGCGTTCGGTCATGCCTGAAAATGCTGAGCATCAGGCATTGCTGCCCTTGCTGACCCCCGGAATGGTGTTCGTTGATATTGGTGCCAATGTGGGGTCGTATTCGGTTTTTGTTGGCAAGCATTTGCAGGGCCAAGCAAAGCTGGTTGCGCTGGAGCCACACCCGCGAACGTTTCAAAAACTGCTGTTTAATTTAAAAGCCAACAACCTGCCCACATCCCATGTGATGAACTGTGGTGTTGGCCCGGCGGTTGACGAGTTGGATTTATGGTCTGACGGCGGTAGCAATATTGGGCACACATCAATGCTGAAAGAGGGCACTGCGAACCCTCAAGTGAGTGTGCGTGTTCAAGTGCGTCCCTTAATCGATGTTCTTCGGCAACACGAGATAAATTCGATTGATGTTCTCAAGATAGACATTGAAGGATTTGAAGATCGTGCTTTGGCACCGTTCTTTGATGTGGCAAATGAGGAATTGTTGCCCAAACACATTTTGTTGGAAACAGCGCATCAGAAACTATGGGAACGAAACTTGCTCAACATGTTGACGGATCGCGGTTACAAAACGCGTTTTTCAACTGATGAGAATTTGTTGCTTTCGAAAACCGCCTAGGCAGATTTCTTCAAGTCTTCAGATGTGTCGACTGACAATGCTTCATGAACGGCGGTTCTGATTTCTTTTAAAGCAAATGGCTTTGGCACAACGTCAATGACGATTTTTTCCAAACCGTCGGCTCTTTCCCGTTGGTCTGCAAAGCCAGTCATCATCAAAATTTTCAGATCAGGATAGGTCGCAGCTGCCAAACGGGACAATTCTATTCCATCCATGAAAGGCATTTTGATATCGGTCAGGAGGAGGTCGAACTGACCTTCATGCTCTTGAAGTTTGTCGAAGCCATCTTCGCCATCAATCGCTTCTACGATATCGTGACCATCAATCCGCAACGCGCGGCCCACAAATCCGCGAACCGCTTCGTCATCTTCAGTAAGAAGGATTTTTGCCATTTTGCCCTGACGCCTTAAAGCGCACGACGTCTAAGCACACTTTGACCCTGTTTTGTTCTCATAAAGTGACTGATTCGCGTTACAAAATCTATAATTTTTTGCGCAATTGCTTCTGCTGCATTTCACAAGGATTATGCGTCGCCTTCAACGATACCAACAAATGGCAGTTCACGGAAGGCGTAAGCCACGTCCATACCATATCCCACCACAAAGTGATCCGGGCACTCAAAGCCCACATAATTTGGTTTTACCTGGGCTTTGCGTTTTGAATGTTTGTCCAGCAGCACAGCGATTTCCACGTTGCGTGCTCCTCGCTCTTCCATCAAATTTTTCGCAAAATGCAGGGTATTGCCGGACTCCAAAATGTCATCAATCAACAGCACATCGCGGCCTTTTACGTTGCTGTCGATGTCCCGCAAAATACGTACCTTGCCAGCTTCTGTGCCTTCGCCATAGCTGGACAGTGTGATGAACTCGACCTCTGGGGCAATACCAGAGGCGTGCATAGCGCGGATTAGATCTGCTGCAAATATGAACGATCCCTTCAACACGGCAATCACCAGAAGATCATGGTATTGATGGCCGTGCATTTCGGCAGCCATAGCAGCATTTCGTTCTGCAATCTGTCCTGCAGAATAAAGGGTGGAAATACGCTTTCCGCGAACTGTGATCATAGTTTTACGTTGGTTTGTGTTGGCCTATTCCGCCGGTGCAAACTCAACTTCAACATTTACAGCGTCGTCCGGATAGTCTTGGGCAACTGCAGTAAAGCGACTTCGCTCGCCAGCCTTCAAAGAAGGTTTAGCGGCAGTCACAGTCCACGCATAGAGGTGTGCGTCACTTTTATTGCGCATGATCAATTTGATCGGCGGCACGGGTACCGTATTGCTGGCAACATTTTCAATTTCACCGCGTACAATGAGACGTCGAATGCCATCTTCCTTGGTGCGGGTTGTAACCACATTCTCGAATTCCAAGCCGGGCGCAGCAGGCACAAGTCCGGCTGCATCATATAGAGCAACTGTTTGCGGTGCTTTTTCCATAACCGTATCACGCATAACTATGGAAGCTGTCACTGCGCCAATTCCCAAGAGGGCTGCGAGCGACATCAAAGTTATGCGAGATTTTTTTGGCTTGGGTGCCGGCAGACTGTCCACATAGATCGGATCACGTTTGACAATGTCATCAACTTCACCTTCTACAATCACTGGAAGGTTTGTGTGAATTTTGTTGTCATCGCCTTCTAAAAGATCACTCATACTTGGTGCCATTGATGGTGCATCAACGCGTGGCAGTTCAACAGCATCGAGCATCCATTCATGTTCACAATTGCCACATTGCATTGGACGCGTTTGTGCAACTTCGGCTGGTGGATCGCGAAAGCGTGAGTCACATGAAGGACAAATGACAGTCATGAGAAAACCTCAACAAACAAGATGTTTCGTGGTCTGTCGTCCCCCAGCTTTGGGTTGTTGGGGCAGAATCGAAACATGGTGAACAAATTCTTGCCAAATCTACCGTCCAAATGGTTAACGCTTCGCTTACCATAAAGGGTTTGCAGAATTTAAACCTTGTGTTTGTCTGGGCGTTAAAGAAACATTAACCTTGGTCAACGACTTGTTCTTGAAACCATATTGGGCACCAATCGAGTATTCTGATGATCCGTTTTGATAGTGTTGGGATGCGATATGGGAGCGGCGAAGAAGTTCTCAAAGATATAAGCTTTGATATTGATCCAGGATCATTTCAATTTCTGACGGGGCCATCGGGTGCTGGTAAAACAAGTCTGTTGCGCTTGTTGTTCATGTCTTTGAAACCCAGCCGCGGGTTGATCAAAGTGTTTGGCAAAGATTCCGCAACGCTGACCAATGAAGAACTTCCGGGCATCCGGCGGCGTATTGGCATCGTGTTTCAGGATTTTCGACTGCTTGATCATTTGACGCTTTATGAAAATGTTGCCCTGCCTTTGCGGGTGCGTGGGTATGAAGAACGCAGTTATCGTCGCGATGTGATCGATTTGTTGAAATGGGTTGGCCTGAATGAGCGGATCGATGCCTTTCCACCTATTCTTTCTGGTGGTGAAAAACAAAGGGCTGCCGTGGCGCGCGCCTTGATTGATCAACCCGAGCTTTTGTTGGCTGATGAACCGACCGGCAACCTTGATCCGAATTTAGCGAGACGTTTGTTGCGTTTGTTCATTGAATTGAACCGGAGTGGCACATCAGTGGTGATTGCAACCCATGATCTCAATTTGATGGATCAATATGATGCGCGGCGTTTGGTATTGAACGACGGGCGGTTGCAAATCTATGCCTGATCTTGAGACCAAACCAATCAAGCCGGTTGAGAAAACGCCCGAGGACGCGGAGCACAAGCAGCATTCTATTGTGCCTCGCAGTTCCGTCTCAGGTTCCACACTCACTTTGGTCGTCGCCATTATGGCGTTTTTGGCCAGCCTGACATTGGGCGCAGTGTGGACCGTCAACGACACAGCGCAGTCTTGGCAAAATGATGTGTCGCGCGAGATAACCGTACAGGTGCGTCCCGTGGACGGTGTCGATCTGGACACTGCTTTGATATCCGCCCGTCAGATCGTGGGCAGCTACCCTGGGGTTCGGTCTGTGAATGTGGTCGACAATGTGGCGATGGCTGCACTGTTGGAACCATGGCTCGGCGGTGGTTTGAATTTAGAAGAATTGCCGGTGCCACGACTGGTCAGCGTGTCAATCAATGAGAGTAATCCACCTGATATGGAGGCGATGGCCGCCCAGCTGAAGGCCAATGTACCGGGTGCGAGTCTCGACAATCATCGGGCATGGATTGAACGTCTTACGACAATGGCACGCACAACCATACTGACCGGGTTGTTGATTTTCGTCTTGATGATGATTGCGACTGTTCTGACCGTGGTTTTTGCCACGCGCGGTGCCATGGCTGGCAGCAAACACATTATTGAGGTTCTACATTTTGTTGGAGCGGAACAGTCTTACATTGCCACACAGTTTCAAAAGCACTTTCTCTTTCTTGGGCTACGAGGTGCGCTGGCAGGAGGCTTTTTCGCAATTGTGTTTTTCTTGTTTGTGGGCTGGTGGGCATCAGGAAACCCGGCGGACCCAACCTCAAATCAGGTAGAAGCCTTGTTTGGAACATTTGGGATTGGCATAGGTGGCTATTTGAGCATCCTGCTGCTGATTTTCATCATCTCTGTTCTCACGGCGCTGACGTCTCGTTTTACTGTTCTGCGCCATGTGGGGACGCTGGACCGCAGTTCGGGGGACGGGTGAAAACACATAAGGACTTGCGCTTTTAACAACATGTGCGGATATTATCGCGTGTGCCTGAGAACATAAACTTGCTGCATAAGAGGGGCAGCAGTTTCTAAATGTAAACCAGACTGTTTGGCAGCAAACATGGACGCAATTGGCATGACCTCTCATTCAGACTCTGTGACACGAAAAGCCGGTCGCCTATTTGGTGGCATGTTTCGGTTTGTCATGAAGCTTGTGATTGTCCTGATTTTCATTGGCGGCGGAGTGTTGGTGGGAGGTTTCTTGAAATTCTCAAATACCGTGACGTCTTATGAGGTGGGGCAATCTGTTGAGAACGCAGATGGTATCGTTGTTGTCACGGGCGGATCTGCGCGCATTGCCAAAGCGTTGGATTTGCTCGCCGCAAAAAAAGGTGACCGTTTGCTGATTTCGGGTGTTAATCCGCAAACCAAAATGACTGACCTTCAAAACATCAACCCAGCGCACAAAAATCTATTTGAGTGTTGTGTTGAGATTGAACGCAAAGCCCAAGACACAGTTGGCAATGCGGCGGAAACTCAAAAATGGAACACTGAACAAAAGAGTAAATCTTTGATACTCGTTACGAGCGGTTATCATATGCCGCGCAGTTTGTTGGAATTTCGCCGAGCGATGCCAGACGTGAAATTCACGGGGTATCCGGTGCCGCTGAAAGAGCTGCAGCAAGATGATTGGTGGCAAGACAGCGGAACTCTGCGATTGATGGTGTTTGAATATATCAAATATATAGGTGCCTGGTCGCGCAATTTTTTGACTCCTAAAACGTTTCAAACTGTACGTTCGTCCCTGTTGAATTGATTGGAGATGAGAACGGTACTTTCCGTTCGTCGGCAAACGTTCTAAAGCATTCGTCATCGCGCAATACGACAGTTCCTTCATGCTTTTTCTACGCTCTCTCATTTTCAATGTTCTTTGGTACATCAACATCCTTTTGCAGATGGTGTTGCAGTCTCCATTCTATTTTTTCCTCAGCCATGAAAATGCAACCATGGTGCCGCGCCGTTGGGGGTGGAGTTCACATTGGTTGCACCGTGTCATTTGCGGGACGCACAATGAAATTACTGGATTGGAAAATGTGCCAGAAGGCGGATGTCTGATTGCATCGAAGCACCAATCCATATGGGAGTTTTATGCACTCAACTCAGCTTTGAAAAACTCTGCTTTCGTTTTGAAATCGGAGTTGATGAAAATTCCATTTTTCGGATGGTATGTGGCAAAGCTCAGACATATTCCCATTCGACGGGGCGACAAAGGTAAGGCCCTTCGGCGTATGACAGCGGATGCCAAACAACGCATCGAAGAAGGTCGACAAATTTTGATCTTTCCGGAAGGGACACGCAAAGTACCGGGCCAAGAGACGGATTATCGATATGGCATCACGCGTCTTTATCTGGAATTGAATTGTCCTGTAGTTCCTGTTGCTTTGAATTCAGGCCTTTATTGGCCGCGGCGTAAATTCATCCGTTATCCGGGCATCATTCGTGCGGAGTTTCTGGAGCCCATTATGCCTGGACTTTCCGGCAAAGAATTTGCTGCTGAACTGGAGCGGCGGATTGAAGAAGGGTGTGATCGACAATATTTAGCGGCGTCGCGAGATGACGTTGTTCCACCGCTTTCAGACGCCGTTCTGAAACGGATTGAAATTGCAAAAGAACGGGAAAAACAAAACTAGCATAATTTTGTTCTTGTAATGTTCTGTTAATTTGTTCTATTTATGTTCTCTGCAACACAGGAGGACGTTATGTTTTTTCAAGATACACTTTTTCCCGAATCCCAACCGAATTTACCTCTTGGTCAGGTTGCTGAAAACGGCTTTTGCGAACCGGCCCAACTTATCCCGTCTGTTGCTGAAGAAGCTGGCTTAGGTCAATTCGTTTACATGCGAGGTGTGTCTGGAAAACGATATGTGTTTTCCGCAATCAGCCAAGAGCAAACTGTTTTGTATGAGAACGCTTTGTTTGCTGCAGCAACAAAGCACTGTGAAATTGCCGAGCTTGTTTCCAACCATAAAGAACTGCGCGATGACCATACGCGGGTTTATGTGCACTTGTTGGCAGATGATGATGTGGACAATGTTGTCGCGGACATTCGTCCGATCCAATAGGTTTAAGCGGTGCTATGACGTCGAAAGCTGCGCTTTGATCCGCTGCATCAAGTCGTCATGAATGTTCATTTTTTCCAATTGCGTCGCGGTGTCTATAAAATATTCTTCGTTTGGGCCTGAACCTCCGCGTGCGCCTTGAATTTGATTGATCAGTTTTTCAAATGACAATTTGCCAGCATATTGTTCATGTTGCGTATCGACGATGTAGGTGACGGCTTCCACTTTCTCTCCAGATGGCAGTTCTATGATCTGTGTGGTTTCCAAATAGACGTTTGTGACCAGTTCGCGTTTTCTCAAATAGTCCAATGTTTCGTTTTCACGTTTCACCGAGACTTGAAATGCCATACCGTTGCACACCCCGCCTTTGTCTAGGCCCAGTACGATTCCTGGGCGTTCGGGCGTGCCTCGATGAACCCAAGAATAAATGCAGGGTGAGCGATGGAAACCGTCAATCGTTGCCTGAATAGAGTCCAAAAATTCAAATCCAGGGTTCCACATCAACGAGCCGTAGCCAAAAACCCAAAAATGTTCATTGTCTGGATGTGTGTTCATCAATTGACCAAACTTTGCTAGAAGTGTGAGCTGCGGCGTAGCAAGTGTTCTGCGTACAAGCAAACTCTGGTTCATGAGGACAATATGAAACGACTCATTCCGTACCGATGGCTTCGTGTATTCATTTGGGTTCTGCTTGTTATGGCAGTTATCTGGACAGCGGTATGGTTTGCAGCCTCACAATGGCTCGACAACAAAGTGGGGGATATCACGACATCGCTCAGCAATCATGGAACCGAAATTGAGTGTGCCAATCGTACTGTTTCAGGGTTTCCATTTTCCATGAAGGTCAATTGCGAAAAATTGGGTGTGGTGACAGTTCGGGGAACAGAGCGTGCAGACTTTGGCGCACTGTCGACTGGGGCAAGTGTATTTTCGCCTGACGTCATCACTTCTGAATTGAAGGCTCCTTTCATCACCTATGCTGGGGGAAAAGAGTTGCGGGCGAATTGGTCGTCTCTTCAAGCGAAGGTGGATGCCAATCTACAAGGCGGGGTTGATGAATTTCTGTTGCGAAGCAACAGGCTTAACTTATCTCGAGATGGCTTAGATGTGTCTGCAAGATCCCACATGATGAGATTCAGGCCTGTGCGGTGGACGCGAAAGACAGATGTTGGCAACACATCGTTGAACTTTGGGTTTTCGACCAAACAGTTGGCCCTGAAAACTACTAATGGTGTTGATATTCCTCCAGCAGATATTCGTGGAATTGCGATTCTAAAAGACGGATATCGCGACTTGGTGGATCGCAGACTTCCGATCAAAACCGTCTTGTCAGACGGAGCAAATGTTCGATTGGCAAATCTGGTATTGTCCTTGGAGGGTGGAGGGAAATTGGGTTTTTCTGGCCCTATAAGATTGTCCGAAGATGGTTTGATCAGTGGCAAAGTTCGATTAGGGATTTCTGAACCAAAGTCCATTGGTGCCTGGGCCAGCCGCATTGATCCAAATTTTCAACAAGCTGTTGCGGCTCTCGCTCAGGCAACCGCCGGAATGGGCAAAAGGTCAAAAATTGGTGGCAAAGAAATGAGAACAATTTCCGTAAAGATCAAACGCGGCGAGGTGCGGTTGGGTTTTATAAAACTCGGAAAAATTCCACCTGTGAAGTTTGACTAATTGGCGCTTTCTGACCACTCAAACTCGAGATAAAGCGTACGCTGCAGGGGAAATTGATTGTCATCAGATATGAGCGCCAGTTTGGTTTTCCCAGCTGGTGATTTAAAAACGCTGATGCCCTCCATGTTGTCAATCTGCTGATCCGTGTTGAGCTCCAAAACAACTTTCCCATCAACGAGAGCACCTTCGGAAATGTCTTTTGAATTCAGTTGGCGAACACGCGCTCGCGCACCTGTGGCGAGCGAAAAACGGCGTTCCAATATCAGGAGTTCACCTGAGGGGGTAAATGCCGCGTCGGTGATCAAATAACGATCCACCAACGGGATTTGAAATTCTTTCCAAACTCCTGATTGTCGGAAGAATGCGCGCGCGTGGCCATTTTCATTTGGGCTGAATTCACTGATGGCAACCAGATCATACGGCAAGTTAGAGTCGTGTGATGGTGTTGCTATCGCCTCCAATGCAAAATTGGTGCGCAATGTTTCTGTGAACACTGCACCAGACAACAATTGAGATGGTTGTTTCAATGTGTCTCCACTTGTCGGAAACCATAGAATTCGCGAATTCTGCTCCATGGAAATGTAGACTTTGTCTTTTCGGACAGCCATGCCTTCAGCATCAGCCAACCATTTGTTTTCAAACTGCTCACCATTTGAGTTTAGGATGGGAGCAATATTCGTTTGAGAGAACGCGAGAGGGTGTCCATTTTCACCGCGGTTTAACTGCGCAGTAAACCAGAAACCGGAATCTGAAATGGCAGTGATCTTGTTGTCGGGCGTTACATGTAAAGCTGAAATGCCGCCAAAATCAGGATCGTTGGATCGAAGGACCAGTCCACCGACAAAATTAAACTCACCAAAACGAGTCCGATTTTTGTCTCGCAAATCCAAATTGGAAATGACTTGAGACTGCACGTCAAAGTCTGTGTCAGCAATTGTTGAATTCAACGGCAATGTCGCAATGAAAAACGCCAGCAAAGCAGCACAGCGTGAGCGCATTACCCAATCACGCCTTCAGCGCGTCGACGTTTCGGACGACGTTTTGCTGGCGCTTGTTCTTCAAACAATGCGGCCAACTGTTCGGTCATGGCGCCAGCCAGTTCTTCAGCGTCCACGATGGTCACAGCGCGCTTGTAGTAGCGTGTCACATCGTGGCCAATGCCAATGGCCATAAGCTCGACGGGGGAATTGGTTTCAATCTCTTCGATGACATGGCGTAAATGACGCTCAAGATAATTTCCTGGGTTTACCGACAAAGTTGAATCATCAACTGGCGCGCCATCAGAAATCATCATCATGATTTTGCGTTGTTCAGGTCGATTGACAATACGGTCATGTGCCCATTCAAGCGCCTCACCATCAATGTTCTCTTTCAACAAACCTTCGCGCATCATCAAACCAAGATTTTTGCGAGAGCGACGCCACGGGGCGTCTGCAGCTTTGTAAATAATATGACGCAAATCGTTGAGGCGACCTGGATTGGCTGGTTTGCCATCCTTGAGCCATGTTTCGCGGGACTGCCCACCTTTCCAAGCCTTCGTCGTGAAGCCCAGAATTTCAACTTTTACACCGCAACGTTCGAGCGTGCGGGCCAGAATATCGGCACAGGTCGCGGCCACTGTGATTGGGCGGCCGCGCATGGAACC
Organism: uncultured Rhizobiaceae group bacterium; assembly: GCA_937958815.1. Classification (GTDB taxonomy): domain Bacteria; phylum Pseudomonadota; class Alphaproteobacteria; order Rhizobiales; family Rhizobiaceae; genus Pseudahrensia. Next base: position 79,310 of record CALGMR010000003.1, on the reverse strand, counting down.
AGAATTGTCGAGCAAAAGGGTAACAACAGTGTCACGGAAATCGGTGTCGCGTTCCATCTTGAAGGAAAGTGGCGCAGTGCGATCGGTTACGATGCGGGTCAGACGCGCAGAATCCAGATAGCCTTCTTCGAGATCAAAATCCCAGCCTCGGTTTTGTTGCGCCATTAATCGGCGCTGCAATTTGTTGGCCAGGCGCCCCACGACGCTTTGCAAATGCGCCAGTTGTTTGTCGAGAAACGCGCGCAGACGTTCCAGCTCGGCATCATCACAAAGTTCTTCAGCGCGAATTTCTTCATCATTGGCGTCAGAGAAAAACTTGTAGTCAGATTTTGGTGGCAAGTTCGACAGGGGCATGTCTGGACGTTGGGCTTCGCCAGGTGTTTCGGCTTGCTCATCATTGTCGTCCAACATTTCTTCGCCAGTGGATTCTGACGCTTCCATTTCACCAGCTTCTTGTTCATCACCATCAGCTTCGGTGCCGTCTGGAGCGGCTTCTTCAGTGCCAGTGGCTTCTTCGTTCTCGCGCTCCATCTCTTCTTGAGATTCTTGATTTTCATCATCTTCATCAGAAGCGTCGTCGTCATTGTCGGTTGGGTCATTGCCCAACTCGTCTGCCATTTCCAATTGGGCGATGAGGTCGCGTGTGGCTTCGGCAAAAGCGTTTTGATCTTCCAGCTGTTCGTCAAGATTGTCGAATGCTTCGCCTGCGCGTTCTTCTACCCAATCGCGCCATAGATCGACAACGTTCTCAGCTGATTTTGGTGGTTTGCGGCCTGTGATTTTTTCGCGCACCAAAAGCGCCACTGCATCTTCCAGTGGCGCATCATCACGGGTGGTGGCGTCGGCAAAACCAGCGCGCATGTATTTGTCTTCCAACATCATATCAATGTTAGAGCCCATGCCTTCCATCGCGTTGGAGCCTATGGCTTCGCAGCGAGCTTGTTCCACCGCGTTGAAAACAGCCCGCGCATTGTCGCCAGCTGGCAGGTGCTGTGCATGAACAGATGTGTCGTGCTTTGCGCGACGCAAGGCCATGGAGTCCGCCAAGCCACGTGTGACAGCGACTTCTGCAGTTGATGGATTTTTAGACGGATCAGGCAGGCGCACACGGTCTCCGGACATTCCGGGCTTATCGCGACCATAGGTGATTTCCAACTCAGATTCTTGCGCGATTGCGCGCATACAACCTGCCACTGACTGTTTCAGCGGCTCCACATCTTTGATGGATTCGGTATTTCCTGAATTGTCACCTATGCGTGCCATGGCGGGTTATGCCAATGCCACGTTGGCAGCGCTTTCTTTGAGCTCTTCGCCAAATGCGCGTTGATAAAACTCAGCCACGAGGGAACGTTCCAATTCGTCACATTTGTTTAGGAATGTGAGACGGAATGCGAAAGAAATATCGTCGAAAATGGTCGCATTCTCGGCCCATGTGAGCACAGTTCGCGGGCTCATGACTGTGGAAAGATCACCATTGATGAACGCAGCACGGGTCATGTCTGCAACGCGAACCATTTTGTTGATGTTGTCTTTGCCAGCATCATTTTGCCACTTAGGTGTTTTGGCCTGAACGATGTCGACTTCATGCTCGTGGGGCAGATAGTTCAAAGTGGTAACAATTGACCAACGGTCCATTTGACCTTGGTTGATCTGTTGTGTGCCGTGATAAAGCCCTGATGTGTCGCCAAGACCCACAGTGTTGGTTGTAGCGAACAGACGGAAGGATGGGTGCGGTTCGATCACACGGTTTTGGTCCAACAGGGTCAATCGACCTGCCACTTCTAATACGCGCTGAATCACAAACATAACGTCAGGACGACCTGCATCGTATTCATCGAACACGAGGGCAACATTGTTTTGTAACGCCCATGGCAGAATGCCGTCTTTGAATTCGGTGACCTGTTGGCCGTCTTTCAAAACGATTGCGTCTTTACCGATCAAGTCGATACGGGAAATATGGCTGTCGAGGTTTACGCGAACTGTTGGCCAGTTCAAGCGCGCGCCGATTTGTTCAATATGGGTGGATTTACCCGTACCGTGATAACCTGTCACCATGACGCGACGGTTGAACGCATAACCTGCCAGAATTGCCAATGTGGTGTTCTTGTCGAACAAATAATCAGGGTCCAGCGGAGGAACGTGGTCGGTGGGTTCGCTGTAGGCGGGAACCATCATATCGGAATCAATACCGAAAACTTCACGAACCGAAACCTCACGGTCCGGCATGTTGGCGTGGTCGCTCATGGAAAAATGCTCTTACTAAATGTGGGGCAGGGTTGATTTGCCCAAAATTGATGATGTGTCTTGGAATTTATCTAGCAGAACAATTGGCTAGCACAAACCCGCGCGCTTGAGTTGTTTGTAGGCCTGAATAATTTGACGCAGGCGATCTTCCGACGATCGGTCGCCACCATTGGCATCCGGATGGTTTTCTTTCACCAGAGCTTTGTATTTTTTGGTGATGTGTTCACTGGATGCTGTTGATGGCAGACCAAGATCTTTGAGCGCCTTCTCTTCCAAACGCTTCAATTTCCGTGGGCCGCCTGTGGAAGGAATGCGCTTGCCGTCTGGCGTGTAGCGGCTTTGCACCTTTGCGTGCCAACCGGGCGTGGCGCGCAATGTGGATTCATCGACGGGCTGACCCGGACGACGGCCGCTCATAGGCTTTGTGGGGCGGTTGCCTGTGATATTTTCTTTCTGGAATTTGGCGATTTCGTCATCGCTCAAGCCAGAGAAATAATTGAAATTCTTGTTGTACTGACGCACGTGGTCGATACACATGTTGATGTATTGGCCTTCGCGATTGCGCCCCATAGGTGCTTTGTGGGGGCCAGGCTTTTCACACCCCTCCCACGCACATTGGCCAGCAATGCGCGCTTCTTCTTCCTTTTTCTTTGCCCCACGGGGTTTGATGCGGATTTTATCAAAAATATCGGAATTAGAAGCCATGTTACCTATATTGGGTTTGCATTTAATGACAAACAACCGCACAGCCGCAGAAAAGATTGCGACATTGTGGATTGCGAATTTTGCAAGCTACAGTTCATAGACCAGAAAGCGCCAAAAAGCCACCCACCGAAGCAAGAGATTCTGACATAGGAGATACGGTCGATGACTGAAAAAGGTCCATTGATATTAAAATTGGAAGAGAAAATGGAAGCGGCGTTCAATCCGCAATCACTTGAAATCATAAATGAAAGCCATTTGCATTCAGGTCATCAACCCGGTTTCAACGGGCAGGGCGAAAGCCACATTCGTGTGCGAATGGTCGCAGAGCATTTCAACGGCATGAGCCGCGTGAACATTCACCGCGCGGTAAACGAAGTGTGTGCGGAAGAAATTGCCGCAGGGCTTCATGCATTGGCGATTGATGTGAAAGGGACGGGGTAGATAACGAGTTATCGTCTATGGCAGCGATGCGGACAAAGTGACTGATTCTATCGGCTCAGAGCAGATTTAATCAGGCCAAACCCAGCCAATGCGAACAAGACCGCAACTGCTCCTTCAATCCGCCTTCTAACCCTGCGGTATAGTGACATTGCGTGCTTGGTAGAAAAGACGAATGCATAAGCGGTGTAGATTAACAGCCCAAGTACTGAGCATGACAGTGTGGAGATCGTCATCTGCAAAGCTACGCTTTCCCCACCGAGTCCCAATGCCAATACTGCCATCCAAGCGAGTACCGCTTTTGGGTTAGACAAGTTGAGAAATAAACCACTTCTGAAATAGTGTTGTGCAGTTTTGCAATCGGGTTCCTTTTCGGACACTTCCATTGCAGATCGGCCTGAAAGATAGGCGAGCCAAATCAAGTAAGCGCCACCAATCAATTTCAAAATTGTCAGTGCAGCTGCGGACGTTTGGAGTATTGCGCCAAGACCGGTTGCAGCGATTACACCCCAGAACGCCAATCCGATTGACAATCCAAGTCCGAATAACATTCCAGCCGATCTGCCAGCACTTATTGCAACTGTTGATACCGCTAAAGTAGCTGGGCCTGGGGAAGCAGCCGCAACAAAAAATGTCGCAGCAACAATGCCTAAATTTGCGAGATCAATCATCTAACGCGTTCCATTTTTGCGGTGGTATGACCGGAATTCAAATGTCTTGGAAGGGCTTCAAGCTGCCTTGAACGTCTGCCTACTTACTGAGCACGAATATTCCGCACACGCAGTTTTGTAATTCTGTTTTTCTCTCTCGCCATGACGACAAAACGTTTGCCGTGGAAGGTGAAGGTTTGTTTTTCTTCTGGGATCATCTGGCTTTCGTGAATAACGAGACCTGCAATCGTGGTGGCTTCTTCGTCGGGCAGGTTCCAGTCCAATGCGCGGTTGAGATCACGGATGGGCAATGTGCCATCAACGATCACGGAGCCATCCACTTGTGGAGCGAGGCCTGATAATTCGGTGTCATGCTCATCGGCAATCTCGCCGACGATTTCTTCCAAAATATCTTCCAGCGTGACCAAGCCTTCCACTTCGCCATATTCATCAACTACGAGAGCAATATGGGCTTGGCGGCGCAGGAATGCGTTCAATTGATCTTGCAAGGAGGTTGATTCAGGCACGAACCATGGCTCCACCATTGTTTTACGAATGTTGAATTTCTTGGCGTTGTATTTTCCAGCAGCCAGGGCGCGCAGCATGTCTTTGGCATGGACAATGCCGATAATATTGTCGGCTTCGTCTTCCCAAACCGGAATGCGGGTGTGTTGGCTTTCCAAAATTTGTGTGACCAAGTCTTCGGGCCGTTCGTCAGCATTGATGCTGGTCATGGCGGTGCGGTGAACCATCACGTCAGACAGTTCGAGTTCGTGGAGATCGAGCACGCCGCCCACGCGATCTTTGTCGTCTTTGGCCATCGCGCCATCGCGGTTCAACACATCGACCGTGCCGCGCAATTCATCATGGCCAGACAGGGGGGAAGAATCTTCGTCCAGATCAATGCCAAAAACCCGCAAAACGGTGCGCACAATGCGCGTGACGATGTTGGTGATTGGGCCAAACACAATCACGATGATGTTCACAAACGGGGCAACGGTCAGCGCGAATTTTTCGGTGTTCGCAATCGCCCAGCTCTTTGGAAGGACTTCGGCAAAAATAACCACGAGAATGGTCATGCCAATTGTCGCGTAAATCACTCCAATGTCGCCGAACAATCCAATGAACAGGCTTGTGGCCAAAGCAGACGCCAGAATGTTGACGATATTGTTCGACAACAACAAAGACCCAATTAGTTTTTCTTGAATATCGATCAGGCTTGAAACCAGAGCAGCTCTCTTGTCCCCCGCCTTTTCCAGCGAGTTGATGCGCGCACGGGAGACGGCAGTAAGCGCGGTTTCTGACCCGGAGAAAAAGGCAGAAAGCCCAACGAGACAAAGAATAGCGCAGAAAACGAGCAGCAGGGAAACTGTCATGGGATTATCCGGTATGATTTAAAATTTAGGCAATACACGCATGGTGCAATGGCTATTGGCAGCAATGTAAATGGAATTTGGTTCAAGCGGAAGCGTTTAGCTTTTGCTGTAAATAGTCGCGCACCTGACTGACAGGCACGTCTTTTGACACAAAAGATTTGCCAATGCCTTCGGTCAAAATAAATGTCAGCGCCCCGCGTGATACTTTTTTGTCTTGGGCGATGGCATCGATCAATTGATCAAGCGTTGGCTTGGGGCCGGGGATTTGATCGAGCCTCGTGGGCAGCCCAACTTTTTCCAGATGGGCAATCACCCGTTCAGCAGCTTCGGGGCCACAATGGTTCAGCCGGTTGGAAAACTCATGGGCCATGACCATGCCAATCGCCACACCCTCTCCATGGACAAGTCGTTCGGAATCGTATGCCACTGAGGCTTCCAAGGCATGGCCGAATGTGTGACCAAGGTTGAGAAGCGCGCGACTGCCGTTTTCCAATTCATCGGCTTTCACAACGGCGGCCTTTGAACGGCAGCTTTGAGCAATGGCATGACGGCGTGCTGCACCACCCGCAAATACGGCTTCATGATTGTCTTCTAACCAATGGAAAAAATCCGGTTGATCAATCAATCCGTATTTTGCCACTTCTGCATAACCCGCCCGCATTTCGCGGTCGCTCAGTGTGTCCAACACGCTTGTGTCGGCCAAAACAAGCGAGGGTTGGTTGAACAGTCCGACAAGGTTTTTACCACGCGGAGAATTGATGCCTGTTTTGCCACCAACCGAGGAATCCACTTGTGCCAACAAGGATGTGGGAATTTGAACAAAGCCCATGCCGCGCCGCACGATGCCTGCGGCAAAGCCTGCAAGGTCACCCACAACGCCACCACCAAATGCAAGCAAAACATCGCCACGCTCCATGCCTGCTGCTAGGACACCATCTACAACGGTCTCCAATGTGGGAAAGCCCTTCGAGGGCTCACCCGGGGCGACTGATATTGTATGAGATTCCAGTCCAGCATCCGAAAGCGACTGCCGAAGAGTGTCCCCATGCAATGCGTTTACATTGTCGTCCGTAACGATGATGCATCGGGCGTCGGGCTGGAGGTCGGAAATATATGTTCCGGCTTGCGCAACCAGTCCATCGCCAATGAAAATGTCATATCCGCGCTTACCGAGGTCGACACGGATTTTTTCAATGTCATTTGAAGATGTCGCTGGGGCGACCATTATTCCCAGTTCCGAGCCTCAGCGATCGCCGGAAGTTGATCTGCGAGCAGATCAACAACTTCGGCTGCAATCACATCGCGGCTGACTGTGCGCGATTCAATATGCACATCAGACAATGCGTAAACTGGGTTACGCTCTTCCAACAAAGCTTTCATAACCGCTTCTGGGTCTTCAGTTTTGAGCAAAGGTCGGTCCGAACGTCGCTGAACACGTTTCATAAGAATGTCGAGGTCAGCGTTTAACCAGACAGAAACACCACCTTCAGCAATGTCAGCGCGAACTTCTTCGTTCATGAACGCGCCACCACCAGTGGCTAGAATTTTCTGGCCTTCACCCATCAGGCGTTTAATGACTTTTTTCTCCCCAGAACGGAAAGCTTCTTCACCAAACTGGTCGAAGATATCTTGGATATCCATTCCTGCCGCTTTTTCGATTTCTTTATCGGCGTCTACAAACGGGATATCGAGATACTGAGCCAGCTTTTTCCCAATAGTGGATTTTCCCACGCCCATAATCCCAACAAGAACGATGCTACGTCCTGCCAGTGCGCGGCGGATGGTGCTGGAACGGTCTGCGATAACCGCACGATTGACTTCTTGGCTTGTTGCTGTGTTCACGGTGTCTGTTTTCTGGTTTCTTTTTCGGGTGTCAGTTACGAAGTTCAGCGTCAAACACCGCATAATTGATCTTACGTCAAGAGGCGTGTTGAAACTTGCTATTCTGCGCAAGCTTTATCATAAAGCCATTTGGGGTAAGTTATAAACACGGTTTGGCTCAGGTATGGGCTGCGTTTAAAGAATTCAGGGGTTCTATCAGTGCCTAGTCTTATCCGATTTATCGTTATTTGCGGCGTTTTAGCGGGCCTTGCCTATGGTGGAATGTTTGCTTTGGCGACATTTGTTGAGCCTGATGAACGCGAAATGCGCGTTAAAATTCCTTCAAAACGCATCAATCCATAAAGCATAAAATTTTTTGCCAGTTTAGGTTTTTCAAAGACATTTTGCTTACAACCTAAGCATGAATGACAGTTTTCTAATCGAATCATTTTTGGAAATGATGAGCGCTGAGAGAGGTGCTGCGGCCAACACATTGGACGCGTATGAGCGTGATCTCACTGAATTTTCTGAATATTCGAAGTCAATTTTGATTTCTGCAGGTCCGACAGATGTGCGTGGATGGATTTCGGATATGGAGCAGCGCGGCTATTCAGCCTCGTCTCAGGCGCGAAAATTATCTGCTTTGCGCCAGCTCTATCGGTTCACGTTTTCAGAAGGGTTGAGAGAAGATGACCCTACAGGTTCAATCGACAACCCTCGCACGCAACGGCCTTTGCCGAAAATTATGAGCGAAGCAGATGTGGATCAGCTTTTGCTAACTGCGGAAGAAGAAGTGGAAAATGCGAAGAAAGACAGCGCCCGGTTCAAAGCCGCGCGTATGCATGCCTTGCTTGAATTGCTCTATGCCACCGGATTGCGGGTATCTGAACTTGTCAGTCTGCCTGAATCGGCAACGCGTCGTGATGTCCGTTTTTTGATCGTGACAGGTAAGGGTAATAAAGAACGCATGGTGCCTTTGGGCGACAAAGCAAAACAAGCGGTGAGCACATACAGTGCTTTGTTGAAAGCTCAAGATACGTCTTGGCTGTTTCCTTCTTCTGGCGAAAGCGGACACCTAACGCGCCAACATTTTGCACGCGAATTAAAATCACTTGCTGCGCGTGCCGGACTTAATGCAACAAAGATTTCTCCGCACGTTTTGCGCCACGCATTTGCCAGCCACTTGCTGCAAAATGGTGCGGATTTGCGCGCCGTGCAGCAATTGTTGGGGCACGCTGATATTTCGACAACGCAAATCTACACCCATGTGTTGGAAGAGCGATTGCGAGGACTGGTTGAATCCGCACACCCCTTGGCGCAGGCGCGGCAGGGATAACAAGTATAAGCGGTTCTAAAATTTCAAATGAACGCAGAACACTTTAGTCAGAAATGATTTTGACCTTTTGGCCAGGTTTAACCCTCTGGCCTCTGCCCAACCCATTGAGTGCTTTGAACAGTTCAACTTTCTTTGAAACGCCGACCATGCGATCGGCAAGGTTTGCAATCGTGTCGCCGGATTTCACTGTTTTGATCGTTACTTTTAGCGGGCGCAGATTTTTCTTTTCTTGCGATGATATTGCTTTGAAACTGCCCGCAATCTGACGGGTGGTTTTTGCCACACCCTTCGCGTTGCGCGGCGCTGCTAAAATAAACCGATAGAATTTTTCACCATAAGAGATCACTTCAATGCCGAATTGCCAGTCGCCTGCTTCGGCCTGCCCTGATGCACTCTTTTTACCATTTGTTGTTTTGGATTGAACCGTTGCCTCATCCAGACCATTGACCCAACCTGAACGCAGGTAGTCGGCTGGAGATTTTGCATCCGTTTGCGACTTGTCTACGGCATCGAAACGCAAAGCCATCTGATCTGGTCCACCCGCTAACACAGCTTCTGTTTTATTGGTCAGATTGAAATTGTCTGGCACTTGGAATGTGAAGCCAAGCTTGCGATGCGAAAATCTATTGCCGCGAATGAAACCTTCGGTTGCCGTGTCTCCAAACAAGATTCCATCAATTCCTTTGAGAAACCGTTCTTGCCCTCTTTCTCCAGTGCCTGATGGCCCTTGGGCGCGCGCATGCCGCTTTGCCAATTCTATGCGCTGGGGCGTTGATGGATGAGAACTTGCATGGTCATCTATTTTGTCACCTGATCCGGCTCTCCATGACGTGAAACGATCCATTGATTCAAGAAAGCGTGCAGCAGCAAATGGGTCATAACCGGCTTTGCCAATGATCTTGATGGAAATGGCATCTGCCTGAAGCTCTTGAGCTTGCGAGAATGCGACAAATTTTCGTTTTGCAGATGCCTCCGCAACTTTTCCAGCCAAAGGATTTGAAACCACTTCGGAGATCACACGCCCTGCAATATCGTTGGCCTTTTGCTGGCGCCCACGTTCAATGCCGTGATTTGCAGAAACGTGTGCCATTTCGTGCGCTAAAACAGCTGCCACCTCTGACATGTCATTTGCGACTGTGAGCAAACCTCGCGTCACATAAAGATACCCGCCTGGCAGAGCAAATGCGTTCACGGAGGGAGAGTTTAAAACGGTAATCTGAAACGACTTGTCTGGTGCATTGGAGTGTTCCACCAGTTTGCCAACGATGACGGCAAGCGTCGTATCCAACTGCCTGTTGCTGTAAGCGCCGCCATGGGATTTCAGAATTTTTGGATGTTCTTGTGCACCAATAGATGCTTGGGGGTCGTTTGCACGTTGCGATTCGAAGCTGAGTGCAGGGCCAATATTCGTATCGTTTGTTTCGTCTGTCCCGGCCAGTTCTTCTGCGCTATTTAAAATTTGACAGGCAGACAGGGTAAGGCACGCCGCGACCAAAACGAAGCGTTTGCAGTTATTCATCAATGACTTCAATTTGAGCTTCATCAAACAGTCGAATTAACGGTCCCTGTCGTTGTTCCAAGATTCCGCGCACGCGGATTGTCTTTCCCTTTAAACCTTTAAGCAGGTTTAGAGACCCCTTAAACGCTCCCTTTCCCTTTTTGACAACCGACAGCGTGAAGTCTTGTGACCAATTTTGGCCGAAATTGAGATAGAGTCGTCTTTTTCTGTCACCAATTGAGACCACGTTGCCTTCAACCACTGTGAAATAACCTGTTCTAGTGGCCAACTCGGCCACCTGATTTGCATTGAAAATGGCATCTTCCTGTGCCCAGAGTCCAGCTTTTGAAGAGATGGCTGCGTGTTCAGCTCTGCGCATGATTGTCAGGCAATCTTGAGACAGGTTTTCTGAAGATCCGTTCAAAAGTGCGGAACCCGTTTGAAGCAGTTTGCCTTGAAGCCAGTTGTTATTTTGGTTTTGAAACGCCTGAACGTGAACAACGCCATAGCGATCGGCTTGTTTTGCAGAAGCCGACAGAGAGATGTTTGTGCCAACATTCCAGATGGCGTCAGGCTTTCTGATTTCCACTCCAGCAAGTGCGTAGTTTTGGTCAGAGTCAGCTATTTTGAACGTCTGCTTTTTGGTGTTCACTTCTGCAATTGTTGTCTTTTGTTGAGGGGCTGTGAAACAGGGGTTGGATGTCGTTTGCGCAAATGTTTCCGTTTGAAAAACACAGACCATAATTGTGAGGACAACAGCTCTCATTTTTTATTCGCTGACGGGCCATTCATCGTGAAGGTTCAAGATGGCATCTGAGACAGTTTGTGAGAATGTGGCTGTGCCGATTTGTTCCATCAAAGCGTGCCATTGTTCTGCAGATCGGCTGATGGTTTCTGAAAAAGTTGAAACAGGCAAATCGTAGCTCCATGTCACAAGTGCCGAACTTTGAAACATGGCCAAAATCACGAGGGTCGCCAAGAATGAAACGAAGGTGCCCAGCACCAAACTGTGCTGATGGGGTCCTTCTAAATCCGTTGTCCATTCTTTTGACATCAACATAATCCTCAAAACTGGAAATAGATGAAGGGCGCAGTACTGGGAGGTGCAAGCCAAAGAATTGCTGCCAACCCTAGTATGAAGGCAAATGCGATGATCAACAAAGGCTTTTGTTCAAAAATGCGAACGGTTCTTTCAACCGTATCGCTTGGTAAAAATTGAGCAACGAGCGGGAGCGCAATTAGCGCCAGTGTAAACCAGGTAAGTCCGAAACTGTCGGTTGAGAATGATCCCAGCCCCGTAAACCAGTCCAGTGCAATGTTGAGATCGCTTGATCTGAAAAACACCCAAGCTGCGCACACCACGTGAAAGGTGACGAGCCAGCCAATAACGGATTTGATTCTAGAACCTTTGACAGCGTTGGTTTTAGTCAGTGCGCGCTCCAGAGCCAACCAGCCACCATGCAGCGCGCCCCAAATGATGAAGGTCCAAGCCGCACCGTGCCAAAGCCCGCCTAAAAACATGGTCAGGAATAAATTTCGGTAGGTTTTCCACGTTCCGAATTTTGACCCGCCCAACGGTATGTAAAGATAATCACGCAACCATCCCGACAAAGAGATGTGCCAGCGTCGCCAAAAGTCTTGAAGAGAACTGGCGCGGTAAGGTTGATCAAAATTCTTTTTAAACTGAAAACCAAGCAAGGCTGCTGTGCCAATTGCGATGTCGCTGTAGCCTGAAAAGTCGCAATATATTTGCACTGCATATCCATAGACCCCCAGCATCAGCATCACACTCGAATAAGATGTGGGGTCGAGAAAGATCGGGTCTACAAGATCAACAGCCAGATAATTGGCCACGACCATTTTTTTGAACAGGCCGATGACGCACAATACGAGGCCAAAACAAATCGCGGTTTTGCTGAGTGAGGATTTGCGGTCCAGTTGCGGTAAGAAATCGGCAGCACGAACAATCGGACCAGCCACCAATTGCGGAAACAGCGATATATAGAGCAGCACGTCAATTGGATTTCGACGCGTTGCAATGTCTTTGCGATAGACATCGACCACATAGGAAATTGCCTGAAACGTGAAGAATGATATTCCAACAGGTAAAATGATTTGAAGGAAGGGAAGGTCGCGTTGCCAACCGATGGCAAAGAGTGCGTCTTGCAATGATGACAGGAAGAAACCGTAATACTTAAAAAACGCCAAGACGCACAAAAGTGCGCTGACGGATATTGTCACAATGATGCGTCTTTCGCGATCAGCTTCAAACTTCGAAAGGCCGATCCCCGCAAACCAAGCGGTCAATGACGCACCAAGCAATAAAAAGCAGAAGCGCCAGTCCCACCAGCCGTAGAATATGTAGCTTGCTCCCAGCAGAACAAGTTTGCGCAGCTGCACATAATTGCGCAGTGACCAGGTTGTTCCAAACACAAGTGTAAAAAAGACAGCAAAGGTGAGTGTTGGGAAAAGCAAGTTGGGTCTGCGTTCACATTACAGTTGAGCCAGTTGGCAAACTATCGCGAAAGCCCAAGAAGTGAAAGCGCTGCAGTTTGGTTTGCAGTTATTTGGAAGCGACAGCCACATTGCTTTGCGCTGGCGCGGTAAGCCATTCGACAAAGGCGCTGGCGCTTTTGCGATAGCCAGCATTGGTCAAATGCACGCGGTCACGTGAAGCGAGTTTTTGAGATGCCCAGGTGTTGATGCCGCATTTGCCGCCCATGGCAGCCGACCAATCCCAATATGCGCCATTTTGTTTGGCTGCAATTTCTCGCACTGCTTTGCGCACTGGAGCGAGTTTTGGAGGTACAGCCCAACTTCCACAGGTCCGCTTTCCTCTTTTCCGCAAACCAGATGCAGCTCCGATGAAGACCATGTCTGCATTTGGAGCAGACGTTCTCATTTGTTCCATGAAGCTGTTGGCATAGGCTTTGTATTTGCGAATGTTCAAATTGTCTTTGAATCCTTCATTGGTGCCATAGCCGTAGACGATCAAATCTGGATCCAAGCGTTTTATGTCGTTGGCAACCAGGCGTTTGTCGAACCTGCGTGTAATGTCCACAGTTGCGCCAATCAGCCCGAAATTGACGTATCTGACGCCTGGACGATTTTTCCCGCCACCCCAACTGAGAACGGTCGTTTGAGCTCCGCCACCAGGGCGCACTTCGAGTCTGTTGCCCTTAGCGTCCAAACGAAATGTCTTAGAGCCTTTGGTCTTTGACCAAGCGTTGAATTTTTTGCTGACTGCACCAACTTTCATTGTTACGCGCCCTTGAGAAGGGCCTGACAACACCGTCACTTCTGCCCAATCAAACCCCTTTTGGGACGTCATGGTCATGGATGATTTTGACGATCGAGATGTGAGATTGACACCCGAAATACCAAATGGCCCTGACTTTGAACGCAAGGCTGTTTTGGGTCGCCAATTGCCGGATGAGGACAGGCGCACTTGATCGGCCACACCGTATTTGAACGCTGAAGCTGGCAGAACCATGCCACGGCCGGCATGTCCGTAGCGGCTTTGGAGTTCGTTGCGAATGCCACGGGAAAAACTGTCGGACGCCACATGGCTGTCACCAATGTGCAGAATCGTCAGCGGTTTTTTACGCTTCCCCTCTTCAATGGCTTTCAGTTTGGCATGGAAACGACCGAGGGGTCCGCTGCCAGAAATAATAGGTTCAATCGATGGGTTGGGTTCGATAGTGGGTGTGGCGCGCTCTTTTGGTTGAACGATTGGCCCAGCTGGTGTGAGCTTTGCCAGCACAATCTCGGCTGATGGAACGGCCGGCTTTTTGACAAGCAGACTTGCACGCTTTTTGGTCAGTTGTTTTGCTGCATTTGAGTTGCGAATGGCTGCGGTGGACAAAACTTGCTGTTGGCTATGGTTCTCTTTTTGAAGCGATGCTTTTTGCTGTTCCAGCTTAACCGCAACTTCGTTCAGCGCCGTTGCGCGCTGTTGGTTCGTTGCTGTCGGAATGGTTGTTGTCGGTTTTTTTGCGCTGAAAAGAGAGCCAAGCGGTGCATTGGTTCCTGTACACGCCGTCAACGCAAGCGAAAGCATCAGCGTTGCTATGCTCTTCTTATAACGTACCGATTTCACAGTTTGCATGACGTTACACGCTCAACACTACTGACTTGCGCGCAACTTTCGAGCGGCAATTTTCTTAACCAAATCTAAGCAAACAGCGTTAATGAACTCTCAACAAGACGCGCTCATTGCTGAGCTTTAGTGGCTGCCTTTAGATCACTGGTGATAATATCGTTCACAATTCCGGCGAAAATCAGATAGCCATTTGTGGTGAAATGGACACCATCGCGACGACGGATTTCCACTTGTTTGCCTTCGGCGTCTTTCCAAAAGGGGCTGTATTCGCCATTTTTTCCAGCAAGGGGAGCCCAAGTGTCCACATAACGCACACCAATTTTTTCGGCCGCCTCTTTGTAAAATGTGTTCAAGTAACGGTAGTCGTCTTGATAATGTTTGGGCGTGACAATAGGAATGCTGACCCAATAAACGGCAAGTCCAGCGTCTTTCAGGTCGCGCATCATACGCTCTGTGCGTTCACGGTAGCGCTCTACCCAACCTTCCGTTTTGTAATGATAGGCTTTGCCCTTTTCACGAAATGATTGGAGGTCGTTCAGGCCAATCAGCACAACTGCTGCTTGGTAGTCCTTGGTTTTGGCCAGTTTAACGGCGGCCTTGTTCCAATCATATCGATCAACCCGAACAAAGCCTGTGTTCACTTTGCTTTTTTTCACAAAGTTCACTGTTTCGTTTTCTTTGTTCAAACGTGTCAGGCCTTGGTGCAATCCGTTGGCCAAAGAGTCTCCCATAATCACAACATTGATGGGCTGGTCTTTAGAAGTGGACTGAATGTAAGGCTTTTCAGTTGTCGGTTTGACCGATGCCTCATGCACGATATTTTGCGCTGATGCGCCGACAGTTGTGCCAATGAGAAGAGTGAAGAAAACAGCTAAGCGAAACATAAATTACTCGTGGATCTTTTTGTGTTCAGTTTTAGCGCGCCGTTCGCTTGCGCTCAGATTAAGACCACGGTGCGATTGTTTCAAGTGTAAAGAGCTTTAACTTCATCGACAATGATCTCACCGATCAAGGTGCAATCGTCCTCGTTGAAAGTAAGAGGAACGCGAATGTCGCACGTGGTGGAAAGAACATCGAGTGTCTTTGGCAATCTGGGTTGTTCGCCGAGATATTTCCAGCTGTCGTAGCGACTGGTAAAGGCTTTCGGTTCCGCAGCGCCAAACCATTTTATGTCGACGCCCCGTTTGCCGCAATTTTCAAGCAAAGTTGGAAAAAGGTCTGGCGCCAATTTCGGTCGAAATTGAAACGATGAGCCCACATAGTGTTCTTGCTGCGGGCGTTTTGCAGTGAATATTTTTGGACTGGTTGCAACGGTTCTTTCCAATGCTTGATAGCGGCTGTTCCAACGGGAAACGTTTTCATCCAGACCTGCCAATTGTCCACGAATGAGCGCGGCGCGCATATTGTCCATACGCCCGGACATATTGGGGCTGACCAATTTTATCTCATCGAAAATTTCAGTATTGGGTGCTGCGCCGTGGCTGCCGTAGAGCATATACGATCCGGACATCACAATGGCTCGAGCAGCAACATACGGATCATCTGTGGTGAACAAACCGCCTTCGCCCGAGTTGATGTGTTTATACGTTTGAGTGGAGAAAGCGGCCACGGTGCCAAAATTGCCGGAACGAATTCCATTCCAAGTTGCCCCCATTGTGTGTGCGCAATCTTCAATCATGGTGATGCTGTGTTTTTGACAGATGGCTGAAATGGTTTCCATGTCTGCAATATGCCCACGCATGTGAGACAGCATTAAAAATTTTGCGCCAGAACTTTCGGCTTTGGCAGCAAGGTCGTCGGTGTTGATGCGCCAGTCGTCGTTAATTTCCACGAATACAGGCTGTCCACCTGCGGCGTGAATGGCGCCTGGAACTGGCGCAAGCGTATAGGCATTGGCCAAAACCGCATCACCTTGTTGCAAGCCTGTGGCGCGCATGGCCAATTGCAGGGCATACCCCCCTGATGTGCAAGCTAGGCAATATTTTGTACCTTGCCATGCCGCATATTCCCGTTCCAACAAAGTTGCTTCGGCTTCTTCCCCTTCAACCACATTATATCTATGCAAACGGCCAGACCGCAAAATGTCGCCAATGCGCTCAATCACAGCTTCGCTGATGGCTTCCTGTTGTGTGAAGGGTTTTTCGAATACGGGTTTCATTGTACATTTTGGATCATTAGGTTGATGCTCAGACATTAGACAATTGATATGCGATTGTCGCTCATTTCATTTGTAGATTGAGAGAAAATCATGGCCTCTTTAGAACCGGTAAAAATCTATGGCAGCCCCCGCTCTCGCCTCACGCGGGTCAGTTGGATGTGTCAGGAACTGGGTCAGGATTATGAAATTGTGGTGGCCAAGCCGCACACTCCTGAAATCAGAGCGGTCAATCCTGCTGGCAAAGGCCCCGTTCTGGTTGATGGAGATATTACTGTCATCGATTCAGCTGCAATCTGTATCTATTTGGCCGATAAGAATACGGATAAAAACATGAGTGCAGCACCCGCAAGCGCTGACCGTGCTTCAATAGATTCCTGGATGCACTTTGCTCAAAATGATTTGGAAGCGCCTCTTTGGTTGAAGATGAAACATAATTTCATTTTGCCGGATGAATTTCGCGCTGACGTAAGTGCAGTCACAAAGATGGAATTCAAAAATGCCATTCGCGCAATGGATGCGCGTTTGGGGGACAATGAGTTTGCGATTGGTGATCGATTTACGGCTGCTGATGTGGTTCTGGGGCACGCAGGTTCATGGGCCCGCAGCGCAAAGTTTGAAATCGCGAGCGACAGGGTCAACGCATATTTTGACCGCGTCCTCGCACGTGACGCCCTAACACGCGCAAGAGAAATCGAAAAAGACATGTAGCCTTACAAGGCAAAGAGTTCTGAGTATTTGTCTTCCAAATAATTGAGCAAAGGCTCTGCAGATATTTTCTGGCCGACCACTTGTTCGATCAAGGTATCAGGCTCAACGAGCGATCCTTTCTGGTGGATGTTTTCGCGCAACCAATGCAAGGCCGTCTCGGTTTTTCCAGCTGCGATCTCTTCATCTAGATCGGGAGCCGCCTTACGCAAAGTGTCATTGAGCTGTGCGGCATAAATGTTTCCCAGCGAATAGGTGGGGAAATATCCAAACATACCAGCGGACCAATGAACGTCTTGCAAAGCACCGTGGGCGGCGTCAGGAACAGAAATTCCAAAATCACGTTTGAAACGACGGTTCCATTCGGTTTCCAGATCCGCGACTTCCAATGATCCTGAAATTAAATCGCGCTCCAGTTCAAATCGCAAAAGAACGTGAAGATTGTAATGTACTTCGTCAGATTCAGTACGGATAAATCCGGTTTCTACGCGGTTGATGATTCTATACAATTCGTCGGCAGACGTGACAGTTCCAGCGCCAAACGCCTCGTTTATTCTTGGCCACAACCATGTGCAAAAAGCTCTGCTGCGCCCAATCTTGTTTTCCCACAAACGTGACTGGCTTTCATGGACACCCATAGAGACATAGCTGCAGATGGGTTCTAATGCGACGTCTTGTGGCAAGCCTTGCTCATAGAGCGCGTGTCCCAATTCATGCAGTGTCGAATAGAGACAATCGAGCGGATCATCCGCACCCACGCGCGTTGTGATTCGGGAATCATTTCCTGTACCCGATGAAAACGGGTGGACCGATAAATCCAATCGACCAGAATCCCAATTATATCCCACCACGTCTGCAAAGCTGCGTGCCAATTTCATTTGGGCATCGGTATCAAACGGGCCTGTGAGAGTGGGTTGGGCGTGATTGCTTTCGGCAATTTTTTCACGCAGTGCCGTGAGCCGTGGACGCATGTTTTCCAGCAAAGGCTGTAGAACGGATGTCGTCATGCCGGGCTCGAAATCATTCAGCAATGCATCATAGAGATTTGCGCCACTATCAGCCAAGCACTTTGCCTCTTGGCGTTTAAGGTCAACAATTTTTGAAAGATTGGGTGCAAAATCTGCATAAGAGTTTGCTGCCCGCGCTTTAGCCCAAATGCTTTGCGCGTGAGACGTGGTGCGCGCGAGTTCCTCTGACAGACTTGCTGGAATTTTAATGGAACGTTGGTACGATCTTCGCACCAACCGCGTATTGGATTTTTCTAAGTTGGAAAGCGATGCTTCATCAATTTGATCCAGCCAATCACCGATGCGTGGGTCTGTTTGGTGCGCATGGCTTACAACTGCCAAGGCGCCCATTTGCTCAGCGCGCATGGAGGCACCATTAGGAGGCATCATGACTTCTTGATCCCATGACAAGACGCCTGCAATTTGACCCAGCGCTGATGTTTGTTTCACATGGTTGAGCAGTTGGTTGTAAGCAGAAAGGGATGTCATATTGCACCGCAAAATATGAGATGATCACCCAACTGATGTAGCTGGTGAAACTCTATTTGCCCATCGAAGATTGGCGGTTCTTTAACCTATAAGGTGCATTATTTCGTCACATATGTGAGGGTGGCGAAGGTTTGGCTGATAAATGAACGCATCTACAGTGAAAAAAGTGGTTGAACGCAAGAGTGATAAACTCGAAGCGTTGCGCAACCCAAATGCCTTACAAGATCGTCGAAACCTCGAAAACGATGTGCTGCGTTCGGTGGGCGAATGTGTTTACGAATGGGACATCGCCAGTGACCGTCTGGAGTGGAGCGCTGGTGCTGATGAATTGATGTGTATCGATTCCACACAAACGTTCCACACGAGCCGAGACTTTAACGCGTTGCTTTTGCCAACAACTGAATCAACGCGAAATGATGCGATTTTGTCGTCAAAGGTTGTGGACGATGGCCTTGGGGTTTCCTTTCGTCTCCAATATGCGTTGAGTGGCGAGAAATTAGGCACAGGCAGCGATGTTTGGGTGGAAGACAGTGGACGCTGGTTTGCCGGAGAAGATGGAAAACCGTTCCGCGCCCATGGCATTATTCGTATCATCAATGAACGCCGCAGTTTGGAACAACGACTAGAACATCTTTCCAGACATGACCCTCTTACCGGGCTTTTCAATCGCGCGCATCTCAATGTGCGATTGCAAGATGAGTTCAACGAAATTGCCAGAAGTGAGGGTTGCTCGGCTTTTGTTGTTGTTGGACTAGAACATTTTGATCTGATCAACTCCGTTTATGGTTACGAGGCTGGCGATGCTGTGATTGCAGAAGTGGCCAAACGTTTAAGTGAAAACCTGCGTGACAAAGACATCATTGGTCGATTTTCGGGTGCGAAACTCGGGATTATTTTGCCCGGTTCAAATGACCGCGACATGCTCGTCGCTGGGTATCGAATTTTGAACCTGTTGCGCGAGAATGTTGTGCAAACAAAAAGCGGTCCAATCGCGGTTTCCATTTCTATTGGTGGTGTTGTCATTCCTCAGCACGCGCGCGACATCAAGCAAGCCTTTATGGCGGCTCACCAAGCATTGGGCGAAAGCCGCCGTGGTCGAAACGCATCTATTGTCAGTTATCGACGTGATGAAAGGCGTGATGCAGAACGCTTGGAAGCCGCTAAAACCGCTGAGCGGATTGTGTCAGCCTTGAAGAAGAAACGCATTCACCTTGCGTGGCAACCGATTGTTGACGCCACAACACATGAATTGGCGTTTCACGAAGCGCTGATCCGCCTTGAAGGTGAAGATGGTGCAGCATTTACTGCTGGCGATTTTGTCACCACCGCTCAAAATCTGGGTCTCATTCGTCTGGTCGATCATTTCGCACTGGATGAAGCGTTGAAGACCCTCGCTGAAAATCCAACAGCTCAATTTTCGTTGAATGTGTCCAACGACACTGCGTGCGATCCGGAATGGTTGTCCAAATTGGCTCACCATGCGCATCGTTGCCCTGGCCTCGCACAACGCTTGATCGTGGAAATTACAGAGTCTCACGCTGCTGAATCTTTGGAAGAAGCACGACGCTTTATCGAGGGTGTAAAAGATGTTGGTTGTCAGGTGGCGCTTGATGATTTTGGGGCCGGCTTCACCTCATTCCGCAATCTCAAAGGCCTGCCCTTTGATATCATCAAAGTGGATGGGCAGTTTGTCGACAATCTAAAAACCAGCAACGAAAACCAAAGCTTCATAAAAGCGTTGGTTGATCTTGCAAAACTGTTTGATGCGAAAACGGTTGTGGAATGGGTTGAAGATGTTGACACCGCAAACCTGTTGCGTGACTGGGGCGTTGATTATCTGCAGGGCTATCGTTTCGGAGAGCCGCAGCGCAAAAATCCTTGGGTTTAATGGGAAGTTCTAATTGAAGAAGTTTCAAGCTTCAATTTGAGCTTCTGGGTGCCGGTCGCCAGTCTGGTGGCGCCATTTCAAAATTTTCAAAGTCAAAACCGGGTGCTACAGTGCATCCAACCAGCGTCCACACGCCCAAGCTTTCCGCTGTTTGCCACCATCCTGCAGGCACAACAATTTGAGGTTTCTCACCCATAGTTATGTTTGTGCCAAGTCTATGGGCTTCGGCATCATGTCCGTTTGAGGACAGGGTAAGTGCCAAGGGACCACCTGCATAGTGGTGCCAGACTTCCGCACTGCCGTGAACGCGGTGCCAATGGGAGCAGTCGCCTGCTTCCAAGAGATAATAGATTGCGGTGGACTGATTGTTGTCGTCGCGAAATGTCTGATTGTAATACCCGCCCTCCGGATGCGGTTTCATGTCGAAATGTGCAATCACATCGGCAGCGCGCATTTTGTCCATTAGAAACGATCCTTTCGCGCGCGGATTTCAGCAAACACATCCACATCTTCTGAGTTTTCCATACCTAAATGGGCTCGAATTTTTGGGTCGTGAGCGCGCAAAAAGGGATTGGTTTCTTTTTCGATTCCAATTGTGGTTGGCAATGTTGGCTTGCCTTCATCGCGCAGGAATTCGATTTCTTTTGCGCGTTCGATCAAGGTTTTGTTTTCGGGGTCTACTGTCACTGCAAAGCGTGCGTTTGAAAGAGTGTATTCGTGTCCTGCATACACTTTGGTGTCGTCGGGCAGGGCGGCCAGACGTTGCATGGCCAGATGCATCATTGCTGCATCACCTTCAAAAATGCGCCCACATCCCAAAGCGAACAGCGCATCAGCCGCAAAGACGGCTTTTTGATCGACAAAATAGTAGGCAATTTGCCCCAGCGTATGGCCTGGCGTGCCAATCACTTCAATGCGCTGGCCTTCCAATTCAAAGCTGTCTCCTTGATCAACGGATTTGTCGATGCCCGGAATTTTGGTTTCTTCTTTTTTGGGTCCGATGATTTCACACCCGTGCTCACTCTTGAGTGCTGAGTTGGCGGCCACATGGTCGCCATGGTGGTGGGTTGTGAGAATATGCGTGAGTTTGAGGCGCTTGTCTTCCAGCACATCAGCGATTGGCTCCTCTTCGGGTGCGTCAATGCTGATCACCAAACCAGTCTGCGGATCGGATAAGATCACGCCATAATTGTCTTCACGACAGGGAAACTGAAAGATTTTCATCTTGTTGGCCATTTGTACCTCTTTTGCATTCCGCTTTGTGCTGAACCTTGTTAGCGTGATCAGATGAATATGGACATAGTTGATCTTCGACAGTTTTACGGCACACTTTTGGGTGGCGCGGCGCGGCGTTCCATCGAGCAGGCGTTAAGTGCTGTTTGGAAACCCATGTCGCAGGAGCGATTGGTGGGCTTTGGCTATGCCACGCCGTATCTTGAACGCTTTAAAGCGGATACTGAACGCACAATCGCTCTCATGCCTGCGCGACAAGGGGCTGTGCATTGGCCGTTTGGTGAGCCATGTGCAACTTCGCTGGTGTTTGAGGAAGATCTTCCTCTGCCAGATTCATCGATTGATCGCATGGTGATGGTGCACGGGTTGGAACATTGTGAAAACGCCAGCGAAACCCTGCATGAGGTTTGGCGGGTTTTGGCGCCAGGTGGAAAACTCATTATTGTTGTTCCCAACCGTCGCGGTGTTTGGGCGCGCGTTGAGCACACTCCTTTTGGTGCAGGAAGACCTTATACAGGCGGGCAGCTTTCTCGCTTATTGCGTGACAATATGTTTACGCCAACGGCATGGTCTGATGCTTTGCATTTTCCACCATCAGGCAAAGGGATAGTGATGAAGTTTGCCAATTCGCTGGAGAAATTTGGGCGGCGGTTTACACCGGCCTTTGCAGGCGTTGTTGTGGTGGAGGCTACGAAGCAGGTTTATCAGGGTCTGCCTGTTCGCCAGCGCAAGTCGAAACGTGTGTTTGTGCCTGTTCTTGCACCGCAAGGTGTGAGCAATGCTGGACGCAAAAATTCAAATAGACTTCACAAGACTGATGACTCGCTCTAAACCAGTTTTCACATTGTAAACGTAGTTTTCCCGAGCGACCTCATGACCACCCAACAAAACCGTCCGCAACCCAATCCAGGTATTCTGGATATTGCGGCTTACGTTCCTGGAAAATCTGCAGGGCCAGAAGGTGTAAAAGTTCACAAACTTTCAGCAAATGAAACACCGCTGGGCCCAAGCCCTCGGGCAAAAGATGCATTTTCTGCACTTGCATCAAATCTGGAGGATTATCCGGATGGAAGTGCCAGCGACTTGCGGGAAGCGCTTGGGAAAGCTCATGGATTGAATCCTGCAAATATTCTGACCGGAAATGGTTCAGACGAATTGCTCGTACTGTTGGCGCAGTGTTTTTTGACCGCTGGCGATGAAGCGATTTATTCAGAACACGGTTTTCTCGTCTACAAAATTGGTATTCTGGCAACTGGTGCAACACCCGTTGTGGCGCCAGAGACTGAATTTCAGGCAAGTGTCGACGCTATTCTGGAACGGGTGACAAGCAAAACACGTGTGGTGTTCTTAGCCAACCCGAACAATCCAACAGGAACATATTTGCCTATGAGCGAAGTGCGCCGTTTGCACGAAGGATTGCCTGAATCGGTTTTGCTCGTTCTTGATGCTGCTTATGCAGAATATGTTCGCCGCAATGATTATGAGAGCGGCATCGAATTGGTTTCCAACAACGAGAATGTTGTGATGACGCGCACGTTCTCGAAAATTTATGGCTTGGCAGCACTTCGTGTGGGATGGATGTATGGCCCTGAACATATTGTTGATGCACTGAACCGTGTGCGCGGACCGTTTAATGTCAATGCGGCGGCTCTTGCTGCTGCTGAAGCGGCTGTTGCGGATCGTGCGACAATCGACGCAGCGGTTGCCCATAATGATGAATGGTTGAGTTGGACAACTGAGCAGCTGAGCGCGCTTGGTTTGAACGTCTCGCCCAGTGTTGGCAACTTTCTTCTCATGCATTTTGATGGCACAAACAAAACCGCCAAAGATGCTGATGCGTTCCTGACATCGCGTGGTTACGTGCTGCGTTTGGTCGGAGGGTATGGGCTTCCCAATTCTCTTCGCATGACCATCGGGACGGAAGAAGCGTGTCGTGGTGCCGTTGCGGCATTGAGCGAATTTATGGCCTCTTGATATGCCAGAACCAATTTTTAAGCGCCTGTGTTTGATCGGCATCGGGTTGATCGGATCTTCCATTGCCCTGCGTGCAAAGCGTGATGGGTTGGCAGAAACGATTGTCATTTCCACACGACGCAAAGAAACACTGAAACGAGCAGAAGAGCTCGGCCTTGGTGATCAATATACTGACCAAATCAGCGAAGCTGTTGCTGGTGCTGATTGCGTCATTCTGTGCACACCTGTTGGCACATGTGCTGCGATTGCTGAGCGTATGGCTCCGCATCTCGCAGACGGAGTGATTGTGTCTGATGTGGGGTCGGTGAAGCGTTCCGTTGTGGAGCAAATAAAACCCCACTTGTCCAAGACAGCTCATTTGGTGCCGGGCCATCCCATTGCCGGAACTGAAGAATCTGGCCCTGACGCAGGTTTTGCAACTTTGTTTGACAATCGCTGGTGCTTGCTGACACCAGAAACAGGGACGTCTCCTGACGCCGTGATGAAAATCAGAAAATTTTGGGAAGCCATGGGGTCGATGGTTGATGAAATGGACCCCGATCATCACGACCGTGTTTTGGCCGTGACATCCCACATTCCCCATTTGATTGCTTACAATATTGTTGGCACGGCTTCTGATCTTGAAGAGGTCTCCCAATCTGAAGTGATCAAATTTTCAGCGTCAGGATTTCGTGACTTTACGCGCATTGCAGCCTCTGACCCTGTCATGTGGCGCGATGTTTTCCTTCACAACAAAGATGCTGTTTTGGAAATGCTGGGCCGTTTTTCAGAAGACCTGTCTGCTTTACAAAAAGCCGTTCGGTGGGGTGATGGTGATTTGCTGCAAGAGCACTTTACCAAGACCCGTGAAATTCGCCGTGGTATTATCGATGCCGGTCAGGAAACCGATGCGCCAAATTTTGGACGCGGACAAACAGACGAGACTTAACGTTCGTCTGTTTGTCGATGTTGAGCGTGTTGCTTTTTAGGCAACCGATGTTGCAGGGCGTTTTGCGACAACTGCATAGGGCAAAAGCATCGCCAGACTGATTAGAATTTTCACGATGAAATCACCCATGGCGAGTGATACCCAAAGTGGAACTTCTCCGCCCACACCGAGAAACGGAACGCCAAAGGCTAGAGAGCCATCTTTCCCGCCAAAGTCTAAGGCGTTGAACATGGGTGCAAATGCGATTCCGAAAAACAGCACTGTGTCTACGATAGAGCCGATGACGCTGGACACGAGTGGGGCCAACCACCAAGCGGTTTGACGCAAACGGTTGAACACCGAAACATCAAGGAATTGCGCGATCAAAAATGCGCTGCCTGATGCAATTGCGATACGCGGTGTTGCAAGCCAGATGCTCCACAACACAGCGATTGCGAAACCAGCCAGAACCACAAGGCGCGCTTTGTTTGGCCCAAAATGTCTGTTGGTTGCATCCGTCACGAAAAAAGCGAGCGGATAGGTGAAGGCGCCCAACGTGAGCAGGTCTTTCATTTGAATGCCACCAATTTCCGCATTGAGCGGGTATTGGACGAGCACGTTTGAAAGTACGACCACATATACCATTGCAGCCACGAGGCCGACGATGGTCATGGTTGAAGACGAATTTGTGGCTTGGTGTGATGCCGAGTTTTGCATGGGGAGGCTCCCGTTCAATTTTAATGCGCTGCCGCGCGTGTTGATTGCGCAGATGCGCAAAAGAAAAGGGCGGTTTTGACCGCCCTTCAAAAATTACTGAAATTCGGGGCTGTTAAGCAGCGGCGTTTTCAGCAAGTTTTTTTGCCACCTGACGGCGGATAATTGCAGCTTTGGGAGACAGATTGCCTTCCTTTTCTTTCAGCAAGAAAGCGTCCAGACCGCCACGATGTTCTACCGTGCGAAGAGCAGAAGCAGACACGCGAAGGCGAATACGCTGGTTCAAAGCTTCACTCATAAGAGTGACGTTTACGAGGTTTGGCAAAAAGCGGCGACGCGTTTTGTTGTTCGCGTGGCTTACATTGTTGCCAGTCATGACGGATTTACCGCTTAGTTCACAAACACGAGACATGGTTCGTACCTTTAAATAATGCGTGTTGATGTGGCCTGAAACAGGTCGATTTGCCCCGTCACACAATTGCGAACGGTCGACAAGTCTTCACCAACAACGGAAAAGTTGCGGTTTCATAGGAGCGCAATGCAAATTCGTCAAGAGTTTTCGACCATTCTCTTGGCTGAATCTGTCGAGTTTTTCTGCAATGTAGGGACACTATGCGTCATAGGCACGGCTAGAAAGCCCAGATAGTGTGTCAGTATGCGTATTCACCACGATTCTTTTTCCTATCTTCAAGATGCTTCGGTTCCTCCATTTGAAGCTTCTGACGTGTTTACTGTCATGGATTCTCAATGCGGATTGTGCGCAAAAGGGGCTGCATGGATTGCGCGCAACGACCGACAACATGCCTTTACGATAATTCCAGTTCAGTCAGCTGTGGGAACGGCATTGTTGTCCCATTATGGTTTGAATCCTGATGATCCCGCTTCGTGGCTTTACGTCGAAAACGGTAAGGCCTATGCCTCACTTGAAGCTATCATTTGCGCTGGTGTTAAATTGGGTGGCGTTTGGAAGGGACTCATGGTCTTAAACATACTTCCCAAACCCGTGCAGGATTTTTTCTACAATTTGGTCGCTAGAAACAGGTATCGGTTTTTTGGGCGAACTGACATGTGTTCAATGCCTGATCCAGACGTTCAAACGAGACTGTTGAAATGAAAGTATTGGTCCTCGGTGGATACGGTGTCTTTGGCGGGCGCCTTGCCGAGATGCTAAGCGACATTGACGGACTGGAACTCTTGATCTGCGGGCGTAACGCCGAGCGAGTTGAGACATTCTGCAAAAGCATCAAATCCGTGGCCAGCCTAAGACCATTTCAGCTTGACCGAAAAGACATTGGCGTTGCGCTTAAAAGCGAAATGCCAAACATTGTGGTGGATGCTTCAGGCCCCTTTCAAGATTATGGCGACGCGCGATACACTGTGATTGGAAACTGCATTGCTTGCGGAGTGAATTATCTTGATCTCGCAGATGCCGCAGATTTTGTGTTTGGCGTTTCACAATTTGACGAAGCTGCAAAAGAAGCGGGTGTGTTCATATTGTCGGGTGTGAGCAGTTATCCTGTTCTGAGTGGTGCAGTTTTGCATGAGCTTTCAAAAGACATGACAGTGCAAAGGGTAAAGGGAGGCGTCGCGCCTTCGCCCCATGCGGGTATTGGTTTGAACGTGATGCGCGCCATATTAAGTTACGCCGGAACAGACATAAAACTGCAACGCAACGGGAAGCAAACCACCGCAACTGCGCTGGCGGAGACCATGCGCTACACAATTGCTGTGCCGGGAAAATTGCCCCTTGCAAACCGACACTTTTCATTGGTGGATGTGCCTGATCTGCAAACCAATCCGGTGAAGTATAAGGATTTGCAGGACATTTGGATGGGTGCTGGCCCCTTACCTGAAGTGTTGCATCGCGGTTTGAATGTCTACGCAAGATTAAGACAACCATTGCGCCTGCCATCTTTGGCGCAATTTGCAGGTCTGTTTCATAAAGTTCTCAATCTGGCGAAATTTGGCGAACACCGTGGCGGAATGTTTGTCGAGGCATCTGGTTTGCAAAACGGGCGCAAAATTGTGCGCACGTGGCACATGTTGGCCGAAGGAGATACGGGGCCGTATATCCCTTCAATGGCTGCTGAAGCGATTGTGCGAAAGTGTTTCAATGGCGATTTGCCAATTTCGGGTGCGCGCGCTGGTGAGTTGAAATTGAAAGATTATGAGCCCGGTTTTCAAAAGCGCGCCATATGCACAGGCTTCCGCTTTGAGCCTTCGCTCAATCAACCGCTCTACCGCCGTGTTTTAGGGAGCGCATTTGAGGATCTTCCGCCACAAGTGCAAGCGATTCATGACGGTTTAGAACCGCGCAAGTGGTCGGGGGTGGCTGAGGTAAAGCGTGGCAGTGGGATTTTAGCCCGGGGCATTGCCAAGGTTATTGGGTTCCCAAAGTCAGCACCATCGATGCCAGTACACGTTGAGATGATGTGCCGCGACGGTGGCGAGTTGTGGTTGAGAAACTTTGATGGTCAAAAATTCTCGTCGTTTCAAAGTGCGGGTGAGGGGAGAGCCCAGCATTTGTTGAACGAACGTTTTGGATTGATCACGGTGGCTCTGGCTTTGGTGATTGAAGAAGAGCGAATGTTCCTCATACCAAGGCACTGGTCATTGCTGGGACTTCCTTTGCCCAAATTCCTGCTGCCCAAAGGGCGCAGTTTTGAAACACAAAAGGACGGGCAATTCTGTTTCGATGTGGAGATTGCAGCGCCCCTGATTGGGCTGATTGTTTCTTATAAAGGTGTTTTGAAGCCCCAGTGACAGGTTTTGGCGGTTTCCCTTTGTCAGCGCCTACAGTGTTTTAAATGAAATTTCCTAATTCTGCCCCATTCCCAATGTTCTAGAGAAGCGCGTTCCTTTCAGTTCTCGATGATTTGGAACATATATATTCTATGGCCATCCTAAGGGACCTATTTATGACGCCACTTTTTAAGCCAAGTGCAGCTGCGTTTGTTGTGATGACAGGAATCGCAAGTGTGAACGCCGTTCAAGCTGCTGAAACGCGTTTGCAGGCCAAATACACGATCTCATATTTGGGTCTTAGTGTTGGAAAGATGAAAAATTCTCTGCGTGTTGATGAAACCAATTACAGTTTGGTTGGCACCATGAAAACCAACGCCGTTGTGGCAATTGTTGCCGACACAAAGGCTCAATTCTCCGCGAAAGGCTCGTTTCGTGCAGGCAACCCCGTTCCAAAGGCGCAATCAATCAATTTTCGCCAGCGCAAGAAAAAGGGGTTTGTAAAAATCGCCTTTGCCAATGGCAGTGTGGTCAATCGGTCCGTTAAACCGAAAATCAAATACAAAAGAGGTGCTGCCAAACTTGAAAACAATCATATTCAAAATGTCATTGATCCGATCAGTGCATTGGTTTTCCC
The DNA here is from genome assembly GCA_937958815.1 of uncultured Rhizobiaceae group bacterium. Taxonomy (GTDB): domain Bacteria; phylum Pseudomonadota; class Alphaproteobacteria; order Rhizobiales; family Rhizobiaceae; genus Pseudahrensia. The sequence goes on along the minus strand of CALGMR010000003.1, from coordinate 50,686 downwards.
GGTGGCCGATGGTGAAGTTGGAAATGGCAAAAGCGTTTGCAATCGCACACTGCCCATTTTCGACGGTAAAAACCGTGTGAATTTGAAATTGTCCTTCAAATCGAAAGCTGTGCGGTCTGCCGATGGTTTCAAAGGTGAAGTGTTCACCTGTGCCATTCGTTATCAACCCGTTGCGGGTATGCGATTGGAAGGGAAATCTACGCGCTTTATGAAAGCCAATCGTGATTTGGAGATTTCGATGGCTCGTGTTGGACAGACCAATGTCTATGCTCTTTACAGTTTTAGAGTAAAAACCCGTCGTGGTACGGCATCGGGCAAGGCTTATTCATTCAAAGCCTCATAACGTCGAAATTTTCGTGCGTAGTCCTTATTTGTGAAGCCAATGGGTTCGCGATCTGTTACGTTTGAACCAATTCGACGTGCAAGATTTCCCAATGAACCGCAATTCCCATCCTGAAATTGATCAAGTGCCGCGCAATAAAATGACGCCAGCGGCCAATGTGCGTTCTGGCAGAGGTGTAACAGCCGTTTTGGGCCCTACAAACACTGGCAAAACCCATTTGGCGATTGAGCGTATGTTGGCGCAGCCTTCGGGAATGATCGGGTTGCCGCTGCGCCTTTTGGCGCGCGAAGTTTATGGCCGTGTGGTGGCTCGCGTGGGTTCTGACCAAGTGGCACTCATTACAGGCGAAGAGAAAATTTTGCCCAAAGGTGCAAAATATCGCGTGTGCACGGTGGAAGCCATGCCACCTGATGTGGATGTCCATTTTCTTGCGATTGACGAAGTGCAGCTTGCCGCCAATCTGGATCGTGGACATGTGTTTACCGACCGATTGATGAATTTGCGCGGGTCCCATGAGACCATGCTGTTGGGTGCCGCCACTTTGCGCCCCGCGCTTGAGCAGCTTTTGCCCGGCATCAATATTGTAACGCGCCCTCGTATGAGCCAGCTGGTGTATGCGGGTTCGAAGAAGATCACGCGCTTGCCCAGACGATCGGCGATTGTGGCATTTTCGGCAGATGAAGTTTACGCAATTGCTGAGCTTATTCGTCGTCAACGCGGTGCAGCTGCGGTTGTTTTGGGCTCTCTCTCACCGCGCACAAGAAATGCTCAAGTAGACTTGTATCAATCCGGTGATGTTGATTTTCTGGTGGCCACAGATGCCATTGGTATGGGGCTTAATCTTGATGTGGAGCATGTGGCATTTGCACAAGAGCAGAAGTTTGACGGATATCAAACGCGTCGGTTGAAGCCTGCCGAATTTGCGCAAATCGCTGGCCGCGCTGGCCGCCATATCCACGATGGGACATTTGGCGTCACGGGCAATGTGGACCCGTTTGAGGATGAACTTGTTTCGCGGTTGGAAACCCACGAATTTCCGCCTGAAAAATTGTTGCAATGGCGCAACCGTGATCTGCAATTCGGGTCGATTTCTGAATTGATCGAAAGTCTTGAACGCCCCAACACACATCCTGTTTTGGTGAAAGCTCCTATGGCGGTGGATCAACGTGCTTTGACGGCAATGGCTGGCCAAAACGATATACGCGAACGCGTTTTGAACGCAGCCGATGTGCAACAGCTCTGGCAAGTTGCTCAAATCCCAGATTATCGGAAAATTGCTCCCGCAAACCATGCGGATATGCTGGGCACGATTTATCGTGATTTGGCAGATGACGGCTTTATTGATGAAAACTGGTTTGCCAACCAAGTTAAGCAAACGGACAATTGTGAGGGTGACATTGATGCGCTTTCGAACCGAATAGCGCATATACGCACTTGGACATTCGTTTCCCACCGCAAAGAATGGCTGAAAGATGCTGTTGGGTGGCAACAGGAAACACGGGCTATTGAAGATCGATTGTCAGATGCGCTACACGAACGCTTGACGAAACGGTTTGTTGATCGCAGGACATCGGTGCTCATGAAGCGCCTACGGGAAAACACTATGCTAGAGGCCGAAATTTCATCCGATGGAACCGTCATGGTTGAAGGACATCATGTAGGGGAGCTTTCAGGGTTCCGCTTTACGGCGGATGCTGCCGCTGACGGGCCAGATGCGAAAGCCATGAAAACAGCTGCCCAAAAAGCTCTGGCCAGCGAAATTGAAGCCCGTTCAGAGCGCCTTGGGGCAGCGCCAAATGGTGACATCGTTCTTGATGGCGATGGAACAATGCGCTGGGTTGGCGCACCCGTGGCGCGTGTTGTGGCAGGCGAAACTGTTCTCAAACCCAAAATTCTTTTGTTGGCAGATGAGCAACTGACAGGCCCCGCGCGTGATAAGGTGGCTGCCCGTTTGGAGCGTTGGCTTGGTCATAACATTGAAACCGTCATCAAACCGCTGGTGGATTTAGATGCTGGTGAGGAATTAGAAGGCATTGCGCGTGGCGTTGCGTTCCGCATGGTGGAAAATTTGGGCACTGTGGATCGCCGCGACATTGCAGAAGATGTTCGCCAGCTAGATCAAGATCAACGTGCAGTGTTGCGGCGCAAGGGCGTTCGATTTGGCGCGTATCACATTTTTATTCCAGCATTGCTAAAGCCTGCGCCTGCAACGCTTGTGTCTCTGCTTTGGTCTATTTCAAACGATGGTCTGGACGCCAAAGGTCGAGATGACATCTTGAATGCCTTGGCCGCTGGACGAACATCCATGCCCGTGGACACCAGTTTTGAACAGACGCTTTATCGCTTGGCGGGTTTGCGTGTGTTGGGCAAAAAAGCCGTGCGTGTCGATATTCTGGAACGGTTGGCTGATTTTATTCGGCCAGCTACCGGATGGCGTTTCAACGCAGACAAGCCTGAAAAACGCCCCGAGGGGGCATGGGATGGCGCAGGATTTACTATTACGCCAGACATGCTCTCCATTTTGGGTGCGTCGCATGAAGACATGGGCGATGTTTTGCGTGGTCTTGGGTACAAAGCCGAAAGCATGTTGGAAACAGATGTTCTGGCGAAGTTCGCCGAGTGGGACCAAGCATCCGGCACAGGTGATGAAGTCGACGCTGCGCCCACAGAAGACACGATGCCAGAAGACACGACGCCAGAAGGCAAAGCATCTGAAAGCACAGCAGCGGAAAAAGCTGATGATGCAGAACCTGCGGAACCAAAACGCATAGATATTTGGCGACAAAACCGAGGCCAAGGCAATCGCAATCATGGTGCTAAACGCGCAGACAATGCCAATCGTGGGCGCGGCAAGGACAATGGTGGTCAAAAGCGCGATGGTGGCAAAAAACCACCCCGCAAAGATTTTTCAAAGGGTGGCGGTCGTCACAAAAAGCCTGTGCGCGAAAAACAAGCAGATCCGGATTCCCCCTTTGCGAAATTGGCTGCACTTAAAGCAGACCTGTCTTCAAAAAAATAAGTATGGTGGACACCGGGTCAGGAAAAATCCGTGTCGACAAATGGTTGTGGTATGCGCGGGTTGTGAAGACTCGCTCCCGAGCGCAGAACATTATCAAAACTGGAAAAGTGCGTGTGAACAGCACGCGGATTTCTTCGGTCAGTTCCAACATATCTGTAGGCGATGTGCTGACGATTGCGCTTGAGCGTCAAATTAAAGTGTTGAAGGTTCAGGCACCCGGGACAAGACGAGGGCCGGCGCCCGAAGCACAACTTCTTTATGAAGACCTGTCGCCACCACCTTCCAAAAAGGAAGATATAGTCTGGTCTACCGACACTGTTGCTGTGCGTGATGAAGGGGCTGGCCGCCCGACCAAAAAACAACGTCGCGAAACGATGCGTTTTCGCGAAAATGCAGCTCGGTCAGACTATGATGAGGACTGACGTTGCCAATTGTGGAATACGTGCAAAATTCATCTCTTCAATGACAGATTGACGCGAACAGTTTTTCTTGTTTTCGCTCAATTGAAACGCTAAGCAATGAGCGATTTCGTCTTTTTGAGAATGTTGACAACACATGACTTATCTTGTCACCGACAATTGCATCAAATGCAAATACATGGATTGCGTGGAAGTGTGCCCCGTGGATTGCTTTTACGAAGGCGAAAACATGCTCGTTATTCATCCGGACGAGTGCATTGACTGCGGCGTTTGCGAACCGGAATGCCCTGCTGAAGCGATTAAGCCTGACACCGAGCCTGGTTTAGACAAATGGTTGAAGGTGAATACGGAATACGCCGAAAAGTGGCCGAATATCATTGAAAAGGGTGATGCCCCGACCGATGCTGAAAAGTTCGATGGCGAAAAAGACAAATTCGACAAATATTTCTCTGCTGAACCAGGTGCCGGCAATTAACCAACAAATGTTGATATTGAGGGTAGCAAAAGGTTCTAACCGCCTTTTGCGTTGAATTTTGACCATTTTTAGTGTATTGAAATTTAACCGTTAAGTTTTGAAGGGGTTGTTGTAACAAAGACTATGTCTGTTGTGCTTCCCCTGTTTTGAAAGCCGTCAATAAATCCACCACAACATATCAGGCATCGTGCTTCTTTATGTGAAAGCAGTTCCATTTTGTGGTCGTAATTTTGACACCTGTTCTTTGTAGCAGGCTTTTTCAGAGCCAAATGGGCAAAGGGCTTCATCTCAAGCTCAATCATTCTTTGTGCTGTGCATGTGTTTGCACAGTGCCAACAAAAGCGGCCTTGTTTCAAAGGTCGTCATTAAGGAGCGAAAAGGCATGGCAGCCAAGAAAACGATCCAAAGACAGGGTTTTAAGACCGGCGAATTCGTCGTTTATCCCGCGCATGGTGTGGGTCAAATTATTGATATTGTGCAAGAAGAAGTTGCTGAATTTTCTCTGGAACTCTTGGTGATTGATTTTGCCAAAGACAAAATGAGATTGCGGGTTCCTGTTCCCAAGATTGAATCCGTAGGTTTGCGCAAAGTTGCCGATGATGCCGTTGTTGAGAAGGCGCTGAAAACTGTTCAGGGTCGTGCTCGGATTAAGCGCACCATGTGGAGCCGTCGTGCCCAGGAATATGATGCCAAGATCAATTCTGGTGACTTGAACCAAATTGCCGAGGTCGTGCGGGATTTGTTCCGTTCTGAAAACCAGCCGGAACAGTCTTACTCAGAGCGTCAATTGTATGAAGCTGCACTTGAACGGACAGCGCGAGAAGTGTCTGTGGTCAAGAAGATTTCAGAAACTGAAGCTGTTCTCTTGCTGGAGGCCAATTTGGCTAAGGGGCCGCGTCGTGGTCCGAAACCAGAAGAAGAAGAGGGTGATGCAGCGGCTGACGGCAAATCTTCTGAAGGTGGTGATAAAGCTGAAGCAGCTGCTTGATTGAAGCCCTAAATCTAAAAACCCGGTTCGAATTTGTGGCCGGGTTTTTGTATGAAGAGCATCCTGTGACTTTCATTTCAGGTGCAATTCATGAAATTTCCACTTAAAATTCTGGCAACTATTCCAAGAGTGTAATCCATGAAAGCCTATCTTGAATTTGAAAAACAGATTGCAGATCTCGAAGGTCAAATTCGTGAACTGCAGAAGATGGGTGAATCTGACGATGTTGTCGATGTTGACGACGATGTAGCGCGATTGCGCACCAAGTCTGAACAGGCTCTTTCCGACCTCTATAGAAAACTTGATCCGTGGCAGAAGACACAGGTTGCACGCCATCCTGATCGGCCGCATTTCAAAGACTATGTCTCTGAGTTGATAGAAGATTTTCAGCCTTTGGCTGGAGATCGTGGGTTTGCTGATGACCACGCCATTCAATGTGGTATGGGGCGGTTTCGCGGAAAGTCAGTGATGATCCTTGGCCATGAAAAAGGCAATGATACCCAATCGCGATTGCATCATAATTTTGGCATGGCGAGGCCGGAAGGCTACCGTAAGTCAGTGCGCATCATGCAATTGGCAGAACGCTATAATTTGCCTTTGATCACTTTGGTGGACACGGCTGGTGCTTACCCAGGCATTGGTGCTGAAGAGCGCGGACAAGCCGAAGCAATTGCCCGCTCCACAGAGGCATGCCTAAATCTCAAAGTGCCGATGATTTCTGTCATCATCGGTGAAGGCGGTTCTGGTGGTGCAATTGCGATTGCTGCTGCAAATCGCGTGTTCATGCTCGAACATTCCATCTACAGCGTGATCTCGCCAGAGGGAGCAGCTTCAATCTTGTGGCGCGATGCAACACGGGCAAAAGAAGCGGCGACAAATATGAAAATCACGGCTCAAGACCTTGAACGTCTTGGCATTATTGATGGAGTTATTCCAGAACCCGTTGGTGGTGCTCATCGTGGTCGTGAAGCCGTGTTGAAATCCGCAGGCGATGTGATTGAACAAGCTCTCGGTGATTTGAGCGGGAAGTCTGGTGATGATCTTCAGCGCGAACGCCGTGAGAAGTTTTTGGCGATTGGTCGCAACCTGTAGTTTCACACTCTAACAGCATGAAATATTCCGTGATTGAAAGGCAATGACAATCACGTGAAATGGCTTGTCACCGTCAAGACAAAATCAACCATGACGGTGTAGAACTGGGCAATCTTCTGGAGTTGGATCTTTTCATCGATGGATTTGAAAAAGAAACAGATGGGTTACAAGGCACTTTTGAAGCCGACATTTATCGCAGTCTCACTGCTCGCGTTGACCGCGTGTCAGGGATCGATTGATTCATTGGTGCCAAAGGAAGACCGTCCCGTTCCATCAAAATTGATCCGCGCTATGAAGGCCAAGGGCATGAGCCCTAAAGCGCCCATTATGATCCGCGTTTATAAGCAAAGCAGTGAGTTGGAAGTTTGGAAACAAACTCATACGGGCCGTTATGCGCTGCTTTCGTCCTACGAGATTTGCAAATGGTCTGGAAAACTTGGCCCTAAATTCAAAGAGGGCGACCGCCAAGCGCCGGAAGGTTTCTACAACGTCAATAAGCATCAGATGAACCCACGTTCTTCTTTTCATTTGTCGTTCAACATGGGTTTTCCAAACGTGTACGATCGTTCCCATGGCCGAACCGGTTCGCACCTTATGGTGCATGGGGCTTGTTCTTCAGCGGGCTGTTATTCAATGACAGACGAGCAAGTGGAAGTGATTTACGCTTTGGCCCGCGATGCGTTCGATGGTGGACAAAAAGCTTTTCAAATGCAGGCTTTTCCGTTTCGCATGACCACCAAGAACATGGTCAAATACAAAGATCATAAACACTTCAAATTCTGGCAAATGCTGAAACGCGGACACGATCATTTTGAAATCACGCGCAAGCCGCCAAAGGTGGATGTGTGTGGAAAGCGTTATGTGTTTAACACAACAACGACGGGTCGATATACGTCGACACGCTCTTGTCCAACTATGGAAATGCCAGTCGCGCTGGCGACAGCCTTCACGAAGAGACAAGAAAAATACGTTTCCGAATTCGAAAAACTGGCGGGAAAGTCGGGCACTGCACAAATCGCAGCATTGTCGCCAGTCACATTTGAAACAGCTTTGCCTGGGATCACAGTTAAAAAACCTGCGCCTAAAGCTGTTGTGCCCGCCGCAAAGGTTGAGAAAAAGATTGAACCGAAAACGGCAGATCCCAAACCTGCGGCATCAGAAGCGTCGACTACAGCAAAACCAGATTTGGAAGCAACGCTCAAACCTGCGGGCTGATCTGCTGTCCTTGCTAGGCTCTCTATATTTTGAAACGAGCCCGGCAATTGTCGCGCAACTGCGGCACTTTCGTTAGAGGCCTGTTCCTTAAGCGCCGATTTTACCGTGGCAATGTTTGTATTTGAGACCTGTGCCACACGGGCAGGGTTCATTTCGACCCACGCGACCCCAAGTGTCCGGGTTTTCTGGGTCTCGGCCTTCAGCGGCCTGTGCGCGCGACGGGGTTACGAGCGCTTTGCCGTAGCCTTCTTCTTCATAGTCGCCAAAATCATCTTCACCGGTGAAAGGGTCGATATGGCTGCCTTCCATTTCTGGAAGTTCCATGTCGTTTTGAGCAGCTTCTTGCACCAATTCCACGCGCATCATTTGTGCGGTCACTGTCTGACGAAGGTTGCCCAAAAGGCTTTCAAACAGACTGAAGCTTTCAGATTTGTATTCGGAGAGCGGGTCGCGTTGACCGTATCCGCGGAAGCCAATAACAGAACGCAGGTGCTCCAGGTTTTCCAAATGCTCGCGCCACAAGTGATCGAGAGTCTGCAGCAGGATTGATTTTTCCACATATGTTGAAACCTCGGGGCCAAAGCGTTCCGAACGTTCGGCTGCTGCCGTATCTGCAGCTTCCTGAATGCGTTCTTGAACGTCCGTGTCATCGATGCCTTCTTCATTGGCCCATTCATGCACTGGAAGATCAAGATTCAGATATTCACGAACGCCTTCTTGCAGTTCATCAAGCTTCCATTGTTCGGCATAGGCCTTTTCCGGCATGGTGGATGAAACGAGATTTTCGACAACATCGCGGCGCATGTCAGCAACGATTTCGGACATGTCTTCCGCGCTCATCATTTCAATACGCTGCTCGAACACCACTTTGCGCTGGTCGTTCATCACATCATCGTATTTCAAGATGTTTTTACGTGCGTCGAAGTTACGGGCTTCCACTTTTTGCTGGGCTTTTTCCAATGCTTTGTTGATCCAAGGGTGAACAATTGCTTCACCTTCTTTCAAGCCAAGTTTGGTGAGCATGGAATCCATGCGATCCGAACCGAAAATGCGCATTAAATCGTCTTGCAACGATAGGAAGAATTTAGAACGCCCTGGGTCACCCTGACGGCCGGAACGTCCGCGCAACTGGTTGTCGATACGGCGGCTTTCATGACGCTCTGTTGCCAAAACGTAGAGACCACCTGCGGCCAAGGCTTCTTCTTTTAAACGGGCCACATCAGCTTTGATTTCTTCGGCCAGCTTTTCAGCCTTCTTTCCGGTCACACCTTCGAGTTCCTGCTCGAGACGCATGTCGAGATTGCCACCCAGCTGAATGTCGGTGCCGCGGCCTGCCATGTTGGTGGCGATGGTCACTGAACCAGGTACACCCGCTTGTGACACGATATAGGCTTCTTGTTCGTGATAGCGGGCGTTCAGAACTTCGTGGGTTACGCCTTTGTTTTCAATCGCCGCGGTAAGTGCTGTGATTGTGTCTTCGTAATAAGCGACAAGTTCTTTTTCTTTGCCCGGTTTGATCGCACTGATGCGTTCGGCCAGAGTGGCTTTTATGGCTGCCAGTTGTTTGGTGTCGGACAAAATGGACGAAATGAGTTCAGATTTTTCAATTGATGTTGTGCCAACCAATACGGGCTGTTTGTGCATTTGCGAGTTGACGATATCCATGACGATCGCCACGTATTTTTCTTCAACCGTGCGGTAGACTTCATCGTCTTCGTCAAGACGCAATACGGGTTTGTTGGTTGGAACATCAATGACGTCGAGTTTATAAACGTCACCAAATTCTGCCGCTTCCGTTAAAGCTGTGCCCGTCATGCCAGCAAGTTTGTCATACATGCGGAAATAGTTTTGGAACGTGATGGACGCCAGCGTTTGGTTTTCTGGCTGGATTTCAACATTCTCTTTGGCTTCCAGTGCCTGATGTTGACCTTCGGAATAGCGGCGGCCTTGCATTGCACGACCTGTAAATTCGTCAATGATGACGACTTCACCGCGCACGACCATATAGTCTTTGTCGCGGGTGAAGAGTTTGTGGGCTTTCAATGCATTGTTGACGTGATGAACCACGCTGACGTTTTCCACGTCGTACAATGATCCAGATTTCAAAATGCCGTTTTCGCGCAACAATTCTTCAAGTTTGTCATTGCCTTCTTCTGTGAAAGTAACGGTGCGCTGCTTTTCATCCAACTCGTAGTCTTCGTCGGAAATCGATGGGATGATTGCATCAACGGATTGGTAGAGATCTGATTTGTCGTCAACTGGACCAGATATAATGAGCGGCGTACGCGCTTCATCAATCAGAATGGAATCCACTTCATCCACAATCGCGAATGTATGGTCGCGCTGAACCATGGAGTCCAGTTCGAATTTCATGTTGTCGCGCAGATAGTCGAAACCAAATTCGTTGTTGGTGCCGTAGGTGATGTCACAATTGTAAGCTTCTTGGCGTTCGTCATCATCCAATTCATTGATGATCACGCCCGTTGTCAGACCCAGAAAACTGTACAGACGCCCCATATTTTCAGAGTCGCGCTGAGCGAGATAGTCGTTCACGGTCACAACGTGCACGCCTTCGCCTGCAAGTGCGTTGAGATAAACTGCAAGTGTCGCCACAAGCGTTTTACCTTCACCCGTGCGCATTTCTGCAATTTTGCCCTCGTGCAAAATCATGCCGCCTATCAACTGAACATCAAAAGGACGAAGACCAAGAGATCGAACAGAGGCTTCACGCACAGTGGCAAAAGCAGGAATGAGAAGATCGTCGAGACTTGCGCCGTCTTCTAATTGTTTGCGGAACTCATCTGTCTTTGCTTTGAGTTGGTCATCAGACAGAGCCTGATATTCCGGCTCCAATGCATTTATTTGCTCCACCTTCGGGTTATAGGTTTTGACCTGACGGTCATTTTCCGAGCCGAAGAGTTTGCGCGCGATGCCGCCAAAACTGACCATAAATTTATTCCTACCGTAACCGAATTCTTGTGCCGAACGGGCACTGTGAAAAATGAATTAAAGCATCGAACAATACAAGCAAATATGGACGATGGTGTTCAGGACAGATAAGAGTGGGGTATAGCCTTGTCAACGTGGAGCATTTTGGCGGTTGCGCGTTTGTGCATTTGCCCTGATAAGGCCCCGATTCAAAGCTTGTTGTATTGGTGAGTTTGCCAACGCAATCAATTTACAGACAACGTATTCAGGACATATAGATGAACCTTCTTTCTCACCTTTCTTCATCAGTTGCTAAAACTGCACTTCCGTTGCTTTTGGTAAGCACTATGGCCCTGAGTTCAGGCGCATTCGCCCAAGAAGCGAAAGTGTTGGCCAAAATAGGCGATCGTACCATTACTTCTGGGGATCTTGACCAAGCAATGGGCGATATGGCGCAACAGTTTCAATCCTTTCCAGAAGCAGAACGCCGTGCGCGCGCATTGGATTCTCTGATCGACATCAATGTATTGGCCATTCAAGCTGAAAAAGAAGGCTTTCAAAATCAAGCCGACATCAAGCGCCGTATAGAATTGTTAAGAGCGCGCACGCTTCACAACGGTTACTTCCAGAAGAAAATTCAGCCCAATATTACAGAAGAGTTGATGAAAGAGCGTTTTGAGCAGGAAAGCGCTAAGATTACGCCGCAGCAGGAAGTCAGCGCTCGTCACATTTTGGTGAAGACTGAGGAAGAAGCCAAGGCAATCATCAAAGACCTGGAAGCAGGGAAAGATTTTATTGAACTTGCGAAAGAGAAATCCACTGGCCCAAGCGGTCCAAACGGTGGTGATCTTGGTTTTTTCGGCCCTGGCCGAATGGTCCCGGAATTCGAACAAGCTGCCTTTAAACTGGAAAAAGGTGCATTCAGCAAAGAGCCTGTGAAAACGCAATTTGGTTTCCACATTATCCGTGTGGACGAAAAGCGTGATCAACCAAAGCCAACCTATGAACAGTCCAAACAGCAGATCAGACAGTTGATGCTGACTGAAGCTTACGGAAAGGCGATTGAGCAAAGCCGCACAGAAGTCGGTGTGGAGTTGCTGGATGAAAGTCTAAAGCTGCCAAATTAGGTTCGGTTTGAAAGCAATTCGATGGGTGATCTGAAAATCTCTCCACTTGCGCCCAAAGTGTCGCCACAACTTCCTGCCCTCAATGGTGTTCGGATGGCGACAGCTCAGGCGGGGATCAAATACAAAGACCGGACAGATTTGTTGGTTATGGTGTTTGATCAACCCACTTCGGTCGCTGGTGTGTTCACAAAATCCAAGTGTTCATCGGCACCGGTGGATTGGTGCCGAAAGGCGCTTGCAGGGGGTAAACCTGCGCGCGCTTTGGTGGTGAATGCTGGAAATGCAAATGCTTTCACCGGTGCGCGTGGAGACGAAGCAACTGCGATCACTGCTAAAGCCATGGCAGATGCATGTGGTTGCGCTGAAGGTGAAGTCTATCTTGCATCGACCGGAGTTATTGGTGAGCCCTTGGATGCTGATCAATTTGCTCCATTGTTGTCCGGACTGGTAGCAGACAGCAAAGGCGATTGTTGGCAACAGGCTGCGGAAGCCATAATGACCACGGACACCTATCCAAAGCTGGCGACGTCGACATTTGATTTGGCTGGTAGGTCAGTCACGATCAGCGGCATTGCAAAGGGCTCCGGCATGATCGCGCCAGATATGGCAACAATGTTGTCATTTGTGGTCACGGATGCCGCTATTGAAAGTGACGTTCTGCAATCGCTTTTGTCAGAACTCGTCGAGGGCACTTTTAATTCCATAACCGTGGACAGCGATACATCTACAAGCGACACCTTGATGATGTTTGCCACTGGTGCAGCGGGCAATGGGCCTGTTGAGGGTGATGCTCTTGGAGCTTTTAAAGAGCGTTTGCGCGAAGTTCTGCATGAATTGTCGATGCAGATTGTGCGCGACGGTGAAGGTGCAACCAAAGAAGTTGAAGTGTGCGTCAAAGGCGCAGAAAATGATGGTGCTGCCAAGCGTATTGCACTTTCGATTGCTAACTCTCCACTGGTAAAGACAGCTGTTGCTGGTGAAGATGCCAATTGGGGACGTGTGGTTATGGCAGTTGGCAAAGCTGGCGAGGCTGCTGACCGTGATAACCTGGCCGTTTGGTTTGGTGATATTCGGGTTGCAGTGGCAGGCGAACGCGATCCAGACTACAGTGAGGATGCGGCCAGCGAAATCATGCGCCGCGATGAAATCAAAATAACTGCCGATGTTGGAATTGGCTCCGGTGAGGCGCGCGTTTGGACGTGTGACCTGACAAAAGAATATGTGGCCATCAACGGCGATTACCGCAGTTAGAATTTTTGGGGCCGAGTATCGAGTGACGCGTTTAAGTGAAAGGGCGGTTATGCCGACCCAGTTGCAAGCAGAATTGGCAGATGTGCGCCGGTTGGAAGCCGTGAGTTTTCGTTCGTGGCCAGCGTCCAGCGTGGAGTATGATGGCACATGGGCCATACGTCTTACCGCTGGTCATCCATCAAAACGGATCAATTCGGTCAATCCATTGGATCGTGCAGATCACTCTGATCTGGAAAATAGGATTGCACGGGCGGCGCGTCGCTTTGATAGTTTTGGGCGTCCTTTGGTGTTTCGACAGTCACCATTGGCACCTCCGGAGTTGGATAATATTCTGGACGCCAGAGGGTGGCGCCGTTTCGATGAAACGGTGGTGATGACCCGAAATCTCAATGAAGTGGATTTGGCGGGAACATTTGATCATGTCCCTTTAAAAGATGTGGGGCGGTGGATTGATCAGTGCATCGTCATGGCAAGTTTTGCCAGTGAAGTAAAACCTGGCCTGTCTGAAATCATTGGCAATGTGCAAGGTGAAGTGGGCTTGTTTTTGTCGGAAGATGATGATGGCAAACCTCTTGCTGCTGCTATGGCTGTGCGGTTTGGGGATTTGGTTGGTTTGTTTGAGGTTGTTTCAAACCCTGCTTTGCGGCGCGAAGGTTATGGTCGACGGATTATGCGTTCAGCCATGTTGTGGGGGTTTGAAAACGGTGCAAGACGCGCTTGGTTGCAGGTTGTCGCAGCCAACGAACCTGCTATCGCACTTTATCAAGATGAGGGTTTTCAAGCTGCCTACACTTATTCTTATCGCCAAGCGCCAGAGGGTTTTCAGGGCTAAGAGTGATGAGTGATTCCCCTAAAAAAATGGTTCTTGTGGTCGCTTGTGCATTGATTGATGCGGACGACCGTATCCTTTTGGCACAACGCCCTAAGGGCAAAGCCATGGCAGGGTTGTGGGAATTTCCCGGCGGGAAAGTGGAGCTGGGAGAAGTGCCCGAGCAAGCGCTTATTCGCGAGTTGCAAGAAGAGCTGGGTGTTGAAACCAAAACGGCTTGTCTAGCTCCGCTGACATTCGCCAGCCATGAATATGCTGATTTTCATCTGTTGATGCCGCTTTACATTTGCCGTCGATGGTGGGGCACAGCTCGATCGCGAGAAGGACAGGCGTTAAAATGGGTGCGGGCTGAAAATCTGCGAGACTATCCGATGCCTGAAGCTGACCTTCCATTGATTCCCACGTTAAGAGAACTTTTATAGTTTTGGTATTAACCTCATGTTCACCACGTTTTTGCTCATTCCACTGAGTGAAGGCACTCAATGTTTTTGGGGTATGAGGAACATCCAATGTTGGAAAAATTGCAAGATATCGCTGACGGTGTGTCAACTTCACAAGTGATAAAGCTCTGTTTGGGCTTTGGAGCCGTTGCCATTGCTGGTGCGTTGTTTCTGACGCCTGTTTTGGATAGCGGTTCTCAATATGCTGATGGTGATCCGGAAGTGATTTATCCGGGTATCGACCCAATCACCACGGCTGGTGTTTCATCCCAGCGTCGCACCCAACGCTACACCATTCGCCGCAGCGTTCTGCAGCAAGACCCAAGCACTCCTTGCTTGATTTATGAAGATGGTCGTCGCGAAGGCAATTGCTGAGCCGTCGCTAAGGCTTTAGCTTAACCTCATCAACTTTTAGGGCATCGGCCATGCGGGTTTTTGCAGAACCTGGTTTCAATGGCTTTTGCTGACTTTCGTGCGGCACCCAGCCAGACATCGAAATCAATGAAAAAGTGGCGCGCAATCGCCCGTCCGCGTCCGAATAGTGCTCACTGTAATGCGACGATAAATGAGCGATGGTTTGGCGGTTTAGAGGAGGGGACTTGCTGCTCAACTGGCTGTTTGCGCCCATTTTTCGAAGGTCTGCAACCAAATCCAATGGGCTGCTGTAGCGCACAACCACATCATCACGGTCAACAACAGGAAGTGCGAAACCTGTTCGTTGGAGCAAGCTGCCTGCGTCTCGAATATCTGTAAAAGGGTCGACACGCATAGCAGCACCATCGCTGACTTCGCTTTCTGCGCTCAACAACGCATCACGCAATTCTTGCAGAGTATCGGGCCCTGGTAGAATAGCCATCAACAATCCGTCCGGCCTTATAGCGCGGTGCAGTTGAACCAATGCGCCCGGCAGATCATTGATCCAATGCAGGCCGAAAGGTGCTAGAACCAAATCAACCGAATTGGGCTCCAGCATCATATTGTCGCCACTTACAATGTGATCTGCTGAACCGACGTGAATTTCTTCCTCCACACGCACCGTGTTTTTGATTTGCGGGTTGTTCCGCATGGCTGTTGCAAGGCCCTCTGTGCGACCAAACAGGGCGATTGCATTGTCAAAGGTGCGATTTATGGCGCCCAGACGTTCCAGCATATCTTCGACCACCCGCTGCATGAGAAAGTCATCGCCTGCCTGCGATATGTGTTTGGCTCGGTTGAGACTGTGCAAATGGCGATTGGGATCGAACACGTTTGAGATCTGGACCTTTTGAAGTGTGTGAAATGGCTTTGGCACGAAAATTTCGCAGCTTCTATCCAAAAAGGCAAAAACCATTCACAATCTCTTTGCGACAGAAGAAAATTGGGGGATGTGTCATTGAAATGGCTGGTCCGTGCTGGACGTCAGGGATTGGGAAATCTGCGTGATTTGGTCATGCCACCGGTTTGCCTTTCGTGCGAACGGCGAATTGACGTTGCTGGCATGGTTTGCCCAACTTGCTGGTCGACCATGCGGTTTGTGGAGTGCCCATTTTGCGAAATTTTGGGTTCTCCGTTTTCCTATGACCTCGGTGTTGGTGCTTTGAGCGCTGAAGCCATTGCAAACCCTCCAGCTTTTGATCGGGCGCGCTCGGTCGTTTTGTACGACGATGTGGCGCGCAAGTTGATACAGGGCCTGAAATTTTCAGACCGTACAGATTTAGCCCCGTGGCTGGCCAGATGGATGGTGCGTGCTGGCAGCGATCTGTTGGAACAGTCTTGTCTCATTGTGCCGGTGCCTTTGCACCGATGGCGTTTGCTTGAACGGCGTTTCAATCAATCTGCTGAACTTGCTCGTCCGATTGCTGCGGCAACAGGATATGAATACCGACCTGAACTGCTAGAACGTTCGCGCCGTACGAAACAACAGGTTGGCTTGAAAGCCAAAGAACGTGCTCGAAATGTTCAGGGAGCCTTTCGCGTGCCGTTATCACAAAAGCTTGAAGTGAAGGGACAACGCATCTTGTTGATCGATGATGTCTATACAACAGGTGCAACCTTGCAGGCTTGCGCGCGAGCATTGCGCCGTGCCGGTGCTGTTCAAATAGACTGTTTAACTTTTGCACGGGTTGCAACAGGCGACATTTGATACCTATATCTAGCTTTCACGACGCATTGTCTGAACAATTAAGGAACTGGTGCATGGCCAAGGTTACAATTTATACGCGCAAAATGTGTGGATTTTGCTCAGCAGCAAAAAGCCTGCTTAATAAAAAGGGCGCAAGCTATACTGAGCACGATGCCACTTTTGATCCTGCTTTGCGGGCTGAAATGATCAAGAAGTCAAATGGCGGGTCTACTTTCCCTCAGATTTTTATTGGCGACGTTCACGTTGGTGGTTGTGATGATTTGATGGCTATGGAACGCGGTGGCAATCTGGACGCAATGTTAAAAAGCTAAAGGCGACACCATGTCTAAATTCGTTGCAGCAGTTGTTCAAATGAGTTCTGGCACCGACGTGTCAAAGAATATTGATGCAATGGATGTTTTGGTGCGTGAGGCTCAGCAGCAAGGCGCGACCTATATTCAAACACCCGAGATGACAGGGCTTGTGCAACAAGAGCGCGGCGCTTTTTTTCAATCTGTACGCGATGAAGAGAACGATCTTGTGGTTCGTGCAGGCGCCAGTTTGGCGAAAGAACTGGGCGTCACATTGCATGTCGGGTCTACACCCATTTTGGTGGGTGAAAAAAAGGCGGCCAATCGCGCCTTTGTTTTCGGGCCAGATGGGCAGTGTCGTGCGCGCTATGACAAAATTCATATGTTTGATGTGGATTTGGACAATGGCGAAAGCTGGCGAGAATCTGCGGTGTATCGACCTGGCGAAAAAGGCGTGATGCTTGATGTTGCGGGCGCAAAAATGGGCCTCGCCATTTGTTATGACTGCCGCTTTCCTGAATTGCATACCGCCTATGCGCGCCACGGAGTTGAAGTGCTGACTGGCCCTTCTTGTTTCACACGTCAGACGGGACAAGCCCACTGGCACACTTTATTGCGAAGCCGGGCGATTGAAACGGGCGCCTATATGATTGCAGCGGCTCAAGGTGGCGACCTGGAAGACGGCCGCTCCACGTATGGTCATTCGTTGATCGTGAATCCATGGGGCGAAGTTGTTGCGGAAGTAACGGGTGAATCGACAGGTGTTGCCCTTGCCGAAATTGATACTGAGCAGGTAGCCGCCGCAAGAGCAAAAATTCCAAACCTTGTAAACAACAGACCGTTTGTTCTTGATCAAGTAAAAGATGCTGCGGAGCGCGCTGCGTGATAAAATTCTCATTGGTCTGTGATAAGGACCACGGTTTTGATGGTTGGTTTTCTTCATCGCAAGATTATGAAACGCAGAAGAAGCGTGGGCTGGTCACGTGCCCACAATGCAATTCTCCAAAGGTGGACAAGTCGCTTATGGCTCCTTCTGTTTCCACATCACGGCAGAAAGAGAGCATGGCTGTCACGTCCGTCAATGAGGCGCAACGTGCTGTGATGGCCGAAATGAAGCAATTGCGAGATAAGGTCATTGCGAATTCTGAAGACGTTGGCCAAAAATTCCCGGAAGAAGCTCGCAAAATCCACTATGGTGAAACGGAAGCGCGCGCTATTTACGGCGAAGCGTCTCGTGACGATGTGGAAAGCCTGTTGGATGAAGGGGTGGAGATTGTCCCGCTTCCTCCTGTGCCCGAAGATGCCAATTAAACTGCAGTTATTCTGTGCTTAGGCAGGCCGATGAGCCAGCAGCATGTAATTGACATCAGTGTCTTTTGATAAATTCCACGTGTCGGCAACAGGGTTGTAAAACACCCCCGTTGTTTCAATTGTTTCCAGACCTGCGGCTTGCATAGGAGCTTCAAGTTCCTCAGGCTTCACCAGCTTTTCATATTGGTGCGTGCCTTTTGGAAGCCAGCGCAACACTTGTTCGGCCATGAAAATGGCAAGTGCATTTGCTTTCCAAGTGCGGTTGATTGTGGCCACAAGCATCAAGCCGCCGGGTTTCACCATGGTCGCGCATTCGCTCATGAACAGATTAACGTCTGCCACGTGCTCCACAACTTCCATATTCAAGACAACGTCAAATTTTTCGCTAGCGCTGGCTAAATCTTCCGCCGTGGTGGCCCGATAATCAACTTCCACGCCCGATTGTTCGGCGTGGATTTTAGCGACTTCAATGTTGGTGGTAGATGCATCTGCACCGACAACCGATGCACCCATGCGCGCCATTGGTTCACTCAGCAAACCGCCACCGCACCCAATATCTAGAATGCGCAGGCCTTTCAGGGCCTGGGGAGATTTTGGGTCTCGATCAAAGTGTTCGCATAATTTTTCGCGAATATAATTCAAGCGTGTGGGGTTGAACTTGTGAAGAGGTTTAAACTTGCCCGTCGGGTTCCACCATTCTTGCGCCAGGGATGCGAAATGGTCGATCTCAGCCTGATCGATCGTGCTGTTTTCAGCAATCGGCACTCTGGCTGCTTTGGATGACATAGAACTTTCCTCACTCGTTTCTATTTATGTCGGTTTTTGAGGCAAAAAAGGCAATAGTTTATATGTGCGGCAAATCGTGACCTGCTATTGGTGCACAATGATGATGAAGAAATTGAAAGTCCTGATCAATGAGTTTTGAGATATTGGCAAACCCATTGCGCGGAATTGGACTGCCAGATGAAAAGGGCATGGCCGAAGGCGTGATCGAAACTGATGTAACCGCTGCAGCCGCATTGTATTCGACCTGTCCCGTCAATCATGCAACACCGCTGCGCAATTTCGAGACTTTGTGTTCCCACTTCGGTGTGGGGAAACTCTGGTTGAAGTTGGAAGAAAGCCGCATGGGTTTGGGAAGTTTCAAAGCTTTGGGTGCTGTTCACGCGATTGCCAAACAGGCCGCAAAGAAAGTGGGCTTGAACGATCTCGATGCCATGAAAACGGCGCTTAACGGTGAAACATACGTTTGCGCCAGTGCAGGAAATCATGGTCTTTCAGTTGCGGCTGGAGCGGCTTTGTTTGGAGCAAAAGCTGTGGTGCTGCTTGCCGACACTGTGCCAGAAGAATTTGCAGTGATGTTGCGCGGTAAAAATGCCGAAGTCATTCGGGCTGGCGCAAACTACGAAGAAAGTATGGAAACCTCAAAAGAGCTGGCCAAGAAAAATGGCTGGAACCTTTTGTCTGATGGTTCATGGACGGGATATAGCGACCCTGCTCGTGATGTGATGGAAGGGTATCTTATTATGGCCCATGAAGTTGCGGATGAAATTCCTCGGTCCCCAAGCCATGTGTTTTTGCAAGCTGGAGTTGGTGGGTTGGCCGCGGCCTGTGCTGCAGGTGCGCGTGTGCGTTGGGGACAGGATGTGAAGATTGTCGTCGTGGAGCCAGAAGCTGCGCCAGCACTTATGGAAAGTGTTCGCGCAGGAAAATGCGTCGATACAAAAGGACCGGACAGTTCTATGGGACGTTTGGATTGCAAAACACCATCGCACCTTGCCTTGAAATATTTGGCAAAGGAAGCGGATCATTTCATCACACTTGATGACGAATTGGTTGATAACACTGTAAAGCTTCTCGCATCCAATGGGGTGAGCAGTTCTCCCTCTAGCGCTGCGGGTGTGGCAGCATTGCATCATTTGGAAAGGCTTGGTGATCTGGGTTTGGACAATCGATCCGAGGTCCTGTGCTACATTTCAGAAGGCGCACTGTGATGGATTTCGCAGTCAGTGAGTTTGAAAACCGCACGGCACTTGCTCAATCTATGATGCTGCAATTGGGAATTGATGCTCTCTTTCTCACTACAGAAGCTGACCTGCGCTATTACACGGGCTTTCGAACTTTGTTTTGGCAGAGCCCGACGCGACCGTGGTTTTGTATCGTTCCGGCCCATGGGAAACCCATCGCGATTGTTCCTGAAATTGGCGCGCCGCTGATGAAGACGACTTGGGTTGAAGACATCCGCACTTGGGCATCGCCCCATGAAAATGATGATGGAATTTCTTTGGTCGCGTCTTCATTGGCAGCCTATTCCAAGGTTGGTATGCCCATGGGGCGCGAAAGCATCGTACGAATGGCGCACCTTGATCTTATAGACTTGCAGTCACGTTTGCGCGGTGTCGAGTTTTGCGACGCGACACCGATTATTGACGCTGTTCGATTTGTGAAATCTGAAGCGGAGATTGAAATTCAGCAAAAAATTTGTGGCATTGCATCTGATGCTTTTGCCGAAGCAAAAAACCTGTTTCACGAAGGTCAGACTTTGGAAGCTGCATTTAAGGCGTTCAAAATTGAGTTGTTGAAACAAGGGGCAGAAGACGTGCCCTATTTGGTGGGAGGCGCAGGGGCTGGTGGATATCATGATGTGATCTCTCCGCCCGATGAATCCCCATTGGAAAGCGGCGACGTGTTCATGCTTGATACGGGCGCGACCCTCCAAGGCTATTTCTGCGACTTTGATCGCAACTTTGGGATTGGCTCAATCAGCGATGATGTTGCGAAGGCGCATGAAAAACTGTGGCTGGCAACAGAAGCTGGCCTTCAAGCCGCACGACCAGGAGCAACATGCGCAGAAATAGCGAAGGCTATGAATTCGGTGCTTGGTGAGGCTGGGGGCAATGTGGGGCGCTGTGGTCACGGCCTTGGCACTCAACTCACTGAAACGCCATCGCTTATTTACTGGGATCATACACACATGAAGGAAGGTGCCACGATGACACTTGAGCCATCTATTGAGATTGCTGGCGGTGGCATGTTGGTGCACGAGGAAAATATCGTCATTCGCGATGGCGCGCCGCAACTTTTGAGCCGTCGTGCACCACGCGAAATGGAACTTATTTAGCAGCTTGCTCAGTTAATCTCTGCAGCGACAATTCTGGATTCGTCTTTTTTGACGAAGAAACTGTTTTCAAAAGTCTTGCGTCCTTGAGAAACCAGCTTCATGGCTGAGACGGTGGTGTGGGCAATTTTCTGCTGTGTGGAAAAGATTTTATAGCGAGGTTGTTTTTGCCCCTGTTTGGGCTTTTCAGTAACCAGAATATCCATTTTGCCATCGTCGTTCATATCTCGAACCAAGATGTTTGCGACTTTAAACCCCTTAAAGTGACCATCTACGTGGTAGACTGGTTGGAACCGCTTGCTCGCTCCAATCCTTGCGTAAATCATAACCGGTCCAGGCTTATTCGGATTCGGATCTGCGTTGTGTAAACGATCTGGCGCGTTGGTGGAAATGATCAACTCGTCTCGACCGTCGCCATTAAGGTCACCGAAGGCGGCTTGCTGCGCAAAATATTTTCTTCCCCAATCTTTG
The DNA here is from genome assembly GCA_937958815.1 of uncultured Rhizobiaceae group bacterium. Lineage (GTDB taxonomy): Bacteria > Pseudomonadota > Alphaproteobacteria > Rhizobiales > Rhizobiaceae > Pseudahrensia. The sequence continues at coordinate 29,248 of CALGMR010000003.1, read as the reverse complement.
CCAAATTCCTGAACCAATTTCATTGCGCCAACAGCGTTGCGCTGCCCTACGTTCAGCGTTTCATAGTCAAACAGAGCGGTTCGCATGTTTACGCTAGATTTGCGTGTGACCGCGATTTCGATATTTGAATCGGCATCAATGTTGCCACCAGCGATTGATGTTGGAAAAGAGCCCGGACCCCAATGTTCTGCCATATCCATTTCAATTCGATTGGTTTTTTTGTCAGAAACAGGGTCATGTATGGACAGGCGATCAACGCCTTTGGTTTTGACAGGGTGAATTTTTACCAACTCATTTATCCCGTCACCATCCATATCTGCGATAACAGATGCGAAAGGACTTCTGAGATCAGACTTCTTTTGATTGTCGTCAGATTTGGACACATTGGTGCTTACGCCGACGCCAACGCTGGACGAGGCTAAAATCAAAAGAGCAATAGATGCGATCATTCTCATGACAATTCTCCGTAAACTAACCCCAAGTTTATGTGGTGAGTGTTAGTATTCGTTAACTGCAGCTGATGAATCGAAGGTCATGGTTATCAATTGGTAGCATCGTCAAAAACTCAATTGGTGCCGCGCCTTGCCCCGCTTGAAAGCTTGGTTTAAACACGCCTGAAATAAGCGCCCCTTTTTTGGGGCGCAGTTGTTTTCAGCAGAAACAGGCAAATTGTTCATGGCCCGCTTGGTGATGAAATTTGGTGGCACGTCGGTGGCCGATTTGGAGCGTATCTACAATGTGGCGCGCCATGTGAAGCGCGAGCACGACGCTGGGCACGAGGTTGCCGTCGTTGTTTCTGCCATGTCTGGCAAAACAAATGAGCTTGTGGGCTGGGTCAATGATATGCCGAAAGTGGCAGGATCAAACGCTCAAATTTATGATGCTCGCGAATATGACTCGATTGTTGCCTCAGGCGAACAAGTGACCAGTGGTTTGTTGGCAATTGCGCTGCAATCCATGGGTGTTGATGCGCGATCATGGCTTGGGTGGCAAATCCCACTCAAAACAAATGCTGTTCATGGTGCCGCACGCATTGAAGACATTGATGGGTCAGACATCATCGAGCGTATGGGTAAAGGACAGGTTGCCGTCATTGCCGGATTTCAAGGCATAAGCCCTGACAACCGCATTTCCACTTTGGGCCGTGGCGGGTCTGACACAAGTGCTGTAGCTATCGCGGCTGGTGTGAAGGCTGACCGATGCGATATCTATACGGATGTCGACGGTGTTTACACAACGGACCCAAGGCTTTGGGGCAAGACACCTGGGGCGTCGAAAGCGCAACGTCTTGATAAAATAACATTCGAAGAAATGCTTGAAATGGCGTCTCTGGGCGCAAAAGTTTTGCAGGTTCGTTCTGTGGAATTGGCGATGGTGCACGGTGTGCGAACATTTGTGCGTTCCAGTTTTGACGACCCGGATTCAATTGATTCCAGCGACGGTGCAAACCCGCCCGGCACGCTGATTTGTGACGAGGATGAGATCGTGGAACAGCAAACAGTTACAGGCATTGCTTATGCCAAAGATGAAGCGCAAATTTCCTTGCGTCGTGTTTCTGACAAACCGGGGATTGCGGCCGCAGTATTTGGCCCCCTTGCTGATGCGCATGTGAACGTGGATATGATTGTCCAAAATGTGTCTGAAGACGGTTCGGTTACCGATATGACATTCACTGTGCCCTCCAGCGATTTGGACAAGGCTGTTTCAACACTGGAAACTTCCAAGGACTCCATCGGTTACGAAGTGGTGCAAAGCGATCCCGGCATGGTGAAAGTGTCAGTTGTGGGAATTGGCATGCGCAGCCATGCCGGTGTTGCATCGACTGCTTTTAAGGCATTGGCTGAAAAAGGGATTAATATTCGGGCAATAACCACTTCTGAAATCAAAATTTCTATTTTGATTGATCAAGATTATGCTGAACTTGCTGTACGTACTCTGCATTCCGTTTATGGTCTTGATAAGGAATAGTTGCGTTTGGCCAACTGGCATGAGGCTTGCTAAGCATTCTGTGATAGTTGATTGCTAAAGAATAACTCAAGGAGCTCACAATGGACGGTCAAGTTACCGGACCGAGGGTTCTGCTGAAATACCTGCGCGAAGCGATGGCGGAACCTATTGGGCCCCAAGAGCGGCTCGACAGAATTGTGCAGCAAATTGCTGCGGCAATGGCCGCTCAGGTGTGTTCAGTTTATGTGCGCCGTGCTGATGATATTCTGGAACTGTTTGCCACTTTCGGTTTGAAGGCCGAAGCGGTTCACACATCACAATTGCAGGTTGGTCAGGGACTTGTGGGAACGATTGCCGCAGCCAATCGCCCTCTCAATCTTGAAGAAGCCCAAAAACACCCGTCATTTGCTTATCTGCCGGAAACGGGGGAAGAAATTTATCAATCGTTTCTCGGTGTGCCGATGAAGCGTGCTGGCCGACCACTGGGCGTGTTGGTTGTGCAAACGGAAGAGAAAAAACACTTTGATCTTGAAGAAGTTGAAGCGCTGGAAACAGCTGCCATGGTTCTCTCTGATCTCGTGGTTTCAGGTGATCTAAAAGGGCTTGCGCAACAAGGCACGCAGCTGGACCAATCGCGGCCTGTGAGTTTGAACGGCAGTGCCTATTCTCCAGGTATTGGCATAGGATCGGTTGTTTTGCACGAACCCCGTGTGGTCGTGGAAAACCTGTTTGGCGATGATGAAGAAACAGAACTTCATCGTTTGGCGGTAGCTGTCACATCTTTGCGCGCATCGGTTGATGAACTTGTCTCGCGCAATGTTGAAGATGCAGGCATGGCGGGCGTCGGCGATCATGTGGATGTCTTGGAAACGTATCGTATGTTTGCCCATGACCGCGGCTGGGTGCGGCGCATTGAATCTGCCATTCGAGACGGATTGACGGCTGAAGCTGCCACCGAAAAAGTCAGTCAGGAAAACCGCACACGTTTGTTGCGTTCCACCGACCCTTATTTACGCGAACGGATGAACGATTTTGACGATTTGTCCCGTCGATTGATGAAACAGCTGATTGGCAATTCTGGGCAACCATTGACCGACGAAGACAAGTTCATTGTGGTGGCGCGCACCATGGGTGCTGCCGAATTGCTGGACTATGATCAAGAACATATTCGTGGCCTGGTGCTGGAAGAAGCCACAGCCACAAGCCACGTAGTTATTGTTGCCCGCGCGCTCGGCATTCCGGTTGTGTCGCAAGTTCATGGATTTGTAGCACGGGCAGAAAATGGTGACTTGCTTATTGTCGATGGAGACGACGGCAGCGCCCATTTGCGGCCTGTTGAAGATTTGACTGCAAATTATGAAGAGCGCATTGCCTTTCGTGCTGAACGTGAAGCGCGGTTCGATGCCTTGCGCGATAAGTCCGCAACCACACTTGACGGTGTCGATATCAACCTTTTGTTGAATGCGGGTCTGACGATGGACTTGCCGCAATTGAATCACACAGGTGCTGTGGGAATCGGACTGTTCCGCACTGAATTGCAGTTTATGATTTCAAGCCGTTTGCCCCGCATGAACGAGCAAGAGCGGTTTTACAAAAGCGTTCTTGAGGCTGCCGATGGTCGCCCCGTTACGTTCCGCACGGTGGATATTGGTGGCGATAAAGTGCTGCCTTATCTGCGGTCTGCAAAAGAAGACAACCCAGCTTTGGGCTGGCGTGCCATCCGCCTGTCAATTGACCGCCCCGGCCTGTTGCGCATGCAATTGCGTGCTTTGTTGAAAGCTGCCATTGGCCATACGTTGAAGATCAAACTGCCTATGATCACGACTGTGACCGAGATTGATCAGGTGCGTGTGATGCTTGATCATGAGATCGAAGCGCAAGCGCGCTTTGGCCATGCCTTGCCGAACGAGATTTTGCTGGGATCCATGATTGAAGTGCCACAGCTTTTGTTCCAGTTGGACGAACTTATGGCGAAGGTCGATTTTGTATCTGTGGGCTCCAACGATCTGTTCCAGTTCATGGCAGCGAGCGACAGAACGAACGCATATCTCGCAAATCGCTATACGCCCTTGTCGCGCCCATTCTTGCGCGCATTGCGCGAAATCGTTCGTGCGGCTGAGCGCCACAACACGCCGCTTCAATTGTGTGGTGAACTGGCGGGTGATCGTCTATCAGCTTTGGCGCTTTTGGGTTTGGGGTATCGGTCGATTTCCATGCCGCCTGCATCCGTTGGCCCAATCAAAGAAATGATCCGCTCCATCGACATGGCGAAGATCAGCCATATGGTGAATGCGGCGGTGGATGAACCCATTGGCGCGCGCACGATGCGCGAAACTCTTAGTGACTATGCCGACCAACATGGTATTGCGGTATAGTTCGCCTTTGATTTGGTTTCACATTCGAGATTTTAATGCTTCCTCAGGAAAAAATAGACCAACTGCTTGATCGTCACAAAGAGTTGGAAACTCAGATGAGTTCCAATCCTGACCAAGAGGCCTATGTGAAAATGGCGCAGGAATTTGCTGCACTTGGGCCTGTGATTGAAAAAATCAAAGAGATGGAAGCCAATAAAGACGAGTTGGTGGGTCTGGCTGAATTGCTTGCAGATGCAGATACCGACGCTGAAATGAAAGCTATGGCAGAAGAAGAAATGCCAGCTTTGAAAGAAGCCATTGAAACGGCGCAAGATGAACTGCAAATTTTGCTTTTGCCAAAAGATGCTGCGGACGACCGCAGCGTCATTTTGGAAGTGCGCGCAGGAACGGGTGGGTCTGAAGCTGCTCTTTTTGCGGGTGATTTGTTCCGCATGTATCAGCGCCATGCAGAAACCCATGGTTGGAAAGTGGAAGTGCTTTCTGAAAGCGCGGGCGAAGTGGGCGGCTATAAAGAGATCGTGGCAAACATCAAAGGCCACGGTGTATTTGCCCGTATGAAATTTGAATCCGGTGTGCACCGTGTGCAGCGGGTTCCTGAAACGGAATCTGGCGGGCGTGTTCACACATCTGCGGCCACGGTTGCCGTTTTGCCGGAAGCGGAAGATGTGGACATTGAAATCCGCAATGAGGATTTGCGCATTGATACAATGCGGGCATCAGGGGCTGGCGGTCAGCATGTGAACACGACGGATTCCGCCGTGCGCATTACCCATGTGCCCACTGGGGTGGTGGTGATTTCGTCTGAAAAATCCCAGCACCAAAACCGTGCAAATGCCATGAAGGAATTGCGCACGCGCCTGTATGATATGGAGCGCCAGAAAATCGATCAGGAGCGCGCCGATTCCCGTAAAGGGCAGGTCGGGTCCGGCGACCGTTCAGAACGCATACGCACATACAACTTCCCCCAAGGGCGTGTATCTGACCACCGCATCAATCTCACACTTTATAAGTTGGATCGATTGATTGCGGGTGAAGGTCTGGACGAAATGTTTGATGCCCTCATCACCGATCACCAAGCGAGCCTTTTGGCAGCTATGGGTGATGAAGAGCAATAAAAAGCCATGACGCTGACATATGATCAATTGCGCACCGAACTGGTAGCACGATTGAGTGAAAGGTCTGGGCAAGACAGTCGCGCTGCTGTGCGGGACGCAAAAATTCTTCTCTCTGCTGTTTCTGATGTGTGTGAGGCTAGCCTTCTTTTTGCAGGCGAAGATGCAGTACCTTTGACGGTCGCCAAAAAAGCTTATGCCCTTTGTGCGCGTTGCGTTGCAGGAGAACCTATCTACCGAGCTATTGGAAAACGGGAGTTTCACGGCATAGATTTTACTTTGTCGGAACACACGCTCGAACCGCGAGATGATACGGAAGCTTTGATCGAACTTGCTCTTGATTATGTAACGGACGAATCCGCAAGCCTGATATTTGCAGATTTAGGCACAGGGCCAGGCACAGTGGCTTTAACCCTGTTGTCCGAAATGCCAAATGCCACATGTGTTGCAACAGATTTGGAACAGGGTGCGCTGGAAACAGCCAAGCACAATGCGCAGGTCAACGGGTTTGAAGGCCGCATTGAATTTGCCAGCGGCAGTTGGTTTGAAGCATTGAATGATCGCGAAAAACAGTTGTTCGATTTCATCGTATCCAACCCACCTTACATCGCCTCAAAGGTGGTGGACGGTTTGGAAGGAAATGTGCTCGACCATGACCCACGTCTTGCATTGGACGGTGGCACCGATGGTTTGACCGCCTATCGTGAGATTTTTAACGGCGCTGCTGACCATATCAAACCAAACGGATTCCTCGCCGTCGAAATTGGCTATGACCAAGCTGCGGAAGTGTCACGGCTCGGGGTTGATTTTGGCTGGACGTGTAAAGAAATGCGCAAAGACCTCAGCGGCAATGACCGTGCTTTGCTGTTTGTGGTTGAGGTGGAAGTTTAAGCGCGCATTTTGAAAATGCTGAATAGGTGGCTAGAGTTTAAATGAGGCAATATTGTATGTTGCTCCAAGGACGGCCTTTCTCATGTAAAACCAATGGCTCGGTTTGCTGATTTCTTCGAATAGGCTACGCAAACGGGCCAAACATGGTCAAAGGAACAGGGTATCGCATATGACGAGAATACTTTTGACAGTCTCAAGTCTGAGCGCATTGAGATGATCTACGAAATGATAGATGGCGAGCTCCAAGAGCCACTGACGCTGGATTTGTGGGAGCCGCATTTTGAAAGCGCCTGATCTCAGCTCCCTAGAAGGTATGGTTCTCGAAGGCGATGAACCCATTTTCAACGAACCGTGGGAAGCCCAAGCCTTCGCCATGACCGTCGCACTCCACAAAAAAGGCGCGTTCACATGGGACGAATGGGCAACCGCATTGTCGTCCGAAATCCACAGCGGAGAGACCCGCGACTACTACGCCCACTGGCTCACGGCCCTTGAAAAACTGGTCGACCAAAAAAACCTCACCACACCAACCGCGCTAAAAAACCGCGAACAAGAATGGCACGAAGCAGCTGCACGAACACCCCATGGGGAGGCGATTGAGTTGTAGGGGCTATGAAAATAGCAGACCAAATCAGCTTGAAGAAACAACAGATCCACCTCTCTCGATTGTGGATTGGTTTAGTATTTTTGCCATCAAGAACAGACAGCGTATTTACCACATTTCGCCATTCTTTGAATATTTCGCAATGAATTGATATACTGCGAAAATGCCAAGAAAAGAATCTCGAAATTTGCAGGTATTTTCGACCAGTCTCTTTTCGAGCATGCTATTTGTCGGTTTCATTTTTGCAACAAATCCAAATACGAATAATCTCCCAAGGCCTTTTGGGAAGAAATCATATTATCAGAACAACCAGCACGACCCGGCTCCAGCCATATTCGCATCAAGCCGCTATGAGAAACTTTTGCAGTGGCAGACGATTGTCAGTGTTCAATTGGAAAACTGGTCAGGAGATACGGGGTACAGTCAGAATTCAACTGAGCGCCACGCCGTACCTTCAGAAAACAATGAAGTGATATTGGAATGGGCAAAAGCCATTGCATCTGGACTTGTGGCGTCGGCAGCAGGTTGGTTGCTTCTAACGTTAAGCGGGGTTGGTCTTTAGGAAAGACACTTCACTGAAATCATTCAGTCAACCCAATCCTAAAACCGTTCAGCCCGCAGCACATCGCAATCTGTCACCGACACGACGCCGATATGCCGTTCCACCACGGAAAATGCTGCTTCCAGCAGTTTGTCCAAGCGTTCAGGGCGGATGATGCAAATGACCTGCACCATGCCCTGGCCGCGGCTTACTTGGCCAGAACGGCTCCAGTCTCCAGAACGCCCTGAACCGCCCAACACGGGCACGATTGTATAACCCGTTACATCGGCAGCCTGCAGCGCCTCAGTAAGGCGCGATTGCATGACCAGCTCGATGGTGATTTCGACACGTTTTGCTTTGTGAGTTTCCATAATTTTATCCTGTCGCCGCTTGAGCCATCGCCAGATAAAGCGGAATGCCTAACACGAGATTGAATGGGAATGTGACGCCCAAAGAGAGTGTGAGATAAACAGACGGGTTCGCTTCCGGCAACGCCACCCGCATGGCAGCGGGAACCGCGATGTAACTTGCGGATGCGGAAAGAACCATCATCAACATAGTCCCGCCCGTGGAAAGCCCAAGCAGCATACCAGCCCCCAACCCAAAGAGGGAGCCAACCAAAGGCATCAAGATACCAAAGGCAACACTGCCAAGTCCAAGCGCTTTGCGGCCAGATTGCATACCACGCCCCGCCAGCAAACCCATGTCCAGCAAGAAGAGACACAGCACGCCTTTGAACGGTGAAACGATGAAGCTTTCAATTTCCGCCAACCCTTTCGGGCCTGTGATCCAGCCGATCATGAAAGCACCCACTAGCAATACGATGGAGCCATTCAACATGACTTCGCGCCACAGTTTCGCATCCATGCGTCCACCGCCGCTGTCGCCACGAGAAACGAGCCAGAGCGCCGACAATATGGCAGGCGCTTCCATGGCGGCAGCAACGGCCACCATATAGCCTTCCGATGGCAAGCCTTGTCCTTCCAGAACAGAGGTTGCAGCCACGAATGTCACGATGGAAATTGACCCGTAATGCCCCGCAACCGCCGCCGCATTAAGCCGATCCATTTTGGACAGCACCATCAAAAGTTGGAACGCCACCAAGGGCAAAATTGCGGACAACCCAATGCCTGCCAAAAGCGAAAGGCCAAGGGATAAATCGACCCCGTGGTCGGCGACACTTACGCCACCTTTGAAGCCAATAGCGAAGAGGAGATAAATGGACAGCGCCTTGGCCGCTGCTTCGGGGATCGACAAATCCGATCGTGCCAGCGCCGCCGCAAGCCCCAAGACAAATGACAGCACAATCGGTGATAATAAGTTTTGCGCGGCGAGCGCGAAAATATCGGTCATAAATTCAAGATCATCCCACTTTGAAGCGAATGGCAATCACCACATCCAAATATGTGAACTGGCCCCTCGCGAAATCTACAATCATTCATCACCAAAATGTTCAACCTCGGCATTTCCTGCTTGTCGCAGTTCAGCTGCCGTATTTGCCATCATTTGCGCAAAGCGCTCAAAACAATCTGCCATTTTTTGATTGTCTTCACTGAACTCAAATGCACTCAATTCCGCTTCCAAACGTTCACGTGCCATCCACATCATGTGACGAGAATATTCGCTGGCTGCAATGTTTTTGGGATCGACCAAGTAAAGTTGGTCGAACCGTGTGTAGTCAGGAAACGTAATGTCTTGCGGAACATATCCATTGACCAGTGTAATCCGTTCGCCTGGTTTGGTGAGGCCCTTGGCGCGGTGAACCACCATATTGCCTTGCTGAAGAACAGCATAACCCGGCCCTGGCATGTTAGGGGCTTTTATCTTTTCAGGATCAAGTGACTTGCCAGCTTTTTTAAGCTCTGCAACTTCATGTTTGGTGCCAAGATAATATTCAAATTCTCCCCCTGACACTGATTTGGGATCTGTAACGAACAAGACAAAATCGATCCGCAATGTGTCCACGTACCATTTGTCTACATTTTCTCCCACATCAACCGGATTATAATTCAGGTGTCCAAGCTGGTGCGGCAAAGTATGGGGAAGCAATTTCACGCCACAGATTTTTGACACCGCTTGGGTGACCTCTGGGCACATACAAAAATCGCGTAGAAATTTCGATCTATAAACACCACCGCGAACATTCCGTGAAATACGCGCGTTACTGGTGGTGAAGTCTTCTAGTTTCCGCGCCACATCAAGCAGGCAAGCGGCTCCCTCATCGCTCAAAATTCGAAAAATGGATGTAACGCCAAACCCGGTGGGACATTCGGCAATTTCAGCTTCTGAATATCCGAAATCGCTGAGAGGAATAACCTCTTCCGGCATTTCAATTTGCAAATGGCGAGCGGCATCAAATACAGGCTCGTTTTCCAAGAACTCAAACCCGTCTGGCAACTCTGCTGGAAAAGAAAGAGCCGTGGCGAGGTATTTTGACATCACTGATTATACCCTTTTCTAAGCCGAATGTTTTGCTTCACAAATCTAACCCAAAATTTCCTGCGCCATTTTGATCAGCCGTTTGTCGCTGCCACGAGGTCCCATGAGACTTACACCCATTGGCGCCCCATAAACCTCGGCGAGCGGCAATGTGATTTGGGGCAGACCAGAAACGCCGGACAAACACAGAAGTTGCAGCGCCTGTTCTCGAAAAGCCTGCAATGTATCTTCACTTTCGCTTTTCAACGGCGCAGCGCTTGGAACCGTTGGAAACACCAGCACGCCATCGTCGCCCAACATCTCGTCAAGCTTCTGGCGAATGGACAGTCGAACGCCACTTTGCTTTTCAAATTCTGCTTTGGAAATATCTCTACCGAATTCAAAACGGTCTTTTATGCCGGGCCCTAGGTCGGGCTTTCGGGTGGTGATCCATTCACCCAAAGCTTGCCAAGCTTCATAAGCCTGACATTTTCGAAATGCCCAATAAGCGTCCATGATGTCAAACGGCAGAGAAACAAAATCGCGCTCGGCGTCATAGGTGTTTTCCACCCGTTCTGCAGCTGGCGCATAAGCCATATATTCAGCGTCACTCAACAATAGCGCATCCAGTTCGGGACAGCCGATGAAACGACGCAAGGGCGTGGACGATGCATCATCATCCAAAACCACATCACCAACTTTGGCATAAGTCTCAGCGTCTTTTGCAAACCAACCGAAACAGTCAAAAGTTTCAGCCAAAGGCATGGTGCGGTCGAGCGACAATCGCCCATGGGTCGTGCGCAAACCAATTAAACCACAATAGGATGCAGGCGCGCGCACAGAACCACCCGTGTCAGACCCCGTCGCCACATCAACAATGCCATTTGAAATAAGCGACACGGACCCCGAAGAAGACCCGCCAGACACGCGATCGGGCGCTGCACCATTCACTGGTGCGCCATAGTGTTGATTGATACCCGTCAGTGAAAAGCAAAGTTCCTCACACTGGCTTTTGCCTTGCGCTTCGATGCCTGCATCCAGCATTTTTTGAATGACAGACTGCGTCTCGGTGTCCGGCTCAGCCTCCGCAAGCCGCGAAGGTTGCCCCCAACCATTGGGGTAGCCAGCCAATTGAAAAATATCTTTCACGGCTAAAGTTAAACCCGCAAGCGAACCCTCCTTCGCGTGTGGCACATCAACGGCAGGATAGTCACACCAAGCTTTCAGTTCAGGGTTTTTCATGTTGTCATCCAGTCACATCAATCAGACCAGCTTCACCCTCTTCGGAACCAAACACAATACGTGTGCCGTCTGGGTCCCAAGCCAATGAGCTGATTGCGCCTTTGCCGGCGCGGCGCAGCAGGGCTTCACCGCCATCATCAATTTTTACGGCCATTACCATTCCGTCCGCATAGCCGACAGCGACAACATCTTCGCTTGGGTGGCACGCCACACAAACCACCATGGAATCGCCACGCGTTCCAAGTTCCTTTGGTGCTTTGCCCATAGGGCCGTCTTTGCCAGAAAACGGCCAACAAATCGCCGCTTGTGCACCAGAAGATGCCAACCACTTGCCCTTCGGCGACCATGATAGTGATTTTGGTTTGGCGGGATACCCCGTCATGCGCATGTGTTTTCCATCACCTGTTCTTTTGTCATCCAACCGCCATCCGTGAAGCGCGTTTTCAGCCATTGATGTCACAACGTATTTTCCATCAGGCGAATACATCACCTTCGTGTGCGCACCATCCCAGTGCAGATCGACCGGCGAACCACTGGTGGCAACCCAATGCAGGCTAACGCCATTGTAACGGCCACATGCCAATCGCAATCCTTTCGGTGCAAAGGCCAAACCCTCAACAGCACGTTCATGATCAAACTGCTTTGTTTCACCATTGGCAACCACCCATGCCGTTCGCCCAGAAGCAAATCCAATGGCCCCATTCGGGCCTGATGTGATCACATCAATCCACTTGTTTTTCTGTTCGCTGACAAGCTCAGCCGTACCGTCTACCACACGCATCACGCGCCCATCTTCACCGCCCGTCAAAATGGATGCGCCATCTTGCGTCAGCGTGGCACACAGCAGCCCATCGTTGGCCTGCACAACTTTGTTGGGCGATAAAGGAAATTGAATTGTTCCGTCCACCAGCGCAAAAACGGGTTGGTTGTCTATGAATGTGGCGAGCTCAACATGCTCATCAAAATCATACGGCGCAACGGTGGGCATTTAGGCTGCCACGCACGCATTGAATGTGCGTTCAATTTTCTCACGATCAAGATTGCGCCCAATGAAAACCATGCGCGTTTCACGCTTTTCATCCGCGCGCCATGGGCGTTGATGATCGCCTTCCATAATCATGTGCACTCCTTGAACGACAAATCGATCATCGTCGCCTGCAAACGCCACTATGCCCTTCAAGCGCAAAATGTCAGGACCATCCATCTGGGTGAGTTTGTTGATCCATGGGAAAAACAAATCGTGGTTCATTTCGCCAGCACGCAGGGAAACAGATTTCACGGTTGTGTCGTGGGTGGAAGCATCCAGCTTGTGATCATCATGATCGCAATCCGGCCCACACTTGTGCGTGTGGTCGTGGGAATGACCATGCCCATGGTCATGGTCGCAGCTCGGGCCACATTCGTGATCGGGGTGGCCGTGTTCATGGTTGTGCAGAAAGTGCGGATCATCTTCCAAAATTCGGTCGAGGTCGAACGATCCACGATCCAGAACTTCAGCCAGCGCAATCTGCGATCTTTCAGCCGTGTGGATCACGGCATGGGGATTGATCTTGCGAACTGTTGCACGCACTTTTTCCAGTTCTTCTGCACTCACAAGATCGACTTTGTTTAAAATCACCACATCGGCAAAAGCGATTTGATCTTCTGCCTCTGGTGCATCTTTCAAGCGCAATGGAAAATGTTTGGCATCGACCAGCCCAACCACAGCATCAAGCTGCGCTTTGGCGCGCACGTCATCATCCATGAAAAAGGTCTGCGCAACGGGGGCTGGATCAGCAAGACCGGTGGTCTCCACCAAAATACCATCAAAACGCCCTTTGCGCTTCAACAGCCCTTGCACCACGCGAACCAGGTCCCCGCGCACCGTGCAGCAGACGCAACCATTGTTCATCTCGTAAATCTCTTCGTCGCTTTCCACGATAAGATCATTGTCGATGCCAATTTCGCCAAACTCATTGACGATCACCGCATATTTTTTGCCGTGATCTTCACTCAAAATGCGATTCAACAAGGTTGTTTTGCCGGAGCCCAAATATCCTGTGAGGACTGTAACTGGTGTGCGTGCTTCACTCATTGCGAGCGTCTCCAAAATTCTTCAGCTTGAACATAAGGGTCAAGCGTCTTTCAACAAGGCCAAATCGAACCCGCGAACCTCTTTTACCAGATCGTGCAATCCTTCAACCGCGATCTTCAAAAGCGCCTCACCTTTTTCAGCGGTGGCATGCCCCGCATTTCCCGTCACACCCAATGGATTAAGGTCGGCCGCCTTCCAGCCAAACGCATGAGAGCCATAAGCACGAAGGTGCTTGTTTTCCAAGGTCAGCATTTCTTGTAAATTTGGAAAATCATGAGCGTTTTTCATATCAACGCGATCACCACGCATTGCCAGCATCACAGATGTCTCGATGTCGCCACCGTGAACACCAAAGCGTTCTTCACTGGGGGAAACAATGCCTGAGCCTTTCACAAAACGATCCCACTTTGTGGCCACTGCAAGCATTAAATGCCGAACACGCAGTTCCTGAACAACAATCGACACCAAAGGTGAATTGCCCCCATGCGCGTTCATAAAGATAATGCGGCGTCCGCCAACTGCTGCACATTGTGCACCAATATCAATCCAGCGATTGATCGCTTCTTCAAAAGTCAGCGTTTTTGATCCCGCATGATCCATATGCTCAGGCGAATAGCCGACGACCTCAACGGGCAAAATGCGCAGGTCTAAATCATCATCCGCTGCGGTTTTCAGGCGCTGGCAAACACCTTGCGCAATTAAGCTGTCGGTCTCAAATGGCAAATGTGTTCCATGTTGCTCGGTCGCACCAAGCGGCAAAACGAAAACCGTGTTTTCGTCCGCCCCCTCAATTTGTGCGCCATCACTCATGATTACAGCGCCTCAAGAAACGCTTTGGCCACTTTCCCATGTTCGCGACGCAGTTTGCCCACGTTCATGTCTGTTGGCAGGCAGTTTTCGACTTTCCACTTGCCAGCCACCATCACGCGATCAGCTTCATGCGCCCCACACAGCACAAGTGCGGCGAGAGGATCACCCGCTCCAGAAAAGCGCAAATCGTCGAGTTTATACATGGCGAAATCCGCCTGTTTCCCAACAGCAATTTTACCGATGTCGTCACGATTGAGACATTTGGCAGAACCCTCTGTTGCCCAACGGAACGCATCGAAATGGGTCACGCTTTCCGCATCATAGGTCAGGCGATTGATCATAAGCGCGTGGCGCACACCTTCGATCAGGTTTGAATTGTCGTTGGACGCTGATCCATCAACTCCAAGCCCAACGGGCGAACCTGCGGCTTCCAGTTCCTTTGTGCGGCAGTGGCCGGACGCCAGTACCATATTGGACGTTGGGCAATGGCACACACCCACCCCATGTTTGCCCAAACGCTGCACTTCATCATCATTGAAATGAATGCCATGGGCCAACCAAACCCGGTCATTCATCCAACCAAGGTCCTCAATATAGTCCACAGGACGGCAGCCATAATGCTCCATGCAATAATCATCTTCGTCGATGGTTTCGCCCAAATGGGTGTGGCAAGTGCAATCGTGTTTGTGTGCCAGTTCCATCGTTTGACGCATCAAGTTTTTCGTCACCGTAAATGGCGCACATGGCGCAAGGGCCACTTGTATCATCGCGCCTTCGGAACGGTCGTGATAAGCGTTCAACACGCGCTCGCAGTCGGACAAAATTGTATCATCATCCTGCACGATGGAATCTGGCGGCAGGCCGCCATCTTTTTCAGACATGCTCATGGACCCGCGATTAATCGTCATACGAATGCCGAGACGCGTCGCCTCTTCCACTTGAATGTCCATCGCGTTTTCAAGGCCTGATGGATAGAGGTAGTGATGGTCAGAGACAGTCGTGCAGCCAGACATCAGGAGTTCCGTCAACGCCAACCGCGTGCCGAGCCGAAACGATTCCGGGTTCACATTTTTGGCCCAAATTGGATAAAGCGCTTTCAGCCAAGGAAACAACTCTTTGTTGATCGCGGCAGGATGTGCCCGCGTGAGTGTTTGATACATATGGTGGTGGGTGTTGATCAGGCCCGGAATAACCACGTGTTGGCTCGCATCAAAAGTTTGAGCGCCTGGTAATTTCGGCGCGCCACCAGAAGGCACCAACTCTTCGATGCGATTGCCGTTGACGACAACTCCACCACCTGCGTTTTCTGCAAGAATTGAAAGCGGATTTTTGATCCAGATGCGCATGAAAGCTGCCCTATTTTGCAAACCGACCGAAACTAGCGGGAACACACTCGATGAACAAGGCCATTCTTTCATCAAAATGGCCTGCGTAAAACTTGTTTGCGGCGATTGTGACCTTTGATGAATTGGCGTAATTCTATCTTTTGAAATGTCTCATGCGGCGGCATGTCAACGGGGAAGCCCAAAAAGGGGAATAACGTGGCAGCTAAAATCACTCTGTCCACCATTGCTGATGATTTAAAAGTCTCAACAGCAACTGTTTCTTTGGCCTTGCGCGACTCGCCCCTAGTTGCCGAAGCAACTCGGGTTCGTATTCGCGACCGTGCGAAAGAAATTGGCTACGTCTACGACCGTCGCGCTGCTAGCCTGCGGACGCAACGATCGGACATTGTCGGTGTTTTGGTGCGCGACATCATCAACCCGTTTTTCGCAGAAATCTTACGCTCAATTGAAAAAGAGCTCGGTTCGAACCGCCAAACGTTTTTGCTCTGCAACCATGGGGATGATCTGGAACTGCAATCTGGCTTTATCTCCACATTGATGCAATTTGGTGCAGACGGCGTGATTATGTCTCCCTCTGTGGGAACCGAAGCCGAAGATATTGCTGGCATTGAAGAGGCAGGACTGCCCGTCACACTTGTTGCCAGAACCGTAGAAGATGCAAACGTGCCAGCGTTTTTAGGCAATGATGAAGCAGGTTTTCACCTTGTCACGAAACACCTGATTGAAAACGGTCATTCCGACATCGCATTGGTGGGCGGCACGCGCCTGACGTCCACTGGTCGTGCAAGACGCCGCGGCTTCCAAAACGCGTTCAAAGAAGCGGGTCTGCCTTTGCCAAACCGTGAAGACATCGAAACACCTTATGACCGCAAGGCGGGCTATGCCGCAGTGGACGAAATTCTCGCCCAAGGTAAAGCACCTACTGCCATCGCATGTTGCAGCGACACGGTGGCATTGGGTGTGACACATCGCTTACGCCAACGCGGATTAGAGCCTGGAAAAGACATTGCGGTCACCGGGTATGACGATATTGAAGAAGCTTCAATCGCCGCCCCCGCTCTTACATCAGTCAACGATGGCCACACAGAAATGGGCCGGTTAGCCGCCCAAACCTTGTTCAAGAAAATCAAAGGTGAAAAACCTGAGCCCAAAGACATGTTGATAGAGCCAACTCTGCAGATCAGGGATTCAGTGAATAGGATTTAGTTGCTTATATCTTCACAGAGAATTCTAGCGGGAGCTCTGAGCCCAAAACGGCAGACAAATTGATTTTGCAGCATCTATATGACTGGAATAATTGCGCTCTAAATTATGCCGCTATCAGGCAACCTTAAATTCGTAGAGGAAAAAAGTATGTCCCTTCAAATATTTCTGTTTCCCGTCATAGCACTTGCGATCTGGACTCTGGTGATATGGGCGTGGATGTACGCCACCAGAATTCCGGCAATGGCGAAAGCCAAAGTGGCTCCTCAGCAAGCTGCAAGTCCTCGTGGAGATTGGCGTAAACGGCTGCCAGATAAGGTGAATTGGGTGGCAGACAACTACAATCACTTGCATGAACAGCCAACAACGTTTTACGCATTGATGTTCGCGATCTCATTGATGGAGAATCAAAGCACATTGGCATTGATCATGGCATGGTTATATGTGGGCTTGCGTGTGTCGCACTCTCTCACTCAGATCATTGGAAACTGGGTTATGCTCCGATTTGTTTTGTTTTTCTCATCCAGCTTGTCGCTCATCGTTATCGCATTTTGTGCGGTTCTTTGATGCGAATTGAGATTAGAAACCGTCATTTTGTTCGCATTCCTTCCATTCTTGCTTTGAGAGTTTGACGTAATCGCGGCGCCAACCACTCCCTAAATCATTACATCTGTTCACAAATTTGAACATGCATCAAAAAAAGGCTTGCAATTTTCTGCGTATTGCGTACCTCTAAGACAAGAAAAGCGCTTGGCGCTTAATTGCTCCCAAAATTCTAGGCTTTATGGTTCAGCTCAACGCTTGAACACATTTTTAGAAAAACGGGGCAGGGTTGTGATGAACGCCGTTGAAAACGATTGATCGGCTGATCTCCAATCTTAACATCATAGAAAAGTTTGCACGCAGTCTTAGGGAGAAGCGGACGCAAATTGGGCATTGGAAAAGCAGAGTTTTCATTTTTATTGACGGGGTTCCGTCGTTCACCGGGGGCAACCCCAAAAACAGCCTCGCTTTGAGGTGGATACAACATGTGTTCGAAAGATTTGAGCACAGGGTTTGATAGAGAAGTGTCGTATGAGACAAGGCCAACAGCAAAACCGTTCACGTTCACGCGGTCGCAACAACAATAATCGCAACAACAATAACAACAACCGCAATCAGCTGAACCGCTCTATGGAGAGCAACGGCCCAGACGTCCGTATTCGCGGCACTGCGGCGCATATTGCTGAAAAATATACGACCCTTGCCCGCGACGCCCAGACTTCTGGCGATACGGTTGCTGCGGAAAGCTATTGGCAGTTTGCCGAGCATTACAACCGTTTGATCGCCATTGCTCAGGCGGCCCAGGCAGAAGAACAAGCCAAGCGCGATGAAGAACGTGCCAAGCGTGATGCCGAACGTGCAGAACGTGGCGAAAGCAATGATGATGGTGATGGGGACGACAACCGCAATCGTGGCCGTGGCCGTGGTCGTGGTCGCCAGCGCAATCAAGAAGATGGCGATGGCGAAAACACGAGCAGTGACCCAGCTGAAGCACCACAGCCTGTTTTGGAAGAAGCGTCGGCAAAGTCTGATGATGTTGAGGCAGAAGCTGGTGAAGACAAACCTTCAAAACCACGCCGCGCATCTGCTCGTCCGCGCAAGAAAGTTGAAAAACCAACAGAAGATAGTGCGGCGGAAGGTGAACTTCCCGCATTTATCTCAGGTGCTGCTGAATAATTTCAGCCCTTAATTGAAGAAATTTTGAAGCCGTCCTTTGAAATCAAAGGGCGGCTTCTTACATATTGGGGGAAAGAAATGTCTCAAACGATGAGACGTTTCTCACTTTATGGGCTTGCCGCTGACGGGAGCCTTTCTTTGATCAACTGGTCTCGCCGTTTGGGAGAGTGGTTTTTGATGGAGCATTGTTATGAACTTGGAAAATTATACCGAGCGTATGCGTGGTTTTGTGCAATCCGCCCAAGCGAAAGCTTTGGCCGATGGACACCAGCAGCTTACACCCGAACATTTGTTGAAAGTCTTGCTTGATGATGAGCAAGGTCTTGCAGCCTCTCTTATCAACCGCGCTGGCGGAGACGCCAAAGCCGCGTTGCTTGGCACAGAAGCTGCGATTGGCGCCATGCCCAAAGTTTCTGGCAGCAATTCCGGCGTGCATCTGTCTCAAGGCTTGGCGAAAGTCTCCGAACAGGCAGAAAAGGTCGCGAAAAAAGCTGGCGATTCCTACATCACTGTGGAGCGTTTCTTGCTGGCTTTGGCGATGGAGAAGTCTGCTAAAACAGCTGATATTTTAAAGAAAGCTGGCGTGTCTCCAGCGTCCTTGAACGACGCGATTGAAGTTATTCGCAAAGGCAGAACAGCAGATTCTGCTTCTGCTGAAGACGGCTATGATGCGCTGAAAAAATATGCCCGTGATCTCACTCTCGATGCACGGGAAGGAAAGCTTGACCCTGTTATTGGGCGAGACGAAGAAATTCGGCGTGCGGTTCAGGTTCTGTCGCGCCGCACCAAAAATAATCCTGTTTTGATTGGTGAGCCCGGCGTGGGTAAAACAGCCATCGCAGAAGGGCTCGCGCTTCGTATTGTCAACGGCGATGTGCCGGAAAGCTTGCGCGACAAAACACTGATGGCGTTGGATATGGGCGCTTTGATTGCGGGTGCAAAATATCGCGGTGAATTTGAAGAACGCCTGAAAGCTGTTTTGTCGGAAGTCACTGCCGCCGAAGGTGGTATTGTCTTGTTCATCGACGAAATGCACACGTTGGTGGGCGCGGGTAAATCTGATGGAGCGATGGACGCTTCCAATTTGCTGAAACCTGCATTGGCGCGGGGTGAGTTGCATTGTGTTGGCGCAACCACATTGGATGAATATCGCAAACACGTAGAAAAAGACGCGGCACTTGCGCGGCGTTTCCAGCCCGTCTTCATCAATGAGCCTACGGTGGAGGACACGATCTCCATTCTGCGCGGCATCAAAGAGAAGTATGAGTTGCACCACGGCGTTCGCATTGCAGATTCCGCTCTGGTGTCTGCTGCGTCTTTGTCGAACCGCTATATCACGGATCGGTTTTTGCCGGACAAGGCCATCGATCTGATGGATGAAGCGGGCTCTCGTTTGCGCATGCAGGTGGATTCCAAACCTGAGGAGTTGGATGAGCTCGATCGTCGTATTATTCAGTTGAAAATCGAGCGCGAAGCTTTGAGCAAAGAAACTGACAAAGCATCGAAAGATCGTCTTGAGAAACTCGAAAGCGATCTCTCCGAACTGGAAGAAAAAGCACAAGTCTTGTCTGCCCGTTGGTTGGCAGAAAAGGATCGTTTGTCTGGCACGAGGGATTTGAAAGAAAAACTCGACCACGCGCGTTCTGAACTGGAGATCGCTCAGCGCGAGGGTGATCTCGCGAAGGCGGGTGAGTTGTCTTATGGCGTGATCCCTGATTTGGAAAAACAAATCGGAGACGCAGAAGGCGACGATGAAGAAGCGGCCATGGTGGATGAAGCTGTGACGCCGCAACACATCGCCCATGTGGTGTCTCGCTGGACGGGTATCCCCGTTGATAAAATGTTGGAAGGGGAGCGTGAAAAGCTGCTCGCCATGGAAGATGTTTTGGCCAACCGTGTGGTGGGGCAGGGCGAAGCCGTAGCTGCCGTGTCAAAAGCGGTGCGTCGTTCACGTGCCGGTTTGCAAGATCCAAACCGTCCGATGGGGTCGTTCATTTTCCTTGGGCCGACAGGTGTTGGTAAAACAGAATTGACGAAAGCTTTGGCGGATTATCTGTTTGATGATGACAGCGCCATGGTGCGTCTCGATATGTCAGAATATATGGAGAAACATTCTGTTGCCCGTCTTCTGGGAGCGCCTCCAGGATATGTGGGATATGATGAAGGTGGTGTTCTCACGGAAGCTGTTCGCCGTCGTCCCTATCAGGTTGTGCTGTTCGATGAGATCGAAAAAGCGCATCCCGATGTGTTCAATGTGTTGTTGCAGGTTCTCGATGATGGCCGTCTGACAGATGGTCAGGGCCGTACAGTCGATTTCCGAAACACTTTGATCATTATGACGTCAAATTTGGGTGCGGAATTTTTGGTCAATCTTGGTGATGGCGAAGATGTTGCGTCAGTGCGTGACCAGGTCATGGACATGGTGAAACTGTCGTTCCGTCCTGAGTTCCTGAACCGTGTGGATGAGACCATTCTCTTCCATCGTTTGCAGCGTTCTAACATGGCAGCCATTGTGAAAATTCAGCTGGCGCGACTTGAAGCTCTTCTCGAAGAACGCAAAATTTCGCTGGAATTGAACGAAGACGCGCTGACATGGCTGGCGGATAAGGGGTATGACCCCGCATATGGGGCAAGACCTCTAAAACGCGTCATCCAATCGGCGGTTCAAGATCCGTTGGCTGAAATGTTGCTGGCAGGTGAAATCTCTGATGGTGCAACCATTGGCATTACATCAGGGTCGGACCGCTTGCGTTTTCGGGTAAAAGGCTCAAAACCTCGTCCTGTTGATGGGACTTTTGAAGTGAAAGCTGATAGTGAAAGCCAGAACGCGGCTTAACATTATCGATTTTTGATGTTGTCCCTGCAATTGACGTAAAGTAAAGTTGATTTGCGGGGACATCTTCATGTCCGGTTCATGTGCCATAAGAAACATTCGTGATACTGCACGAATCGGGAAATCTAAAACTATGACAACACGTATTGTTCTGGCCTGTTTTGCGGCAACTTGTTTGAGCGCAACGGCTTTGTTTTCAACATCAGTGTATGCTGATGAAAAACCGTATGAGGTCGCACAGGCATTTTACGACATTTATGTCGATCAAGACGGGAATCGTTTTTTGGTCGATCCCGATACAGGCCATGTTGTTGGGCCAGCCCCAGACAATCGTTCTTTGACACGCCGCCAACAACGCCGTGCGGATCGCCGCAACAAGCGTCGTAATAATTTACAGCGAGAACTTGGAAATTTATTCGGCCTTCGAACCCGTGAAGAGCCAAAGGTTAATACGCGTCAGAAACCTGCAGTTCGTCGAAACGCCCCGCGCAAAAGCACGGTGGAAGATGAAGTTGCGCGTCTGCCTGGATTCGAACGCCCAACCGTGGGCGCCAAGCCGCGCAGCAGCGGGAAAAACTATTCTGGCGGCAAGCCGGGGTTCAACCGAAATCAAATGGCATCATTGCAGGTTCTGCTCGACCGCGAGGGTTTCTCACCCGGCGCGATTGACGGAAAGTGGGGTTCCAATGTGGCGAAAGCCATGTCTGCCTGGAAAGAAGCCAAAGGCTCCGAACTTGATCTCAGCAATTATGGACGTTTGGAAGATATTTTGGCGGGAACTGGTGGCAGCGCGATCGTCAGTTACACGATCACTGCAAAAGATGCGGCAACACCATTGGTAAAATCAGTTCCTGTTGATTATGCGCTGAAGGCGGAACTGCCTGCTTTGTCCTATACATCTATGGTCGAAATGTTGGCTGAGAAGTTTCACATGAGCCAGTCTTATTTGCGTCACTTGAATCCGGGCAAGCGTTTTACAGCGGGCACTACCATTAAAGTTGCTGCCACGGGTGAACGAAAATCCACCAAAGTAAGTTACATCGTGGCTGATAAGAACAAGAAACAGATCAGGGCGTATGATCGCAATGGCGCACTTGTGGTGGCGTATCCGGCAACGATCGGCTCAGCAGCTACGCCATCACCAACGGGGTCTCATTCGGTGACGCGCATCGCGGTTAATCCTGAGTACACGTACAATCCCAAGAAGAATTTTCAGCAAGGCGAGAACGATAAAATCCTTCGCATTGCACCAGGCCCGAATGGCCCAGTTGGTTCCGTGTGGATTGCATTGTCAAAACCCACATATGGCATTCACGGAACTCCTAACCCTGAAACCATCGGCAAAACAAATTCCCACGGTTGTATCCGATTGACGAATTGGGATGCCCGCGAATTGGCAAAGTTGGTTCAGCGTGGTGCAACGGTCGAATTCACGGAATAGGATTGGTTCCTATTTCAAAGCTGCGCTGACGGCTTTTGCGAGATTGCCTGGAAAATATTTTGTTTTGCTCGGGGTGAGACCAAGGCGAACAATGACGAGATTGTCGTCAGGCAAAATGCCAACGGATTGCCCATCGTGTCCGGCCAGCCAATATGCGTTTTGTTTAAACTCGTTACCTTTTTCGACGCGTTTGTAGTTTGGTTCAGCCCTCCAAATATGTCCATTGGCATATTTCCCTTCTGAGGCTGGATGGGGTGTGATCATCCAATTGGTATATCCATCAAGCAGCAATTGTTCGCCTTTCCACGTCCCTTTCTGAAGAAGGAACTGACCGAGGCGCGCCCAATCATACGCAGTGGCATACATATAAGAGCCACCTACAAATGTGCCACGGGCGTCCAACTCCATCACGGCGGAGGTCATGCCCAAACGATCAAACAATTCTTTGCGCGGAAAGGCTCTGGCTTCTTGCGGGTTGGAAAACAAACTTTGCCAATACGCTGATATGAGAACCGATGTGCCAGAGGAGTAGTTGAACTGTTTTCCGATTTGACTGCCATCTTGCGTGGTGAGCTTTGAGCTGGCTGCAAAGGCTTTGGCATCAGGTTCTAAAAACAGAAGCCGTGTCACATCGCTCACACTGCCATATCCTTCGTTCCACTCGAGATCACTGGACATGGATAAAAGGTCGGACAATCTAATATTCTTGCGATTGTCATTTGCCCAACTGGTAAAAAGATTGTCTGGGTCTTCGCCAATTGTGCCCAGCTTCATCAAGCGACCGACAAGAGCAGCCGTCACCGTTTTTGTCATCGACCAGCCAAGTAGGGGTGTTTCTTTGTCGAACCCTTCTGCGAAACGCTGGCCTACAATTTTACCATCCTTCACCACGACGATTGCGCGCATGCCTTGGCCTGCAAGGTCTTCATTGTTCAAAATTGCGTCGAGTTTTTCATTTGGCGTAAAATTGATTGTGTCGCCATCAGGCCAAATTTGGTTTGTGTTGTTGTCTTTAGAGGGGACGACGGGTTTGAGTTGCGTAACTTTGTTGAGGTCGCCATCGGGAACAGCTGTGCAGCCATACCCTTCGCGATAAATCGCCAGCCCATTTCCAAACATGCCAAGCAGCCCTGCCTTAACGTGCTTGGCTTCGCGATCAACATCGATCTGCATGATTGTCAGCAGGGGATGTCCTGGAGCTTGCACATCAATTTCAAGAACGTCTTGAGGGTCACGCTGAGTCATAAAGGCGTTTGAGCACACCATTTTGGCCGTATAATTTGCACCCACACGAATGAGCTCCGGTGGTGCAAAATACAGAAGCAATGCGCCTGCGATAACAAGCACCACAATCAGAGCACCCAACCATTTTAGAAATCGAAACATATCGTCCGCCCACGTTTGTTTGAATGGACGTTAGCGTTGTGGTTGTGCGAGTCAACAAGTTCAGTTTTTTGCCATTTGCATCCAAACCCTAACTCAAATAGGGGGGAATGGTTGGATTGACGTGATGGAGTAGTGTTTTGGGAAAGCCGTCAGATTGGTTGCGCGTTGTTATGCATGCGGAAACGGAAGCTTGGGTGGCCGAACTTGGGTTTCACGAGCTTGATGCATTTGAAGTGTCAGGGAAAAAGTGGGGGCGTTTCCCATTTAAATCCTACGCCAATTCATTTTACCCTGAACATGATATTTGCGAAGCGGCACCCGCTGGCCAATATGACATCATCTTTGCCGAGCAAGTTTGGGAACATTTGAAATACCCCTACCGCGCGACCCAAAATGTGCTCGATGCCTTGAGACCCGGCGGATATTTTTTACTCACTGTACCCTTTATGGTGCGTCATCATCCGCACCCGATTGATTGCCGGCGCTGGAACGCGACTGGGTTGAAATACTTTTTGGAAGAATGCGGATTTGATCCAAAAACCATTCGTTCAAATCATTGGGGCAACCGCGATTGCTTGGAAGCCAATCTGGATAAATGGGTTCGCTATGACGAAGCAAACCACAGTCTGGAACATGACGACAATGTGCCGTTAGTGGCCTGGGCCATTGGTCAGAAACCAGCCGCGTAAATGAGCAAAAGTCTTGATCATTTCTGCCCGCCTGAGAAACGCAAATATGTCATCATTGTTGCGTTTTTGGCCAGTGCAATGGGGTTCATCGACGGTACAATCGTTGCCATTGCTTTGCCGCAGATTAGGGCGTCTTTGGACGCAAGTTTCACCGCCGCTCAATGGGTGTCGAACTCTTACATTCTAACAATGTCGGCGCTCATTTTGTTGGGGGGCGGTTCGGGCGACAAGCTTGGTGTGAAACGTGTCTTTGTGTGGGGCGTGGCCGTTTTTATTGTCACCTCTATTGCTTGTGCATTTGCTTGGGACACTCAAAGCCTGATTGTGTTTCGCGGACTGCAAGGCATCGGCGCTGCGATCATGCTGCCCGGCAGCATGGCGTTGATCGCCCGAAATACGCCTCGGGAAGAACGTGGATCGGCAATGGGTATTTGGGTCGCGTCCTCTTCGATCACCACGGCCATGGGGCCTTTTTTGGGTGGGTTTCTTCTCACCTATGGTGGTGACGAGGCGTGGCGCTGGATTTTTGCCTTCAATGTTCCCATTGGACTGATTGCCTTGGTCATTTTGGTAAAGATGGTGCCTTCGGATCAGCCCAAGCATGAAGGTGGTGTAGCGTCTCTTGATTGGACGGGCGGGCTTATTTTGACTTTGGGCATGGGGGCGCTTGCCACCGGCCTTACATTTCTCAGTGAGACCGGCAGCGCACAATTTGCGTATATTTTGATTGCGATAGGCATCCTGGTTTCAGCGCTGGCCGTTTGGTGGGAATTGCGCACGCCAAATGCCATGATTGATATGCGCCTGTTTTCTTCAAAGCAATTTTCCGGTGCTAACCTTGTAACACTTCTCGTGTGGACCTGCATGGGCGCGGTGACATTCTTCTTGCCCATGTTGGTTATTGTCGCTTGGAACCTGCCACCCACTTATGCGGGGTCAATGTTCCTGCCATTTTCGCTTTTGATCACTTGCCTTTCACTCTTCGTGGGACGTTTGGTGGATCGTTTTGGAACAAGATCTTTGCTCACATGCGGCTCTGTGATTTATGCCATCGGCTGTCTGGTGATTGCATGGGCCATTGTAAAGCAAGATTTTTGGTTCTGGTTGTTGCCAGGCTTTGCTGTGCTTGGTTTGGGAATCGGTCTTATGGGATCGACCATTGCAGTGGCGGTTGTGAATTCTGTGCCGGAGGAGAAAACTGGGGCGGGGTCTGGCATCAACAATATGATAGCTCGCGTATCATTCTTGTTTGCCGTGTCTGGTCTGGGCGCTTTTGTGTCTTATGGCTACTCGTTGGTTATTCGAGGCAGCGATTTACACGCTGACATTCAAGACCTGATGATTGCTGCTGGGTTTGGAGAGCGCCTTGAGGGAGCTCTTTATCAAATTTCGCTTGTGGAGTTGCAGGCCGTAGCCATGAACCACGCAGCAATTGCACTTTGCTTGGTCATGGCCGCGTTGTCGCTCTTGTCTGCACTCGTTGGTTATCTCACTCAAGGAACAGAATCGTAATTGAGCTTAGCGCTTAATTCAGTGCTGCAACTTTCGTGTCGCCGCTGCGACCGCGTTCCACCAAAGCATTGATGCGATCACGTTCGCGCATGAAGGCTTTCAAAGTGTTTCCTTTCAAAGCGCGTCCTTGGGGAAGGCGAATTTTCATCGGGTTCACTTTGTTGCCGTTCACAATCACTTCGTAATGCAAGTGGGGGCCGGTTGAATATCCGGTTGACCCCACTTGTCCAATGATTTGACCCAGACGCACACGCGCGCCAGCTTTCATGCCGCGAGCAAATCGGTGCATGTGATTGTAGGATGTTTTGTATCCGTTGGCGTGGCGGATAATCAATTGTCTGCCGTAACCGCCAGCCCAACCAGATTTTTCAACCACGCCATTGCCTGCGGAAATAATGGGTGTCCCGCGGGGCGCCGAGAAATCTACGCCTTGGTGCATTTTCACACGACGAGAAATCGGGTGTCTGCGCGGACCAAACGGCGATCTGAATTTTCCGTTGGGAACCGGTTTGCGTAAAAGAAATTTTTTCGCGCTTTTTCCGTTCTCGTCATAATAGTCAACGGACCCATCATCGCCCGCTTTATATCTGTAATAAGTGCGCTTCGTGCCTCCGAGCGTGAGACCTATATAAAGTATTTCGGAATCTGAAGTGGCTTCGGTTTGGCCTTCATCAAGAGAATAGAAAACTTCCAAATCATCATCGGGTCTGGATTTGGCCCGGAAGTCCACGTCAAAAGCCACAGTTCGCACGATGCGTTTTGATTGTTCCTTGTTCAAACCTTGCGAGAGGGCTGCTCTATAAATGCCGTCATATATACTGGGCAGATTGGAGCGTGAAACGGTCTGAATTTCTTTTTCTTTGGCTGGGCTGTCTTCAACAGCTGCAATAATGGTGGGTTCAGTTGCCCAGACGACTTTTTCGTCATCGTTGAGTGCGACACTCTTTATGTGTTGTCCTGCGCGATAGACACTGATGCGGCGCGCAATTTTTATGGATGCGGTTTCATCGCCCTTGGGGCGTTCCCAAGCAACGCGCAATTTTGTGCCCTTGGGAAGGGCCTTTGTACCCAGTTCACCAATCAACGCGGTTTGCATGGCCGTCAAAGTGGCTGGTTGTAACTCAAGTGGTTCTAAAGCTTGCGCCAGTGTTTGCTTTGGCGGAACCGATATGACCTCTTCATCGAACAGCCGCAGAGAAGGATCATCATCATCGGTTGGAATCATCGTGGAGACGTTTTCGTTTACAATGCGGATGTTGAGGCCGGACGTTGGTTCAATATCTTCTTGCTTTAACTCGAAACGAGACGTGTCGAGATAGGGAAGGGCGGCAACGCTGATCCCGCCTTCTTCAAGCGATACCATGGCTTCGCGTACAATTGCCTCAGCCTCAAACGTCGAAATCTCGGTTGATGTGTCATATTGAGCGGTATCCAGCGGGAAGGCGCCGGTTTTCAACCGAACTTCGCTTTCAATCTCTGCGCTGTAGATCACATCACTTGAAGCTTTCACTTTGTCACTGCTTGAGGATCTAAAGACTTCAAGTGGGTTGAAAGCTGGATAATTGACTTTTCTCTGGGGGGCGATGGCCAAAGGTGCCGATGCATATGCAAACGGGCGCTTGCGAATAACATTGCTGTCGCCAACGCGTGTGACGGTTGGAACTTGCATTACCTTTTCGTTTGCAGGTTTTAGAGCAACGATTGCTACGGGGCGATCACCTAAGAGTGCTTGCAGGCCATCTCTTGATTGATTGTTCAGTTTTTCAAGCAGGTTGGCAGGTTCTGCAAGTTGTTGGCGTCCGTCGAGTGCCGCATAAAGAGCTCCACCCATAAGAAGTGCTGATGTGAAGCCAGTTAATACAGAACCACTCATCCAGCGCAGACTGACTTTGCGCTTATCCGGCGCCCGGCGACCATTGCCACTTATGAGGGCCGGTTCTAAACCAAGGGTTTGACGGGCTTTGTCATAGCTGTTTGCACCCGTTTTAGAGGTGGTGTGGTTCGCCAATGCCAATATAATGTCTCCAAGAAGGCTAATCTGCGGTTCCGATTAGACAGACAATAAAGCCCAAATACGGCCTTAATTGCAATATGTCAGCCAAAACACAAAAAATGACGCATTGAAGCGCAATTCTACAGCAGAGCAGAATTGCAAGATGCACTCAAAATCCATTGTTTAAAGGGGTTTGGTGTAGGTATGCGAACTCTTGTTAAAGTTTTTGAAAAAAAATTCAAAAAAACGAAAAACCTTGTTGACGGGGATAAAATCCCAGCCTATAACCCGCCCAACGACGACGCAGACAACGCAGCGCTTTAAGCGCTCCACCGTGTTGCCGAAACGTTCACCCCGGAAAGGCGTCGCATCAGCGAAAACCTACCTTAGATTTGGTAAGTGATTTGCTTTGGCATGTTCCTAACTGGATCGAACAAAACTGTTATGGTTTTGGCTCTTTGACAATTTAATATGAAGAAAGAGAAACGTGGGCGGCGAAGTTCTGCCGGTTTCAACAGCATTTCCTTTTGCTGTTGCGAAACCATACGAGACTTCGGCGGACACGTTTTTCGAGAATGTTACAAATACCAGGAGATTGAATTTATTCAGTTTTCTAGGTGTGTTTAAAATAATGTTCTCGTCAATTCGTTGTTGTTCAACCCAGCCGGGTTTGGATGACAACAAATTCCGATTTTAGGATCGGAAGCGTGACCACTTCAATCCATTGAGTGCCTTTCGAGGTTCGGATTGAAGGATTTAGCCGGAACAAATCTCAGATCAAACCTGAGAGTTTGATCCTGGCTCAGAACGAACGCTGGCGGCAGGCTTAACACATGCAAGTCGAACGCCCTCTTCGGAGGGAGTGGCAGACGGGTGAGTAACACGTGGGAATCTACCTATCTCTACGGAACAACACATAGAAATGTGTGCTAATACCGTATACGCCCTTCGGGGGAAAGATTTATCGGAGATAGATGAGCCCGCGTTTGATTAGCTAGTTGGTGAGGTAATGGCTCACCAAGGCGACGATCAATAGCTGGTCTGAGAGGATGATCAGCCACACTGGGACTGAGACACGGCCCAGACTCCTACGGGAGGCAGCAGTGGGGAAT
>CALGMR010000002.1 GCA_937958815.1 uncultured Rhizobiaceae group bacterium | reverse complement strand
GGCCGAGGCTGTGTGGAAACTCTGTTTTATTGTATAGTTCGGACATGATTGGAGGTGGCCATGTCCGGCTATATCGAAGGTGTTGGTCGCGATCAGGTGACCCTGTTCCCGGAGCAACTTGAAGACTGGATTGGAGAAGATCATCCCGTCCGGATTGTTGATGTTTTTGTTGATGCACTCAATCTTGCGGAGATTGGATTTGAGCGGGTAGCACCTGCGCATACCGGGCGGCCTGGATATCACCCATCAGTTTTACTCAAGCTATTCATCTATGGATATTTGAACCGTGTTGCTTCCAGCCGCCGACTTGAGCGGGAAGCCAGTCGTAATATCGAAGTCATGTGGCTGACTGGGCGATTGGTACCCGACCACAAAACGATTGCTGATTTCAGAAGAGACAATAGCGCTGCCCTCCGCAAAACGTGTGCAAGGTTCGTCGAACTGTGTCGTCGAATGGGTGTTCTAAATGGCGCGAGCGTTGCGATTGACGGCAGCAAGTTCAAAGCGGTCAACAATCGGGATCGCAACTTCACAGCAGGTAAGATCAAACTGCGTATCAGTCATCTTGAAGACAGTGCGGCCCGATATCTGGAAGAGATGGCTCGAACTGACAGGAAAGAACAATCAGAGATCCAAGTCACGAAGATTGAACGCCTGAAGGAAAAGCTCGCACGGGTTCGTCAGGAAGTTAAGCGGCTGGAGGGTGTCGCAACCAAATTGCAAAGCACGCCTGATGATCAGATATCCGTGACGGACCCTGATGCCCGCTCTATGGCCACTCGCGGCAAGGGAACAGGCCTTGTCGGGTACAACGTGCAGACGGCAGTTGATACCGAAACCCACATGATCGTAACCCATGAGGTGATTAATGTTGGCAATGACAGAGCGCAGCTAGCCCCAATGGCGAAAGCTGCAAAAGCGGTGTTGAAAGTCGACAAACTCGAAGCCATCGCAGATCGGGGCTACTTCAGTGGCGATGAATTACTTGCCTGTAACAATAATGGGATCACGCCCATAGTTCCAAAACCGGACACGTCCGGCAATCGAAAGAAAGGCATGTTTGTGAAGGCGGACTTCTTTTATGACGCCCAATCTGATGTCTACATCTGCCCTGCAGGGCAAGCACTGACTTATCGCTATAGTCGTGATGAGCGTGGTCAGGTACAGCGCCGTTATTGGCAAAACGAATGTCAGAGCTGCTCATTGAAAGCGCAATGTACAACCGGCAAAGAACGTCGGATTGCTCGTTGGGAGCATGAGCAGCTGATAGAAGAAATGTATGCACGAATGGACGAAAACCCCGATTTAATGCGGACGCGCCGTTGCACAGTTGAACACCCGTTTGGAACGATCAAGGCATGGATGGGCTCGACCCATTTCTTGACACGTGGCTTCGCCAATGTTCGAGCAGAAATGGCACTCAACGTGCTCTCCTACAATATCAAACGCATGATCAATATGATTGGTGTACCGGCTCTGATTGCCGGAATGACTGCGTAACAAGAGCCATATCCAAAACTCGGCTTTGTAGGCAAAATATGGAGCCCTTCAACGCCCCAATAGGGCAATCAGAGGCCGGACAGATCAAACTTTGAAGAGTACGATGGATCTAGCGCCAATTATGCTGCGCAGCGCAGAAATGGAAAAACAAACAGAGTTCCCACACAGCCTCGGCCCATTGCTGCCATTGGCGTAATCTCATTTTTCTTTCAGGATTTACTGATTGCTGCCATTCGCTCGACGCTGAAGCACAACAAAATCCAACAAAAAAATTAGTGCCTATCATCAGACGGAACAAGTTCCAAGGTTCCTTCACCTGTAAGTCTGTAAACATAGTAAAACCACCTACTTTTAGGATCTTGAGTTTCTTTCTTAAAAGCTGTGATTAGCAAATCACCGTCAGTCTTGACATAAATCGCCCCGTCAACAGCCACACTGGGCAGCGCCAGTTCACTGAATTTTGCTAAAAGTGCTTTCAATTTTTTACCGCGATCGATTTCAAAATTAAATTCGGAATGATCAGAGGCTTCACATCCCACAAGCTTCTCAATTTGAGCTGATAGCTTTTTTACAAGTTTGCTGTGGTCAATATCTCGTGTCGAGCGTTGCAACTCTGTCGAAAGCAAAACGGGTGCATCACCCCAACCGAGCCGCCCAAGACGCCCCAGCAAATCTGGGCGCGGATGCACATAGTTTGCATCTTGGTCGCCGGATGAAATAACAAAAGCGGCGGGCTCCACTGCTTTAATGAATTCGTCTGTTACATCAGAAGACCCATGATGGCATGACTTCATGATGTGCGAACTCAAGCGCTGTGATGCGTCGGCCACCATTTTTTCTCTTTGTTCCTTCGAACTTGGCCAGTCCGAAAGACCTGAAAATTTCTGCAGCAAAAACATTTCTGCCGCACGGTTGAGATCGCCACCAAACAATACAGTGAAATTCCCATATTCAAGTCGCAACAAAATCGAATGGCCGTTTTTCGTTTTGCCGAGACTATTGTCGAAAACACGCAATGTTGGATCTTCATTATCAAACGGATATTCAACCCACGGGCCGAGAACCTCGATTGTATAGGCTCTCGCATCTGACGGCGCGAAACCCGGCACCCAATACCGCTCGTCTTCGGTGTCACCTATGTTGACCCCCAACATTTGAAACTCTCCGACATTTTCTTTTGTTATGCCTTTGCCAACGACGCTGGCATACCAGTTCTTGCGATCATTTGATGAATGGAAAAGGTCCCGCATTGTTTCATCGTCAGGAACAATTTTAGCGAGGTAGGGTTCGCCGTCTCGACCGATCCGCGTACCACCCACTCGGTTGAAATTTTTCTCACTGTTTAGTTCGACGATGCCATTATGATATAACCGATCAAATGTAATTTTTTCGGTCGATAGGATTCGGTTGAAGCCGTAATAGTGATCGGCATCCGGATGGGTAATCATGGCAGCGTGGAAATTGAATCCGTTTCTATAGGCCTTGAAGCGGCCATCGAGGAATTCGCGCATATGCCCACTTTTACCCGCGTCAATGACGATTATACGCTCTTCACCTGAGTTCGCTATCGGATTGTCGCCCATATCGCGTTCCGGGGTAATTAGCACAGCACCATCGCCAATCCCCACATCGACAAATATAATCTCCATTGGACGAGCGGAGGCAGTGTGCTTGCGTTTGATTTTCAGTAACTGCCGCTTGGAAGGGTCTGGATCGCTCCACGCCCAGCGCACCCAAATCCACTTGGGTGTATCACTTTTGTCATCTTCATCTTGGGCCAACGTGAGCCAATCACCCCACAGAACTTGGCGAACTTTTTTGCCGTTCGAACTATGAAGGTAGATTTTCTCGTAAGGGTCTTCCCTTGAAATACCTACAAATAGATGAGCCATGAATTGTTCTCTTCCAGAAATACTTATGTACTAATATCATATTTCTGTTTTAATGACGTGGAGGGGGCAATTCCAATAGATTTACTGCAGTATTGCAATAGGCTGTCGGTCGATTTCCACATGCGTTCAATTTAATGGGTGTTTCCAATCTTTGGGAAAGTTGCAGGAGTTTGCGTGCCGCCGGGGAAATACTGAGCAAGTGAATGCGCTGCTAGCGAATAGCCATGGTGAACCAGCAGTTGGGCGTCTGCTTGACTCACGCGTTTAAGGCGGGTTGGGAACGTCGCAGCTTTATAAGCATCTGAAGGGGACAATCGAGGTAAATTAGTTTGGTCAAAAGCGCTGGCGTGCTGTGAAATTTCCCAGAGAGCTATAGCTTTAACAGCAGCGGACCCTCGTACATCGAACATCCAACGCTTGCGGTTATTTTCTGCTTGACCGTGTATTTGGTTCACCGTTCGATTCAGTTGTCCAATCCAATTTTTTGGTGGGTCTGATCTAGAAGGAAAAAGGCTGCCAGCGTTGCTAACGATCAAGACTTTCTGGTTTTTGTGAATCGTTTCAAGACCGAGGTTATCGTAAATGCCTCCGTCGCCGAGTGCGGCCCGTTTGCCATATTCCGTATGTCTGAAAGGCCCGTTGGAATTTTCGTCCCAGCCTTCCTTTGGCAAGTCGATAAAGAGTGGTGAAAAGAACGGCGGAAATGCGGAAGAACCTGCGACCACTGTACCGAGTGTAAACTCAGGATCTTTGATGATACCAATCTGGTAATTGGTAGCTCTGTCATGAGAAAACCGCCAAAGATTGTTCAACTGCAGACTGGTGGCATTGATAACAAAATGTGGTGCGCGAGTTCGATTAGGAAGGTTTTGCAGTGTTCGTTCGCGACCGCGAGGCAAATCTGGGCTAAAGAGCAAGCGATCATATTTTTCCGCAAGAATTTTAGCGGAGCTACGTCCCGGCAACAAACCCGAGATAGCAGATGAAAAATCAATTGTATGGCTGGTAAAGAACTTCAACAGCGGTTGTACAACTTCTACGTCCATGTTCACCGCACGTCCTTGCTTGTCAAAAATCAAGCTATCCCATTTCATACCAAGATATGCCGATGTGATAGAGCCGCCAGAAACACTAGAAATTCTGTCAGCGTGCGAAAGAATGCCCGTTTCGTTCAATCGAATAATGCTGCCCAAGTGGAACAGTCCAGCCCTGTAGCCGCCACCTGAGAAGGCGATGCCAATATCGTCACCTACTTTGCTTTCTGTCGAACTACTAGATTTTGTCTCTGGGGGAAGGCATTCTGCGACGTTTTTCAAACGGCACCAATCCTCAAATGAAGGGTGAGAGGCGCATCCACTCAGAAAGAACGCTCCGACGCCAGCGTTAAACCTTCTTCGACTAAAAGACTTGCTCATAGTTTACGCCATCCCAAATCTAAACACCGCACAATATCGATTAAAAAAACAAATATGAAATGTCATCAACATTTGTCGCGTATGAAATATAATTATTGAATGATGCTGGGATATTCCGCAAGTAAGATCTGAATACTATAAAATTATTCCATGGCGCCATCTATCGATTGGCAAACGGCCCGTAGTCGACCTTCGAGCAAGTCTCTGGCTGCCTAGGTACAGCCCGACAAAGCGGACATTCAAACCAGATTTTAGGTCACAAAAAACAGAGGTCAGTCTCAGCGATTAATGGCATCAACTCCACCTACCACTTCTCCATTTTCGTTAGCCAGAGATCCCGAGTCAGTAAAACCGAAACCAGAGGGGCTTGGCCCTTGTAATACTCTATAGCTAGGAAAACGCGCGTACGTGCAGTCAACGCTGTAAACGTAACGACGGCCAGCCTTTCCAAGCCCATATTTTTCTATCAGATCTTTCCAACCATCTTTCTGCACTTGCAGCACCGGGATCAGTGCGTCTGTCATTACTTATTCTCCTCTTTGGAACCATATGCCAACTGCGAGTCTTGATGAGTCAATAATCGTGGTCAGCACACTGAAAGCAGGTCACTCCTTCAGATCGCCACATCCGCACAACCGAGCTTCGATCATCGACGACGAACAACGGGTCGAGACCTTCACACCTAAGATTTTGCAGAATCTCCCGCTTGATGATTTCATCGCTTCGACGGTCGCCGTCTATGCGCATGACTAATTTGAAAGGCTTTATTCCATGTTTCGCAAGCCAGTCCAGTGTTACAGCTCGATATCGCTCCGGTCGAGCCGTAGCGACAATTAGATCGTACTGTTCGGAAATTTCTAATGCTCTGAAGAGCCCGACCACTGCTTGGTTTGGGGTGTCAAATACCTGTGCTTCGAAGAACGCATCCCAGTCTTTTTTGGAACCGGTCACAAGTGATTGCCGGTGGCTGTTGTCGGCTAAAGTGCCATCCAGATCGAATAATGCTATTTCTCTGCTCATTCTGACCCAAGAATCGAGTCAATATTCGCGAACTGGGACCTTAGTTCTCGCCTGATCTCTATACATCTTTCCAAGGAATGTTCGTCTGATAGCAGCTTTCTGCTTTTATGCGCATAGTCATTACGTAAATTATTTAGAGGTGCTTGGCCATCTTCGCGGTTCACAAATTCTTTCAGCGTCTGAAGATCAGCGGGCGTGTGTCCCACCAATTCGAGGATTTTGTTCGTGAGCCGCCAACGCGTATAGGTGTCGTAGTTGGCAGTAAGAAAAGAACTTCTAATGTGCTCGTCGAAAGCAGCTGCCTCGCTAGGGAATTCTCCGCAACGTTTTTTGGCGCTCTTCGCCTTCTCGATGATGATTTTCTTCAGATAACCTTCTAAGCCTGATTTCTGTATTTCTGTGCAGTCATCCCATGTTCTGAAGAATATCTCTTCGAAGCGAGTGTCGATTTCTGAGACGCCCTCCATTAAGAGGCCACGTACTTGCTTTACGGTCTGCTCCTTGACCAGAAGGCTATTAACCACGTCCCTGATTTTGTTGATAAGGAAATCTCTATTTGCGATGTAAACACCGTCTAAGGCAGCATCTCGAACTGCATTGAGAAGATCATCGACAGTGCTGGAAGAGTAAAAAATGACTGGGAGATAAATATGATCAGACTCTCTTATCACTTTGACCAGTTGGTCTCCGCTAAGACCTTCCATGTGATAGTCAACCAATAGAAGGTCTAGATCCGGATCGGTTAGGTGGTGTTCGAGTTTTTCTCTGATGGAACCATCAACCGGGGCTTCGACGAACGTAATATCTGCTCGAATTCCATATTCTTCCAAGAAATCACTTACATCTGCCTGATCAGTATCAGTGCTTGACGGGTCATCATCGACCCAAATTATGTTGTAAGAAGTTTTCATTTCTTGAAGCTGATCCTAACTGATGCGCCATTTGCATGACCTGAAATGTCTATTTCACCTTTGAGATCGTGCACGATCTGCCTGGCGTGGCTGAGACCAATCCCTGATCCTGCCGTTGTTGTTATACCCTTTTCGAAGAGCTCCTCGGGTTGAAACTCCGACGGAACTCCATCGCCATCGTCTGAGAATTCAATCGCTATTTTGTCCATCCGTTGGGAAATCGAGACGGCAACATTTTTTGCTCCCGCTTTGCCAGCATTGTCTATCAGATTATCTACAAGCATAGTGACTTCGATGGGCCTGAAGGTCTTAGGTAACTCAATCTGATCAGGATTTGCAAAACGAGTGGTTAGGTTCCAGCCTATTCCTATGTCTCGAAAACTATCAAGATACTCACCGATGAACTGAACTAGGTCCTCACGAACCCGGTTTGTCGAGAGGTCAAAGTCAGCTTTTGAAGCTAGTTTTGCAACGTTGCGAATTTTTTCAATCTCGAAGATGGTACCTTCTAGAGCTTCAAACAACTGCTTTTTGGTGAAATTCTCAGCGTCCTGTCTGTACTTCCTTACAATACGGTCAATCCGCTTTTGGAGGGCTCCCGCAACAAGTCCAATTTGATGATGTAGCTGAATGATGCGTGTTTGGTCAGCAGAGCCTTCAAACTCCGCGAATATTCGTTTTTTTTGCTCAACATGCAGTGCCTTCTTCGTTTTAGACACTTTCTTTTCAAGCTTGACGTTGGTTTGATCCTTCTTTGCCAATTCCTTTGCTTGACGACTGATGAAGCGCGAAAGGTCTCGCTTTTCTGCAGGCCGCAGACGGTCAATTGGCGTTCCGTCAAATTTCTCCTCCAGTGTTTCAACTAAGTCTTCGTATTCCTGAGTTTCTTGGTCTGCTAATTGGCTGAGGTACTTGAGATTGATGTCGATCTCGACAATGTGGTCCTTGGGCGAACGAATCCTCACAACAGAGTCGATGGTCTCAAGAACAGGTTTGTCGCCCTCTAAGAATTGATAGTTCCCGGCGAGTAGTTCTTCATCGCTATCGTCCCCGATTTCGCGATCAATCCGATCCCAATCCAGACCGTCGACCACAAATTTCTCCAATTTTCGCATTGTTTTATGGAAGAAACCGTAGACAACTTCCTCGTCGAATTGGCTTTCTACAGATTGGGTCTCAGCGGTGAGCTGTCTGAAAGCTGCGTTCTTCCTCAACCCCTCGCGGCTTGATACGGGTTCGAACTTGTCCTCACTATCGGTTACTTGGATAAAACCAACAACTTCACGCAAACCGAAGAATCGACGCTGACCTTGAGCCTTTCGCCTTTCGATTCCAAGCCAATCGTCGCCGACTGCACCATACGGAAAAACCCGGAAGCTATTGAGGAACATGAACACCGAACCATAGTCCAAAGATCGGTAGCCAGTTCGCCGTTTAAAAAATGCCTTGGCTGGTTGGTTCAAATAGAACAGTTTCAGGCTTACGTTTCGCAAGTCTGCATAGGGGTTTAGCTCCCTGCTACGGAACAAGAAGTCACCATCGTGTCGCAACTCAAATGTGATGTGTTTCCCTTTTTGATCAATTGCAGCCTCAATCGAAGAAGCTCGGAAATCTAGCTCTTCAAAAATCTTGTTTTCAATTGGCCCATTGATTGGATGGCGGTTGTCATACTTCCAGTGATGAAAGTTCACCGAAAACTCATTGTTGGGGTCGATGATAAAACGCTCTAGCTCCTTTCGAAGCGCACGAAGGCGATCTGAACCCCAATCACTTCTCAAGTTTCGAATGACGAGAGTAGTGCCAGTACGTGAAGATCTTTTGGTGACTTCTGAACGGTACTCTGTCTTCGACAATTCGTTCGCGTGAACATCGATCGTGCTGATCCCCTTATCACGCCCATCCACTTCAAACTTTGTCCAATCGACTTTTAGCTTGATTGCTGGATTTCTTGATTTCTTGGTCAAAATGACCAAATCACGGCCAAGTCGATCACATGAGAAGCGACCAATACCCTTGCTTCCAGCATAGGCTCCAGCCTTTGGCTTAGAGGTTTTTTTCTCGGAATAAGCAATGTTTAGCCATTTATGCCGGATGTCATCCAGCGTCATTCCGTGACCGTCATCTGAGATCACAAGTTCAGTTTTGCCCCCCTCAGTGCCTTCTCGAAACCAAATGTCTACGCCGTTGGCACCTGCATCTTTAGAATTTTTGATTAGTTCAATGATCGCGATGTAATCACTGATGATGAGACCGCGTCCAACAATGTCTTTGAGTCGAGCATGAGCGCTAAAGTTTAATGGTATCACTTCTGTCATGTCGCGGAAATATCTCTCAGAACCTCACCGATGGCTTCGGCTAAAAGTGGCGGGACTGCGTTTCCTACCTGACTATATCTTGGACACTCGTTTTTTCTTCTTTGGCCACCTGTGGTGTACTTCCCCCGAAAAGTGAACCAATCGGGAAAGGTCTGGAGACGCGCACTCTCGCGAACGGTAAGGATTCGAGGCTCACTGTAGTGAATCATGTCGTCAGGAAGTGTCGTCACCGTCCTTGCAAGCTTGTCAGGATGCAAGGGAGTCAAACATTGTTTTTTAGTGCTGAACATTTTTCGATTTTCTGCGGAGAGCGATACTCCCTTGGGGCAGTTTTTCAGAATTTTTGAAAATCGCTCGACAATATCTGACCTATGATTTGGCAAACGCATGCTGTCAGGTTCGAACTTGTCGTCAACGTCCGCTCGCATCAATTTTTGGAAACCCGACAAGGATCGTCTTCCAGTGTAATTAATCTTCTTGAATCGCGGGTTTGATGGATAGTCAGCTAGTTGCTGCTCCCCTATTTCTAAATCTCCGATTGCCTCCTTCACTCCGATCTGGTGGCCATTCAAAGACCTACTTGAACGGAAGTCGGCGTTTCTACTCACGAGAGATTTCAATGGGTCTTCAACACAAGAATTTTGGTCTCTCCTAACGCCAATCATGATGAAACGCTTTCGCATCTGCGGTACACCAAACTCTGAGGCGTCTAACAAAGCTGAGTATATATCGTACCCAAACTCACCGGTGGTCGCCAGCTTCATTGTTACCCAATCGGAATAGGACATTTCGTCTTCCGCAAAAGGCAATTGAAAACCCCGCACATTTTCGAGCAGAAGATATTTAGGCTCGATCAGGCTTACAATCTGAATGTACTCTTCTGCCAGTCTATTTCTGGGGTCGTCCTTCTGTCGCTTTCCAGCCATTGAGAAACCCTGGCAAGGAGGCCCGCCAGCAATGAGGTCTACACTTCCCTTGAGGTTCGCTAGTTGGTCTGAATGGTCTTCAAGTAAACATGCAGTAGTCATCGCTTGGTGCTTCAGCCATTCAGGCCACGAAAACTTATGGGGGCTCCCAGCTTCGCATAAATTTGCACTGAATGTAGCAAAGGCATCTTCGGACTTTTCGACCGAAAACAACCCTCGCCAACCCGCCATCGAAAGCCCTAGCGAGAGCCCGCCACACCCCGCGAACAAATCAATAAACCAACCTGCGCTAGCTTCATCCCCGTTTGGATTCACTTCATGATCCATCAGTACCCAACCAACTCGTCAGGCTCGAGAGTCCTACCTAGTTGCTCACTAAG
The DNA here is from genome assembly GCA_937958815.1 of uncultured Rhizobiaceae group bacterium. Lineage (GTDB taxonomy): Bacteria > Pseudomonadota > Alphaproteobacteria > Rhizobiales > Rhizobiaceae > Pseudahrensia. The sequence continues at coordinate 295,079 of CALGMR010000002.1, read as the reverse complement.
AGCAGACGCAACTTTGTGCAGTGTCAGTTCGCTGACTACGGCACCTTTTTCCGCTTTTGCGATGGTGGCCCGATCTAAATCGGAAAGACGAGCCAAGTGGTTTTGCGAGAGTTTTGCCTCCAGACGCAGCTGTTTGACTCTAGATTTCAGGAGCTTCTTAGAAATCAAATCAATGTTCCAACATTTCCATATTGATGAAGCATAGCATACCCAGCGAGTAGAAGTCAGCATCATTGTGCTGAAATCAGCAGTTATCAGCATATTGTATGTAACACTCTGATTTTCATAATTTTACTTCGCTTTCGATATCAGATAACTGCGATTCCCACCAATCCAAAGCATCTTGATAAACATCTCGGGCGTCACCACCTTCACGGTACCCATCCAAAATAGGTCGATAGATATTCTCACCGATAGGCACGATGTGTGGGACTTGTTTCTGCTTCCCAGTTTCTGAGTTTTGTACAGTCAATATCACTGCTACTTCGACCTCATCCAATGGATGAAAGTTGAAAATATACTCTTTGAGTATGCTGTTGCGCTCTTGGTTTATGAAGTCCCAGAAGATCGCGTTTTGAGAACGTTGCCGCTTCCATCTGCTGTATGATCCGTCGACGGCTACCTTCAAGCTGGCATCCTTGGCATCGACTTTGATTAAAACGTGACCAACAGCTCGAATGAGAGCAACCGCGCCGACCCAATGAACTCGCCACGTGGCAAGATCTTTTTCATTTTCAAGTAAACTGAGAGCTAACTTACAATCTTCAAGAACTGCTCTCGCTGTTCGGGTCATATAAGGTCCCCTTGTTTGGATATTCTTTGCAAAGCAGCTGGATTCCAGCGATCACTTTCGGCGCTCGTTTCTGATTGAACACTGCGGGTGGCCGCTGTAAACAATGAGGTTTTAATCCGTGCATTCCTACGATCTCAGTCTGCGATGTGAAACACAAACTGTTGTCTGCTTTTTGATAGACTGATCAACTATGGAGCAGGAGCAGCGAAGGTCGGCTTCCCCCCAAAAGCCGCCTGATTTAGCTATCTGCCCAGCGCCTACTGTAGCAAATATTCAATGTAGGGTATCACCGATGCGCTACGCGGTGCGGAGCCGCCTGAGCGACGCTCCACGCGGTTCGCTGGCGCTAAAGGGTGCGATGGTCTGCACGATGCACATTGGGAAAAAGCCGAATTGCGCGTCATGCGGCCTTTGCTGGGAAAGCAACGTCCCCATCGTTTTTGTGAAATATTGATCGGCGGTTTGGGATCAAGCTTGGTCAATTAGCTAAGCGCAAAAGAGCCGATTCGAATTGCCGCATGCCATTCTTCAATGGCTGCAATTCGGGATCATTATCGACCCCATTCTCTAGTCAGCGACCTCACAAATTTTAGCACGTCAGTGAAGTTTTTTCGCTCGCTTTCTAGTGTGGCAAATACATCACACCACTTCCAAGCTATTCCAAATCAGCTGGCAATAATTTGGACCATGTTTTCGGTCGTTTTGGTTGACGCCCCCGTTACATTCACGAAAAGTAACACTTTTGTCTCAAAAAGTAACACATTTGTCTCAGTCCAAATTCGATGCATAAACTGAGACAAAAGTGTTACACGATTTTGCATCGAAAGTTGTCAACGGCGGAGCAAAAGCCTGCCATTGGGGCAGAGCAAAACCAGACCAGTTGGATCAAATTTTCGCGCGTTGAGCTTTGCTTTGATTGTGTCGGTAGCTTTCGCCGTTCATCTCCAAAATGTTGACGTGATGTGTGAGCCGGTCGAGTAGCGCGCCGGCCCGCAAGCTGAAAGCGCTTGAGAACGAGAACGCCAAACTTAAGAAGCTGCTGGTATAGCAGATGCTCAACAATGCCATTTTGAAGGATATCAATTGGCGAAAGTGGTAACGCCCGCTGCCAAGCGGCAGGCTGTGGCTCATGCGTGTGAGAAACACGGTGTGAGCCAGCCATTACCCGGCAGACAAGCGAAGCGCCGCCGAGAGGGGGCGGGCGTGTATGCTTTAGACCTTCGCGCGTTCATCAAAAACACCAACCTGATCTCTGGATATTTGGCCACTGGTACATCAAACGCGACATCCAAACCCGGGCCACACGAGTGATCTCAAACCAGAAAGAATATGGACATCGTAACGAAGCGTTTAACCCAGTATCTGTCGCCGAAATTTAGAGGCGTTTTAAGCGGCCTAAATTGCTGCTAGCTTCAGCCTGCTCAGAATCGTGTAACACTTTTGTTTCATTCTGAATCATATTTGTTTCACTATTCAGAAACTCTCGTCCAAAATTGTGGACCATGCCCAAACTGAAACAAAAGTGTTACATGGTGAAACAAAAGTGTTACTTTTTGTATTTGTAACGGGGGCGTCAACCAATAGAGGCGAAAACATGGCCAAAATTATTGGTCACCTATTTGAGCCGGCTTGGAAGGCCAACTAGGAAGATGATGTTTTGACAGCAGCACGACAGAGCAGAAGATCTAGTGCTTCAGGAACACGATTGGCTTGGTCGAACTCCAGCAAAATCCACAATCGCCACAGTCTGCTTTTGAACCCGTTTGAGCGGGACAAATTAGGTGCCTGATTTTAGTCATGTCGTCAGTTGTTGGGTCCACCACAATTGTCGAATTTGCGACATCCTCGCTATCCGACCAACGGAGTGAAAACCGCTCAGGAAATACTCTGGCGAGTTTCTGCAACGCAACGCCAATCGGCGTGTTTTTTGAATGGGCTGTATAGCACCAAGCACGCATGACTGGGTTTTTGTCGAACTGCTCCGCCCACCATTTAATATAGTCGAGGGAGTAGAAATCGCCCAGCGCATGAATTCTGATCACAAAGCCATTTGATGTTGCCGGATCCGAAGAGAGAATCTGGAGCTCGCGTGACAATTGTTCTTCTAGTTGAGAACCATGTGCATACCGCCAAGCCCGCGGTTGGGATATTCCATTACCATAGCAATTATTCCATTGCTGGCAGGTATTAGGACATGTGATGCGTTCTTCCAGTGAGAAAGTGAATATCGGGAAGCCTTCCCATTTTCCTACCGTCACGACGCTTCCAAGTTTTCTGGAATGTTTGCCAGATTTTAGGACATTTTCGGTCTCAGAGGGCTGACGGCGCAAATACGTGTGCTTTGTCTCCGCATTCACAATTGCTGGATCATCGTCGGCAAGTGTTATTGGCCTGGAATTGCCCTTATACTTGTGACGGTGCTGTGGCGCAGTTTTGGCGGGCGCTGGTTCGTCTTGCGCTCTAATGACCTTCCTGAACCTTTTATGGGCTGCCTCACTAGTTTCAGGGACCCTGGTTAGCGCTTCCACCGCTCCATCTTCAAAGCATTTGACGATCACGGTGTGATAACCAGCACTCAGACCTGTAAACACGCCCTTATGTGGAAGCGGAACAGGAGTGTTTTCTTTCAGAAAGGCATCTTCTTCGGCTTTGGCCTGTTTGAGCTCCTGCAATCGTTCGGTTTTAGTTTTCTTCCTCTCGCGACGCAGTTTAGCCGCCTTCTCAACGCCACCAAGCTTGGCGATGTATTTGAGAAAGCGCGATGGCTGGATTGAGTTCTCCAGTGCAAGCTCAAGCGCAGCTGACCACGAGCTTTGCTTAGAACGGTCGTTCGCGCTTTTCGTCATCCTCAGGAAATGACCTACCAACGGTGAAGATGGATGCCTTGTTTGCTTCGAAGCCTCCAAACCTCGACCGGCGTAAAGCACTTCTAAGTTGCCCTCGCCAGCAACCTGAAAATACAACTCATACACTTTTGCTAGAGCCTTTAAGGCCAGTTTTCGTTCTGACGTCCCGTTGTTGGCTTCCAGCCACGCCAAACGCTCAAAAAGGTCGGTAGCAGATTGCCACAATGCGCCTTCAGATACTGAAATCACTGCGAGTTCGGCGTTTGGCGGTTTATCTGATTGATCAACAGATCCCGATTCAGAAGAAGTTGGATTTTCAAACATCTTTTTTCCTTTCAGCCCCCTCCCAAAGGCAATTTTATTGTTGGTCCGATGGGCTTGCTTCCCACATTGAATCACTTCGATTAGGTCTGCAGAGTTAGGCGCCGCCTTGGTCGAACAACAAGGCCCAAGTCCTTGCGTTCAAATGACCAAGATAGATGAAACGCCTCTCAGTCTTTCCGGAACGACTTCGAGCCAGCTTTGTACACGCTAAGAAGCTTGCGGATTACGCTGAAGGCCTCGCGAGCTTCGGTGATTTTCGAGGGGGCTTCAGGAAACCCTAAGTACTGATCGATCTCACGTTTGATGTAGTAGACCGCACCCGTGTTCGGGTCTTTATAGAATGGGGGACTGGTCTTTTTCGCACGCCGCCGTTCCAGCGTTTTGACATCAAGATCCATGTATTGGGCCGCTTGGCGAGCAGACATCTTTTCGGGAAATAGAAGGCCGTAAGATTGGAAGAATTCAATCGTTAGTTTCAGCATCATTTTGTAACGACGTAATGCCAGTGGTGTCAGATCACCTTTGGCTGTGAATTCGTCTTCGAAGTCAGCATTGGACATGTTGGTTACCTTTACACAATTAACAAATCCTCCCACTTAAGCTGGCCGTCAAAAACGGATCGTTGGCAACTTAAACCAAAAGTAGCGGCTACTTTTCCACAACTCTTCGATCATTTGGCGTGCCAAATTTGGGGTGCACATTACCCGCTTTTTCAAACACATGGTGCGCGATCTTCATCTGGTTTTCGAGCAAAATTGGCCATAGTGGCTTCAGATTGACGTAACCAGCCGTCACGCCAACCATCTTGTGGTTCTTCAGCATTTTGATCTGCAATTCATTGATATTGCAGGCCGTTGCGAAGGTCGCAAAACTTTGACGGAGGTCATTTCCGACTTTGATGAGTGTCGCTCGTTTTTCTTTGATTTCCTCGATGTGACCAGTCAAAGAGTCAGCAGGAAAAATGTAATCATCTGGATCAATCGATGTGCAGCCGAGCTCTGTCTTGCGGATGCGAATAAGCGATGCCAGCAGTGGCTTAGAAAGCGGCAAGTCAAAGGCGCGGACAGTTCCTCCTTTTGGTTTCGGAAAATGCCAATAGCGGTCCTTCAAATTGAGGTCTTTCCAACGCGCCTCTTTCAGGGCGGTCGGTCTGCTCCCACTCAGCAACGAGATGAAGTGAAACTCACGCCGGATGGGGTTTTCCATTCTCCAGAGCTGTTCAAACCAGACAGTCAAAGCGGGATACGTCAAGGCCGATTGCCTGCGTTCTTCCGGATTCATATCGACAGCCTCAACAGGATTCAGGCCTTTGAGGTTACGACGTTTCTTAGCGGCGTGATTGAAAACGGCACGCAACGCACGCATCGCGCCATTGGCTGCGTATTTGCCGTTCTCTCTTGTGATTTTGTCGTGGCGTTTCTCAACCATCAGCGGCTTGTCAGCCAGTTCAGATAGGCCAATATCGAGCCAATCCCCCATATACCGGGTGAAGTGGCCTTCATAACCGTCTATCGTCTTCTGACTACGGTTTTTCTTCTCACATCTTATTTTGTATGCTGCCCACGCTTCTCGAAGAGTTATGTCCTTGGACGAAGCCAAATCAGCCTGCTCTTCAGCTGCAACTTTATCTAGAACTGTTGATAATAAAAGCCGCGCAAGTTTTCGGGCGTGTTGGACGCTCATCTCCTGAGTGCTACCGACCTTCTCGCGGCGCGAAGTCCATTTGCCTTGAACTTTTACCGGCACTTGCATTGAAAATGTTTTGGTCTTTTTGCCTATCACGACCATGAAGCCGGGCGTTAGGCTTTCGCGAACAACTTGCTGCCCGGCCTGAGAATAGGGTAGCGACCGAATGAAAGCATCTGAGAATTTGGGCGGAGTTGTGAGCAACTGATTTTCCTCCGGGATTTCGGATTAAAACAAATTTAAAACAAAAATCCCGGCAAATTGGTCATTCTGTCTCGACGGGACGATTGCCCTCAAGAAGAATTATCGTCCCGAATTCGTCAATGGTTGCAGTTGCTTAATGTGGGTTCGAAAGGTGATTGCGGGCATATGTCCCGTGGTCGATAATAAATTTGTAATCAGTAGGTCCGCGGTTCGAGTCCGTGTGGGGGCACCATCAATCTGTTTATCCTATTGTTTTAATTGCATTATTTTAAACATTTGAAATACAGGCCACCTTTTAGACCCCTCGTAGAAAATCGTCTTTGAATGATCCATTCACAGGCCATACAAGACTTGTAGCACACGCATATTGCGTGACCTGAGATTCTGTTACACACTTTTACTGTTCTGAGGGGGACGTAAAACTGTGACAAAGATCAAAGACTATTTCATAACGGGCGTCATCGTTCTCGCAGCGGCTAACTGGCTGTTTGGTTCTGATGATCCAAAAGATACAACCGCTTTGCAGCCTGCACGAGTTGCGGCACCTGAAGTTGCGCAAAGTGCCGAACGAGTAGTCACCCCACCTACGCAAACAGTAGAAAAGTCCAAAAAGCCTGTTGTGGTCGCAGCCCTTCCGAAAAAACAAACACAACCAGCCAAAAGAATAGAGCCGCCCAAACCGACAGTGAGTGTGACCCGTTACGTAGATGCAAGCCGCCTCAATGTACGCAACGGAGCATCTAAGCAAAGCAAGGTTATCTGGACACTCAAACGCGATCAAAAGGTTCAAGTAGAGAGAACCGAGGGTGACTGGTCATATCTGAAAGGTAATCGTTTCGAAGGCTGGGTCTTCTCAAGTTATCTCTCACTCAAGCCTGCACCAAAAACTGTCCGCAAACGAGTGACACCCACTGTCAAAAAGAGAAAGAAGGTCACTGGCAAAAGTGTTGCCAGCATCAAACGACTACTCATCAAACGTTCACACGCATATTACCCCGGCAATTGCCCCTGCCCCTACAATACCGATCGCGCAGGCAGGCGTTGTGGCAAACGTAGCGCTTACTCTCGTCCCGGTGGCCGCAGTCCACTATGCTACAACAGAGACGTTACCACGGCGATGATTAGAAACTATCGCGCTCGAAACTAAGCATTACAATGGCGGCAAGGACTTTGCACTGAAGACAGATGACTTCGTTCCGTTGATCATCAAACGGATATAGAAGTGATAGTTGGGTAGTGCCGAAATGTAGTCTGGATCAATGCGATCAGGTTTGTTGGACAAGCGCCCCAATTGCTTTGAAAGCACAGGTGCATCTTTGGCACCTGTGCGAAATACAATCAGTGTTCCAACATTTCCCATGATGGCCTCAAACACTGATGTTTTGATCTGAGAAAGATGCTGCCCAGCCAAAACAAGCCCGAGCTTGTATTTGCGAAGCTCTGACAGCATACCTGCGAAGGCTTCTGTGGTGAAAGAATGGAACTCATCAGCATAGAGAAGATATGGTCTACGGCGCTGCTCTCGAATGTTGGAACGACTGTAAGCTGCATGCGCCATAGTCGAGACGATCAAGCCGCCCAGCACATTTGATATATCTGCCCCTAGCTTTCCTTTAGCGAGGTTCATAATCAAAGGTGTTCCTTCATCCATCAAAGAACGAAAACGCAAAGGCTTTTCAGGATTACATAGCGACTTTCTCACGTTGGGATTTGCTAAAAACGCCCCCAACTTGTTTGCAATCGGTGCAACTCCATCTGCTGCATTCTTGTAATTCATATTGGGAAACTCATCCCGCCAAAACTTGAGCACTTCATCATCACTCACATGTTTCAGGACGCTTGATCTAAACGAGCGCTTGGTCAGCATAGGCACGATATCGGCAAGCGTTGAATCGGGACGTGACAATAGTGCTAACAAAGTAAAGCGTAAGAGATGTTCCATGCGTACACCCCATGCATCACTCCATTGCTGCTTGAGTGTTTCAATGATGCCTGATACCACCAAAGGACGATACTCTTCGACAACATAGGTAAGTGGGTTGTAGCCATACTCACAGTCAGGGTCTGCAGGATTCCAATATATTGCATGTGCACCCAATGGCGGAATTAGAGCTTCTGCAAGGTCTCCATGCGGATCGACAAGACAGAAACCACGTCGAGCCTCAATGTCTTGGCGCATCATGTTTAGCAACAGCGTGGACTTACCAGTTCCAGTCTGACCAATAATGAATTGGTGGAACAGACGATCTGATTGCAGAATACCGAAACGTTTTTTTGGTTTACGTCCGCAGGTTTCTCCAAAAATTGTGGTGGGGTGTTGGAATGGGTTACACACCTAAGCATTGTCTACCAACACAAGCCTGCTCACTATGGGGCAGCATAAGCCACTGCTTACTCCGCAACACCTAACTGTGCGCCTAACTCATTCAAAGTTGCCAGACATTCGTTTTGAATGTCTTTGAGATGTGCGTCTGCAGTGAAAGCCAGTTCTAGATTTTGTAGTTGCAGGGCAAAACGATCAATCCAATAAGAAGAGTTGTTTGATAGATGAGATAGTCGAAGCATTATACGTCGCGCGACCACCAGCAGTTCAGCATCACCTTGCTGAGAAAAATCGGTAACGCATTCACGAGCAAAGCCAATCAACATGCTTGGATTGTTTTCAGCTAGCTTGAATTTTGCGAATTCATCCATGTATTTGCGTTTCAATGCAGACTGTTATTCTTTTTCAAACGAGCAAGCTCTTCCATGACATTTTTCAAACGTGCTTTGAGCACCTCTTTGTTGGGCAAATCGCTTTCAACCATACGCTGTAGTTGATCTATCTCGATTTCCATATGTGCGTTTATTGCATGTTCGCTTGTGATTAAAGCGGTAGCGCGGGCCCGAGCTTGCTTTGCAACAATGGGATCAATTTTGTTTGCAACTAAATGATGGTTGATAACCGATAGCATTTGTAACGCTTCTTCTTCGCTTGAAGGAGTTTCAGCACATACTTCTAATGCTAGGCTCTCCATGCGCTTGAGACTTCCCTCACGCAACACTTCCGCGTTTCCGTCTGTATCATTAACTGCGGCAGCAGAATTCTCGAATATGAGAACCAATTCAGAAAACTTATTAGCAAGTGTGACAAAATGTGACAACTTCAACACAACATAAGAAATTCAAATCAGTACTTACATTATCTCTCTGAAAAAATTACGCAATTTATGAAATACTTTTCACTTGTGCTCAAAATATTTACAGACAAACTGAGCTTTATCCACAAATTAAGGCGTAAAGATGCAAAAGTACTGGTCAGCAACACACTTATGATCCTAGCATACAAGGATACTGCGACCATGACCTCGGGGGGATGACATGAATAACTACCTGAAAGCACTACTTGAAGAGGCCTACGATGTAGCTCTTGATTGTGAAAAATACCACATCGCGAAAGAAATAGCTGAAATATTTCAAAAGCATAAAGATATTTTAAAACAGACTAAGGCGTTGGCAGGAACCGAATTTTCCAGTGAGACAATGCCAGCTTCCTTGCAGTTGATGCCCGAATACTCTGATCCACAATAAATCTTTGCACAACTGAAAAGAAAACTTTACAGATATTTCTGTGTTTATATGCTTCTCTTCGAACTCGAGGGGACGCTGCGACACATGAATAGTATTCCAAACAATCTCACTGCTGCTTTGCAAGTGGTTGTTGAAATGAGTGTGCTACTCAATGTCTCTCGTGTTGCTAAACGCTTGAACATTTCACGAGTGACTGCTGGGCGCTTGCTTGAGCTAGCCCAAGAGAGTTGCGGAGTAGAAATATTTACGCTCAAAGGAAACGAATATGAGTTGACCGAAGAAGGTCATCAAGTCGTTGATTTGGCAAAAAACATTCTGCGCAGCTCATTGAGCTTCACCTCTCCAGTCGCCTGTAGAATGGGAGGTCTTTCATACTCACGGTTTACTGAGAATGGACATACGTCCTACGCACAGCAGCATTCAATCAATGATGCTTGGAAGATCGGCCTGCCTGAAATCAAAGCAAGCATTCAGGCATGGACAATATCTAGAGGGCAAATAGAAGCTGACGACTTCCAACCTGTCAGAGATCGCATGCTGATCATGCGCAAAGAGTTTGATCGCTGGATATTCGTTGAAATTGGCGAACGAGCTTCAATGAGAAACTGGTTAGGTGAAACCACAGTCAAAAGCGCCATTGGTAGACCCGTCACCCAAAACCCATTTGGCAATGCCGCTATTCGATATCTCCTTCCACCATTGGAACATGTCATGACCTATGGCGGACTTTGGTACGACCATGTCAGTGCAATGTTTCCCAACCCTAAGAATGATCAAATCGAACGCTCGCAATATCAGCGTTTGGTCATGCGTTGCGAGTTTCCCGACACTTCACCTGCATTTGTTTCGCTTGTTTGCATCACTGACGACATCGTCATCAATGGGCTTACTCATGACGCACCTTCACTAACTATCTGAGCACCACAGGGCTACGTCTGATTAGTCGTTGGCTCGCAACCAACGGAGAACTTTCGCCATGCATCTTGTACTAGAACATGATGAAATCACAGAACAAATCACTCAAATCATTGAAGACAGTGGCATTCGGCTTGAAGTCGGAGTGGACTTTAGAAAATTCAAAGACATCTGCGAAGCTCAGCCAGCACGAGCTGCAATCAAACCTCCCTTTGATGTTGACACAGCGCAGAATGAACCAATCGATGGTTTTTGGTTGGCTGGCTATAACGAAAACAACGATCTTGTTCATACACAAGCGATCAAAACCATAGACTTGGCTGGCGTGTCATTGCGTGAATATCTGGCTGACAACCGAACATGCTTTCCGCTCGAATGCAGTAACTTCGACACAGACAATATTGATGTTCAGATGTCAGGCACGTCGTCTGCCATCGACTCACAAATTGCCTACCATGGCGAACTCTGGGCTGCAGGCGGCGAGTATGGCTTACGCGGCAACGCTTCGTCCATGCTGCTGAACCGATTAGTGTTTCGCATAAGCCTTGCGTACATGAAGCCTACTCACATTGTTGGGTTCATGGAACCCAGCAACATATTGCGAGGACTAGCTGCTCGTCTTGGATATGGACATACCGAACAAGGCAACCTGATATTTCCGTCGAAAGATCACTCACAATCGTTCCACGTGTGGATGGTGTGGCTCACCGCAGAAGAAGCTGCGTTCAACACGAGCTTCGATCCTAATTTTTTCATTGAAACCTATGGAGCAAGAAAAAGGATGCCAACAAACGTGATCAATCAAGTGGCATAAACGAGCAAAAAGACCCGCCGCACGGAGTTACTCTGAGTGGTTTGAAATACCAATACAAAGACCTGCGAGAAATTAAGAACATGAAAGCATATACCGTAGCACAAATGACCGTGCATGACCCTAGAACCATGCGCGAGTATGCGAAACATTCATCCCACTATGTCAGAAAGCATGGAGGAACATATCTAGCACGTGGTGGTGAAATTGAATGGTTGGAACAAACCGATTGTAGTTCACGGATGGTTATCGTTGAATGGCCAAACAAACAAGCTGCACAAGCTTGTTTCAATGATCCCGGGTATCTCAAGATCGCAAAGCTGCGCAAACAAGCCTCGGAGATCAAGATTCTGACAATACAGGAAGGTATTGAGTATGTAGATGAACCCGAACCTGGGGTTTGAATATACCTGACGTTGTTGCCAGAGATACTTATATCTCTTCCTCAATCCATGACAAAGTCCATTCTCATAGAGCAATCGGGGGCGGAAATGGAAACTTCGTCCCGACTATGGCCATTTATTTTCTGTTGATACCATCTGCTGATGATGGAATTCAATTCAGCAACTGATGCCGCATAGACAAAACCCGTTTTAAATAGCGGGTTTTGTTGTGTTTATATTATCGGCTCACCTATTGAACTTGTCGTCAGACACACCGCTCAAATCTACAGCTCTGGATTGGCATGGTAAGCAGACGGGACAGTCACAATGGTGTAATTAAACACTCCAAACAAAGTCATCATCCTCAAATTGAACTTCTTCCAGATTAGTATAGCTCGCCACAAAACCAAAGTTAGACGTCCCACTTGGATCAATACTTTCATTCCAAGAAAGACCCGTAAATTGAATGTCGCCGTTCGCTAAGGTTTCAGCGGTAGCTCCCCAAACATTGTTCAATTGGATGTCGCCATCATCTGGCAAATCAAGAATAACTGACCATTGATCAATCACGTTCTGAGAAGTGTTTGTGACTTCCACATTTTGCACAAATCCTGAGCCCCAATCGTTAGTAGGTGCTGCATCAATCATAACGTCGTCAGCACTGGCTAGGAAGAGCTCTGGGTCTTCATCAAAAAATTCTGGAGCGAAATCATTTTCATCAAAGCCAGCTCCATCGACTTGGAATGTTACAGCAAACCTCGTCCCTTCTAACAATTCGGGTTGATAGTTTTGCGACGTATTGCCAAACGTCCCGTCCTCAGCATTGAACGAAGCACCACCTGGAAAACCTGTGGCCCAGGCGTTCATAATCGTACCATCGCCAGTGTATCCACTGTCTATCATCCAAGCGGATATACTGTCATCAACAACAGAGTTGTTATTAATGGTGTAATCAAAGGTGACCATGAAACCACCACCCCAAGCAGGGTTGTAGAAATCGTTGACTGCTCCCAACTCAAATCCGCTGGCATCGCCCTCGCCTGGCAAGACCTCAATGTCAAATGTATTGGTAGCGTCAAGTGAACCATCGGATGCACTGAGCTGCACCGTCAACACTCCAGAGAAGTCACTTGGTGGCTCACCAGTAAATTGCAAAGATTGATTATCAAAGGTCAACCATTCTGGAAGATCAGCCCCATCACTCAGTGAAGCACTAATTGTTAGTGTGTCTCCGTCCACATCACTGAACGCATCGTTGGGTATGGCAAAGCTTACAACTTCTCCATTTGCATAAATCAGATTTTCTAACGGAGCTGACACTGCTGGCGCATCGTTGACCGATTGGACGGTCAGATCGAACGTATCACTCACCTCAAATTCACCATCACTGGCGGTAACCGTTATCGACAAATCACCGTTGATGTTGAGTGGTGGTGTACCTGAAAACGTCAGTGTTTGAGTATCAAAAGTGAGCCATGTTGGAAGGTCTGAACCGTCGCTCAAAGTAGCTTGCAGTGTAAGGTCATCGCCATCAATATCGGCAAACGTATCTGCTGGAATCGTGAAACTAATCTCTTGGTCTTCAAAACTTGATTGATCCATAAGCTGAGTTACAAGAACAGGAGCATCATTTTGACCTGTTATTGTTAGGTTGAACTCCGCAGTTGAAGTAGCTCCACTATCATCAGATATCGTATAGGTGAAATTCTCAATGACGCTTTCTCCTGCAGCAAGATATCCGTAAGCTCCATTGGTATTAAACTGAATTGCATTATTGCTCGTAATACTGACAATGGCACCCGATTCTAAGGTAGTCGAGTATCCACTCGAAACGGCAACCCCATTCAAACCTACCAGTGAAATGGAGTCTCCATCCACGTCGAAATCGTCAAGTGTTACATTAAACTGGCCAGAAATTCCTGCAAGCATGCCACTTCTGTCACTGGTAGCAACAGGGGCATCATTCGCAGGCACTATGTCGAGATCGAATGTATCACTTACATTAGTTTCACCATCACTAGCAGAAACTACAATTGAGAGACTTCCGTTGAAGTTCAAGGGAGGTATTCCGGAAAATGAACGATCATTGGGATCAAACACCAACCACGATGGAAGCTCTGCACCGTCTGCAAGAGTGGCAGATAGAACTAAAGTATCTCCGTCAGCGTCCACGAAGCTGGCAGCAGGAATTGTAAAGTCAATCTGCTCGTCTTCCATTGAAGACACGTCAAGTAACTCAGTTGAAATCTCTGGTACATCATTTACTGGTTCAACATTAAGGATGAACTCGCTAACCGTCTCCCGCGTGCCGTCACTTGCAGTCAGTGCTATTTGTAACTCGCCGTTGAAATTGAGTGGGGGCGTACCTGTAAACACACTGCCATCAAATGTGATCCAATCCGGCAACTCTTCGCCATTTGTCAACTCGGCAGAATATTCCAAAGTTTGACCATCTGGGTCCACAAATGCATCTTCTGAAATCTCAAACTGCCATTCAGTATCTTCTTGAGTGGTTTGAATACCTATCCCAGCATCAACCCTTGGAGCATTGATGCGAATGTCGATTTCATCACGATCCCAAACATCACCATTGGCAAACACAATCTGCTCAAGGCCTGCGCTTCTAAAGCCTGATATGAACTGTTTGACAACTGTAATCTCTTCTCCAGTACTCTGGACGATTATCGTAAGGTTTTCACCATCACGCTGAAGTGCAATGTCTGTGAAATTCAAATCGACAAGTTCAAGAACATCAATGGCATTTGTGCCCGAAATGGAGCTATCAAAGATCACATCATTGCCATCTCCAAACTCATAGATATAGGTATCGGAAGCTCGGCTTCCGCTCAAGATGTCATCGCCAGTTCCTCCAACGAGTGTTTCTGATCTGTTTGGAGGATTGATCAAGTCAGAACCGTCAGTTCCCGAAAAGACCAGAGAATTGTTGATATCCCCTCTGGTGTAGGTGACATCGTCGGCAAACTGAATCTCTTCAATTCCGAGAACTATGTTGCCCAGCAGAAATTGCCTTTCAATCGTGATCTCTTGACGCGATTCAAGAAGGAGAACGATCAAGTCATTGCCTCTTCGAAACAGTTCGACTTGATCGCTGAAAATATCTTCAAGCACCAGGACGTCAGGAGCTGCATTTAACGAAGAACCAGAATCATCAATAGTGTCATTACCATCGCCTAAGCGGTATATGTATGTGTCTCCACCCGCTGAGCCAGCAATAATATCATCACCTAAGCCCCCAACAAATGTCTCATTGCCAGAGGGAGCTCCACGTCCAGACCCTTGAATATAGTCAGCCAGATCCGAACCTCTGTACCAAGCATTTTCAATAGTCTCTGCATAATTCCAAGAATTATCCAAGAAACTTTGCACTTCCCCTGGATCATCATAATTGATTATGGCTTCTAAACCTATGGCTGGTAGTTGGTTTAAAGGAGTTGCGCCTGAGGAACTCAAAGACCCATAAACACCGTCAAACAGCACATAACTTACTCCATATACGGAAGTGCCAAAATATCTTTCGACCAAAACCGTTGCGTCTGTTTCTAAATTTCTAATGATAAGGTTTGTAGCGTCCCGTGAGAATTCCAGATTAATCGCACTTCCAACATAAAGTGTGCTTTCCCCCTGTATATTGTTGTTACGCACCAGGGTTTGACTGCCAAGAGCGTTAAATGCTGCTGACACATCGAAAACGTCTGCGCCGCTATTCCCAATAAGAAGAGCATCGTTTGTCCAATCCGATAAGCGGTCTGGGTCCATATCGGTCCGGTCAAAGATAGTGCTGTAACTTTGAATTGAGTTCACCCCGAATTCACGAGTGTCAAAATCAACACCAGGTGGGTAATATGTAATTGAGACCGTCGAGCCATTACTGTTTGTCGTTATCGAAGTCTCCGGATCGTTAGGACCATCTGAATAGCCAATGACAAACTCTTCAAAAAACTCTGCAGTTGGATCTAGTGTATTGATTTCAGAAAGTATCTCCTGAACTCGAACGGCAGCGTTCAAGTCTTGACTTTCACCTTCTCGGGTAGTCGCAGAAAAAATTCCATCAAAGAGGCTTAGTATTGCTTTTTTGTCGTCTGCAGTAATATCCACGTCAGTATACGCGGCTTCCAAATTTGAGAGAATATCATTCCAATCTCCCTCGAATTTATCCTGTGTGAAGTCATACGAGACATCAGTTTCTCGTGCTGATTCTGTGTCCTGATTTTGTACGTAGAAACGAAGCGTCACTGCATCAACGAAACCACCCCAAGCATCGAGGGCCAACTCAGTTTGAGCAAAACTTCTCAGAGTTTCATCCGGTCTTGGGTACTCAACACCCAAAAACTCTTCGATTGCATTCAAGATAGAGCCAGGAACCGTGCCACGGTATTCCTGCGCCAAATCATCTCCACCGCTCCAAGTGAGCAACAATTCCTCGACAAGGCTTCTGAACTCTGCGGGGCTTCCGCCTTCATAATTGCCCACCGCACGCCATGCATTCAATACATCATCGTCAGCCAATGCTGCAATCATCAAATGAGGTACGTTACCAACACCTTGCAACTGCGGTAGGGTGAACACATCAAGTCTATCTGCGAGACGATCTGGAGAGAGATCAAGGGCTTCGATCTGTGGTTGATAGCTTTGGTTAAGCGTATCCCTATTGAAGTCGACACCGTTAACGACAGAACTAGTTCCATCATCAAATGTTACGGTAGATTCCGAATTGATGATGTTGTCATTGTTTTCGATGTCCAACTTCGTTGCGTCGAGATCAATGGAAGTAATGCCAAGCTCTTCAAATGAATGGAGTTCACCATCATCGGTGTTTCCATCGCTGTCGGCATCAATCCAGACTTGCAATTGATCCCAGCCAACAGCAATCGTTTCCAGGGTGCCGTTTCCATCAAAATCACCTATGACGGTTGGTTGAACCTTGTCATTTTCATCGATGACCCCATCGCCATTCACATCTGTGTCTGCTTCAGCAGCAACATCATTGGCATCCAACACGCCATCGCCATTTACATCATGGCGACTGAGCTCTGCAAACGTCGCAAACAATTCAGAACGGTCTTGAATTCGACCATTACCCATCACAGACCCATCGGCATTTGAAGTGCCTTTCCAATCATGTGCAATTGCACCATCTTCGGCCTCAAACCAACCAACAGTTTCTTCTGAACCATTATTGTCTAGGTCAAATGTGGCCGAGGAATCTTCCACAGATGTAGTATTCACACCATCGCCATCAAGATCAATTATGAGTGGGTCCGACCTGTTCGTCATGAAGCCGAAGAGCTCGATCAGTGGGCCCAAGAAATCAATGTTGGATTCAATATCTTCCAAAAAAGCAAGTCTTAGTTCAGCGATACCACTAAACAAAAAATCAAAAAAGCTATCTCCTTCGTCAATTCCTATTCTATCAATTACATACGCATAGGATTCTTCCTGAGCTTCAGGAGATAAAGGGTTTATCCCTCGCGCAATCTGATCATTCATAATTTCTGAATATAGCGCTTGTGAAACTACAAAGTTGAAATACGTCTCAACTTGATACTCCGCCCAAAATTTCACATGTGGCGACAAAGTTCCGTCGTTCCATATTGAATTTGGATCTCGCTTAAGCGCATCAAGCCCTTGTAACAACGCAATATCTGCGCCGAGAACATCTCCCGCCTCATATCCAAGGTCATGAGCGTAAAAAAGTGCATCTAATGCATCTATATACGCAACATTGAATGAGCCGCCCCATGCACCTCCAGTCCAACCTTCACCACCATAGTTTCCGTAAGTTCCAATTAGAGCCGTTCTTACATTTCCATTAGGGTGCGCATTTGCCCCCCGCGTGTCGAACACGATTCTAGAACCCATCTATTTTTCCCTCAACACTATTTTGTAGTGAAAATCCTCAGATTTAAACTATCAACATCCTCCAAAATCAGATCGTAATTCATCAATGCTTTTTTTTCTATGGAAAAATTTTTAATTTTAATTTTTTTTGATTTTTTTGGAACAGTTACAAAACCCAAAGTACCATTACAAATTTCAAATAAGTCTGTAAAATTAAATATTGTATCAATTTTGTTGCTGTAAACTGGAACTCTATTTAGAGAATCCCATATCAATAGACGATGTTCACTTTTTGACAAAGATTGTTCAGAATTTTGATCATTGTCATAGTATGAAACCAGCGCTGGGTTGGTAGAACTTTCTGCGAAAGAAACGCTACCGTCATAACTGCTGTTAGTTCTTATAAACTCCAAGATATTTTGAGTGGCTAAGGGTTTCTTTGGAGACAATTCATTTAACTTCACTGACATTATTCCTGTTTTATTACCCTTCATAGCATCACTCAGAGCCACATCGATGCCACTAGGAACTGCATTCCGTACTGAGAATATCAAACTGTCTCCGAAAATATTAAGATTCCTCAGCTGAACAGAATTGAACTGGGTCAATTGTGAGACTGCTTCGCCGTCCCAAAAATAAAAATTTGACTTTCCATACAGCCAAAAAGTGTCGATTTTCACAGGTACATTACCGACGAATACTGCTCCACCAGGAACATTTTTGATGCTAGATACGATCCCATCAAAATCAAACAACTTACTGCATCGATGTGTTTGCAAATTACAATTTAAGATTTGACTTGTTGGTACTTTGTCAACCTCAACTTGTTGTAGATCACCTGGTACGGCCGACAAAAGTATTTCGGTGCCACCATTCAAAAAGATAGGTGCGTGCACATTGTAACCATCAATATTAAGCTTTGAAGTGGTCTGATCATGGCGATTGTGCAAAATCGAAACTCGATGGCCGTCCTTTTGAATCTGAAATCCGACCATATGTTTAAACATTTGCACGCGTTCGATCGTTTTCAAGTTAAAAGTGGCCTCCTGTTTCCAACAACCTACCAACAGGAGCGTCGCAACAACGGTCAAAATAGTTGGGAGCAGACCCAATTTGCGCTTCATCGAATTTATTGACTGTTGTGACACTTGCTATACCTTGCAAAATAGAGGAATCAGTATTCGAAATTTGAAATATTTTCAAATTAATAAATCAAATTCTATAAACAATACACAGTTCGAGCTCTCATATTTGACGTATTCAAATCACCAAATCTACACTTTTTGTGGCTTTTATATATGATCGTGATTTGTGACCTTTGGTATTTCAATTTGTAGAGATTCATCCACCGTTACCTAAAAACTCAATTGAGGCCATTTAGCCATCAAGAGATGCGCAGGGATCAGCAGTACGCCCTGTTACCTGCGCCTGAATCAATAGCAACGTTTGCAACTCTGGTCTTTCCCATAGCTCAATGAAACCTGCGATTGCACCTTCCGGCATATCGTTACCCTTTCGCTTTGTTGAGCGGTCTAGGGCACCCGACCGGAAACCAAGCGTTTCTGAGACCTCAATAAGCCAATTTCGCGGCTCTATATATAGCTTTGTGCCTTCTGTAACGCGGTTCGCGTACAGGATTTTCAGCATTTGGCGTTTTTCGTCTGGTTTGGCAAAAAAGTAAGTAGAATAAAGGCTTTTGAAGAGTTCGCGTGTTTTTGACAGGTGGTCTGCGATAGCCTCTGGTTTCATCGAATTTTCCGACTTTTCCCGCAATTCACTGATCTGAAAAATCAGCTTTGAATTGCGCTCTTCATAGACATCTTTGCTGATCAAACCGTCCACCAACGCATCTACCAGTCGACTTTTCCGCTCTTCCAATTGAGCCAGTTGCATCGACTGTGTGTTTTGTGTGTTTTTCTTGATTAAGGTTTGAGCCACATGATCAAAGTTCTGATCCAGTTGAATGCGCGCGCATTCTGGAAGGACAAAATTTTCCAAACTTGAAAGTACCAATTGCTCAATCTGCTCTTCCTTTAACGTGCCGGGCGAGCATTGTTTTGTGTGACAACGGTAGTAGACGTGCCCCTTTTGACGTTCACCGATAACAGCAGTGTTGCAGGCTTTGCACTTGAATACGCGACGGAACGTGAATTGATGCTTCGTAATCTTTTTCACCCATTTGCCCGACCGAACATCTGCCACCTGCTTGAACAGCGAATGAGATATCAATGGTTCATGGATACCTTTGTAGGTGCGGTTGGTTCGTGAAAGGTACATCAGACCAATATAGAACGGATTGGCCAGCATATTTTCAATGCATGTCTTCCCAATCAGTGTTCCTTTAGTATTTCGAATACCCATTGACCGAGATTGATCAACCAACGACCACAATGAGTGTTCACCGCTTGCGTACAGCTCAAACAAACGACGCACTAAAGGCCCATTTACTGGATCAATCGTCTTGGCTTTGCCACCACCGTTATCAAGATACCCAATCGGCGCTTTGAAGGGATACAGGCCCTGCTTGAGTCGACCATCAATTCCTTTGATTGTTTCTTGGCGAAGGTTACGAATATAGTCGGCTGCAATAACCGCCTGAATGTCAGCAGTTAGTCGCCCTCCCCGTGATTTGAAATCCAGACTTTCAGTGGTAAAGTGAACATCAATTCCGCTGTCGGACAGATCACCAATTTTGGCCCAATCAGAAAAGTTCCGCGCTGAGCGGTCAATCTTGTGAATGATCACACCTGACGCTTTTCGCAGACGCAGTTGCTTGATCATAGTGTTGAAGATTGGGCGACCTGATTTTGCGGCTGTCTCGCGCTCTTCAAACCATTGGGTAATAATCAGGTCGTTTCTGTCTGCAAATGCTTGTATGGCTTCTTTTTGGGCTTCTAGGGACACTCCCTCACCTTGTTTGACGGTTGATACGCGTGTGTAGCCAAAACACTCATTCTGAGTTGTTTTCATCTGTGTTGTTGTTAGTTGGTAAGTTTTCCTTCCAAGGCCATGTTCCTTCACGTTCCATACGTTCATATATGCGCTGACACAGTCGCAGGTATTCTTCTAGGTGTTCGTCCATATACAAATATGATAGCTGTGCGGAGCGTTTTCTGTAGCGGTTAGGACGTGCTGCTTTCCGTATCTCGCTGCCATAGGCGCTGTGCCATTTGACGTTCTTCTTCTCCGACTGCCTGTGAATAGATTGCAGTGGTTTTCAGGTCTGCATGGCCCATCCACTTCTGAACCAATGACAGAGAGATATTGAACAACATACAAGTCACACCGAAGGAATGACGTAAGCCCTTGGGACTGGCTTGCAGTCCGGTGATATTGGCTTGTTTCATGACCTGTTTGATCTGTCGCCATGCGGTGCTTCTGTGACGGTGCCATAGGGTTTCGTGTGCTGAGCAATGGTGGCAATGAGACTGTATGTCTTGCAGCAATGATTTAGGTACAGGCACCTCACGCACATGGTCATCATTGCGCTTTTTCAGGCTCTGAATGGACAACAGGCCTTCGTGTAGCTGTATGTCCTGCATTCGCAGATTAAGCGCTTCTGACAGCCTGCAACCACTGTAGAACAAGACAAGACACAGCAGCTTGATATGAGGCTCTTGTTGTTGTGCCACCTGCAAGAAACACTCACGCTCATGCTGGTTAAGATACAATCTGTTTCCGTCTTTGGAATACAGCCGCATACGTGATGTGGGACGTTTCATAGGAAGGGTAATCGCGCACGGAACGTGTGATTTCGTGCAACATTATTGGCAATAGTGTTGCAGAGTGTGTTGAGGCTTGAAAACACAAGCGTTTTCGAGCGCGATAGCGGAATCTTAGCATCAAAAATGACGTTTGCAAGGACATTAGAGCCAATGATTTCAACGTGTTGCAACACTATTGCCAATATGGTTGCAAAACAATGGAGTTACCAATGGCCCGACTACTTCGTCCAATTCACCTTGCTACAGTTGCAGCTTTTTCTTGTGCTTCAGTTCCTGCAGCACAGGCTCAAAACACCATAGATAGCTTTGGTGGGCTGATGGGTGCAAAAGTCTTTTTGAGTGAAAATCAATGTGTTCAAGGCTACCGCAGCATGAACTTTAAGGAACTGATTGATGGTGAGTGTTTTGGAAATCAACGAGCATTCGTCCGCTGCCTTAACGCAGCTAATAATTCGTGGGCTGGTATCAGCAAGGAAGTTAATCCTGGCTGCTTGTTCATCTTCAAAGACGTTGCATTTAATAACACCGTTCCTTACGGGAAATACTCTGACAGCATGACTATTTCTCAACTGCGCAGCGGGCTGGCAAAGGCTTTGTTGAACAACGTTCCTTATGTGGAAACGATTTCGAAACTGGAACGTCTTGGCTTGGGAAAAATTGCCAAACTCAAATAGCGGAACGCTGGTTTCGATCTCTGTTCTGTCAATGGTCGCGTAGCGACTTGCGCAGCCATTGACAGCCCCCGCCCCTCACAACATCGCAATAGGTCTGTCAGGCACACTGTGCCTTACAGACCGTCCCAAGCCACTTCACAATCTAATCAAATAGTGTCGGCAATAGCCGCCCTTGTCTGCATCAGTGATCGTTACCCGTATGGGACAAGACAAACTCTGTTTGGCTTGGTCGAAGCCGAAGGTTGAGATAGAGCACGCTCGGATGCCCTGTTTATGCAAACCATGCCCTCTATGACGGGTATTCTTCTTTGATACGATACTGTGTCAGTGGGGTTGGATGCAGCAAGTTTTGTTTGTCGGTATCACATCACGGATGGGTGTTAACCCATCTAAGTTTCTCTCCATATACGAGATGTGAATACCGATATATGGAACCCGCCTGTAGTGCGGCGAGATGCGGATTTAGGCATATGAAGCCTACTTTGCTGTCATCAGATACGGTATATACTGAGTGTACGTCTTCTGCATGAGCTACGGCCATGCGGAAGACGCATGAACTACGGCGAACATTACAAACGTGAAACGCTAACAGAAAGAAATATGAAGAAAGAACTCTCGGTTGATCTTAGTATCAGCCGCAAAGACAGTGGCCTGTCTCAACAGGACGCTGCGCATTTGTTGGGTGTGTCAAAAACTCGTATCTCACGGTTGCAAAATGGAAAAGCAAAACTGTCTGCTGCAGAGCTGACCGCTCTGTGTCTGATATATGGACGTTCTGCAGAACAATTGCTTCGTCTGACCACGAGAACGATCAGACAACAGCTACACAAACGATTATCAAATATGCCGTCTGAACCAGCCAAGTGGGAACGTCTCCACACCAAGCGGCTGGATACACTGAACAGCCTGTATCACCGTTTGGGCATCTTAAAAAAAGAGGTGGATGAATAAGGCATACACCGCAATGGCCATAGCGGTATCGTACAAGAAAATTGGCTATGTGTTCATGGTGGATGGCGAACTCATGGGATGGGGCTTGTCTGTCAAAGCCAGCAAGAGCCCCGACAACGCCGCAAAGCAAATCAAAGCATGGATCGAACGATATGAGCCGGACATTCTGATCACTGAACGTTTAACCCCGCACAGCCGTAAGCGCGGTAGAACGATCAAGAACATTGAAGCTATCGAACAGGTTTGTATCGAAGCCGACGCGCACCATGCCGATGCTATTCGAATTCAACGATACAACAACAAGTACGAAGAGATCGCAGCACTCTGTGAACGCTATCCATCCATTGCAGACTGGACACCAAGACGCCCGAAGATTTGGGAAACGGAACCGCTTCAAACGATCTTGTTTGAGGCGCTGAGCTTGGCGGAAGAGGCTTTATAGCGGGAATGAAAACGGCGGGAGCCGTTTTTTGAATTACACTTCACCCGAAGTGTTTCCTTTTTGAAATTCAACTCGAACGGAACATATTTTCAAGCAATCTCCGATAGCAATTCCTGATGGGAAATCTCCAGCCAATTCAATTGAAAATTCTCCTAGAACAATTTTAAAAGGGGACAGCGAATTGACTTTTGCCACCATATCACAATGAGTAGAACCACCAATCGCAATCACACACTGTGTGTCACAGGAGCTAAACTCAATTGCACCGAAGACATCTCCAAATAATTCACCTCTTGTTCGATAGTCATATTGAGGGTCGTAAGGATAACAAAATATGGGGAATATTTGACCATTGTAGCTTGCCTGAAAAAAGGCTTCCCGCGATGACCTATCGTCTTCTATTAAAGTAATTTCTTTCATTTTGATATTTTTAAACTTGGCGCTTCTTTAGCTAGCTTCGATGCTCGCATAACATGAAATGTTGTAATTTCGTTGGTCTTTCTATCAATTCCAGTGAAGGCATATTTGGCGTGTTTGCTGGCACCTCCAATTATGCGAACATACCCGTTTAGTTCTTTGACATAGGTGCCGTTCTTGGCAACAAATTTTGCGTCAGCCACATATTGATCGTAACTGTACCTCCTGACACCCAGTGCATTCTGGAAATCGATTTGGTGTTTGCGGTACTTGGTAGCAGATTTTCCTTGTTTGAATTTTGGTTTCCAAACATTTCTGGTAAACTCATTAGTTTTTTTGAGTGCAGATGCAGCAACTTTGTTCGTAGCACTCGAGGAGCCCGGGACAATAAGTCCTGAACCACTCAGTAGCGCATTACCTGCATGTGTTTTGGCTGCATTTTTGTTACCAATGGCGGCGTTGTAGCCCGCTCGAGTTCCCGATATGGCGGTGTTAGCTCCATCGGCAAATGTTCCAACAACCGGAACAAGAGAGGCGCCATCGAGACTCAATTGGACTTTGTCAGCGGACTTTGACGCGATCTCTCCTGGGTTATCTATCGTGTATCCAGCAGCTTTTCCTAACTTCAATTTCGCAAACGCAGCTTTGTCACGCCAAGTATGCTTGTCTCTCAAGAATGGATGGCAACTATTTTTTTCACAAAGCCAATAAATACCCTTGTGACTGCTGTCTGCAATCTTACCATAATCCGCCAGATTACGCGAACTGGTTTGTTTGAGAGCAGCTTTCGCTTTTCTTCTGTTTTGAGCCGACGCAGCCAGTCTTTTAATTTCATTTTCTTTTGTAATTGACGCCAGCTTTGCAGCCTGTTTCTTCTTCTGATACTCAGCATTCTGTTTCGCAATTCTATACTGCAACTGCTCTGCGGTCAGGGTTTTAGTTGTTGTCTTTTTCTTGGCAGCCGCACGTGCTCTGGCTGCAGCCAATTCGCTTTGTTTGGCTTTGAGTTGCGACTGTAACGCTAACACTTTTTGGCGTCTCTGATCTGCTGTTAGAGACAGAGCTTTCTTGCGTTGCTTTTCAGCCAAGCTGCGTTTCGCAATTGCGATGATTGCTTTTTTCTCTTTGCGAGACTTACCCTTTAGTTTTTGATCAATTTGAGCTTGAAGGGCTTTGATTTTGTCGGCTCTACTAAGTCCCTTTTGAGGTTTAGAATTTTGTTGTTGTCTCGCTATTTTTCTTTGTTCGCGCTTTAGCTGTTTTTGTTTCTCACGCAGTTGTTTCTGCAACATACGCCTTTGCTGCTTTTTTGATTTTCCATTGAGTTGATTGTCCAGCACTTGTTGACGAAGGCGTTGAATTTTTGCTTGGCGATCATTATTGCTTGAACCATTTGATTGCTGTTGCTGACGAGCTATGCGTCGCTGTTCACGTTTCAGCTCTCTTTGCTTTTCACGCAGTTGCTTTCGCAGAGCTCTTTTCTGTTCTTTCTTACTTTTACCCTGAAGTTGTTTGGATGAGACCTGACTTCGCAAACGTTCAATTTTTGCTTTGCGTTCGCTGTCGCCCGAATTGACAGTTCTTGTTTGTTTGCGTTGTTGCTTTGCAATTTTGCGTTGCTCACGAGCCAGTTGTCGTTGCTTCTTGCGGAGTTGTTTACGCAATGCACGCTCTTGTTTCTTTTTGGATTTCCCGCGAAGTTCTTTTGATTGAACTTGTTGCCGCAAACGTTCAATTTTTGCCTTTCGATCCGCATTGTCTGATGCATTCGAATCTCTTTGATTTCGGTTCTGACGGGCAATTCTGCGTTGCTCGCGTTTCAGTTGCTTACGTTTCTCGCGTAGCTGTTTCCTTAGAGCACGTTTTTGCTCTTTTTTGCTTTGTCCTTGTTGGCGCTGTAGCGCTTGTCTACGAAGATGCTCAATTTGCGTTCTACGAGAGTTGTCGTTTTGAGTTATAGCTCTTTGACGATTGCGTTTTTCAGCCTTCCTGATCCGTCGTTGTTCTTTCCTCAGCTGTTTGCGACGTTTCTTGTCTGCACGTGTCTGTAGTCGCTCCACGTTACGTTGTCGACGTTTGGCTGCTTTGCTTTGCTCTTCTCTCTGTTGGGAGCGCCTCAGCCGTTCTTGTCTGCGCTGATCTCTTTGCTGACGACGTGCAGCATTATTGTTACGTTGTTGTTTTCTTTGTGCGCGTTGTAGCGCTTTTTGCTTGCGTCTTAA
The DNA here is from genome assembly GCA_937958815.1 of uncultured Rhizobiaceae group bacterium. Classification (GTDB taxonomy): domain Bacteria; phylum Pseudomonadota; class Alphaproteobacteria; order Rhizobiales; family Rhizobiaceae; genus Pseudahrensia. The sequence goes on along the minus strand of CALGMR010000002.1, from coordinate 269,257 downwards.
CTGCTTACGCAAACGTTTTTTTAGTTTGCGTTTGCGAGCTTTCTCTCGACGTGTTTCAGCTAAAACTACAACACCATCTTTTGCTTGTTCAGTTTTTGAAAACTCAAAATGATTTCGAAAGGGAGAAGCCTGTGCTGCGCTTGTTGGAATTGAGACCAATGCAAGGACGAATGCAAAAAGAGCAACGTTTCTATAAAGCGACATGATTTTCCCCAACAAACCAAAATACGTTGCTTGTCACATAACATTTAATCTAGTCTTATGTCGACAATCTTGGGGGATATACAGATATGCGTCTCTTTATTTTTAAAAAAATCCATTTTGCATTGATTTTTCTAGCTATTTTCTATCCAAGGTCGGCTATGGGTAGCGATGTGAAAGATACACTGAGGAGTTTGTTGGGTCAGGTTATTCAACAAACTGGAGAAAAAGTTATCGATAACATACAAAACAGACAGCGCAGGACGACATCAGCTCGACCAACCAGTGGAAGAGCAACGCGAGGTGGTGCGAACGATCAATGGTGCCATGTTTGGAACAATGGACGTTTGATTGATCATCAAGCCTGTAGCGCTAGCCGTAAATGCAAACCTTCAGGTACGTGCTTTGACACCTTTGTTTGGCCTTCTGGTGCCAAAACGGTGAAAGAAGTTCGTGGGCGGAAAACCGTGAAGATAAACGGGGCTCGCTCGAAAACTGTTCGTGTTCATTCAGACTTGGTCTGCGACCTCAATACGCGGAGTGGTAACGTGTTTTGTAACACAGCGGGATCATACGCAGATTTACTCCAAGCACCTCAACCTGCTGTCAAACGTAAAAGAGTTGCAACACGAACTGCTCCTGAAACTCCCAAGAGCAGTTCATATGATCGACTAGTCGATCGCTACCTGACATCCGTTGACAAGGGTGGTTCCACCGCTGCTCAATCACGATGCGAAATGGCGACTAGCTTGATCACGGATCACGAGGACAATGTCACTACAGACTTGCTTGACCTGCTAACAACTCAAATGGAAATAGATGGATGCCTAGGATGATAAAATATTTGATTATGGGCCTGTTGATTGGCTTCTCAAATCAGAACGTTTACGCGGCAGATTCAGATATTCAAAATCTGCTCAAAGGCGTGGAAGAAAAGGCCGTTGAAATTCAAGTTCTCAAGGAGGCACTTATTGGTGATGATGCAAACGTCCGTCACGTGTTGTTTAACAGAATAACCAAGCTTAACAGACCAGACTTGGTGGATTTAGCTATCAATGCCGCGCTGGATAGTAACGACAGAGTTCTTCGATCAATGGCTCTTTGGCAGATTATTATGCGTCGATCTGAGATTGTATTTTCTTTTGGACCACAGGAAAAGTATGAGGATCAAACCAAATGGGAGAAGCACTCTAATGAGTGGGGTGGGTTATCCGCACTTGAAATCAAGTCCAAGTTTCCCGAAAAGCGGTGTGCGAATACTTACCCCAGCAATCACGCTGAATGTCGTTCTAACAACAGCTTAACTGTAACCGGTGAGGTGCTGTCGTTTCGGCATGATTCCGTCAAGGGCACCTTGAAAATGAACGAAGATGGTACCGCTATGGTGGGAACTGCAGATTATCAGGATGAAAAAGCACACATCTATTGGCCTTTGAGATAAGGCTCATTTTTGCTTTGCGAAACAATTTACTATTGTTTTTACATTGGCGATTGCAACCCAATCATTCTGCTGCCAGGTGTTTCGTCTAAAGAACAGAAATGCGCCTTTCCTCGCATCTGCTTTGCGCCAAACTGCTGCATAAGTTTGCACAAAGTCTTTCGCCTTTCCTCACTTGAAACTACATACAAAACCACCATCGGAGCGGTGAGCTTCAAATGCTCCTTGTACCGCCCTCGCCCCACATACTCCTCATACTGCAACAACGTCCGTCTAAACGACTTCCTGTTTATGTCACTCGAAGTTAGCGGTTCCGTTCCTCGATCAGCCTCAACCACAAAGAAGCGATAGCGTGGCCCATCGTCCGTTATGTACTCCAATCCAAACAATGCATCTGGAATAAGGTCTTTGGTAACGGTTCTGCCTGTGACTGGATCGTTGAACGTTGTCGGATAGCGCAAAGTGGTTTCAGCGCGTTGTAGAACGCGATAGCCAACAATGTAGTTCAAATCGTCGCGTTTGACTGTTTCAATCTCTATATCTGCTGTGATGCAGGCAACCATGTGTCCGTGCCACCATGGGCCGGGTGATCTGGCTTGTGGTTCTTGCCAACGGTCGTGTTTCTTTAGCAAACGTTTTCCCGATGGTGATAGGTCGTAGACCAGTTCGTTATATCGTGCATCTATGGTTTGGAACTGTTGGGCTGGTCTGGTCAGATACGGCTCTGCTTCACCATCTGCCGTTTCGTGAAAGAGATCGGTCAGACGGTTTTTGGCGCGCGCTTCGTTCTTTCCAAGATGCTGACTGAATGCCAAGAGATGCGATGTTTTCAGTGCACCGTGTTCATGTAGCTTTTGCATCCACAGCAAGTCGCGTTCGTTGATGCGAATAGTCTTTCCTGTTGCTTCACGTCGCGTGCGCGATCTGCGGTTCAGTGTGTCTCTTACCATTGCGGCGTTGGTTGGTTGGAATCGTTGTCAGGTGCGGCTTCTTCTACATCGCTTCCGTGAACGTCTTCCAATCCTACACCCTGCCCTAGATCAGCATAGTGAACTGAATGACGCTCACGCATGATATCCTGCAAAATACGGCGTTCTGCAGCATTCATTCTTGGCAAGCTTTCCAGATGACCAAATGGAAACGACAAAGGCACTGCTGTCTTTGTGCTGCCACGCACAGACGCTGCAAAAGTGCCTTTGGGCAATTGCTCGATCATCTGCGCATCACAACGCAGTTGCGCTGACATGGTACGTGCATCTTTAAATGACAAACCACCTGCAAACTTGATCGACGTATTGGCGGAAATTGCTTCAGCCAGTTTAGGATCAAGCTGCCCCAAGAACTGATGAGCCAGCACCATGCCAATACCGTACTTGCGGGCTTGGGAAAGTATCACACCGATATTGCGATCAAAGTAGTCTGCTGCCTCGTCGACATACACGTAGGTTGGCATGCGTTTGTTGACGGGCAATGTGGCGCGTTCTTGTGCTGCTTGAGCTATGAGCGCAATGAAGAAACGACCAAAGATTTCCGTACCGCCTTCTTTGAGTAGGTCTTTAGCCGTGTTGATCAAAATGACCTTGCCTGAGTTCATTTCAGCAAAGAGATCGAGCTTTGAACGCGGGTGTGTAAACATCCGTTCAAAGGTTTGATTTTCGAGAATACCCCACAGACGGCGCAGTACTTGTTTTTTGGTTTGATCGAATTCACGTGAGTTGAATTCGGTGTCAAAGAAGTGTTTAGCACTCCCTGTCAATTGATTGATGTTGTCTTGAAACTTGTCGCTGCCATTTGGCTCCATCAAATCGCGTAGGGTATGGATGGTGGCGTTTGGTATATGCAGCATGAGGCGCGTGACATAGCGAAAGATGACGTTTTGCTTTTGTGTCATTTCTGCAGACAACAATGATCCGAGTACAAAGTCATACAGTTCTAAGATGGAGTTAGTCAGGCGTTCTTGTTCCAGTGGTGAATATGCATTCAATCGGTCTTGTCCTACGTCGAACAGATTGAGCGCTACGGGATATTCAACGTCTGTGGGATCAATGATGACAACGCGATCATGCAAAGCACCGCCGGGTGCAAAGTCAGCCAACTGGGAGATGTTTTTGATCAAGTCACCTTGACTGTCGATCACGACTAAAGACCGCTGACCATCGGCCACCGCCTTCAAGTCTTCCGCTATGAGGTATTGCAGTGTTTGTGTTTTGCCATGTCCTGAGCCTGCCACGATATGATGATGTTCAAAGCGCGTTTCACTAGACAGAACAAATGGAATGTCTTGGTCAAACAAACTGACCAAAGGCGTTGCCCCAAGATATGTTTGGATCAGTTCCTGTGGGTTGGTTATACCACTCTTACTGGGATATTTAGCAGCTTTGTTGAATGATGATGGATCACGTGGATTGCCACCTGACGCTGCAATCAGATTATGTTCCAAACGGCGTTGCGTGTTCTGCAGCAATGACAGTTCTTGTAATTCCTCGGCGGCACATATGCGACATAAACGTTCAACCACTGCTTGAGGTTCTGACATGGCATAGAGCAGATTTGTGGGAATGCTGATGTCGTTAGCTGATACCTTTGCATCGGCTATGGGACTTGCTTGCAGCAGTGTATCAGCAACATGACACATCAACAGACGCAGTGCTTCACACACATTCACAAACTCAGAAATCCAATATTCTTGTTTGCTGATAGCATCTGACATGGCCCACTTTTCGGCAGTGTCATTGTGTGAAGTCAGACCTGGTGTTGGCAAAACGAACATGTCTTCATCGTCAATGATACCAAGCAGCAATCCTGCCAATGGCAACATCTGCGTATGATCGGATGGTTGACCTAATCGTTCCAATGCTTCTTTGGTGATACGAACAACAAAGGCCGTGCGATCATCTTCATGCAGTAGATGATACCGCTCGAACGTTTTTGTCAGGGCGAGCAGTCTTTGTTTGAGGTCGGCACTGTTTTCATCCTGCTTCCAGGATGAAAACAGACCATGCAGTTTGGCGCTCAGTTGTATAGGCATCAGCTGTACTGAAAGCGTGTGCCGGACATGGTCTTTTCATCAAAGACAGGAATGGTTCGTTGTTGTTTCCCTCCCCACAGAGCAGATGTCTCCATAACATAGGCGAAGCATGAAACGGCCTTTTCCATGTCTTGTTCAAAGGCGACCAGTGCCATGACTGAACTGCAGTTGAATTTGCGTCCATTGATCAAGTCAGTGACGTAAATACTTTGACGGGTGAAATGGAAGTACAGAAAAGCTATCACTGCTGCTGCAACAACAGCGCCGCCTCCAGACAAAATCATCACTGACGGAAATGAGCGCGGAGCAAGAGCCGCCAATCCAAATGTTCCAATGAACCAAAACAAGATCATCAAAAACACCACTAAGAACACGGGCATGGCAATGGTAATGCAATCACGGATCAAAGTGGGTTGTTCAGCTGTATACAGTTTGCCTGTGCGCAGCTTGTATTTGTCCAGTATTCTGCGTTCTTCTGGGTTCAACTCAACCTTGGCCGCAAGCGTAAAAACTGGTTGATTAAATATGTTGCGTCCCTGTGAACGCTTATAGAAAAGATTCATAATACAACTCCCTCGATGTTGTACGAGACAGTTTGTGTGCTGTGAAAATATTTGCAAGTACTATTTCTCACAAGACTGTACGGCCTGTGCATAGATTTCGCTTGTGAATTGATATGAGCAAGCGAAATGTCATTTAAGACAAAAATCGCGATAGTAACGTTATGAGTTGCTATGAGATTGCGTGAATGCACATTGGAAACAGACCAACATGCGCATACAGGGATATGCATACGCAAAAGGTGGCTATGCGCATGATACGCACAACCACCTCGCTCCGATTAGGGAGCATGTGTAGGTCACTTAACGATTATCGATACGGGTTTGCAGCCAGTCCAGCACTTCACTTTCAACCCATCCCACTCTGTTCAAGCCCAGCGTTACCCTTTTCGGGAATTGGCCTGCTTTTTCCATGCGTGCAATATGCTGAGGTGAGTAAAGCACCAACTCCTTCACCTGTTTCTTCGAAAGTATCCTCATCACGATGTCTCCTTATGTAGAAGGAGCATCGCGATGCCCCGGTTGAAGTTAATCCTCCGAGGAACCAGCAAAGTAAAAGCTATCGCAAAAAATACAACATCTCTATCGAAGCAAGTGTAACACTGTGTTGTTTGGTTGCTTATTAGTACATGGCGGGAGAGATCCGAACGCAGCGATGAGAGTTGAAAATGCTTCTAATGCCTCAACAGCACGCTGGGATAATTTTTTGAAATCGGTAGTATTGACTGGATATACAACTTATGATTGATTCAACCAGTCAATACTCACCTATAGCAACAACAGAGCAACAAATGTCCAAATTCAATTGTCAAAAATGGCCAGAATGCCACTGCCCAGGTGGGACTGTGGTACCAGATTGCCCAGGTTTAAAGATGTTTTCAAATAGCCGAGAAGATTCCAAATCCGCCGAAAAGACGTGGTCGCACCAATCGCAAAGCCTACAATTTCCCCAAAATTAATGGGCAGTTGATTGATAATATTTTATCACCAAAGCGTACATGACAAATGTACATGGTATGCGATATCGATCCGTCAATTTGGTTGAAGCTGGAAGGAAAAGTATCAGAACTTATTTCGCGATACACTCCTGTTACAAGTGACTAAATCACTCAGCCACCAACAGTGTCGATCAAATATGTCGACCACGATTCCATCAACGTTGTTCGTTTTTCCAAATGATCAGACCTCTGATAGGCCTGCGTCACTTTACTGCCTACCTGATGTGCGAGCATCGTTTCTTTAACCTCGAACGACGCATCAGTCTGTTCTTCTAGCCATGTGCGCAGTGTCGAACGAAAACCATGCGGCCTTGCTTCATAGCCTGCATCTTTCATCAGTTTTGACATCATGACGTCAGACAACGCTTTGTCGTTGGCATTGGAGAACACGTACGCTCGGTCAGGACTACTAGCCATCTGTACAACTCGTATTGCTTCGGCGCTGAGTGGTACACGATGCTCTTGATTGGTTTTGCTACGCCCTGCAGGTATGAGCCATACATCATCTTGGATTTCGTCTAGGGTCATGAAACGAACACCTGCACTGCGAACGCCTGTCAGAATGAGAAAACGTAGAGCCAAGGCTGCCATACCATTCTTTTTGCATAGCTCTGCGTAGAAAGCAGGCGTTTCTTCATACGGCATAGAAGGAATATGTTTGACGGTATGACGCTGCCTACCCAAAAGCGCCCTCACCTTCATAGCTGCTTGTAGGTCAACATCAATGCCAAGTGCTGCAGCATGTTTCAGAGTGAGGTTGATACGATTGAGCGCTTTACGTGCACTATCAGCTTTTGTATGCCAAATGGGTTCCAAAACGGTTTTGAGAACATGCTGGTCAATGTCTTCAACAGCTCGATTTCCAATTTTCGGTAGCACGTGAGTATTGAGTGGTGAGAGCCAGCGTCCAGCCTTGCCATCATTCTTTAGTTCTGCCTGGCGTGCTTCATAGCAGCCTTGCACCGCATCGGCGAACAAAAGCTTATCCAGTGAAGCGCGTTGTTTGCTGCGTTCCACAATGGGATCGAGACCATCTCTGACTTGCCGTCGTGCTTGTGAGGCTCGTTCTCTAGCTTCTGCGATTGAAACATCAGGCCAGCGCCCTAGCCCCATTTCACGCCTTTTTTTGGCTATTGAGACACGCAATATCCATTTGCCTGCATCAACTCGACGTTTGTGTAACCACAAGCCCTGCCCATCAGAGTACTTTCCTGCATCGAGGTTTTTGACTTTAAGGTGTGTGAGATTGTTAAACTGTACCATGACTTTCTCCAAGGGAACCTAACTTGCAGACCACCTTTTAGACCACCGCAAGCAATGTGAAGCAATGTTCAGCCATGAAACGCGATATTCTACACTGCATTGAAATTACTATCTAAATTAGAGTTTTTGAGAAACTATGTTCAGCTATGGAAATAGGAAAAAATGCCGTGTGGGGGCACCATTCAACTTCCTGATATTGTTATCTTTTTGGATCCGATCTTTGGGTTTCGGTTCTGCGTGAAAAATTAAAACAAAAGCAGAAGAGTAATAAACTGGCGTTCCAAATTGGCTGTGGATAATTTCGACACGCGTAACGGATCACGCCGCTCAATTCTGCCCTCTCAATTTTGCAATCCACTTACTTAATCAGTTTGCTGTGTTTTAATTTTGCAGAGAGAATGTTTGGAGCCAAGCCTCACCGCATTTGATCAACCTTATAATCGGCCAAAACACATTCGGAATGACGCGCTGATGAATGCCTTGATCGCCTGCGTAGCCGCCAACGAGCAGAGCAGTTGGTCATGGCCGGGCCTCGGGTCTGTACAGTGGTTTTGTACAACCACACCGCAAAGGAGGCCAACCATGACCAATAACCATATTATACGATCTCAACCCGTTCTCGTCGGTATCGACATTGCCAAGAATCGTCACGAGGTGCTCATCGAAGTGTCAAACAAGAAGCGAGGAACGCTTCGCGAGATATCAGCCTGCATGCCAGTGTTAATTGGTGCCTATGGCCTCACGTAGGTCTCATAAAGTTGGTTGGAACGCTGTATCCTACCAACGATGTGATATTCGTACTGAGCCGCTATATACCTCGTAGTCCGATTGTCCAATGCCATCATAACGACCACTAAGAGATAATGTGAAACCATCTGACGAGGTTAAATCAACTCCTGCCTGCACACGACCACTCAAGCCATCGTTGGATCTGGCAATAGCCGCAGGTGTCGTGTTGCGTTCGGCGAAAGTCCACACACCATCAAATGAGAACTTGGGCGTGAATACGAAGCTATCACCAATATCGTAGGATTTTTCAAAGCTGGGGCCAAACTCCAGCGTACCAGTTTCCAGAATGCTCCCTGGAACAGCAACGCCAAGACTATCTGTGTAAGCTTGGGTTTCAGCGCGATAGTAGCTGGCTCGCACTTGCGGACGAATTGTTACTTCGTCCCATTGCATTTGACCGATAAGGGAAGCCGTGGTCAAAAACCGATCAGTTGTGACGTCGTCTTCAAACGTGCCCAAAGGAGAGACGTCGTTGTACGACTGCCCCCAAGATACACGCGCATCAAAGTAAAGGTTTTCATTCAATTTGGTGGTCAGATAAGGACCAACCATAAAGCCAAAACCATCCGATTTTGCATTAGCGTTTAGAGCAGCCGAATTTGCTTCAAAACTGGTCCAATCGAACTGCGCACCAAGACCTAAAAGAAGCACTGGTGTCAGCAAATAATCCGCGCCAGCATGAACAATCGCAAAATTGGCCCGTCCATCTTCGACACTTTGCCGTCCAACCGTACCCTCCAGCCAAAAATCATAGCGGGGCAATTCAGGAGCTTCACCTGCATTCAATCCAGACTGCAACAGGCCACCTGAATTGACCAATCCATAACTTGTTTCAGCTTGTTCTTCCTTTTGCTGAGCAGCTGAATTCTGTTCGCCATCCAACTCAAAAGGCTTGCCGTGAGCTTGATCTATTCGCTGCTGCGCATATTCAGCATTGCGATTTTGGCTGTATTGAAGAACTCTGTTGTTCAGTTCGCCCTGCTCCACTGGATCGTCTTGGCGAACGCGAATGCCCAGGGAACTCGCTGCGCTGAGCGGGTTCAAACCAACCGCTGTAAGACCCTGTTTTTGACGAGCTCGGTTCAGACTGAATGAAAAACTCCCACCTTCACGACCAATTTTCGCATCAAAAGGCAGCCCTGAATTCGTGACGTTCAAACCAAAAGCACTCAATGATCCGGTGCGGCCTGCACGGCCTTCCAATCGATCCAATCGACGTGTAAAATTTGGCTGGTTCTGCAAAATCATACGCGCATTGCTTTGTACCACGTTGCTGATCAGCTGTTGTGCCTGTTTCACCGCATCAACAAGAACAGACACATTGTTCGAGGCTAAATTACCGTTGCTGGCAGCATCCGTGAAGGCATTCGCTGGTACGGAAACAGCCAGCTGTTGCCCCAGCCGAATGGCTGTCAGGTTTGCCGTAAAACTGGTACCTGAACCGGACAGTGTTGCCGTCGCATTGGTGAGGATGAGATCACCAACATCAAAGCTTGAACCTGCAGCCGCTTCTTCAGACAAGGTTATAGTTAATGTGTAAGTGTCATCGGACTGTTTGACCAATTCACCCAATACTACTGTCGGCGCTGTGCCATCGTGAACGACAGAAACCTGCGTATCACCACCAGTCACCGTGCCGGCTACAGCGGCATTGCCAGCAGCATCGGTAAATTTACCCGCTGCAACGGACACGCTCAGCGGACCATTGCCTGCGGGCGTGATCTCCAACGTTCGTGTCAGGCCTGAACCACGCATTGTAGCCGTGCCATTTTGCACCGTCACGTCATCTGCATCAAACGTCGTGCCATTGGCAGGTTCTTCGCTCAATGTGATGGTCATAGAATATTTGCCGTTTACCGGGCCAGTGATCGCACCAAGGGTAATCGTTGGAGCGGTGCCATCGTGAATGACGGAAACCTGCGTGGCAGCGGTGTTGTTGTTCCCTGCGGCATCGGTAAACGCACCCGAAGCGACATCCAACGTCACCGTTCCTGCAAAATCAGCCGTTGGGGTGATCGTTGCCGTCCGGCTTGTGCCAGTTCCGCTCAACGTTGCACTGCCATTGCCAACAGTCAGATCAGACTGTTGCAAAAGATTGCCGCTGTCAGCCTCAGAAAGCGTGATCGCGGACGTATAAGTCCCGTCACCAACTGCGGTCAGTGCGCCAAGGGTAATCGTCGGCGCAGCACCATCATGAACGATGGAAACCTGCGTGGCAGCGGTGTTGTTGTTGCCTGCGGCATCGGTAAACGCACCCGAAGCGACATCCAACGTCACCGTTCCTGCAAAATCAGCCGTTGGGGTGATCGTTGCCGTCCGGCTTGTGCCAGTTCCGCTCAACGTTGCGCTGCCATTGCCAACAGCCAGATCAGACTGTTGCAAAAGATTGCCGTTATCAACTTCGGAAAGCGTGATTGCAGACGTATAAGTCCCGTCACCAACTGCGGTCAGTGCGCCAAGGGTAATCGTCGGCGCAGCACCATCGTGAACGATAGAAACCTGCGTGGTAGCGGTGTTATTGTTGCCTGCGGCATCGGTAAACGCACCCGCAGCGACATCCAACGTCACTGTTCCTGCAAAGTCAGCCGTTGGAGTGATCGTTGCCGTTCGGCTTGTGCCAGTTCCGCTCAACGTTGCACTGCCATTGCCAACAGTCAGATCAGATTGTTGCAAAAGATTGCCGTTATCAACTTCGGAAAGCGTGATCGCGGACGTATAAGTCCCGTCACCAACTGCGGTCAGTGCGCCAAGAGTGATTGTTGGGGCTGTGCCATCATGGGTGATGCTTGTCTGACCAGACGCTCGGTTGCTGTTACCCGCCGCATCTGTAAACGCACCAGGATTAACAAGGATGGACACGGTGCCATCGGATGTGGGTGTGATGGTGGCTGTAAAACTGGTGCCGGAGCCAGACAAGCTAGCGGTGCCGCGATCAACATACAGATCAGTTTGTTCAAACGCGGTGCCGTTGCCGGCGGCCTCGGATAGAGTGATAGCGGCTGTGTAGGTGCCATTTCCAGTGGCCGTCAGCGCAGCGATCGACACCGTTGGCCTTGTGCCATCATGGTTGATGCTCACTCGGGCGGCAACGGCGTTGTCGTTGCCAGAAGCATCTTGGAAAGCACCTGCAGCCACGTCCAACGTGACCTGTCCATCTGCATTGGGAGCAACCAAAGCTGAAAAGGTTGTACCGCTCCCTGAAAGGCTAGCAACACCGTTACCTATTACGAGGTCATGTCTATCAAAGGCAGTGCCGTTAGCCGCTGGTTCTGACAGAGTAATGGTGGAGGTATAAGTGCCAGCGCCAGTCGCTGTCAGTGCGCCCAGTCTGATCGTTGGAGCCGTTGTATCAACAACCACAAAATCGCCGGCCACCCAGGTGATATCGTAATTGTTCTCTTCCAAGCCGGGGCTGTTCGCGACAATCTCATCGAGGATAAGATCGCCCGCTTTTATCCCAACAGTGGCATTTCTGTCCCTACCGAATCCTCCGGTTGAAACTGTTCTGATTGCAACAATACGATCACGATTGGGCAAAGTAGCATCACCGTCTTTATCGAGAATAGTGAAGACATTCGGTGATATACTATAAGAAGCCCCAAACTCTTTTTGTTGCGTGTTTGCGGTTATCGTAATCGGTCGCTTTTTGACCTCCAGATCGCCGGTTCCATACTGGATGTCGTAATTGTTTTCATTAAAACCATTTGAACTGGTTGCAATGCCCAAAATGCGGATATTATTAGCGTAGGTGGCAGCGTGAGCACCGGTATCCCTATGAATTGAAGAGGCAGACAATAAAGCAACCGTGTCAATCGTTTCACCATTGACGAGAGATCCGCTCGTCACCGTGAATGCCGAGCCATCCAGAGAAAGCGCATCGCCATAGGCTTTGGATTGGGTGCTGGCAGTGAGGGTAATTGGTTGCTTGTTGACGACCAAATCACCCGGAACAAATGTGATGTCATAGTTGCTTTCAAGGAAGCTGCTTCCTATGCCCGAAACAGGACCTGAAATGACAATCTCATTAGAAAAGGTGGCGACATCAGCAACTGCACTTGCATCCACGCCAGTAGCAGAACTCATTGTAACGCTGGCAATGCCCTCGCCATTTGGCAGTGCAGGGCTAACGCTCACCGCTGTGTTATCCAAGGTCAGCATATCGCCATAGGATTTGGATTGAGCAGTCGCACTCACCGTGATCGGTCTCCTGTTGACGACGAAATCGCCTTGGCCGAATGTGATATTATAATTTGCTGCGTTAAAACCACCACTGCTGGTGCCAACACCCCTTGTGATAATGCTGTTGGCATATGTGGCTGCATTGGCCGTTGCATCTGAATGCACATCACCCGCTGAAGCCAGTGCAACAGTGTCAATGCTTTCGCCGGATAAAAGACTTCCTGACGTGATAGAAAAAGCGGTGTTGTCCAGTGTTAAAGTGTCACCGTAGTTTTTCGATTGCGTGTTTGGCGTGACTGTGATGTCACGCGTGCCGATGCCCAGATTGAAAGTAACTTGTGCCGCTGCACTAAAGCTCGCATTGCCAGCTTGATTTGCCCTTAGCACACAAATGCCAGCACCAATCGCCCGAACTTGCGAGCCATTAACTTCACATATGGTGCTGGAGGGTGTTGAAAGTGTCACCGGCAGACCAGAATCTGATGTCGCGGAAATATGCCGAACATCACCATATATCAACGCGGGTGGCGGTGGCGGTGGAAAACTGATTGTTTGTGGCGACACGTTATTTAGCGTGTAGCCTTCGTTTGTGAAATCTGACAGCGTATTTAAAGCATTGCCAGCATCGTCCTGAATATTGTTACCTCGGTCATCTACCCCCAAACTGACGAAGCCTTCAAAGGAGATGAGGTCTCCGCCTGAAACAGTAACGTCATATGATGAGCCAGAGCCAACAACCGATGTCGCAGTAGCGGTGGTGGTGCCCGTTACGAAAAAATCATCAGCTCCAACACCTGTAACATTCTCTGAGAAGTTAATCGTGAACACTAGACTGTCAGCGTCGGTTGTGGCTTCCGCGGGTGTTTTACGAACGATAGAGAGAATATCCGGCACCACTCCATCAACCAAAATGGTCGGAGTTGAGGCGAAGATAGACGTCAATCCACTTAATGTTGCATCAACCCCAGCACTGTTTCTTATGGTTGAACCATTCAAATTCACCGCGTTAATCGTAATACCATCAGTATCGAGATCACCCGATTGAACCTGATATGCGAAACTGAGTCGGTTGGAGCCACTTCCGCCCGTAAAGCTTGCCTGACGGGTAACGGAACCAATTGTCAAATCAATGCTTGGCACATTGCCGCTCGTATCAACGACTACATCCTGATTAAGCTCAAGACTGAATTCTAAATTCTCGCCCGCTTTATGAGTTCTTTCACGCGGCGTATCTAAACTTGTTACCCTCGGTACAACGCCAAAGCCTATGAGGTTGAAAGTGTATGGGTTTTCATCAGCATCATCGCTACCAATCTCCACGGTTGCACGCCTGAACCCAGTTCTCGTGGGACTAAATTGAATGGCGAAACTGGCAGTAGCTCCGGCAGCTAATGTACCATTGTCGGGGAGATCAGTCGTAATTGAAAAATCACGGGTATGAACACCGGAAATGGCAACGGCATCGGCTCCAAAGGTCAACACCCCAGTGCCACTATTGGTGACCCGGAACTGAGATGTATTACTGCCGCCAATATCAACGTGACCAAAGTCGGTGCCGGTGCCGGTATTTGCGAAGGTACTGCCATCAAGAATATCCGCTCCTGCTGCGCTAGAAACATCTAATTCAGGCGCGAGCGGTGCCGGGAAATCGACAGTGTTTTCAGTCGCAGTAGCAATTGTGCCGGTGACACCAATTAGGCGGTAATCATAGGTGCTACCACGGAATGTGAAGGTCAACCCCAAACCGTCATCCCGCGCACGTGTAGAATTTGTTTCCGCACCATTATTGTAGGTAATATTGAATTCAGAAGCTGAACTACCAGGCACGCAAAACTGAAGTCTATGCGCGGTAAAATCAGAACTAGTGAGTGCTACATAATTGCCAGAAGACCAAAAACTACCGCCGGATCTTAAAGTGAGCCCCCTGTCCATAGACATTGTCATCGTTGAAAAGGCAAAAGTGCTTGCTATAGAAACTGTGCAGCTACCAAAATCGCGGTTCAAAGTAAAATGACCATCAAGAGCTTGGGCGGGTGCTGCTAATGCGGTGCTCACGCCAATTACACCCAGCGCTAAAATCCTTTTGCCCTTATTGTAGGCGATTGAGCTATCGCAAAGAATGCTGCTGACCTGCTTTTTGGCTTTCAAACATGCATCGGCACCCCAACGTGCAAGCTTGAAGTAGCAATTTTTTAAAATCGTCATTATGTGTTTTCCCGCCTAAAAAAATAGCGCTGCAAAATCAGAGCAAGCAGAACAACATCAACGATACGGCCTTTGGTCGGCCGCACCCCATCGTAGAAATTGTTCTGTGAAACAGACTCAATCCGCTTCAGGTCTGGAAAATAAAGGTATCAACAAACAGAGCAATCACCCGAACGGGTGGTGCGGGGGTAGTTTTGTACCCAATATTCAGACTTTTTGAATATGCTTAATCGATCATGGGCAAAATCTCATATTATAATCCGAAAATGACCACGAATCCTGCAGAATTGCTTGAAATCACTCGGGAATAATTAGGACGACTTATCACCCATTCGGGTGATTGCATCGTTTGAACAGGTTGCAAATAAATGGTATTGGGTAGGAACTGGCGGGAAGAAAATTATGTATGACGTAAATACGAGATCGAAGCGTATCGCTGTGGTGGACGATCACGCGCTGGTTTTAGCTGGCCTTACGCAACTGATTGGAACAATTGATTCCAATTTTACGACCGTAGCCTTTCAGGATGGTTTTTCTCTTTTGCAAAACATCGAAGAGGGCATATCCTTCGATCTGATTATAACGGATCTCGGCATGGAAAAGATGAATGGTCTCATGCTGGTCGAAGTTCTTCGTGGCAAAGGCCTGTCGACCCCCGTCATAATTGTGTCTGGCGTGGACAACGCGCTCTCCGACAGTGAAACTTTTTCGGCTGGCGCCAATAGATTTGTACACAAGGGCGACGATTTTGAAGAGCTTTCACAAGCGATCCACGAATTGATGGGGCTTCGTCCCGCGCGCAAAGCCCCTGCCCCTGCCCCTGCCATGCATATCAACCTTGCGCCAAGGCAAATTGAAATTGTCAGGCTTGTTTCTACGGGCGCCAGCAACAAAGATATCTCGGCAGAACTTGAGATCAGCGAAAACACTGTCAAAACCCATTTGAAGAAAATATTTCAGACGCTTGAAGTTAACAATCGTGTTGAGTGCGTTCAAAAGGCTTCAGCGCTGGGCTTTGTAAACATCCATTAGGTCGAGCGCCGATTGATTGATGTTCGTTTAAACTGTTTTCACATGGATACAGATCTTCGATTGCCGATCGAAGAGCATTTTTAAGTTCCGATGTGTTTTGTGTGTCCGGTCGCTGCATTACGTCATATCCAGCTGAACGCAGATCCTTCGCGATCAGCCTAGCATTCTCTGGCGTAGCATTCAGATAGATCATAGGTTTTTGCTCAAATTTCCCGACAAGTGCATCCACCTCGCGTCGTGGCGAAGAGCCCTTCGGGACTGACGTCTCACACAGGATAATAATTTCTGGAGCATGTTTCAAAACTGTGATCATAGTCGCAGCCTCCTCCACGTTCTCGGCAACCATAGCAGGCATTTTCCAACCAGAAAGCAAGGGTACCCACTCTCCGTATAATTTGTGCCGCGTCGGCCCAATCACTAACACCGAATGCAACTGTTTGTTTCGCACCGTGCAGGACTTATCCAGTGTGATCGTAACTTCGGTTCCAACTCCAAGTTGCGATTTCAAGTTCAAATGACTGCCAATCGCGCTGGCAAGCTTGCGGCTTATGTGTAGGCCCAAACCCTGGCCTGAACGATGCTTGCCATTATCGAGGCGAACCCGTTCTTCAAAGACCCTTTTTTGTTCGTTTTCTGGAATACCGGGCCCATCGTCAATGATGCAAATTCGTGTGCAGTCTTCATCAGCGAGAGTTCTCAGTATGACCTGACCACCGCTCGGCGTGTAATTCATAGCATTCGACAATATGTTGCGCATGATACGTGACAGCGCGGTTTGGTCACTGTGCACACACTGGTCACCAATCTCCACAGTGAACGCTAGACCCCTGCCCTTCGCCACGGTTTCAAATTCATACACGATTGGTGCTAGAACCTCACTCAAATACAAATCTTTAAAGATCGGGGTAATTTCATTTTTCGTGTTCGCACTGTGCTCCAGCAGTTCCGCAAAAAGCGTTTCCTGACTTTGACGGGTCAGATCCAACTTATCGACCAGATCACTTTGTTCAGGCGTTAAGTTCGTTTGGCGTAACAGCGAGATGAAGTTTCCGGCGGCTATGACGGGTTGATTGAGGTCGTGACTCACAGCTGCGACAAAGCGGGCATTTTCTTCCAACAGAAGTTCCACTTGTTCGTTCTTCTGCTCGATCTCTGCAAAACTAGCGTTTCGCAAACGTGCACGCAGGGTATCATGCATGGCAAGTTCAGTTTTCACGCTGCTAAACATGCCAAAGCCAAAATATATGAGCACCCCCAAGCCAAAAAATTTAATAGGGAGAGCACCAGTAAAAATAAGAAAGAACCCAAACGGCAAAAGTGCCGTTACGCCCAGCGCAACAAATGCCGGCCGATAAATCGAAGAAGGGAATAAACCACCGAGTGTGATCGACAACGGCAAGAGAGCACAAATAATCACACTGAAAAGACTTGCTTGATCGATCAAAAAGATAGGACCAAATGACCACACTAAGCCGGTGATTGAGGTGATCACATTATGTCCACGAAGGTAAGCTGGGGTGGTGCTTTGAGTTAATTCACTCCCCTTAAAAGATCGCGCATAAAAAATGGTGGTCGCAACCATCAACAGCGCAGATGCCGCCCAGATCAAAACTGGCCAGCCATGGCCAGACAACAGCAAAAGCACTGTGCAGTTGCCAATCAAAACCAAAACTGCAATTGCTGAGCTTCGTGCATTGGCGCGCAACAGTTTCGCCTGCTCCACACGCAGGTCAAGCAATTCATGCGGCGTGATTTCAGTCGGATCAGGAGTCATAAGAAGCGCGACCAGCACGTTGCAAGACAAACAGGGCGATGAGACGAAAAGCAATGGGCACAACTGCGAAGAATACACTGAGCCACACCAAAATGGATTGATCGTTCCTCTTGCCAACGTCAAATCCTACTAAATCAAGAATAGGAAACGCGACCAATAAGGGCGCCACAAAAGCCAGTTTCGACACCGAGTTCTTAGCCGCTAGAAAGGTTCCTCCCAACCGCTCATTTCCCCGCTGTTCTGTTCGGTATACAATGTCTGCCAGCATCGATGTTGGCATAATGGTGTCGCAACCGAAAGCAGCACCCAAGCAGGCACAAACAATCAGGAAAGCCGTCGTGTTGCCAGCGCCCAAGGTTGGCACCACAGCTAAGGCCGCACAACATATCACAATAGAAACCATCCAAGTGCGGCGTTTACCGATATAACGCGATAGAACAATCCACAGAGGCAAGAACAAAGCCGAGGAAGCGATCAACAACAACAGCGCCGGGTTTATCAAAGCGGGCGTTTGAATGACCTGAGTAACGAACAGCACTGTCAGCGCTGCAGGAAAAGCGTTGGATATCTGAATAACCATAAAAACAACAATAAGAGTGCGGTAACCCGGTTCACGGAAGGCCAACTTCAGCGCTTCAAGGATACCGACCCTCGGCACGCTTGCAACACGGTGGTGAACTGGCACAAAGAACCAGAACAAGCCCACGGTTATGAGTGCCAGCCCTATCATTGTTATGGCGATGGCCGATAGCGCGTCAAAACCCGAGACCTTCAAAGCAACAGGTAACACTGCTGCCAATAAAGCACCGATCACCTGAAAGAGCGCACGGAGACTGGCAATGTCAGTTCGTTCGTGACGATTAGGCGAAACTTCGAGGCCAATGGAAGAATATGGCACATCAAATGCGGTGAAGAACAAAAAATATGCTGAACTAGCAAACACCAAGTAAAGCAGCCCCGCCCCTTCGGGTGGCAGAAAAAAGAACCATACCGCAAGCAGATAGGGCAGCAATGAAATCAACATCCAGGATCGGCGCGGCCCGAACCGAGATCGCGTGTTATCGCTCCAGCGGCCAATGAGAGGATCTGTCACCACATCGACTATACGGCCAAGCCCGATAACAAGGCCCACTGCGGATAAGCCGATACCAAGTTCAACGGCATAATGGGTTGGCAAAAACAGCACCAAAACGAGGCCACCCATAGCGATGGGCATGGTGATTGCGCCGTATAGAGCACCCTGCACCAAACTCAACGAGCGCTCACCGTGATCGTCTTCTGTTTTCATTAAGCCATTTCCGAAACTGAAACTGTTACTGTCTGGTTTAAAGTTCAAGTTGATGATTGTGGATCACCCTTTCGGGTGATGTCCACTTCTCTTCAAATTCAGACCAAAGAAGTAAATCTTCTTTCTAATCCAAAATTGAATTGCGCCTAGATTTGTAGACACCTTCTTTCCTAGTTTTGAGGCAAGGAGGCCATTATGGGCAGACCAAAATTTAGTGACGATTTCAAACATGATACGGTACATCAGATTGTTGAACGCGTTTGTGGTCCAGCATCGTCCGTCGTTTTCGGTGCGCACGATGTGTCGTTGCCTTCGCATCCATCCCAGCGGGTTTAATGCGTGGTTGAAGAACCCACTGAGCAAACGGGCGCGTGGAGATGAACATCAGCCCACGCTTATCAAATCTGCTTGGTATGATAGCGACAAGGTCTACGGCCACCGCAAGCTGCATGATGACCTGGTCAACCGAGGCGAGACGTGCTGCCCCATACGAGTAGCGCGATTAGCTTGTCTTCTCGGTATCAAGACCAGCGAGAGCTTCAGCACTGGAACCAATCATCCATTTGCACGAAAGGCCAATCATGAATTAACATTCCAACTGGACTATTCAGGTGGGGCATACCATGGCGGACAAGTGATTAAAGCTTTATCAATCACAACAGGTTTCATCCAATGCCGGAAGCAGTCTTTAAGTGCCTTGTGGGAGTCATAATCTTTTGGCACATCTTTCTAACATGCAATCCGTCCAATCCTTCCATTAGGCGCTGGTGGAGAACAGAAAATGATACCAAGTTTTTTGAACTAAACAGAAGTGACAATAGCTTTAGCACATTGCACCCTAGAACCAGTCTCACCCTATGAACATGAGCAATGGCGAATTGAAAAGTTTTTTCATATCATTAAAGCTCACTCTTTAAGCAATTATGTGATCCAATTTGTGGCAAAACAGTTTAATATTATTGATAAAATACCTTCCACTGCAAAGATTGTGGACGTTAATACGCGTCAAATTTGGACGGATGCAACTCTTACAAAAGAGATTGGGACGCGCTCTGAGAAATTTCTGGCATGGGGAGCGGCTTCCAACAGCCATGTCATTTTAAGCAATGAAAACTCAACGGAAATGTTGCTTAACATACTGGCGGTTTGGAGTTTAGGCGCCACTGCGGTTCCAATTTCCTCGACCTACAAAACGAACGAGATTGATCATCAAGCGGATGCTCTCGCTCCCTCTTTGATCCTAATCGACGGTAAGGTCTACACCAATTCGCCGTCGACCCACCCCGCAAAAGATACATTGATCTCAAGTGCAACCATTGACCAAAGCACTTTGTTGGTTCTTGTGACGTCTGGAACTTCTGGAACACCTAAGCGCGTTGCCATCTCAGAGACTGCGTTTCTCAACCGCATGGATCTAAACATTTCAAACATCGGCACTTCTACGCTCAGTAAGACACTTGTTTTGTTGCCCTTGCATTTTGGGCACGGACTGATTGGAAACACCCTCACCGCATTGTTTGCGGGTGGAACAGTTCATTTAGGAGCCACGAAAGACATTGATGGAATTTCAAAGTTGGGATCATTGATTGACGAATTGGAGATTACGTTTCTGTCATCGGTTCCTTCACTGTGGCGAATGGCGCTCAAACTTTCCCCACCCCCCAAAACAGATTGCCTGCAACGAATACATTTTGGCTCAGAACCCGTTTCTTCTGATCTATGGCGCGCAATTGACAAGTGGGGAGGTGCGGCAGAAACATTCAACATGTATGGGATGACAGAAACCTCAAACTGGATATCTGGAATTTCTGGTACTGAAGCCGACTTTGTTACTGGTTCAGTCGGACGACCATGGGGTGGCCAATTTGCAATTCTGCTTGATAATGGAACAATAAGCACCACTCCCGAACCCGACGAATTGGGTGAAATTCTGATTAAGAGTCCTTCGGTTATGACGGGATATCTTGGAAACGAAAAAGACACTCAAAACACGTTTCGCGATGGATGGTTTCTAACAGGTGATCTTGGGAAATTGGATGCAAAAGGACAACTCCGTATCGTTGGCCGACTTAAAAACCAAATCAATTGTGCGGGTATCAAAGTTTCAATTGAGGAAGTTGATCAATTGCTGGAACGCCATCCTGATGTTTCAGAGGCCTGTTCATTTGCTGCTCCTGACCCCATTTCAGGTGAAGTCGTGGCAGCAGCGGTTGTTTTGAATAAAGAGACCGAACTTAGTGCCGCCGCCCTGCAGTCTTGGTGTCGCACTCAAATTCACAAAGAGGCGGTGCCTACATTGATCTGGATCGTTGATAGCCTTGCCAAAACCTCTAGGGGCAAGTTAGACCGGAAATCTGTTCAGGAGCAGATGTTGAATCAAGTTGAAACCTAAGTCCCGTTACGGGCCAAATTGTAAGAACAAACCGTGCTGTTTTTCAATGATAAGATTGAGCCGATTACAATCGAGACCGAACGCTTTGTTCTAAAGCGCTGGACGGCTCTTCAATTGGCTCGTGAAACGTTCTCGTGGACAAAAGATATTGAGTTGATGCGAACGCTAGGTGTGCAGACTGTGGGGATGACCGAAAAAAAATGGAGAAAGTCCTTCAAGTCTCTTCGGGGAAAGCGTGGAATATGCTGGGCCATATTCCTCAAAGGCACGGAAGACTTTGTCGGCTACCACACTATCCAAATGGAAGACAATGACATCGGCCAGTTGACGGTCGTGATTAAAAATCGGGACTGGTGGGGTAAAAACGCTGTCATCGAGATTCGTACTGCCGTTTGTGATTACATGTTTACAAATACTGCTTGCACGAAACTCTACGGCCTGCCACGGGCTCGTAACTTGCCATCAATTTTCAATTATCAATCGCTCGGGTTTAAAGTAGAAGGCGTTATGCGCCAGCATGCAAAGGATTTGGGAAACGGCAAATTAATTGACGTTGTCATCTTCGGTTTGTTGAGGGACGAATGGAAAGATTTAGCGGAAAGTAGGTCGGCTCTTCAGAATTCCAATCATGATGAGACAACGGGCACATGACTGCGAACACCCTTATTGCAACTGCATTGAACAGGCCTTTGGGTGAGATACCTCGCAAGGGACATTTTTCCCAGATCAGTGGTTGGGATAGTCTTGGTCATATGCGCATTATGCTATCTGTAGAAGCCTCGCTGGGGCGTGAGTTAACATCCATGGAAATGCTGACCCTCACCACAATCGAAAGCATAGAAGAAATTTTGAAGTCGGGTTGAACTTTGCCATTGTTGCGGTTCGCAACGGTAGGTCATCACTTTAAGGCCAAGCAACTAAGATCAGAAACAGCAAGAGACACACTTTGGCGGTACAACATCTTCATCCCAAGCTCAGCAAACTACAGGCACAGTGGTTGGTGGATGCATCCATCCCTCAACATAACCAGACAACAACCCCGATATGGGAAAACTCCGACGATCCAGCCGATATTTTAACCGCAGCAGAATTGCATGGTGTGCTGCCATCGGTTCTCAAACACTTGAAGACTTCTGGGCTCAATGAGGGGCGATATTCATCATTCAAAGAAGCGCAAGCACGACGTGCTGAACAACTTGGTTGGGAAATGGCGCTGAATGCACAAGGTTTGCGAGCACACGATGCGCTGAAAAAATCCGGATTGGACGCCATCATCATAAAAGGTGGTACTCACGCAAGACGCCTTTACAGAACACCCGCTGAACGAACCTTCACAGATGTGGACATTTTGGTTCCCGCTAGCCAACGCCGTGCTGCAAATGAGATCATGGAGCGTATTGGATTTAAACCTTTTTCGCATGATTATCGGCTTGATAGAGACTACAGCGAAGATGTCTGGTTGTCTCCACACTCGGAAGACATGAATGTCGAAATCCATACAAACTTGGCCCACAATCCAAAGTTACGCGCTGCTGTTTCTGTGAGTTATGAAACCGTATTAGAGGCCGGAAATGGCAACGCTGAAAATGCCACAGCTCTTTTGTTTGTTAGCGCAACACACACCGCCCTCAGTCATCAATATGACCGACTTCAGCACCTTGTAGATATTTATCAATCGGTTTCAGGATATGCAGGATCGATTGATGTTCCACAACTGAAAGAAACTGCTCTCAAATCTGGCGCCTACTCGATCATTGTGTCCGCGCTGCTGATCACAGGCCGAGTGTTCAACGATGAAAAATGCTTTCAGATCGTCAAACAAATGCAAGCGGGTTTTTTGCAAAGCGCACCGGCACGTTTGATCACTCAAAGAACAATCACAGACGCGCGCAGTGAAAAAAGATCAAGTCTATCCTGGAGGCGCAAACTGTACAGAGCTTCCATCGCACAAGCGAGGACACTTGAGGCTTGAGTTCGAATTCAATAATTGATAATGTTCTGCGAAGGGCGTTGTAGAACTAGGGATTATGACCGTGAGCAAGACGAAAAAAACATATCAAAAACCGACTTTGGACAAGCGTTCCAAGTTGTCAGCAATTTCTGCAGTTGCGGCCGTTAGCCCTCTTGTGAAGAAGGTGTCTGACCGCCGTCTCAAGCGGAACATCACTGCTCTTCGTCAAGCCACTAACGGACTCAAGTTGTATTCTTTCCAGTATCACTGGAGCGACACAGTCTATGTTGGCGTTATGGCACAAGATCTGCTTGAGCAACCGCAGTTCTCTCATGCTGTCTCAAAGCTTCCAGAAGGCTACTATCAGGTTGATTACGACAGCCTCGGAATTCGTATGTCGACATACGAAGAATGGACCACAGACGGTTTTTTGGCTGTTCAGGCCAATGCAACGTCGAATTCAGTTTCAGCCGTTTAATCAGAAACGCTCATGTTCTCATTTTTGTATGAATTGTAACTCGCGGGTTAAGTAGCTCGCGAGACTGTTTATATTATTGCCAACGCTTAGGCTGAACGTTGGTTTTAATGACACCAGAGCGCTTAGTGTTTCGAACTGCTCTGATGTTTTTTTGCCCCCCATTTCTCCGCTGGCGCGTAAATTGTCTTTCATCACATCCATAAGAAACTCGGTTTTGGAAATTTCTAAGAGTTGATGATCCCGTTCATTGCGTGGACCGAGTAGGATTAAAACGTCTGGCTCTGCATTGTGACGTACGGTTTTGATTCCAATTTGAGGCAGTGTAGCGATTGCAACACTCTGCTCATCGTCAATGTTCCAGATATTGGTGAGCAATGGCGCGAGCACCGGAAGCAAATTGGCCGTTTTGGTGTGCACTTTTAGATCTCGTGGCAATCCCCAAACAGTCATGGCTGGCTCTTGCGTGGCTGAACTTTTGCAAAGGACCACGGCGTCATCGGTAATAAAACCATATCCATCCGCTGCCAAGCTCAGAGTCGTTGTCGTTTTACCGTGACCGCTGGGCGCAAAGATAACAGCGCAACTTTTCTGAGACCAAGGCAGAGTCACAGCAGCAGCATGCAACAAATATTGACCGCAGCGCCATAAGGCAAAGTCAACTGCAAAGAGCAGCCCAGAAAACAGAGCCAAGCTTAAACAAGACTGCCCTATCTTCATGCTTGCCGAATTTCTTTCGGCGCAAAGCGTCAAGCTAAATTGGTGATCTACTGTGAGATGATATGCGTTTTCACCTTGCCAAAGTGTTTGAGTAACTTCAGGTGCCAGTTCAACTTGGTCTAACAATTTGCAGTCGACGATAGGTTTTGATTGGCTCGTTACAGGTGGTTCACGCACCAATTCAATCGATGCGTTGAAACTATCTTCTAGAGAGAACTTTGAAACGGGCAAATAGGCGTCTAGTGCATCAAGCAGTTCAGCATCATCGGCCTCAATGAAAATTGAAAGACCATTGAATTTACATGCGCGTTTCAAGATTTAACCTCAGCACTGTCGCTGACGGACAAATGGTTTAAGCGCACGTTTTGAACACCAGTGACACGCCCTTGTTTTGAATATTGCGCGATTTCAATTGTGTTTTCATCCGGTGGTAGAAATATTTCATCATCGCACTTAACCCAACAATGGGCACTCATGATTTCGCTTTCGATGCTCGTTCGATCGATGCCAAAATGTATCGTGGGGTTGTATCCAGCTAATGTAAGAAAACGATAAAGCAACAAACCTTCTCTGAGACAACGTCGGTGACGCATGAAGTATGGTTTGCGAGTTGCTCGGCGAACACGTCGCCTAATTCTGCTCGCCGGAATGCCCCAAAATGTGTTTGTGGTGTTGGGCTCGCATTTTGAAATCAAAGTTTCGAGTTTATCCGTTTTCGCCAGATAGGGTATTTTCAATGCCCAAAAGCGAACACAAATCTTTAAGTAGGCATCTAAAAGCGTGTGCTGTGGACTGTTCACATCGTCATTCCCAATATTGATTTGAGGGTCTTGGGATTTCAAACAACGATGCCTTCTTTAAGTAATTTGGAAGACAGTTCCTGAAGATCCACAATCAGCACGTCGTCTTGCACTTCAAATTCCTCACTCATTTTCGTGGCAATCTGAGCAATCGTACGATGTCCATCAAGTAAATTCAAAAATGCGACGGTTGTGTCATTACACGTGTGAAGTTGACCATCTTGTAACTCCAGAATGACACCACCTTCGTTTTCGCCCAACGACTGAAAGGATATTTCTTCCGATAGTTTAAGAATATGATCTGCTGAAACCATTCCTAACCTCCTGAACTTCTGCAATGACCAACGTATATCACATAGGCGAGATTGCAGGATAGGTGAAAGCCACTGAGCTCTGCCATGGCCAAAACTTAATCAATTTCCCACTTTGAATAAAAATCGACCTACCTAATGGTTTTGGGTAAAATGGGGTGTGACGTAATCCGCTTCATACGGTGCGATAGTTTTAAGAAGGGTTTGGCCAACCGACTAGCGGGCTTGGATGACACTTTTGCATCCAAGATATCAAACTCGATTTTGTTATTTGCAACAATTGCTGCCTGTCCAGTTGGATCACCAATTCGCTCAATTTTTGGAAAGAGGCTGACTCCCTCTCCCTCTATCTTAACTGCAAGACCCGGTTTCCTATAAAGAAAACGGTTTGCAACGAGCAATTGTTCAAACGTCCAGTCCGTTTCAACAATCAATGGCGTATTGCTCAGTCCAGCCCAAGAGCGTTTTGTGAAATCCTGTTGAACAGATTCGCGCTTTCCGCGACACCAATCAATCAGGGAAGTGGAGGAAAGCTGGGCAATAGCCCCCGCTATAGACGATCCAAATGCCCTTTCGCTTTCCCATGCCGACTCCATAAATAGCGCCTGTGCGATAATGGGGCCCTCATCAAATTTTTCGGTGACTACGTGAAGGGTAACACCTGCCGAATTCTGATACGTGTTGTCCGCAATCATCTGACGTATCGGCCAAACACCCGCATATTGGGGGAGCAAGGCGGGGTGAAAATTCACTCCACCCATTGGGAATGATCCAAGCACGTGATTGGGGATCTTGCTCATAAAATGTATGGAAATGAGAATATCGGCTTCGTAACGATCCGCGATCTTCGACCAATGATCCCATTTGGACTCGTTTGGAAGAAAAGTGATGTCTGCGCTCGGTGCGTATCGAGCGAGACTCTTGTTCCATGACCACTGGGGACTAAAAAGTGCATGCTTTTCGGACTTTTCAAAAACCTTTCGAGAACGCTCTTCCGCAACTACGCCTTCGATACTGTTTCCCGATTCACACCATGCTTTGACAAATGGGACTGCAACCGACTGAAGGTTTGTAAACAATACAGCTCTGATTGCGGTGTCGTTCATTAGGTATGCCAAAATACGCTCGTGAATATGAAACGAAGAACAAAATAATTAGCACAATGCTCCAAACAGAACACTCCCGATTTATTCCCGTCAGCTCCCATTGGTGTGAATCTGTTGGTTGTTTCCAAAAGTCTCAAATTGTGGAAATTTTCTTCACGAACGAAAGTTCATTTGAGTGCCAGAACACGGGTTGCCATTTCGGCCCGCATACCACTTTTGCAACTGATGGCCAGAGCCGCATGGGGAAATGCATCAGTGAGCGCTGCCACCTGTTCGACGAAATCAACATCGTTCAGCGCAATTCGAAGGTGCCCCTTTGGCGTTCCTGTTTGTTGCCACTCATTTGCTTCGCGCACATCAATAATGACTGTTTCTCCGGCAAGACATCCTTCATATGCGTCAGCCGGAGAAATTTTCTCAATTGGGTTTCCAAAACCCATTTTTTTCAAAAACGACAAGCCTAGTTTTTGGCGCGCGTGCTTGCACCGATGATACGATATAGGGGGCAAAAACTAACAAATCCGGTCACAACAAGCACCATACCGACAACCATTGAAGCGATACCCAATGTCGAAGATGCGCTGACGACGACGCCGAGCAGTGGCAGCAAGATCAAAATAGCGCCGATAATAATACGCAGCATTCTGTCTGCGGAACCCACATTTGCAAAATTCATGATATTTCTCCTTCTCAATGACACCTCTTTATATCTGAAGGAGATCAAGGCTTCTGTGACTTAGTCACCAAGCGCGGAAAATTGTTTCAGTTGAACGGGTGCGAGAATGCGGACATCACCCCTTCCCCGCTCAATGAGTCCCTTCGCTTCCCAATCCAAAAGTTTGCGGCTGACAACTTCTCTGGCAGAACCGAGGTCTCTGGCCAGTTGCTCGTGTGTGATCTTGATGATTTCCCTGTCTTTGCCCAGCTCAAGCAACCTGCCTGCCAGACGGCTGTCCAATGACGCAAAGCTCACTTCGTTGATTTTGGCCATCATAGTTGAAAAACGAAGAGAAAAAGATTGGAACACCAATTCGCGGAATGATTGGGAAGTGCTCAGCAGAGTCTCAAATTCTTCCTTTGGCACCGCAATCGCCTCAACAGCCGTTTCAGTCATTGCTTCCGCACAATGGTGTTCATGGGATATCAAGCACGAGGTGGAAAGAATGCAGGTTTGTTTCGGGCCAATGCGGTACAAGAGCACCGATTTTCCATCTGCGGTGATTAAATCGACGCGAATGGAGCCGCTTTGGACAAAATAGAAATTGCTACACGGATCACCCGCGCTAAAAACGGTCGCCTGAGCGGGCAGTGCAACTGTTCGAAATTGACGCAAACACTCAGGAACGTCTTCATTCTTTTCCATTCGACGCTCTCACTCTCTTGTCAATGTGAAGTTGAACTCAAATCTATCTAATCCTTTATCGCAGTGTTCAACCTTCTCAAATGACACGTTTGTCGAAAAGACAGACGGAATGCGTGGTTTGACCACGTCTTTATTCCAACTTTTCTGCGGACATTGATAAATCAATCCGATTCGATCACTAGAATGCTGGTAAGCAAACCTATACAAATAACTCTGAATTAGACTTTAGGAGTACTAGAAGTGAGCATTGTTGGAACGCCCAAAGAGGTTGCCAAAGGTGAGAACCGCGTGGCGATGACCCCGCAGTCTGTCACCGATATAATGAAGCTCGGACACGAATGCATTATCCAGTCTGGCGCCGGAGCAGCAGCCCGTTTTTCTGATGCCGATTATAAAGCAGCGGGTGCAACCGTCGTGAAGTCTGCAGCTGATTTGTGGAAAAAGGCCGACATAATTGCAAAGGTCCAACCTCCGACCAACGCTGAAAGCAAGAAATTTGAAAAAGGTAAGACGGTAATTTCCTTCGTCTATCCTTCCGACAACAAAAAGCTCCTAGAAGCTGCAACCGCTGCGAAAACAACTCTGATCGCAAAAGATATGGTGCCACGTATTTCGCGTGCACAAAAAATGGATGCTTTGTCGTCCATGGCCAATATTGCAGGTTATCGCGCCGTTATCGAAGCCGGCAATTCGTTCGGTCGTTTCTTTACGGGGCAAATCACTGCTGCCGGCAAAGTGCCACCTGCCAAAGTCTTGGTCATCGGCGCTGGCGTTGCTGGTCTTGCTGCCATTGGTGCAGCACAGTCTTTGGGTGCGATTGTACGCGCCTTTGATGTTCGACCGGAAGTGGCAGAACAAATCGAATCTATGGGCGCAGAATTTCTGTTGCTCGATTTTGAAGAGAGCGGTTCAGGCGAAGGCGGCTATGCTGCCCCCTCCTCTCCTGAATTCCGTGAAAAGCAATTGGAATTGTTCAGAGAACAAGCGTCCGATGTGGACATCGTCATCACGACGGCTTTGATCCCTGGTCGCGACGCACCGAAATTATGGCTGGAAGATATGGTGAAAGCCATGAAACCGGGTTCTGTCGTTGTCGACCTTGCAGCAGAACGCGGTGGCAATTGCGACCTCACTGTAAAGGACGAGAAAATCGAAACGCCAAATGGCGTCACCATCATCGGCTACACGGATTTTCCAAGCCGCATGGCGACACAATCCTCGTCCCTTTACGCCACAAACATTCGTCATATGCTGACTGATCTGACCCCTGAAAAGGACGGCAAGATTAATCACAATATGGAAGATGATGTAATCCGCGGCGCAACCGTGGCTCACAAAGGCAAAATCACCTTCCCACCACCGCCCCCAAAAGTGGCAGCAATAGCAAAACAACCGCCAAAGGAACCTGAGCCTACCCGCGAAGAAATTGCAGCGAAGGAAGCTGAAGAACAGCGCAAAGCTGGCGTTCGCGAAATCGGCTTGTTGGCTGCAGGCGGTCTGTTGTTGATGGTGATTGGGATGTATGCCCCAGCGAGCTTCATGCAGCACATGATTGTGTTCGCGCTTGCATGTTTCGTGGGCTTCCAAGTCATTTGGAACGTCAGCCACGCGCTGCACACGCCACTTATGGCGATCACGAATGCCATTTCCGGCATTATCATAGTCGGTGCATTGTTGCAGATCGGCTCTTCTAGCTGGCTTGTCACCATATTGGCAGCCATTTCAGTCCTCATTGCCGCAATCAACATCGTTGGCGGCTTCATGGTAACACGGCGCATGCTTGCCATGTTCCAGAAAAGCTAAGGAGCAAAGATCATGGAAAACGGTTTCATCACCGCTGTTTACGTGACAGCAAGCATTCTTTTCATTCTTTCCCTTGGCGGCATGAGCAACCAGGAAAGCGCCAAACGCTCCGTTTGGTATGGTATAGTGGGCATGGGGTTGGCGGTCTTCGCCACACTCTTCGCCAGTTCGGTTGGCAACTACTGGCTTATCGTTTTGATGCTGGGCATCGGCAGCGCCGTGGGTGTTCGTGTGGCGCAAAAGGTCGAAATGACCGAAATGCCTCAACTCGTAGCTGCACTACATTCCTTTGTTGGTTTGGCGGCTGTGTTTATCGGTCTGAATTCAGCAATCACTCCACCCGAAGGGTTGGTTGGTGCTGAAATCACCATCCACGAATGGGAAATAATTCTGGGCGTATTCATCGGCGCAATTACATTCACGGGCTCAATCATCGCTTACGGCAAACTTGCTGGTTCGATTGACGGCAAACCACTCACACTGCCCTTCCGCCACGGATTAAACGCTGGTGGCATTATCTTGTGCCTCATTCTCGGTTTCATGTTCGCATCCCATGTTGGAATGTGGACTTTGATTTTGATCATGTTGATCGCATTTGCCATCGGTGCGCATTTGGTTATGGCCATTGGTGGCGCGGATATGCCCGTCGTAGTCTCCATGCTGAATTCATATTCAGGCTGGGCTGCTGCAGCCACAGGTTTCTTGCTTGGCAATGATCTGTTGATCGTAACAGGCGCATTGGTGGGCTCCTCAGGCGCAATCCTGTCCTACATCATGTGCCGCGCGATGAACCGAAACTTCGTATCCGTAATCCTTGGTGGCTTTGGCGGGTCAACCGGCCCAGCAATGGAAATTGAAGGCGAAATGGTTTCCATTGAGGCCGACGCTGTGGCAGCTGCTCTTGATGCGGCCGACAGTATTGTCATCGTTCCAGGCTACGGCATGGCTGTGGCGCAAGCCCAAAGCTCAATATCCGAGCTGACACGCCGTTTGCGCGGTGCTGGCAAGAATGTACGGTTTGCAATCCACCCCGTTGCGGGTCGTTTGCCGGGCCATATGAACGTGTTGCTGGCTGAGGCAAAAGTGCCTTACGACATCGTTTTGGAAATGGACGAGATCAATGATGATCTTCCGGAAACAGATGTTGTGATGGTTGTTGGCTCAAACGACATCGTTAATCCTGCAGCGCAGGAAGACCCAAATTCGCCAATTGCGGGCATGCCTGTACTGGAAGTTTGGAAAGCAAAACAAGTATTTGTGTCAAAACGTGGCGCGGGTACTGGTTATTCCGGTGTAGAAAACCCCTTGTTCTTTAAAGAAAACACCCGCATGTTCTATGGAGATGCAAAAGCATCTGTT
Organism: uncultured Rhizobiaceae group bacterium; assembly: GCA_937958815.1. Lineage (GTDB taxonomy): Bacteria > Pseudomonadota > Alphaproteobacteria > Rhizobiales > Rhizobiaceae > Pseudahrensia. Next base: position 238,222 of record CALGMR010000002.1, on the reverse strand, counting down.
GATGCATTGCTGCAGAAACTAAATTAGAACCTGCCTTGCAATCAGCACAATCACTCAATATTACGTAACGTAATGTTGAGTCGGTTGCTGCTTGGCTCGATGGTTTTAGATTCTCGGGAGAACTCTTTATGAAGATCAATACGCTTATTTCAGCCCCAGCTGCGGCATTTGCATTGGCTGCAACGTTCATGTTCACGCCAGTGACAACCGCTCAGGCTCAAAGCATTTGCAAAGGCTTGTCAAAGACGGCTTGTACAGCAAACGATGCTTGCTCACATGTGGCTGCTTTCACCCGATCTGACGGTGCAAACGTAAAGGCGTTCTGCCGCGCCAAGCCAGGTGGTGGCGCAAAGAAAACCACCAAGAAAAAGACAAGTACAAAGAAGAAAACAGCCAAAAAGGCTGATGACGATGTGAAAGCGACAAAGGCTTCAACAAGCGCGTCGGAAGACACAACATCGACCAAAAAGACTACGAAGAAAAAAACCACGAAAAAGAAAAAATCGGTAACGGCTGAAACGGACAAGCCGAAAAAGAAGACAACAAAGAAAACGGCTTCGAAGACCAAAAAGCCTAAAGCCAAAAAGACGACCACAAAAAAGAAGAAAACTAAGAAGAAGAAAAAGACAGCTGCAAGCAGCTAGTCCAAGTCTTCAATCGATCAACAAAGCCCGCCCTTTCGCACGAATGCGGCGGGCTTCTTGTTTCAAACTGCAAGGATTTTGTACATATAGGTGGTGGAATCCAAACGATCCGTTTTTGTGTCACGGCAAAATTGCGGGATGATGCCAGCCTCTTGAAAACCAACGGATTTATAAAGTGGCTCCGCATTGTCACCAGTTCGCGTATCAAGAGTGAGCAGCGTGCGTTTGCGCAATTTGGCTTCCGCTTCCAAAGCCGCAAGCAACGCTTTACCTGCACCTTTGCGTTGATGGCGAGGGTGAACCAGCATTTTTGAAACATCAGCGCGATGTGGTTGATTGGGCATGGTGGCGCAACACAGTTGAACCGTCCCGACGGTCTCCCCATCGCTCACTGCCGCAAACAACACATTGTCATCCGAGTGCAAACTTGGCTCAATCGCATTTTGCCAAAACGTTCGGCTTGCTTCCAAAGTGAATGGCAAAATGAACCCGACACTGGCACCATCATTGACACAAGCATGTAAGATGTCCGCAAGTGCATCCACTTGATGGTCGAAGTGTTCGGGAAGAACTTTGACCACCTTCACTTCAGACATCACCGGTACCCATTATGTTCTTATTCATTGAGACTATTGCAAAACCTTGCCGTTCCGTTGTCAATAAGGCATTGAAAATGTTCGTCTGCTTCGACTGAAAAGAAAAAGCCCAAATGCCAGAGTTCACCATCGCGTTCGCCGCCAACCGAACAGAAACCGCACAAGAAGCCAAAGCTTCTTTGGTGGCAAAGTATGACAACGTGCCCGCTGATGAAGCAGACATTATTGTTGCGTTGGGTGGTGATGGTTTCATGCTGCAAACGCAGCTGAAATACATGGATTCAGGCAAGCCTGTTTACGGCATGAACAAAGGCACAATTGGCTTTCTCATGAATGAGTTTCGTGAGGAAAATCTGATCGAACGCATTTCCAAGTCTCTGCGCGCCAAAATTCACCCCCTAGTGATGGAGGCTGTCGACAGTGATGGAAAGCACCACACCGCCCGCGCATTCAACGAAGTGTCGCTGTTTCGCCAATCGCATCAGGCGGCCAAGCTGCGCATCGACATTGACAAAAAGCCAAGGCTCGAAGCTCTCGTTTGTGACGGCATCATGGTGGCCACTCCTCAAGGTTCAACGGCCTACAACCTGTCCGCCCACGGGCCTATTCTGCCCCTCAAAGCACCTTTGCTGGCGCTGACACCCGTGAGCCCGTTCCGCCCCCGCAATTGGCGCGGTGCATTGTTGCCCAACACGGCGAAGGTGAAAATTACCGCGCTTGAGCCAGAAAAACGTCCTGTAAACGCGGTGGCCGACAATACAGAGATCAAATCGGCTGTGGAAGTGAGCATTCACGAAGACCGCAAATCAACAGGCGTCTTGATGTTTGATCCAGAGCACTCATGGGAAGAACGTATCTTGGACGAACAGTTTAGGTATTAGACCACTAAGCCTGCCAGACGGTTGGAAACCACTCTTCAGGCAGGGCATCATTCATGTTCAATTTCAAACCGAGGTCGATAAAGGGCGGTGAGATGTCATGAGGTCGCGCCACATAGCGCGCGCCCTCGCCCACAAAACGAAAGCTCACTGCACGGCGGCGCGTGTCGGTGGGGTTCGCAGGTGCATCATGCAAAGTGTGAAAATCGAAAGCCAAGACATCACCCGGCTCTACGGCGTATGAAACAATATTGTCCGCATTCTCGTCGATTTCGGGGAATGGGGAGTAATCAGTTGTATCGCCTTCCAACGGCTCCAGCGTTTTGAAACGGCGCGGTGTATATGTCTTCTTGCCGCGATGCGACCCCTTCATGAAATTCAGACTTTCCGCTTCGCCAACTGGGTCGAGCGGAACCCAAAGGCTCACGGTCTTCTCACCTTCCAAACAATAATAAGGCATGTCTTGGTGCCATGGTGTAGCGGAACTGTTGCCAGGCTCTTTCACCAACACATGTTCATGGAAAAATTGCACTTTTGAGGCACCCATCAATTCTGCTGCCAGTTTTCCCAAAGGGCCATCGCTCGCCACATTCAGAAAATCCGGAATGCGCTTCCAGTTCACATAATCGCCGAAATACGCTCCGCCCTCTTCCGCATGGTTCTTCCCGTGAGGCCCAGGGTTTGCCATGTTTTCCTCAATCGCCGCAGCAAGCCGAGCCAGCCATTCGGCATCCAAAACATTGCGTACAACCGTGACGCCATCTTCTTGAAATTGGGAAATATCTGGGTTGGCCATGCGTGACGCCTTAGTGAATGATTTTCTCAAATATCACCGCAGGAATGCCAGAAAGTCCACCACAAGCATCGGTTTGGCCGACCTTTTTATATCCAACGCGTTCGTAAAAACCCATTGCGGCATCATTGCCCTGCAAAACATCCAGCCAACACCGCGTGTCTGCAAACAACTGGCTTTCCAGATGCGCCAATAGGGCTTTGCCTATGCCGCGTCCCTTCAATGTGGGATCAACATGCAACCGATCCACATACATGCCGTCTTTTTGGAACGCGTAGCAGTGACCGACCACGTCACCATTTTCAACAGCCACGAGGAATCTATCTTGCACACGTGCAGCTTGTTCTTTGAACACCTCGGCAGAATGACGCCCTTCAATGATGGAGCGCGTTTCATCCTCTCCAATCAAAGGCGGATATGTGGACAGCCAACTGGTGTTTGAAAGTTCGCGTGCCGCAGCAATCTCAAGACCTTCAGCACGTTTAATTTGAAGTGACATATGACACCCAATTCAGCGTTATTTTGTAAAATCCAACTTCATAGCTGGAACTTGTTTGAGATCATAAACAGGATCAGTCTCGTAAGTTTCTAATACGAACTCACCAAATTTGAGACGCCAATTTCCAGAATCATAAACGTCACCCAAGCCTCGCCCTTTAGAGAAGTGGTTCATTATGCCCGTGGTTGGATCGAATTTGGAGTTAATAAGTGAATGCACCACAGAGTAACCTGACACCCTAATCAATTTCACTATGTCCGACTCACCCGTTGGATCATTTTCCTTTGTGCTTTCAAAGACTGTTTTGAATTGTGGTACGGAGAAACTTGCCCGCTTTACAGAGTTGTTTTCATCAACAATCAACCAAACGCTCTCAATGTTATAGGCGCCAACGTTGCAAGGCACTCGAACCACAAGCCATGCAGTCGACGTTTTTCGTTCAAGAGATTTTTCTTGATACAGCGAGAACTCTGGCTTCGCAGAGAGTTCTAAAACCTGATCACATTCAGATTTCAGACTTGGAACAAACTCCAATGCAGCAGCCTTCATCGCATCCGCTGCAAATGCAGAACTCATAAATCCTGCATAAGCAATGAGCACGAAAAAAAAGCGCGCAATCATCATCCATTGATCTTCTTCTGCAGCAATTCATTGACCGCTTTCGGGTTTGCTTTGCCACCGGTTGCGGCCATCACTTGCCCCACGAACCAGCCAATCATTTTCGGCTTCTCGCGTACTTCGGCCACTTTGTCTGGATTTGCTGCAATGATTTCATCGATCGCCGCTTCAATAGCACCCGTATCGGTCACCTGCGCCATGCCGCGGTCTTCAACGATTTTGGCTGGGTCTCCACCTTCGTTCCAGACGATTTCAAACAGGTCTTTGGCGATTTTACCGCTGATCGTGTCTGCTTTGATCAAGTCAATAATGCCACCCAGTTGATGGGGAGAAATTGGGCTGTTGTCCAAATCCTTGCCCGCTTTATTCAAAGCGCCGAGCAAGTCATTGATCACCCAGTTGGCAGTGGTTTTGGAATCACGGCCTTCGGCCACTTTTTCAAAATAGTCTGCATAGGACTTATCTGAAACGAGGATAGAAGCATCATATTCCGACAGACCTTCTTCCATAAACCGCGCGCGTTTCTGGTCTGGCAATTCGGGCAAGCTGGCACGAATTTCCTCGATATAGGCATCATCAAATTCCAGCGGCAACAAGTCTGGATCTGGGAAGTAGCGATAGTCATGCGCTTCTTCTTTTGAGCGCATAGACCGTGTTTCCACTTTCACTGGGTCAAACAAACGCGTTTCTTGGTCGATGGACCCACCCTCTTCAAGAATGTCGATTTGGCGCTTGGCTTCATATTCAATCGCCTGCCCCATAAAACGGATGGAATTCACGTTTTTGATTTCGCAACGTGTGCCGAAATCACCACCAGGTTTGCGCACAGAAACGTTTACGTCAGCGCGCATGGAACCTTGATCCATATTGCCATCGCAAGTGCCGAGATAGCGCAAAATAGAGCGGAGCTTGGTAACATAAGCCTTCGCTTCATCAATGGATCGAATATCAGGTTTTGAAACGATCTCCATCAAGGCGACGCCAGAACGGTTTAAATCCACAAAGCTCATAGTCGGGTGTTGGTCATGCATGGACTTGCCAGCATCTTGCTCAAGGTGAAGACGTTCCACACCAATTTCGACAGTCTCAAATTTCCCGGCTTTATCGGGCCCAACTTGAACCGTAATCGTGCCCTCACCGACAATCGGATGATAGAGCTGAGAAATCTGATAACCCTGCGGCAAATCTGGATAGAAATAGTTCTTGCGGTCAAAGACAGAACGCTTGTTGATCACTGCGCTCATGCCCAAGCCGGTTTTTACCGCCTGACGCACGCATTCTTCGTTGATGACGGGCAACATGCCGGGCATGGCCGCATCCACCAGAGAAACGTTGGAGTTCTGCTCAGAACCAAATGCTGTGGAAGCGCCCGAAAACAGCTTCGCGTTGGAAGTGACCTGCGCATGGACTTCAAGTCCAATCACAAGCTCCCAATCGTGGTCTTCACCAGGAAAGAAGTTTTTCGGGTTGGGTGTGCGCACATCGACAAGTTCGGTCATGGAGGCTTCCATAAAGACAGTAATTTCTTGTCCTGTGGCTAAAACATCCCGCGCCAAAGAACAAGAAAATTGCTAATTCAAACGTCCATAAAATGTCATTCTAGCGCTTTCCGACAATTCAACGCCCTCTTGAGAATTGTAAGCCAAGACGGCGAGCATACGCGTCTTATCGCTTTCGTTGGGTGACACCCGATGAATTGAATTGCGCCCGCGGAACAAAACCAATGTTCCCGGCTCCATGGAAAGAACCGTCGGTTGAATTTTACCTTCCAACAATTCCGCAACGCCCTGATAATTCATCTCACCTGCCTCGGCGTCGCGTAGATTTTTGACATACTCAAATCGAGAGCCAGCATCGGGCTTGTCTATCAGCAAGGTGATTGCAAATTCGGAATTGTCGAAATGCCAACCTAACTCCTGCCCATACTCGGCATAGTGTATATTGATGGATGACAATGGATCAGCATAAGGGTGAAGTGATGTTTCACCCGTAACCGCCATCACAAATTCACGAAATTCTGTCGCATCATAGACGTGTCGCAGGACGGAGTCATACGCAACATCGTCATCGCAAATACAGCCTTTGCTGGATATCACCTGTTTGTTTTTAGCATGATTTGCAGCATACGAATTGTCATGAGGTGTGAGATAGACCGAGTGATTTTGAGCACAAAAATAAGCCTTTTCGCGTCCCTCGCTCGCTTCGTCTTGCAGGTTTTTCAACGCCGAGCCCGACAAAAAATCTGGCAGGACAAGCACACCTTCATCGTCTAAAGTTTCGCGGCACCGCTCTTGAAAATCTGCCGACTGAATATCGTGTTTTGAGAAGTTTAGAATTTCTGAAAGCTGCATAAAAAACCAACCTGCTGATCTACATCCACACCATCTATACAGGCATTTTTTGGCTTTCGACAGGTCAATAATCTAGCGAGGCGTTGCCACCATCGTTCCCGCATCAATGACGCTGCATTTGTCTGGCGCGCGAGGTGCCAAGGCCACGCGGTTGCGCCCTTTATTCTTTGCAGCATACAGCGCTTTGTCTGCTCTGCGATAAAGAGAATCGTAGGATTCAAGCTGCAAAAGCTCGGCCACACCGATACTGACCGTAATTTCTTTGTCATCAGGAATACCGTCAATCGGCAATGTAGAGAACGTTGAACGCACCTCTTCGGCAAGCAAACGCGCCCCCACTTCGTCCGTGTTCCATAGCAGAACCGCAAATTCTTCACCGCCCAAACGACCAGCAATATCAGCAGATCGCATGCGAAGACTGAGAAGTCTGCCAAGCTGTGTGATCACTTCATCACCAACGGGATGTCCAAACTTATCATTCACAGTCTTGAAATGATCGATATCAAGAATGAGAAGACTGACGGGCAATGGCGTGCGATCCAATTTTCGCATCATTTGTTCCGCATTTGATTCAAACGCGCGTCTCGTGTTCAACCCAGTCATCAAATCCTGATTGGCAATCAGGGAAACTTGGTTCAGCAAATCGATTGCGCACATTGCAATGAGCGTCAGCGCAAAAACCAAAGAAGATATGCCTGTAGAAAAATTGATCACTCTCCAGTGCAACGAACTGCTGTAGTTTTCTGGCGTCAAAACACCGGACAGGTTTAATGTGACGGCAGTCATGCCGATGAATTGCAGGCTGATAACGACCATCACAGACATGATAAACGTGTCGAGACCGCAGCCATTAACAGGCTTACGCAAACGCCAAGCTCCGATGGCCCAAAGCAAACCAAAAGTCGCATTGGTGAAATACAGTCGCAAGTTCAAATTATCAGACAGCAAAAAGACCGCGGTGCTGAGCGCCAAGCCTGAAAATCCAATCAACAGCAGAGTTCCCACACCGCCTGCAACACCAGCACGGCGATAAAGCCCTGAAATAATTGCGGTAGTCGCTACGGTGTAGAGAACGCCAATAAAGAGTAAATTGGCAAGTGAGAGTTTTTCAATCAGGAAATGGGACACCAAAAAGCCGATGCACAAGCCTGCAAATGACAGACCGATGGACAAAATATAAGACTTTTCTCTTTGTCGAAACCAGAAAACGATGAACATCATAGCGAAAATACACGCTATGATCGGGTTCAACAGTCCTAGTAGTTTTAAGTCGTCCATGAGAGTCCCACCCCTTAAGATTGGGACTCACTGTAATGAATTCGAATTTGAATTTTGCAAAGAAATGCAGTGCAATTTCTTCAATCAAATCAAGAGTTCATTTACCATGTATGAGTGGATGTGTCGTAAAAACACTACCACCATTTTTCGGGTGTAAATGTGCCGGCAGCTTTTTCAATCACGGAAGCTGCTTGAAACAATGTGCCTTCTTCGAACGGACGACCAATCAATTGAAGACCAAGTGGGAGGCCGGCATCAGACAAACCTGCAGGCACAGAAATACCTGGCAATCCCGCCATATTCACGGTCACTGTGAAGACGTCGTTCAGATACATTTTTACTGGATCTGAAGCCATTTCTTTGTCGCCAATTGCAAACGCAGCCGAAGGCGTCGCGGGTGTTAGGATGGTGTCGACGCCTTGAGCAAATGCGGTTTCAAAATCTTGTTTGATCAATGTGCGCACCTTTTGGGCGCGAATGTAATACGCATCGTAAAAGCCCGCTGACAGAACATAGGTCCCGATCATGATGCGGCGTTTCACTTCTTCGCCAAAACCAGCGGCACGTGTGTTTTCATACATCTCGTCAATGGAATTTCCATCCACACGCAATCCGTATTTTACACCATCATAGCGCGCAAGGTTTGAAGACGCTTCCGCTGGAGCTACAATGTAATAGGCTGGCAGCGCATATTTCGTATGGGGCAAAGAAATATCTACAATCTCCGCACCCGCATCCTTCAGCATGGCAATGCCTTTTTGCCAAAGCTGTTCAATTTCCTCCGGCATTCCTTCCAAGCGATATTCCTTTGGAATGCCGATCTTCATACCTTTGACAGACTTACCAATGGATGCCTCATAATCAGGAACTGGAAGATCAGCACATGTTGTGTCTTTCGCATCAGGCGCCGCCATTGATTTCAACATGATCGCTGCATCGCGCACATCGCGGGTAATCGGCCCCGCCTGATCGAGCGAGGAGGCAAAAGCCACTGTACCCCAGCGCGAACAGCGCCCATAGGTCGGCTTGATGCCAACTGTGCCTGTGAATGCGGCAGGTTGGCGAATAGAGCCGCCAGTATCCGTGGCTGTTGCACCAGCGCAGATATGCGCAGCAACAGCACTTGCAGAGCCACCAGAAGAACCACCAGGAACAAGCTTGGTGCCATCGCCACCGCGCCAAGGGTTTGTCACTGCACCATAATAGGATGTCTCATTGGACGAGCCCATTGCAAACTCATCCATGTTCAGCTTGCCGATCATCACAGCGCCATCATCAAACAAATTTCGCGTGACGGTGGATTCATAACGCGGCTCAAAACCGTCCAGAATGTGCGAGCAAGCCTGTGTGTGAACACCTTTGGTCGCAAATAGATCTTTGATCCCGAGAGGAATACCCTCCAGATCGCCACCCTCACCTTGCGCCAGTTTTGCATCGGATGTTTTTGCCTGCTCCAATGCCAAATCATCGGTCATGGCCACATAGGCATTCAGCGAACCATTGGCTGCGTTGGCTGCTTCAAGATATGCGCTTGTGAGTTCAGTTGATGTAATTTCCTTGGCACGAAGTTTTTTGCGCGCTTGTGAAATGGTGAGTGCTGTGAGGTCGGTCATGGGTACTGAATTTTCTTATATTGTAATTCTTGAAGCGAAAGGGTCAGACGCGGTTTATTCAACCACTTTCGGCACCATGAAGAAGTGATCTTCTTGGGCTGGCGCGTTGGCGGTTACATCAGCGGCCATGTTGCCGTCATTCACCTCATCCACCCGTTTGCGCATCTCCATATCAACTACAGATGTCATCGGCTCCACACCGTCCACATTCACATCGTTGAGTTGCTCGACAAAACCGAGAATTGTATTGAGTTCTTCGCGCATGCTTTCAGCACGTTCATCGGTGATCGCAATGCGGGAAAGTTTGGCAACGCGCTTAACTGTGGCGGTATCAACAGACATGTTGTGTATCCGTGTTGGGGAGTTTCATTGGTCTATAGTCAATCGTTGAAAAGCCTGCAATTGCGCAGACGCTAAAATTCCAGTGCTACGCCAATTTCTGCAAGTTTTACCTTATCGCTGCCGTCCATAGCGGCCAAAAAGCTGTCCGCTGTCTGATCCAACCCAGGAAATGTTCCAAAATGACATGGGATGATCGTGTCAAAATTGAAATAGCGCGTGCAAGACAAAGCAGCGATGGCACCTCCCATCGTGTAACGGTCACCAATAGGCACAAGGCCGATCTGCGGCTGATGCAATTCTTGAATAAGCGCCATATCCCCAAAAATGTCCGTATCACCCATGTGATAGACGGACTGCCCGCCTTCAAAATGAAAAACCAAACCATTGGGCATGCCGAGACTGTGCGCCACACCATCATCGTCCACTGATGCGGAAGAATGAAACGCTTGCACCCATGTCATTGAAAACCCGTCATGATGCACCGTTCCACCCGTATTTCCAGGGTCGAGCGACTTTACGCCTTTGGCCGACAGCCAATTGCACAGGTCGCCATTGGCAATAACCGTCGCACCCGTTTGTTGGGCAATCGCTATTGTATCACCCAAATGATCACCATGACCGTGGGTCAAAGCAATATGAGTAACGTCGGCAAGCACGGCGTCACGATCACTTTCAGGAAATTTTGGATTGCCGGTGAAAAACGGATCCACAAGAATTCGGGCTTTGTCGGTCGCCAACTTGAATGCCGAATGTCCGTACCACGTGATTTTCATTTCTATTTTTCCTTTATCCGGCACCGAATCTGCTAAGGACGGTCTATGGCCAATCCACCTGACATCACTGTTGAACAATTTGCGACGTTGCTTCAAGGCCGTGGTCGGCTTCTCGGGCTGGATTTGGGAACCAAAACAATTGGCTTAGCCATTTCGGATTCCAATTGGTCCATCGCATCGGCTGTCAAAACAATCCGCAGAACAAAGTTTACTGCTGATGTTCAAGAAATGCTCGAATTCGCAACAGCAGAGAAAGTTCAGGGCTTGGTGCTGGGATTGCCACTCAACATGGACGGGACAGAAGGTCCGCGGGTTCAAGCCACCCGCGCATTTGCGCGCAATCTGTCATCCCACACAGATTTACCGTTGATCTATTGGGACGAACGTCTCTCCAGCTACACTGCTGAACAATTCATGTTGGAAGCAGATGTGTCACGCAAGAAACGCGCGAAATCAATCGACCACATGGCCGCAAGCATCATTCTTCAAGGTTGTATTGATGCGCTTGCGGAATCACGAGACCGGTTAAACAATTGACGCAAAAATGGAATGAGCGTTGCGCGCTTTTTGAAAGCGATGATCAGGGCAACAATTCCACTGTCAAAAACAATCGCGCGAGCAGCCATTCCTGGCAGGACTTCTGGATCAACACCCAACATATTTGCGTAAATCGCAAAGACCTTGTCATGCACTTCGCGTGAGAACATCACGTATCCAAAGTCATTGGATGCAAGACCATACCAAATGCTCATGAGAACGATTGGAACAATCCAAAGTATCAAAAGTATGCGCATAACTTATCGCCGATCAAATAGTGCACGTCCCAGTCCTTGAAACCAAGATGCCCTTCCAAAGGCGTCGGTGCAACGTAAACTATTTGTTAGGGTTAACGACCGCCGCCTTGGAACTGTGTAATCAGTTTGGACGGCAAATATAATCTACGATCGCTCCGGCATTGTACCGAGAATCCATCATGCCGTAGGTGTGTCGCCAAGGCCTGCCAAGTCTGGATTCAATAAACGCATCGGAAATTTCATCAGGCAAAGTGCGTTTCATTTCAGCAGCCGCCGCAGTCAACGCCAATTGTTCGGTGAACATTCGGGCAGACCCCTCATCTTCAAGCGCGATATCACCTGCAACCCTCAATACATCGATGGTTCCCGCAGCATTGCCACCAAGATCGGCAGCAATCTTGTCCAACACCATTTGCACGGCCTTTGGCCCTTTGCGCAAAACACGCAATACGTCGAGACACATAATGTTGCCAGAGCCTTCCCAGATCGCATTCAACGGCGCTTCGCGGTAAATGCGTGGCAGTGGGCTTTCTTCCACATATCCGTTGCCGCCAAGACATTCCATGGCTTCATACACCAATTGAGGCGTCGTTTTGCACACCCAATATTTGATTACGGGGGTCATCAGGCGCGCAAACGCGCCTTCAGAGGCATCCATAGCGGCGCCATCGAAACTGCGGGCCAAACGCAGGCTCAAAGCCTGAGCAGCAGCCACATCAAGCGCCATATCGGCAAGCACTCTTTGCATCAAAGGTTGATCCACAAGCTTTTTGCCAAATGCAGAACGGTGGCGCGTATGGTGCACAGCTTCAGATAAGGCAGCACGCATTTGGCCAGAGGATCCAAGTGACACATCCAAACGTGTGAGCGTCACCATTTCAAGAATGGTTTTAACGCCCTGCCCTTCTTCGCCAAGCAGAGTGCCAAACGTGTTGACGAACTTGACCTCCGAAGACGCATTGGAACGATTGCCCAATTTGTTTTTTAGGCGTTGAAATTGCAGCCCGTTATTGCTGCCATCGGGCAGAAGTCGCGGAATCAGAAAACACGACTGGCCTACATTGGTTTGCGCCAAAATGAGGAAAGCGTCGCACATGGGTGCAGAGAAGAACCATTTCTCGCCATTGATGCGCCACATACCGTCTGCACCACCAGCGTTTGTTTTTTCCGCTTGTGTGGTGTTTTGGCGAATATCGGAACCACCCTGTCGCTCTGTCATTCCCATACCAATGGTCAGACCAGATTTCACCCCGGGTGAGCGTTGGCTGGAATCATAGTTTCGCGACACAATGCGCGGCATCCAGTCTTTCAAGACATCCGGCGTGGTCATAATCGCAGCCACAGAAGCATTCGTCATGGTCAGCGGGCATGTGTGGCCACATTCCAGCTGAGACGTCAGAATAAAGCGCACAGCGCGAGCTAAGTTGCGATTGCCCTGCTCTTCTTCGCCTTCGTCCCAAATGGACGCATGAAGACCAGCTGAAACACCGCGACGCATGAGAGCGTGATAGGCTGGATGGAACTCCACCACATCAATACGATCGCCTTTGGCATTGTGGGTGCGAAGTACAGGTGTATTTTCATTGGACAAGCGTGCAAGATCCAATGCTTCTGCAGAAGCCACCCACTTGCCCTGTGTTGAAAAACCGTCAAGCAGACCTTTGGGAAGCGTCTTTGTCAGCTCAAGCAAAACACCATCGGAGTCAAATGCATTGTGCCCAGCATGAATAGGAGACTGATTGTTCATGAGACGTTCCGCAGATTCGTTTTTATGACCTTACACAATTGTGAGACCCGAAACGAATTCTGAATACACATCAACCGCAATAACGGTCTAAGCTGTCTCAACAAACTTGAAAGTGAAACAACTTGTGACCAAAAAATTTATGGAAATGGCCTTCACGGACGCCGTGCGAGACCTGCAAAACCAAAACGGCAGTGCCGAACACTATGCAAATGCAACCGTTGGAACTCCGCCTACAGACGCGTTTGGGGGCGACGAAATCGACTATATCCAAAGATGCGACAGTTTTTACATGTCATCCATCAATGCCAATGGTTGGCCCTATATTCAACATCGCGGTGGGCCAGCGGGCTTTCTTAAAGTCACCAGCCCAACCACTTTGGCAATGCCGGAATTTCCGGGAAACAAACAATTTTTAACAATGGGCAATTTGGCCCAAAATGATCGTGTGTCCCTTTTTCTGATGGACTACCCCCGAAAAGCGCGGCTGAAAATTTTCGCACAAGCCAAATTGGTTCATTTAGAAGACGATGCAGAAACAGCTTCAATGATCAAACACCCTATGATTGGCTTTACGCCAACTCTCGCTTTGAAGTTTGAATTAGAGGCATTTGACTGGAATTGCCCCAAATACATCACGCCACGCTATACCGAAGAAGACCTGCGCGCAGTGACTGCAAAAATGACCACCAGAATTTCAGAATTGGAGGCTGAACTGGCTGAATTGAAAACCTAGATTTTTAGAGGCTCAAACAGCGTACACCCCTAACGGGTAGCGAGTTCAGAGCCGATCTCTGTTTTTGGCGCTAATGGACGGAAGAGTTCTGCAAACGCTTTTGTCTTTTCAACGCCACGACAGATCACAAGTGCACAAATCGTTCCTGCAATGATGTCGACAAAATAGTGCCCACCGTAAACGGGCGTCGATGCAATCATCACAGCAGTGTACACAGACACCGGATAAACCATCCGCGTCCCACGATAGGAATAAACCATGACGATTCCTGCTGCCGTGTGGAATGAAGGAAACGTGGTCAAACCTGGCAAATCAAACAGATCAAAAAACTGTCCGCCACCACTCCGTAAACGATCAATAATGTCGACTGAATAAACACCGGGCTCATAGGGAAAATTCTGCAGCAAATCGGTATCCACCAACAATTGGTTCACGGCAGCTTTTGCAGGAAAAAAGGCGCCTATGGACGTGCAAACAATCGCGGTGATCGAGAACGTCACAAAGAAAAACCGCGCTCGTTCAATGTGATTTGTCAAAACCAAACCCGCAAATGCCATGATGCTCAAACTGGTCAGGCCTGTATATGCGTGATCAAAAACGAAAACCAAGACAGGATTGTTGGCGACAAACTCGAAATATGCTCGCCAATCCAAGCCGATAAATTGATCCATTTGGATCAAAAGACCATCCGCATAAGGAAAGCCGAGTGTCATTGTCAGATGGTTGAAAACCCTCAAGACCATCCACGCGAGGAATATGAAGAAAAGCCCTTCAAAGAAAACAACACTTCGTTCGCGCCACTTGTCGATATAGTGCCCACGATAGGTGAAAACGCCATTGCTTGTCTGCGTCATAATATGCGCAAACACTTTGGCCACAGCGAGAAAAAAGACGGAAATGGCAATCTGCACCACCAAAATGCGGAGGTTGAGTTGATGTCCTGCCGACACAAACCACAAGGCAGTGAGGAGCAAGACCGTGAATGCTCCAATATACATTGCTCGTCCAGGAAACATTTCAGCTCATTCATGCAACGTGTCAGTTGCCAAATCACTAGCCAAAATTGATTAATAAGTTTGATATGGAACTGTCACCAATCCAACTGGCACAAATCCACCAAGCGTTGTGCCCAGCCTGCGCTTAATATCAACATGGTGGTCGATCGACCTTCAATCAGGTCTGTTAGATGGTCTCGGCGTATTTTTGAGCCATCTTGGAAACCACAGCATCGTCGCTTCCGCCAATCAACAGGTAATTGTAGCCGCCACGAGACCAAGAGGCCGAGCTCATATTTTCCAGATTTTGCATTTCAACGGGTTTGGGCGCACCATCTTTCGCTTTCAAAATGCACAACGCATAAGGCACACCCTCTTTGGACAAAAACGCAAGTTGGATAAGCGGTTTGCCTTTAAAGTTCAGAATTTGCGCCCGTTTGTAATCAACCGACTGCTCAATTTGCAAAGCCGAAACGTCAATCGATTTTCCAATGGCAGCTGCGACACGCGCCAATTCAACATTTTGCTCCTCTGAAGAGGTTTTCACCGCAACCAGCGTGTCGGTGGAATAAAGCGCCTGATAAGCAGCAACATATCGCTTCCAGCCATTGTCAGGTGACGGCGAGGTAAACTGCCCTGCCCCAAAGCCAATGCCAAGTGCCAATATAACTGCAGCCGCGATAGACCCCCAGCCAAAACGAGAAGTAGGCTTAACGGAACGAACGGGCTCCTGTCTCAAAAAGTCCGGTGCCACGGGCGCAGTATCCAGAACACCGGAAAACGCGTGTTTTACCTGATCGACTTCGATGGACAGCGCTTCTATGCGTTTGGCCAAATGAGCGTCAATGTTCAAAGCTTTTGTGATGGCGTCAGCAGGACAATGTTCCGTTTCCCCGTCAAGAAACGCAACCAATTGCTCATCAGTGAAGTCGTTAGGATTGGTCATTTTGTTTCGCTCTCATCCTGAAACTTTTCTGCAATTTTCCGACGCGCTGCAGCCAGTCTGCTCATAATCGTTCCAATTGGCGTGCCGACTATTTCTGCTGCCTGTTTATAACTTTTACCTTCAACATAGACCAGAAAAACGACTGTTCTTTGAGCCTCCGGCAATGCCATGACTTCTTTCATAACTTGTTGCCCCATAACATTTGCCTCTGGATCTAGCTTTGTATCCACCAAGTCAGCGTCTTCAACGGCCATAATGCCGCCGCCCAAACGAACGGCTTGCTTGCGCATTTCATCAATCCAAACGCGCTGGGCAATTTTGAACAACCACCTATCCAAATGTGTGCCCGCTTCAAACTGGTGCGACCTTTCGATGGCGCGCAAACAAACAGCTTGCGCAAGATCATCAGCTCGATCTCTGTTCCCGGCCACAACAAGACAATATCGCCAAAGACGTGGAAAGACGCTCTCTAATTGCAGATGCAATTCTGCATTTGGATCAACATTGTCTTGCACTTTAGCCGACGCACCTTTCATACCATCTCTCGCAAACTTTTTATGCTGCGGTTTGGGGCATGAAAAGCCAATTTCCAGAATTGGAGAACACAAACAGTTGTTTGCGCTCTAGTCCGCGTCCCCGGTGTGACTACTTTTGAAAGACCATCCGAACAGCAACCGGGGTCACACGAGTGATACCGGAGAGTTTGGCAAGGTTCATAAGTTGATCAACACCTTTGTCGATGCCCAAATCTTCAGTGGACACCATCAGGAAATCTTCGGTTGTGACCAAAACACGGTCTTCGCTTAAACGGGCGACCAACATATTGGCGTCAATTTCGTTCTCAACACCGGCGAATGTGAGCTTAGCTTCAATTTCAACCACTTTGGTTTCACCTGGCTTCATGGAATCGACTTCGCTCATATCCAATTGGCCCGTGATAACAGCGGTCGCTTTGCCTTCTTGGAACACATGCTTAGTCATGCGTTCATTGCGGATATCGATATTCGTTTCAACCGAGCCAAGGTCAATGGTGATTACCATTTCGCCCTTTTCTTTCACAACGCCCGTCACCTTATTGAAGTGGTGAACTTCACCAGTAGTGTTTCCTTTCACTGAACCAAAGGCAACACGAGATTCTGCTGCAACAGAATTCCAGGTTATGTGGCCGCCAGCAAAGGCTGGTGTTGCAATCATCAGTGCAGATGCACAGACAAGAGTTTTCAAAAACTTCATATTTTTTCCTCCAATAAACCAGACGCGCAAGTTTGCCCGTTAGTGATATAACGGGTGAACTCGGAAATTATTCAGAATTAATTTCATCACGCAGGTTTTTGCAATCAAGCAAACGCTTTTAACCGCTTTTGCGGTTCTTAACTGAATAAACTCGCTTTAAGCTTGCCCTTCGCTGAAAAGCAGCCTAATCCACCATTTTGATGGCTAAAACAGATCAAAAATCAAAGAAACCTGAAACAGATTCCCCCGCGTTTCAGATTCCTCCTCCAAATCTCAAACATCTTATTGGTATCGAAGGCCTATCGGCACTTGATATCCATTTCATGCTCGACCGAGCAGAAGAGATGGTTGAAATATCCCGCCGAACAGACAAGCGCAGACCAACACTGGCTGGCCGCACTTTGATCAATCTCTTTTTTGAGAACTCCACGCGAACGCAATCTTCATTCGAAATTGCAGGCAAACGTCTGGGCATGGATGTGATCAACATGGCGGTGGCGCAATCTTCCGTCAAAAAGGGTGAAACGCTGGTTGATACAGCAGTTACCTTGAATGCAATGCAGCCAGACCTGTTGGTAATGCGTCATCACGCAGCTGGTGCTGCTGAACTTTTGGCGCAAAAAGTGGGTTGTTCTGTCATCAATGCGGGAGATGGTGCCCACGAACATCCCACACAGGCCTTGCTCGATGCACTCACCATTCGGCGCAAAAAAGGTTCGGTGGAAGGCTTAGTTGTTGCAATCTGTGGTGATGTAGCCCACTCACGTGTGGCACGTTCAAACATTCTACTGCTCAACACATTGGGCGCGCAGGTGCGCGTGATTGCTCCGTCTACACTTCTTCCAAGTTCTATCGAAAGCCTTGGTGTTACAGCCTATCGATCGATGGAAGAAGGGCTAAAAGACTGCGATGTGGTCATGATGTTGCGTTTGCAAAAAGAGCGCATGGCAGGCGCATTCATCCCAAGCATGCGCGAATATTTCCGCTTTTTCGGGTTGGACAAGCGCCGCATTGCTCTCGCCAAAGAAGATGCCATTGTCATGCACCCTGGCCCTATGAACCGTGGCGTAGAAATTGCCTCTGAAATTGCGGATGGCGTACAGAGCGTTATCGTAGAACAGGTCGAAATGGGGGTCGCAGTCCGCATGGCTGTGATGGAAGTGTTGCAGGAATCTCGAATGGAGGACGCAACATGAAAGGCCTGATCAGCAGCAAACCGCCCCGAGCAAGACTTTTCGTCAACGCCCGCATTATGGACCCCTCTCAGAACCTCGACACCCATGCGGACGTGTTGGTCGAGCGCGGAAAGATTGCAAAAATCGGCAAAAATTTGTCTAGAAATCACTCCAAAAAAGATTTCAAAGTCATTGATTGCAAATCACATATTTTAACCACCGGTCTTGTTGATCTGCGCACATTCACTGGCGAACCGGGCAGCGAACATCGAGAAACAATCAAATCGGCCAGCAAAGCAGCAGCAGCCGGTGGCATTACATCGTTTGTTATGATGCCCGACACAAACCCAGTGATCGACGATGTGGCATTGGTGGATTTCGTGCGCCAACGCGCCAACGAAAAGTCAAAAGTTCACATTCTGCCTGCTGCAGCTTTGTCCAAAGGCATGGCGGGTGAAGAAATGTCCGAATTTGGATTGCTTCAAGAAGCTGGAGCCGTTGCATTTACCGATGGCCGTCAAACCGTCACCAGCGCACAAATGATGCGCCGCGCCCTCACCTATGCAGGCGATTTTGACGGTTTGATCATGGCTGCCACCCGTGATGCAAGCCTTGGCGGCGGCGTTATGAATGCTGGTTTCAACGCAACCCGCATGGGCTTGCCTGGCATTCCCCGTGAAGCCGAAATCATTCCCTTAGAGCGGGATATGCGTTTGGTTGCCATGACCAAAGGCAAATATCACGCTTCAACCCTTTCCACATCCGATTCTGTAGACGTGATTGCCCGAGCCAAGGACAAAGGACTGAACGTCTCTGCGGGCGTTGCTGCGGCCAATATCGCACTGAATGAAAACGATATTGGTTCTTACAGAACGTTTCTACGCCTTTCGCCGCCCTTGCGGATGGAAGACGACCGCCTGGCTATGATCGAAGGCATTCGAAATGGCACCATTGATGCCATCGTGTCTAACCACGACCCCCAAGACGTGGACACAAAACGCCTCCCTTTTGCAGAAGCTGAAGATGGCGCAGTTGGATTAGAAAGCCTTCTGGCAGTTGGATTGCGCCTTTACCACGGCAATGATGTGCCATTGATGCGTGTTCTCGAATGTATGTCCAGCGGGCCTGCGAAACGTCTCGGCCTCAAATGCGGCACACTGAAAGTGGGCGCGCCAGCGGACATGATCCTCTTTGATCCAGACAGCCCTTGGATTTTGCGCGAAAACGACCTGCATTCCCGTTCCAGAAATACCGCATTTGAAGGTTCACGTTTTCAAGGTCGTGTCTTGAAAACAATTGTTTCAGGCCGCACAGTGTTCTCGAGGGACTTTTAACAACAAGCGGACAATTTCCTAAATGGCTATAGCACTGCTGCTCTTGCTGAACTTTGCCCTTGGCTATGTCTGCGGCTCAATTCCTTTTGGTCTGCTCATCGCAAAATTTGGTGGAGCAGGTGATGTGCGGTCCATTGGGTCTGGCAATATTGGTGCAACGAATGTTCTGCGCACGGGCAAGAAAGGCTTAGCGGCGCTCACGCTTCTTTGTGACGCTTTAAAAGGCGCTATTCCCATTTGGCTATTTGCGCATGGTCATGTTGAACCATCAATCGCAATTGCAGCCGGCGCATTCATTGGTCACCTGTTTCCCGTTTGGTTGGGTTTCAAAGGCGGCAAAGGCATTGCAACTTATGTGGGCCTCTTGCTGGCTCTGGCATGGTGGCAAGGATTCGTCGCATTCGCCCTCACTTGGCTGCTTGCCGCCGCACTCTTCCGTTATTCGTCCCTTGCCGCTCTTTTGGCCACGATAGCCGCGCCCTGCGTTATTCTATGGCAAGGCAACACGGATGTGGCTCTCTTGTTTTTCGCACTCACAGCACTCGCCTGGTTTATGCACCGCGCCAATATTTCACGACTGTTGAACGGCAGTGAGGGGAAAATCGGAGCGAAAGGATGAACAAAGCTGATCAACTGGCGCCAACGCAGGGCATTCGGCTGTCGGATGATCAACGCATTGCTTGGCTCCAATTGATACGCAGCGAAAATGTCGGCCCCGCCACCTTTCGCGATCTTATCAATCATTTTGGCACTGCCGCGAGCGCTTTGGATGCCCTGCCCGATTTGGCTTCACGGGCGAACTCGAGAAAAAAAATTCGAATTGCAGCCCAATCTGAAGTGGAGCAAGAGCTTGAACGACTGGCACAAATTGGTGGCACCACTGTGTGTATGGGAGAAACAGATTATCCCGCAGCCTTGCGTGCTGCCGAAGGAGCACCACCCGTTCTCTCTGTTCGAGGTGACACTGAAATCCTCTCCCGCCATTCAATCGCATTTGTCGGTTCCAGAAATTCTTCCCTTGCAGGTGTAAAACTCACCCAGCAATTGGCCTCCCAAACGGCAGCAGCCGGATACGCAATTATTTCGGGTTTGGCGCGCGGCATTGATTCAGCAGCCCATCAAGCAAGCCTTTCCAAAGGCACGGTTGCCGTATTTGCTGGCGGTGTCGATCATATTTATCCCCATGAAAACATCCGCTTGTCTGATGAAATTGTATCAAACGGCGGCGCATTGGTGTCTGAAATGCCCTTTGGCTGGAAACCCCGCGCACAGGATTTTCCACGCCGCAACCGCATAGTGGCTGGTATGTCGCTTGGTCTTGTGGTTGTGGAAGCCGCCAAACGCTCTGGCTCACTAATTTCTGCTCGATTGGCCAATGAAATGGGGCGTTTGGTGTTCGCGGTTCCCGGGTCGCCGCTCGACCCGCGCAGTGAAGGTGCAAATCATTTGATCAAACAAGGTGCTCAACTGATCACAAGTGCAGATGACATATTGCACGCCATCGAACCGCTTGCGAATGAACCTCAACAATCCATCTACACGCTGGATGAAGGCTCGGAGACACTGGAACTGGATTCTGATCCGAGCGAGACCGACCGCGATAAGCTGTTGTCCGCACTTGGCCATGCCCCCACTGACATTGATGAATTACTACGCTTCACCAATATTGCGCCCGGCAGCTTGCATATGTTGATTTTAGAGCTGGACCTTGCTGGTGTTATCGAGCGCCATTCAGGAAATCGCATATCATTGGCAGGATAGTGCCGAGAGACCGCAGACTATTTCAAATCACCGCTCATAAACAAAGCAGCCAGTTCTTCGGCGTTCGGCTTTGAGACCTCCTCGGTTACAAGTATCTCTCGACGCCCGACTGACGTTTTGCCCGACGCAATGTCGGATGCTTCGATCATGGCCATTTCGAGAAGATAAGTAAGCATGTCACAATTATTCGATTGGCTCATGGTCCTCAATTCCATAAGCATCGATTCTATATAATGCGCCGTTGCGCAAACGGTATCGCCTGACTTTGAAGCCATTATTCTGATCTCCAGAAAAGGGAGCTCCCTACAAGCCCGTCGCAGCCGCCCTGATGATCTTTTCATTCTCGAGTCGAGAACGCCTGAAACATAAACTGAAAACCAGTTAGTGCAAGAAAAATATCACACCTATTGGTTGTATATTTTCAACCTGTCACAAGTTTGGGCATAAAAACTGACCTTAGATCAGCTTTCATCAAGCCAATAAATTTGCGTTTCTCAAATAAGGGTCTTATGTGAGCCGCCTGCTAACATCATTACGGTATCGAATTTTCCATGAAACTGGTCATCGTCGAATCCCCAGCCAAAGCGAAAACAATCAACAAATATCTGGGGTCAGATTATAAAGTCTTGGCATCCTACGGCCACGTGCGTGATTTACCTGCAAAAGATGGTTCTGTGTTGCCAGACGAAGACTTTGCCATGTCTTGGTCTGTGGACGCACGCGCCAAACCGCGGATGACGGACATTACGAAAGCTGCCAAAGCAGCCGACAGTATCATTCTTGCAACCGACCCCGACCGCGAAGGGGAAGCCATTTCATGGCACGTGTTGCAGGTGTTAAGCGACAAGAAAATTCTCAAAGACAAACATGTAGAACGTGTTGTGTTCAACGCGATCACCAAAAAATCCATCTTGGAAGCGATGGAAAGTCCCCGCGAAATCGACGAACCCTTGGTTCATGCCTATCTTGCGCGACGTGCCCTAGACTACCTTGTAGGCTTCAACCTCTCGCCCGTGCTGTGGCGCAAATTGC
Source organism: uncultured Rhizobiaceae group bacterium (assembly GCA_937958815.1). Lineage (GTDB taxonomy): Bacteria > Pseudomonadota > Alphaproteobacteria > Rhizobiales > Rhizobiaceae > Pseudahrensia. The sequence goes on along the minus strand of CALGMR010000002.1, from coordinate 216,087 downwards.
CAGGTGCACGCTCTGCAGGCCGCGTTCAATCCGTGGCATTGCGCCTTGTTTGCGAGCGTGAAAACGAGATCGAGCGTTTCAAGCCAGAAGAATACTGGACAATTGCTGGTGAATTCAAAAACAGTTCAGGCGCTGATTTTGAAGCGCGTCTCACCAGTTTTGAAGGCGAAAAACTACAACGCCTTGATGTGAAAAATGAAGAACAAGCCACAACCATCAAACGCATGTTGATGAAGGCGGACTTCAAAGTTCAGTCTGTTGAAGCAAAACCGGTGACCCGCAATCCGTATGCGCCATTCACAACTTCTACAATGCAACAAGAAGCGTCTTCCAAGCTGGGCTTTTCCGCATCGCGCACCATGCAGACAGCACAGCGTCTGTATGAAGGTATAGATCTTGGCGGTGAAACGGTGGGTCTTATCACTTATATGCGTACCGACGGCGTGCAAATGGCACCGGAAGCCATAGACGAGTGCCGCAAAGTGATTGGCGAAAGCTTTGGTGCGATCTACCTGCCCGAAAAAGCACGTATTTATCAATCCAAAGCCAAGAATGCGCAGGAAGCACACGAAGCCGTGCGCCCCACATCGCTGGCGCGTCACCCCAAAGAGGTTGCATCCAAACTCGATGAAGATCAGCGCAAACTCTATGAATTGATCTGGAAACGCTCAGTTGCCAGCCAAATGGCATCAGCCAAAATCGAACGCACCGCTGCCGAACTTGAAGCAAAACACGACGGCCAGGTCGCCACGATGCGCGCCAATGGTTCCGTTGTGAAATTCGATGGCTTCCTGTCCGTCTACGGTGACACCGCCAAAAAAGGCGACGATGAGGACAAACGTTTGGTGCCTTTGAAAGAAGGCGAGGCCATTTCGCGCGAAGTCATAAATGCCAGCCAACACTTCACCGACCCGCCTGCCCGTTTCTCTGAAGCCTCTTTGATTAAGAAGATGGAAGAACTCGGCATTGGTCGCCCGTCCACCTACGCCTCTACACTGGCAACGCTTGAAGCCCGCGAATATGTGACAATCGACAAACGTCGCCTTATCCCACAGGCCAAAGGCCGTTTGGTGACATCCTTCTTGGAAAACTTTTTCAACCGCTATGTGGAGTATGATTTCACGGCAAGCCTTGAAGACAAGCTCGACAGCATTTCCGCTGGCGATTTGCAATGGAAAGATGTGTTGCGCGATTTTTGGACTGAATTCTCTTCTCACGTGGCAGATACAAAAGATCTGCGCATCACAGAAGTTTTGGACACTTTGAACGAGGCGCTTGGCCCGCTCGCCTTCCCTGAAAAAGAAGACGGTGGCGACCCGCGCCTTTGCCCCACATGTTCTGAAGGTCAGTTGAGCCTGAAAGTTGGCAAGTTTGGCGCCTTTATCGGGTGCTCTAATTACCCAGATTGCAAGTTTACGCGTCAGCTGGGTGCGGAAGGTCTGGAACAATCCGAGCAAATTGCCAATGACGGTCCAAAAGTGCTCGGTGTCGACCCAAACAGCAGCGAAGAGATCAAACTCATGGTGGGTCGCTTTGGCCCCTATGTTCAGCGAGGCGAAGGCAAAGAAGGCAAAAACGCCAGCATTCCAAAAAGCTGGGATCCGACCGCTGTAGATTTCGAAAAAGCACTTCGTCTGTTGGAACTCCCCCGCACTGTGGGTGTTCACCCCGAAACGCAAAAAGACATTGTTGCCCGTTTCGCCCGTTACGGCCCCGTGTTGCAACATGACGGCAAGTATGCAGGCCTTGAGTCAGATGATGATGTCTTCGAAATTGGCCTCAACCGTGCTGTAACGGTTTTGGCAGAAGCCAAACCAAGCCGTGCGCGCGGTGCGGCGAGTTTGAAAGATCTGGGCGAACATCCAGAATTTGGCGGCCCCGTTTCGGTAAAAGATGGTCGTTTTGGGCCATATGTGAACCACGGCAAAATCAACGCAACCATTCCAAAAGACCGTGATCCGCAGTCTATCGAAATGGAAGAAGCCGTTGCACTCATTGCAGCGCGCGCTGAAAAGACTGGTAAAAAGCCCGTCAAAAAGAAAGCAGCTGCCAAGAAAAAACCTGCTGCAAAGAAGAAGGCCCCCGCAAAGAAGAAAGCGCCCGCCAAAAAGGCCGCAGCAAAAAAGCCTGCACCCCAGAAGAAAGACGCTGAATAAATTTCGTTCTGCTCTCTTGGCTTTTTGGCCAATCACTTCGGGTGCAGACACCAACCTGAAAGCACCCTAAGTGGCAAAATCTGCACGTCCGACTGACAAGAACAAAGGCAAACCTTCGCATTTGCCGAACAAAGACACCGTCTTGAAATTTCTGGAAGAAAATCCAGACATGAGCGGCAAGCGCGAAATCGCGCGCGCATTTGGCCTAAAAGGACAGCAAAAAATCGCGCTTAAAGCCATGTTGAAAGAGCTCCAAGGCGATGGTTTGATCAAGAAACGTGGCAAACGGTTCGCCAAACCCGGTTCACTGCCCAATGTCACCGTGCTCGACATCACTGCCCGCGACCGTGAAGGCGGCTTGTTGGCGCGTCCTGTAGAATGGGACGAGGAAACAGACGGCAAAGTGCCAGTTGTCAGCATTGTAAATCATCCCCGCTCAAAATCTCCCACAGCTGGTGTTGGTGATCGTGTTTTGGCGCGGATCAACATTCCGCCCAAAGGCTCACCGCGCGGCAAGGTGATGAAAGTTCTCGACCGTCAGCGCGGCACAACTTTGGGTGTATTGCGCATGGAGGCAAAGCCAGAAAAGGGTTTTGTGGCGCGTATTGAACCATCAAACCGCAAGCAAAACGAACTCATGGTGCATGAGAAAAATCTGGGGGACGCCAAACCCGGTGATCTCGTGGAAGTCTCCACAGTGGGCAACAAGGTCCATGGTTTGCAGCAGGCAAAAATTGAAAAAGTCATCGGTGACATGAACACCGAAAAGGCGATTTCACTCATTGCACTGCATGAGCACAATATTCCCACAACCTTCCCCGATGAAGTCATCCAGCAAGCAGAGCGGGCTGGTGAGGCAGATATGAAATCGCGTGAAGATTGGCGCGATATGCCACTGATCACGATCGACCCTGCTGATGCGAAAGACCACGATGACGCAATCTATGCCTATCCCGATGACGAACCCACAAACGAAGGGGGAATGATCGCGGTTGTCGCAATTGCAGATGTATCTTGGTACGTTCGCCCCACCTCGGCGATGGACAAAGAAGCACAATTGCGCGGCAACTCTGTCTACTTCCCAGACCGTGTTGTGCCCATGTTGCCAGAGCGTATATCGACCGACCTTTGCTCTTTGAAAGAAAAAGTAGACCGCCCTGCTCTTGCCGTTCGCATGACATTTGCAGCCGATGGTCGCAAGCTGCGCCACACGTTCCACCGCATCATGATGAATTCTCACGTGCGCTTGGCTTACGAAGAGGCTCAGGACGCGATAGACGGAAAAGACGCTCCACGCGCCGAACAATGGTTAGAACCCGTTCTAAAGCCGCTCTGGGCGGCGTATGAGGTTTTGAAACGAGGACGTGACTACCGTCAGCCACTTGAATTGGACATGCCAGAGCGCAAAATCCTCTTAAACGAAAATGGTGGCGTAGACCGCGTTGTCGTTCCCCCTCGCCTTGATGCGCATAAATTGGTCGAAGAATTCATGATTCAGGCCAACGTAGCGGCGGCGGAAACTCTTGAAAAACGCAAACAACCACTGATTTACCGCATTCACGACCAGCCTTCTTTGGCAAAACTGGAAAGCCTTCGAGATTTCCTGAAATCAATGTCCATACCATTGGCCAAATCGGGACAATTGAAACCCGCAAGTTTCAACGGAATCTTGGAACAGGTGAAAGACAAGGACAATGAAGAACTGGTCAACCAAGTTGTTCTCCGTTCGCAAAGTCAAGCGGAATACAATCCATCCAACATTGGTCACTTTGGCTTAAACCTGAAGAAATACGCCCATTTCACATCTCCTATTCGCCGATATGCGGATTTGATCGTGCACCGCGCTTTGGTGGGTTCACTGTCGCTTGGGGATGGCGGCATCTCTCCACAAGAGGAAGAGCGCCTGGATGTGATCGCGCAGGAAATTTCGGACACGGAACGCCGCGCCATGATGGCAGAACGTCAAACTGTCGACCGTTTGATCGCCACTCACATGTCGACCCAGATTGGCGCCCAGTTCGCAGGTCGCATCAACGGCGTCACCCGCGCAGGATTGTTTGTCACTTTGAACGAAACGGGAGCCGATGGCTTCATTCCAATCTCGCTTTTGGGTGACGATTATTTCGTGTTTGATGAGACAAATCGCTCGGTGACTGGCGAACATTCAAACCTTATGTATCAGATGGGCGATTTGGTGGACGTCAAACTGGTTGAAGCGCAACCTGTGGCGGGCGCATTGAGGTTTGAAATGGTCAGTGAAGGACGCGAATCCAAGGGTTTGCCACGCTCCAAACGCAGCCGACCGGGATCTCCATCAGGACGCCCACGTCGTGCAAAGCGCAACAAGAAATTTGGGAAGCGATAGGACGCAATATGAGTGGTGTGGAAATCCTGACAGATGCTGAACAAGCAAAACGCGCAGTTCGCCCTGCGATTTGGAAAGGCATTAAATGCAAATGCCCCAAATGCGGTGAAGGCAAGCTGTTCGAGAAATGGTTGAAAGTCACGCCAACGTGCAAGCATTGTGGCGAAGAACTGCACCACGAACGGGCACAGGACTTCCCACCCTACATCACAATCACCATTGTTGGGCATGTCATAGTGACATTGCTGATGATCGTTGAAGCGCGAACGCAATGGTCTCTTACCACACATCTTTTGGTGTGGATTCCGCTCGCCACTGTGATGACTTTAGGGTTGATGCAACCTGTCAAAGGTGGCGTAGTGGGCATGCAATGGGCTGTGCGGATGTTCGGCTTTGGCGGAGAAGAAGAAGCGTGAACGAAAAGACAGGCTTAAAAATTGGAATGACCCGCGACGAGATGGAAGAAGCGGGTGCGCGAGACGGGTCGAAACGCAGCCCCAATATGCCGCCCAAAGATGCATCAACGCTGATCATTCTGGACGGCGAAGGCCCTAACGCTAAAATGCTCATGGGTCGTCGCCATGAAGGCCACAAGTTCATGCCGGGCCTGTTTGTTTTCCCCGGTGGTCGTGTTGATCGGTTCGATGGTTCGGTCGCTGCAAGCAGTGAACTTCATCCCGTTATTGAAGACAAAATCGTTCGCACACTTCGCGGAAAACCCACCAACCGACGCGCCCGCGCTTTGGCGCTTGCTTCTATTCGTGAGACCTACGAGGAAGCAGGTCTCCTGTTGGGCGAAAAAGATGATGCCGGCTTTGAAGCACGACACGAAGATTGGAAAGCCTTCTCAAATCTCGGCGTGACGCCAACATTGGATCACTTGCGTTTGGTTGCCCGCGCCATCACGCCCCCTGGTCGCACGCGCCGCTTCGATGCTTGGTTTTTTGCCACGCAGGTGGAACATATTGCACATCGCTTGCCCGAAGGCACAGGGCCGTCGGGTGAACTGCAAGACCTCCACTGGCTCACAATCGATGAAGCGATGAATTTGGAACTGCCCGTAATTACCGTGACTGTGCTTAAAGAACTGAAAGATCGGCTGACACGCGACCCAAAACTGCGTCCAGAAACACAACTTCCCTTCTTTCATCTCAAAGGAAAGACCTTCCAGAGAGATTTGATTTAGGACGTCGCGAACTTGATCGCATTTGGAGCGCCAAGGTGCAGCTTCGGCCTTGACTTTCAAAGCACATCCCTTAGATACCTTCCCAACGAAGGTCACTGGTGTGAACCTTCTCCAAAATTCTCAAGGAATAAGACCATGGCTAAGGCAACCACCATCAAGGTGAAGCTGAACTCGACAGCTGACACTGGCTTCTATTATGTCGCCAAAAAGAATTCACGCACCATGACTGAAAAGCTCACAATGCGTAAATATGATCCCGTTGCAAAAAAGCACGTGGAATTCAAAGAAGGCAAAATCAAGTAACACTTGGGTTTAACTGACGATGAAAAAAGGCCGCTCCATTGAGCGGCCTTTTTTCGTTTTAACACTTCAAACTAAATAGAACCGGTTGGCGTGCGAAAATACGAGGAGGCAGTTTCACACAACCAACCGGAAACCTCGCGAGCTCAGGTGATGCGGCGGGCCCGAGCTCAAAACGAAGCATACAGAACGAACGTAAGCCGTTCTCTTCTGTGCATTCTAAATCGCGCAAACGTCGACGGGACTCAAGGCCTCAAAGCTGAAAGTCGTAATGGTAGTAAACACTTAACCTAAACAAACAAGGTTTATGCGGCGTCGGCAATAACCTGATTACGTCCCGATCTCTTCGCTTGATAAAGCGCTTCATCGGCCCGTTTTATCATCCCTTCAATGGTGTCATCCCTACCCTGCAGCGAAGAAACGCCAGCACTCACAGTGACCGAGATTTGTTGCTTTCCACCATCAATCAAGAACGGGTGTGCCGCAATTTCGCGACGCATACGATCCGCAACCACATAGGCCAACGCTACATCCGTTTCCGGCATGGCGATGACAAATTCCTCGCCACCAAAGCGACAGGCAAGATCTTCAGAGCGTACATTTTTGTTCAGTCGTGAAGCAAAATTCTTCAAAATATCATCGCCTGCCAAATGGCCATAAGTGTCATTCACGTTTTTGAAGAAATCGATATCGAAGACGACCAATGACAACGGCTTTTCACCAACAATTGCTTTATTGATGAGATTCTCCGAATGAGAATCAAAATAGCGACGATTGTTCAATCCGGTCAGCGAATCCTTCACCGCCATTTCCATGGTGGTCTGAACACTTTCCCGCAACTGATCATTCAATCTCTTACGACGAATTTGTGTTTTAGAGCGAGCTATTAGCTCATTTTTCTCAACTGGTCTGTTAATATAATCATTCACACCCAAATCAATGCCACGTATGAGAGATGCCTCATCACCTTCATTTGCCACAAGAAGCAAGGGAACCAGACGCGTACGGTCCAACGAACGCAGCTGAGAGCACAATCGAAGAGCGTCAAAATTCTCTATAGCCAGTGAAATAATCACCAAGTCGAAACTCTCGTCAGCGGCACGAAACAAAGCTTCCTGCGGGTTGGTCACAACCGTCACCGTGTGAATACTGCCCAGCGCGGACACCATAGCTTCATAAGATGGAGCACGGTCGTCTACCACGAGCACGCGACCAGCATGGTCAGATGGCAGCCCGATGTTTGACTCCGAAATGTTATCCAGACCCAGTTCGTGCCCTGTAGAAACACGCAAATGAAGCTCATCAGTCGCCATTTTGAGACGTGCCAGGCTTTTCACGCGGGTTTGCAGTGCAAGGTCATTGATGGGTTTGGACAGAAAATCATCAGCGCCTGCTTCCAAACCTTTCACTTTGTCGGAAGGCTGGTCCAGAGCGGTGACCATAATCACCGGCAAATGCGCGGTCTTACGGTTTGCCTTCAATCTTTTGCAGACTTCATAACCGTCCATTCCTGGCATCATCACGTCCAACAACACAATATCGCATTTGCCGCGCTGACAAATTTCGAGCGCTTCTGGTCCGTTTGAAGCCGTCAAAACTTCAAAATACTCGGCCATCAAGCGTGCCTGGAGCAGCTTTACGTTTGCTTCGATGTCATCAACAACAAGAACACGTGCGGTCACGAATTATACTCCAAACAAATGCACATACGGCCCCACGGGGTCACGCATCACCAAGATAAGATTTGACGGTTTCAATGAATTTCATCACTGAAATCGGTTTTGATATATACGCTTCACAACCACCTTGGCGGATGCGCTCTTCATCGCCTTTCATGGCAAATGCAGTCACAGCGATAACGGGAATTCGAGCCAACTCGTCGTCTTCTTTGAGCCATTTCGTAACTTCCAACCCCGAAACTTCAGGCAATTGAATGTCCATTAAAATAAGGTCTGGCTTGTGCAAACGCGCAAGATCAAGAGCTTCCAAACCGTTGCTGGTTTGGATTGTTTCGTATTTTTGTGCTTCGAGAAGGTCATTGAACAGCTTCATGTTCAACTCATTGTCCTCGACTATCATGACTCTCTTGGCCATCAACTTCCTCTGGGATAACACCAAGCTGGTGATGGGCTTTCTGCCGCTACAGCATTAATTTGATTCGAACATTTACAAATATAGCTGCGATAACCTTACGGACTAGTGAACATGCACAAACTTACGCAAGACGCGGCTGAAACCATTGCGATCTCAGGATTCCAATATCTCGCAGCTGATGATGACCTGTTGATGCGATTTTCTGGTGTCACAGGCATATTGGTCAACGATATGCGCGCGGCGGCTTCCCAACAGCATTTTCTCGTGGGTGTACTGGATTTCTTCTTATCGCATGAACCAGACTTGTTGGCGTGGACAGAATCTGCGCAAATCAATCCAGAGAGCATAATCTCGGCACGCTACACGCTGGCGCCCGAGGATATTTCAGGTTTTTAAATGCAAAAACGTACAGCTGACGACCAAACCCTCGGCCAACTCGAAGAGTTAGGCTATCTGGGGGCAAGTCCAAAAGAACACGACCGCCCGTTGCTGATCTGCGACGTGGATGAGGTGATTTTGCATTTGGTGAACCCATTCGTGGCGGTCATCAAAGAACGCGGGTTTGAATTGAAATCCCATTCGTTCAAGCTCACTGGCAATGTATTTCACAAAGACACTGGCGCAGAGGCCACCCAAGAAGAGGTTTGGGCTGGTTTGACGCAATTGTTTCAAGAACAAGACCAGCGCCAAGGCATCGTCGACGGCGCTGCCGAGGGTTTAAAAGGACTGCACGAACACATCGACATCGTGTTCTTGACCAATATGCCCCATGAATTCGGCGACATCCGCCGCTCTTATCTGTCAAATAACAACATCTCGTACCCGCTCATCACCAATACGGGCTCAAAGGTTCCTGCAATCGAAATCATTCAATCCCGTTGCTCAAAACCTGTCGGATTTATCGATGATACGCCCAAGAACTTGAAACAGGTTCGTGAAGGTGCGCGTGATGTACAATTGTTCCACTTCATGGCCAATGAAGAATTCAGAGAATTGGCCGGCGAGATTGATGGCGCACATTTTTCAACAGGCCATTGGCCCACGGCTCAAAACGGAATTTTATCGGTTCTGGTGGAGAACGGAAGTGGAACATGATAATCTGTTCCTATGATTGGCGAACATGGATTTTGTAGGGATTGCCTGACTGTTCAGCAACGAATGGTCAAAAGATGCACGCGCTGTGGAAGCCCGCGACTTCTGCAACATAAAGAACTTTATGATTTGTCCCTCGCCCACATAGACTGCGATGCGTTTTATGCGGCCGTAGAAAAACGTGACAACCCGGAATTGGAAGACAAACCGGTTTTGATTGGTGGCGGCAAACGCGGCGTTGTCTCCACATGTTGCTATGTGGCGCGGATCAACGGTGTCCGCTCCGCAATGCCCATGTTCAAGGCGTTGGAAGCCTGTCCCCACGCCGTGGTGATCAAGCCGCGTATGGACGTTTATTCAAAGGTCGGCAAACAGGTGCGCGAAATGATGCGCTCGTTGACACCGTCCGTAGAACCGTTGTCTATCGACGAGGCCTTTCTCGACCTTTCCGGCACAGAAAAACTGCATGGCAGCCCTCCTGCTCTCACACTGGCAAAATTCGTGCAGCGCGTTCAAGCCGAAATTGGCATCTCAATATCAGTCGGCCTCGCACCCAATAAATTTTTGGCAAAGGTCGCGTCTGACTTTGAGAAACCAAAAGGGTTTTCTGTCATTGGTGCCGAAGAGGCTTATGGCTTCTTGTCACAACAACCCGTTTCTCTGATTTGGGGCGTTGGCAAAGTGATGCAAGCAAAGCTGCACAGCGACAATATCAAGATGATTTCCGATCTTCAGAAAATTGAAGAGGCCGACCTCATTCGCGCCTATGGCTCCATGGGTCTTCACCTGTCTCGCCTGTCCAAAGGTCAAGACCATCGCAAGGTCGAATCCCGTGGCAGCGCAAAAAGCGTAAGTTCTGAAACCACGTTCAACAGCGACATTTCATCAGCGGAAAAATTAATTCCCATTCTGCGAAACCAGGCAGAACGCGTGTCCGAACGGCTGAAAAAGTCTCATATCGCGGGTCAAACAGTCGTGCTGAAACTGAAAACCGCCGACTTCAAGGGCAGAACACGCAACACTACCCTGCCCGACCCAACACAACTTGCAGACAAAATGTTTCAGGTTGGTCGCACAATGCTGGAGAAGGAATTGGACGGCACAAAGTTTCGTCTTCTGGGAATAGGTGTCAGCGACCTTCAATCTGATGAAACTGCCGATCCAGGAGATTTGATAGATGAAGGGGCAACAAAACGCGCAGCCGTAGAACGCGCAATGGACAAAGTGCGCGACAAATTCGGCGGCAAAAGCGTGGAACTGGGCCTTACTTTTGGAACCCGCAAGCCAACCCCGCCGAAAGAAGTGGAATAAAATATCTAAAGAAGGCGCTGCTTATGGGGTGCATGGTTTGGTCGGTAAAAACTCAACTTCTTTCAGTGACCCGCGCAACGAATAATCATCATAGCGCATCACGAGATCACGTGAGACACCACTCTCCTGCAACAAAAATGACACCTGATAGATTGGAAGACGTTCTCCCGCATTGGCGCTTTCTGCGGTGGAGAAATAACTGACGGATACGGGCCAACCTTCTTCGCTTTCAAACGCCGACCTGACGCCATCAGTCTCACCTTTCAAATCGGTGACATTGGTTTTCGTTTTGCCCAAGATGGCAGTCGTATCCACCAATTCATCACCCTTGTCAGAGCCATCGAACACGGTGGCCGAGAGGATTGTTTCGTTGGACTTTGCCGCATCAATGATGGCTGCAATGTGCTGGGTCATGAAAATACCCTTGTCCAACTTTACATCGAGTTTTTCAGGCTTGCTGAGTTTGACAATCACCGAAGGGCCAGACCGATCAGCCGTTCCACGCACTTCTTGCTCCAACTGGCCGTTCAGATAGGATTGGGTCACGAAATTGAAATCAAGCCCATCACCGCTTTCATAGGTCGTGCTGCGTTGATCGGTCGTAAACCCTTTTCGTGATGTAGACACATTCGTCAAAAATCGAAAACGCACCGCAAAACCTTCGCAAACGGAACCCTTCATTTCATAAACGATGCGGCCATTCATACCTGTAATGCCAGAGCGGTCGCTGGAATCGATCATGGACAAATCGTAAACCGCTCGATGCGCTCTCAATTTATCAATTGCTGTGGCCTCCACCAAACCGGTGGTGGCGGACAGAGCAAGCAAAGAAAGCGTCAAAGTGGTTTTTGGTTTGATCATTTTGAATATGGGTCCGAATGATTTGAATTGTCCGTGATGCAGTCTTTCACCACAAGCACAAACGCGCTACTAAATTTACACGTGCATCACACAATTTTTAGGACAGAACATGGCCGCCGACATTGAAAAGAACTTAAAAGATTTGGGCATAGAATTGCCAGCACCTGCAGCACCCGCTGCCAACTATATTCCTTTCACGATTGCGGGAAACATTCTGACTATTTCTGGACAAATTCCTATGGGGCCGAACGGCGTAGAATTTGTTGGAAAACTTGGTGATACAGCTGACGTTGCAACAGGCCAAGGTGCAGCCCGTCTGTGCGCGATCAATATTCTGGCACAGGCTCAAATGGCGCTCGGCGATCTTTCACGCATCAAACAGGTTATGAAAATACAGGGCTTTGTGAATTCAACGCCGGATTTCACAGATCATCCAGAAGTCATCAACGGCGCCTCGGATCTGTTGGTCGCTGTGCTTGGCGATGCGGGCAAACATGCTCGTGCAGCCGTGGGCATGAGCTCGCTTCCGCGGGGCGTTGCCGTTGAGGTCGATTGCACAATCGAGATTGCTTAACCGATGACCAAGCTCACGCCTGCCCCCGATTGGCTGACAGAATTGCCGATTGCCCATCGAGGCTATCACGATCTGTCCCAAGGGCGTGCTGAAAATTCAATGGCGGCGTTTCGTGCCGCAGTCGATGCCGGTTTTGCAATCGAATGCGACTTACAAGTCTCTGCAACCGGCGAACCCGTGGTTTTCCACGACCCTGTTTTGGGCCGAATGACTGGCATTGAAGGCAACGTCCGCGACCATTCGCCTGACGCACTCGCTGATATGAAACTTCTCGACACTGACGATTGTATTTACACACTTAAACAACATCTGGATTTGGTCGCAGGCAAAGTGCCTCTTGTGCTGGAATTGAAAGGTGTTGAAGGCGAAGATGCCGGCTTTGTGGAAGGCGTAGCAAAGGCGCTTGAAGGCTATGAAGGGCCGATAGCTCTTATGTCGTTTGATCATTGGATTTGCGCCCAGTTCAAAACACTCATGCCAAAACTGCCGCGCGGTTTAACCGCAGAAGGCGATGACACCACTTATGCCACGCATATGTCGGCCATGGAAAATTATGACCTTCAATTTGTTTCTTATGGAGTGGCAGACTTGCCCTGCAAATTTGTGACCGACATCACAGAGTTGGATCTACCTGTCATCACATGGACGGTGAGAGATCAAAACGCGGCCTCCATCACCGGTAAATTTGCAAACCAGATGACATTTGAAGGGTTCGATCCGCGCACGGAAAATCTCAATGACTGATACCAACGACGTGACAATTCGCGTTGTGAGCAGCATGGACGACATCCCTGCAGCAGATTGGGATCGGCTTGCAAACCCGTCATCAAAGCCACGGGAGAACTTTGACTACAATCCGTTCAACAGACATGCCTTTTTCGATGCTTTAGAAAAATCTGGCTCCGCAAATCGCACCACCGGATGGCTGGGGCAACACTTGGTGATGGAACATACCGCTGAAGGCGCATCCCAAATAACAGGTGTCGTGCCCTGCTACCTCAAAAACCACAGTCAGGGCGAATATGTGTTCGACCACGGTTGGGCTGATGCGTTTGAACGTGCTGGCGGCAGTTATTATCCCAAACTGCAAGCCACAACACCTTTCACCCCCGCCACTGGACGGCGGCTTCTGGTCGGCAATGACGAACAATCCGCTAAAAGACGCCTGCTTCTGGCTGGAGGATTGCAACAAGTTTGCGAACAACTTGAAGTTTCATCTGCCCACATAACATTTCTTCCAGAAAACGAATGGGTCGCACTTGGCACAGCCGGATACCTGCAACGCACGGATCAGCAGTTTCATTGGTTAAATGATGGGTACGATAATTTTGATGCGTTTCTTGATGTTCTTTCATCGCGCAAACGCAAGAACATTCGAAAAGAACGTTCCACCGCCTTGAAGGACAACGGCATCACCATTGAGCATCTCACAGGTGCGGACTTGACCGAAGATGTGTGGGACGTTTTTTATGGTTTCTATATGGACACAGGGTCTCGTAAATGGGGGCAGCCTTATCTGACCCGCGAGTTTTACTCCCGCATCGGCGAAACTATGGCTAAAGATATTCTGCTCATCATGGCCAAACGCAATGGTCAATATGTTGCTGGCGCCATCAACTTCATTGGTTCGCACACGCTTTTCGGCAGGCACTGGGGCTGTATAGAAGATCACCCCTGTTTACATTTTGAAGTGTGTTATTATCAGGCGATCGACTTTGCGATTGCCAACAAACTCTCCCGTGTTGAGGCTGGTGCCCAAGGGGGCCATAAACTCGCGCGCGGTTACATGCCACAGATCACCCATTCAGCTCATTACATCACACATCCCGACTTCCGCAGAGCCATTTCTGATTATTTGGAACAGGAACGCAAAGCGGTTCAAAGAGATAATGAGGCCATTGCCCGCCACGGCCCGTTTAAAAAAGGAATTTCCTCATGATTGAATATGATGATCAAAACATTTTCGCCAAAATTTTGCGTGGTGAGTTGCCAAGTGAACCTGTTTACGAGGATGATGATACTTTGGTCATTATGGACATCATGCCACGAGAAAACGGCCATTGCCTCGTTTTACCAAAGTCGCCCGCAAGAAATGTTTTTGATGCGTCTCCTGATGCACTCGCAGCAGTCGCCAAAACCGTTCAAAAAATGGCACATGCCTGCAAGGCAGCCTTCAACGCAGATGGTATAACCATCCAACAATTCAATGAATCAGCAGGCGGTCAAGTTGTATTTCATCTGCATGTTCACGTGATACCGCGATTTGAAGGTGTCAAAATGCGCCCACACACGGGCGAAATGGCAAATCACGATGTGCTGAAAGCCAATGCAGAAAAAATCCGTCAGGCGCTAAAATCGCTTTAAGCTGTGGCCGGACCGGCGCGGCGCAAATCAGATTCTAAACGTTCGGCGGACCCATTTTCCCTGTACATTTTACGAACCATTTTTTCGGCTAAGTAGGTTCCAAAAACAAAGAGCGCTATGCCGCCAAAAATATCAACCATGTGATGCCCTCCATGCAACGGTGTAGCAGGAAGCATCAAAAGGTTGATGACCACAAACACTGGGAAAACCCATTTCACGTTGCGCATTGCATATACAGCCGTGCAGGCCAAAACGATGTGGTATGATGGAAATGCAATCAGGCCTTTAATTTCCGAAGGTGTTATGAACCCAGGCCCTTCAGCCGCCATGCGCAGCAAATCTTGCCCGTATTCCAAAGTTACGATTGGGTTTGCCAAGGCTTCAATTCCATCAGGCAAGGTGAACAGCGATTTAGCTCCGTGAGTGGGGAAATATCCCCAAAACACAATGGCAATCACAGAAGTGATCGTCATAGACACCATGATCACATGCAGCTCTTTGGCACGTCCTGTAAGGCCAAGAAGAATGATGATCATTATGATTTGCGGCATTGTCGTCATGTAAACAATGCGCAAAACCGTGTTGATTATTGGGTTGTTTGCCGCCCAAACCATGGCTGAAGGCCAGTGAAACCCGAACAAGCTGTCGAGCCAAACAAGGCTGACATCAATCGGCGAAGTGACAACAGGCATGAGAAGATAATTGAAAACAACCATCATCGACGAAAACAGCGTAAACAATCCCGTGCAAATCAAAGCAAGTCCTATGCGCGGGCTTCTCCCACTCACACGGTAAAATTGACCAAGCACGAAACAACCAGCGGCAATAGCAGCGACTCCGCTATAGGATGACCAATCGATGTTGATGTCACGCCAAAATATCTGAATCAAATTCACAACCACCAGGAACAGAGTCAGATTCCAGATGATCCGCTCGGCTGGAAGAACCTCAACGCGCGAAATTATTGATTTAAACTGCATGTAAATTCTACGGCCATGATTAAATATCTAGCCATTATGGAAACATGATATTTACATTTTGCTAAAGCCGTTCGTCTGCAGTGTCTTAGGGCTACATGAACAACCACATACCGCTTAGAAGAAGCACTTCAGCCATCAATACGCCAACAAACACATGGCGACCGGTCGCGAGAAAAATACCGAAACCGCCAAATGCAGCACCCAACCGCAACCAGAGCGGCAATTCGGCCAATGTGCCCGTCGGGTTGAAAACAAATTGCGCAATCACGGCCGCGACCAAGCCCGTTGCAACGCACCGAATGAAGACCAGCCATTCTGATGTCTCATCCATATTGCCGACGAGGAACACCCCTGCCCAACGCCAAATGGCTGTGGGCACTGCACCCGCAATCAAAATGAAGACAAAGGGCCACCACCAAAAATCGTAGCTGTCGTAAAACATCACGCCTGCTCCGATTTCGAAATGGTCAAACGATGAATGCCATACGCGATCACACCAGCAGTAAGCCCGGCAATCAAAATACTGGCTTGCGGCAGCAACCAGACCGCAATCGGCCCCAGCGCAAAGCCAAGTCCCAATGCGAGATGCTCTGCCCTCACCCGCGCCGTGTTCCAAATTGTGGTGGCAAAATAGATGGGTGTGAGGAAATACAAACACGCCATAACAGCAGAGGGCAATGAGGGTGCAAGCTGATGCACAAGTGCGGCAGCAATGGTTGTCGTGATCGCCATTGTACTGGCGAACCCAACGAAATACGGCAGGCGTCCACGCCGTGGAATGTCTTTCGCTTTTTGCAGCGTATGAACCCAGGCGGTGATTGCAACCAGATTAGACACCAACAACAAGTGCCAACGCTTTGTATGAGCCGCTCTAATTTCAGGAATGAGCGCCATTGTCATAGGCATCATTCGAATGGCTGCCAACGCGACGGCTGGTGCAATGGCGAATAAGGATGCACCGCTTACAATACCCGCCAAAAGGATTAAGTGGCTCGGCAATGCCCAGATTGTTGGCACCAGAAAAACAAGATGCGCCAGCGGAAGCCCTGCTTCACGCGCAAGACCACCAAACCCAACAAAGGCTGACAACAAAATAAGTGCGGGCAGTGAGAACAAATTTCTCGCTCCCCACACATACCAAGACCAATCGTAAGATTGCTCTTCTTCATAGGACTGACCACGATCAGAAATTGACGAAACCACATTTAAGAACGAACAAGAAACCCGTTCTATGTTTGGTGGGCAATTTTTACAAGATCAACACTTAACTGCAGTCACAGCTGTCAAATCAGTGGTTGGCAGCCGACCCGTTGGAGGCAACGGGTTTCAAAAATGGCCCAAGCAAACCACCTTTGGAATCAACACTTGCGTCTTTGATGATCGATGTATCGTTTTCCATTTCCGCCACAAGTTCATCGATCACTTCTTCATTTGACAATTCTGGAGAACTGTCAGCCTTGGACTTTTCCAGGCGTGTTTCCTTTGCAGCAATGGGTGCGTCTTTGTTTGGCGCAGGTGTGGCCAAGCTCACATATGATTTACGCTGCTCTTCAGAGGGTTCAAACTCCAAACGGTCATCAGCTTTCTCTCCCAAATCCAGCAACAGAATACCCAGCTTTTTAGCCAGTTTGAAATCTGCACTGCGGCGCAATCTTTGAATCGCGTCGGCTCGGATTGTTTTCAGTTGTTCAATGTGATCCATTTTTTTCGTTCCCTGTTAGTGTGTTTGGAGGGACAAACTTGAATCGAAAACTGGCGCACGGATGGCGAGAATGTGAAATCACATGTCACAAACATCACAAATCGTTTCAGCTGCATTACAAACAAAAAGGGCGAAACCTGAGGTCCCGCCCTTTCTGAACATATATATATGCGAAAAAATCAGTTTTTAAGCGGTACTTTCGGTACAGCTGTACCGCCTTTGCGCTTGGACTTCGGTGCTGATTTCGGTTTTGCCGAAGCTTTGGCTGGCGCCTTCTTTTTGGCAGCAACCTTTTTCGCCGTCGCCTTTTTGACAACCTTTTCCTTTTTCGGTTTCACAGGCTTGTCTTCTATTGCTTCCAGCTTGAGCGTCTTCTCACCGTCTTTCTCTTCCACAGTGACCTTAACAGTGCCACCCTTTTGCAAGTTTCCAAATAGAACTTCATCCGCCAATGGCTTCTTAATGTATTCTTGAATAACCCGACCCAGTGGGCGTGCGCCCATACGATCGTCATACCCTTTCTTGGAAATCCACTCGACAGCCTCTGGAGTCAATTCAAAGGTGACACCCCGTTCAGACAATTGCGCTTCCAGTTGAATGACGAATTTCTGAACAACCTGATGCACAATCTCTGGCTTGAGACCAGCAAACGGAATGATCGCATCCAAACGGTTGCGAAACTCTGGTGCAAACAGGCGGTTGATCGCTTCCATGTCATCGCCAGTGCGCTTGGAAGAGCCAAAGCCGATGGCCGATTTTGCAGCTTCCGACGCACCCGCATTCGTGGTCATCACAATGATCACATTGCGGAAGTCCACTTTTTTCCCGTTGTGATCGGTCAACGCGCCATTGTCCATCACCTGCAATAGAATGTTGAACAAGTCAGGATGCGCCTTTTCGATTTCATCCAGCAGCAAAACACAATGCGGATGTTGGTCAACGCCATCGGTGAGCAAACCACCTTGATCAAAGCCCACATATCCTGGGGGCGCACCAATCAAACGAGAGATTGTATGACGCTCCATATATTCCGACATATCAAAGCGCAGCAGCTCCACGCCAAGCGTGTCTGCCAATTGCTTCACGACTTCTGTCTTACCCACACCCGTTGGGCCAGAGAACAAGTAGGAACCGATGGGCTTTTCGGGTTCGCGCAACCCTGCCCTTGCAAGCTTGATCGATGACGCCAAAGCATCAATTGCCTTGTCTTGCCCATAGACCATGCGCTTCAATTGCTCGGTCAAATTCTTGAGCACCTCAGCATCATCTTTGGAAACCGTTTTCGGCGGAATGCGCGCCATAGTCGCGATTGTTGCCTCGATGTCCGCAACACCAATGGTCTTCTTGCGCTTGTCCGCAGGCACCAGCATTTGGCTCGCGCCCGTTTCATCCACCACATCGATTGCTTTATCCGGCAGTTTGCGGTCGTTGATATAACGTGCAGACAATTCCACGGCAGAAACGATGGCATCATTTGAATATTTCACTTTGTGGAAATCTTCAAAATATGGCTTCAAACCTTTCATAATCTCAATGGCATCTGGAACAGACGGTTCATTGACATCGATTTTCTGGAAACGCCGCACCAATGCACGGTCTTTTTCGAAAAACTGACGGTATTCTTTATATGTGGTTGAGCCTATGCAGCGGATGGAGCCGCCAGACAGTGCAGGTTTCAACAAATTGGAAGCGTCCATTGCGCCTCCGGAAGTCGCCCCTGCTCCAATCACCGTGTGAATTTCATCGATAAACATGATCGCGCCGGGCGTATCTTCGATTTCTTTAACGACCTGCTTCAACCGCTCTTCAAAATCGCCACGATAGCGCGTTCCAGCAAGAAGCGTTCCCATATCCAAGGAATAGATTGTGGCGTCGAACAATACTTCCGGCACATCTTTATCGACAATCCGCTTGGCCAAACCTTCTGCGATGGCTGTTTTGCCAACGCCAGGGTCGCCCACATACAGCGGGTTGTTCTTTGAACGACGGCACAGAACCTGAATGGTGCGATTCACTTCTTCCGTGCGACCAATCAATACATCAATTTTGCCATCGATGGCCTTTTGATTGAGATTGACGCAATAAGCGGCCAAGGCCTCGCCCTTTTTGGCTTCGCCACCTTCACCTTCTGGGCCAATGCCACCTTCTACACCTTCAACAGGTCGCCCTTCGCTGGATCCAGCGCGCTTTGCAATCCCATGAGAAATAAAATTCACCGCATCATAGCGAGTCATATCCTGTTCTTGCAGAAAGTAAGCTGCATGGCTTTCTCTCTCTGCAAAAATTGCAACCAGCACATTTGCACCAGTGACCTCTTCACGACCTGAAGACTGCACGTGAATGACGGCGCGTTGAATAACCCGCTGGAAGCCAGGTGTGGGTTTGGAATCCTCAAAAGTCTCCGTGACCAAATTGCTCAATTCGTTATCAATGAAAGCAAAAAGGTCATCACGCAAACGATCAACACTCACATTGCAAGCGTTCAAAACTGCAACCGCATCCTCGTCATCGACAAGCGCGAGAAGCAGGTGTTCCAAGGTCGCGTGTTCTTGGCTGCGTTCGTTTGCGTAAGTAAGCGCTCTGTGCAGAGCGTTCTCAAGACTGTCGGTAAAACTTGGCAAATGACATTCCTAATTTGGTTTTGAGTATTAAGTGGCGACTGGTCTTCAACTTCAATTCACTTCTTTTCCATCACACATTGCAAGGGGTGCTGGTGTTTTCGGGCATAGTCCATCACTTGTGTCACCTTTGTTTCAGCAACTTCGTAAGTATAGACGCCACACTCGCCAACGCCGTTTTGATGAACATGCAGCATAACTTGGGTAGCGGCATCCAGGTCCATCTGGAAATAACGCGCCAAGACATCGATTACGAATTCCATTGGCGTGAAGTCATCGTTTAACAACAGCACGCGATATAGGCTTGGTTTCTTAACCTTGGTTTTGGTCTTGGTGATTGTGTCGATGCCGGAGTTTCCATCATCGTCATCATCGCGAAACCCATCATCGCCTTGCATTCTAGTGCTGATAAAATTGCGCGCAGTCATAAGTTGGCTATTCCATAGAGTTGTTGTCGAGTGAGTGGTGTGTTCGGCCATACCGTCTCACCGCGTCTTTATATAGGACGCATTTTGTCGAGTTTAAGCCCTGTTGATCAAGGAACTCAACACCGCAAATCGCATATCACCGAGCATTGTAAATATGCCGCGGAAAACCATCCGCAATTTGATCAAAAAAGTCACCGTAAAAAATATCTCAGATTTTATCAGCCAATTTAAGGCTTTGGTTACCATGTGAATTTACATTTTGTTCAAGGCGCGTTGGCTGCTTGGCCAGCTAACGCCTGTTTTTTGGGTAATCTGTCAGTTTGACAGACAAATTTTGAGGTAATGTCGTGCGTACCGTTTTTGGATCGACTGCTAACACCGCATCTGGCCGTGTTTTAATATCCATTCTCACATTCATGATGGTGTTTGCGTTTCAAATCGCTGCAACCAGCGATGCTGATGCGCGTAAGCGCAAACGCGGCAACCCCAAATATGCAGCCATTGTGGTTGATGCCAAAACAGGCAAAGTGCTCCATGCAAGAAACGCAAATTCAAAGCGTTACCCTGCCTCTCTGACCAAAATGATGACGCTTTATCTCGTCTTTGAAGACCTGAAAGCAGGTCGTATCAGCAAATCCAGCCGCGTTGTGATGACGAAAGCTGGTGCAAGACGCCCACCTTCCAAAATTGGTTTGCGCGTTGGCCGCTCGATATCGATGGAGCAAGCTATTCTGTCATTGGTCACTAAATCAGCAAACGACGTTTCAACAGCAATCGGCGACAAGCTTGCCGGTTCAGAAGCAAAATTTGCAAAGCGGATGACTTTGAAAGCCCGTCAATTGGGTATGAGAAGTACAACATTCAAAAATGCAAACGGCCTGACTGCACGCGGCCAAGTGACAACAGCTTCCGATATGGCGAAGCTTGGCATGGCGCTACGCGAGCATTTTCCACGCCAATATCGCTATTTCAGCACCCGTTCCTTCAAGTTCGGCAAACGTCGCTATGGCAACCACAACAAGTTGCTCGGCCGTGTGCGCGGCGTAGACGGCATTAAGACTGGTTACACACGCGCATCCGGTTTCAACCTTGTGTCTTCGGTAAGCAGCCGCAACCGCCGCATCGTGGCAGTTGTTATGGGTGGTCGCACAGGCCGCTCACGCAACGCACAAATGCAAAAGCTCATCCGTCAGTTCTTGCCTAAAGCATCAACTGGCAAATCTCGCCGTCAGATTGCACGCGCAACATCTTCACGTTCAACACGTGTTGCATCGCGAGCAACCACACAAATTGTGACTGCAGCCAAAACAAAAGCTGTTGCAGGTAAAGCAAATTCCTTGATCTCTTCCAGAGTAAAAAGTGCCCACGCTGCCAATCAGCCTGACACTCGAACGGTGGCAAGCGTTAAGAAGCAACTTGTTGGTTTGAAATCAAATTCCACTCCAAAGCCAGAGCTGCGCCCTTCCGTTGATATGATCAAAACAGCCAGTCTTGGTGGAACGTCGAAAAAGACAAAAGGTTGGACTATCCAAATTGCGGCATCAGACAGCAGGTTCAAACTGCTGGACCTTATGAAAAGCGTACAATCCAAAAACCGCAGATTGCTGGGCAAGAAAAGCATGTCCACGCCTGCTATTCGCAGCAATGGCAAAATGCTCTATCGCGGGCGCTTCACGGGCTTCACGTCTAAGCGTGATGCAAGCAATGCCTGCAAAGCTTTAAAACGCAGAAAGGTCGATTGCCTGGCTTTGAACAGCTGACAACAAAAAGACGACCCCCGCATGTGTTTTGTGCGGGGTTACATAACCGGCCCACGTATTGGGCTTTATCCAGTGTTTCCGAATTGTATTGTGTAAAGGAAATCAGGAATGGCTTCTCAGAAGAATATCCTTCGCCTCGTCGATTTTGGCGGCAAGAAAAACAGATCCTCCGCTGTCGGCATGAACCGACTTGATAAGACGCCTGTGGGCTTTGCGGATGTCCGCGACACTGGCGCCAAGCGAAAGCCCCAGCACCTCATAGGCCTCCTCTTCGCCCATGGTTCCCGTGCCAGACGCACCAGCCTGCCCCGCACTGGTATCCGCCTGAGCGTTTTCACGCCCACTGGCAAATCGGCTATCAAGATACGTGTTTAGCAATTCAAGCGTCTGACCGTCTTCACTGATCTCAGTCATGAACTCGGTCAGATCAGCTTGGCTCATCGAATTGAGTTCTTTGCCTTCGTATTTTCCAACAAGCACGATGCCGTTCATTTCTCCGGTCTTGTGATTGATCTCCATTTCCAGCCCTGCTGTGCGCAGAGTTGAAAATCGCCTTTTGTTGTTTTGCAAACTCTTTGGTTTTTTGTTTTTAAATCTGCGCCAAAGAACAAGTCCTAGAAGCATTACTCCAGCGCCCACAGCTGGCACTCTCACCAACATAAGCGCAGCACCGGCGGCCATAAGCACCGGTGGCAAATAGCTTCGAATAAACTGCGCAAGCGTCTTTGCGGGCACAAACATGAAGATTGCGACCAACGTGGCGAGAATAATGAGTGGCGTGATCAGATAAGTCATACCCTATATTTGGGGGTTCTCATCCGCAACGCAAGCGCTATGGCAAGAGCCGCCACTGATCAGTGCAATCAATCGGCAAAAATATCTGGCATATCGACAGCAGCGTAAGACTTTTCCATCCAGACCTGACGAGCTTGGGCCATTTTGCGCGCGTTGTTATTTATCGGCAATCGCAAGACAGAGATGAGATTCTCGATCTCTTCACGCGCAGACAAATGAGAAGCATTGGGCTTTTGTTCACCCGTCAGCAATTCAAAATCATCGAGCGCCGTAAGTCCTTTTGGGAAATATTGACGGAAAATCACCCGCTCACTGATTCCGTCTGCAACCCTAAAGCCCAAACGCATAGAAAGTTCATGCAAGCATTTGTGGACGTTGCGTTCATTGTTGGATGATAGCGACGCCAACCGATTGCGCACCACAATCCAATCCAGCAGACCATCGTCGGCATCGCGCCGTTTACGCCGCGCATTGCGCACCATTTTGGCGTAGTGACTGACGTCCACCACTTCCATATCCAACGCATCAACTTTGCCGAGAATGTCAAAATCCACGAAGGAATCATTCATAGGCGTCAGCAAAGTGTCGGCCATGGAATGCGCCAAACGCATCAAATATCCATCAGAACCAGGTGTATCCACCACGATAAAATCGTGATCGTTCTCAATTTCTGCAATGGCACGTAGGAATGCGGAAAAGTCCTGCATTTGCGCTTCCATCGTGCTGTCGAGAGTCGAACCATCAAAGCGGAAATGACTGGAGAGTTCCAAATTCAAGCCGTTCAATTCTGACCAACGACGGCGATTTTCCGTATAGCGGGTCAATGAATTCTGGCGAGAATCCAAGTCAATCGTTGCAACCTTGAATCCCTTTTTCAAAAGGGCAACTGCCACATGCATGGATGTTGTGGTTTTCCCCGACCCCCCCTTTTCATTGCCACAGACAATCACGTGTGCGGAACCAGATGTGTTCTGATTGCATGCAAACATGCCTTCTACGCGCTCAATTTTCAGACGGTCGCTCATAACACTCAAACGGTTTTTGGAACGGACAAAAGTCCCCGTTGCTTGGAATTAACGTCTAAGAAACCATAAATTGCACCGCTAAGCACGCGTTTGTGGAAAGCTTGGTTAATCCCAGAGGCCTTACAGCAAACCGAGTTCGGCCAGTTCAGACCGCAAATGAACAGGCAACCCAGCTTCAGATTGCCCTAGATCGCTTGGGGCTTCATCCATTTTGAGATACCGCCACCCTTGAAAGGCCCGTTTGGGATGCCACTGTGTGGGCACAACTTCGTTGTCCAACATAAGTTTACAACGCCGAATTCCCTCTCCATCCACGAAGGGACGAACATCGACCAATTTTTGCCGCGCCTGAATTTGTCCTTTGATCACCCAATAGAGCGATCCCCCATCCAAGAGTTCATCCACGCGCTTAGGAACCATACGGGTGGTGTGAAACAACTGAATTTCTTCTTGGTTTGCCGCCATATCCGCAAGGCGTTGCTTCGACCAGAATTGCAGGTCGTCGAGACTTTCCGCGCCGACGCATAATTTCAAAATATTGAGGCTCATTTGGTCAGTCTAAGATGGTTGAAGCTCATAACCTAGCGAAGGTGCTATGAATCCACAGTTGGCTGAGCTTCCAAAATCAACGCCACCGCGCCATTTTCCACCTGTTCACCGGCAGTGATGGCCAATTGTGCGACAACACCATCATATGGCGCGACCACTGAATGTTCCATCTTCATGGCTTCCACAGAGAACAAAATATCACCCTCTTCTACAACATCACCACCTACAACGGTAACTGTGATCACTTTGCCATGCATGGGAACTTTAATGGCACCGTCAGAAGAAATCGCAGCCTCGTCCCGCAACTCAAAGATGCGCGGTTCAAATATCCACTGATGGCCGTCCTTGAGAACAAACACGCGTTCATCATCGTGAAAATAAGAGCAATTCGCACTTGGCGATATGCTCTCTCCATTCCCGTTGAGAATTGTCAGTCCATGAGGCTGGTAAGAAAGCTGGACCGTTTGCTCTTCCCCGTCCAAGATGAAATCAAACGGGACAGATCTTATTGGGCCTGTCTGAAACGCATCGGTTGCACTCCATGGCGAATAAGTGGCCGAATTCCGCGCAGCAAGCTGCTTTTGCTCGTTCTCGACCAACCCCACCGCACCCGCTGCAATCACGCTCTCATCAACTGAAGCTTCAGGCACCAATTGAGACAGATTTTCATCAATCAGACTGGTGTTGAAATGGCCCTGCGCAAATCCTTTGTGCGAGCACAGCTTGGCCAAAAAGGCCGTATTGGTGATCGGGCCAGCAATTTTGGCGCGCTTCAGTTGAGAAGTGATTGCAGCCAAAGCCTCGCTGCGCGATGCCCCATGCACGATCAGTTTCGCAATCATGGGGTCGTAATAAGGCGTAATTTCATCACCAGCTTCAACGCCGGAATCAATGCGCACGCCACCACCTTCTTGTCCCAAATCCATCGCGACCAAGCGACCGATTGAAGGCAAAAACCCACTTGAAGCGTCTTCAGCGTAAATTCGCGCTTCAAAGGCATGGCCCGTGATGGATAACTCTTCTTGCTTGGCGGGCAGTTCTTCGCCAGAGGCTACGCGCAACTGCCATTCCACCAAGTCCTGACCCGTGATCATTTCCGTGACGGGGTGCTCTACCTGCAAGCGGGTGTTCATTTCCATGAAAAAGAACCCATCTTCAGAAAGACCGCCTTCCCCACCTGCGATGAATTCTACAGTCCCGGCACCTTGATAGCCCACAGCCTGAGCGGCATCGCACGCGGCTTTGCCCATGGCGTTTCGAACCGCCTCAGTCATGCCCGGTGCAGGCGCTTCCTCAATAACCTTTTGGTGTCTTCGTTGGAGTGAACAATCGCGTTCAAACAGGTGTACGACATTGCCGTGCGCATCACCAAACACTTGAATTTCAATATGACGTGGATTTTGAACAAACTTCTCTAACAATACAATATCATTGCCAAAAGAGGAATGAGCCTCACGCTTTGCGGCATCTAATGCATCATCAAATTCTAGCGCCTTATCAACTTTACGCATCCCCTTCCCACCGCCACCAGCAACAGCTTTGATCAACAATGGATAGCCAATCTCATAGGCTTTGCGTTTCAAGAATGTGGGGTCCTGGTTTTGACCATGATAGCCTGGCACCACAGGCACACCGGCTTCGGTCATGATTTCCTTAGAACGATCTTTCAGCCCCATTGCCCGAATGGCGGCAGGCGGCGGCCCCACAAACACCATTCCTGCATCTTCAGTCAGTTGTGCAAAATCAGCATTTTCTGACAAAAACCCATAGCCCGGATGAATGGCATCTGCCCCCGCTTCTTTGGCGATGGCCAGAATGCGCCCCGAACGCAAATAGCTGTCTGATGCTGCAGCAGGCCCAAGCAGAAAGGCTTCGTCTGCCATACGCACATGTTTGGCTTGTGCATCAGCCTCAGAATAGACAGCAATCGTGCGAAGGCCCATGCGCTTTGCTGTTTTAATGACGCGGCAGGCAATTTCGCCGCGATTGGCAATGAGAACTGATTTGATCATGCCTGTTCTTACCGCGCCATTTTCGGCATGGCTATAAGATAGGCGTCAACATTCTACGATATTGACAGGAACGTTGATGGCCAAGCCACCTTGGCTGGTTTCCTTATAACGCACATTCATATCGTGGCCTGTTTGGCGCATGGTTTCGATACAAGCATCCAATGGTACAAAATGGCTGCCGTCTCCATGCAGGGCAAGTGATGCTGCTGTCACTGCCTTTACGGCGCCTACGGCGTTGCGCTCGATACACGGCACTTGCACCAAACCACCCACAGGGTCACATGTCATACCAAGATGATGTTCCAACGCGATCTCGGCTGCATTTTCAACTTGTTGCGGCGTGCCGCCCATAATCGCCGTTAATCCCGCAGCAGCCATCGCTGCCGCAGAGCCAACCTCGCCCTGACAACCAACTTCTGCACCTGAAATCGAGGCTTTGTGCTTGATAATCCCACCGACTGCCGCCGCAGTCAGCAAAAAGTCTTGAATATCCGCGTCGCTGACCGCTGGGTTGAACTTCAAGTGATAGCTCAAAACCGCAGGAATAACCCCAGCAGCCCCGTTTGTTGGCGCTGTCACCACTTTGCCACCAGCCGCATTCTCTTCGTTCACGGCCATAGCATAAACCGACAACCAATCGTTAGCGGCCAGTGGGCCCAGTTCGTTGCTCTGCCATTTTGCATCAAGCTTCGCTTTGATTGATTTTGCGCGACGCTTTACCGCCAAACCACCGGGAAGTTCGCCTTCTTGCTCCAAGCCACGTTTGACGCAATCGTCCATCGCTTTCCAGATGCTGTTAATCTCATCGTTCAAACGGTGATTGCCGCGCAAAACCTGTTCGTTGGCACGTTTCATTTGGGCAATGGAAAGGCCAGATGTGTCCGCCATTTGCAACATTTCCGCCGCACTTTCAAATGGATATGGCGTAGTAACAGGGGCATCGGCGTCCAAACCAATGTTCAACCGTTCCAGTTCCAACGCGTCGACAACAAAGCCTCCACCAATTGAATAATAAATCTGGCGCACCAACACGGAGCCCATAGTGTCCAGCGCTTCAAACCGCATTCCATTTGCGTGGCCAGGCAAGGTCTCGTCATAATCAAAGATCAGATCAACCTTCGGATCAAAATTCCAAGCGGGAAAGCCTTCGGCTTTGATGGCTGCAACGGTTTCACAGTCTTGCAAAATGCTTTCAACGTCGTCTGGGTTCAGCAGTTGAGGCTCGCACCCCATAAGGCCCAGAATAATGGCGCGGTCGCTGCCATGGCCTTTGCCCGTAAATGCAAGAGACCCATGCAGTGACACGCGAATACGATCGACTTTGGCAGAAGACGGTCGCGGCCAGTCCCCATCGCGCACATATTCCAGAAAGCGACGTGCAGCCACCATCGGCCCCATTGTGTGGGATGAGGATGGCCCTATGCCGATTTTGAAAATATCCGTTATCGAAAGAAACATGTTGAGCTCTTCAAAATTGCCGCAATTAAACACTGATGCGATCTCGTTCTGTTGTACATTGGCGAACCCGTGCAACCATGCCATTTCCGACATTCTCTATGCGATTTCCAACACCTCTTACCGAAGCTGTATTGATTCAACGCTATAAACGCTTTCTGGCTGATGTAAGATTGCCCAATGGGGATGAAATAACCGTCCATTGCCCAAATCCGGGTGCGATGTTGGGCTTAAACCAACCAGGAAACAGAGTTTGGATCTCTGACAGTGGCAATCCAAAGCGCAAACTGCGCCATACGCTTGAGATAATGGAAGTGCCCTCGCCCACAACCAATGCCGCCGTTTTGGTTGGCATAAACACCAATTTACCCAACAAACTGGCAGAAGAAGCCATTTTAGCAGGTCAGATTGAAACACTGACCGGATATTCCAACCTGCGCCGAGAAGTTAAATACGGAGAAAACTCGCGCATCGACATCCTGTTGGAAGACGATGGCAGGCCGCCTTGCTATGTGGAGATCAAGAACGTGCATTTTGTACGCGAAGCTGGCTTGCATGAATTTCCCGATTGCAAAACCGCGCGCGGCGCAAAACATCTGCACGAAATGGCCAACATGGTTCGCACTGGCGCAAGAGCTGTGATGCTTTACGTCATTCAACGCGAAGACGGAGACCGCCTGTCCTTTGCAGAAGACCTTGACCCCAATTATGCCGAAGCTTTCCAAGATGCAGCCAAAGCTGGGGTTGAAGCCATCGCCATTCGGTGCGACATCTCCACCCAAGACATTACTGCACGACACATCATCTCAATCGAGTCGTGAACGCATTCAAAGGCATAGAAATTGACGAGCTATATCGACGCTGCAAAAGCACCACTGAAGAACACAGGGCAGATCAAGCTCTATTCCAGCGAAGACTTCGACGGAATGCGCAAAGCATGCCAATTGACTGCGCGTTGCCTCGACGAAGTGGCTGGCATGGTGGATGTGGGGCTAAAGACAGAGAAAATTGATAAATTCGTGTACGAATATGGCATGGACCATGGGGCTGTGCCTGCAACACTGAACTATCGCGGTTATCCCTATTCCAGCTGCATATCCCTCAATCACGTGGTGTGCCATGGTTTTCCGTCAGACAAACCCTTGCGCGACGGGGACATTCTCAATGTCGACATCACTTTCATTTTGGACGGATGGCATGGAGATTCCAGCCGCATGTATATTGCAGGTAAACCCAAACGCGCCGCTGAACGGTTGGTTGATCTCACCTATGATTGCCTGATGGCGGGTATAGATGCGGTCAAACCTGGCAATCGCATGGGTGCGATTGGTGCAGCAATTCAAGAACTCGCTGAAAAAGAACGGTGCAGCGTTGTCCGCGATTTTTGCGGCCACGGACTTGGCAAATTGTTTCACGACGCCCCCAATGTTCTGCACTACGGCAAGGCCGACGAAGGCGCCGAAATTGTTCCAGGCATGATTTTCACTATTGAACCGATGATCAATCTCGGCAAACATCATGTGAAGATATTGAAAGATGGTTGGACCGCCGTGACCCGTGACAGATCACTGACTGCGCAGTTTGAACATTCCGTTGGTGTGACCGAAACAGGGTGTGAGATTTTCACAGCTTCTCCTGCGGGCCACACCAGACCGCCCTACGCGTCTGGCTGACAGACAAGATGGCCGGAGGGAAACATGCGAGCCCAGAGAAGGGCAATGAAGGCTTCGAAGAAGCAAACGTCCCCCATTATCATGGCCACAGAGACCGCTTGCGGGAACGGTTCTTAGCAAACCCGGACTCCTTGCCTGACTATGAATTGCTGGAGCTTTTGTTGTTTCGCAGCATCAAGCGCGGCGACACAAAGCCCATCGCCAAACGTTTGCTCGACAATTTCGGAACATTGGCAGCAGTCATGCGCGCTGACACGCTCGATTTGCAACGCGTGGAAGGCGTTGGTCCCGTAGTCGCCACAGACTTAAAAATCATAGCAGTAGCATCAGCGCGGGGCATTCGTTCCGATTTTGAAGACAAAACAATGCTCAGTTCATGGTCTTCAGTGATTGATTATTGCACCGCTGTCATGGGCCATGAAAAAATTGAACAGTTTCGCATCCTGTTTTTGGACAAGAAAAACGGATTGATCAAAGACGAAGTGCAGCAAAAAGGCACCGTCGATCACACGCCTGTCTATATACGCGAAGTGGTCAAGCGCGCGCTGGAACTCAACGCATCCGCGTTAATCTTGGTGCACAATCACCCCTCGGGCGACATCACGCCATCGCGCGCAGATATTGAGATGACGCAAAACATCATTGAAGCCTCCGCCCCTATGGGCATTACAGTGCACGATCACATCATTATTGGCTCCAACGAACATGCCAGCATGAAAGCGCTTCAACTCATTTAGGTTGATGACTTTTCACATCGTTCTTCAATGGTTATGAAGCGGTTATGAATAAGTTGCTCAAATCACTGACAGCAATCGCTTTTTTTCCGCTTGCGCTGATGACGGCAGGCTCCGGTTCGGCCTGGAGTTCCGACCTAATCGGTCTCTCCCTGCCAATGAATACTAGATATGAAGCTGTCTCAAAGCGCATCGAACTTGGTGCATTGCTGGCTCAAGAAAAAGCAAACAATGCAGGAACCACGATCGACCTAAAACTGGTCGATGACAATTGTGACGCGGCATCTGCAACGGAGTTGACCGAACAGTTTTCATCCGCAAAAGCCGTGATTGGATTGCCTTGTTTCAAACTCGCTGCGGCCTTGGCACGCACATTGAAAGCAAACAACAATAACGCACCGCTTTTAACGTTTAGAACGCGCAACTCTGGCTTAAAACGATTGCGGGAAATTGAAGGCCTGCCAATCTTTGAATTCTCCAACACGCCCAACGCAGAGGCGCAGGCAATTGCGGATTTCATTTTACCAGAATTTGGATCGAAACCTTATGCCATTTTGGACGATGGCAGCGTGTATGGTCGTGGTTTGGCCGATTCAATTCGACTGATTGCGGAAGAAACTGGTCGTAAGCCAATCACAAATGCCAACTTTCGCCCTTTGCAAACAAATCAGCGCGCCCTCATCCGACGACTGCAGCGCTCAGGCGTCGAGGCCATCATCATCGCGGCAGCACCAGAAGACGTGGTGACATTTGCCAATGACCTCACCGCGCTGAAACTGGAATGGCCTGTTTCCATGGGAGAACAAATTTCTCTTTTACCGTTTGCTGCAGGAGCTAACGCCATCCGTCGCCCCATTTTGGCAGTCACCCCCAAGATGCGCCGGGTTTCAGACCAGGATTTTCTAAGCGAAGCCGCAAAGGCGAACGTCCCCACCGACCCTGAAGTTGTTCTAGGGCACGTGATGGTTGAAGTGGCGGCACAATTGATCAAAACGCCCAGTGCGAAAACATTCGACACGATTGTTGGCTCTGTTTCTTTAGAAAGTGATGCCAGAATTATTTTAGAACCGTTTGAGCTGATCAAATGGTCAAATGACCGACCTTTTACAAGCGAAGGCAACTGACCATGAAAACGGGGCCGCGCAACCTGATTACAGATATTGACGGATTACGTGTGGGCCATGCGCAGAACGACAAATTGAAATCTGGCGTGACCGCCCTGCTCTGCGATGTGGAAAACGTCGCAAGCGTTCATGTGATGGGCGGCGCTCCAGGCAGTCGCGACACAGATCTGCTGCAACCAGAAAACACAGTTCAATCTGTTGACGGTTTTGCATTATCCGGTGGTTCAGCCTTTGGGCTTGATGCAGCAAGCGGTGTTCAAGCAGCGCTGCGCGAAGATGACAAAGGGTTTCAGATCGCCGACCAGCGCATCCCTATTGTTCCATCAGCCATACTGTTCGACCTCATAAATGGCGGCGACAAAAACTGGGGGCAATACCCGCCCTATCGTGACCTCGGCTACGAAGCAGCACGAAATGCATCGATCGACTTTGAACTGGGCACAGCAGGCGCTGGAACTGGCGCCTTGGTGGGTGGACATAAACTCGGTTTAAAAGGAGGCTTGGGCTCAGCCTCGACTGTGTTGGCCAACGGCATCACCATTGGCGCTCTTGTGGCCGTCAACGCCCTCGGCGCTGCAACAGTGGGCGAAGGCAAGGGTTTTTGGGCGCAACAATTTGAACTGAACAATGAATTTGGCGGCTTTGGCCCTTCCACAATTTCCGCCGAAGAAGCCCAAAAACTGCGGATTAAATTTCGAAGCGAACAAAGCCAAGGCGCAAACACCACTATTGCCATTATTGCCACAGACGCGGTGCTCACCAAAGGCGAGGCCAAACGGTTGGCCGTTGCTACTCATGATGGATTTGCCCGCGCACTCTGGCCAGCCCATACGCCGCTGGACGGGGACTTAATTTTTTCAGTCGCGACAGCAGGAAGCCGCGTTGTTCCCGATATCAACGATCAAATCGAAATGTCGGCCATTGCCGCTTCTACCATGAGCAGAGCAATAGCCAGAGGTGTGTTTGAAGCGACTGCCGCCGAACACGATTTATTCCCTAGTTGGGCAAAAGTCTTTTCTGGCAATTGAGCAGACCTGCTCATCGTGTTACGCGCTTTTCAACCAACGCGGAGCCAAAGCCTATGAAAATCGCACCCGAAAATGTCATCATAGCTCCATCCATCTTGGCGGCAGATTTCTCTAAAATCGGAGAAGAAGTTCTCGATGTTCTCGAAGCTGGTGCCGACTGGGTGCATTTGGACGTAATGGACGGCCATTTCGTGCCCAACATATCCTTCGGCCCCGTCATTATCGAAAAACTAAGACCTCTCACCAAAGCCTTTTTCGACACTCATTTAATGATATCGCCATGCGATCCTTATCTGGAAGCATTCGCTAAAGCAGGCAGTGATATGATCACTATTCATGCAGAAGCTGGAGCACATATGCACCGTTCTTTGCAGGCGATCAAATCGCTTGGTACGAAGGTTGGTGTCGCAATCAACCCCGCTACCCCAGTTTCCACGCTGGAACATGTGATTGATATGGTCGACATGATTTTGATCATGAGTGTCAATCCAGGCTTTGGTGGTCAGAAATTCATTCCCGAAGCTGCAACCAAAGTTGGGCAGGCCCGCGCGTTGGCCGGCGACCGCAAAATTCACATTCAGGTGGATGGCGGCATAACCGCTGAAACGGCTCCATTGGTCACCCATCAAGGGGCTGATGTGTTGGTTGCTGGTTCAGCCATTTACGATGGCAAAGGCAAAGCTTCATATGCCAAGAACATCGCGGCCATAAAATCTGCGCTTTGAGAAGGCACGACATAGGCAGATTTGGAGGACCAGCTATGAAATCACTCCCTGCCCTTGTATCCACACTATCCTTGATTTTGACCTGCGCTTTCCCAACTTCACTTGCGGCAGCCGAGACTTTCAAGCTTTATGTTCACGGGTTTTCTGCCGACGGTTCAAAATTCATCTTTGAAGAGTATGGCATCCAAGATGGTTCCGGAATTCCACATGCATCTCTTTATGTGATCGACGTTTCCACCGACGCATATCTGAGCGGTTCACCTATCAGAACCAAATTCACTGAAGAAGATGCCCAAAAATTGGAAACAAACCAGCCCGAAGATTTCATAGCAGCAGGTGAAGCCACGGCGAGACAACAACTGCAAGAGTTATCTGCAGACCTGATGGCGGCAGTCGGACCAATAAAGAGCGGTGATGTTCGCGCTCAACACAGCCCGTTCCAACTAAACGCCAGCAACCCAATCCGCTTTTCCACGGTTGGCTATCAGTTGAATTATTCAGCAACGGAAGACACCAAAGCTTGGTCGCTTGAAATACAACCCATCGAATTCGAAGCCAAATCATCAGCCTGCGAAGGTTGGAGGGAGTACGAATACGGGTTTCGGCTCATTTTGACCAATGAAAAGACCGAAAAGGAAATGATCCTGAGCGAAGATTCAAAAGTTCCAAGCTCGCGCGGATGCCCTCAAAATTATCACATCGAACAAGTTCTGACCTACGGGCCCGACGACAACATGTCGATGGCGGTTGTGGTGAGATATGCAAGCCGGGGATTTGAAGGATTTGACGGTAAAATCCTGGCGGTCACCAGCAAGGTCAGTCCTTGAAAAACTTCTTTTCAAATCTGGCTCATGCTGCACGAAATTGGCGCCACCAACTGGGTTTCGGCTTTGTTTGGTCTGCTCTTATAACCATTGGAGTTGCACTGAGCCTAAATACGCAGGGCTGGCATCATGATGTTCACTTTGTTTATGCGCTCATTCCATTTGCAGTTGCGTCATTTGCCGCCGGTTACTCAACACCATTGCTTGCGCATACTTTGGTGAAGAAGAAACCTGCATTGGCTCGGTTTTCGTTCTTCTTTGCAGCTCTTTGCATTTTCACCGTTGGTTTGGCCGCACTCATCTTTGCCATTCACTACCGAATGAGCTTCCCCCAATGGTCAGCCCATGTTTTAAGCTTTGAGTGGATAACACGCACCTTCTTCACGGTTTTGTCTGCGGCTTATCTGTTTTCGGTTGTCGGCTTTCGTTTGCTGATGCCATGGGGCTTGATCGCACTTTTTGTGGTGAGCATCGGCTTTTCCCGTGGGTGGTTTCAGCCTTCCCGTTGAAGGCAGCACGCTTGGGTGTTAAGTCCCCACAAAATCTCCTCCCAATTCGGACATTGCAATGATCCCCCGCTATTCCCGCTCAGAAATGACCGACATTTGGTCACCTGAATCCAAATTTCGCATCTGGTTTGAAATTGAAGCCCATGCTTGTGATGCACTGGCCAAACTTGGTGTCATTCCCGAGGAAGCGGCCAAAACAATTTGGGAAAAAGGCGGCAGTGCAGAGTTTGATGTAGCACGCATTGATGAGATTGAGCGCGAAACCAAACACGACGTGATCGCTTTCCTCACCCATCTGGCAGAAATCGTTGGCCCCGACGCACGTTTCGTGCACCAGGGCATGACATCTTCTGACGTGTTGGACACATGTTTCAACGTGCAGTTGACCAAAGCAACAGATCTGCTTCTGGACGATATGGACGCCCTGCTCGCGGCTTTGAAAAAACGCGCATTTGAACACAAAGACGACATTACAATTGGCCGCTCTCACGGCATCCATGCAGAGCCAACCACTTTTGGTGTTAAGTTGGCGCAAGCCTATGCCGAATTCGACCGCTGCCGTCAGCGCTTGGTTCACGCGCGCGAAGAAATTGCGACTTGCGCCATTTCAGGAGCCGTTGGCACCTTCGCCAATATTGACCCATCTGTTGAAGAACATGTGGCAGAAGCCTTGGGGTTGAAAGCTGAACCTGTTTCCACACAAGTTGTGCCCCGTGATCGCCACGCGCAATATTTTGCAACGCTGGGTGTGATTGCATCTTCTGTAGAACGCCTGGCCACTGAAATTCGCCACTTGCAGCGCACGGAAGTGCTGGAAGCAGAAGAATATTTTGCACCGGGTCAAAAAGGTTCGTCCGCAATGCCGCACAAGCGCAACCCTGTATTGACTGAAAACCTTACAGGTTTGGCACGTATGGTGCGCAGTTATGCATTGCCAGCTATGGAAAACGTCGCCCTGTGGCACGAGCGTGATATTTCCCACTCATCCGTTGAACGCATGATTGGCCCTGATGCGACTGTCACATTGGACTTCGCCTTGATGCGCCTAACAGGCGTGATTGATAAACTGCTCGTCTACCCAAACAATATGGAAAAGAACATGAACAAGTTCCGCGGGCTTGTTCATTCTCAGCGCGTTTTGTTGGCGCTAACTCAAGCCGGTGCATCCCGTGAAGACAGCTATCGTCTGGTGCAGCGCAACGCCATGAAAGTTTGGGAACAAGACAAGGATTTCCTCACAGAATTGCTGGCAGACAGCGAAGTCACAGCCCTGCTTTCCGAAGAAGAAATTAAAGAAAAATTCGACCTCGGCTATCACACCAAACATGTGGACACGATTTTCAAACGCGTGTTTGGGTAAGAAGCCCAGCTCCCGACATTTTAAGAAGCAACATCATTCGTGATTGGTTCTGCCCCTTTGCGGGCAGATTCAATCATCATCCTAGGTCCAAGGCTGGGCAAAGGAGACAATGATGACCGACTATCGAGATGTTCATAATCAACGTTTAAGTTCAGCCCATCAACGCGCTTACGGCCACGCAAACGAAAGCAGCGCCAGTCTTGGTGGCGTTTTGATTGGCTTGGCCATGATTGGCCTCGTGTTTTTGGGTTTAACCTTGTTCTTTGGAAACGGTGCAGGGAATGCGCCTGTCGACGCCACGATTGAACAAACTGGGCCCACAGCACCGACAAACAATCCAGCAACGACGGATTGATCTTTGCGCAGCAATCATGCGCCGCAAGTGCGGCTTTTAAGAGTTGACAAAGTTTCCCCCAATTCGCACATGCGGTGCATGAAAATTGCTGAAGCTGATATAATCATGGTGCCGGGATACACAAATTCTGGCTCCGACCACTGGCAAACGCGCTGGGAATCCAAATTCAAAACGGCGCGCCGCGTCTCCCAAGACGACTGGCACAAACCCGTTGTGGAAGATTGGACGGCCAACCTTATCAAATGCGTCGATGAAGCCGTTGAGCCCGTCATTTTGATTGCCCATTCATTGGGTGTGCAAGTGGTTGTTCAAAGCGTGCTGCAAATGTCTGACGATCAAAAATCAAAGATCAAAGGCGGATTTTTGGTAGCACCACCGGATGTGGAAAACCCGTCTATAAAGCCCAAACACCTGATGACCTTTGGACCTTATCCTCGCGACCCATTGCCCTTCCCGTCGGTATTGGTTGCCAGCGAAGACGACCATTTTTGCGATATTGAGACTGCGGGCGATATGGCCAACGCATGGGGCAGCTTATTCGTTAATGCTCGAGAATCCGGTCACATCAATGCGAAAAGCGGACATGGGCCATGGCCAGATGGCCTCATGGTCTTTGCCAACTTCATGAAAAATATCAAAGCCTAAAAGGCTCTATTTGCGGAAACTCAATCCGCTCAGCATCGCGTTCGCACCATTGGACAGATAGCTCTGGTCAAATCCGAGCGCCATGAAACGATAACCGAGTTTGTGAACCGTTTCCGCATGGGCTGGCGTCACACAAAACGCAGCCGCAAGTTTGCCGCGAGCTTTTGCCGCTTTGGCAAGATCTTCTACGATGCCGATCGTATCCGGCCCATAAGGATCAGGCAGTGTGTTTTGGCGCACAGAAATGGACAAATCAGCTGGCCCTACGAACACACCATCGATCCCGTCAATGTCCAAAATAGCTTCCGCATTGGCGACAGCCTCACGGGTTTCGATCATAGCATACACAACGGTCGATTTGTTAGCAGCCTCCACGTAGGTTTCGCGCTCCACGCCCAAAACACCAACCGCTTGCGATGGGCCGTAGGAGCGGTCGCCCACAGGAATATATTTTGTGAATGAAACGAGCTTCTTGGCGTCTTCCACAGTGTTGATCATGGGCGCGATAATCGCATGAGCCCCTGCATCCAGCGCTTTGCTGGCAAAATCAAACCGTCCAACAGGAATGCGAATGACAACCGGTTTGCCTTTGGGGGCAATAGCGGCAATACCACGGATCACGCTGTTTTCGGTTTGCATACCGTGCTGCATGTCCAGCGTAATGGCATCAAAATCAGTGTCAGCCAACATTGCAAGATAAAGCGTGTCTTGAACACTGGCCCAGGCTGACATGACCGTCTTGTCATCAGCCAATGCGTTAAGAAGACGGTCCATATCAGAATTCCTTATGTGTTTTGAACTTGCTCAACGGCAATTGCCATCAGTTCATGCATCTTAGAGCGAATGTCTTCGTCAGACATGGCGACATCTTTTGCATCAAAATCGCCGCGGATTTTGCGGAAAACATCTTCATCACCCGCTTCTTCGAAATCTGCCATGACGACACTTTTGGCATAGGCCTCTTTGTCAGCTTCGCCCAACGCTTCAGCGGCCCATTCACCCAACAATTTGTTGCGGCGTGCTTCAGCCTTAAATTTCAGTTCTGCGTCCAGTGCGAACTTCTTTTCAAAGCCTTCGCCGCGATCTTCCATCGATGCCATACTAAATCCTCAACAGGTTTGATTTTGCGGAATCGGATGACACCGCTGTTGCCACAAGATGTAAGGTGGACGCTCTTGCAAATCAACGTGCTGTTTTCTGTGCCAAAGATAATCTGCACACTGTCTAAACATTGTATTCTGCTGCTGTCTGCCGTATCTCACTGCCATACCGAGTCACCTCTTTCATGGCGCTTCAAACACGCCTTTTTCGGGACAATCGAGCATGAGCAGACGTCGCAAAATTTATGAAGGCAAAGCCAAGATTCTTTACGAAGGTCCAGAGCCTGGAACGCTGGTTCAATTTTTCAAAGATGACGCCACCGCTTTCAATGCAAAAAAGCACGAAATCATCGATGGCAAAGGCGTTCTAAACAACCGAATTTCTGAATATGTGTTCGAGAATTTGAACAGTATAGGGGTTCCAACACACTTCATAAAACGCATCAACATGCGCGAACAACTCATTAAAGAAGTTGAGATAATTCCGATTGAGGTTGTGGTGCGCAACATCGCAGCAGGCTCGTTGTCTTCACGCCTTGGCGTTGAAGAAGGAAACGTGCTGCCCCGCTCCATCATCGAGTTCTACTACAAAAATGATGAATTAAATGACCCCATCGTTTCAGAAGAACATATCACGGCTTTTGGCTGGGCTTCCCCACCAGAAATTGATGACATGATGGCGCTCGCCATCCGCGTGAATGACTTCCTCTCAGGCCTGTTTTTGGGCGTTGGCATCCAGCTCGTGGATTTCAAAATAGAATTTGGACGTTTGTACGAAAACGATGCCATGCGCGTTGTATTGGCTGATGAAATCTCGCCAGACTCCTGCCGCCTTTGGGATATCAACACCAAAGAAAAAATGGACAAAGACCGCTTCCGTCAAGATTTGGGTGGATTGCTGGACAACTACCGCGAAGTTGCCCGCCGCCTTGGCATTATGAATGAGAACGAGCCCACACGCGGAAAAGGGCCAGTATTGGTGAAATCTGACTGATGGCAGACAAGGAATTCAAAGCGCGCGTAACTGTGACGCTTAAAAACGGGGTTTTGGACCCTCAGGGCAAAGCAATCGAAGGTGCGTTGGAATCTCTGGATTTCAACGGTGTGTCCGGCGTGCGCCAAGGCAAAGTGTTTGATGTGAACTTGACTGCAAGCAGCGAGAAAGCAGCCGAAGACACATTGGGCGGCATGTGCGAAAAGCTGCTGGCAAACACCGTGATTGAAGACTATGCGGTGGAGATTGTCGGGTGAAGGCAACAGTCGTTCAATTTCCAGGCTGCAATCGCGACCGTGATATGATTGCCGCTATTGCCAAAATTGGTGGCACTGCGCCCCAATTGGCTTGGCACACAGATACAGAACTTCCTGACAGTGATTTGATTGTCTTGCCCGGCGGGTTTTCCCATGGCGATTATCTCCGCGCAGGCGCCATTGCAGCCCGTGCCCCTGTGATGGATGCCGTACGTGCTGCCGCCGACAAAGGCGTGCGTGTTTTAGGTGTCTGCAACGGCTTTCAAATGTTGACTGAAGCAGGCCTCCTGCCCGGTTCATTGATGCGCAACGCAGGTCTGACCTTCGTTTGCAAGGAAGTGATGTTGGAAGCCGTAAACACCGACAATATGTTTACCGAACGCTATGGGAAAGGCGAAATCATTCGCTGCCCGGTGGCACATCACGACGGCAACTATTTTGCTGATGAAAAAACGCTGAAGCAAGTTGAAGGCAATGGCCAGGTGGCGTTTCGCTATGCCAACGGCACCAATCCGAACGGGTCTTTGAACGATATTGCAGGCGTCTTTAATGCCTATGGAAATGTGCTTGGCATGATGCCTCATCCAGAAAATCTCATCGAACCTGCCCATGGCGGTGCTGATGGGCGTCGCTTGTTTGAAAGCGTGCTGGGTGTATTGCAAAGAGATGCAGCATGAAGAAGCCTGCGCTTCTGCTGACCTGTGTCTGCCTTATGGCGGCGTGCACAAAGACAGAAGCCCCGAAGGTGACTGTATCTAGCAAACCAAAGCAAGAAAGCGCGCAAAGCCTCATGGTGCGCGTTGCAAAGCAGGTGCAAGCCTGCTGGTTCAAACGCAAAGACCCTGCCCTAGTAAAATATAGAATGGCAGCCGAGATCAATTCATTCTCTGGCAAACCACGCATTCTCATCGTTCCACGCAACAAGCCAACGGCGCTGCCCAAGCTGGTTGCACAGGCTCAAAAGATTGGCGGCCAAAACCGTTTTGAATCATTTGGCCCTCTCCTTCAAACCTCTAATGGCCCTCGGCTCAACGCGGCTTTGAACCGTTGGGCCAGTGGCAGCAAAACCTGTTAAGCGAAAATGTCAGTCAACAACACAAGACCCATCACCCCAGAACTCGTCGCCGAACACGGCTTGAATGAGGAAGAATACGACCGCATTGTGGAACTCACAGAGCGCGAGCCCACATTCACCGAACTCGGCATCTGGTCAGCCATGTGGAACGAACACTGTTCCTACAAATCATCCAAAAAATGGCTCAAAACTTTGCCAACCGAAGGCCCGCAAGTGGTTTATGGCCCCGGCGAAAACGCGGGCGTTGTGGATATCGGCGATGGCGATGTGGTCGTTTTCAAAATGGAAAGCCATAACCACCCTTCTTACATCGAACCCTATCAAGGTGCAGCCACGGGCGTTGGCGGCATTCTACGTGATGTCTTTACAATGGGTGCCCGCCCCATAGCAGCCATGAACGCTTTGCGCTTCGGTGAACCCGATCACCCCAAGACAAAACACTTGGTATCAGGCGTGGTTTCGGGTGTTGGCGGTTATGGCAACTCTTTCGGCGTACCAACCGTTGGCGGCGAAGTGAACTTTCACCCCCGCTACAATGGCAATATTTTGGTCAATGCATTTGCCGCTGGATTGGCGAAAGCGGATTCAATTTATATCTCCAAGGCAGAAGGCGTTGGTCTTCCTGTGGTTTATCTCGGCGCAAAAACAGGCCGCGATGGCGTTGGCGGCGCGACTATGGCATCTGCCGAGTTTGACGATTCCATCGAAGACAAGCGCCCAACCGTTCAAGTTGGCGATCCATTCACGGAAAAATGCCTACTGGAAGCCTGCCTTGAATTGATGGCCACGGGCGCTGTCATTGCCATTCAAGATATGGGCGCTGCGGGTCTCACCTGCTCTGCCGTTGAAATGGGCGCGCGCGGAGATTTGGGGGTGCGCCTCAATCTCGATGATGT
Organism: uncultured Rhizobiaceae group bacterium; assembly: GCA_937958815.1. Classification (GTDB taxonomy): domain Bacteria; phylum Pseudomonadota; class Alphaproteobacteria; order Rhizobiales; family Rhizobiaceae; genus Pseudahrensia. The sequence continues at coordinate 175,161 of CALGMR010000002.1, read as the reverse complement.
GCCTGTGCGTGAAGAAAACATGACAGCCTATGAAATGATGCTTTCTGAAAGTCAGGAACGCATGTTGATGGTGCTGCGACCAGAAAAAGAAGCAGAAGCCAAAGCCATTTTTGTAAAGTGGAATTTGGACTTTGCCATTGTCGGCGAGACAACCGACGACTTACGCTTCTCCATTCACCACCAAGGCGAAGAAGTCGCCAATCTTCCAATCAAAGAATTGGGTGATGAAGCACCAGAATATGACCGCCCTTGGGTGGAGCCCGGCACACATTCACCGCAGGAACCTCATGTCTTCGCCCCACCTGACGATTACAGCGCAGCACTGCTTCATTTGATCGGGTCGCCTGATCTGTGTTCACGCCGTTGGGTGTGGGAACAATATGACACGCTCATCCAAGGCAACACGCTACAATTGCCCGGCGGCGACGCAGGCGTTGTTCGTGTCGAAGGGCATGAAACCAAAGCGCTCGCATTCTCGTCCGACGTCACACCACGCTATGTGGAGGCAGACGCCTATGAGGGTGGCAAGCAAGCCGTTGCGGAATGTTATCGCAACCTCGTCGCCACAGGTGCAAAACCATTGGCAAGCACAGACAATCTCAATTTCGGCAACCCTGAAAAACCTGAAATCATGGGCACGTTCGTAGCTGCCATTCGCGGCATTGGCGAGGCTTGTCTCGCGCTTGATATGCCCATCGTCTCTGGCAATGTTTCGCTCTACAACGAAACCAATGGCGAGGCTATTTTGCCAACTCCCACCATCGGGGGCGTTGGCTTGATTGATGATTGGAATGCCATGGCGCGCATCGGCTCCGCAGATGCAGGCGACGTTCTGTTCCTCGTGGGAACCGAAGGCACCCATCTTTCTCAATCGATCTACCAGCGTGAAATACTGGGAGAGGAAACAGGCCCCGCCCCTGAAGTTGATCTGCAAATGGAACGGGCGCGCGGCGAATTTGTCCTAGCAGCTATTCGTTCCGGCTACGCCTCGGCTTGCCACGACATTTCAGATGGCGGCATCGCGGTTGCCCTTGCAGAAATGTGCATGGCTTCTAGTGAAGGCGCAGTGTGCGAACTTGCCATCACCTACCCTCATGCCGCATTGTTTGGTGAAGATCAGGCACGCTATATTGTGGCGGTGGATGATGAATGGGCCAACATGTTCGCAGCCAATTCAGAAGGGTCCGGCGTTTCGTTTGAACGCATTGGCACGGTTGGCGGCGACAAACTGGTTATCAATGATTTGGTGGACATTTCGGTCGAAGAGCTGAAAACTGCATATGAATCATGGTTTCCCAACTTCATGGGGCAACAACAGTTTTCTGAAGCTGCAGAATAGGAATTGAACAATGGCAATGGATGCTGGTGAAATCGAACGCATGATCAAAGAAGCGCTGCCTGATGCACAGGTTGTCATTCGCGACCTTGCCGGAGACGGCGACCATTACGCTGCAGAAGTTGTGTCTGCAGAATTTGCAGGCAAATCTCGCGTGCAACAGCACCAGATGGTTTATGCTGCCCTTCAAGGCAATATGGGCGGTGTGCTTCATGCCCTCGCCCTGCAAACAAGCGCACCGGAATAAGTGTCATGTCGGTTTTTGAGCTGACATTTTCCCTCATAATTGCAGCCGCATTTTTCATTGGCTCGATTGCTTACATCATCATCGGCAAACGGCGGAATAAGGCAAAGACATACCAGTGGAAGCCAGAACAAGACTACGACGTCATACAGGAAGGCGAATCTGCCATGACGCCTGCCTATCCCAAACTGGTAAAACGTGAGAAGAAGTAGGGTCTAATCTCTTACGGCTTGCGCTTCGTGACCCAAAGCAATTCATCAAACAACATCGTTTTGGGCGTCTCGTGCGCTGTAGGTGCTGCATTTTGCTTCACAATCAACGACGTCACGATCAAGTTCATGTCCGGTGACTACCCTCTCCATGAAATTGTTTTCATGCGCGCCACTGTGGCAATCATTGTTACGCTCGCGATTTTCATTCCATTGGAAGGTGGGCTGAAGAACCTCAAAACCAATAAATGGCGTCACCATTTGTTGCGAGGCCTATGTGTATTTTTCGCCAACACATGTTTCTTTGCTGGTCTTGCCACCCTGAAACTTGCCGAAGCCACCTCCATCTTTTTCGTGTCGCCCCTCATTATCACTTTGTTCGCCATCGTGTTCTTGGGGGAAAAGGCAGGGCCCAGACGTTGGATGGCCGTTCTCATTGGTTTGGTTGGGGTGCTGATCATGATGCGCCCTGGCAGTGGCACATTTCAATTTGCTGCACTGTTGCCTGTAGCAGCCGCAACAGGCTACGCCGCGCTCCACACCCTCACCCGCAAAATGGGTGGTTCGGAATCCGCTTCCACCATGGCGCTCTATATCCAGATTTTCTTCATTATCTCTTCCAGTATGATTGGCCTGACATTTGGCGATGGTCGTTACGCTGGAACAGGAAATGCCTCAATTGATTTTCTGTTTCGGGCTTGGGTTTGGCCACAAACCGGCGATTTCTTGCTCATGATCTTGATCGGCATGGCAAGTGCTGGCGGCGGCTATCTCATAAGCCAAGCCTATCGCGTGGCCCAAGCCTCTGCCATTGCGCCTTTTGAATATGTTGCAATGCCGCTTTCAATACTGTGGGGCGTACTAGTCTTTTCAGAATGGCCCGATGCAATCGCTTGGTTCGGCACTTCGCTCATTGTTGGTGCAGGATTGTTTGTGTTTTGGCGTGAAGCTTCGCTATCGAGAAAAACGGCAAACCCGGAGCACGGCGTTTCCAAACGCACGTAGAAAGCGCTCGGCAGGTTTTGGTTCATCTCAATTGATTTATCGCAAGATAGACGCAACCACTGGAATTTCCGCACAATACCCCTTAAATATGGTTCAAACAGCCATCAGGCAAAATAGGAATAGCCCCATGAGCATGAATGAATTTATCGGCAATGAAGTAAAAACCAACGACGTTGTGGTCTTCATGAAAGGCACGCCAGCCTTCCCCCAATGCGGTTTTTCAGGACAAGTTGCCCAGATCATGGACTATATGGGTTGCGAGTGGAAAGGCATCAACGTGTTGGCAGACGATGACCTGCGCCAGGGCGTCAAAGACTTCACCAATTGGCCAACAGTTCCACAAATCTATGTCAAAGGCGAATTCATTGGCGGCTGCGACATCATCCGTGAAATGTTCCAAAGCGGTGAATTGAAAACGCTTTTGGAAGAAAAAGGCGTTCCCATGGCTGGAAAAGCGTCCGCGTAATTTCAGAGAACACCGAATACTCAAAAGGCGCGGCCATTGGTTTGCGCCTTTTTTATTGGCTAATCAGCGTTGCTCAAACCAGCAAAATCAAACAGTTTCGTGTCCAGCATGTGGCTTGGGTTGATATTGCCCATGGCGCGGATCATCACATCTTTGCGGCCTGGCATCTTGGTTTCAATATCGGCAATCATCTGTTTCATAATGTTGCGCTGAAGTCCGTCTTGCGAACCGCACAGATCGCAAGGAATGATCGGAAATTGCATGGCCGCAGCAAAACTCTCCAAATCGCTTTCGGCGCATAGTGCCAATGGCCGCAATACGGTTACATCCCCCACATCGTTTACAAGTTTGGGCGGCATCGTTGCCAGTTTTCCGCCGTGGAACAGGTTGAGAAAGAACGTTTCCAAAATGTCTTCGCGGTGATGCCCCAAGACTAGCGCATCACATTTTTCTTCACGTGCCACGCTGTAGAGACTTCCGCGACGCAGCCGCGAACACAAAGCGCAATAAGTTGCGTTCTCAGGCACTTTTTCTTTCACGATTGAATACGTGTCTTGGTATTCGATGCGGTGCACAATTTCGTTTTTCTCCAGCCATTCAGGCAGAATGTGCTTGGGGAAATTTGGCTGACCTTGATCCAAATTGCAGGCCAGAAGATCAACAGGCAACAAACCGCGCCATTGAAGATCAAGCAGCAAGGCGATCATGCCGTAACTGTCTTTACCACCTGAAAGCCCTACCAACCATTTCGGGCGGGAACCATCGGCTTTCGGTGTGATCATGCCGAATTGATCAATCGCCTCGCGTGTTTTGCGAATAAGCCGCTTGCGCAACTTATTAAACTCCACACCCGTTGGCACATCACGGAACATGGGGTGGCAATTCTCCACCTCAAACTCTTCGGATTTTAAAACAACATCGCTCATGGCCATTCCTTAAAGCAAAAGGGCCACTCTTTCGAGCGGCCCTTTGAATTTCTTTGCAGAAAACTGCAGCTTAACGGGAGTAAAATTCGACCGTTAGGTTTGGTTCCATCACAACCGGATAAGGCACATCGCCAAAGGCTGGAACTGAAACAAAAGTTGCTGTCATTTTGGAGTGGTCAGCACTGATATATTCAGGAACATCGCGCTCTGCCAACTGCACAGCTTCCAAAACGAAAGCCAGTTGCTTGGACTTTTCACGCACTTCAATCACGTCGCCAGGCTTGCAGCGGTATGAAGGAATATTCACGCGCTTGCCGTTCACCTTAACATGACCGTGGTTGATGAACTGACGTGCAGCAAAAACAGTTGCAACGAATTTTGCACGATACACAATCGCGTCCAAACGGCGCTCAAGAAGACCAATAAGGTTTTCTGATGTATCGCCTTTCATGGCATTGGCTTGATCGTAGATTTTGCGGAACTGTTTTTCCGAGATATTGCCATAGTAGCCTTTCAGTTTCTGCTTCGCACGAAGCTGAATACCGAAGTCTGACAATTTGCCTTTACGACCTTGACCGTGCTGGCCTGGGCCATATTCACGACGGTTTACTGGTGACTTTGGACGGCCCCAGATGTTTTCGCCCATACGGCGGTCGATTTTGTATTTTGCACTAAAGCGCTTGCTCATAGCATTTCCTCAAAGAGTTGCCGTCTGCGGACCATCCGCAAACGAAGAGAAAACGCACCCTCCTCTTTCAACTGTTTTTGTTGATTGACAGAACCGAACGCGCACGCTTTGCGAAGTCGGTTCACGGGATACGTAAAAAACGCGCCATTTCTGACGCGTTGGGGAGTGATTAAGTGATCAACGGAGGCAAGTCAACCGAAAGTGGCCACTTCAATCTAAAACCTTCAACCCAAATCCCGACAACAAACGCAGCATGTCGGGTTGCGGTCGTCCAGCTGTAAATTCTGCAATATCTTGCACATCTTCCACTTCGCCAGCCTCTTTGAGCAGCGTTTTGGCATGGCGGGCAATGGCTTCTGCTGGATTCAGCCAATCCACGGGCCAAGGCGCCAATCTGCGGAACACCTGACTGAGAAATGGGTAATGGGTGCACGCAAGAACCACGATATCCGTCTTGGCCCCAAGCCGATCAACGAAACATTCCGCAATTTCACTGCGAATGAGGTCTTCGTCCACATCGCCTGTCAGCATGAAGTTTTCAGACGCTTTTGCCAAATGTTCCGCCCCCACAAGGCGTACATTCACTTGGGCCGCAAATTCTGAAACCAGTGACCGCGTGTAATCACGCTGCACTGTGCCAGGCGTAGCCAAAACAGACACCTGCCCACTTGATGTGCGTTCTGCTGCCGGTTTTATGGCTGGCACCGTTCCGACGATGGGAATGTCATAACGCGCGCGCAAGTGGGGCAATATCAATGTGGATGCCGTGTTGCAGGCCACCATGATCAGCACTGGTGCGTGTCGTTCAATCAAACCGTCAAACACGGTCATCATGCGTTCAACCAACGCACCCTCTTCCCAATCTCCATATGGAAACGCGGCATCATCACCCACATAAACAAATTTATGACCGGGCATCAAAACCCGCGCCTCACGCAAAACACTCAAGCCGCCAATGCCAGAATCGAAAACGAGAATGGTCACGTGTTTATTTGTTCCCTGCGGTCATACCCGCTCTCTTGCCAAAGGCTGACTTAACTTCCGCCTTTGGGCTGGCTGCCTTTGCATGTTTCGCAAGCAAGTCAGTTTCAGCCGCCTTCAGTTCTCTTGCGCGTGCAACGATGTCCATTGCGTCTAACTCGGTGTCTTGATTCCACTTTATCTCATCTTCGGAAAGTGTGGCAGAATTATCATCAACGATCGCACGGCTGCCTTGCAAACTAAACCATGTGATCAGAAGTGTAGCCACGCCATGTCCGACAAAATGCATACCGGGCGTCGTGCCAATCAACACAAAGAAACTGTAGATCCACGCGAAGGTCAAAACCTCATGCATGTCTCGCACACGTTTGAATACCAAAGGCAGCTGAACAACGGACCAAACAATAAATATACTGGATGCTTCTTGTTCAAAGCCAAAAGCATTCGTTTCAGAATTTCCAACTGCGGTGACAGAGGCAAAATCAGGTAAGGCGTGTTGAGACTGCAGGATGAGTGCACCAGCCAAGATCAACAACCCCTGCACCGTGCTGGCCAGAAAAAAGCTGGTTCGGTTTATTCTACCATGGAACCCGAATAAAAAACTGACGATGCCCATTGAGAAGCTCCTAATCGAACTTCAAATAGACACCAAAAAGTTTAATTTTTCCCGATGCTTCAAGAATCAATTCGACGAATTGGAATGATTTCCGGGATCGAATCCAAACCAATCCCAAGATAGTAGACCACAAACCAAAATATGAAGAATACGACGCCAGCAAAAACGGTGTTCCAAAGCATCCTCTTTCCCATCATGGGATTGGTCGGCGCTGCCGGATCACTGCCCTCAACAACCACTCCATCTTCTATTTGAGACGTCATTTTGAACGGCAAAGTGATGAACAAAGTAAGCCACCAGATCAAAAAATAGATCGCTATGCCGGTGCCGATTGTCATGAATTAAACCTGTTCTAGTTCCACCAAAGTGCCCGTGAAGTCCTTGGGATGCAGAAACAACACCGGATTGCTATGGGCCCCGATTTTGGGTTCGCCGTCGCCCAAAACCCGTGCCCCGCTTTCTAATAATTGGTCACGAGCCGCAATAATATCGGACACTTCGTAGCAGATGTGGTGCATCCCGCCAGAGGGGTTGCTTTCCAAAAATTTGGCAATGGGAGAATTTTCCCCCAGTGGGTGCAAAAGTTCCACCTTGGTGTTGGGCAACTCCACAAACACAACGGTCACACCATGTTCAGGCAGAGACTGTTCACCACTGACCGTTGCACCCAAAGTATCGCGATACATGGCCGTTGCCGCCTTTAAGTCTGGCACCGCAATTGCCACATGGTTTAAGCGACCGATCATGTTCTACACCCGCGTTACGAACACAGTGACCAAGGGCTTTTTGCCCCAAATCTCGCGAACTTCGCTGCGCAAAGCACGCTCCACTGCCTGATGAACGCGATTGTCATCTTTGCGCTTTTTAGGTGGAATGTTCTCAAATGCTGCAACGCCCGCATCGTACAGGACGTCTTCAAATGTGTCTTGTTCATCCACCATGCGTGGCAATCCTTCGCACGTGATGTCAGGGTCAGCCAGCAATTGGCCGTTTTTGTCGATCACCAGTGACATCACAACATGACCAACCCAAGATAATACGCGGCGGCGCTTAATGCCCATAGCATCTTGAGAGCCGATCAAATGGCCATCTTTATAGATACGGCCATGTTTCACACTGTCCAAAACTTCAGCCGGCCCGGGTGCCAATCGCAGCATGTCGCCATTGCGAATGGGAGCAACATCAGCAATGCCACAATCCCCCATCAAACCGGCTTGGGCGATCAAATGGCGCGCCTCGCCATGAACGGGAACACCAATGGTTGGTTTCGTCCATTCATACATTTGCTTCAATTCGTTACGGCGCGGGTGTCCAGAAACATGAACAAGTGTTTCACCATCGAGAATAATCTCGACGCCCTGCTCCACCAACGCATTTTGAATATTGATGATCTCACGCTCGTTGCCAGGAATAGAACGAGAGGAAAAGACAACCCGGTCCCCCGGTGAAAGGCTCGCATTGCGATGCTCATCACGGGAGAGTTTGCCAAGTGCAGCGCGGGTTTCGCCTTGCGATCCTGTGCAGATGACAACAAGTTCTCTTCTTGGAACTGATTGATACTCATCTTCAGATAGAAACGGTGCAGTCCCGTCGAGATAACCCAATTCGCGGGACACATCGCACACCCGAAGCAAAGAACGGCCAAGCACCATCACACGCCGACCAACCTTTTCGGCCGCAATGGCAATAGAGCGAATGCGTCCCACATTGGACGAGAACGTTGTGATCAAGACACGACCCGGTGATTCCGCGATCACCTCAGAAAGGCTGTCGGAAACTTCTTCTTCGGAAGGTGATACACCTTCGACCATCGCATTGGTGGAATCGCACACCAGTGCCAAAACACCTTCATCACCGAGCTCACGAAAACGAGCCTCGTCAGTTTTTTGGCCAAGCGTGGGTTCATGATCCAGCTTCCAGTCGCCTGTGTGAACCACATTGCCCAAAGGCGAACGGATCATGAGGGAGACAGGCTCGGGAATAGAATGTGTTACGTGCACACCTTCAACTTCAAAAGCGCCAACCTTGAAGGGCTTACCCGCTTTAAAGACAGTAATAGGAATTTTCGGAGCATTCGGCTCGGACTGCATTTTTGCTTCCAGCATGGCAGCGGTGAACGGCGTGCAATAAAGCGGCGCTTTCAACATAGGCCAAAGTGCAAGCAACGCGCCATAATGGTCTTCATGAGCATGTGTGATGACAATGCCATCCAGCTTGTCCAAGCGATCTGCGATGAATTCAATGTCAGGCAAAACCAAATCTGCACCCGGGAAATCATCACCTGGAAACGTTACGCCCACATCGACAATGATCCAACGGCGGTTGCTTTGTGGCCCATAGCCGTAAAGCGCGAAGTTCATACCGATTTCACCAACACCGCCCAAAGGCAGGAAGATGAGTTCTTCTTTGTTTTTCTTTTTTGTCATGCAGCCTTATGCACCTAATCCACCCGTTTGAGCAAAGAATATATCTGCTGCAGAAACAGATTGCACAACTTGGTTTTCTCCGCGCAGCATCAAAAAACCATCTTCATCAATATCGACAAATGTGCCTTCAATTTCATGGTCCGAAAAACGGACAGTTATGGCTTCGCCTACGCCGCGGGCGCGTTCCAACCATTCTTTGCGGATGATGGAAAAGCCTGCGCCTTCAGCCCAAATGCGCAACTCAGCGGCCATGGACGAGGCCAATGCTGCAAAAAGCGTTTGCGGCTCTAAATCAAAGCCCTCTTCGCGAAATGATGTGGCAGGATAAAGAGGGTTTTCTGGGTAGTGTTGGCAATTAATGCCGCAGCCGATCACCACCGCCAAGCGTCCGTCTTTCAACACCGAAGCTTCGAGCAAAATACCCGAAACTTTCTTCCCAAACAGCAACAGATCGTTGGGCCATTTAATATTCAAATTCTGCGAAAACTTCGGAGCCACCTGAACCATGGCCTTGTGAAGTGCCAGAGAGACAACAAGCGGCAGTGTTGCCAGTTTGTCTGCAGGTGATGGCGCAATCAACAAAAGCGATGCGTAAAGATTTCCGCGTTCTGACACCCATGCACGACCACGACGCGCTTTGCCCTGCACTTGCTCTTCAGCCGTTACCCAAACCTGTCCGGCATCCCCATTGGCCGCAAGTTCCATGGCGACAACATTTGTCGATCCCACACTGTCGAGTGCAAGGTGACGCCAACCAATGAGAGATGGAATGTTTTGTGGAACCGCTTGCAACAGAACTTAAAAGAAAGTGCGTGCAGCGTTCGTGGCAATGTCTGACATCGGGCCAGCAATCAACACATAAAACAATGTAAACAGGCCCGAGACGCCCAACACAACACGCAATTCCGAGGCCATTGGAACGAAGCCTTGCTCTGGTTCATCAAACCACATGATCTTGACGATGCGCAGGTAATAATAAGCGCCGATCACACTGGCGATCACACCAATCACGGACAGAACATAAAGTCCCGATTGAATTGCTGCCAGGAACACAAAGTATTTTGCCCAGAACCCTGCAAGGGGCGGAATGCCTGCAAGCGAGAACATCAACACGGTCAGCATCAAAGCCATCATCGGATTGGTGCGCGAAAGACCAGAGAGATCAGAAATATTTTCCACCATGCCATCGGCGCGGCGCATGGCCAAAATACAGGCAAACGCACCCAATGTCATTGCCATATAGATGATCATATAAAGCACAACACCTGAGACACCAGCCTGCGACCCTGCAGCCAAACCAACCAATGCAAAACCCATATGGCCGATCGAAGAATAAGCCATCAAGCGCTTGATGTTGGTTTGTCCGATAGCAGCAAATGCGCCGAGACCCATGGAGGCAATCGCAATGAATGTAATGATCTGCTGCCACTCAGTTGTTGCAGGTTCAAAGGCCCCGTGCACAACACGAATAAGCATCGCCATCGCAGCCACTTTCGGCGCAGCTGCAAAGAAAGCGGTCACAGGCGTCGGCGCGCCTTCATAAACATCTGGTGTCCACATGTGGAATGGAACAGCGGAGATTTTAAATGCCAAACCAGCCAATACGAACACGAGGCCAAACAAAAGACCGAGGCTCACACCACCAGACGACATGGACGCAGCAATGCCTTCGAAACCTGTATGGCCAGTGAAGCCATAAACCAGCGAAGAGCCATACAGCAACATGCCTGAAGATAAGGCGCCGAGAACGAAATATTTCAAGCCAGCTTCTGTAGAGCGCAATGAATCGCGGTTGATGGCTGCAATTACATAAAGCGCCAGCGACTGCATTTCGAGACCGAGATAAAGCGTGATCATATCGTTTGCAGACACCATGAGCAGCATGCCCAATGTCGCCAAAACGATAAGAACCGGATATTCAAAACGCGCAAAATTTTCACGTCGCGCAAAGCCGACAGACATTGCAATGGCAACGCCTGCACCAATGAGCACCAATATTTTCATCAGTCGCGCAAATGGGTCCATGACGAACGCTCCGTGGAACGCTTCGCCTGTTTGTGGGAACCAGAAAATAGCAATTGCCGCCAAAGCAAGCAAAGCAACCGACAGGCCTGTTACGATGCGCGTGGACCCTTCACCGATGAACACACCGATCATAAGTAAAACCATTGCACCGCCAGCAAGCCAAAGCTCCGGACCAGCCAACCATAGATTTGGAATGTCCATGTTCCTAACGTCCCGTTCTATTTGCTCGCGGCCTGCACTGCCCCATCGACAGCGGCCTGATAATTCGTAAGGAGCGCATCAACAGAAGCTTGTGTCACATCAAACACAGGGCTTGGATATACGCCGAAGAAAATCACCAACACGACGAGCGGATAAATGATCCACTTTTCACGTGTGTTGAGATCGAGAATGGATTTCAAAGCTTCTTTGTCGAGCGTGCCAAACACAACGCGACGGTAAAGCCAAAGTGCATAGGCGGCAGAGAGAATGACGCCCAATGTGGCGATCAGAGCGATCCACGTGTTGGCACGGAAAGCGCCAAGGAGTGTCAGGAATTCACCAACGAATCCAGCAGTGCCTGGAAGGCCAACATTAGCCATTGTGAAGATCAAGAAAGCCACAGCGTATTTCGGCATGTTGTTCACCAACCCGCCGTAAGCCGCAATCTCACGCGTGTGCATACGGTCGTAAACCACACCCACGCAGAGGAACAACGCACCGGACACGAGACCGTGTGCCAGCATTTGGAAAATACCACCCTGAATGCCCTGTGTATTGGCTGCGAAAATACCCATCGTCACATAGCCCATGTGCGCAACGGAAGAATAAGCGATCAGCTTTTTAATATCTTCCTGCATCAACGCTACAAGCGATGTGTACACAATGGCGATGACGGAAAGAACAAGCACGAAAGTCTGCATATCCGCGCTGGCAAGCGGAAACATTGGAAGCGAGAAACGAAGGAAACCGTAACCACCCATTTTCAGCAAAATGCCAGCCAGAATAACAGAACCAGCGGTCGGCGCTTCCACGTGAGCGTCCGGCAACCAAGTGTGAACTGGCCACATAGGCATTTTCACCGCAAAGGATGCAAAGAAGGCAAGCCACAGCCATGTCTGCATTTCTGCAGGGAATTTGTAGGCCATGAGCGTTGGAATATCCGTTGTACCAGCCTGCCAATACATCGCCATAATGGCCAACAGCATCAGCACAGAACCGAGCAGCGTGTAGAGGAAGAATTTCATCGACGCATAAACACGGCGCGCGCCACCCCAAACACCAATGATCAGGAACATTGGGATCAAGCCAGCTTCAAAAAAGACGTAGAACAGCACGATGTCGAGTGCACAGAACACGCCGATCATCAGTGTCTCCAAAATCAAGAAGGCGATCATGTACTCGCGAACGCGGTTTTGAACACTTTCCCAGCTTGCCAAAATACAAAACGGCATCAGGAATGTGGTGAGGATCACGAACAGCATGGAAATGCCATCGACACCCATATGATACGCAATGTCACCTTCGCGGATCCAAGCGACTTTCTCCACCATCTGGAAACCAGATTGCGCGTTGTCGAAATTGTACCAAATGCCAAGCGAGACGAGGAACGTCACCACTGTTGTGAACAAAGCCACAAAGCGCACATTGCGGCGCGCAACTTCACTGTCTTCCCAAATAAGGAAAGTAATCAGCGCACCAACGAGTGGCAGAAAGGTGACGATAGATAGGATTGGAAGGTCAGCCACGACTTAGTGCGCTCCCGCAAACATTGTGTAAGTCACCAAAGCCGCGATGCCGATCAACATCGCAAACGCATAGTGATAAAGATAACCGGATTGAAGTTTCACGACACCGCGTGTCACGTCCAAAATCCGAGCAGAAATTCCGTTTGGTCCAAAACCATCGATCACGCGGCCATCGCCCTCTTTCCAGAAGAACCGACCAAGCCACATTGCAGGGCGCACGAATATGCGATCATACAATTCGTCGAAATACCATTTGTTGAGCAAGAACTGATACAGGCCGGGATGCTGACGTGCCAATTCTGCTGGCAAACCAGTTGAACGGAGGTAGAAAATATAGGCCAAGATGAAACCAGCGGCCATCATGATGAATGGAGACCATTTCACCAGTTTCGGCACGTTGTGGAACTGTTCCAGAATTTTATTGTCTGCGCCAAGATACAAGGCACCTTTCCAGAATTCAGTGTAATGGCTGTCCAGAGCGCCGGGCTCGTGATGCGCACCAATGAAGTTCGCGTAAAACAACACACCAGCAAACAAGGCACCAACCGCGAGAACATAGAGTGGAACCAACATCACGTTGGGACTCTCATGCACATGGCTCATCACATCAGCAGAAGCGCGCGGCTTGCCGTGGAATGTCATGAAGATCAAACGCCATGAGTAGAAGCTCGTGAAGAATGCAGCGACCACAGTCATCCAGAAGGCGTAACCCGCGAATGCGTTCTGACCCACATAGAGACTTTCAATAATCGCATCTTTGGAGAAGAAGCCTGCAGTTCCGATCACAGTGCCCGGAATACCAAGGCCTGTAAGCGCCACAGTACCGATAATCATCATCCAATACGTACGCGGAATGTGTTTGCGAAGGCCACCCATATTGCGCATGTCTTGTTCATCAGACACAGCGTGAATGACAGAGCCTGCCCCTAAGAACAACAGCGCTTTAAAGAATGCGTGTGTGAACAGGTGGAAGATCGCGGCACCATATGCCCCTACTCCCAAAGCGGCGAACATATAGCCAAGCTGAGAACAGGTTGAATAAGCAATGACGCGTTTGATGTCGTTTTGAACCAGACCAACCGTAGCTGCAAAAAACGCCGTCGTTGCACCAACAAATGTGATGAACGTCAAAGCTGTATGCGACAGTTCAAAGATCGGTGACATGCGCGCCACTAGAAATACGCCAGCTGTCACCATGGTTGCAGCGTGAATAAGCGCAGACACGGGTGTCGGGCCTTCCATCGCATCCGGCAACCAAGTGTGAAGCAAGAATTGAGCTGACTTGCCCATGGCACCCATGAACAAAAGCAGAGCCACAACCGTGATCGCACTGCTTTGCTGCAACTGATAGCCGAGGAAGTTCAGAACAACTTTATCGTCTGCCGCACCTGCAAGTCCGCCAGCATTGGCGAAGATCACATCGAAATTCACAGAGTCGAACAATACAAAGACGCCAAAAATACCTAGCGCAAAACCGAAGTCACCCACACGGTTGACCACGAAAGCTTTCATCGCAGCGGCATTGGCCGATGGCTTTTTGTACCAAAAGCCAATCAACAAATAAGAGGCAAGACCCACGCCTTCCCAGCCAAAGAACATTTGGATCAGGTTGTCGGACGTCACCAACATCAACATCGCGAAGGTGAACAGTGAAAGATAAGCAAAGAAACGCGGGCGATGCGGATCGTGATGCATGTAGCCAATCGAATAAACATGAACCAGTGCGGAGACCGTGTTCACAACAATCAACATAACAGCTGTCAGCGTATCTACGCGGAACGCCCAATCGACAGAGAAATTGCCGACTTCAATCCATTTCAAAACTGGAATGGTGAAGGCTTCCGCGCCGCCCTGCCAAAAACCAAAGAAGTTGATCCAGCTAAAAAGAGCCGCTGCAATCAAAAGGCCTGATGTGACGTATTCCGATGCTTTGTCGCCAATCTGCTTGCCAAAAAGGCCAGCAATCAGAAAACCGATCAGAGGAAGAAAAACAATGAGATGAAGCATAATCGAGATTGCGCGAAGTGAGCGCCCTAACCTTTCATCACATTTGCATCTTCAACCGCGATGGAACCACGGTTTCGGAAGAAGACAACGAGAATAGCAAGACCAATCGCCGCTTCAGCAGCAGCAACCGTGAGTACGAGAAGCGCAAAAATCTGTCCAACCATGTCACCATTCGCTTGGCTGAAAGCCAAGAAATTCAGGTTCACAGATAGAAGAATCAATTCTACCGACATCAAAATAACGATGACGTTTTTGCGGTTTATAAAAATGCCAAACACACCGAGCGTGAAAAGGATCGCTCCAACGGTGAGATAATGTCCAAGACCGATTTCCATAATCAGATACCCTCCCCTGGCTTCACTTTGTGCATGGTGATCGCCTCTTCAGGGTCGCGTGCCACTTGGTCAGCAATGTTTTGACGCTTCACATCTGTGCGATGGCTCAGAGTCAGCACAATAGCGCCGATCATTGCGATCAAAAGGATGATGCCGGACAACTGGAAGAAGAAAATATAGCGGGTGTACAGCAGATCGCCGATCGCTTTGATGTTCGATGTTTCCGCCAAATCAGGAATGGGTTGCACAGCAACACTGGCCGCTTGTGGATCAACAAAAGAAGCGCCCAGAACGAAGATCAATTCAACCAGCAAAATGATTCCGATAATTCCACCAATGGGCAGGTATTGAAGGAAACCTTCGCGCATTTCCGCAAAATCCACATCCAACATCATCACGACGAAAAGGAATAGAACCGCCACCGCGCCCACATAAACCACGATCAGAATGAGTGCGAGGAATTCAGCACCCGTCAGCATGAACAAACCAGCCGCATTGAAGAATGCGAGAATTAAAAACAAGACCGAGTGCACAGGGTTACGCGATGCAATCACCATAAAGGCGGAAGCAACGGTGACCGTGGCAAACAGATAAAAGAAAAGTGCAGCGACGCCCATGCGTTTTGCGCTTCCTATTTTGCGGCAATTGAACTTCGCAATTGCGAATTCAACCCCTGTGTTATCTGCCTTTCGGCATTTTAAGTGGACAAAACGGTCAAGCCATTTCATCCGCGACAATCAGCGCCCTCTTAGCGCTTCACCTGCCCTTCGTCCATAAGACCCGAGGCTGGATTTGATCTAATTTACAACAATCCCAAATTGATCAGCGATAAGGTGCATCAATTGCGATGTTGCGAGCCAATTCACGCTCCCACCGCGCACCATTTTCGAGCAATTTGTCTTTGTCATAATACAATTCTTCACGCGTCTCAGTGGCGAATTCGAAGTTCGGCCCTTCGACGATCGCATCCACTGGGCAAGCTTCCTGACAGAAACCGCAGTAAATGCATTTCACCATATCAATGTCATAGCGCACGGTGCGGCGAGTGCCGTCATTGCGGCGCGGCCCAGCTTCAATTGTGATCGCTTGTGCAGGGCAAATCGCTTCGCACAATTTACAAGCAATGCAACGCTCTTCCCCATTGGGGTAACGACGCAATGCGTGCTCCCCGCGAAAGCGCGCCGATGTGTGGCCCTTTTCATATGGGTAGTTGAGCGTGACTTTAGGCTTGAAGAAATACTTCACACCAAGGCCAAAGGCTTTGACGAATTCCCAAAGGAAAAGAGACTTACCGGCTGAGATCAAAGAAGACATAAGTTACGCCCACCCCATGAATTGCAGCACGAACGCTGTGATGAAGACCATGAACAGTGAAATCGGCAGGAACACTTTCCAACCCAAGCGCATCAATTGGTCATAGCGGTAACGCGGCACAATTGAACGGACCATGGCCATGCAGAAGAAGACGAACATGCCCTTCAAAACGAACCAGAAAATGCCTGGCAACCAGTTGAACGGTGCGATGTCGATGATTGGCAACCAACCGCCGAGGAACAACAGCGTTGTCAATGCGCACATCAATGTGATGGCCACGAACTCGCCAAGGAAGAACAGAAGGAATGGTGTGGAGGAATATTCCACCATGTGACCCGCAACCAATTCTGATTCCGCTTCTGGCAAATCAAACGGCGGACGGTTTGTTTCCGCAATCGCCGAGATGAAGAAGATGATGAACATTGGGAACAGAGCCAACCAATGCCAATCCAAGAAAGAGTTCACGGGAACACCAAGGCGTGTGCCAAGGCCATCTTGCTGGCTGTACACCACATCTGTGAGGTTCAACGATCCAACGCAGAGCAAAACAGTGATGATCACAAAGCCGATTGAGACTTCATAAGACACCATTTGAGCAGCGGAACGCAGAGACGCGAGGAATGGGTATTTTGAGTTGGATGCCCAACCGCCCATGATGATGCCGTAAACTTCCAGCGACGAAATCGCGAAAACAAACAGCAATCCAAGGTTTGGATCAGCAACAGACCAACCGTCGGCTACAGGAATAACCGCCCAGGCAGACAGCGCCAGAACACCAGCCACCAATGGTGCTAAAAGGAACACGCCTTTGTTGGCACCCGATGGAATGATTGGTTCTTTGACAACGAATTTCAGTAAATCCGCGAAGGATTGCAGCAAGCCCCACGGCCCAACAACGTTGGGGCCTCGGCGAAGTTGAACGGCGGCGAATATTTTACGGTCAGCATACAAAATGTAAGCGACGAAAACCAAAAGCACCACCAAAAGCAAAACGCTTTGGAACAGTATGACCAGAACAGGCCAGATGTAGGAATCGAAGAATGCAGCATCCATGGTTCTACTCCGCAGCCTCCGCAAATTCGCCTTTAGCGCGCGCTGAACATTCTGCCATCACAGCAGAAGAGCGCGCGATTGGGTTCGTGAGATAAAAATCGTTCACCGGCGACTTAAATGCAGCCTTGGTCAAACGACCACCCTTGCGCTTAGCCAAAGCCTCAACGCCAGACGTATCGCTTTCCATCACTTCATCAATATCTGCAAAATGAGGATGTGCGGCGTAAAGCGCTGCACGCAATTGCGCGAGAGAATCAAATGGCAGTGTTTTGCCCAATGCATCTGACATTGCGCGAAGGATCGCCCAGTCTTCGCGGGCTTCACCCGGTGCAAAACCAGCGCGTTGTCCCATCTGGACACGGCCTTCGGTGTTGACCCAAATGCCAGATTTCTCGGTGTAAGCGGCACCCGGCAAAATAACATCTGCATGGTGCGCACCCACATCGCCGTGGCTGCCGATATAAACGGTAAAGCCAGAACGACGCTCGATCATATCAAGCTCATCTGCGCCCAAGAGGAACAGAACTTCGCTTTCGCGCAGCATCTCACCCGTTGCTTTTCCGCCCTCACCCGGCACAAAGCCGAGGTCGAGACCACCAACACGCGCTGCTGCCGTGTGGAGAACGTTGAAACCGTTCCAATCATCACGTGCAATGCCGTGTTGCACCGCCATGCCAGCGACTTTTTGCAAAATCGCCGCACCGTCTTTGCGGTTCGCCACGCCCTCACCCACGATATACATTGGGTTTTTGGCCTTCGCAGGTTTCTTATCGATTGCAGCAAGACTGTCTGGCCCAGCGCCCACATGGGCATAATCGTAAGTCAGATCAACTTGTTCACCAACCATGCCAACCATAGCTTCGCCTGTGCGCCAACGCTTGCGAATGCGCGCGTTCAATACAGAGGCTTCATGGCGCGGGTTGGTGCCAATCAACATGATTGCATCAGCATCTTCGATGCCTTCAATCGTTGAATTGAACACATAGCTTGAACGGCCAAGAGCGGGATCAAGTGCAGAATTTTCTGGGCGACAATCCATATTTGCCGAACCAAGTGCACCCATGAGTTCGCGCATGGCGTAGATTTCTTCAACCGAAGAGAGATCACCCGCAATTGCGCCAATGTTCTCAGGAGCCGTCGCACTCACCTTTTCAGCAATCGCTGCAAATGCTTCCGACCAGCTGGCCGCAGTCAGTTTGCCATTCTTACGAATATAAGGACGGTCAAGACGTTGTGTCTTCAAACCGTCCCAGATGAAACGGGTCTTGTCCGAAATCCATTCTTCGTTGGTCGCTTCGTTCACACGCGGCATGATGCGCATGACTTCCGAGCCGCGTGTATCCACGCGAATGTTGGAACCAACGGCATCCATGACGTCGATGGTTTCTGTCTTGGTCAATTCCCAAGGGCGGGCCTGGAAAGCATACGGCTTGGAGGTCAAAGCCCCCACTGGGCAGAGATCGATCACATTGCCTTGCAGTTCAGACGTCATCGCCTTTTCAAGATATGTGGTGATTTCCGCATCTTCGCCACGGCCCAACAGGCCGAGCTCGGAAATACCGGCCACTTCCGTGGTGAAACGTACACAGCGCGTGCAGTGGATGCAGCGTGTCATGATCGTTTTCACAAGTGGGCCAATATATTTATCTTCTACCGCGCGTTTGCTTTCAGAATAACGAGATTCGTCAATGCCAAACGCCATGGCTTGGTCTTGCAAATCGCACTCACCGCCCTGGTCGCAAATTGGGCAATCCAATGGGTGGTTGATGAGCAAGAATTCCATCACACCTTCACGGGCCTTTTTGACCATAGGTGTGTTGGTGAAAATTTCTGGCGGTTCGCCATTTGGGCCGGGGCGCATGTCTTTCACGCCCATGGCACAAGATGCGACAGGCTTTGGCGGCCCGCCTTTGGCTTCCACAAGGCACATGCGGCAGTTGCCAGCAATTGAAAGGCGCTCATGGAAACAAAAACGCGGAATCTCCGCTCCAGCCTCTTCCGCCGCTTGCAGCAACGTATAGTGGTCTGGAACCTCAATTTCCTTGCCGTCTACAATGATCTTGGCCATGGCCAGTCTTCTTCCTGTCGTCAGCGCAAATGCGCTTTAAATTACTATCCGCACTGCTGTGTTTGCCACAGCTTCACATGAGGCAAATGTGACCAGCCGAATGCACGGTCGCTATCGCCATTTTTATCCAAATAATCAAGCCGTTCTTTGGCTTCTTCCAAGGTTGGACGGTGCCCTTCTTCAACCCACCACATCACAAAGTGATGGGAATCCATCGCATCAAACCATTCGTGCTTTCGATTGTAGAACTGCTTGTGGACAGTGTTCCAAACGAAATGTTCCAAATGTTCCGGCGTTTCCCAAACTGACATATTCGCCGCAGCGCCGGGAAACGGCGTCTCTATATCCATCGCATGGCCGCTTTCGTCCATGTGAAACCATACAAACCCCGGCATCGTGAACCCGAGTTCATTGATGCGATTCAAATTGTCCATAAAGCCCGCAAAACGCGGATCGTCATTGGCAAATTTTGGTTTCGCAATATTGAGTTCAGCAAGGTGCATGGGAATTATCCACCACTCGCTGCTGCAGAACCTGCACACTGCAGATATACAAAATAGGTCTTTTTATCACCACTGTAGAAAGGTGCGCGCTGGCCTGTTCTGCCAACACCTGCCCCAGACGAATTGCAAAAACGCACAAATGCCGTTTCCGCAATGCCAAATGCACGTTCGCGCTCAGATCCATCAAGTGGCGAAATCGCTACCGCAAACCGTCCAAATGGATCTGCTTGATGACGTTTGACGCTCAATTCGTCATCGACCTTGAACTCTTCAACAACCTTTAACTCAGCCAGCGCAGTCACATTGGGATCAACATCAGCAGAAGGAGCCACATCTGATGTGGTGCAAGCAGCCAAAGCAACCATCGGCGCGACCAGCAATGCTGGCGCGATCTTTGGGTTGAATATGTTGAGCCCTGCCACATGCATTGAATTTACTCCGCTGCCTCCAGCACCGCACCGTCTTTGTCAGAACGATAGGTATAACTGTCAATTCGCGCTTCCATTTCTGGACGGAAGTGATTGATCAGACCCTGGATCGGCCATGCAGCCGCGTCACCCAAGGCGCAAATTGTGTGACCTTCGATTTGTTTGGTCACATCAAACAACATATCGATTTCACGCTTTTCGGCACGGCCTTCGACCATGCGTTCCATCACGCGCCACATCCAGCCTGTACCTTCGCGGCACGGTGTGCACTGGCCGCAGCTTTCGTGTTTGTAGAACGCCGCCAAACGGGCAATGGCACGAATGATGTCAGTGGACTTGTCCATCACGATCACAGCCGCCGTCCCCAAACCGGAACCAAGCGCTGAGAGTGAATCAAAATCCATCGGCGTGTCGATCATTTGATCAGCAGGCACCATACGCACAGACGAGCCGCCCGGAATAACGGCCAGAAGATTGTCATTGCCACCACGAACACCACCGCAATGTTTGTCGATCAACTCGCGGAACGGAATGCTCATTTCTTCTTCCACGGTGCATGGTCTGTTCACATGACCAGAGATGCAAAACAATTTTGTGCCACGATTGTTTTCACGGCCAAAGCCCGCAAACCAATCTGGCCCACGGCGCAGAATGGTCGGCACAACAGCCACAGATTCAACGTTGTTCACAGTGGTCGGGCAACCATAGAGACCCACATTGGCAGGAAATGGCGGTTTCAGGCGTGGCTGGCCTTTTTTGCCTTCAAGAGATTCCAACAAAGCGGTTTCTTCACCGCAAATGTAAGCACCAGCTCCGTGATGAACGTAAATGTCGTAGTCCCAGCCGTTCTTGTTGTTTTTGCCCAACAATTTGGCTTCGTAACACTCGCTGATGGCCGCCTCGAGCGCTTCACGTTCACGCATATATTCGCCGCGCACATAAATGTAACAAGCGTGCGCACCCATAGCGAAACCAGCAATCAAGCACCCTTCGATCAGCGTGTGGGGATCGTGGCGCATAATATCACGGTCTTTACATGTGCCCGGCTCGGACTCATCGGCATTGATGACGAGATAATGTGGGCGCTCACTTGGTTCTTTCGGCATGAAGGACCATTTCAAACCTGTCGGAAAACCCGCACCGCCACGACCGCGAAGGCCAGACGCTTTGGTTTGGTCAATTACCCAATCACGGCCTTTTTTGATAAAGCCAGCCGTGCCAGACCAATGCCCACGCGACATAGCGCCCTTTAGCGACTTGTCGTGCAGCCCGTAAATATTCGTGAAAATGCGGTCTTTATCTTGAAGAGCCATTTTATTTCACCTTCTTAGCAAGAACTTTTGCCTGCTTTATCCAATCGTCACGCTCGATGCGGCCTTTGAACGACAATTGGTCGTCCACGATTGCAACATCGGCTTTCTTCCATTTCGCGATTTGCGCAAAGTGCCAGAATCCCAAATCGTTGAGCGTTTTCTCAAGCTTTGGCCCAACACCTGAAATCAGTTTCAAGTCGTCAGCCTTGCCCTTGGGTTTTTTCAAACGCTCCGGGCCAGCAGCTTTTTTCGGCGCTGTTTTCTTTGCCGCAGCAGCTTTCGGCTTCGCAGCAAGTTTAGCAGCATTCGTTCCGATCAGACCAGCGGCTTTCGGTGCAACCTTCTTGCCTGTTGCAGCTTTTGCTTCAGCAGATTTCTTACGACCTACTGGCGTTTTAATGGCCGGGCTTGTCACAGCGGCATGGCTGGACGGACGCGCCGCTTTGGTCGCTTTCAGCGGTTTATCAGCACTTGTCTTTTTGGCAGCTGTTTTGCGCTTTGCCGCAACCGGTTTGCCTGTCAAAGACGTCAAACCACCTTCAGGCGCAGAATAAATGCGGTCAATCTGGGGGCCAGGGGTAATTTCATCACCCTTGCCCGCAGCAAAACGATCAATAATGTGTTCCATCTGCGCTGGTGTGAGATCTTCATAGCTGTCTTTGAAAATCATCACCATCGGCGCATTCACGCAAGCACCTTGGCATTCGACTTCTTCCCAGGAAAGTTTGCCGTCTTCGGTGACTTCAAACGGGTTGGGCGAAATCTTCGCTTTGCACACGTCCATAATCTCACCAGCGCCGCGCAACATGCATGGGGTTGTGCCACAAACTTGAATGTGCGCGCGTTTGCCAACCGGTGCCAACTGGAACTGCGTATAGAATGTTGCAACTTCCAAAACGCGGATCAAAGGCATGTCGAGCATGTCAGCCACATGCTCAATTGCAGCTTTGGTGACCCAACCTTCTTGTTCCTGTGCCCGCATCAGCAACGGAATCACAGCAGAGGCTTCACGCCCCTTCGGATAGTCTTTGATCTTCTTTTTCGCCCATGCACCATTGGCACGGTTGAACGCAAAAGCATCAGGCTGGACAGTATCTTCAGCAAGACGGCGAACGGACATAGATTAAACCCCTACCGCCGCAGCGGACATATAATAACCAACAGCAACCGCAGCAGCGATCACTCCAACAACAAAATGACCTTTGGGATCGCCACCCGCTTTAGACGTCAGTAAAGCGTCGATGAACCCAAGAAAGGAGACCGCAACGAAAACAACGGCCAGCGACAGTGGGCCACCTACCAAAAACAAGCCAAAGATGATGATGGCAATGCCGAAATAGCGACCGCCCATCACTTTCACCAAAGCAGATTGTTCGTGACCTGCGATTTTCATGCCCTTGTCACCATCGGTGATGAACAGAAAACCCAAAACCAAAAACAAAACACCCAAAAGCAGCGTGACGATTGTCAGAAGTAAACTCATCGGTCTACCTCCCCAAACACGATGTCCATTGAACCAAGCACAGCGCCCACGTCTGCCAACATGTGCCCGCGGCACATAAAGTCCATCGCCTGCAGGTGTGCGAAACCAGGCGCACGCAACTTGCAGCGATAGGGTTTGTTAGAACCATCGGACACGAGATAGACACCAAACTCGCCTTTAGGCGCTTCAACAGCACAATAGACTTCACCTGCAGGCACTTTGAAGCCTTCTGTGTAGAGTTTGAAGTGATGGATCAAAGCTTCCATGGAGCGCTTCATTTCATCGCGCTTTGGTGGCACCGTTTTGCCATCTGTCGACGATACAGGCCCCTGCCCGTCAGCGCTTGAAAGTTTTTCAACACACTGTTGGATGATTTTGACGGATTCACGCATTTCAATCATGCGGATCAAATAACGGTCGTAATTGTCGCAGTTTTTGCCGACGGGAATTTCAAATTCCATTTCGTCGTAACATTCATAAGGTTGTGCGCGACGCAAATCCCATGCGGCACCCGAACCACGAACCATGACGCCAGAAAAGCCCCAAGCCCAAGCATCTTCCAAAGACACAATGCCAATATCCACATTGCGCTGTTTGAAAATTCGGTTGTCTGTCAGCAATTCTTCAATATCGTCACATGTTTTGAGAAACGGTTCGCACCATTTTCCAATATCATCGACCAGTTTTTGAGGAATATCTTGGTGAACACCACCGGGACGGAAATAGGCCGCGTGCATACGCGCACCACAAGCGCGTTCGTAAAACACCATCAATTGTTCGCGCTCTTCAAAGCCCCAGAGCGACGGTGTAAACGCCCCCACATCCAAAGCTTGGGTCGTCACATTCAACAAATGCGACAGAATACGGCCAATTTCGCTGTACAAAACACGGATCAACTGACCACGGCGTGGCACTTCCAAGCCAATCAGCTTTTCAACAGCTAGGCAGAATGCATGCTCTTGGTTCATTGGCGCCACATAATCGAGGCGGTCGAAATATGGCATTGCCTGAAGATAAGTCTTCTGCTCGATCAGCTTTTCAGTACCGCGATGCAACAATCCGATATGCGGATCAACCCGCTCAACAACTTCGCCGTCCAACTCCAGAACGAGGCGCAAAACACCGTGGGCCGCAGGGTGCTGCGGACCGAAATTGATGTTAAAATTTCTAATATCGACTTCAGCCATTTAGCTAAACACCTCTGGCGCAGAGTGATTGCTGGGCCATTCTTTGAAAGCCAACACACCCAATAAAACAAACATGCCCAACGGAACGAGACACGTTAAGGAAATCCACGGCGCCATTCCAGCGCGCGGCAAGATTTTCCAAAAGCAGATGATTGGAAAAACATAAACGATCAAGAGCAGAATTATGGACATAAAACCCATTTCTAATTTGCCTTTGTATCTGCTTTCTCATCACCGGGCAGAACATAGTCTGTTCCTTCCCAAGGTGAGAGGAAATCAAAATTGCGGAACTCCTGACGCAATTGCACGGGTTCATAGACAACGCGTTTTTTCTCGTCGTCGTATCGCACTTCAGTAAAGCCGGTCAGTGGGAAATCTTTGCGCAGCGGATGTCCTTCAAAACCGTAATCCGTCAACAAACGACGCAAATCCGGATGGCCTGTGAAGAGAATACCGTAGAGGTCATATGCTTCGCGTTCAAACCAATCAGCACCCGGAAACACTTCCACAACGCTGGGGATGGGAGAATCAGCATCAGTTGCCACTCGTATGCGAATACGCTGGTTCTGGGATGGGCTCATCAAATGATAAACCACCTCAAAACGGTTTTTCCGCTCAGGATAATCCACACCGCAAAGATCGATAAATGAGATGAACCGTGTTTGAACGTCATCGCGCAAAAAGCGCAATACGGAAACGATGTTTGAGCCCATCACGTTCAGTGTGAGCTCATCAAATGCGATCGTGCTTTCATCCAACTTGTCGCCAAGCTGTTCTGAAACATATGACTGAAGTTCTTTAAGGCTTTGAATGTCCATCTTGCGCCCTAACGTTCAATCGTGCCGGTGCGGCGAATTTTTTTCTGAAGCATCAACACACCATACAACAAAGCCTCAGCAGTTGGTGGGCACCCGGGAACATAGATGTCCACAGGAACGATACGGTCACACCCACGCACCACAGAATAGGAATAGTGATAGTAACCACCACCATTGGCACATGATCCCATGGAGATCACATAACGCGGTTCTGGCATTTGGTCGTAAACCTTGCGCAAAGCCGGAGCCATTTTATTGGTCAACGTTCCAGCAACAATCATCACATCCGATTGACGAGGAGAAGCGCGCGGGGCGATTCCGAAACGCTCGGAATCATAGCGCGGCATAGACATCTGCATCATTTCCACGGCGCAGCATGCTAAACCAAATGTCATCCACATCAATGAACCCGTTCTGGCCCAGTTGATAAGGTCATCAGTCGATGTGACGATGAAGCCTTTGTCGGCCAGTTCGTCATTCACTTCACCAAACCAAGGGTCATCTGCCCCGATGGACTTACCAGTGTTTGGATCAAGAACCCCTTTGGGTGATGGGGCAATCAGTGTTGAAGAAGAATCTTGCATAAATAATATCAGGCTCGTTTTGGATTTTGAGAGATCTTACAAGATCAATCCCATTCCAAAGCCCCTTTCTTCCATTCGTAGATGAAACCGATGGTCAGCACGCCTAGAAACACCATCATAGACCAAAAACCAAACCATCCAAGATCACCAAAGCTCACAGCCCACGGAAACAGGAAGGCGACTTCGAGATCAAAAATGATGAATAAGATAGCAACCAGATAGAACCGAACATCAAATTTCATCCGCGCGTCATCAAAAGCGTTGAAACCGCACTCATATGCAGACAATTTTTCATCATCCGGCGCTCTATAGGCGATGATGAATGGTGCAATTAAGAGCGCAAGGCCAATGAGCAAAGCAACGCCCATGAAGATTATTACGGGCAAATATGAAAGCAATAACTGTTCCACGACAGACTCCTATCTCGTGTGAATAACCCCGTAGCCGACCCGCGTTTTCAAAGCAAGTTGGCAAGTCGTCTCAAAGCCTCACATCACGATTTTTTGGTCAAAAAAAAGATTGTTTCAATTTCCTACATTTTAAGCAGGAAATTGACGTTTCTTCGCTTGACTTAAATCCACAGCAAACGTATTGCCTCTCTCGACCTTGAGAGGCATAGCTTCTCATACCCACGCGGGTGTAGCTCAGTTGGTTAGAGTGCCGGCCTGTCACGCCGGAGGTCGCGGGTTCGAGTCCCGTCACTCGCGCCACTTTCCTTACGGCTTCGGCATTGGGATAAAGTGGAATATACATAAACCGGTCATTGATACCGGGCGATTAGCTCAGTTGGTAGAGCGCCATGTTTACACCGTGGATGTCGGGAGTTCGAGCCTCTCATCGCCCACCATCACTTTTCACAAATTCTGCTGTAATTTTCGGCAAGCCTAAAACACGGCTTTCCTAGAATTTTGCTTCGTCAATTTGCCGCTTCAAACAAGTCCACAACTCAGGGTTCGCATTTTGAATCTCTTCGTTTTTGGCGACTACTCTTTCCCTGTTGATTCCATGGGCCTGCCAACTGTTGGGCGACGTGTTGAGATTTTGAATTACGGGGCACACACGATCAATCGCCTTGGCGAATTTAGCGCAAGGCGTTTGCCCCGCTTCAAATTCAAGCCATAAGTTTAAGAGCTCCTCACCCAACGGATTTTCCAGAAGGCCGAAAATCCTTCGAGCAGCTTTCTCTTCCTCAACAGCCACATCGGCACGTGCCACCTCGTCATAGGTGAACACATCACCTGCGTCGATTTCCACAATATCGTGGATCAACATCATTTTAAGAACCGTAAGAGCATCCACATTGCTGGGAGCATCTTCTAACAAAATCAACGCAGCCATAGCGGATTGCCAAGAATGCTCCGCACTGTTTTCAAAACGATCAAGACTGTGCGGTTTTGTTTGACGCAAAACAGCTTTCAATTTCTCCAGTTCTAGAATGAAATCGATTTTCTTTTGGACTGGGCTCACGTTTTCTTATCTCCAAAAAACAAAACCCCACGCCAATGCGCAGGGTTTTGAGAAATCCGCAGTGTCTGAATAGACTTAGTTGATTTTGTCTTTGAGGCCTTTGCCGACTTTGAAACGAGCAACGTTTGCTGCTTTGATTTCAACTTGCGCGCCTGTTTGGGGGTTACGGCCCATTTTAGCTTCACGACGTGAAACCATGAAGTTGCCGAAGCCCAAAAGACGAACATCATTACCTGCGCTCAAAGATTCTGTAACAGAATCGATAAAACCTTCGAGAGCTGCACCAGCCTGATCTTTTGAAAGGTCAGCCTTAGCAGCCATGGATGCAATAAGTTCTTGTTTATTCATGTGACATTTCCTTTTTGTCATATCCCCCCACAATACGCGCGACTCACTAGGGTTGCCGTATTTTGTGATTTTCAGGGCAGCGACGCAACCAAAACCCACTGAAATAAGGGGTTTGAGCACTTTTCTTTTGATTTATCAGAACATTTTTTGAGTCTCATGCTGTTTCAACCAGCAATTCACACCCCAAATCTGTCTCAAGTTTCCATATGGGCGGAAATACAAAAGGGCGACACGCTTCGATTCGTGCCGCCCTGTGTAATTTCTAAGTGGTCCTTGAAGCGTTTAGTGAGCCAGAACCGTTGCGTCTTGGTCAGCTTTTGCAGCCAATGCTGCAGCTTCTGCTTCTTCCTCATTCCATTCTACCGCTTCAGGCATACTGACCAAAGCGTGAGGAAGAACCTCGTCTAGGTGAGACACTGGAATAATCTCAAGCGCGTTTTTCACATTCTCAGGAATGTCGGCCAGATCCTTTGCGTTTTCTTCTGGAATCAAAACTGTCTTGATTCCTCCACGCAGCGCAGCCAAAAGCTTTTCTTTCAATCCGCCAATCGGCAACACCCTGCCCCGCAATGTGATCTCGCCCGTCATGGCAATGTCACGGCGCACTGGAATGCCCGTCAACATGGAAACGATTGTGGTCGCCATAGCTGTACCTGCGGACGGACCATCCTTCGGCGTCGCGCCTTCTGGAACGTGAACGTGAATATCACGCTTTTCAAACAATGGCGGCTTGATGCCGAAATCCAGTGAGCGCGAACGCACGTAAGACGCAGCGGCCGAAATGGATTCCTTCATCACATCGCGCAGGTTGCCGGTTACCGTCATTTTGCCCTTACCAGGCATCATCACGCCTTCAATGGTCAGCAATTCGCCACCCACTTCAGTCCAGGCCAAACCTGTCACGATACCAACCTGATCTTTCGCATCAGCTTGACCAAAGCGGAAACGCTGAACACCCAAATAATCATCTAGATTTTTGTCAGTCACTTTCACAGATTTCTTCTTGCCCTTGGACTTCAGAATTTCTGTTACGGCTTTACGTGCAAGTGTTGCCAATTCGCGTTCGAGGTTCCGAACACCAGCTTCACGCGTATAAAGACGGATCGTGTTGAGCAATGCATCATCAGAAATCGACAACTCTTTGTCTTCAAGAGCGTGGTTTTTGATCGCCTTGGGAATCAAGTGACGACGCGCAATTTCCACCTTCTCGTCTTCCGTGTAACCAGCGATCCGAATGATCTCCATACGGTCAAGCAAAGGCCCTGGAATGTTCAACGAGTTAGAGGTGGTCACGAACATCACGTTGGAAAGATCATAATCCACTTCCAAATAATGATCACCAAAAGCGTTGTTTTGTTCGGGATCCAGCACTTCCAGCAAAGCAGAAGATGGATCGCCGCGGAAATCCTGCCCCATTTTGTCGATCTCATCGAGCAAGAACAATGGATTGGATTTTTTCGCTTTCTTCATCGATTGAATGACTTTGCCCGGCATGGAACCGATATATGTCCTGCGGTGGCCGCGAATTTCAGCTTCGTCACGCACACCGCCTAGAGACATGCGCACGAACTCGCGTCCCGTCGCCTTCGCGATGGATTTACCCAACGATGTTTTACCAACACCGGGAGGCCCAACGAGACACAAGATTGGCCCCTTGATCTTCGCAGTGCGCGTTTGCACAGCCAGAAACTCAACGATCCGCTCTTTGACCTTTTCCAGACCATAGTGATCGGTATCGAGCACTTTTTCAGCGGCAATCAGATCTGTTTTCACGCGGGATTTTTTGCCCCACGGTATGCCTGTCAGCCAATCAAGATAATTGCGGACAACTGTTGCTTCCGCGCTCATCGGGCTCATCTGTTTCAATTTCTTGAATTCAGCATCCGCCTTTTCGCGAGCTTCTTTCGAGAACTTGGTCTTCGCCAGCGTTTCTTCCAGTTCAGCCATCTCGTCGCGGCCTTCATCGCCATCGCCGAGTTCTTTCTGGATCGCCTTCATCTGTTCATTTAGGTAATATTCGCGCTGGGTTTTCTCCATTTGGCGCTTCACGCGGCCGCGGATGCGCTTTTCAACTTGAAGAACGGATATCTCGCCCTCCATCATCGCCAACACTTTTTCCAAGCGCTCTTTTATGGAAACGAGTGACAGAATGCCCTGCTTCTCAGAAATTTTGACAGCCAGATGCGACGCAATCGTATCAGCCAGTTTTGCGAAGTCTTCGATCTGTGTCACCGCAGTCACAACTTCGGGCGAGACCTTCTTGTTGAGCTTCACATAGTTTTCAAACTCAGACACAACCGAACGCGACAAGGCTTCGATTTGAACTTCGTCTTCTTCAGCATCAGGCGCCGGCACGGCATAGGCTTCGTGATACTCCTCACGATCCGTAAAGCGCGTCACAGATGCACGTTCATAGCCTTCCACAAGCACTTTCACGGTTCCATCTGGCAGCTTCAAAAGCTGTAAAACGGTGGCCAACGTGCCAATGTCATACATTTCAGCAGGCTTTGGATCATCGTCCCCAGCGTTTTTCTGGGTTACGAGCAAAATTTGTTTATCGTTCTGCATCACCTCTTCGAGGGCAGAAATCGACTTTTCACGCCCCACAAACAGCGGAACTATCATGTGTGGAAACACCACAATGTCGCGCAAAGGCAAAACGGGGAACATGCCACCATTTGCGTCGAAATCTATTTCAGTCTTGGAGCTGTCTTTTTTGCTGTCGTCAGCCATCAAAGCTTGTCCTTATTTTTATGCCGCACCAGCCAAATCAGCTGCATACGAATCTTAGGCGCTACAATAGCCGCCATTTCAAACCAATGACACTGTTTGCAACGTCACACCGCTACAATTTGTGTTGACGGTTAAGATGTTGGGAGGTTTCACAGGCCCGTTCTTCACGCCTTCAGGTAGGCCGTTGCGCAGCCGTTTCAAGCGGGACTACGACATAAAAAAAGCCCGCTTCAATGAGCGGGCCTTTCAAATTCAATTCTAAGAAGAATTAAGCGCTCTTTTCAGCGGGCTCTTTTTCTTCTTTCTTGTCAGAATAGATGTACAGCGGCTGAGTGTTGCCGTTGACAACTTCTTCCGAAATAACAACTTCCTCAACGCCATCCATTGTTGGCAATTCAAACATTGTATCCAACAAAATAGCTTCAATGATTGAACGCAAACCACGGGCACCCGTTTTACGGACAATCGCTTTTTGAGCGATAGCGCGAAGTGCGTCTTCTTGGAATGTGAGTTTGACCTCGTCCATTTCAAACAGACGTTGGTATTGTTTGATCAAAGCATTCTTTGGCTCAGACAAAATTTGCACCAGCGCATCTTCGTCCAGATCTTCCAAAGTTGCCAAAACCGGAATACGGCCCACAAATTCGGGGATCAAACCAAAGCGCAACAGATCTTCTGGCTCCAGTTCTTTGAACAGTTCACCAGTTTTGCGATCTTCCGGGCTTTCAACAGCCGCACCAAAACCGATGCCTGTGTTGCGACCACGGTCTGAAATGATCTTATCAAGACCAGCAAACGCACCACCTGCAATGAACAGAATGTTGGTTGTGTCCACTTGCAAGAACTCTTGCTGCGGATGCTTACGACCACCTTGTGGAGGCACGGAAGCAACTGTGCCTTCCATGATCTTCAACAACGCTTGCTGAACGCCCTCACCTGACACATCACGTGTGATAGAGGGGTTGTCAGATTTACGCGTGATCTTATCGACCTCATCGATGTAAACGATGCCGCGTTGTGCGCGTTCCACATTGTAATCTGCACTTTGCAGCAGTTTCAAAATGATGTTTTCGACATCTTCACCCACATAACCAGCTTCGGTAAGCGTGGTGGCATCCGCCATCGTGAAGGGAACATCCAGAATACGCGCCAAAGTTTGCGCCAGAAGCGTTTTACCGCAACCAGTCGGGCCGATGAGCATGATATTGGACTTTGCCAATTCCACATCATCTTCTTCTGTGGCGTGGTTCAAACGCTTGTAGTGATTGTGCACCGCAACAGACAACACGCGCTTGGCGTGGGGTTGGCCGATGACATAATCGTTCAACACGTCGAGAATTTCTTGCGGAGACGGTGTGCCCTCGGTGGACTTCACCAAGCTGGACTTATTTTCCTCGCGGATGATGTCCATGCACAGTTCAACGCATTCGTCACAGATAAACACTGTCGGGCCAGCAATAAGCTTGCGCACTTCGTGTTGGCTCTTGCCACAAAACGAGCAGTACAGCGTGTTCTTTGAATCGCCGCCGCTGCCGCCACTGGTATTTGAAACCTTGCTCATTACCCACCTTTACCTGAACGGTCTTCCGTTCACTTTTTACAAATGCCCTGCTCCACAAAACCTATGGAACAATGTGTTCGCAATGCGATTTCGCACATTTGCGAACACTTATTGTTGCGCCAATTACGCCACAACGTGGCGAAACTAACAAGAACGACTTCAAATTTCCCTTAACGCGAACAAAAGATTCGCAAAATTGTGACATTCGCGCTC
Organism: uncultured Rhizobiaceae group bacterium; assembly: GCA_937958815.1. Lineage (GTDB taxonomy): Bacteria > Pseudomonadota > Alphaproteobacteria > Rhizobiales > Rhizobiaceae > Pseudahrensia. The sequence goes on along the minus strand of CALGMR010000002.1, from coordinate 143,097 downwards.
ACAAAAACTTAGGAATCTGAACTGTCGCCCTCAATCTCGGCGCGTGACGAAATCACTTTGTCGATGATTCCGAACTCCACGGATTCGTCTGCGGTCATGAAGTGATCGCGATCAAGGGTGCTTTCAATTTTGTCGTAGTCTTGGCCCGTGTGCTTTACATACACTTCGTTCAAGCGGCGCTTGAGCTTGATGATGTCTTGCGCATGGCGCTCAATGTCAGACGCCTGACCTTGGAAGCCACCTGAAGGCTGGTGCAACATTACGCGTGCGTTTGGCAATGCAAAGCGCATGTCCTTGGCGCCAGCAGTCAAAAGCAAAGATCCCATAGAGGCCGCCTGGCCCATGCAAAGGGTTGCCACTGCAGGTTTGATGAACTGCATAGTGTCGTAAATCGCCATACCCGATGTCACAACACCACCGGGTGAGTTGATATAGAGCGAAATTTCTTTCTTAGGGTTTTCAGCTTCCAAGAACAAAAGCTGCGCACAAACCAAAACAGCCATGCTGTCTTCAATTGGGCCCGTGATGAAAATGATACGCTCTTTCAAAAGGCGCGAGAAAATATCGTAAGAACGCTCTCCACGGTTGGTTTGTTCTACAACCATTGGAACAAGGTTCATGGCGGTTTCGACTGGATCCTTCATCGGATGCCTTTCTTCTTCAAAAATAGAATCGCGTAGTGACTACTTGATACGTCACTGACTAAAGCAATGTTAATGTGAGTGGAATTGTCTAAATGAAAAGCCAATATAGTGCTGTGGACGCGTCCTACAACCACATTGCTGCCCACACGGCGATGTGAGCAGCTAATTTCCGCCCTAAGATAGCGTTTTACAACGGCATAAATCTGATCGTTTGATGCTCAACTAGAACTTGAGCTTGGCAGAAAGATTGATCGCTCCGACGAAGTCATCATCGAATGAAAACGACACATCGTTAGCAGGGTCTCCACCAGATGGAGTGGAAGACCCACTGGTCAAAATGCCAGCAAGACCACCAAATCTTAGTTCCAGGTTATCATTGGCCTGATAAGAAATGCCCGTAGATATCGTGTAAGTATCCGTTTGAGTTCCGGTTGTGGTTGATGTTCCACGATCATATCCAAGAGAAACCAAACCGCTCAATTCATCGGAAAATTTTCGACCTATACCAAGTGAAGCGGTGTACCCGTCGCGATAAAGTGGATCAAAAGAAACGTCGGACGGCGCGCCAGTAGTCGGACTGGTTACCCCGACAATTGGAATAACGCCCAATCTGCTCCACTGCTGCCACTTTAATGAACCAAACAGCAAAGTGTCTTGGGCTATGCCCGTTTGAAACTTAAATTCTAAGGATTGGGGAATTTCTGTGGATGCTGTTACAGGCGTAGTTGTTCCCAAACCACCTAAGGCTGTGGAATTGACCGTTCCTGAAAGACCATCCAGATCGTATCTGCTGCTATAAACCAATGACGCGCGCAACGCGATTTCTGGTTTTTCATATGCCGCGCCCACGCGCCACCCAAACGCTTCGTCTTCTAAGTTGAAGAGCCCGAGGCCCTGCGGATTGATTGCAGGAATAAGCGGGCTAATAACCACTGACTCCCCAAGCGCTGCAAAATCGCCAAATGTTTGACGGGACTGGAATGCTTCCACTTCAAGATATGACACACCTGCAATCGCCCGGAATTGTCCGAGACTGGTTTTGAATTTGTAAGCGCAGGTTAAGCTGTAATCATCAGTGTCTATGGAAAACTCTACCGATGTTGGGGAATATGCGTTGTTTGTTCCATAGTCTGCATCAGCACCAAACGGTTGAGAATAAGCCGCCAAACAATCGATTGAGTCGCCAAATCCAGCTTTGATTCCAAATCTTGGAACCACATAATCTGCATCCACATCTATAGAAGCTGTCGATTGGGGCAGAAGTCCAAACCCACCGCCAAGGTTGGCTGAGCGTGTGACGTTTTTGATGGTTCGCTGAGGCAAGACAATGCTGACTTCACTGTCCATAGTGTAACGTTGGCTGTCGAACAGCTGATCAATTTTCACGCCACCGCGGTCAAAACCACCAGCCTGAGCAGCTGTTGCAAACAACGCACTAGCCGCCAAAATCCCGGCACTTTTAAAGATAGAACCCATTATTGCACTCCCCCGAAACCTCGATCAAACAACATTTGCTGCGACAAAAAGTACCCCTATCAGATGCACTCAACAAGACTGGCCATTGACCAATAGGTCAATCAATGCACCCTTGTCACAAAAATACCACAACTGAAAAAGACGGGATTCAGCTTTAACTTTCAATCAATTGAATGACCGAACCCTTTGCAGCGCTTCGTTCACAATTTCGTGTTTCTCTTCAAGCTCTGCCAAACGATCGCGATTTTCCTGAACAACAGCATCCGGCGCATTGGCCACAAACTTCTCATTGTTCAGCTTGCCGCCAACAACTTTTAAATCCTTGTCGATGCCTTCAATCTCTTTTTCCAAACGAGAGATTTCCGCGGCGAAATCCACAAGACCTTTGAGTGGCAGGCAGACCGTCGCCTCACCCACCACGATTTGTGCAGACCCTTCGGGCGCTTCTCCACCCAATGAGACATCGCTCATCCGCGCCAAACGACGGATCGCTGCATCGTTGCGTTCCAAACGCGCTTTGGTTTCATCAGAGGCACCAACGATCACCAACTGCATTTCTAAGCTTGGCTTAATTTTCATCTCGGTGCGCACAGAACGCACTTCCGACACCAATTCGATCAACCAGTTGATTTCATCTGCAGCAGCTTGGTCTTGCACCTGCGGCTTTGGCCATTCTGCATGGCACAGCAATGTATCACGGCTTTCAGCCGTTTCCGCCCAAAGTTCTTCCGTCATAAACGGCATGAACGGGTGCAGAAGTTTGTAGATTTCATCCAGCACATAAGCGGCAACCGCCTGCGCTTCCGCTTTGGCAGCGGCATCGTCGCCATTGAAGATAGGCTTCAACAGTTCCAAATGCCAGTCGCAGAATGTGTTCCAAACGAATTTATAAGCCGCACCCGCAGCATCGTTGAAACGATACTTCTCGATACCTTCACTCACGTCTTCGATTGTTTTCGACAGTTCCGTTAAAATCCAACGGTTCACCTGAAGCTTTGCATCTTCGGGTTTGAAACCTTCCGCGTGTTTCACTTCGTTCATTTCAGCAAAGCGTGTGGCGTTCCAAAGCTTGGTGCCGAAATTGCGATAACCCACAATACGGTCTTCATCGAGACGAACATCCCTGCCCTGCGCGGCCATAATCGATAGTGTGAAGCGCAAAGCGTCCGTGCCGTATTTGTCCATCAACTCCAACGGGTCGATCACATTGCCCTTCGACTTGGACATCTTCTGCCCGTCCTTGTCGCGCACCAGCGCATGAACATAAACCGTGTGGAAAGGCTCAACGATCTTCCCCGCATCATCCTTCATAAAGTGATTGCCCATCATCATCATCCGAGCGACCCAGAAGAAGATAATGTCAAAGCCAGTGACCAGCGTGTTGGTTGGGTAATAAGTCTCAAGCTCTTTGGTCTTGTCAGGCCAACCAAGTGTGGAGAACGGCCAGAGAGCAGATGAGAACCATGTGTCTAGGACGTCGGGGTCGCGATACACTGGATATTCCAGTTTCCCCTCAATCAGCGAACTCGTCAGATGGTGCATTGCAGCCTCAGGACTTTCAACCTCAACCACTTTCCAAGAATCAAGTTCGCCAACATCAACAACTTCCCCTAAAACAGATGAATAGCTCTTTGGGTTGTCTTGAAACGTATGCATGGCAAAAATTTCGAACCGCGCAATTGAGCGAAGCCATGCTGCGTCGCGATAAACGTTCAAGTCAGTACCTGCGTTGACCAAATCAGCATGTTCTTTAGCTGCAACAACATCAGACGGCTTCGGCCCATACCAAACCGGAATCTGATGCCCCCACCAAAGCTGGCGTGAGATACACCACGGCTGGATGTTTTCCATCCAATTGTAATAGGTGTTCTCCCACGTCTTCGGCACAAAGTTGGTGCGGCCTTCTTTGACAGACGCCAGCGCTGGCTTGGCCAATGTTTCCGCATCGCAGAACCACTGGTCAGTCAACATGGGTTCGATCACAACCTTGGAACGGTCACCCGTGGGTTGCTGCATTTTGTTTTTCTCAACGAGAGGAATGGGATTGCCCTCCTCGTCCGTTGTCATCACCGCATTGCCTTCAGCTGTGATAGCAGCGATCACCTTTTTACGGGCATCATAACGGTCGAGACCACGATATTCATCGGGAACCAGATTGATCGCATCAACAGTGTTTTCATCTGGCAATTCACCAGACTCAACAATCGCTTTGGCTTTGGCAGCTTCTTCAGCATAAGGCGCACCATCAGCACGCAATGCGGCTTTGGTGTCCATCAAACGATACATGGGAATGTCATTGCGTTTCGCGACCATATAGTCGTTGAAGTCGTGCGCACCCGTGATCTTCACTGCGCCAGAGCCAAAATCCTTGTCAGGATAGTCGTCCGTAATGATCGGGATGAAACGACGATGTTCTTTTGGCCCAACAGGAATTTCGCACAATTTGCCAATAATCGGCGCATAGCGCTCGTCAGACTGATGGACCGCAACGGCCCCATCACCCAACATGGTTTCAGGGCGTGTGGTTGCGATGGAAATATAATCACGCGTTTCCGTTAGCGTAACGTTCCCGTCCTCGTCTTTCTCCACATATTCGTAAGTCGCAGGTTTTCCTGTCTCAGGGTCGGCCGCCAGCGGATACTTGAAGTGCCACATGTGACCATCAACATCGATATTCTCAACTTCAAGGTCAGAAATCGCCGTTTCAAAATGCGGGTCCCAGTTCACCAAACGCTTGCCGCGATAGATCAGACCTTCATTGTAGAGCGAAACAAACACTTCGCGAACAGCTTCAGACAGCCCCTCGTCCATGGTGAACCGCTCACGCGACCAATCACAACTGGCGCCAAGGCGTTTCAGCTGGTTGAAAATCGTGCCGCCAGATTCTTCTTTCCATTCCCAAATTTTGTCTATGAAATCAGGGCGTGAAAAATCCGTGCGTTTTTTGTCTTCTGCATTCAGCTTCCGCTCCACAACCATCTGGGTTGCGATGCCTGCATGGTCCATGCCCGGCTGCCACAAAACATTGTTGCCCAACATGCGCTGATAGCGAATGAGAATATCCTGCAACGTGTTGTTGAGCGCATGGCCCATATGCAGAGAGCCCGTCACATTGGGCGGAGGAATGACGATCGCATAAGGGTCGGCACCTTCGCGTGCGCCAGCGCCAGCGGCAAAGGCTTTCGCCTCGTCCCATTTCTTGGCGATGCGGGGTTCAACACTGTTTGCGTCGTAATTCTTTTCTAGCATTTTTCGTCCTGAACAGCCGCGCGTGAACAACGCTCATGCGGCACTATGTGTCTCACCTTGTCTAAAGACAAAGCAGCACTTCAAGTCAACAATTTCGGGCGTTTTGGTGGTCTTGAGCGTCTTAAGAGGCTCTTTTGCCGCGTGAGACTGCTTGAATTTCTTCCTGCACCAGTTTTTGAACCAAAGTGGGCAGGTTGGCGGAAAGCCATGTGCGCACGATGGGGCGCATCATGTCACCCAACATGCTCTCAATCTCAGATGATTTCTCTTCCATCACCTTCGCGGCAATTTGCTCCGCCACGGCAGCGGTGGATGGCAGTGCGACAGACGCCGCCACTGTTTCAACAACAGGCTCTGGAGCCGGTGTCGCTTCTTGTGTTTCGACAGCAATCTCAGCCGCAGGTGGCGTCACAGGCATAGAAGGCTTGCCACGCATTCTATATTTTTCGAGGCGTTCTTCGGTTGAAAGCCCCTCACCTGCAGCTGCAATTTGAGCCCGCAATTCAGCGGCTTTTTGCTCGATTGTCAGCGGCGCTTCTTCGGCAACCATCGCTTCCATTTCAGCAGCCATGGCATCTTCTAGGTTAGCGTTTGAATGGTCGGTGGGATGTGTGTAGCGCTCGCGCTCGCTCAGGCCATCATCAGCCGGCTCTTCATCATCAGCAATGATCTGACGGATCGACGCCAGAATTTCTTCCATGCTGGGTTCTTGATCGGTGTCCAAGTCGGGCAGTTTTTCAGCAGCATTGCCTGTTGAAGTGACCATGATGATTTCCCCGAGATCAAATTACGAAACTCTTTGCCAGACCACTTTCTGGCGATTCGCCATGACTATAACTGATTTGAGAAAATTCAGCACATCTGCTGGTGCGTTTGCACAGACTTTTGCTGCAAATTTTTTGGCTTTTCCGAAAGAGCCTCAGTAGGCTTTCAGATCAAAAAGTAAAGCCGACTTCGCGCTGAAAACCTGGCAGCGGCATTACGGAACTGTTGAACGCTTCGTTCGCGCCAATCACGTCGCCATCACGGGTGTAAAGCTTGGCAACACCTGCATTGCCGGTGCCTTCTACAGCAACCAAACGGCCGCCATCTTTCAATTGCGCCAACAGGCTTTCGGGAACGAAATCAACAGCGCCACCCACAAAGATCGCATCATACGGGCCTTCTTTGGCAAGGCCGCTTTCCAACGCGCCTGTCACCACAACAGTGTTGTCGCAGCCAAGCTCGGTTAGAGTTTGCGTCGCCTGCGCTGCCAAAGCTTCATCACATTCAAGTGCCACAACCGAATTGCAGAGCTTTGAAAGCACAGCGGTGGAATATCCGCTTCCGCAACCGATATCGAGAACAATGTTGTCTTCTTCGACATCAGCAAGCTGAACCAGCTTGGACATCGCCATAGCTTCCATCAAAAAACGCTTTGAACCGCCAGACGACAGCGGGAGATCTTCATCAATATAAGCAAGTGGACGTTGAGCGGCAGAAACAAACGCTTCACGTGGCACAGACATAAAAGCGTCTATCACACGATGGTCTGTCACATCATTGGGACGGATTTGGCAATCCACCATTGTCGTGCGCGCGTTTTCAAAATCCATCATGACACCCTATCAGCTCCACGGACGCATCCTGTAGCTCTATCGAACTGTGTTGACCATGGATTGGAGGCCTCGCCCGGAATCGAACCGGGGTGCAAGGATTTGCAGTCCTCTGCGTAACCACTCCGCCACGAGGCCAACCTGTCCATGTCAGGACACAGCAGGCTTTAACTACAGGGGTTTTGTGAAGCAACCCCCGAAACACAGAAATTCGCAGATTGGGTGAACTGAAAGTGACCAAACCCACATTTTTCGGTTCGGCGATTGCTTTTCAGTTGGCAAAACCAAGAGCAGTGTAAGCCGCCAACACACCCAACAATACCGCGCAGCCGATTTGCACCACGACAATCAGCGCCAAAATTGTTGAGAAAGGTTCTTTCACCGTTTTGTGGCGCAAAAAGTGCCGCGCCAACAAGCCACCTATGGAGCCACCAATGGCGCAAAGCAGCAACAGTCTGCGTTCAGGAATGCGTTTCCCCCTGTCGCGTACGCGTCGTTTATCGTTGTCGCGCGCGCGCCTTTTATCCAGAGCAAAAGCACCAAAGCAGGCAAGATTTATCCCCAAGAGATAAATACCAAATTCAAGAACGCCGATTGGTGACATGTTTTGTCCAAAGTCGAGAAAGTTTCACACTCCAACGCCTGCGAAAACGCCTAACAATATGAAAATCGTGAGACAAGATCACAAGCCCAAGTGGAATCATCCAAAACCCCAAAATTGGCAGGAAACCGAGAATTCCGCCGAAGATGAGAAGAACGCCCAAAACAATGCGTCCAAGTTTGGTTTTTGGCGTGGGAATTCGCTTCAAAAAATTATCTCACCTAAACACGCAATTTGCGCTTGCAGAACCTGATGCACCTTTGCTATGAGCCGCTCATCGCAGAATACACTGAGGCTGCGATAGGCATTCCTCTGTAGCTCAGTGGTAGAGCAGTTGACTGTTAATCAATTGGTCGCTGGTTCGAATCCGGCCAGAGGAGCCAAATTTCTCTTTGAAATTTGCTGCATAAAAAACCACCGCAAACAAATTGCGGTGGTTTTTGCGTTTCAAAGCCTAGCTGTTTGTCAGCGGAGCAATTTGAATTTCAACACGACGGTTCTGCGCTTTGCCATCTTGAGTGGCGTTTGATGCCACAGGACGCTCTTCACCGAACCCAATCACATGATAACGGCGCACATCAGTGCCTTTGTTTACCAAATATCGTGCAACGGATGTACCGCGCTGTTCAGACAATTGCTGATTGAAAGAATTGCTGCCGTCGCTGTCTGTGTGACCATAAACATTTACGAGGGTTTGATTGTATTCCTTCAAAACCAAAGCAACTGAATCCAAAACACGGTAAAATTCTGTTTTCACTTCAGATTGGCCAGAAGCAAACGTAATATTGCTCGGCATATTGAGAATGATTGTATCTCCATTTCGCGTCACGCTCACGCCAGTGTTGCGCAACTCGTCACGAAGCTTGGCCTCTTGACGATCTTGGTAGAGGCCAATGCCGCCGCCGCCCAACGCACCAATGCCGGCACCAATCAGGATAGATTTGCGAGTGTCTGCCTTTGTGGTTTTACCCACAATCAATCCACCCAATGCACCAATGGCAGCACCTGCACCAACACCAATAGTAGTGTTCGCCACTTTGCTTTGGCCCGTATAGGGGTCTGTCGTACAAGCACTCAACATCAATGCAGCGGCAGCTGCAGCTATAAATTTCTTAGTCATTGCAATAAACCTTCGATCGCTAACGTTGCGTCATTGTGCATCGGTTAAGGAAAACATTCGGTTAAAGTGTGGCAAGTTTTGAAAATCAGCTTTAGATCGATCACAAAATAGGTTTCAGGCGCAATATATGACCAAAGAAAATTCAAATACCCCAATCATTATGTGGTTTCGCCAAGACCTGCGGATCCACGACAACCCTGCCCTCAACCATGCTGCAAGTTCTGGCAAACCGATTGTTGCAGTTTTCATCCACGATGAAATCTCACCAAACATCCGGCCTATGGGAGCCGCGCAAAAATGGTGGCTCCATCATTCTTTGGAGAGCCACGCAAATGAATTGGAAACACGCGGCTGCAAACTGATTTTGAAAAGCGGTGCGGCGACTGATGCCATTGCGCAGTTGAAAACAGAAACGGGTGCGGACGCGATCTGCTGGAACCGCAGGTATGGCGATGGCGAGCAATCTGTCGACGCCGACATCAAACAAATGTTCAAAGACGAAGGATTGGAAGCAAAGAGCTTTGCAGGCCATCTGATGCATGAACCAAGTTTGGTGCGCACAGGTTCTGATATGCCCTATCGCGTCTACACCCCGTTTTGGAAAAAATTCTGTGAAATGGGGCCGCCACGAGCGCCCTATCCTGCCCCAGAACAATTGAAACCACACCAAGATCAGGTCTCATCCGACACGTTGGAAGATTGGAAGTTCTTGCCCACGAAACCGGATTGGTCAAAAACAATCGCTGAACAGTGGACGCCAGGAGAGTCCGCGGCCACCGAACGCGCGAAAGCTTATATGGCCGCTGACCTTCGAGCCTATGACACTGCCCGTGACCTTCCCGGTCCTGACAGGACATCAAAGCTGTCACCCCATTTGAGGTTTGGTGAAATCAGCCCCTACACCCTATGGCACCAATGCCACGACCAACGCCACACAGCAGATGCAAAAGCGCGGGAGGTATGGGCCAAAGAATTGGTATGGCGCGAATTTTCCTACCACTTGCTGCAAGAATGGCCCCATCTGCGCAGCGAAAACTTCAATCCGAAATTTGATAATTTTCCTTGGGATAGAAACGAAGCTGCTCTGGAAGCATGGCAACGTGGACAAACGGGTTACCCAATTGTCGATGCTGGCATGCGCCAACTTTGGAAAACAGGCTGGATGCACAACCGTGTGCGCATGATAGTCGGGTCATTTCTGGTCAAACACCTATTGCTGGACTGGCGTGAAGGTGAAAGCTGGTTTTGGGATACATTGGTGGATGGAGACCCGGCCGCAAACCCCGCTCAGTGGCAATGGGTGGCAGGAACCGGTGCTGACGCGGCTCCATATTTCCGTATTTTCAACCCCATACTGCAGGCCGAGAAATTTGACAAAGACGGTTCTTATATCAAACGCTATGTTCCAGAACTTTCAGACCTTCCCACACAATATCTGGCAGCGCCTTGGGATGCGCCCGCAACAGAGCTGAAAAAAGCGGGTATCGTTCTAGGTGAAACCTATCCAAAGCCCATTGTTGACCATAAAGAAGCTCGAGAACGAGCACTTGCTGCTTTGCAAGCTTCGAAAGAACCAAAGGAATAAACTGATCGATCATGCATTGCTTGACGCTACGACAATCAAATGGCGATATGAGCAAAAAAGACTGCTGGATGAAATTTTGCGAAACCGAGCAAACCCTTTCATCCGTAACTGAAGGCAGCAATGAACAATGATGACGGGCGACCAGACTGAAACGATGAACAGCGATCTCATAGAATTAACACAAAACAATTTGTCTGAAGCTGTAAAAGGCCTGCCGCGCAAAGTTCGTTTTGCCATGCGCGCAATTACAATGATGAAATTCGGATCGCTTAACATCACGATTCCAGGCGGCAAAACCATCAGTTATAAAGCGCCTCAACCCGGCCCTCACGGTGAAGCAACTTTGCACTCTTGGGGCGTCATTCGCCGCGTGATTTCAGGCGGTTCTCTTGGTGTTGCAGAGAGTTATATCGACGGAGAATGGGACAGCCCAGACGTCACGAGTTTTCTGCGCCTGTTTCTTGCTAACGCTTATGGCAATGGAAGCGATGAGTTTTTCAAGCGCAGTGCTTTGTTGAATTTTTTCACAAAGATCACTCATTGGTTCAACCGCAACACAAAATCCCAAGCGAAGAAAAACATTTCCGCCCATTACGACCTTGGCAATGCGTTTTACACCCAATGGCTGGACCCAAGTATGACCTATTCCAGCGCGATATTTCGCGATGGAGCAAACTCTCTGGAAGAGGCACAAGAAGCCAAATATCGTTCATTGGCAGAAATGACAGACATTCAACCCAACCACCATGTTTTGGAAATTGGCTGCGGTTGGGGCGGCTTTGCAGAATATGTTGCGGGCAAAATTGGTGCGAAAGTCACTTGCCTGACCATCTCCCAAGAGCAATTTGATTTCGCACGCGAACGCATGGAGCGCGCTGGGCTTTCTGACAAAGTGGAGATAAAGTTCCAAGACTACCGTGATGAAACGGGCACGTATGATCGGATCGGCTCAATCGAGATGTTCGAAGCGGTGGGGGAAAGCTATTGGCCATCTTATTTCAGTCAGTTGAACAATTGCCTGAAGCCCAATGGCCGAGCAGGACTGCAATATATCTCAATCTGCGAACAAGATTTTGAATCCTATCGCGCCACACCCGATTTCATTCAAAAATACATCTTCCCGGGTGGCATGCTCCCCACCGAATCCTTGATGACCAAGATGGGCAATGAAAACGGTTTGAAACAGATTTCAGACCGTGCATTTGGCCACGATTATGCAGCCACACTTGAAGAATGGCGCAAGGTCTTTAACGCCAAATGGGCAACCATTGCACCACTGGGGTTTGACGAACGATTCAAACGTATGTGGAACTACTATTTCCACTATTGTGAAGCCGGCTTTTGGCAGGGGTCAATCGACGTTCACCAGATCGTCTATCAAAAAGTTTGAAACCACCTCGTTCCCATGGCGTATCTGCAGCATGACCAAACAAAAAGCTGAAACGCCCCTTCCCGTAAAGCAACTCATTTTCTACGCGCTGCCCGCTGTTCCATTGGCGGCACTTACCCTGCCGCTTTATTCGTTCATTCCAATATTCTATGCAGAAAGCCTTGGACTTTCGCTTGCCAGCATGGGCTTTGCGTTATTTCTCGTAAGGCTGTTCGACGCTGTAAACGACCCGGTCTTGGGTTGGTTGTGCGACAGGTTTCGTCCTTCATTTGGCAGAAGGCGCACTTGGTTCATCTGCTCCATTCCGCTTTTGATGTTAGGGGTTTGGAAGCTGTTCTGGCCACCTGCAGATGCAAGTGTCGCCTATGTGGGCGTTTGGACTTTGGTGCTTTCCATTGGTTATACTTGCGCAATTCTGCCTTTCTCTGCTTGGGGCGCAGAACTGCAAACGGACTACACCAACCGCTCTCGTTTGGCAGGCGCACGCGAAGGCCTCACATTGGTTGGCACGCTGATTGCCATCACTGTTCCTTTCACTTTGGGCTGGGCTGATCCCACCGCGCTGCATGGGTTTGCATTGCTCGCAATCATCATCGTTGTGGCTCTGCCGCTGTTTGCAATTGCAGCCGTGCGGTTTGTGCCGGAGCCAAAAGAACACACGCGCCAAGCGATTGGGTTGATGGAAGGTGTTCGGCAATTGAAAGCCAACAAACCCTTCAAAAGACTGCTCTCCGCATTCTTCCTAAACGGGTTTGCCAACTCCATCGCCGCAACCTTATTTCTGCTCTACACGTCGCAACGCCTTGGCCTGGAAGACCTGCGCGGGCCCTTCATATTCGTCTATTTTCTTTGCGGTATTTTGGGTGTGCCAGTATGGGCAGCAATTGCCCGAAAAACTTCAAAACATCGCGCTTGGTGCTATGCCATGGTGTTTGCAATCATCGTGTTTCTCCCTGCTCCCTTCCTGCCAGAAGGTTCGGTAGTGGCATTCGGTGCAATCTGCGTCTTATCTGGTCTTGCACTGGGAGCAGACATCACACAACCCGCAGCTGTTCAGGCTGATGTTATTGATGTGGACACGGCCCATTCTGGTGAACAACGATCAGGCACCTATTTCGCCCTATGGAGTTTGGCCACGAAGCTTTCACTCGCACTCACCGTGGTCACTGTTTTACCTCTGCTTGAATGGTATGGCTTCAGCGCCAACGACGCCACCGCGTCCACAGCAATTGGAATTACCCTCCTTGGATTTCTTTATGGATGGGGTCCAATTGCTCTTAAAATTCCTGCTCTCTTTCTCATGTGGAACTTTCCTATTGGCAGGGAAGAGGCGATGAAACTGCGCCAACAAATCGAAGCTTGAATCAAAATTGCAAAACTGTTCCACAAAGGTTTGATTTGGCGCAATTGTTGCGCTTGCAGCTGTTCTCCATCGCCTGTAGTTTCAAGCCAAATAGAGACACGAGACAATCCCCATGACCACCCATAAATCTGTCATTGATGCCATCGGCAACACGCCCCTTATCCGCCTCAACAAAGTGTCTGACGAGACGGGCTGTGAAATTTTGGGCAAAGCGGAGTTCATGAACCCAGGTCAATCGGTCAAAGATCGTGCGGCATTGTCCATCATTCGCGCTGCTGAAAAAGCTGGAGAGATCAAACCCGGCGGGATAATTGTTGAAGGCACTGCAGGCAATACAGGCATTGGCCTCGCCATGGTGGGCAACGCGCTCGGCTATCGCTCCATTATCGTCATTCCAGATTCTCAAAGCCAAGAGAAAAAAGATGCCATCAAGGCCTTTGGTGCGGAATTGATTGAAGTTCCGCCAAAGCCTTACAGCAATCCGAACAATTTCGTGCGTCTGTCAGGTCGTTTGGCAGAGCAATTGTCAAAGTCTCATCCCCAAGGTGCCATTTGGGCAAACCAATTCGACAATGTGGCAAACCGTCAGGCACACATTGACACAACGGGCCCCGAAATTTGGGAACAAACCGACGGAAAAGTGGACGCGTTCATTTGCGCTTGTGGTTCTGGCGGCACATTGGCAGGCACAGCCATCGCCCTGCGCGAACGCAACTCGAAGATAAAAATTGGTTTGGCAGACCCGGGTGGCGCAGCGCTTTATGGCTATTACGCCAATGGCGAATTGAAAGCCGAGGGAACATCAATATCAGAAGGGATCGGCCAAGGGCGCATCACCGCCAATCTGGAAGGTTTGGAAGTCGATTTCCCCTATCGCATCAGCGACAACGAAGCCCTGCCCTATGTCTTTGACCTTATGGAAACTGAAGGTCTCGTATTGGGCGGTTCGTCAGGCATCAACATTGCGGGTGCCGTTCGTCTTGCCAAGGAACTTGGCCCCGGCCACACGATCGTGACCATTCTTTGTGACTACGGCACCCGCTATCAGGCCAAATTGTTCAACCCTGAATTCTTACGCTCGAAAGACTTGCCTGTTCCAGATTGGATGGAGCGTGTTTCGGACTTCGAAGTGCCGTTTGAAGAGGTTGCTGAGTGACACGCCAACACTTTGCAGAAGATGCTTATGCAGCAACCTGTGACGCAACCGTTACAGGGATAAACGAACTTGGCGGCATTGTTCTCGATCAAACCGTGTTCTATGCCACAAGCGGCGGACAACCGGGCGATACCGGGTTTCTGGAACGTTCGGACGGGTCCAAGATCGAGATTGCAACGACCGTTTATGAAACCGGCAGCAAAGAAATCATTGTACACGTGCCATCAGAAGGCAGTGCCGCGCCCGAAATCGGAGAGACACTCGTTGCTCACATCGATTGGGAACGCCGCTACAACTTGATGCGCATGCACACGGCGTGTCATTTATTGTCGGTTGTTTGCCCTCTTCCGATCACAGGTGCATCCGTCAGCGAAACAGACAGCCGCATCGACTTTGATATGACAGAAGCCGCTGACAAAGCTGAGATCACGGCAAAACTGATGGACTTGGTTTCCGCCAATTATCCCATCTTCACCCGCTGGATCAGCGAAGAAGAGTTGGACGCGAACCCCAATCTTGTGAAATCGAAGAACGTCAAACCGCCCCGCGGCGTCGGAAAAATTCGCCTCGTCTGCATTGGCGAAGATGCCTTCATCGACAGCCAACCCTGCGGCGGCACCCATGTGAGCGAAACAGCCGAAGTTGGCGAAATCCATATCGGAAAAATCGAAAAGAAAGGCCGCGAAAATCGCAGAATGCGCATTCGCTTCGGGCCTTTGCCAGCATCTTAGGAACATCTCTATGAACCCGTTTCTCGTTTCCACTGACTGGCTGTTTTCCCATCTTGATGATGACAACCTCTCCATCGTGGATGGGTCTTGGTATTTACCAACCATGTTGGCCAATGGAGTTCCGCGCAACGGCAAGGAAGAGTTCGACGCTCAACATATTCCAGGCGCGGTGTTCTTCGATATTGACGATGTGGTAACGCCCGACAGCGGCTTGCCCCACACCCTCGCCTCGCCCGAAATCTTCGCACAAAAAGTAGGTGCGATGGGCATTTCTGATCAAGACACGATTGTTGTCTATGACGGTATGGGCTTGTTTTCAGCCGCGCGGGTTTGGTGGAATTTCCGCATCATGGGCGCCACAAAGGTTGTTATATTGGACGGTGGCTTGCCAAAATGGATGGCTGACAGATTGCCGGTGGAAGCTGGCTCTGCCCCCATTTATCCAAAGCTGTTCAACGCAAACTTTGATGAAACTGCTGTCGTACCTTTTGAAGAAATGCAGGAACTCGTGGGCAATTCTCAAGTTGCAGATGCCCGCCCCGCTGGACGGTTTACAGGCGAACAACCAGAACCACGTGCAGGCATGCGCTCAGGTCATATGCCCGGTGCAACATCAATTCCGTTCGACACCATTGTAAAAGATGGCCACCTGCTCGGCGCAGATGATCTGAAATCAGTGTTTCAGTCCTCAAACATTGACCCGACCCAGCCCGTCACAACCACCTGTGGCTCTGGTGTCACCGCTGCGGTGCTTGCGCTCGCCTTGGATACTGTTGGTTCACGTGAGCACCGCGTTTATGATGGATCTTGGGCTGAATGGGGCAGCCGCGATGACACCGATATTGAAACTGGATAACTAGCGCGAAGAAACCAGACTTTCATCGAAATAATCGCGAACCATCACTCGGCCTTTGGTGCCAACGCGTTCGTAAAGATCGATGACATCTTGGTTGATCATGCGAAAACAGCCTGATGATGCCGCCTTCCCGATAGAATGAGGCTTGTCGGTTCCATGGATACGGTAAAGCGTATCGCGCCCACCTTGAAACAGATACATGGCACGCGCGCCCAGAGGGTTGGCTGGACTCCCCTTCAAACCATCAGCATATTTTTGAAGTTCTGGCTTGCGTGCAATCATTTCTGCGGGCGGTGTCCACGTGGGCCATTTGGTTTTCCATTGCAGAACGGAATTTCCTGTCCAAGCGTGCCCTTCTTTGCCAACAGCAATGCCATAGCGCATCGCCATACCGTTTGGTTGCACGAGATAAAGATGGCGGCGACGAGCATCGACAACAATGGTGCCAACGCGCTCTGGCCCATAATATTTCACTTGTTGACGCAGAAAGCGTGGGTTCATTTTGGTGTAATCGAACGCCACAATGGGTGTTCCGCCATCGTTTTGTGCGGCATAGATTGATGCATAATCAAACTGTTGCGGTTGTGGCCGCGCTTCAACGGCACGGTCACGTATCCATTGACTGCGCTGGTCTGAGGTCATGTGTTTCAATTTTTGCGGCTCAGTGAGGGCAGCATAAGCGGCACTGCTGCTGCTGCTTATTGTTGAAGAACAGCCTTGCAACACCACCGCACTCAAAATTGCGGCGAGACCGACAAGTCGACCATATTTCCAATCTTTCGTGCTCGAAAACGACATAACACGGTTTCCCCAATTATGGCTGTTTTGAACAAGCAGCCTTGAAATCTGACTTCGTTTTTGCATGCCCAAGATCGGCAGCCAGTGATATTCTGCACATTGCGGCGCATTTTGTAAAATTTGCTTGCAACATAGTTAAATGCAGAAAGGCCGCGATGGTTTCCCATCACGGCCTTTTCCATTCATTCAACTTGTGAAAACGAGTTAGCGACTTGGCCCAAAAATATGTGCGAGAGCACCTCCAACTATGCCCGCAATAATGGTTTGAGCCCACTGGCGTGTTGGTCCATCGATGGAACCGTCTTTGGCAAATAAAGGTAGCTCCACCCCAACTGCAGAAAACAACAAAAATACGCTCACAATCGCCAGTATTGCAAATGCAAAATAATTTACTGCTTTAGATCGTTGTATTCTGGAGGTTTGGTCAGCTTCGCTTTCAACAGCTGGTGATCGAGCTGCATTATCGACTAACTTCTGGATCAAATCGTCATAATTTCTTGAACTGCTTTGATTATCGCTTTTCAAGATATCTAAGACAATTTTTTCTTCATTATTTTCAATTTCAGCAGCTCCTTCAGCTGGAGGCTTTTTCGAAGCGCGTTTGGCCATATTAAATCTACCAAGTTTCTAAAGCTGACAACATGGTTTCAACAGTTCCATTCACAAAGCCTGCCTCAGATATCAGCTTTGCAGCGCGTGCCTTATAGTCTTTAGGCTTAGTCAAAAATAGAACCTTAGCGTCCAGTAATGCTTCAACTTTCTGCCCAGGAATTCCAGCCTTGAGCAGTTTACCACGCAATGGGCGAACAACCTGCCGAGCAACTGCAGTCTTAATCTCCAGAACTGCATCAGAAGACTCGTTATCATGCAGGTCGTCAGCAAACGGAACAACTACGGACATTGGCATATTCACAAACTCCTTGTGTAAAGCTCTCATATCCCATTCTCCTGATTATGGTTAACAAACACGCAACGATACCAAAAAACTCCAAATTTAGTTCGCTGAATTGTATTGCTCAAATCTTTGGTTCCCCATTCTAATTTACCGATTCCAAGGCTGACCCAACTGAAGATACAGGTCAACCGACTTTGTAGCTTTCCAAGTTTATATGGGAAGCAAATACGCCGGAATCTTGACAGTCTAAAACTTGATACAATCATTCAGCCGCCTCTTCGCCGCTCATATCAGCCAGCATTGCTGCTTCAGCTTCTTGAACTTTGCGTTGCTCATCGATGATAAGATCATCACGTGAGTTCGCAACACGACGAACTTGGTTCATCACCCCGCCTGTACCAGCTGGGATCAAACGACCCACAATCACGTTCTCTTTCAAGCCTTCAAGCGTATCGGACTTACCGGCAACAGCCGCTTCGGTCAGAACGCGTGTCGTTTCCTGGAACGACGCAGCAGAGATGAATGACCGCGTCTGCAAAGACGCTTTCGTGATGCCGAGAAGAATTGGCTCACCAGCAGCAGGCGCACGGCCTTCTTCAGCAAGTTTCTCGTTCATCAAGTCCATTTCGATACGGTCCATTTGCTCGCCGCGCACAAGGCCGGATTCACCAGCATCGGTGATTTCGACTTTCTGCAACATCTGACGCACAATCACTTCGATGTGCTTGTCGTTGATGCCCACACCTTGCAAGCGATACACTTCTTGCACTTCGTCAACGAGGTAAGACGCAAGCGCCTCAACGCCTTTAACAGCAAGAATATCGTGTGGCGCTGGGTTACCGTCGAGCAGATAATCACCTTTTTCAATCGGGTCGCCATCCTGATGGTGGAAAGGCTTTCCTTTTGGAATGAGGTGTTCAACCGGCTCTACAGTCTCATCATTTGGCTCGATGTGAATGCGACGCTTGTTCTTGTAGTCACGGCCGAAACGAATTGTTCCGTCGATCTCAGCAATAACAGCAGCATCCTTCGGACGACGCGCTTCAAACAATTCAGCCACACGTGGAAGACCACCCGTGATGTCTTTTGTTTTTGCGCTTTCCAAAGGCACACGCGCAAGCACGTCACCTGCATGAATGTCTGCACCTGGCTCAACCGAGAGGATCGCATCCACTGAAAGAAGGAAGCGCGCTTCACCGCCCTGCTCGGATTTGACCACGTTGCCCTTCTTGTCTTTTACGACAAGAGCAGGCTTGAGATCAGTTCCGCGCGGGTTCGTGCGCCAGTCAATGACCATACGCTTGGTGATGCCTGTGTTTTCGTCCGCAGATTCCGAAACAGACACACCATCGATCAGGTCTTCAAACTCAACCGTGCCACCTTCCGGTGTCAAAATTGGGCGTGTGTATGGATCCCATTCCGCAATACGCTGGCCCTGCTTTACAGCATCACCATCATCAACATGCAGACGCGAACCGTAGGTCACACGGTGAACAGCGAGTTCTTTGCCTTGTTCATCATGGATCAGAACAGCCATGTTGCGGCCCATAACCATCATGTTGCCGCTGGAATCGCGCACCATATTGCGGTTGCGGATTTTCACGACACCTTCGTAAGAAGCTTCGATGAAGGAGCTGTCCACAACGTTCGCTGTACCACCAATGTGGAACGTACGCATGGTCAACTGTGTTCCTGGCTCACCGATGGATTGAGCTGCGATAACACCAACAGCTTCACCCATGTTCACTGGTGTGCCACGTGCAAGGTCACGGCCGTAGCAAGTGCCGCAGATGCCCGTACGTGTTTCACAAGTAAGTGCAGAGCGGATTTTCACCTGCTGAATGCCTGCGTCTTCAATCGCCAAGCCAAGCGGCTCTTCGATTGACTGACCAGCTTTCACGATGACATCCCCTGTTTCAGGGTGAACAACATCTTCAGCAGCGGCTCGACCAACAATACGCTGGCTCAATGATGCAACCATTTGGCCTGCATCCACGATCGCCTGCATGGTCAAGCCGTTTTCTGTGCCACAATCTTCTTCGTTGATGATGCAATCTTGTGCAACGTCAACAAGACGACGTGTCAGATAACCCGAGTTCGCTGTTTTCAAAGCCGTATCTGCAAGACCCTTACGGGCACCGTGAGTGGAGTTAAAGTACTCCATCACTGTCAGACCCTCTTTAAAGTTCGAGATGATCGGTGTTTCGATGATCTCGCCTGATGGCTTGGCCATAAGACCACGCATACCAGCAAGCTGCTTCATCTGCGCTGGCGAACCACGCGCACCGGAGCGGGACATCATGTAAACAGAATTCATCTGCAACTGACGACCGTTTTCATCGAACTTGGTCTCTTGCAGCCCGTCCATCATTTCATCAGCAACTTTGTCACCACACTTCGCCCAAGCATCAACAACCTTGTTGTATTTCTCGCCTTGGGTGATGAGACCATCATTGTACTGCTGCTCGAATTCTTTCGCGAGAGCAGACGTTTCAGCAACCATGCCTTCCTTCGTATCAGGAATAACCATGTCGTCCTTACCGAACGAAATACCAGCCTTACACGCATTGGTGAAACCGAGCTTCATGATTTGGTCAGCGAAGATCACAGTGTCTTTTTGACCACATTTGCGGTAAACGCGATCAATCATGGCAGAGATGTTTTTCTTGGTCATCTCTTGGTTCACGATGTCATAAGTCACACCTGGACGGCGTGGCAAAAGCTCGCCCATCAACATACGACCTGGTGTCGTATCAACGATTTCAGACGTCGGGTTGCCTTCTTCGTCGATTGATTTGAAGCGACCTTTGATTTTTGCGTGCAGCGTCACAACTTTGTTGTCCAAAGCGTGTTGCAACTCACCCATATCACCAAAGATCATGCCTTGGCCCGGCTCGTTCTCAGCTTCAATTGACAAATAATAGAGGCCCAAAACGATGTCCTGCGACGGCACAATGATCGGCTGACCATTGGCTGGGTGCAGGATGTTGTTTGTAGACATCATCAAAACACGCGCTTCAAGCTGCGCTTCCAATGAAAGCGGCACGTGAACCGCCATTTGGTCACCATCGAAGTCAGCGTTAAACGCTGCGCAAACGAGTGGGTGCAAATGGATCGCTTTGCCTTCGATCAACACAGGTTCAAACGCCTGAATGCCAAGGCGGTGAAGTGTCGGTGCACGGTTCAAAAGAACCGGGTGCTCGCGGATAACCTCATCGAGAATATCCCAAACTTCGGGCTTCTCTTTTTCGACGAGTTTCTTCGCCTGTTTCACAGTGGAAGAATACCCTTTGGCATCAAGACGCGCATAGATGAATGGCTTGAAGAGTTCCAAAGCCATTTTCTTCGGCAAACCACACTGGTGCAATTTCAATTCTGGACCAACCACGATCACGGAACGGCCAGAATAGTCGACGCGCTTTCCGAGCAAGTTCTGGCGGAAACGCCCCTGCTTGCCTTTGAGCATGTCTGACAGTGATTTTAGCGGACGTTTATTTGCGCCCGTAATGGTGCGGCCGCGACGGCCATTGTCGAACAGCGCATCAACAGATTCCTGCAACATACGTTTTTCGTTGCGAATGATGATGTCTGGCGCGCGAAGCTCCATAAGACGCTTCAAACGATTGTTACGGTTGATCACACGACGATAAAGATCGTTCAAATCAGACGTCGCAAAACGACCGCCATCCAATGGAACCAGCGGACGAAGGTCCGGTGGGATCACTGGGATTGTTTTCATGATCATCCATTCAGGACGGTTGCCTGAATCGAGGAACGCTTCAGCTGTTTTCAAGCGCTTGGAAAGCTTCTTATATTTCAGCTCGGACGTTGTTGTCGCAATCTCTTCGCGAAGCTCGTTCACAAGCTTTTCAAGATCGAGACCAGAGAGCATTTCGTGGATCGCTTCAGCACCAATCATGGCGTTGAATGCATCTTCGCCATACTCTTCCTCTGCAACCATGTGCTCTTCTTCGGAAAGAAGCTGGAATTCTTTCAGCGGTGTAAGACCCGGTTCGATGACCACGAAGTTTTCGAAGTAAAGAACGCGCTCAAGGTCTTTCAACGTCAGGTCCAAAAGAAGACCGATGCGTGAAGGCAAAGACTTCAGAAACCAGATATGCGCAACAGGAGAAGCAAGATCAATGTGCCCCATGCGCTCACGACGAACGCGGGACAGCGTGACTTCAACGCCGCACTTTTCACAGATAATGCCTTTGTATTTCATACGCTTGTATTTGCCGCACAGGCATTCGTAATCTTTGATCGGGCCAAAGATACGGGCGCAGAACAAACCGTCACGTTCAGGCTTGAACGTACGATAGTTGATGGTTTCCGGCTTTTTGATTTCGCCGAATGACCAGGAAAGAATTTTCTCAGGTGAAGCAATCGAAATCCGAATGGAATCGAAGGATTGTGCCACCACCTGCGGGTTGAAGAGATTCATGACCTCATGGTTCATGTGTCTTGCTCCTTTGGGCTCTCGCCCCTTGCGGCTCGCTAAATTCAGTTGAGCCTTATAATTTCGCTTTTACGCAAACTGGCGGGGCGCACTTTCGCACGCCCCAAATCGGGATTACTCGGCAGCGTCTGGAATATCCAACTCTTCGCCTTCTGCTTCTTCTTCAATCTCCAGTTTGGAGTTGTCGAGATCCACGGAAAGACCAAGTGAACGCATTTCCTTGACCAGAACGTTGAATGATTCAGGAATGCCAGATTCAAACGTGTCATCGCCACGAACAATGGATTCATACACTTTGGTACGTCCGGCCACGTCATCCGACTTAACGGTGAGCATTTCCTGCAACGTGTAAGCGGCGCCATAGGCTTCAAGCGCCCAAACTTCCATCTCACCAAAGCGCTGACCACCAAACTGCGCCTTACCACCCAGCGGCTGCTGCGTGACAAGCGAGTAAGGACCAATCGAACGAGCGTGGATTTTGTCATCCACCAAGTGGTGCAGTTTGAGCATGTAGATATAGCCCATTGTCACCTGACGATCGAAGGCTTCACCAGTGCGTCCATCATACAATGTGGACTGACCGGAGCCTTCAAGACCCGCCTGCTCCAGCATTTCGACAACATCAGGCTCGTGCGCACCGTCAAACACTGGCGTTGCAATGCGCACACCAGTTTTGACCTGATCAGCAAGACGCTCGACGGAAGCATCATCGTAATCACGCACAGGTTCGTTTCGGTCGTTTTCTGGATAGATGGCTTCAAGCTCTTTGCGAAGCTCTTTGGCTTCACCAGTTTTCTTATAGTCTTCCAACAGGTGGCCGATCTTGCGACCCATACCAGCACACGCCCAACCAAGATGCGTTTCCAGAATCTGCCCCACATTCATACGCGATGGAACACCAAGCGGGTTCAACACGATGTCTGCATGTGTGCCGTCTTCGAGGAATGGCATATCTTCGATTGGCATGATGCGTGACACCACACCTTTGTTGCCGTGACGGCCAGCCATTTTGTCACCAGGCTGAAGCTTACGCTTGATCGCCACAAAGACTTTGACCATTTTCATGACGCCTGGTGGCAATTCATCACCACGCTGAAGCTTCTCAACTTTGTCCATGAAACGGCCTTCGAGAAGACCTTTGGACTCGTCATATGTCCCGCGAAGCGCTTCGATTTCTCTTTGAAGCTTTTCGTTGTCGACAGCAAACATCCACCACTGGCTGCGCGGAAATTCTTCCATCAACTCTGGGCTCAGTTTTGTGCCTTTTTTGTAGCCTTTCGGGCCAGCAACAGCTTCCTTGCCTTTCAGCATATCAGTCAAACGGCCGTAAACGTTGCGATCAAGGATCGCTTGTTCGTCGTCACGGTCTTTTGCAAGCGTTTCAATTTCTTCACGCTCAATCGCCATTGCACGTTCGTCTTTTTCAATGCCGTGGCGGTTGAAAACACGAACCTCAACAACAGTACCGAAAGCACCGGGGCTCATGCGCAGTGAAGTATCGCGAACGTCGGAAGCTTTTTCACCGAAGATCGCACGCAGAAGCTTTTCTTCCGGTGTCATTGGGCTTTCGCCCTTCGGTGTGATTTTACCGACAAGAATGTCGCCCGGTCCAACTTCAGCACCGATATAAGTAATGCCAGCTTCATCGAGGTTTTTCAAAGCCTCTTCAGAAACGTTTGGAATATCGCGGGTGATTTCTTCCGGCCCAAGCTTCGTATCACGCGCCATCACTTCAAATTCTTCAAGGTGGATGGAGGTGAATACGTCGTCGCGCACAATACGCTCTGACAGAAGAATGGAGTCCTCAAAGTTGTAACCGTTCCAAGGCATAAACGCGACGAGCACGTTACGGCCAAGCGCCAAATCACCAAGGTCGGTTGAAGGACCATCAGCAATAATGTCGCCTTTGTTCAAAACATCGCCGACACGAACCAGCGGACGCTGATTGATACAGGTTGACTGGTTCGAGCGCTGGAATTTTTGCAAACGATAGATGTCAACACCTGGCTTGCCTGGGTCGAGATCAGCAGTCGCCCGCACAACGATACGTGTGGCATCCACTTGGTCTACAACCCCTGCCCGTTTGGCGCCAATAGCAGCACCAGAGTCACGGGCAACGATTGGTTCCATACCAGTGCCAACGAATGGGGCCTCAGCGCGCACCAATGGCACCGCCTGACGCATCATGTTGGCACCCATAAGCGCACGGTTCGCATCATCGTTTTCAAGGAATGGGATAAGCGCTGCCGCAACAGACACAAGCTGCTTCGGCGAAACGTCCATTAAGTCAACATTGCCAACAGGCATACGCTGAACGTCACCCGCCTGGCGGCAGATCACGGTGTCATTGACGAACTTGCCCTTGTCATCCAACTCAGCATTCGCTTGCGCAACGGTGTATTTTGCTTCTTCCATCGCAGAAAGATAAACAACGTCGCTTGTGACTTTGCCATCAACAACCTTGCGGTATGGGCTTTCAATAAAGCCATATTTGTTGATGCGGGCAAAGGTTGCCAGTGAGTTGATCAAACCAATGTTCGGGCCTTCTGGCGTTTCAATTGGGCAGATACGACCGTAATGAGTTGGGTGCACGTCGCGCACTTCAAAACCAGCACGCTCACGCGTCAGACCACCAGGGCCAAGCGCTGAGAGACGACGCTTGTGCGTGATCTCAGACAATGGGTTGGTTTGGTCCATAAATTGAGACAATTGCGAAGAACCGAAGAATTCACGAACCGCAGCAGCTGCTGGCTTCGCGTTGATCAGGTCTTGCGGCATCACTGTGTCGATTTCGATGGAAGACATACGCTCTTTAATGGCGCGCTCCATACGAAGCAGACCAACGCGGTATTGGTTTTCCATCAACTCACCAACGGAACGCACACGGCGGTTTCCGAGGTTATCAATGTCATCAATTTCACCACGGCCATCACGCAGACCAACAAGGGTCTTCATAACAGACAAAATGTCTTCTTTGCGCAAAACACGAACAGTGTCTTCTGCATCAAGATCGAGGCGCATGTTCATTTTCACGCGACCAACCGCAGAAAGATCGTAGCGCTCACGGTCAAAGAACAAAGACTGGAACATAGCTTCCGCTGTTTCCAATGTCGGCGGCTCACCCGGGCGCATCACGCGGTAGATGTCGAACAAAGCTTCTTGGCGAGAAGAGTTTTTGTCCGCAGCCAATGTGGAACGCATATACGATCCAATGGTCACATGGTCGATGTCGAGAAGGTCGAGTTCTTTGTAACCAAGCTCATCGAGCATGGCCAAGTTTTCTTCGTCCAGCTCATCGCCAGCTTCCATGTAGATTTCGCCAGTTTCCATGTTGACGATATCTTCGGAAAGATAGCGGCCATGAACCTGCTCTACTGGAATGCGGATTTCTTTCACCTTATCGACGAGATCTTTGATCACGCGCGCAGTGACTTTCTTACCAGCTTCGATAACAACCTTGCCGGACTTCGCATCAATGATATCTTCTGTCGGCTTGGAGCCCTTCAAACGCTCACCGTCGAATGGCATACGCCACCCTTTGTCACCATCATTGGTGAATTTTACGGTGTTGTAGAAATGCTCGAGAATTTCTTCCCCATCAAGGCCAAGCGCCATCAACAATGATGTTGCTGGGATCTTACGGCGACGGTCAATACGTGCATATACGATGTCTTTGGCGTCGAATTCGATATCAAGCCAAGAACCACGGTAAGGAATGACGCGTGAAGCGAACAACAACTTACCAGAAGAATGGGTTTTTCCTTTGTCGTGATCGAAGAACACGCCTGGTGAACGGTGCATCTGGGAAACGATAACACGCTCGGTGCCGTTGATGATGAACGTACCATTGCCCGTCATGAGCGGCATGTCGCCCATATAGACTTCTTGTTCCTTGATGTTGGTCACAGACTTTGCGCCTGTTTCTTCATCAATATCAAAAACGATCAGGCGCAGCGTCACTTTCAGCGGCGCAGAATATGTCATGTCGCGCTGACGGCACTCTTCCGTGTCGTATTTTGGCGGCTCAAAGTCATAACGCACAAAATCAAGCTGAGCAGCGCCTGTGAAATCTTTGATCGGGAAGACTGAGTGGAAAACCGCCTGCAGACCTTCATCACCGCGCCCACCTTCTGGTTCATCAACCATCAAGAACGCATCGTAAGAAGACATTTGAACCTCAATAAGGTTCGGCATATCCGTTACTTCTGTGATATTTCCGTAAACTTTACGAACGCGTTTACGCCCGTTGAAGACATGAGCTTTTGAAGCCATGGAGTTTCCTCGTTTTCTTATTCGCAGTTCACAAGAACCGCACATGCAAAAACAGCGCTACGCACCAGCTCTTTTCTCACAAAAAGAACGGCACGGACGCTGCGTATAGACTGTTGATTTTAGACAAGTCGCCAAAAAGACCTATTCAATCGGACTTTCAGGACACTCGCCAATCCAACAGGATGTTGAGTCGTTAGCGAGTAGATACTGAGTTTGGAGCACAATTACAAGTACCCCTCTCACGACTTTTGCAGGTCACGAAAGAGGCGGAAATTACCATAATGACGGCTTCAAAGGCCCAAGACCTTAATCGTCAAGATCGGCACTCTGTTTAAACGGCAAGTGAACGATAAAGGTCGCGCCCTCTCCTTCTTTGCCATCAGCATCGATCGTTCCGTTATGGCGCTCGATAATTTTGCGGCAAGTGGACAATCCAATGCCCGTGCCCTCATATTCCAGACGGCCATGAAGACGTTGGAAGATAGCAAAAATCTGATCTTTGTAACGGTTGTCGAACCCTATGCCGTTGTCGGCAAAGCGCAATTCCAACAGATTGTCTGCCCCCATATGCCGCTCAATAACTTTATGAGAAATTGTGACCACAGGTGCCACACCCTCTTTGGCAAATTTGAGTGAGTTGCTCAGCAAGTTTTGAAACAATTGGCGCATCTGCAATGGGTCAGCATCAATAGTGGGCAGCTTTTCGCTCTCAATAGACCCATTATTGTCTGCAAGACGCATTTCAATGTCAGATTCAACACCACTCAAAACCTCGTTGAGATCAACAAGCTCGAACTCTTTCGCATTGGACGTCACACGCGAGAAGGTCAACAGGTCGTTGATGAGCTGCCGCATGCGACCGGATGCATTTTGAATACGGTCCATGTACATTTGACCATCTTCCGGCAACAAATCATTATATTTCTTGAGCAAACGGTCGCCAAACGCTTCGATTTTACGCAAAGGTTCTTGCAAATCGTGAGAGGCAACATAGGCAAAATTTTGCAATTCTTCATTGGAGCGTTTGAGCTTGCGGTTGCTCTTTGCTGCCAATTCCATGGCCCGCTCTTCCTTTGTCACTTCAAGCGCAAGAACAATTGCACCGCCACCCGGTAATGGTCGATAGCGGGAAACATATACACTACCGTCCGACATATAATATTTCAGACGTTTCAATTCATCGCTGCCCACGCTGTCTTTATAAGTTTTCAGCGTCTGCTCTTTATGTTGCTGCGAAAAAGTTCCCTTTTTAATGGCGCAATTGATGATGTCCTCTCGGAGCGTCCCCTCCTTCACATCCTCCTTATCGAGCTTCAGCATTGTTTGGTAATTGCTGTTGCAGAAGATCAATTTTTCGTCTTCGTCAAACATTGCCAAACCGGCATACATATTTTCGAAGGCAAATTCATTACGCTCGTTTTCTTCGGCACGTTTGTTTGCAATGCGTGTTTGTTCTTCCTGCGCTTTCACAAGTTCGGTGACATCAGACTGCATAAACACAGTGCTTCCATCATCCAGCTTGCGCCCTGAAAAGCGCAACCAGCGCCCATCATTCATTTGATCAAGCGTTTCAGAAGTCGGGGCTTGCAATTCGCGCTGCGCATATTCCACAAAATCGTCTTCCGTCATTCTGCCAGTGGCAACCTTGCCCGACTTGAAAACCGCACGAATAATGTCTTCATGGCGCGCGCCCACATACAATTCATCTGCAATATAGGACTGGAATTCAAGGCAACGCTGATTGACCGCAACCATAATTCCATTGGGATCATAAATGGCAAGACCGTCAGACATGTTGTCCAAAGCCGTCATCAACTTCTGATGTTCCAGATTGTAGCTCGCCGAAGATTTCTCAGCTGCATCAACGCTCGGCTCGTGAATGACGTCCAGGCGCTCCACTGTCTCAACCACCAATCCGGACGGTTTGATAAACCGCGAAATCTTTAAGTGGTCGCCGCGTGCATTCTTGGCGTTTAGTTTCAGTTGTCCATTTTTGCAAAGACGCTCAATGTCGGCATCAACCCGTTTCCTGAGTGTATCGAAATCACCAACTTCATTGCGATGCATCGCCCAAGCTATCGACAATAGCGGCGTGCCGGACGTTGCCGTGCCAGGTTCCAATTCGTAACACGCGCGAAAAGCTGGGTTGGAGGCTAAGAGGACAAAGTCCTCATTATAGACCGCCATTCCAATGTCAGACTCATGCATGAATGCACACATATCGTGCGCTTGTTTCAAGGCTTGCGGATTCAGTTGGGAAACCAATTGTTGCGCGGTGTTCACGGTTCGCCTCATTGAGCTGCTGTTTGAGCTAACTTCCAACAAACCTATAAATTATCTCCTAACCCCGCTCCGCTTGAGATTTGAAAACAAAAAGCCCCGGCGTTTCCACCGGGGCTTTTAAAAAATCATGCAAGCGGCTTAGCCGCCCGGCTGTTGAACTACTTGAGTTCGACAGTTGCACCAGCTTCTTCAAGCTGCTTTTTGATTTCTTCAGCTTCGCCTTTAGAAATACCTTCTTTAACAGGCTTAGGAGCGCCTTCAACGAGGTCTTTAGCTTCTTTCAGGCCAAGACCTGTGATGCCGCGAACTTCTTTAATCACGTTGATTTTCTTGTCGCCAGCAGCGGTAAGAACAACGTCAAATTCGTCTTTTTCTTCAGCAGCTTCAGCAGGTGCGCCGCCAGCAGCAGCAACAGCAACAGGAGCAGCAGCAGAAACGCCCCAATGGTCTTCCAACATTTTGGAAAGCTCAGCAGCTTCCATAACAGTCAATGCAGAAAGGTCGTCTACGATCTTTTGAAGATCAGCCATGATAGTAATCCTTAGATAGGTTCAAACGTTGTGTTTGAGAATATTGAAATTGGTTTGTTTGAAGTCGCCTTATGCAGCTTCTTTTGAGGAATATGCGCCGATAACCCGTGCCACCTGACCCGCTGGGGCTTTGGTGACCATTGCGATGCGCTGTGCTGGTGTTGTGATCATACCGATCAACTTACCGCGCAGTTCATCCAATGATGGCAAGGAAGCAAGTGCTTTCACGCCGTTGGGATCGAGTGCAGTTGCGCCCATAGCACCGCCGAGAACAACGAGCTTTTCGTTTTTCTTAGCGAAGTCACTGGCCGCCTTAGGAGCCGCAACAGGATCTTCTGCATATGCAAGAAGTGTTGGACCAGTCAGATATTCTGACATGGATTCGGCTTCTGAGCCCTCAAGAGCAAGCTTGACCAGGCGGTTCTTCGCAACTTTTACTGTTCCGCCAGCTGCACGCATAGATGCACGGAATTCCGTCATCTCTGCCACTGTCAAACCAGTATATTGTGCCACGACGATAGAACCAGCGCCCGAAAGCGTATCTTTCATCTCAGCAACAAATTCGCGTTTTTCCGCTCTTTCCAATTTGTCTCTCCAGTTTACCTCCCGCACACACGAACGTGCGAAATCGGGGGGCGGTTCAATTTTGCTGCCATCTTCCAAATGGAAAAGAGCAACAGCTTAATCCTGCCCCCTCGCCAACTTTACAGTTTTTGAGGCAAATCCGTTCGAACAAGCCGTTTCCGGCTGAAACTGTTCTCACCGTCTGTGCGGGCAAATATTAAGAGGCCAAAGCCCCACCAGCAGTCTTGGACAGGCGTGTACCAAAATACACGCGCGGGATATGGCAGAGGTGACGCAGGATTGCAAGGGGAAATGGAGTCAGATGAGATCAAAACAAATGCGTTTTAAAGGCAAAGTTTAACAGACACACAATGTTCGAACATTTAAAAATGGAATACAATTTGAGCTCAACAAATCTGATTTGGAAATAACATGGAAAGTCCAAAGAGCGTCAGTGAAATTATGTATCGGAGTTTGATGGACTCCGAAAAACTTCCACATGAAGATCTCAAAGTCTATTGTGACGGACAGCGATTAAGCACACTCATTCACGCCGCAAACACCACAAGTTTCTACAAAGATCGATTGCAGAAATTCAAAGATAATCCATCCAAAATTACTCTTGACATATGGAATGATATTCCAGTTCTAACCCGAGCAGACATTCAAAACAATTTCGACGAAATCCTGAGTGTCGACATCCCAAAGGGACACGGCCAATCCATTTTTGGTGGAACATCAGGCACTTCGGGCATGTCGATATTGGTAAAATCAACGCTGCTTGTCGGTTTAATGCAAGGGGCCTTGCAAAACCGCTTTTTTGCACGAATGAAATTCGATGGCACCCGAAAACTGGTGTCAATAATTGGCGACCAAGTCGGAGAATATCCTGACGGCCATACTTCTTCGACAACTTGGATTTCAGATTTTGTGTTTCCGACAGCCTCTGGACATCAGATTCGGCTTAGACAACCGGTCGCACTGGAAAAACAGTTGGAGTTCCTCAACCGCCAAGGTCCCTGTTACCTCAACACCCAACCGAGCAATTTGGGTGGCCTTGGACTAGAAATGCTGACCCATGGAGAACATTTTCCCAACATTGATATTGCTGGCGTCCTTTGTTTGGGAGAGTTATTGCAACCCAGCCATAGAAAACTAGCTCAAAGCGCGTTTGGCTGCGATGCAATTGATCATTATTCCGCAAGTGAAGTTGGATCCATTGCCATGCCTTGTGCAGACGGTCATCTGCACATTAACAGCGAAGCCTTATACGTGGAAACTCTAAGAGACGATGGAACCCCCTGCACTGAACACGAGACGGGGCGGATTGTTATTACGTCTACAATCAATTGGGCAATGTTGCTGATACGCTATGACATTGGGGACCGAGGGGCACTGTCCAACGGGTGTTCATGCGGAAGTTCTTTGCCTGTGCTCAAACTTACAGTTGGACGCGAGCGAAATCTCTTCAAATTCTCTGACGGAACAAGTGTACTAGGATTAGTCTCGTTGGCAAAATACCACGAATTTTTCCCTGCCCAGCAATGGCAAATTGCGCAGACGGGCCCTGAAGAACTCACTGTTCGCTTTGTGAGTCAAACACCAAACGAACACCTGGATTTTGACAGGCTTAGAACAGAACTACAGACCTATTTCAATCGCCCTCTAACAATTGAATTTAGCAGGCAGAAAAAAATGGTGCTGACCGCCTCCGGAAAACTTCAAGAAGCGGTCAGAGAGAGCTTCTGACAATCAACGGACCGTCAACAAACTAAATTACAAACTGCTTTGAAGAGCCATTAAATAACAACGGAATTCACCACAGCTAGGTCCCAGACCGAATACTGGCCCACCAACTGTCGGTCCGCCGAGTTCTTCCCTACTAATCCCTTGAGGTTCTTCTGGTACAAAATCAGCCAAATTCAAGCCATTGAAATTAACAAGGCGTTCCTTTGGATCGTCCTGACGATGACGATCTTTAAGAGATTTGTTGCCTCCACCGAAGTAAATCCGAATACCTGCGCGGGCGCTTGTCTCACCATCAGCAAATTCGGCATTGGCATAAATTGATGTATTGTTTTCAAAAGCGGGCAATGCAGCTTCAAATCCAACACTTCCAAGCGTTGTGTCAAATTGGTGAAGGACACCAGCTTCTACTCTAATGTTGTCGTTCACATAGTAAGCAGCCGTGAAATCCAAGTTGGCGTATGTTTCATCATTGGTGTCTGAATCGATATGATCCACACCAGCGAAACCTTCCAATGTCACATTATTGACATACCATTCCGCTTCTACACCAAACTTCGTGGAGTCGAGCTCTAATGGTCCAAAATCTGTTTTCAGATAGTGTGCGTAAAACCCAAACAAACCAACTTCAGGATCGCGCGTAAACAAGTGTGCACCAATCCCGTATGAATCAATATCTCCAACAGTAGAGCCTGCATCAAAACGACCAAAACCTGCATCAATCTGCAAACCAAAACGTTCCTTAATGGGGAATGTGATCGAACCTACCGCAAGGCCACCATCAACACTGTCGACCGGCACGCCAACCGGCGCGTCAACGTCCAAATATAGGTAACTAAAATCCAGCTTGCCGTTAATACCCGACACAGCAGGAAGCCGCTCTGGAGCGTCTGGTGTCAAATCAGCAGTTAACGCTGTGCTCGCATGAAGCATCGCGACGATAGACGTAAGCCCAACAATGCCTCCTCTTAAAGTTTTCTTCAAGAACATCTATCTTCTCCGTTTTATCAACCCCAAAAACTTACGTTGCGTAAATTATTGATATTTATAGGTATTCTCGATTCTTTTAGCATAACAAGGCAAAATGCCTGTCTCTTTTTTGACACAGCCAACACCGAATTAACTTATCTTTAACAAATTGATAAGAGATTTCCCTTTTGGGGATAGACGCCCAAATTTCGGCCATCGCCGTTTGTTTAAATCGAACTGCAGATATGGCATCCAACTGAACAATCGAGTGCTACGAATATCACGGGCAGACATGCCGTATTTGCTAACTTTGAAATTCGCCTCAATACAAAAATTTATAAAGAGAAAACACCCATTGGCTTTTCGGCCCAACGGATCGGTTGAAAACGCATTCAAACCGCTTGGTTGACAGCCCATAATGCTGAACATGGAATCGCCGTTGTTGCAACCAACCACTCAGACACTACTTCAAACAGCTCCATTCAAAAAGGACAATCAACTTGTGGCAACGCACTCTGGATTTTTTGGCAATTGATAAATAATCACATTGGCAATGTTCCGGCAAAACACTTATTTGACAAATTATGTAGCCAACATTCTGCGTAAGCTCTTCCCGCAAAATCCTCAAGTCAGGAACTGAGTTTTGCTTCTATAGTGTCAGGACGAATTCAGATTTTGGGGTTCTGCTTCATCCAATTCCAGAGGTTCCTCATCGAGCAAATCGGTTTCAAATTCATCGTCATACACCACTGCGCTCAATTCAATGTCTGACGTCTCTTCTGATACCTCTTCAACCGCCTCATCTTCAGCTTCCGCTTCCACCCATTCAACGTCACCAGCAGGCTCGACCAATTCCGGCTCTCGCTGTTGTGCCTCGGATTTCATTTCGAGGCGTTTTTTCACCTTGCCCAACAAACTGTCATCATCTGATTTGATAAGTTTGGAAACAGACCGTTGCAGCAATGGGTTGGGTTTTATGACGCCTTCTGCCACCAATTGCGTGACATATGTATTTGCTTCAGAAGCAGGAATGTTGAGCAGCGTTTGCAACGCATGTGGCGGGCATTCGCCGTGCAAACCGCTCATGTAAATCGCCCAAAATCGCGCTTGGGTGGGCACGGCAACCGCCGCAGATGGCACGGCCGCGGAAGAGCCAAATGACAGGGCTGGCAAAGCAGGAAGCGTAAACACTGCAGCCACGGATTGTAAAAATCGACGTCTATTCATGAAGTCAATATAGGGCCAATTTGTCAGATTACGAAGGGGAAGCTGTTTTTTCTCCACTTTTTGGTCATTTCACAAGCGTTTGCCTAGAGGCGCCTGCTCACAGGCTCGCACCCTGCAATGTGCAGCGCTTCAAACATCACTTGACCCAAGACAAACCCCAAAGCACCTTAGCTGTGCGAGAAAACATCGACGATTTTGACTATGGATTTCATCTTAAACAACGCAGCAGTTCTGGTTCACATGGCCAGCTTGTTATATGTGATCGCTTTTTTGGTGCGCGATCAATTGATGCTGCGCATCCTCGTTCTCATCGCAACCCTTCTCTACATCGGCTACTATTACTTCGTTCCAGAAATCCCCCTATGGGATGCCATATTCTGGAGTTTGGTTCTGGGCGCGGCCAACTTATATGTGACTGTCCAGATTTTGCTGCAACGCACCACTTTCAACATGACAGGAGCTGAAAAACGCCTTTGCGAGCGCTTTGACACGATGACGCCCGGCGAATTCCGCCGCATGTTGAAAATCGCCCATTGGGACCATCGCGAAGCAACCCTGACCCAAGAAAACGACCCCGTTGATCGTCTCTACTATGTTTTGAGCGGCACCGTTGATGTGGAAAAACAAGGGCGCAGTTTCACCCTTGAGGCAGGCGTATTCATTGGCGAAGTGGCTTATTTCTTGAAGCGCGACGCCAGCGCCACGGTCAAACTGTCTGGCATCCCAAATTATGTTTATTGGGAGCGCGATGAACTGCAAAAACTGGAACAGAAAAACCCAAGCATCCGCGTCGCCCTGCACTCTCTCCTCAACACAGACATGGCCGCCAAAGTGGCTGTGAGTTAGAGGTTTAAACCAATACGCGTCATGCAAAAGCAAATGGCCGTAAGAACGTTTAAAAACGTGGCGTGGCGGCATATCACCGCCAAGCCTTGTTGCCCCTACCCCCAAATACAACGCGAAGCGACGTAGGTGCTGCCTGCTCCGTTGCGGCGTAGGCGGCGCTGTTCTCTTTTGGCCCAGCTTCTTGAGCCTGGCCCAACGGCAACCACCCAATAGCCTTTGCCTGCATTGGGGCTGTCGGATTGATCGAGATCCATGGCAACAGCGCCGATACGCCGTGCTTTGCGTTGGGCTGATCTGTAATTTTGGAATGCACCAGCAAAGGCAAAATATCCGCAACTTCCATCGGATGCCTGTGCCACGTGCGATGGGCCAAATGATGCAACTGCTGTTGCAAATGCTGCAGCGATAAGTGTTTTCTTGAACATATCTTCTCTCCTTAGGGCCCCTTCAACAACTAAAGCACCGGCCCCTTGAACCTAAGATGAACAAGAAATTTTGGTTTCGCCGTGCGTTTTCACACAGTGAAGGATCATCAGTTTGCGCATGAGCAGAATA
Source organism: uncultured Rhizobiaceae group bacterium (assembly GCA_937958815.1). Classification (GTDB taxonomy): domain Bacteria; phylum Pseudomonadota; class Alphaproteobacteria; order Rhizobiales; family Rhizobiaceae; genus Pseudahrensia. The sequence goes on along the minus strand of CALGMR010000002.1, from coordinate 108,187 downwards.
AAAAAGCCCCAGTGTTTCCACCGGGGCTTTGTCAAAACGATCATTTAAAATCGAAATGTCTGGCTTATGCCTCAGGCATAACGGAAGCAACATCAACCTTGATGCCGGGTCCCATCGTGGATGAGATCGCAACGCGCTTGACGTATGAACCTTTGGCACCAGACGGCTTTGCTTTTGCAACAGCGTCCACCAGCGCTTTGATGTTTTCTTCAATTGCTTTTGCGTCGAAGCTGGCTTTGCCAACACCAGCGTGGATCACGCCAGCTTTTTCAACACGGAACTCAACAGAACCGCCTTTGGCGTCTTTGACAGCCTGAGTAACGTCAGGTGTCACAGTGCCAACGCGTGGGTTCGGCATCAGGCCCCGTGGGCCCAAAACTTTACCCAGACGACCCACAAGAGCCATCATATCTGGTGTCGCAATGATGCGGTCAAACGGGATGTCGCCACCCTGGATTTGTTCCATCAAGTCTTCAGCGCCGACAACGTCAGCGCCAGCAGCTTTTGCTTCGTCTGCTTTCGCATCACGCGCAAACACGGCCACTTTCATGTCTTTACCTGTGCCATTTGGCATGGTGACAACACCACGAACCATTTGGTCAGCATGACGTGGGTCAACGCCCAGGTTCATCGCAACTTCAACAGTTTCATCAAACTTTGCTTTTGGTGCATCTTTGATAAATGCCACAGCTTCAGAGATTGAATAGAGCTTTTTGCGGTCAATGCCTTCACGGGCGGTGGACAGTCTTTTTCCTGCTTTAGACATCTGATTAACCCTTCACTTCCAAGCCCATAGAACGTGCAGAACCTTCGATCATAAGCATAGCTTGATCGATGTCGTTTGCGTTCAGGTCTTTCATTTTCGCTTCAGCGATTTCTTTCACTTGAGCGCGCGTTACTGAACCAGCAACAGAACGACCAGGCTCTTTAGAAGCTGATTTCAAACCCGCTGCCTTTTTCAAAAGGAAAGAAGCCGGCGGCGTCTTCATTTTGAAGGTGAAGGATTTATCTTGGAAAATCGTAATGGTGCAAGGAACCGGAGCGCCTTTTTCCATTTCCTGTGTCGCCGCGTTAAACGCCTTACAGAATTCCATGATGTTCAAGCCACGCTGACCGAGTGCTGGTCCGATTGGCGGTGAAGGTGATGCATTACCTGCAGGCACCTGAAGTTTCAGGTACCCTTCAATTTTCTTGGCCATTGTAAATGCCTTTGTTTGCACTCCCGAAGGAGCATTTCATTTGCCAAACATTTCTGTCTGACGCTCAAAGACCCATGTGGTGCGGATATGAAAGCCGGCCTGGCCCCTCACCTCCCACATAGATTTGATGCCTTAACAGCATCTGCTTCCAACAAACCAAATGGCTTGCTTTCCACACCGTCAAAACCTTGCGGCTTCGACTGGGATCAGACCTTTTCGACCTGTCCGTATTCAAGATCAACAGGCGTTGCACGCCCGAAGATGGAAACTTCAACTTTCAAACGTGCGCGTTCTTCGTCGACCTCTTCCACCGTTCCACTGAAGGAGGCAAAAGGACCATCAGAAACGCGAACATTTTCACCGACTTCAAACGTAACAGAAGGTTTCGGACGATCGACACCTTCCTGCACTTGGTTCAAAATACGGTCGGCTTCCTTGTTGGAAATAGGAAGCGGTTTGCTCTCCGTTCCAAGGAAGCCAGTCACTTTCGGCGTATTCTTAATCAGGTGATAGGCTTCGTCTGTCATTTCCATACGTGCGAGGACGTAGCCAGGGAAAAACTTGCGCTCTGCATCAACCTTGCGGCCTTTGCGAACTTCAACAACCTTCTCAACAGGAACCAGAATCTGCTCAATCAGGTGCTCAAGACCCTTTTGACGCGCCTGTTCCTCAATTGAGGCGACCACCTTTTGCTCGAAATTCGAGTAGGCGTGAATGATGTACCACCGCATGGCCATAAGATGCCGAAACTCCGCTTTTGCCGCTTAACCGAAAATCAGTCCGGTGCCATAGCTCAGCACCTGATCGATTATGAAAAAGAATATTGCTGTAATGAATACAAGAATAAGGGTCATGATTGTTGTCACAACGGTCTCGCGACGCGTTGGCCAAACAACCTTGGCAACCTCTGCACGAACTTGCTGAAGAAACGCAAAAGGATTGGTCTTCAAAGCCATGTTTTTCATCCTCGACAGGCGACTCGGTACAACACACCTAACAACCTGTTTTTAAACAGCAATCGGGTGCGCTTGATCAGTTCAAGATCAAACACACCCAATCAATTGAACTCTATCTAGAACGTCACACCTTCAAGTGCAAGATGTACCGCGGAAGTTTATCTCAATCGACTACCTGCGCACCGTCACTATTCGGCTTTTTGGACGCCATCCGCAATGAACGCGGTCGCGGGTGTTGCCGCCACACACTTTTACTTTGTTGCCTTTTACCGCTGTTGCAATTGCCACGTGCCGACCGGATTTGGAATAGCTGCTGCGAAACACAACAACATCACCACGGCGAATGCTGCGTTTGCTCACGCGCTTTCCCCAACGTTCCCATGCCCGGGCGCTGGCGTAGGAAGCAACTGGTTTTTTGCCAGCTTTGCGAACGGCATATTTTACGGCATGTCCACACCAAGGCACGCGGCGGGTGTTGACGCCCATTATGCGGTTGGCACGACGGGTGCCCTCTTTCATACCTTCAAGCCGCTCAAGCGCACGCGCAGCAGGGTTCGCATAAACGGTAGAAATTGTTGCTGAAAGAATGACAGATGAAATCAAGGCAGCAAGAAGCGCTGCAGTACGATATAACATTGATGAGGCCTTTACTCATTTACCAATCGATTGCTGTTCCGGCCACATCCCTCGGGCAACAATACGATACTAACTCACTCTCTTACTGAGAGCAGCGCGCTTTATAACGTCGTGAAGAAATAGGTCAACACACACTGTGTAACACTCTGAAATCATTTGCGATCAGTTTGAAGTTTTGCCACTTTCCAATGCTTCAAACCAATCAATTGCCAGATCGCCCCATCCTTTTGGCACGCCGTGCCCTCCTGGGTGCAGGACAAACCTCAATGCCGTATCTGGTGCGCACTTTGTCCACCACCTTTGCCAATATGTTCCTGTGGTTTGAAATTTGTCTGCGCGCAATTGAGTACAAGAATTCAACTCTCGCATAATCTGCATTCCGACAAACACATCGCCCTGCAAAATCTGTCCCGAGCGCAACGGCCGTCCTTCAAGAGGTACGGTGCCATCACGCCACCCATGCGTATGCATCATGTTCACCGGCCCCCTACAATCCGAAGCCATAGGGTGCGGACGCCAGAACGCGCCTCCAACCGGAACATAGGCTTTGGCGACCGCTGGGTCCTGACATGCAAGATACCACGTCAACGACCCGCCAATAGAAAAGCCACCCATCATGATGTTGTCTCGGTCTATCGAAAACCGCTTGGCCGCATCAGCTAACACTTCATGAGCAAATTTAAGTTCATCACGGTGCTTTTTACGAAATGGAAGGAACGACCACCCGGGACCGAACCTAGAATTAGGGCGCTTGAGTCCGCTTGGTGCAATGACCGCGTAACCACGCTTTGTGAATGTGTCTACCATGCCCCGATTGCGCATGGCCCGCTCGCCCGATCCACCCGCTCCATGGAAATACAACAGCGCTGGTATCGGCCCATCTGAATCAGATCGATCAGGCAAAGCGATGCTGTAGCTGCCCATCGACGTGGAGCATTCGCCCTTTTCATTCCCGCATAAGTTCTGAGCGTGCAAGAATGACTGCACGGCAAACATCAATGAAGATGCAATCGTGATTTTAAGACCAAAAGTGCGCATGTCACAGGTTTCCGACGGCGTTTTGCCGAAGGTGACAAATGCACGCGCCGTTTGGAAGCGCTTAAATGGCCTTATGTCGAAACTGTGAACTGCTGCTCTGCTAGCGGGTCAAATGTTTCAATGGATCTACAGGGTTTGAATTCTTACGCAGTTCAAAGTGTAGCTTCGGAACATTGGCGTTGCCGCTGCGTCCAGACCGGGCAATCACCTGACCGCGGGAGACTTTGTCACCGCGCTTTACAAGGTTTGCACTGGAATGGGCATATGCAGACACCCAGCCGTTGGCATGGCTGACCAAAATCAGTTTGCCAAAGTCTTGCAACTCAGCCCCTGAATAGATGACGGTTCCGTTTTCAGCAGCTTTCACCGAAGTCCCGACAGGAACTGAAATGTCGATACCATCGTTGGAACCTGTCGACGTACGTTCGCCGAATTTTGCAATCACACGCCCGTTTGCAGGCCAACGGAAAGCGTCGGCACTGGTTGATTTGGCTGTTTGAACTTCTTCTTGCGCCTTTGCGGAAATCGTTTCCCGCTTAGAAACAGTCGGGACAACGCGCTTTTGAGACTGAGTTTCAGCTGGCACACTTGATGTGGTCACAGGATCAACAGCATTGCTTGCAACCGTCGCACCGTTTGGAATAACAAGTCTTGCACCCAAACGGACTATATCAGACGACATATTGTTCGCAGACCGCAATGCGGATGTGCTCACGCCGTGTTTGCGCGCAATACCGCTCAATGTATCACCAGATTTCACTGTATAGCTGCCTGACGTAGAAGCCGTTTCAAGAATCTGACGCGGCGCCTCAACAGGTGCTGAACGTTGAACACGATATTTTGGAACGGTCACTTTTCCAAAGGCTTGACCTTGGAACCCTGTGGTAGAGCGTGAAGCCAGCGTCACTGGATTGCTGTCAGGCGCAGAAATTGGAACATTTTGACCATATTGGTAAGTTGGCACGAGGATTTTTGACCCTGCAACAACTGAATTTGGATCTTTGATGCCGTTGACGCTCATCAATGCGGAAACAGGAACACCAAAGCGGCGCGACAGGTTGTAAAGCGTCTCACCACTTTTCAAATTGACCCAAGAGCCGCCTTCTCTGCTCCAACCCTTGGTTGCGCTTGACACTTTCTGAGCCACAGCTGCGGTCGCGACAGTTTTTGCTACAGAACCAGTGGTCAATGAGTCTTTTCCAACAAGTTTCAACGGGTTAGAAATTGTTGTGCGCGGTTTTAGAACCAGCGGATTTGAAGATGCGACTTTCTGTGTGACAGCCTCTACAGCCTTCGCTTTGGCAGCAGATTTAACAGACTCAACCGGATTGGACACAAACTTCTTCGCCGTTACAACTTTTTGAACGACACTAGATTGCGAAACAACAGATGAGGCAGCTGGCGCGGTAGCAATAGGCGCCAGTGAAGAACTTTGTACGGCTGACACCAATGGTCGCGGCGCTGATACTTTCAATGCCGGCTGCACATCGCGTTTAACGACTTTGATTTGATCTCGGCTCACGTCGCCTGGGTAAGCCTGTTGAACCAATCCATTTCGTTTGATGATTTGGTGTTGGTTTTCCGTCATGGAAGTGGCGGTTTTCAACTGTTGTTCAAAGCGTGCAACATCGCTGCTACATGCAGTTGAAACGACAGTTAGTACCAGTAAAGCAGAGGCTTGGTGCAACGCGCTAAAACGGCGTGCGTAAATTTTGGAACGCATAACTTATCCACGGACTACTCAATACAGACCGCTTTATTAAGCCGCATCAACCTTAATTGGTGGTTAAGTTATCCGATAAAAATCAATTAAAGTGACGTTGCGTAATCCTTTTCAAATCCACCAAACCGCACTTTGAACATATCTTCGCGTTCAAAACGGCTGCCAATCTTGATAAGCCTGACGAGCGTCTGCTGTTTGTTTGGTTCCCCGATGGCTGTCACCACAATGCCGCCCGATGTCATTATTTCAAGCAAATGGCGCGGCATTTCGGGATAAGCAACGTCTGCAATAATGCGGTCATACAATTGTGTGCTCTTCGGCAGCGCATTGCCATCAGCTTTCGAAAAAACCACGTTGTTGATGCCCAAGCGGGTGATTTTGTCTGAAGCCTTATCGATCAATGTTTGGTAGCGATCCACAGAATGCACTTTTTTAGCCAGGCCAGCCAACACAGCTGCCTGAAACCCACTGCCCGTTCCAATTTCCAAAACAGAACTGCTGGGCTCCGGCATTAGAAGATTGACCATTTGGGCCGTGATATCTGGAGATGGCATTGTCTGTCCGCAGGCAATTGGAAAACTTGCATCCTGCCAGGCCTGAGAGAAATATGCGACGGGAAGGAAATTTGCGTGCGAGGCTGTTTCAAGAGCTTTTAGAACTTTTGCATCCACCACGCCTTTGGCGCGCACCCGCAACATGAACCCCGCTAAATCGTTGGTTGTTTCTTGCTCTGCCATCTTTACTTCTCTTACTCGCCCAAACTCTGTCGCAAATCGTCCATAAATTCATGATGCGTCAAATCCATTCTCACAGGTGTGACCGCAATTAGTTTATTTGCCAACGCATCAATATCTGTCCCAGGCTGGGCTTCAGGTGGTTTGCCAATGAATTCCAACCAATAATATGGCAGTCCTCGCCCATCGGCGCGCTCACCAATACCAAGACCGTGTTCAAATTTCCCTTGCGTGGCAACTTTGGTCCCAACCACTTCGTCCGGCCCACAATTGGGGAAATTTATGTTCACAAATGTGTCTTTGGGCAGATCAATGTCGATCACCTTTTTCAACGCCTCCACACCGTGTGCAGAAACCGTTTCCCAAGGAACATGGCGGTGCGATTCAAAACTGAACGCTTGCGACAATGCGATTGAACGAACACCTAAAAGTGTGCCTTCCATCGCAGCAGCGCATGTTCCGGAATAATTGATGTAGTCGCCGATATTTTGCCCAGCATTGACGCCAGACAAAACAAGATCCACAGGCCCATCAATCAGTTGACGAAGCGCCATGATGACACAATCCGTTGGCGTGCCTGTAACAGCAAACGTCTTGTCATCAATTTTGCGCGCGCGCAGCGGATGGTTCAAAGTCAGCGAATGTGCTTGTCCAGATTGATCTGTTTCCGGCGCAACAATCCAAACATCATCTGAAAACTGTTTGGCAATCTCCGCAAGAACTTTCAGACCACGCGCGTGAATACCGTCATCATTGGTCAATAAAATACGCATATCTATGCACCAATTACAGACAAGCCGCCCATATATGGTTGCAACACGTCCGGCACATTGATCGTGCCATCTTCGTTTTGATAATTTTCCATCACCGCAATAAGCGCACGCCCAACTGCAATTCCGGAACCGTTTAGTGTGTGCACGAATTGCAATTGCTTTTCACCGTCCACACGGTAGCGCGAGTTCATACGCCGGCCTTGGAAATCTCCGCAAACGGAACAGCTGGAAATCTCGCGGTATGTGTTTTGCCCCGGCATCCAGACTTCAATGTCATAGGTGCGGCGAGCACCAAATCCCATATCTCCCGTGCACAATTCCAAAGTGCGATAATGCAAGCCGAGTTTGTCCAATACGGTTTCAGCGCACTTAGTCATACGTTGATGTTCATCAGCGCTGCTGTCCTGATCGGTGATGGACACAAGTTCCACTTTGTAGAACTGGTGCTGGCGCAAATAGCCACGCGTGTCGCGGCCAGCTGATCCGGCTTCAGACCGAAAACAAGCTGTATGTGCCGTCATGCGAATAGGCAGATCACCCTGCCCGTAAATTTCATCAGCACCCATGTAAGTCAACGGAACCTCAGCCGTTGGAATCAACCAGCGCCCATCGGTTGTGCGGAAGAGATCATCGGCAAATTTGGGAAGTTTGTCCGTGCCGTAAGCGGCCTCATCGCGCACCAGAAGCGGCGGCTGGATTTCAGTATACCCATGTTCTTGCGTGTGAAGGTCCAGCATGAACTGCCCCAGCGCCCGCTCCAAACGCGCGATCCCGCCTTTCAAAACGGCAAACCGAGATCCGGAAATTTTAGCAGCGGCTTCAAAGTCCATTTGGCCTAAGGCTTCGCCCAATTCAAAATGTTCTTTGGGGTGAAAACCAAACTCTGGCTTCTCGCCCGATTTGCGAACTTCAACATTATCCGCTTCATCAGCGCCGTCTGGGACGTCATCATGAGGCAAATTGGGCAGGACAGCCAAAGCGTCGGTGACCGCTTGTGAAAGCGCTTTGCCTTCTTCTTCACCTGTTTGGAGAAAGGACTTCAATTTGGCGACTTCTTCAATCGCTGCTTGAGCAGCCGCTTCATCGCCAGAAGCCTTTGCTTTGCCAATTTCTTTGGAAGCGCGATTGCGCTCTTCTTGTGCTTCCTGCAACTTCGCCACATGGGCGCGGCGCTTGTCATCAAGCGCCACCAACTCGGCAGCAATCGGGTCATTCCCACGCCGCTTCATAGCTGCATCAAATTGGTCTGGATTGTCGCGTATCCACTTTATATCGAACATGCATTGAGCCGTTTAATTGTGACCCCTAACCGCATACCGAACTAGGCTGCCTCAGCTTCCTGTTCTGCTCGTTTGCGCTCAATGAGTCGTGTCGCATAGATGGAGAGTTCGTAGAGAAGCAATGTCGGAACCGCAAGGCCGATTTGGCTGACCGGGTCCGGAGGGGTGAGCACGGCGGCAGCAATAAATGTCAAAACCACCGCATATTTGCGTTTGTTTTTAAGCCCCTGCTCACTCACCATGCCAGCGCGTGCCAACAGCGAAATAACCACAGGCATTTGGAAAACCAGACCAAACGCAAAAATCAAGGTCATGATCAGCCCGAGATACTCACTCACCTTCGGCAGCAGTTCAATTGTCGTGCGCACGCTGTCGCCTTGCACCTGCATAGACAGGAAGAAAGTCATCGCCAAAGGCATCACAACCCAAAACACAAGTGAAGCGCCCATGAAAAACAGAACAGGCGTGGCAAAAAGGAATGGCAAGAAAGCCGACCGCTCGTTTTTGTAGAGCCCCGGCGCCATAAACTTATAGATTTGCGTCGCAATCACTGGGAAAGCCACGAACAGGGCCGTGAAAAGCGCAATCTTCAATTGAGCAAAGAAATATTCCTGAGGCGCAGTGAAGATCAGTGTGAGGTTTTGATTTTCACCAGCGGCGCGTTCGTAAGGGATAACCAAAACCTGAAATATCTGATCGGCAAAAATGAAGGCGATCACAAAAACAACGGCGACAGCAATCAACGCCCGAATGAGGCGTTGGCGCAATTCAACCAAATGCTCGACCAGCGGAGCTGCGCTGTCTTCGATCTCGTCCGCGCTCATGCGTCAGCCTTCTTTGCGGGTTTGCGCTTTGCAGCCGTTTTCGGCTTCGAGGCCGATGTTTTCGATGCAGCTTTCGTGCTTTTTGGCTTCGCGGCGGGTTTGGCGGCAGGCTTTTTCGCGGCCGCCTTCTTTGCGGTCGCTTTTTTCGTTGCCGCAGCAGTTCTCTTCTTCGTTACCAGTTTTGCCTTTGTGGGTGCATCGGCTGTGGGTGCATCTGCTGGTCCAAACCCTGGAACAGCATTCTTTCCGGAACTTGGAGGAATTGTCTTGGCGGCGGTATCAGCAGCGTCCAATTCGGCTTCAATGTCTTTGCCGTAATCTTCACTAAAATTTTTCGGATCGAACTCGGTGGATTGCTTTATGTCGCTTCCCGCCTTCTCAATGTCCGCTTTCAATGGATTGAGGCTGTCTTTGATCTTTTTCGTCGGATCGAGATCACGCACCTGATTGATGGAGTCTTTCACACCATCCAATTCGGCGTCCTTAAGAGCTTCATCGAACTGACCTTGGAATTCGCCTGCCATAGCGCGCACTTTTTTCACTGCACGACCAAAAGTCCGCAGCATTGCAGGCAATTCTTTGGGACCAACGAAAAGTATGGCGACAACCGCCACAACCATCATCTCAGTCCAGCCAATATCAAACAAGGCCAGGCTCCAAAACAGTGCGAGGAAAAAGTGCTATTTTAGGTACTTCAAGACCCGAAATAGAAGAGCAATTCAGCTGGTTTTTGTTTTTTCAGCTACAGCGTCGACAACTTTATCAGAACCGTCTTCAACTTTGTTTGCAACGTCTTCTTCTGTGTCGTTCAAGCCCTTTTTGAAAGAAGTGATGCCTTTTGCAACGTCACCCATCAAATCGGAAATTTTTCCGCGTCCAAACAACAACACAACAACAACCGCAACAATTACGATCTGCCAAATGCCAATCTGTCCCATTCTATGTACTCCCATGCCGTTTCACTCGGAAACGATCTCTGAAACTTTTCTACAACTTAGACCAAAGCAGTCCTGTGTCGCAACACACCTTTGGTCTCGATTCTCACTATCATGCAACTATGATGAATTTATATGGGGTTCTTGTGACAGAATTTAAACCGCTGGAAAGACAAAACTGCCTTCTCCACGCGATTTCACCACCACATCGGCTTTTCCTGCCAAAACATCTTCATCAAGACTTCCAGCTTCCACACGCGCATAAATTGGTTGCTCGCAAGTGGTGACACCAATGCGTAAATGTTCGTGATCGCCAGAAAACTGTGCAGACAGCACCCGGCCAAGAACACCCTCTTTGGACGTCTTTGAACTCAATATATCAAATGCGCCAACACGAATGGCCGCTGCCACTGTTGTGCCCTTTGCAATGCCTTTGCTCGCAATTTTTCCCATGGGCGTTTCCGTGACGCCATCACCAGCCACACAATCAAAAATGTTGAGTTCAGAAAAGAAAGCCGCCGCAAACAGGCTATTAGGCGCACCATAAAGCTCTCGCCCGGTTCCAATTTGCTCCACTTTGCCCAAATGCAGCAGAACAATTTTGTCACCCATACGCAGTGCTTCCTCTGGGTCATGGGTCACAATGACGGACGTCGCGCGCGTTTCACGCAATACCGCCAGCGTTTGTTCCCGCATGGTATCCCGTAGGCGAGAATCCAGCCCTGAAAATGGCTCGTCCATGAGCAAAACACCCGGGCGCGGCGCCAAAGCACGCGCCAAAGCAACCCGTTGTTGCTCTCCACCAGACAATTGATGGGGGTAATCGCCCAATCTGTCGCCCAACCCAACACGGTCTAACATGTGAATGGCTTGTTTTTTTCGCTCCCCACGGTCGAGATGGGCAAGACCGAAGGACACATTGGCCAGCAAGTCCAGATGTGGGAACAAAGCATAGTCTTGAAAAACCAAGCCTACGCCACGCTCTTCAGGTGGCAAAAACACACCGGGCCCACCGACTGTTGTTCGATCCAACTGCACCAAGCCAGAAGCCTGACGATCCATACCAGCAGCAATGCGCAGCAATGTTGTTTTGCCGGATCCTGAAGGTCCTAAAAGGCAGGTCACCTTGCTGGCTTCCGCCTGCAAACTCACATCGCTGAGGATTTCAGTCTGCTCGATCTTGTAATCAACATTTTCAAAAACCAACTCGCGGGGAATAGATACCCCTGCCGTATTGGGCGTTCCCCAAGCGGGACGGCGCAGTGTTTCAGCAAATTTGAGAGGGCTTTTCATGGGGCGCTTTTTAGCTGGTCATGGCCGAAAATCCAGCCCCAACACGAAAACATTACTTATAAAGTCAGTTTAATCGTCGTCACCAGCACCACCAGGGGTGAGCAAGCCCAACTCTTCCACATCATCCAATGTGAAGGGTTCTTCATCCTCTTCCAACTCATCGCTGTCGTTGGGAACAGGAACCGAGAACGTAGCTGGCACCTGAGATTGCAACAGGCCTGAACCTTTGAGTTCATCCAGTCCGGGAAGATCACGCACTTGTTCCAATCCAAAATGATCAAGAAACTCGCCCGTCGTACCATATGTGACAGGACGGCCAGGCGTTTTGCGGCGGCCGCGCATGCGCACCCAACCTGTTTCCAAAAGAACATCCAGAGTCCCCTTAGAAGTCACAACGCCACGCACTTCTTCAATTTCAGCACGTGTGACAGGTTGGTGGTAAGCCACAATGGCCAACACTTCCAACGCTGCTTTCGAGAGGCGGCGTGTTTCAACCGCCTCTTTTTGCAGCAAGAATGACAAATCATCAGCGGTACGGAAGGCCCAAGCATCGCCCACACGCACCAAAGTGACGCCACGGTTTGCATATGCTGCCTGAACTTCTTTCAAAATTTCTTTCAAGTTCGCATCTTCTGGCAGGCGGCTGGTCAGGGCTTTTTCTGCAACAGGCTCGCTCGATGCAAAGATCATCGCTTCCACCATGCGGATGTTCTTGATCATATCCTGTTCGGGAGCTGCGCCTTCGTCTTCCACCAAATGTGGAAACGGCATTACGTTGGCTTCAATTGCGTTCGACATTGTCTCACTCACTCTTGTTCAACTTTAGGCCGGAGCCACAGTGGTTTTGCTGTTGCTGGGTTGGCGCAAATAGATAGGAGCAAAGGTTTCCGACTGGCGAATTTCCAGTTTCCCTTCACGCACCATTTCAAGGCTTGCAGCGAAAGAACTGGCAATCACCCCTGCCCGTTCATCCTCAGACACGACATATTCTGACAAAAACGCATCCAGCGGAGTCCAATCGGCCAATTTGCCCATCAATCTTGTCAAAATCTCCCGCGCTTCTGACAAAGACCAAACCTGACGTCTTGTTATCTGCACGGTGTTCACCGCTTCACGTTGCCGCTGGGTTGCGTATGCCGTGAGAAGATCAAACAGCGAGGCAGAATAGTTTTGAACCCGATCAACCACCACTGGTTCAGGGTCGCCACGTGCAAAAATGTCGCGGCCCAAACGATTGCGGTTGATCAATTGATTGGCCGCTTCGCGCATGGCTTCCAAGCGCTGCAAACGGAAAGCCAGTTGGTTGGCAAGCTCTTCACCCGTGGGTTCAGGGTCACCCTCGGGCGCTGGAAGCAAAAGCCGCGACTTCAAGTAGGCCAACCACGCCGCCATCACGAGATAGTCCGCAGCGAGTTCCAAACGCAATTTGCGCGCTTCTTCGACAAATTTCAGATATTGCCGTGCCAGTTCCAAAATGGAGATTTTGGCCAAATCCACCTTTTGCGTGCGCGCCATGGCCAGCAGCAAATCGAGCGGACCTTCAAACCCGTCCACATCTACTGTGAAATCAGGATCACTGAGCGTGCGATCAACAGGCTCGGCGCTCGACCAAAGATCAGCAGTCTTATTAGTGGTTGTGGGTGTCGTGGTCACGCAGTCTTTCCATAATTAGTTGGATCAGCTTTCGCCTCGCTGACCATTGTGTGTTGCATCAAACTGTCGAACTCATCACGGCAGGCCTGTTCATCCATACCGTCCGTTTCACCAATACCCTGCAACGCGATTTCTGCCCGTCTCGCCATTTTGCCTTCAAGGAAAGGCGTTGCAGCTGCAACCTCTTCCATTTCAGCCATCTGTCCCGTGCAATGAAGCACAATATCGCAGCCCGCTTCAAAGATTGCTTTGGTTCTTTCGCTTAAATCCCCAGAAAGTGCACCCATTGTAATGTCATCGCTCATCACAAGCCCATCATAAGCCATATGACCGCGTATAATCTTGTCCATCACGATCTTTGAAGTGGTCGCTGGCGCGTCTGGATCGATGGCGGAATAGATAACATGCGCCGTCATTGCCATAGGAATGTGGTTTAAATCGACAAACGGCTGAAAATCTGTGGCAGCCAAAGTTTCAAAATCCGTATCGACCACTGGCAAATCCAAATGGCTGTCTGCAGTGGCACGGCCATGCCCCGGAATATGTTTGATCACCGGCATTACCCCACCCGCGAAAAGGCCTTCACAGGCTGGCTTTCCAAGAGCAGACACCTGCGCCGCTGTTTTGCCGTAAGCCCTGTCACCAATCACGTCGTGCCCGTCGGGTGACGGCACATCAATCACGGGCAGACAGTCCACTGTGACACCCACTTTGAGCAAATCAAAAGCATGGAGCCGCGACAACAGCCAAGTGGCGCGCTTGCCCTTTTCGCGATCCATTTCATAAAGCGTCGCCAAAGCTTCCGCTGCAGGATATTTGTACCAATGGGGAGGACGCAATCGCTGAACGCGCCCGCCTTCCTGATCCATTAAAATCGGCGCGTCATCACGCCCAACGCATGAACGGAGATTGGCGCAAAGCGCGGTCACCTGTTCAGGCGTGTCCACATTTCTGGCGAATAAAATGTACCCCCAAGGCTTTTCACGTTCAAAAAACGCACGTTCCTCTGGGGTGATTTCAAGGCCACGAAGGCCACATATAAAGGCTTTAACTGTCATGATTCGCCAGTTTAGCGACTTTATCACCCCAACAACATGTTTGGGCTATTTCATCACATGGAAATGTGTTCACGCACGCAAGGCAACTGTCGTTTCCTGCTCGTTTGCAAAAGAATGCGAGTGGGATTTTTCCACCCTAAATCCAGAATTAGCCCACACTGTAAAGAAGAGATGACAGAAACATCTATACATAGAATTAGTTACCGATCGGTCGACAATTCTCGATATAAAATTTTTATATTTACCTTACGCAAACTAGACAACACATAATTTTTCCTAGAAGCTGGTAATCTACCACCAAGAAAGGAGATCTCATTATGAAAAAAACACTTATGGCAATGGGCCTAGCGCTCGCATTTACTGCACCTAACTTCGCATTGGCTTATGACATCACGTCGACAGCACCGATCAATGTGAGTTCAGCCAAAATTGCTCTCAAAAGCCACGACCCTGTAGCTTATTTCACAGCCGGCAAACCGGTTCTGGGCAGCGAACAGTATTCCAGCGAATTTGAAGGTGCGACGTACCGCTTTTCATCTGCTGAGAATCTTGCGGCTTTCAAAGCCGACCCAGCTAAATATGCACCACAGCATGGCGGTTTCTGCCGTATGGGCGTCGCACTCGGCAAAAAGCTGGATGGCGATCCAAACTTGTTCCGTGTCGATAACGGAAAACTGTCAGTCTATTCCTATCCAGCAGCACTCAAAGGCTTCAATTCTGATGTAGCTGGAAATGGCGCCAAGGCTGACGGCAATTGGCCAAAAATCAAAGATAAAGCGCCAAAAGACCTGTAGAAACTCAAGGCACCAACCCCCTACATAGCAGGGGTTGGTCGCTTCGATGCTGCGATATATGAGCTCTTGAGCTCACGTGAGAGCAAACAAGTGGCTTTCAAAGCAAAACAGTAAATACGGTTCGTCACGCAAATTGTAGTTTGAACCGACCATCTCCCGCCCCGAAACAAAAAAAGGCCCGCGCAATGCGGGCCTTTTGAATTTGTATTTCTGCTCTTTTATCGTGTGACGAAACACGCACCGCCTTTGGCTTTCAAACGCGAGCAGATTGTGTTCGCAGCTGAGCGGCTATTCGCTGGGATGCGCACGCGGTAATAGGTGCCCTTGCCTTTAATGACGCCTTTCCGAATGTCGACGCCTTTACCACCAATCACGCTGGCGTAGCGACGAGACAAAGTAGCATAAGACTTTTCAGCCGCAGCAGCAGAGCGTTGCGATGAAATCTGCACTGCATATGGCGAGCTCACGCTTGCTATCTTGATTGGTTCCGCCTTCTTAACAGGCGCCTTTTTAACAGCCACCTTCTTAACTGGAACCGCTTTAGCAGCAACCTTTTTGACCGGCACTTTTTTCACTGCAACTTTTTGAACAGCTGCTTTTTTAGGTGCAGGCGCAGCCTTTTTGGCAGCAGGCTGAACCACAGGCGCAGTCGTTGCAGCAGGAATCGTTGTTTCCACACTTGCATCTGCAGCAACCAATTCAGGTTTCAATGCCAGTGTTGGTTCCACAACATTAGCTGCAGCGACAGTCAATGGTTTCGCAGCAGCTTTGCCCGCAGTTGAAACAATCGTCCCATCAGGCTTGACCACTACGGTGCGCACACGACGTGGCTGAACTTTCACACCAGTTTCAGCTTTTGAACCATCAGCATTCGCCCGAGTCACAGTTTTACTTGGTGTTGCTTTGGCGGCAACCTTGATAGGCGTTTCGCTCGTATCTTTAAGTTTCGCTTGTTTGGGAGCAGCAGTTTCACCGCCCACTGACCTGTAAACGGCCTGATCTTGGTTGGGAACGATTTTACCGCCCGTATCCTTAGGCTTCACTTTCGCAGGCTCTGTTGCAGCCAGAATTGTCGGCGCTGGGCCATCTGAACCATCGAACATGTTCCAACCAGCAGCTGCCACACCGCCCATAAGAGCAACCGCAACAACAGCAAGCGCAATGCGTTTTCCTGCACCACCGCCAGATGGGCGGTCATACATATGAGGTGGCGGAACCATAACCTCGTCTTCAACGGGTGCAGCGTAAGCTGATTGAGCTGGCGCGGCTTGCACATGATGGGCGTGACTTGCAACAGCCGCACCTGTGCCTGCTGCAACAACAGCTGATTCCGCGACATAGTTTTGTTCAGTTTGAGGTTGTTCGGCAGCATCGGCAAAATCTGCTGCTGGGTCAGAATAGTCTGCCACGCTAACGGGTTGTGCAACCCATTCAGATTCGGGTGTCACTTCCGGCATTGCCAAAGCAGGAGCAGCTTCAACGGTTGGCTCCACAATCTCCGGTGTCGTCCAAGGATCAACAGTTTGCTCAGTGGCAACGGGCATTGGAATGTCCGGTTGCGCTGGTGCATCAGCCGTTCCATTTGCCAACTGGTTCAATTCAGCGGCGATCGCTTCTTCGGTCGTTACATCAACTTGCGGAGAAATGCTTGCAGCAAACTCAGCTTCCATTGCCGCATCAAGTGCAGCCTCTGCAGCAGCCTCTTCCGCCAATGCACGTTCTAATTCGTCAGCAATATCATTGCTAAAGTCAGATTGTGGCTCTTGATCGAATGCCATTGTAGGCGCATCAACAACAGTCACAGGGGAAGTCTCTACAGCAACTTGTTCAACAGGAGCTTGCGGTTCGGATGTTCCGAAAGCGCGGCTCAACTCTTCTTCCAGATCATAATTCAAATTTGGCGCCGTTGCCTCAGTGGCTTGCGTCCAATCGGGTGTCACCTCTTGGGGAACCGACAGCGGCGCGGAAGGCGCTTCTCCTGCCGGACGAAGAGTTTGGCCATCACCGACCAATTTGGCCAATTCTGCCAATTCTTCTTCGGCGGCATTGGAGATTGTGCAGAAGGGATAATTATCATCCCCGTTGATCAATCCGCGAACAGGACCCATGAGGAAGTTATCTTTGTACTCAAACACTGGTTACACCTATTTACTTGGTGTCGCTGCCAAGGCCTGCGACACGACCGACCACCCAAATTACGCAAGTGGCACTATTGTGCCAGAAAAAGCCCTGCAAAACGAATGCGGCGAAATTAGCGTGTGGATAAACCTTTTTGGCTTAACGCATTTCTTCCGGTGCATCGGCTCCAATTATTCCCAATCCTGAGGCAATAATATTGGAGACTGCGTAGACCAGGGCTAATCTGGCCGAAGTCAATTCTGCATTTTCTTGGTTTATAAACCGTAAATCTGGCAAATCACGTCCACGATTCCACTGAGAATGCAACAAACTAGCAAGTTCAAATAGGTAAAATGCCAGCCTATGAGGTTCATGGGATTTGGCCGCAGCATCCAAAATGCGTGGGTATTCTGCCAATTTGCGAATGAGCGTCGCCTCACCTTCATCGGTCAGAAGACGAAGGTCCGCTTTCCCCCAAGCCTCGGCACCCTGCCCTAGATCAGGCATATCGCGCTTTGCTTGTCGAAACACGCTGTGACACCGCGCATGTGCGTATTGAACATAAAATACGGGGTTGTCTTTTGACTGCTCGGTGACTTTCGCAAAATCAAAATCAAGCGGAGCATCATTTTTGCGATACAACATCATGAAACGCACGGCATCACGCCCCACTTCGTCCACCACTTCGCGCAGGGTAATGAAGTTGCCTGAGCGTTTGGACATGGTGAAGGGTTGGCCGTCGCGATACAATTTCACCAATTGGCACAAGCGGATGGTCACTTGGGCAGAGCCACCCGAAATGGCGCGACCCAGCGCTTCCATGCGTTTGACATAGCCGCCATGGTCCGCGCCCAAAATAAACACCATTTCTTCAAAGCCACGGTCAAATTTATCTTTGAAATACGCAACGTCCGCTGCGAAATATGTGTAGTCGCCATTTGATTTCATGAGCGCGCGATCCATATCGTCGCCCACATCCGTGGAGCGGAACAACAATTGTTCGCGGTCTTCCCAATCTTCAGGCGCAACACCTTTGGGTGGTGGCAGCGTTCCAGTGTATACCAGACCAGCGTTCTCAAGCGTGCCAACAGTTTCCGAGATTTTGCTGGAATTGCCTTCAACAGCGTGAAGTGTGCGCTCGGAAAAGAACACATCATGTTTCACACCAAGGGCAGAAAGGTCGCTGCGGATCAAATCCATCATCGCATCAATTGAGGCATCTTTGACCAAAGGCAGCCATTCATCATCCGACATTGCAAGCAAGGCGTTTCCATGCTTTTCGGCTAAAGCTTTTCCAAGCGGTGCAAGATACTCACCCGGGTACAAACCTTCGGGAATTTCCCCAATGTCTTCGCCCAAAGCCTCGCGGTAACGCAGAAATGCAGAACGCGCCAAAACCTCGATCTGACCACCAGCATCATTGGTGTAATATTCGCGGGTGACGTCATAGCCAGCAAAACTGAGCAGGTTTGCAAGCGCATCCCCTACAACAGCGCCACGACAATGCCCCACATGCATAGGACCTGTGGGGTTCGCGGACACATATTCCACATTCACCTTTTTGCCTTTGCCCGTTGTGTCGCGGCCAAAATCCTCACCTGCCTGCACGATGTCCGACATATGATTGGCCCAAAACGCATTTTCCAAACGCAGATTGATAAAGCCCGGCCCCGCAATCTCTGCAGAATTTACGTCTTTGTCTTTCAACAATTCGCCCACCAGCATTTCCGCAAGCGCACGCGGGTTTTGCTTTGCTGGCTTTGCAAGAACCATGGCCGCGTTGGTTGCCAAATGGCCATGCGCTGCGTCGCGCGGTGGCTCAACGGTCACACGGGACAAATCCAGAGAACTTTCTGATTCAATATCAGCAGCTTCAATAATTTTTTTAATGCGATGCTCGAAGTTGGCGAACACATTGGTCATAGGTCTATCTCGTCACATGTGAAAACGGATCGTTTGGAAAGGCCGTTTGCCTTTCAAGATCCTTGAATCTTTAACTGTTCGGTTATCCCAGTTCAGGGGTGTGGTCAAACCAACGCTTGTGCTCATTTACGGCATAGCGGTCGGTCATTCCCGCCAAATAGTCCGCGATGCGATGGGCGCGCGCGCTGTCATCCAAACCATCTAATGCCCATTCAGTGTCTTCGGGCAGTTCCGCCCGCCCCGATTGGAAGGCGTCAAACAGGTCACTTAAAATGATTTGCGAGGCTTCAACTGGGCGTACCACATCTTTGTGACGGTACATGCGTTCGAACATAAACGCCTTCAACACCTTTTCCTGTTGCTCCATTTCAGGCGAAAATTGCACCACTGCGTAATCCAATTCACGAACGGCCTGCGCATTCGTCGGTTTTGCTTGCTCCAGCCTTGAGACGGCTTCTTGAATAACGTCCTCCACCATGAGCGTAATTTGCCTGCGCACAATTTCATGAATGGTGCGGCTTTTGTCCAAATGAGGATATTGATCCTGAACGTTTTTCAAGATTTCAAGACAAATCGGCACTTCGGCCAAATCTTCAATGGCGAACAAGCCTTCGCGCAACCCGTCTTCAAGATCGTGATTGTCGTAGGCAATATCATCAGCAATAGCGGCACATTGCGCTTCAACCGATGGCCAACTCCAGAGCAAAAGATCATGCTTCTGGTTGTAATCCGATATAGCGCGCGGAACTGGCCCGTCTAAACCATCTCCATCTTTGTCCACGAGTGGACCGTTGTGTTTCACCAAACCTTCCAGCGTTTCCCAACACAGGTTCAGACCGTCAAATTCCGCATAACGGCGCTCCAATTCCGTCACCACACGCAAAGATTGAGCGTTGTGATCAAACCCACCGAATGCAGCCAGTTTTTCGTTCAAGACGCGTTCGCCTGCATGGCCAAACGGCGTGTGCCCAAAGTCATGCACCAGCGCCAGCGCTTCCGCCAAATCTTCATCCACTTTCAACGCACGCGCCAATGCCCGCGCGATCTGCCCCACTTCAATCGTATGGGTGAGCCGCGTGCGGTAGTGATCCCCCTCATGAAACACAAAAACCTGCGTCTTATGTTTCAACCTTTTGAATGCATTGCTGTGAATGATTCTGTCGCGATCCCTTTGAAAATCTGTGCGTGTCGGACTGGACGGTTCTGCAATCAAACGCCCTTTGCTGGCAAATGCATCCACAGCGTAAGGCGCCAATGCGCGCCCGCCGGCGACCGTGCGGACAGAAGTCAGATCAAATTCAGAACGAGTCGCAGTGCTTTTTTTCATAAATTGCGTATAGACGAGAAGACACTCATCGCCAATTGACGATGATGACTATCGTTCCTACATATTGGTGGGGCGGCCACAAAGGAAAGAACCATGAGCCAAGCAGCAGATATTGAAGTTCCGGAAGGCGAAGTCGTCGTGTCTGAAGCCGCTGCAAAGCGCGTGGCTAAAATACTGTCCACCGAGCCTGACATGAACGCGCTGCGCGTTTCTGTTGAAGGAGGCGGGTGTTCCGGCTTTTCATACAAATTCGATCTCACTGCCGACAGCCAAGAGGATGACCTGGTGCTGGAATCCGAAGGTGCGCGCGTCCTCGTCGATCCCATTTCTCTTATGTATATGGGCGGCTCTGTGATTGATTTTGTAGATGATCTGATCGGCCAAAGCTTTCAAATCAGAAACCCCAACGCCACAGCAAGCTGCGGCTGCGGGACAAGCTTTTCTATGTAAATACCCGAACTGAACACAAAAAAGGGCGCTCCGAAAAGCGCCCTTCTTGTTTCTGAAATTTCTGTCGAAATTACATTTTCTTCATCGCACGTTCCCATGCAGCACGGTCAGACTTTGCTTTTGGCGCTTTACCACCAAGAATGTCTGCAGCCTGCTTTTTCCATTTTTCGCTTTCAGGGCGGCCACCCGTACCAGCTTTTTGAGCTGCTTTTTCAAGATTTGCATCTGACATTTTGATCAGACCAGACAGGTTTTTAACGCCTGCTGATTGCAAAGACTTCGCAGTCTTTGGACCAATGCCATCCACAAATTCCAGATCATCAATCGCTGATCCGGCAAGCTTGCCCTTTGCAGGAGCTTTCTTCGCTGCAGCCTTTTTAGCAGGAGCCTTTTTGGCAGCCGCTTTCTTAGCTGGTGCAGCTTTTGCAACAGCCCTCTTTGGGGCAGCTTTTTTTGCAGCAGGCGTCTTAGCAGCAGCCTTTTTGGGTGCAGCCTTTTTGACCGTGGACGTTGCCGTCTTGGCCGCAGAAGTTGCAGTCGACTTTACCGCACTACCCGCTGAACTTGCAGTAGACTTTGCAGCCTCACCCGCAGCAGACGCAGCATTGCTTCCTGCTGAAGCGAGAGCAGCAGCGCCACCAGCCAGTGCCGCAGCACCACCTGTGACAGCAGCCACACCAGCGCCAGATGCAGCCGAAACAGACTGCGATGCATTTGAAAGCGTTGCAGAGCCACCAGTATTACCGAGACCTGAAAGTTGTGTCTCATGACCACCTGTTTCGCCATCAAGATCTTCAGGCAAAAGCAAGTTCAACAAAATCGCGATAAACGCAGCTGGCAAAAGACCAGTCGTCAACAGAATGTTGAGTGTGCCTTTTTGATCCAAGAAACGAAGTGCGTCTGGAACAAGGTAGAGACCAAGACCGATCGACAATGCTGTCGCAAAGATGATCATGTTGCGACGGTTCCACTTGACTTCTGAAAGCATACGCACACCAGCAGATGCCACCATGCCGAACATCACGATAACGCCGCCGCCGAGAACCTCGATTGGAACACTGTTGATGATCGCACCAACTTTAGGGATCAAACCACAGAAGACGAGGAACAATGCACCGATGGTGACAACACCACGGCTCATGACACCTGTCATGGAAATCAAACCAACGTTTTGCGAAAATGATGTGTTTGGCAGACCACCGAAAAGACCAGCAACAGCAGTACCAACACCATCTGCATAAGTTGCACCAGCGATTTCTTCGTCTGTTGCTTCACGGCCAGAACCACCTTTGGTGATACCGTTTGTGTCGCCCACTGTTTCAATCGCTGAAACAAATGACATCAAACACATACCAATGATGATGGTCCAATTCCATTCCCAACCGAAATGCAATGGGTTTGGCAAAGCAAACCAGGAAGCTCTTCCAACGCCGCCGAGGCTGACCATGCCGAACATTGCAGCAACGATGTAACCAGCGATAAGGCCGATCAAAACCGCAGCAACGGATAAGAAGCCGCGACTGAAGAATTTCACACCAAGAGTAACGGCGATAACAACAAAGGCGACAAACCAGTTTGTTCCGCTGCCCCAGTCAGGCTGACCGCGGTTGAATGCGCCAGCACCACCAGCAGCGTATTCAATGCCCACTTTGATGAGTTCCAAGCCAATGATCAAAACGATCAGACCTGTCACCAAGGGCGGCAAAGCAAAACGGATGCGCTTTATGAAGAAGCCCAAGCAGAAGTGGAACAGACCACCCACAACGACACCCGTCATCAAGCCGGCCATTCCGGCAACGCCTGCACCTGCAACCGCCGGAATCATAATAGGCAAATAAGCAAAGCTTGTGCCCTGTACGATTGGCAATTTAGCACCAATTGGTCCCAAAGAAATGGTTTGAAGCAGCGTCGCTATACCCGCAAAGAACATGGACATCTGGATCATGTAGATCAGGTTGCCAGCATCAGGCTTGCCGAAACCAAATCCGGCCACTCCGGCAACAATAATTGCTGGCGTAACGTTTGAAACAAACATCGCCAACACGTGTTGGATGCCAAGCGGAATCGCCTGCCCCAACGGCGGTGTATAATTTGGGTCGCGCAGTTGTTCCGGCGTCCCCAGAGAAGAATTCGACATGATAGCTCCCTTGCATGTCCTCAAAGTGAGCCGAAATTATTTCCAGCCCCATAAACGCTACGCTTATGCAACAAAAAAGCCTCGGACACAAAGTTGCCATAATCTCGAAGACCCAGCATGTGGACAACCGTGCTTTGGCGCGTGGCATTGGCGGTCAGGTCGGATAGTTTAAGGTAACGCGGAAATCGGAAAACATCGTCGTGAAAATTGCAAGCTGGAACATCAATGGCATCAAAGCGCGTCACGACGTGCTGATTGAATGGCTGAAACAAGCTTCGCCCGACATAGCTTGCTTACAAGAGATCAAATCTGTCGATGAAGCCTTTCCGGCAAGCGAAATTGAAGCGCTTGGCTACAATGTAGAAACCCATGGGCAAAAGGGGTTTAATGGTGTCGCCATCCTATCCCGCCTGCCCTTTGATGAAGTCAACCGCCGCCTTCCCGGAGATGATGAAGACGAGCTTGCCCGCTTCATGGAAGGTGTGTTCACCGTAGGCGACAAAGCGCTGCGTGTGGTATCGCTGTATTTGCCAAACGGCAATCCGGTGAATGATCCCCGCAAGTTCGATTACAAATTGAAATGGATGGATCGACTGCACGCCTGGTCGAAAGAACGACTGGCTTTAGAGGAACCCCTTATCCTTGCAGGCGACTATAATGTCATTCCTCAACCAGAAGATTGCTGGGACCCCAAAGTTTGGGAAGGTGATGCGCTGTTTCGTGAAGAAACCCGTTCTCGGTTTGAAGCTTTGAAGAACCTTGGTTTCACGGAAGCTCTGCGCGCTTCCAACAGTTCTGCAGGTATATACACGTTTTGGGACTACCAGGCGGGCGCGTGGCCGAAGAACCATGGCATCCGTATCGACCACCTTCTGCTATCGGCAGAAGCTGCGGACATGATGGTTGGCTGCGAAGTCGACAAATATGCGCGCGACTGGGAAAAGCCGTCCGACCATGTTCCCATTTGGACCGAAATCGACATCTGACATGCTTCTCAATCATGGGCGTCAGTTGGCAGCAATGTGGCTCATAAGTTGCAAATTGTGACAGGTTCATTGTCCGCTGCTCAATTTACAATTCATGTCGCAACGAAGTTTGAGAACTTCGAACAAATTCTGCGCACCTCCTCCTGAAATAGTTTCCTGCGAACACGGCATATTCTTGCCGCCTCGTTGAAGAACAGGAGACATTCAAATGCTCAAGAAAACAACGCTCATCGCTGGCACATGTATTTTGTGCATTGCCGCATCATTCTACCCTGCCCGCGCGGATGACGCAGTGATTGAAGCAGACCCCACCCCACCGGAACCCATCGTTGAGACCCAAGTCACAGATCAAAAATGGTACATTGCAGCGCGTATCGGTGCAGCATTTGCTGAAGACACAGAATTCAACACATTGGGCACAACGGTGGAGACAGAGTTCGATCCCGGCTACAACCTTGCTCTTGCCGTTGGACGCGTTTTCAAAACACAATCCCCCGTATCGTTTCGCACCGAAGCAGAACTTGGATACATCGTTCTGGAAGCCGAGCAACATCAAGTGGCAGGTGTTGGTGCGTTCTCGGGCAGTGCAGCAACAGGCGAAGCGACTGCATTGGTGGGTCTGGCCAACGCTTATATTGACTACGAGCTTGGCACATTCACGCCGTTCGTGAGCGCAGGCATCGGTTACGCCAATCTGGAATTTGACAATTTTGACACCACACCTACAGGCCAAGTCTTGGACACAAACGAAGACGGAGTGGCTTGGCAAATTGGGGTAGGAACGGCCTACGCAGTTTCAGATTCGATCAACATTGATCTGAGCTACCGTTATTCAGGCATCGAGAATGTGGGCGTGACCGCAAATGACGGGACATCATCCGATCTTGATTTCCGCAATCACCAAGTCTCGATTGGTATTCGCAAAGCGTTTTAGGGCGTTTGTGTTTTGTAAAGTTCGATATTCGTCGCAAATTACAAAATGCGTGGTGCTGAACAGCCCTTTCAAGAACAATCCTCAGATCATCGATCCCAAACTCGTTCAAAAAACATTTTGTTTTCGAGCGACGGCAAACTGGAATAACGGGTTAGTAGTTCGCCACCATTGCGCGGCTGTCTTTGATCTTGCTCCACCGGCCCGAATGGGCGGTCGATTGACGTTTCAAATATTGGTAAGGTGTTTCGTCCCACTGTTTGACCAAGGGTTGAAGGTTGTCGAGAATGTAGTCAGCACGGTCTGTGCGCACAGTCAGCACTGCATGACCTTCGCCGTTTGGTTGTTTTACAACCGTAATCAGCAGGCTTGATGCTGGCCATCCGCGTTGCATCAACATGTAGCGTTTCAGCAATACATAGTCTTCGCAATCGCCGTAGCTCTTTGGATATGTCCAATGTTCTTCAACACCGTAAGCCTCTTGGTCCGTCACCGGTGTCACATTGGTGTTGGCGAAGTGGTTGATTTCAAGAAGGTCTTTCCAACCTTTTCTTGTGAGTTTTGGAGCTTTCGTTGACTTGCTGCGAATTTTGCACTCTTGAGCATATTGCTCGCAAAACATTGCATGACCAATAGGCTGCGATGTAAGCCCTGTGGTTTTCATGTGTGTTGTTGCGGCAAAAGCGCTAGAAGTTACAAAAAGACTCAGAGCAAAACCAATAAAAATCCGCACAGCACAAACCTCCGATGTTAACTTTTTGTTAACTAATCAGAGATTCTAAAGGTTTGTCAAATATCAATCTCTACACTCAGCATCCAGCACTGATATCAAATTTTAAATACAGATATCGATTCAGATTCTAAGCTATTGAATGATGAAATTTATTCAGAAATCTCAATCGCATCTGGGTTGAGTTGCTGCGATTCAAATCCAAAAGCCCGTATCGGAGCTTTGAGCCTCTTTTTGAACCGTTTGAACAATTTTTCAGCGGCAGAGCGCTCTTCATCTGTCGCTTCTGCAAATGCTTCTTTGCGCGCTTTGCGAATGCGTCTTTCATCCCCTGTCAGCGCTGAGCCAGCCGCCGCACGGGTGAGATAGACCAAGCCACGAACCGGCTTGCGACGAATGCCCTCACCGTAAAACAGCATTTCGCCGAGTTCTGCCTGAGCGTATGGGTGGCCTTTTTTGGCAGCCAAGCCGAGCCAACGCGCCGCACTGCGCGGTTGTTTCACGCCAAGCTTGCCGTGGCGATACAATTTTCCAAGCTGATACTGCGCAACCGGATCGTGATACAACGCGGCCGCACGATAAAAATGGTCTTCCGCACGGCGTGGGTTAGCCTTTACAGCCGTCCCTTTGATACCCGTTAGGGAATATAGGCCGAGCGAAACCACAGCGTGGGACACAAGCCCACGCTCGCCGCGTTTTGGTGCATGATCAATGAACTGATCAGCGATTTTGGCATACCATTTGTAAGCAGCGTAATGGTTACGCTCGACACCAGTGCCCGCCTGCAACATATGAGCAAGCTTCCATTGGGAAGCCAAGTCATTCATCTCGGCACCATAACGAAATGCGCCCAGCGCGTCCGCCATATTGCCTTTTTTCCAAGCGCGGAACCCAAAACGAAAAACGCTGCGCGGTTTCTCGTTAGGCTTGAACACTTTTTCAGGATCAAAACCATGAGCAACCGTTCCAGCGCTAAGCAATGTGCTTAGCGCCAGTGCAGCAATCACCAGTTTTGAAGTCCGCTTAGGTATCGGCATAAACGTGTTTTTCTTTCCAGCCGCCGGGATGGGTCACAGCGCCATCGCGCGCATTGCCAACCGTTTGAGCAAATTTCCAGATCACGCCAGACTGATAGTCTGTTTCGCGTGGTTTCCATTCTTTACGGCGCGCTTCTAACTCTTCATCGCTCAATTGCACGCTCATCGTGCCTTCAACCGCATCGAGATCGATAATGTCGCCGTCTTTCAATAGTCCAATTGGGCCACCCACTGCAGCTTCTGGGCCCACATGGCCAATGCAGAATCCGCGGGTTGCGCCAGAGAAGCGCCCATCGGTAATCAGAGCGACTTTGTCACCCATGCCCTGCCCGTAAAGAGCTGCCGTTGTGGCCAGCATTTCACGCATTCCAGGGCCACCTTTTGGACCTTCATAGCGGATAACGAGAACCTCGCCTTCCTTGTATTCTTTATTGCTGACCGCTTCGAACGCCAGTTCTTCACTGTCAAAACAACGTGCAGGACCAGAAAACGTTTGTGTTTCCATACCTGCCACTTTCACGATTGCACCTTCGGGAGCCAAATTGCCTTTCAGGCCAACAACGCCGCCCGTTTTCGTGATTGGATTAGACACAGGATAAACAACATCCTGATCTTCGTTCCAATTCACGTAATCCATGTTTTCGGCAATTGTGCGGCCAGTGACCGTCATGCAATCCCCATGCAAGAAACCACCATCCAAAAGCGTTTTCATGAGAAGTGGAATGCCGCCAACTTCAAACATGTCTTTTGCAACATATTTTCCGCCGGGCTTCAGATCAGCAATATAAGGCGTGCGTTTGAAAATCTCAGCCACATCGAACAAATCAAACTTGATGCCAATTTCATTTGCAATTGCAGGCAAGTGGAGCGCAGCGTTTGTTGAACCGCCGGAAGCTGCAACAACAGTCGCCGCATTCTCAAGCGCTTTCAAAGTGACGATATCACGCGGACGGATATTCTTTTCAATCAGTTCCATGACCTTTTCGCCAGCTGTGTAGCAGAAGCGGTCGCGAATTTCATATGGCGCAGGTGCACCTGCTGAATAAGGCAGCGCCAAGCCAATGGCTTCAGAGACGGTCGCCATTGTATTTGCCGTAAACTGGGCGCCACAAGCGCCAGCCGATGGACAAGCCACCTGCTCCAACTCGTGCAATTCATCATCCGACATATTGCCCACAGAATGTTGACCCACGGCTTCAAACACATCTTGCACTGTTACAGGACGACCACGGTGATTGCCCGGAAGAATGGAACCACCATAAATAAAGACAGAGGGAACGTTCAAACGTACCATCGACATCATCATACCCGGCAGAGATTTGTCACAACCGGCAAGACCGACCAACGCATCATAGCAATGACCGCGCATGGTGAGCTCGACCGTATCGGCAATCACATCACGAGACACCAAAGACGCCTTCATTCCTTGGTGACCCATAGCGATTCCATCGGTCACAGTAATGGTCGTAAATTCACGCGGTGTACCTTTGGCGGCAGAAACACCCTTTTTGACGCTCTGCGCCTGACGCATCAAAGAAATGTTACAAGGTGCAGCTTCATTCCAGCATGTGGCGACACCCACAAGCGGTTGATTGATCTGCTCTTCAGTCAAACCCATCGCATATAGATACGAACGATGCGGAGCACGTTGCGGTCCCTTCGTCACATGACGGCTTGGCAAATTGCTCTTGTCTGAAATTTTATCGCTCATGCGTCGAATATCCTTTTTTGGCCTGAAGCTTCCCCAAGTAGAACGCCTTCGACCATGTCAAAACGCTTTGCGCGTGATTTGTGGTTGAATAACGGCAGCTCTTCTCGGAAATTGTATAGACGATTAGTTCTTAATCGTATGTTGCAGAATTGACACAAGACGTGAAATCTCCCCGATAAAAAACAAGAAATTCGGGGCTTTGAACCAACTCTGTTCAATCTGACATCACAATTAGTGGAACAGACGTTATTTGCCACAAACTACAGTTACGGTGCACCTTGTTACAAGAAACATGGTGTCGGACATGAGACCCCTCATCGTAATTGCAGCTGCAGACGCTTTGGTTGCTGGATCTTTTAGCTTCAGCCATGCCGACAACTCTCGTGGAGAGCGCGAATTAAAAAAATTGCTCAGTGCGCTCATCTTTGAAACTAACAAAGAAAGTCTGCGTTTATTCACCACGGGACATCACGAAAAGCGGAGGAAGCAAGCAATTTGAAAAAGAGTTCCCACATCACCCCTATCAGGCAAAATACAGTTCATGGAGAATACAGATGACTTCCAAACTAATAATCGCAGCTTCCGCCCTAACAATCGCGTTCTCATCCTTTGGCGCTGCCGGCGCATTCGCTAAAGAACGCATCGGCCAAAAATCATCTGCCTACGCGCAAAAGGAACTAAAGCGCATTAAAAGACCTCATTTCAAACTCGGCAAACCAATATCTCCAGAAGTCCGTCGGGCCGCTGGCGCGAAAGCCGTATTCGACCATAGAACAGGCGGAGTGAGCCGATGCTCATACATCACCTATCGTGGTGAACGTGCAATTGTTTGCGACTAGACACGCGCGCAATCTCTACACCCACAAACAAAAAGGGCTGCGAAATTCTTCGCAGCCCTTGTTTGTTTTTAAGATTCAAAATCAACCAGTTTAGACCGGAAGTTCATCCTCTTTCATAAGTTCTTCCTTGGTCACAACCTTGTCTTCAACGGTTGCGTTTTCAAGAATGTGATCGACCACTTTCTCTTCAAACAAAGGCGCACGCAAACCGCCAATTGCATCAGGGTTCTTGCGGAAGAAGTCGTACACTTCCTGTTCTTGACCAGGATACTGACGCACTTGCTGCATCAAAGCATTCTGCAATTCGCTTTCGCTCACTTCAACTTTTGCATCTTCGCCGATTTCAGCCAAAACAAGGCCCAAACGAACACGGCGCTTGGCCAGTTTCATGTAGTCTTCTTTGGCTTTTTCTTCGGTTGTGTCCTCGTCTTCAAAGGTCTTGCCAGCCTGCTCTAGATCGCCAGTGATTTGCGCCCAGATGTTGTTGAACTCCTGCTCGACCATGCCTTCTGGCAACTCGAATTGATGTTGCTCATCCAATTGATCAAGCAATTGACGCTTCACTTTTTGGCGAGTTTGCGTCCCGTATTGGCTCTCCACCTGGCCTTTTACGACCTCTTTTAGTTTTTCAAGGTTCTCAAGACCGAGGCCTTCAGCAAGTTTGTCATCAATTGCAACTTTGCCCGGCTTGCCAACTTCATGAACGGTCACTTCAAACACCGCGTCCTTGCCAGCAAGATGCTCCGCGCCATACTCGTCAGGGAATTTCACCTTAACTTCAAGCTCATCACCTGCTTTTGTGCCGACCAACTGCTCTTCAAAACCTGGAATAAACGTGTTTGAGCCCAAAACAAGTTTCGCACCTTGGTCAGCGCCGCCATCAAAAGGTTCGCCGTCAATTTTACCAAGGTAATCCATTGTCACCTGATCTTTATCAGCAGCTTTACCCTTTTTGGTTTCGTAAGTGTTGTTGCTCTCAGCAATGCGCTCAATTTGCTCGTTGATCTCGCCATCAGACACATCAACAATCGGACGTTCAATTTTGAGCTTTTTGAAATCTGCAACTTCAAACGGCGGAATCACTTCATAAGAGATCTTGAATTCAAAATCTTGCTGACCGTCGATAATTTTTTCAGCTTCAGCTTCGTCTTCCGTCATGGAAATGCTTGGCTGTTGTGCAGCTTTTTCTTTGCGTTCCGCAAGAACAGCTTTTGTCTGCTCGTCGATCAATTCATTGACCAACTCACCCATAACCGATTTGCCGTACATTTTGGACACGTGAGACAACGGAACTTTGCCAGGACGGAAGCCATTGATCTTGACCTTGTCTTTCAAATCGACAAGACGCTCATCACGTTTTGCAGTCATGTCAGCGCTTGGAATCGTTACTGTAATTTCGCGCTTCAAGCCGTCGTTGAGCGTCTCGGTTACCTTCATAGGTCAGTCCTCGTACTATTCAATCGCGGCTTGTTCCGGTGTGAGCCGAACCCAAGGCCGCAGAGTTGTCGCAATGGTGCGGAATGGAAGAGTCAGGGCTTTGGAGGCAAACAGGCACACGCCCACCGCCAGGAACCCCGACAACGTTGGCGCGTCATTAGCAAATCACTTCGATGGGGGCAATGGGGAAAGCGCGGTTCCTATGCAGTTCATTGAACTACTGGCTTTATCCTTGAGATCACAATCAAAAAGACATGATTATTGCCGTAGACAAATGGCGAGAAAAACTCGGCAAACCAAATGGGAAGGGTACCAAGGTTCACGAGACAAGTTGCACTTGCTTTTCGGAGTTTCATGTAAGGCTCGACTTTTCGATTTCTACAGCCTGGTCGAACCCAATCATTTATTAATGAAATTCCACCATGGTTTGACCAGCGAAATTCCTAAATCCCAACAGAGCCATGAGCGTCAACGCAGTCGAGTATACCAGCAAAAAGTCGAATTTCGGTGCAACTGCTGCGGCGGCCTTCAAAGAGCACAAGAACTATCTTTATTTTTGCGTCTTGTTCTATCTGCTGACTTTTTTGGTTCTCAATCTCGCAACGGGCTATGCCGACATTCAGTATGTTTTCGATGTTGTCGGCTATTTCGTCCGATCCATTTTGATCTTTGGTACGATTGCAGTCACGGTGTACATCACAATAGTGCTGATAAAAGAGCGGCCAAAGAGCAGCCCAATCAAGTTTGCTTATCAAGCAGTGCGCGAAAATATTCTGACGAGGGAAAATACCTGGAGAATAATTTTCGGAACAACCGGACTGGCATTTGTTCTCTCCTCCTTCTTGGTTTTGAAAGCGTCGATCCCTGAAATCATCCCGTTTTCTTATGACGCCAAATTCGTAATTTGGGACCGCATTCTGCATTTTGGTCACCAACCGTGGGCATTGCTGCAACCTGTGTTGGGTTATGAATATGTAACTGTGGTTATGCACAAACTCTATTATTTGTGGTTCCCCGTCCTTTTCACCACGTTTTTCTGGCAAGTGGGCACCCGCCAAAACAACAAACTTCGGTTGCAATTTATAACATCATTTGTGATGTGCTGGGCTTTGATCGGTGGTGTTATGGCCACTCTTCTGTCTTCTGCTGGCCCCATTTATTTTGATAGAATTCTGGCAGACGCAACGAACCCATATTTCGACGCAGCAAACTATCTTTCCGCGATCAACGACAAACATGGTTTGTACATGTTCGAAATCAAAGAAGTTTTGTGGGAAAGCTACATCAACCGCGACAGCGCCAATATCGTCAAAGGCATTTCTGCAATGCCAAGCATGCATGTTTCGATCGCATTCCTTATGGCCTTATTCGGTTGGAAAAAAGGCACCTATTTCGGAATAGCTTACACGATGTTCTTCATTGCCATTCTGTTGGGCTCAGTGCATCTGTTGTGGCATTATGCCATTGACGGCTACGTATCGATCATCGCCACCTGGATCATTTGGTCTATGTGCGGACGGTTCATCAAGAACGAACCATCACAGGTTTGACTCGCTGACGGTGAACACTCAATATCCGTAGACGGTTGCGCCCTGCACTGTGAGGCGTGCAACTGCTGAACGTCATTTTATTTTCGAAAATGCTTGGTGCGGCTGAAGGGAATCGAACCCCCACATCTCTCGATACCAGAACCTAAATCTGGCGCGTCTACCAGTTCCGCCACAGCCGCTAACCTGTAAGCTGCGCGCTCATAACAAGTCACCCTGCCCTGCGCAATACCCATAAACCTGTGATACGGTAAAAAATCGCATCAACAGGCATATTTGAAAACCATGGTTCGTATCTTAGCAACGCTTTCAATTGTCTTTTGGGCAACCTTAGCCCTTTCAAACACTGCAGAAGCCCAAACTGCAAAGGGCATCGCAATTGTTCAGGCTTCAGAACAAGGTGGCGGAGTGTGTTTGGCTGAAACGCCCGAGAAAGGCTTTGCTTGTGCGATCAAGAGATGTGCAGTGAACGGCATACGCGCTCAAGACTGCATCAAAACCCAATGGTGTCACAATGCAGGCTGGACGGTGGATGTCTTTTTACAACACAATGAAGGGGTTCATTGGCACGAAGCCAGTTGCGGCTGGGCAACAAAAACGGCCGCCGAAAAGGCAGCCGCTCTCATGTGCGATCAAAAAGAACGCCAATATGTTGTAGGTTGCATTTTGGTTCAGATTTATGATCCGAACGGCAACCCGCAAATCAACAATTAGGCAGCTTCCAAGAGCAGTTGGCGTTCATAGCCAACAGCTTCTTTGCGGCTTACTTCCGCAGACATGCGGCCCAATAAGGCAAGCAAAGCGCCATCTATTTCAGGGTGCTCTTCAGTGCGAGCGATAATCATCGCCAAAACATTGTCCCCTTCTTGGGCTGTCTGCCAAACAGAAATAGCGGACGCGAAGGCACCATACGCCGTGCCGGGCAAGCCCGTACGTTTGTACAAAGAACGGAACGCTGAAATGCGACCATGGGCAACGATTGAGCGCACGCGTTTTACGGATGCACCGGACAGTTCTGAAATCGCTGCTTCAAACAAGGGTATGTTGCCGGAGCAAATGGCCCGAACCAGCAATGCTGGTGTTAATTGATGGGTGTCGCACAAGTGTTGGACATATTCCGCCATGTTGTCATCAGCAGCTTGTGCCGCAATGTCGAGGGTGACGCGGTTGCAGGCATCATTGGCAGCATTTGCCATTTGCGCACTGTCACCCCATTCGCGGTCGTCAGACAGGCTCATCAAAGCTCCGGTAAGACGACGCAACAGCATCTGGCGAGTTGCGGGTTTCAAATCGTCATGATCAAGCAACAGTGTGCGCACATCAGGATCATCACCCAAACGGCTTGCAATATCGTGTTTAAGGCTTGGGCCAAGCACGACGGTTGTATTCTCAAGCAAAGTGCAAACTGCAGCTACATCACCACCAAGTGCAAC
The DNA here is from genome assembly GCA_937958815.1 of uncultured Rhizobiaceae group bacterium. Lineage (GTDB taxonomy): Bacteria > Pseudomonadota > Alphaproteobacteria > Rhizobiales > Rhizobiaceae > Pseudahrensia. The sequence goes on along the minus strand of CALGMR010000002.1, from coordinate 74,685 downwards.
GGCGCGAACAGTGGCAGGATCAATGTCTTCACGGCTTGCCACCGCGCACTGAACAGGAGCGGAACCTGCTTCCACTGCATGCAACAAATCAAGTGAGCGGAAATGCGGTGAATGTTCATAAACTTCAGCAGCAATGTCTGGAAGATCCTGCGTCAGACCCCAAACAAGAGTTTTTGGTGTCGATGTCGAAGGTGCCAACATTGCCGCCATCGCATGGCGCACCATTGGGCTTGGATCATCTAGATAAAGGGTGAAAACCAACTCTGTGGAAGAAACTTCATCGGGATCGATCTGATCGTCGATGTAATGACGAGCGAGCTCTACAATAGCTTCTGCCCGTTCTTCTGCGCTCGCCCCGACGGACCACGCCATATAACGCTCTACAAACATACTCAACTCCACTCAACTCACGCAACAAATACACACCCAGAACACTTTGGGTTGTGGTCAACCTAGCGCACAAACCTTAATGGTTCGTTCACTATGAATTTTAGAGCTTCGCTAACCATAAAATCTAAGGCAGTCGGCTTGTATCAATCTCGTCCCCGTTTTAGCGTAAGGCCGTGAGTTTCAAGGAGAATGCGCTTTGGCTGGATTGTATTTGGATGAGTTTGTCGTGGGTCATATTTTTGAACACGAGCTGACAAAAACAATCACAGAAAGCGAAAATATGTCGTTTTCGACCATGACAATGAACCCTCAACCACTGCATATCGACCGCCATTTTTCGGCAAAAACCGAATGGGGACAGCCTTTGGTGAATTCGTTGCTAACCCTTGGAACAGTGATTGGCATCTCGGTTGGTGATACGACGCTTGGCACCACAATTGGCAATCTGGGCATGAGCGAGACCAACTTCCCTCACCCGCTGTTTCATGGTGACAGCATTCGCGTCACAACTGAAGTCGCAGCCGTTCGGGCCTCCAAATCAAAGCCAGATCGCGGCATCGTGGATTTCATCCACCGCGCTTACAATCAAGATGATGTTTTGGTGTGCACTTGTCGCAGACAAGCCATGATGCGCAGGAAACCGGCCTAATGCGTTCGGCTCTCTTTGTTCCCGGCGACAGCGAAAAGAAACTCGCCAAAGGGCTTGGTTCGGGCGCCGACGCGTTGTTTATCGATTTAGAAGATTCAGTGGCGCTGGACGCCAAAGAAAATGCGCGAACGGTTGCCGCGAATTTTTTAAAAACGAGCGTGGCGCTCAAGAAACGCCCCCAGCTGTTTGTACGCATCAACGCTTTTGACGCAGACATGTTTGAAGAAGATCTTGCGGCCGTTGTTCCATTTGCGCCAGATGGAATTGTGCTGCCCAAATCAGAACACGGCAAAGACGTCACCCGTCTCGATTCACTCTTGCGCGTTCATGAAGTGCGCTCCGATATTGAAGATGGGTCAACCAAGATCATTGCCATTATCACGGAAACAGCAGTCGCCACTCTAAACGCTGGCACCTATCATCGTTCAAGCAAGCGCCTGACCTCGGTCTCATGGGGTGCGGAAGACTTGTCGGCCGACATTGGTGCGATCCGCAGACGAAACGACGATGGCAGATACAGAGATGTTTTTCGCTTTGCGCGGGTTCAAACCTTGTTAGGTGCCGTCGCTGCGGGCGTTGAACCACTCGATACCGTCTACCCCGACTTCAAAGACGAAATAGGGTTCCACCATGAATGTATGGAAGCGATGTTTGATGGTTTCACCGGTAAAATGGCTATTCATCCATCCCAAGTGCCTATCATCAACGAGGTCTTCACACCTTCCGATGAAGACATACAACTTGCTCAAGCGATAGTCGATGCATTTGCATCAGCGGGCAATCCCGGCGTTTTGGCCGTCAATGGCGAAATGCTCGATCGCCCTCACCTTCGCAAAGCCGAAAAGCTTTTGCTGCGCGCCGCGAAGGCATAAAAAAACCGCCGATCAAAAGAGATCAGCGGTTTCTAACAGAAAAAGCAGCGGGCGTTTATCTGTATCCGATAAGCCCGCGCTTCAAAAGCAGTGCAAATTAAGCAGCTGCGATGTTGCTTACAGCAGGCTTGCCGCTACGTGCATCAATGTCAGTTTCGAAAGTCACTTTTTGACCTTCTGACAAAGTTGACATGCCGCAACGCTCAAGAGCAGTAGCGTGAACGAATACGTCCGCTCCGCCTGTTTCTGGCTCAATAAAGCCGAAACCTTTGGTTTCATTATAGAATTTAACTGTACCTGGAGTCATGATGGCGTTCCTTTAATAGTCTACGCATGGGGCAACGCCGATATTGGCGCACTGCCCTGTTATTCGATCTTGGAGTAAGATTTGGTGCGAGACCATCAAAAGATGGGAGGCAAACAATTCATTCGTCTAGTATCGAGCCCTACCTATGGGCTTATATTGTGACAAGAACAAGACAAAAAATGAGACTGTGTCATTTTGGAACGATCAAATCATCCTGATCAATTCCGTTAAATCATTAGGACAGAAGCATTTTATCCGGGCCGCACGAGCTCAAACACATCATCCAACGTCACATAATCATGGTAGCCTGAGCGCAGGATGGGTTGTGATTTCTTGAGGTCAAAACGTCCATCGGTGATCATATCATCGTCGATGAAAATGCCTGTCACCTGACCCAAAACCATAATATAAGGTGATTTGGAGCCATCCAACACCGTCGGCTGCACTAAGTCGATGACTTTGCACTCCATCGCAGCTGGAACACCTTTGACACGCGGACAGGCAACAGTTTCGCCCGCCACCATTTCAAGGCCCGCTTTTTCAAACTCGTTTTCACCGCGTGCAAAACTGCCGGAAGAAACATTCATTTCGTCCTGCATAGTTTTGCTCACATAGTTGAACGTAAACTCTCCCGTATCAGCGGCATGTTGGGCACTATCTTTCATTCCACCAGATGAAAACATCAAAATCATAGGCGTGTCACAAATGCCGTTGAAGAATGAATATGGTGCAAGGTTGGGAACACCGTTTTTGTCCAAGGTCGATATCCAACCGATTGGGCGTGGCGCAACAATGGCCTTGAAGGGATTGTATGCCAGCCCGTGTTGCTCGTCAGCTTTGTAAAACATATCGCTTCCTAAGATTCGCGCACTGAAAAAATATCGCCAAGTTCTGGTCTTGGTCGCTCATTCTTCTGGGTCTGCGAGGAACCAATATGGATGATTCCGGCAATAGCCTCCCCCTTTTCCAGTTGCAAAATGGAATTGGCGTCTTTGTCGTATACATACCAAGCCGTTAGCCATTGCGCTTCAAACCCGTGAGCGTTTGCCGCCATCAACATGTTTTGGCACACCGCGCCCGCAGACAAAATTTGTTCCCATTGCGGCACTTTGGGGTGATTGGTTGCCTTACTGATCACAGCAACCACACAAGGCGCATGAAGAAGTTTATCCGTGCCCTGCTGCTTTTTTGCAGGGTCCGGCATATCGGGTTTGTCCGCCAGAAGCTTGGTTAAATCCGCATGCATGGTTTTGCGAGCGTTCGGGGTCCACAAAACAAATCGCCAAGGGGCCAGTTTTCCATGATCTGGCACACGGCTGGCAATTGACAGCATTGCGTTCAATTGGTCTTCATTCGGCCCCGGTTCCTGCAATGATATTGAAAGCGAAGAACGGCGCGTTTTGAGATAGTTTGCAAGTTCAGTCATAAAATAGGTGTCCACAAATTTCTGACACGTTCTTATGGCATCAAATCGCACTTGAAAATGCCCTCAGACTGGTTGATTGAGTAACTCATGTTGTTTCGCGCTTTTTTCCTTGTGCTGTTTTGGTTCGTCGCCTCCGTTGCGTCGGCACAAGACTCATCCACATCCTATGCGCCAGCCGATCCAAACGCGTTGCCTAATGTCACTGGCTACGAAATGGTTCTCGATGCAAAGCTGACCGAAAACGGAAACTCCATCGAACGCGGCATGGTATGGCGAATATTTCGCGAGCGCCCAGATGCCGATGGTAAGCTTCCTCTCGTCGCCACGGCCAAAGGTGGAACCGCTTCAGTCAGCCTGCCCGCGGGAACCTATTTGGTACACGCTGCATTTGGCCGTGCAGGTGCTACAAAACGCATCGCCCTGGGCAGTGGTGGCGCAAAGGAAAGCTTCGTGCTGCAAGCTGGAGGTCTGAAACTGTCTGCAGAAAGCGAAGGCCAAGCAATCCCGGCGAAAGATCTGCGCTTTTCAATCTATGAATTGGAGCAAGATGAAGAAGGTGAGCGCAAACTCATTGCACTCAATGTTGCTGCAGATCGCGTCATTAGGTTGAACACTGGCACCTATCATGTCTTATCGCGCTTCGGTACAATTAACGCCACTGTGCGTGCTGATCTTGTGGTGAAAGCAGGTGAAGTGACAGAAGCCGTATTGCAACATCGCGGAGCCAATATTTCCATGCGTCTGGTGTCTCAAATTGGTGGCGATCCTGTGGCCAACACGTCTTGGGCTGTGTTGACCGAAGAGGGCGAAGAAGTGTTCAAAAGCACGAGTGTTTCACCGAGCCTGATCTTGGCCGAGGGAACTTATGAGGCCTCAGTGCGCAACGGTGATCGCAATTTTCGAAAGAGCTTTGTGGTTGAACCTGGAAAAAATATTCGCGTTGAAGTCTTGTTGAATTAGGCAAAGGTGTTTGGATTGAGCCCAGTGACTGCATTGAGTTCTTGGCAGATGCATGAAATATGCCACCAACAAAGCATTCTGAACGTCCGACCAGTTTTCACTGACGACCCAATTTGGCAGTGAAATTGATCGTCTTAACGAAGACCAAGTTTTTGTAGGAGACGGTTTCGTTTCATGAGCCACCAGCCTGATTCTATAGGCCATAGTTTATACTCTGGATTGTCCTCCAGTTTGGCAAATGTGCGCAATGGCCAGTTTGGATCGTCAAGAAGTTCTCTTGCCAGCGCAATCATATCAGCTTTTCCCGATGTCAGAATTTCTTCGCAGAATTCAGCATCCCAAAGAAACCCTACCGCCATTGTCGCGATTTCTGCTTCCCTGCGAACTTGTTCTGCAAACGGGACTTGAAACCCCTGCTCTATTACCATTCGACGAGGACGTTCTTTTCCTCCAATACCACCGGACGAACAATCAACAAGGTCAACACCAGCTGCTTTCAATTCTTTTGCAGTCTCAATTGTTTCTTCGATTTCCACACCACCATCCAACCAATCGGTTGCGGACAACCGGAAGGCCAAAGGGTGTTCTTCAGGCCAATTAGAGCGAATAGACTTTGCTACTTCCACTGCAAATCTTCGACGATTTTCGACACTACCGCCCCATCTGTCGGTACGATGATTAGCAATTGGAGATAAAAACTGATGGATTAGAAATCCGTGTGCGGCATAAACTTCGATCACCTTAAATCCAGCTTCTTTTGATCGACGCGCAGCCTTTCCAAACGACAAGATTATCCGTTCAATATCTGTTTCCGACATCTTTACTGGCGTGGGCCAACCTTCTGCATAAGCAATTGAAGACGGAGCACACGCTTGCCAAGGGGCTTCGTTTCTATCAGAAACATCTTCACTATCGACTGGTGTTTCACCATGCCAAGGTCGACGTTCTGATGCCTTACGCCCAGCATGGCTAAGCTGAATACCAGCCACGCTGCCTTCATTGTTTATAAAATTCGCAATGGGAATTAGTTTTTCAATCTGGTCATCATTCCATAACCCCAAATCACCATGGGTTCGTCGGCCGTCAGCCTCTACGGCTGTTGCTTCAGCATAAACCAATCCAGCACCACCTAGAGCGAAACGACCAAGATGAACCATGTGCCAATCGTTGGCAAAACCATCCAGAGCTCGATATTGACTCATGGGTGAAACGGCGATGCGGTTTTTGAAGGTAACTTCACGCAACCGGAGAGGGGAAAATAAAGTAGTCAAATTCTGGCACTTCTCAATTGGAACGCGAACCTCCCAAAACTAGCGAACGTGAACAAAGGGGAAAAGTGTTCATCCCTTTCCTCAGCAAATTCAATGGTATTTACATCGCAAACTGCACAATCTGGTATGTTAAATCTGTCGCTCTGTTAGCAATGATGACATCCAAGCACATCACAAAGCAATATTAGAATACGATCACAATTGAACAAATTTAACCAGAGTCGCGCTTGCGCTTTAAATCGGGTGCAATCGCTTCTTCGGTGAGGCTCTCAACAGCTTCTTGCAACGTCATATTGGTTTGATGCTTTGAACCGAGACGACGAATGCTGACAGTGCCTTCTTCCGCTTCACGCGCGCCAATGGCGATGATGGCAGGTACTTTGGCCAGTGAATGTTCGCGCACTTTGTAGTTGATCTTCTCATTGCGAAAATCTGATTGTACGCGCATGCCAGCAGCTTTCAATGTATCGACAACTTTCTGTCCATACTCTTCAGCTTCCGTTGTGATTGTCGCCACCACAGCTTGAACAGGCGCCAACCAAAGCGGGAAATGCCCAGCGAAATGCTCAATCAAAATACCGATAAAACGTTCCATAGAACCGCAAATCGCGCGGTGCACCATGACGGGTTCTTGCTTTTCGGAATTCTGGTCGATGTAGAACGCACCAAAACGCTCAGGCAGCGCAAAGTCCACTTGTGTTGTGCCACACTGCCAATCACGGCCAATGGCATCGCGCAGGACATATTCGAATTTGGGGCCGTAGAATGCGCCCTCACCCGGATTGAGTTCTGTGCGAATGCGTCCGTCCGAATCCGCTTCGATTTTGTCCAGCACTTTTTGCATAATGCTTTCGGCGCGATCCCAGCCTTCTTCTGTGCCCACGCGCTTTTCAGGGCGTGTGGACAGTTTCACGACAATATCGCCAAAACCAAAGTCCGAATATGTGGTAAGGATCAGATCATTGATCCGCAAGCATTCGGCTTCCAACTGCTCGGCTGTACAGAACACGTGGGCATCATCTTGCGTGAACCCACGTACCCGCATGAGGCCGTGCAAAGCACCCGACGGTTCATAGCGATGCACATTGCCAAACTCAGCCATTTTGATCGGCAATTCCCGATAGGAGCGTAAACCGTTTTTGAAGATTTGAACGTGGCCCGGGCAGTTCATCGGTTTGATCGCAAACTGACGGTCGTCCTCGGTCACGGTCGTGAACATATTCTCGCGATACCAATCCCAGTGACCAGATGTCTGCCACAATGCTTTGTCGAGAATTTGCGGAGCATTCACCTCGTCATAGCCGTGCTCTTCCAAACGACGGCGCATGTAGTTGGTCAGGCCTTGAAAGACTTTCCATCCATTGGCGTGCCAGAAGACAACGCCCGGCCCCTCTTCTTGGAAGTGGAACAAATCCATTTCGCGGCCGAGTTTTCTATGGTCACGCTTTTGGGCTTCTTCCAACATGAAGAGATAGTTCTTCAACTGCTTTTCGTCCGCCCATGCAGTGCCGTAAATGCGGCTCAGCATTTGGTTGTCGCTATCTCCGCGCCAATAAGCACCAGCAACACTCATGAGCTTGAATGCATTGCCCACATTGCCGGTTGATGGCCCATGCGGCCCAAGGCAGAGGTCGTGCCACTCACCTTGATGATAAATGTTCAGGTTCTGATCAGCATCAATCGCGTCAATCAACTCAACCTTGTAAGTCTCGCCCATTTTTTCAAAATGCGCTTTGGCATCGTCCCTGCTCCACACTTGCTTTGTGAACGGATCGTTGCGCGCAATAATCTGACGCATTTTCTTTTCAATGGTCTCAAGATCTTCCGGTGTGAACGGCTCAGCGCGGTCAAAATCGTAGTAGAAGCCGTTTTCGATGACGGGCCCGATTGTCACCTTTGTGTCAGGCCACAACTCTTGTACGGCCTCTGCAAGCACGTGAGCGCAATCATGGCGGATCAATTCCAGTGCACGATCATCAGTGCGGGTGACAATTTCAATTTTACCAGAAGAAGCAATTGGTTCGGCCAAGTCCATCAATTCGCCATTCAGCGAGATTGCAACAGACTTTTTGGCAAGAGATTTGGAAATACCTTCAGCGACGTCTTTGCCGGTTGTACCAGCATCAAACTCGCGAACAGTGCCATCGGGAAATTCTAGGGAAAAGGCGGATTGCGCCATGGATAAGCTCCTTCTATCCAGTCCCGCAAACGAAGCGGGTGGTTGATTTATAGGTGAGCGTTTAAGCGAAACCTCGATTCACGTCAATTGACGTGGTGGCGGAATGAGACTTCTGACGATTGTTTTAATTGCTATTTCTTTGTGACAACGTAGGACAAATGGTGAAGCAAACGAAATGCAGAACTCCCTGATGAAACGCGCATGACAAACAATTTCGATTCACAGCGCGACGAGATAATCGACCGCATATATGACCTCATCATCCAGCCAGACAAAGCCAATGACTTTGTTGGAGTCTGGGAAAGCTACATCACCGAGCTGTCTTCAAAATATGACAATCGTGAAAATGCAACTGGTCTGTCAGATGTCATTCTGTCCGACCAAGGTCTCGAAGTTCATTTTGCACGGGTTTACGCCATTCTTGAAGGACAAGGGCGGAACAACGAGGATCAAACTGGCGATCAGTCAAAAGATGCGGAAGCCCTTTTCAAGTTTGATATTGACGGCACCTTGCTCAGGGCAAACCCGTCCAACCCGACTATCTACGCGAAGGTCAAAACCGCCAAAGATATTGCACACATCTTGTCGTTCGATGCCGCAAAGAACTGGGGCCTCTACTTAAAGAAAACGAAACGCGCGCCATCGATAGACAATATTGAACTGTTTGCCTTGGAGACAGGCGGCAACCTTATTGCTCACAACAAGCGTGAGGACGGTTCGGCAAACATTCAGATTGTCGTCAACGACTTGGTTGTGAAATGGTCGCAAAGGTTGCGTTCATTGCTGAAAGAACAGTTTGGTTTGACCAAAAGCGAACTCCAACTACTGGAGAAACTCACAGTTCTGGGCTCTCTTGAAACAGTCACCAAGCAAAGCACTCGCTCAAAAAACACTCTACGGACACAACTTCAATCGGCATTTCGAAAAATGAATGTGGCGTCACAACAGGCCGCATTGCAATCAATCGCCATGCTTGCGCACTTTTGTGAATCAATTGGCTATAAGGAACGTGAAACATCGACCACCGTGAACCAAGGGGAACTGGTGCATATCGACATTGATAATCGCACAAGTGTTCCTGTTCATTTTTTTGGTCCGGAAGATGGTCACCCCGTGATTTTTATTCACGGCATGTTGGATGGGGTCACACTGACAGACCGCATTGTGAAAGCGCTTTACAAACACAAATTGCGGTTTATCTCTCCCATCCGCCCCAATTTTGGAATGGCAATTTCTGATCCAAATATTGAGACGGCACCCGAGGTTTTTGCAAATCAATTGAAGCAGCTCGTCAAAAAACTTGGCCTAAACAACGTCATACTTTTAGGGCACATGTCAGGCGGTCTGTTTGGCTTTGCCGCCTCACCTGTTTTGGGGAGGCGCGTCGCGGGCCTTGTGAATATATCTTGCGGCGTCCCTATTTTGTCGACTAAGCAATTCTCCAATCTTTCGCGACGACAAAAAGCATTTGCATACACAACGCGATACGCCCCGCGCATACTGCCAGCATTGTTGCGCGTTGGGGTTGCGCAAATCGATTCTGTTGAGATTGAAACTCTCATGGACGACATGTATCCAAAAGGCAGCCCGGATAAGATTGTTCTCCAAGACCCTAAAGTTGCTGCTGTCATTTTGGATGGATATCGGTTTGCAGTTGCACAAGGATATAAAGGGTTTCAGGGCGATGCTCTGCAGGTCACCCGCAATTGGTCTGAATATGTGAATGCCAACGACAAACCCGTTCTGCTCATTCATGGCAAACACGACCCAGCGGCGGCCTCAGAATATGTGCCGCCATTTGCCAAGAAAGAAGGCTTTCAACTGCACATGTATCCCAAAGATGGACAATTGCTGCTCTATTCAAAACCCAACAAAATATTGGGCGACATTCGCAACTTTATCGATGAGATCAGTGCAGGTGCATCAGGCCAATCGTCGTCTTGATAAAACGAACGAGGTCCGATCTCCAATCACTTCAAGACGCCGCGTGATCTTAAGTAGGCATAGGTCATAAACATCGAACGTGATCCCCCAAACCACCCTCTCGAAAACAATGTCGGGTGATTGTTGACCATTTCAACAACAGCTTTTTCGACCTTTGGTCTTTTCAGCATTGCAAACGGCACGAACAGCCCCGGCAAGCTACTGCCGTTAAACTTCTCACGCTTTGACAAATCAACCATCACGTCAGTTCCAATGAATTGCGGAATACCACCCTCTTTCATAGTTGGGTGATTGAGGAACGTCGCTTCCATTTGATCAATGATCGTGGTGTCTTTCATAATTCCAGTTTCAACCAATGCAATCGGCAACTCAACGGTCACACCAGCCTTCCAGACAGCCTCGGACTTCTGATCAAGCGGAGAATCTGGCGCGGGTTTATAAGGCCAAGAATACCCTTCCCCGTCTTTGCGAATAAAATGTTCCCAGTATTTGTGAATGCCCATCGCAATTTCAGGATAAGATTTCGGCGCATAGGGCAATAAGGAGCAATGTGCCAATGCGGCACCGTAAACATGTGTGTGGTTCAGCGGCTCCACAATATCTTGCGTGTAGTGATGGAAATAATAACCGCCGAACGCCTGCTGTCTTTCGTCTAAAAATGCCGACAAGGATTCAATGGCTGCACGGCCGATAACTTTGTCCCCACGTATGCGTGCATATTGACACATAGGAAGGGTAATAAGCCCAGCTGAGGTCACCTCATTGGCGCGAACACCGTTCTTATATTGCGTCCCCCAATTGGGCAGAATGCGCTTGCGCTCATCATCAACCAAACCAAGCTTGTCGTCGCGCACTTCAATCAATTTGAGTGAGATATCGCGCACCAAATCGAGAAAGCGCTCGTCATTGGTCGCTTCATACATCATCAAGGAAGCACGGCCCAAATACCCCCAATACCAAGCGAATAATCTCCCTCGTCCGCCCTTTTCCAATCCATGATCAGTACGCGTGATCATGTAATTCAGTTTTTTGGACAGATTCTCATATATCTGATCATCGGTAAGTTGGGTCTTGTGACTTTGGGCATGAGCACTGAATGCACCAAAGAATATTACAGCTATACAAATGAAGGTTTTCAATCTCTTACTCCCGCATGATCTGGATGGCAGCGGGCGCAATTCGGGTGTCGATCTTCAAAATATGCAATTCACCGCCAGGTTCACAGCATGCTTTATGACGTAACTTTATTAAGGAGTGATGAGCGCCCCTACTCATGAACTATTTGGTAGTAATTGCAAATTATACAATTTTTAGTTGTATAATTTGGAGTCTACAATGTTGCTTCGAAAATTTATGGAAAACTTCGAGGAAACCCGCGCACAACGCGTGGTTTCAGACTATCTGCGCGATGAAACGGACGGCGCTGCCCGGGCGCAATTCATGGGTCATTTTTTGAACAGTGTGTTTCAACCTGTGTTTGAATTGCGTAACAAACAGTTGGTGGTCGTCGGCTTTGAAGCCTATCTGCGAACCGTTGCAGGAACGGCAGAAATCGCGCCCCAACACTATTTTCGCAGTTTGGAAGCTGAAGACCAAAGTTTCACCGATCGATTATGTCGCGAATTGCACGTGGCAAATTTTCTTAAACAATCTCGGCCGCAAGAGTCTTTGTCGGTGAACATCACCCAACAAACATTGTTCGACCATCAAATGCACGCAGAAATGCTGGCCGAAGAGATCTATCATCTTCACCAACTTGGCGGCGGCAGAACACTCAAACCAAAGCAACTTAATGTGGAGATTAACCTCGCACCGGATTTAGATGCGGGACTTGTGTTTTCTTTCACCAATCAACTGCGCAAGGTCAATGTGGGTCTCACTTTAGAAGGCTTTGATGCCGATTGCGCAAGCTTCAGCCGCATCGTGCAAAACAAACCAGACGCTGTGAAGTTCAACAGATCTTGGTTGGATGCTGACATTTTCAGCAATGATTATATCAACCTTGTTTCTAACACAGTCATTGCGATCAAAGCTGTCGGTGCCAAAGCGCATTTAGAGCATATAGAAACCAAAGACGAACTCGCATTTGCAATTGCGTGTGGTTTCGATCGGTTTCAAGGATTTTACCTCAACAGCCCCCACGCTGTGATGCAGCGCACCGAAATTCAATTGGATATGTGACACAAAAAAGGCCCGCAGTTTCCTGCAGGCCTCTTTAAATTTGCTTCGTCTGAGACTGTTAAAGCAGGGGTGCAATCACCAATGAAACAATCGCCATCACGTTGATGAGGATGTTCATTGCAGGTCCGGATGTGTCCTTGAACGGATCGCCAACCGTGTCACCAACAACAACAGCAGCGTGTGTGTCAGTGCCCTTGCCGCCAAGGTTGCCCTTTTCGACGTACTTTTTAGCGTTGTCCCAAGCACCACCTGCGTTTGCCATCATGAGCGCCATAAGCACACAACCAAGCAACGCGCCACCGAGCATGCCACCCAACGCCTGAGCGCCAAGCAAAAAGCCAATAGCAGGAGGTGCACACACCGCGATAACACCTGGAAGGATCATCTTCTTCAAAGCAGCCGTGGTCGCAATGTCCACACACTTGGCTGAATCTGGATCAGCAGTGCCTTCCATCAAACCAGGGATCTCTTTGAACTGGCGACGGATCTCGTTGATCATTGCAAAAGCAGCATCACCAACAGCTGTCATGGTGAGTGCAGCCACGAGGAACGGTATTGTGCCCCCAATGAACAGACCCACAATCACCAAAGGCTCAGAAAGCTCTAGCGAGAAGTCATCACCATATTTGCTTTTAAGAACCGCAACAAACGCCGAGATAATCGCCAAGGCTGCAAGTGCCGCAGCACCAATCGCAAAGCCTTTACCAATCGCAGCAGTTGTGTTGCCGAGCTCGTCAAGGCTGTCAGTGATTTCACGAACGTCTTCGCCCATGCCACCCATTTCAGCAATACCGCCGGCATTGTCTGCAACAGGGCCGTAAGCGTCGATCGCCATTGTGATGCCCACTGTGGCCAACATACCGACAGCGGCAATACCCACGCCATAAAGGCCAGCAAGAGCAGTTGACACCCAAACGATACCAGCAATTGTAAGCAAAGGCAGAACCACAGATTCCATGCCAACAGCCAGACCTGTGATCATCACAGTCGCTGGACCAGTCGCACCGGAATTCGCGATGCGCTTAACCGGAGCACCCGCAGTGTAATACTCAGTGATCAAACCGATCGCGACACCGCCAGCTGCACCGGCAACAACAGCCCACCAAACGTTGACGCTGATGCCCATGAACTGAATGAGGAAAAAGGCCGCAGCCAAGAACAAGACTGGAGCACCAAGAGTACCTGTACGCAGAGCGGACGCAGGTTCAGCAGAAGAACGTGCTTTCACCACGAAGATCATAATGATCGACGCCACAAGACCGAGGGACGCCAATGCCAAAGGCAAGGCCATCATGGATGATTTCAACTCTGGTGAAATCGCCAAAGTGGAAGCAATCGCAATAGAAGCGATCATCGCGCCACAGTAAGATTCGAAAATATCTGAACCCATACCAGCCACATCGCCAACGTTGTCACCAACGTTGTCGGCAATCACGCCCGGGTTGCGCGGATCATCTTCAGGAATACCAGCTTCGATTTTACCTACAAGGTCGGCGCCAACGTCCGCAGCTTTGGTGAAGATACCACCACCGATACGGCTGAAGAGAGCAACTGTTGAGCCGCCCATGCCGAAACCTTCCAGCGAATGAGCATCGCCACCAAGGAACACGTAAAGACCGCCAAGGCCGATAAGACCAAGAGCCGCAACAGAAAGCCCCATAATAGAGCCGCCGAAGAAGGCAACGGTCAGAGCGCTTGAAGCACCATCGGTTTGAGCGGCAGTCGCTGTACGCACGTTTGCTTTGGTGGCCGCATACATGCCAATCCACCCTGCGATGGATGAAGACACAGCACCAACCAAAACGGCCACGGCAACAGAACCGCCCAGCGCCAGATAGGTCACGACGATCTGAACAAAAAGGAATACGACAAGAATTTTGTATTCGCGTTTCATAAAGACCATTGCGCCTTCATGAATTTGGTCACCGATCTTTTTGATCGCATCGGTGCCCTCGCTATACTTCATAACCATCCCGTAAAGGATGTAGGCGACGACCAAGCCGATGACGCCCATAATTGGTGGAAGATAAACAGACATAAGTTCCCTCTCCAAAAGGTGCACGCAAACCGCATTTGCGTGAGGCGCTTCCCCTCCCGAAGACGCGCCCAAAAGTTAATGCATTGCCCTCACAAGGAAGGGTTCAAGCCGATAAAACTTAATTTTGCGCCCAAGTCCAGTTTTAAGTGACCGCAAAACCCCACCACCCCCAGAATGGTTAATTTCAAAGCAAAAATTGCGACTTTGGGATGAGGAAAATGGGGTCCCAACATTTCTCAATAATCTAAATTTCACCATTAATAGTCATATCCAAAGCAAACACTATTTCCCATAAATAGCCAAAGGTACGCTTTGAGGGTGGTTGAACACGTTGTTTGGGTCCCACTTTCTTTTAACTTCTACCAAGCGTTCCAGATTGTCACCCCAATATCGTCGCTGCCAGTTATCGAGGTCTTGGTCGGGATAATTTACGTAAATCCCACCTGTGGTCGCAACCGAAAATCCTTTGCGGATGGTCTCCAAATTTGATTTCCGCTCATCCCGCATGGTCTCTTTGGGAATGGACGAAATGTAATAGATCAAAAACTTCGCGCTCCGATGAGGGTAGACAACATCACCCGTATCAGTCGCTGTCCTGCCACCCAGCGCTTCAAAATACACGGTCGTTGACGCAATGGGTTGTGACATCACCACATCAATTGCATCCTGCATTTCGCCAAGAGAGTAGTGTCGACCAGCAAAGTCAGACCCTAAGTGAACCTTGGTTGGGGTTAGGAAATTGTGCCACTCAAAAAGGTTGTCCAAAGCAACACGGGGCCGACCCGACGGAACTTGATTGTCACGCACAAATTTGCCGCGTCCGATCAATTGAGCAAGGTAATCTCGGGTTGCCCCATTGGTAGCAAGGCTCCACCCTTTGATGATGATCAAGATGCCATCTTCTGTGTAGCGTTGAAAGCTCAAATGAGTGGTGATCGCCTCCCCCGCAGCTTCAGTCCATCTTTGCCAAGCCTCAATCAACTTTGCTGCATCACGATAATTGTAAACGCCCAGCCAATTGATTGACGTAGATTGCGGCAGCTTCACGGGTTTGAAGACGAGAGACGTCACGATACCAAAACTACCACCACCGCCACCTTTCAGTGCCCAAAAGAGATCGGTATTCTCATTGGCGCTCGCTTCAACAATTTTTCCGTCCGCCGTCACAACTTCAAATGACACCACATGATCGCACAGCAAACCCAGTTGTCGCGACAGATATCCAATCCCTCCACCCATTGTGTTGCCAGCAGCGCCAACCGAAAAATAGGTGCCACCGGGCAAAACATGATCGGTTTCGGCAAGCGCCCTATAAATTGGTAAAATCCACGCACCTGCGCCCACACGAATGTGCCCATTTGCGTCAATTCTGCCAACATTGTCTAAATGGCTTGTATCAATGACCAGTTCAGGATGTTGCGAATATCCAGCAAAACAATGCCCTGTTGAACGAATCGAGAAATCTTGGCCAGCATCTACAATGTTGCGCAGTTGTTCTGAAACAACTTCCTTGCTGTGACACACAAGCCGCTTTTTAGGCACAAGCAATTTTTCTTCCCGAAATGCATCCGAATAATCTCGTGCAAACGGATCATCGTCTGGAACCACAGTAAGGTGGCGCATCTCTTCAAATGGAGCTTCTGGAAGAACTTGTGCGAATCCTTGACCAACAACTGCCGTAGAGGAAGCTAAGCCAGCTAAAAAAACACGCCTTTTCAAATGCTTTGCCGTGACGTCACCTGTGCTATTTTTGTGACTCTGCTCCATTTTTTTGCCCAATATTCCAATTTTCTCCCCAAAAACTGTTCCAAGTAGGTGACACAAACAATCCGTTTTGCCAAACAACAATTGGGCAAATAAAATCTGGTGGGAGCTTTATCCTGTGATAAAAAAAGCAATCAAAGTCGGCGTAACCGCCGCAATAGCGGCGCTGAGCTTTAGCGCAACTCATTTTTCTGCAGCACACGCAACAGCTTCCGACTTTGCCACTTGTGCAGCGATCGATCCCGCGCGTGGTGGAACACCCCGAGTGATAGGTCAGAGCACCGAGCTCAGCCTTACACTTATGGAAGGCGAATTCCTGACTATAGTAACAGCGGATGGATTGCCTATAGAACTCTTCGGCCAAGGCGGAACCTCTCTTGCCAGTGGAGTTCCTTTCGCAGTACCTGCTGGAGGATCGGGTTCATATTCTACCGACAGACCAGGTTTTCGCGGCTCTAAGATTCCAGCAACCGCGTCCTGCAGCAACGTGCCTCCTATAAGCGACACCAGCAACAGCGCAGCACAGGATGCAGTGACAACAATTGCTATTCAAAGCAACAATGCTGCGATTTCAGGTGCGGTCAACGATGCTGTGGGTGGCGCATTCGGCGCTGGAGGCACAAACGGCTATATTGCTCAAAACCGTTTCTCGCTTTCTACACGCGGTGCATCGAATTTGTTAGGCAAGAAAGGTGCAACCGCCGCAAAAGAATTGGAAACAACAATCGGAAGCGGCGTTTACGGCGCTGATGTGAACTTGGAAAATGCTCCTGCACCCGCTTTGTGGAACGTATGGATCACAGGTCGTTTCGACCAATTCGATGGCGACAACAACACATTCGATGGCCATGTGGCCAATGTTTTAGTCGGCGCAGATTACAAAATCTCTGAAACACTTGTTGTCGGCCTGCTCGGCGGCTATGCAAACACCGATATCGACACACTGATAAATGGCACAGCGGGCACAGTTGAATCCGATGGATTTACCGTTGGTGCTTACGTTGGCGGTCAATTCTTAGACACGATAACCGCACATGGTTTCGTGGCATATACGGGCTCCGATTATGACGTGGTGAATGGTGGCAACACGGGATCATTCGATGCAGATCGCTGGTCTGGTGGTTTGCGTGTGAATGGGTCACTGCCAATGGATGGCTTTACCATCCAGCCGACATTGTCTTTCAGTATTTCTCGTGAAGATCAAGACGCATATGTGGACAGCGCTGCAAACGCTATTGCTTCCAACGACATCACAAGCGGTCGTCTGTCTGTGGGTCCAAAAATCATACTTGATCCGTTTCAAACTGAAACCGGCGAAGTTTCGCCGTGGGCAGCAGTGAACTACGATTATGACTTCTCTGACAGTGACAGACCTGTGGCAACGGGCTCCCCAGACTTGGGAGACGTTTCTTCCGCCAGTGTTGAACTTGGGTTCATCAGCAAAATTGGCAATGCAGAGCTGACGGGCTCTGGCCGAATTGGTGGGCTCGGTTCGGGCGAGTACACATCTTACGGCGGCTCTTTGAAACTTCGTATCCCACTAGACTGAAAACTGAATAAGACTGATTAAATAGGCCGGAGCGACACCATCTCGCTCCGGCCTTATTTTATCGGCATTCACCGCCCGCGCTTGTCATTGATCCGCATATCTACACTTGGGCGGTTGATTACTTCGCGCAGTGCGAAGCTTGATGTCATGCGCGCCACGCCGGGCATGGCGGACAGCCATTCTTTGTGAATGCGCTCGTAGTCTGCCAAATCGCGCGCCGCGATGCGCAGCAGATAATCGCTTGTTCCTGACATCAAATAGCACACCAGAACGTTGGGGCATTTTGCAACCGCCTCTTCAAACGCAGAAAGATGGCCAACAGATTGCCCTTCCAACGTAATATAAACGATCACCACAATCGGGTGCCCCAGCGCACGTGATGACAGGCGCGCACTGTAGCCGCGCACAACACCGCTTTTCTCCAAAGCATCCACCCGCCTGGAACAGGCAGAGGGAGACAAACCCACACGGTCTGCCAGAACCACGTTAGGCAGCCGCGCATCGCTTTGCAACTCGCTCAAAATAGCATGATCGATGGAATCCAGTTCAACCATCACAACGATTCCTCTAAATGAAAACCAAAAACGCAAGAATTGTTGACAATTTGTGTCAATCGCGAGCCAGTTTGCAAGGATTTTTGCGCAATAAAGACCTATTTCTATCGTAATCAGGCAGATAGGAGACTGTTCCATGCGCATTGGCGTTCCCAAGGAAATCAAAAACCACGAATACCGCGTTGGCCTCACACCGGGCTCCGTGCGCGAATACATCGCTCACGGCCATCAGGTGGTTGTGGAAACAAACTGTGGTGGAGGCATTGGCGCTGGAGACGATGCTTACAAAGCGGCTGGCGCAAATGTGGTCGACACCGCAGAGGAAGTGTTCGCGACTGCAGATATGATTGTAAAGGTCAAGGAACCGCAACCCTCAGAATGGGCGCAATTGCGCGAAGGCCAATTGCTCTACACTTATTTGCATTTGGCCCCAGACCCGGCACAGACAAAGGGCCTGCTGGACTCTGGGTGCACCGCGATTGCCTATGAAACCGTCACCGACGCCAAAGGCGGCCTGCCCCTGCTTGCCCCCATGTCGGAAGTTGCCGGACGTTTGTCCATTCAAGCGTCCGCGACAGCGCTGCAAAAAGCCAATGGTGGACGCGGTGTCTTGCTCGGCGGTGTGCCCGGTGTTGCTCCCGGCAAGGTCGTCATCATTGGCGGCGGTGTGGTGGGCACAAATGCGGCGATGATGGCTGTGGGAATGGGCGCGCAAGTGACCATTCTAGACCGTTCTATCCCCCGTCTTCGTCAATTGGACGAACAATTCAACAGCCGCCTCACCACGCGTTACTCCACCGTTGATGCATTGGAAGAGGAAGTCTTTTCCGCCGATGCCGTTATCGGCGCTGTGCTCATCCCAGGTGCAGCTGCGCCAAAACTGGTCACACGCGATATGCTGTCGGGCATGAAACAGGGCGCCGTGTTGTGCGATGTGGCAATTGACCAAGGCGGGTGCTTTGAAACATCTAAGGCAACAACCCATGCAGAACCAACCTACGACGTAGGTGGAATTGTACATTACTGCGTCGCCAATATGCCCGGTGCAGTGCCCCTCACCTCGTCCCAAGCACTCAACAACGCAACCCTGCCCTTCGGCTTGGCATTGGCCAACAAAAGCACCGACGCACTATTGGATGATACAAATCTGCTCAATGGGCTGAATGTCCACAAAGGCAAAATCACCAACGCCCCTGTGGCAGACGCCTTGGGCATGGATATGGTCGATCCAGCACAAGCGCTGAAGTCCTAAATCAATGTTTCACAAAGCGATTAACCTCGCCAGCAAGTTTTGAAAACGCAACTGTGGCGAGGTGCTAACATACATTTGTATTTATGAGACAAACTGGCAGTTGACGAAATGGAACGAATTCTGGTCCGCAAAGCAAAAGAAACCGACTTTGCGAAAATCGATCGCATTCAGAACGACGCATTTCCTGGCGACGTCCTATTGATGTCGGCTGAGCATATGTCGCAGCGATGCCAAGGGGCGATTAAAGGCGCAGTTTTGGTCGCAACGATTGAAGAAAAAGTGGTCGGATACTGCGTTCTAACCGATCGGCCATTTAGACCCTGGACTGGGTGGGATTTTTTGGCAGTTGACCCCGAGTTCAGCCGTTTGGGCATCGCAACCAAACTCACCGAAGAAGTGATGAGGTCAGCAAATCGCTTTCTCATCCGTGGTTTTGTACGTTCGAAAAACTCAGGCGCTCTAAATCATTATAAGAATTCAGGGTTTTTCCAAACTGGTCGAAAAAAGGAATTCTATTCTGATGGTGACGATGCGATTGTCCTTTTGGGCCAACGGGTGCTGCCAATGCACCTTCTGAGCAAGTTCATCGCCCGAAAAAACAGCCTTATCGCCTCTTAGCGAGCCTGAGGCGTACGGTGTCGGCCACATGTTTGGCCTTTAGAGCTAAAATACCTTTTCGAGTTAAAGGCACCTGTAGTTCAGTTTTTGCGACGGTCTTTTTGGCAATTTGATTTTTGTGAGAAGAGTATGGCGGTAAAAAATCAACCTCCAAAAACTCTTCTGACAGCGCAATGTTTATGGCCATGCGCGACAAAAGCACCCCCGGACCGTAACGGCGATAACTGGGATTCACCGCAATGATGACATTGTGCAGAGATTTTTCTTCCGCAAGGCAGACTTCGGCAGCAACAGGCACATCGCCGGATAACAACACATGAATGCGAAAAACATCGTTGAATTCTAAATCCGCGAATTTCTGCAAACAGTAAATGTGAAAAGGATCATTGAATCCTACAGCGGCCAATCGATGCTCAGCAAACCACGCGCGTTTCCAAGCGATCATAGTCTCGATCAACTGTTGGCGCTCTTGGAGGCCTCTCACAACTTGAAAACGTAATTCTCCAACATCTCTTCCAAGTTGTATCCATTTGGTGCGCTGACGGACTAACTTTTTCACATCGGTCAGTTCAATATCAGAATTCAAATCCGCGATGCATGTGTGATGTACAACCGAGCGTGTGTGTGTTGGCAAGTCTTTCAAATCTGGTACTGCGCTCTCAGGTAGATAGCGCAGTCTAATGACATCAACATTAGAATTCTGCGCCGTACGAATTGCCGACGCCAGCCCTTTCGCATCAGCAAGCACTGGCTGCAGTTGAGCGGGATATGGATGAATCGGATCGCCAATCGCTGTTGCAAAATTCAATCCAAGTCGCCGAAAAACGCGAAATGTTGGAATGCCATTCACATCCAACACCGTGTGACCAAAAGCATGAGCGGCATCCACGAATCCTTCAAGCAACACAGCGCTCATGCGGCCACCCTCTAGTCTGGCACTGGGTCATGCCCGTGGTCACCGCCGAGGCGTTTCCACGGGTTGCATCTTGCGATGCGTTTTGCACCCAGCCAACTGCCACGAAACAGTCCGTGGCGTGCAATGGCCTCGTAGGTGTATTCTGAACAGGTGGGCAAATATCGGCAGGTGTTGCCGACAAAGCCAGACAAAGTCAGTTGATAAAACCGCACTGCCGCAGTGCCAAACACGCGCGCAGGCGTGCGCGGCCATGGGCCGGAATAGTTGCGCGTGTAGCTTTTCTTTTCAGGCAACGGATTTCTCGCCAGCCAGCGCCTTTTCAAAAGCCTCTACCACCGCATCGAAGGGCAGCATGGTGGATGCATGCCGCGCACGATATTCCCGAATGGGTTCCAGAAACTTCAACTCTTCAAATTTGCCCGAAGGTGCGGCACCATTTTCTTTCAGCATAGCAAGCATTTCGGCCTTCACCGTTTGAAGCTCTTCCAGTGAACACCCGATCACGTTCTTGGCCAAAATACCCGCGGACGCCTGCCCCAAAGCGCAAGCCTTTACGTCTTGGGCGTAGTCCACAACAACCCCGTCTTCAATTTTTACATCAACACTGACCGTCGACCCACACAGTTTGGAATGCGCCTTTGCCTGCCCATCTGGCGCGTCCAGATGCCCGATGCGGCCAATATTGCCCGCAAAATCCAAAATTTTAGCATTGTAGACTGAATCAATCGTCATAATGGTCATTCCCAATGACATTGCGATCACTGGCGGCGAGCCTGCGTCACTTAATGTCAAGTTTTTCACTTGGCAGTTACACCTTTAAACCTATAATAGGGCGTGTCTGCAGGATTACAAACGCCCAAACAGCGCACCTGTAGAAGAAACTGGTCACCGTGCCGCAAGGCCCCGGAACCTTTTTTAAGCCCATGAGAGATGGATGTCTCGCATCCAATGGCTTGCTTGGTTCATCGGTTTTAGAAACCTGACTAACCGGAATTGGAATGCCCTCATGGATCAAATTGTAGACAAAAGCGCGGTTGCGATCGACACCGACACAGTGAAAAAACCAATCGAACGCCCTTCCCAAAAGGAAGTCGAAGACGCTGTTCGCACCCTTTTGCGCTGGACAGGCGATGATGAAAGCCGCGAGGGTTTGTTAGACACTCCTTCACGCGTAGCAAAAGCCTACCGCGAGTTGTTCAGCGGTTATGACGCTGACCCAGCTGATGTTCTTGGCCGCACATTTGAAGAAGTCTCCGGCTATGATGATATGGTCATTGTGCGCGATATCCCTTTCTTTTCTCATTGTGAGCACCACATGGTTCCGATCATCGGCAAGGCCCATGTTGGATATTTGCCCGATGGCAAGGTTTTGGGCCTGTCGAAGATCGCACGCGTGGTGGATATATTCGCCCACCGTTTGCAGACGCAGGAAAGCATGACGTCACAGATTGCCCACGCAATTCAAGATTCTCTTGAACCCCGCGGCGTGTCTGTGTTGATTGAGGCTGAACATATGTGCATGGCCATGCGCGGCATCAAAAAACAGGGTTCCACCACTTTGACCACCACTTTTACTGGTGCTTACAAAGACGACCCGCAAGAACAAATGCACTTCATGTCTCTTGTGAGCAAAGATCAATAAATATCGTGAATGACTCAACAAATACAAATTCGGACCTGGAAACAGGCCCTGTCTTCGCGCCGCGTTTCGACGATAAGGGGTTAATCACCGCTGTCGTAAGTGAAGCTGGGACAGGTGCGCCACTAATGGTCGCTTACATGAACGAGCAAGCCATCAAATTGTCAGTTGATACCGGCGAAGCACATTTTTGGAGTCGTTCGCGCCAGGAAATCTGGCACAAGGGCGGCACGTCTGGAAACGTGCTCAAGATTGTGGAATTCCT
Source organism: uncultured Rhizobiaceae group bacterium (assembly GCA_937958815.1). Taxonomy (GTDB): domain Bacteria; phylum Pseudomonadota; class Alphaproteobacteria; order Rhizobiales; family Rhizobiaceae; genus Pseudahrensia. The sequence goes on along the minus strand of CALGMR010000002.1, from coordinate 51,911 downwards.
CACCGATTGTGATCAGGATTGCCTTTGGCTTTCCGTGGAAACCAAGGGGCACGGCGCAGCTTGTCACACTGGTCGCAAGTCCTGTTTTTATCGCAAAATAGTTGCCGAAGATGGAAATCTGGCTTTGGACATGAAACCGGACCAGCCACTGTTTGATCCCAAGGACGTGTACAAGTAATTGCACGATTCATAAGCTGGTTACGGTTTTGGTCTAAACTGCTCACAAATGTGGACGGATTTTTTCATGACACGGGACAACGACACTCCCCATTCCCCTCCTCTGGCTCCTGGCCATGAGATGGCGCAACCAAAGCGCGGAATCGCGCTCGCTTTGGGTGGTGGTGTTGCGCGCGGATGGGCACATATTGGCGTGCTGCGCGCCATCGACGAAGCCGGAATTGAAATCAAAATGATTGCAGGCACTTCAATCGGTGCCTTGGCGGGTGGTTGCTATCTGGCTGGCAAGCTGGATGAACTGCAAGACTTTGCGCTTAGCTTGACCCCAAGACGCATGATCGGCTTTCTGGACATCACGCTTGGCGGTTCAGGCCTGATTTCTGGCCGAAAACTGGCCGAACGGATGGCCGAGCACCTTGGCGAAACGCGTATTGAAGACCTACCGAAACCATTGGTATGTGTGGCGACCGAGATCAACACAGGCCATGAAATCTGGTTGACCAGGGGGCCAATGATTGACGCAATCCGCGCGTCCTATGCATTGCCAGGTATTTTTGAACCCGTCACAATCGGAAAACGTGTTTTGGTGGACGGTGCTTTGGTGAACCCTGTTCCCGTGGCAGTGTGCAGAGCTTTTGAAGCCGATGCGGCCGTGGCGGTCAATCTGTCTTCAGACGTGTTCGGTCGCGGAACCGTGGTGCGTGATGGAGGTGTCGATGTGGACGAAGTGCCAGTTGAAGCACCAGAGGTGAAAACCAATTTACGAGGGTTTGGCGATTCAGCCATCTTGCGATTGGGTAAAGCCTTGGGCGTGACTGGAATTATGGTTGAATCATTCAACATCATCCAAGATCGCATTGCGCGCTCACGCCTGGCTGGCGATCCACCAGATATGTCGATCAGCCCCAAAGTTGGCGATATAGGTCTTGCAGAGTTCCACCGCGCCGATGAAGCCATTGAGCTTGGATACAATGCAGCACAACTGGAAATTCACCGCTTGGAGCAATTGGCAAAGCCAGCGATCAGTTGATGCGTCGTTGGACGGGGTCAAATAGCCCAAACGCCAACCATCCAAACAGAAATCCACCCATATGCGCTTCCCAAGCGATAGAAACATCTTCGCCCAAAATTGGCAGGACACCCGATCCGAACAGCCAATTGAAAGCAAACCAGATGCCAACGAACATCAACACTTGGCGGTTTGAAAGAGACTGAACCAGCGTCAATGCCGGTGAAGACGTCACTGTGTCCATGGGACGACCCGGTACAAATGCAAAGCGAATAGCCGCTCCCATACACGCAGATACAGCGCCTGAAGCTCCAATCACGGGCACGAGACTTTGTGAATGGAAAATATAATGAGCTGCAGCACCAGCCATCGCCGCAAATGCAAAAAACACGAGAAAGCGAACGGCCGGAAACCTGCGCGCAACGGCAGAACCAAATGCCGCCAACCAAACGCAATTCACAGCAAGATGTGTCCAGTCACCATGCAAAAAACTATGGGTGATAGGGCTCCAAAAACGTGCGTTGGGCACGGGCAGCCGTTCAACGTCCACCGTGTAGGCAAGCGGAATGAAGGAAAACGTTTCATATACAGAAATCAGGTTTTCAGGGCCAAGCACCCATACCACAACACCGTGGATCGCCACCATGGCACCAATCAACATGATGATGATGGTCGGCATGTTGAAAATTGGTGGAGTGGGTTGCGGTTCCACATCGCTTTTGAACTGATCAGATGACACGCTGTAACCCTGTTTAATGAACCTGCCCGTGGTTACACCAACAAAAAACAACTGGCGAGACACTGACTAGAAATGTGACCAAAAAAAAGCCCGATGCACGAAGCACCGGGCTGTCTGGTCGGCCCCACTCCCCCATCCCCTGATGGTGATTGAAGCGCCAAGAATAAGTTTTGCAAGCCAGCTATGCTGTTAGTGACCTGCGCGTTTGCTGGAGTTTCGGGACTAATCGAACCTCCGTGGAGTTCCCCTTCTCAATGACAGAATTGCATTTTATCTGCAACGCTAAGCTCTTGTTAAGGTTAATTTCCGTCAACCTTTTCCAAGCCCATCATTTGTTGTGGTTGAATTTGCCCACAGATAGCCCCGTGTTTTGCCAACTGGCACAGTGCCTGCAACGCACCTCATGAAAAAGACAATTAGACCCATAAACTGTCTCATAATGAGATAGCCGCGCGGGTTTGGGGGAAGCAGGCAGGGATATGCGTCAAAATAAAACGAAACAGATGCTTTCATATTGGTTGGAACTCTTTAATGCAGCGCAAGAAAAGAGCTCCGACACAGAAGCAATTGCATGGCCAGACCGCAGTGATGTGCATCCAACACGATGTCGAGACCTTTTGGGCGACATGTTCATCTTGGAAAACAAGCGCGATCAACTGGTCTATCGCCTGGCGGGCACGAAACTCTGTGGCATGTTTGGCGAAGAACAGAAGCAGAAACCATTCAGCGCCCCCTTCTCTGGCGCAGATCGTCGTTCTGCCGAAGATTGGGTCAAACGGCTGAACGAAGAAAACTACTTGGTGGTGATCAGTTCATTTGGCCTGACCGACAAGGGTGAGCGCATAAACCTTGAAACTTTGCTCATGCCTTTGTCTCACAATGGCATTCGCGGCAGCCGTATTCTCGGCATCACCAGCGCTGGCGACACACCCTATTGGTTGGGAACTGAGCCAGTGACTGAACAAGTGATCCGCAGCGTTCGTGTCTTGCGTCCTTGGGAAGGCGACACTTATATGTCAAATTGGCCGTTTAAGAAACCCGATCAATCAAACATTGAAGAGCGAAGGGTCAATCTGGAAGCCCCTGCTCTTTATGCCGAGAACAACAAAGAATTGGACGATCAACCAAACAGCCGACGTGTGGCGCACCTAACCGTGCTGCAAGGCGGTCGGAAAAACTGAAAACCAGTGTGCGCCTCAAGCTTATGAATGCTGAAACAATGAAAAATATACAGTCAAACGCAGTAAAAAATACACTTCATTAACCATAACCACCCTATGCTTGGTCTTCGAAGACGTATTTTTCACCCGTTTTTCACAAGTAGATTTTGCTTTGGATACCATTCATCAACCATCAAATGACGCGGAACGTCGTGCTTTCGAACGCGTGGCCGTATCTGTGTTTGGAAGATGTCTGCTGCCAAACAAGCTAGAAATCCCCTGCCAAGCCATCAATATGTCGCCAGGCGATGTTCATTTGGTGGCGGCTCATTTGCCCAAGATCAAAGAAACGGTGATTGTGTACCTTGATCATATCGGTCGCTTGGAAGGCAAAGTGATACGCCTTTACGACAGCGAATTTTCTATGACGATCGAATGCACCCCTCGAAAACGAGAGAAGCTTGCCGCGAGCATTGAATGGCTCAAAGCGCACACGGAATTCGGTAGCATCGAGAACAGACGCCACGAACGCATAGAACCTGAAAATCGAAACACCGAGATCAAACTCGAAGATGGTCGTAGCTATCCCGTTGAAATAATTGATATTTCAATTTCCGGCGCGGCCCTTGAAACAGATGTGAAACCTGCTCTCGGTTCTGCTGTGACATTCTCCGGCCTTAAAGGAAAAGTGGTTCGTCACTTCTCCGAAGGCATTGCTGTGGAATTTGATACCCTCGTTGAGCACGGTTTGATATCTGGGCGGTTCGGCTAAAACAGCCTCCCCCTTTGCAGCCAACAATTTTATAGACTGCCTCCGTTTCCACTGCAGCAATCGCTGTCGCATCGAACTGCTTGCCTCAAACCTTTCATCCGATCATACGTCACGACTGCACGGCTATAAGGGCTCAGCACCTGCGCCGTGATGGTTAATCAGTCGAGTCTAATCGATAAAATTTGAATCAATATTTGCGAAAATGCATTTAAAAACTGAGCGTTAAATCCAACTGCCTGTAAAATCGTGTCTGGCAATTTGGCTCCCATGGACGGGAGACCAAAAAATGAAACCAATTAAAAACACGATCATAGCAGCGTCTATGATACTCACAGGGGCGCTTTCTGCATCAAATGCATTTGCAGCAACAACACACATGAAAACCACAGGCCTCACTACTCAGCCTATCGGTCATGCAATGTTTTGCGAGCAATATGCCCAAGAGTGCAAGATTCGTAACAAATCAACGAAAGCACCAAAACTGACCCGGAAGGGTTGGAAAGACCTGCTGGAAATCAACCACTTCGCCAACACGAATGTCACACCGGTGACGGACCAAGAGGCTTACGGTGTTGAAGAACATTGGACATATCCAAAGAGCTACGGCGATTGCGAAGACTATGTATTGCTGAAACGCTACATGTTGATGCAACGCGGATGGCCTGCATCAAGCCTGCTGATCACCGTTGTAAAACAGCCCAATGGCGAAGGTCATGCAGTTCTGACAGTTCGTACAGACCGTGCGGATTACGTGCTCGACAATCTACAACCGCTGGTCAAACAGTGGGATGAAACACCCTATCAATATTTGAAGCGCCAATCGGTCGCCCATACGGGCCGTTGGAGCAAAATCAAAGACAGCCGCGCAATGGTGGCCAACTACTAAAAATTAGACGGATACTTCCGACGTAACCGAATTGACCTGGTCGCGTCCCCACTTCCCCGTCCCCATCGAGGCCAGGTCATAGGGGTCAGTTTGCTTCTGCAGGCTGACCCCGCTTTTTTAAAGCGCCACCATTCCATCACGATGGCGTTTTGCGTTTGCCACATAGTGCAAAGCTGAACCTTCCAGCATTTTCACGGCAGCATCGTCCAATTGGCGAACAACTTTGCCCGGAGCACCCACAACCATTGAATTGTCGGGAATTTCTTTGCCTTCAGTGATGAGTGCATTGGCGCCTATCAGACAGTTTTTGCCAATCACAGCGCCGTTGAGAATTGTCGCCCCCATACCAACCAGTGAATTGTCACCAATCGTGCATCCATGAAGAATGGCTTTATGGCCAATAGTACACCCCTCACCCACAACAAGCGGATATCCCATATCGGTGTGCATCATGGTCATTTCTTGCACATTGGAGTTCTTGCCAATCGTGATCCGCTCATTGTCGCCGCGCAAAACTGCACCAAACCAAATATTGGCATCACTATGCAGAACCACATCACCAATCAAAACCGCCGTTGGCGCCACCCAACATGAATGAGAAGGTGTCGAGCTTCCGGCTAAATCCGGTTTCACACCGTCCAACTGATAAATAGGCATAACACTCTCCATATGACTTTGGTGTCAATTCAGCTAAATTGCAGCTCGTTTGTTCAACCAGACTACAAGATTCGCAAAGCTAAAGTGCAAATTCATTCAGCCACATCAAAGCCCAACAACAAACGCCTCTGGATCATTGCCGGAACGATTGTGGTGGTCGCCATTGCTGCATTTATACTCTTGAATATGTGGTTGAGACATCAGATGAACCGAACAGAGTTCACACCAAGCACTGCGCAGTTGGAGTTTATAATGGGCACGGATGTTTTGCGCATACCGGCCAACCATGTTCGGTTTGAACATCAAAGGAACAAAACCTCTTTAGACCAACTCAATCTGGTTTTCCTGTATTCGCAAATGTCTGGATATTCGAACACACATAAAGCTTCTTTCAACGCCACTGGGAATAAAAGTCGATTAATCCATCTATCTCTGCGCAAGAGAGAACTGTCTTACGACATGACCAACAGGTTGAGCTCGGTTTACCGCCAGTTGTTTGAAGGAACACCAACAGCCGGACCAGCAGGCTTAATCTTACAACCACTACGCCCAGGTTCAGGATACGATGGAGAAGTTTTGGCCATTGGTGAAAATGACTCGCAAAAGTGGGTCGCACGATGCCAGACACCACAGAGCAATGTTCGCCCCACATGCATCAGAGATGTGTTTGTAGGTCGAAATTTATCCGCGCTTATCAGCTTTCCGCTGCATATGCTGGCAGAGTGGAAGGCCATTGAAAAAAAGACGCTGAATTTTCTGAAAAACTCATTGCGTTGAAACACTTACACAGAGAAATAGACTCTATTCCTCATCTTCCATTTCAAGGTCGATGTCCAAAATAGCCATGTTGAAAATTTGGAACCCGTCAGCGTTTTCATCATCGTCATACAGCACGCCTAAGAACTCTTCGCCCTTGTATATCTCGGCGGAGTCTTTCTTGTTTGGACGTTTTCGCACTTCAACAGCAGGCGAATTGAACACTTGTTTCACATACTCGTTCATTTCATCATGAGGTTGATCAGGTATTTCCTTGGAAAAATTGTAGGAAAGCTCACCCTCGTCTTCATCGCGCAAAATACGAGCAAAAAATTCCTGCCCAATCGCCACCAAAGCTTCATCGTCATTTTCAGGATGTTGCAAAACAGCCAATTCAGGCGCGTTAAACAGTTTGGACAAATAGGCCGTTAGGTCGTCAATTTCAGTTTGCTGCAACATTCAGCCACTCCAGAAATAAATCTAAAAATTGAATTTAGTGGGAATCGCTAGTTTCAGCGAGAATTTGATCCATGGAACGGGACGGTTGAGAACACCCAGCCACGCCCACAACCCGTGCTGGCACACCAGCGACCGTGGTTTTTTCTGGAACAGGTTTCACCACAAGAGCGCCAGAAGCCACGCGTGAACACTGGCCAATTTCGATATTGCCAAGCACCTTTGCGCCTGCGCCAATCAAAACACCGTTTTTCACTTTGGGATGACGATCACCACCTGCTTTACCCGTTCCACCCAAGGTTACCCCTTGCATAATGGAAACGTCATCACCAATCACGGCAGTTGCGCCAATCACCACACCTGTAGCGTGGTCAATAAATATGCCCTGCCCGAACTCAGCTTCAGGATTGATGTCTGTCTGGAACACTTGGCTGGAAATGCTCTGCAGATAGAGCGCAAAATCTTCTCGGCCACTTTTCCATGCCCAATTCGCCAAACGGTGCGTTTGGATTGCGTGAAAGCCTTTGAAATACAAAATTGGCTCTACAAAACGCGTGCAAGCTGGGTCGCGATCATAAACCGCTGCAATATCCACGCGGACGATCTTCGACCATTCAGGCCAGCTTTGCTGCATCTCGCGAAACACGCCACGGATCATATCAGAAGAAAACTCAGGGCGGTGCAAACGCTCACAAATGCGGTGAACAATAGCCTCTTCCAGAGATTTGTGGTTCAAAATATTGCCGAACACAAAACCCGACATTGCAGGATCTGCATCAATGATTGCCTGCGCTTCGTCGCGCACGGCCTGCCAAACCGGATCCAATTTTACAACATCATCCTGTGGTTTTGTTGAACCCATAGCGGCCTCCAAATCTTTGCATCAAGTCTTTGAGACGATGCTTGTTATGTATACATAGTGCATGGGCCGTTCAGCTTAAACCGTAAAAATCGTCAAATTTGAGAGAATTGAAATCTCACGACCAAAAAAGATCACCCAAATGACCAAAAATGCGCAGATCATCGCCACCAAAACAGGCCATATCGGTTCCCTCGTTTTCCAAAACGTTGGAAAGCACAACGCCTTGGATCAACAGGCATGGCTGGATATTCCAGGCGCATTGGAAGATTTGATGCGCCAGAACGTGCGGGCTATCGTTGTGTCAGGCCACGACCAAAGCTTTTGCGCAGGCGCGGACATTTCTGAATTTGATGTTGTTCGCAAAGATGCTGAAACCGCGCGCGTGTACGAAAAAGCGAATGCAGAAGCATTTGCAGCATTGCGCAACGTTGCTGTTCCAACAATCGCAAAGATCAAAGGTTTTTGTCTTGGGGGTGGTTTTGGACTAGCGGCGGCCTGCGACATCCGACTGGCCGAAGAACAAGCCCGATTTGCCGTGCCTGCCGCCAAGCTTGGCTTGGCGTATCCTGTCGATGCCATGGCAGACATTGTTCACGCTGTGGGCGCGCAAAACGCCAAACGCCTGCTCTTTACCGCAGCACAATTTTCAGCAGATGAGATGTTGAAATTTGGCTTCTTAAGCGAAGTTCACGCCGACGCATCACTGGATGCAGCAGTCGAGAGTTTAACTGATGAGATCGCCAACCTCGCCCCACTCAGCCACCGAGCCACAAAAGCTTCCATTGATGCAGCCTTGAGCGGAATTACGTCACGCGAACAAGCTGCATTTGTTGGCGACACCACGTTCGAAAGCCAAGACTATGCGGAAGGTCGCAAAGCCTTTCAGGAAAAACGAAAAGCAAAATTCAAGGGGAACTAGCTCACCCCTTAGCGGTCTTCGTGAGGCTTCAACTCTGGCGTAATGTCTTCCTCAACCATTGCGTGATCGTGCGCATCTTCTCGTGTGACAACAACCTCTTCGAGGCGATCGTCTGCAAACAATTCATCCAATCCGCGTTTGAATTGATCACGCAAATTCAGTTTGGATGAGTTGGCCGATAAAGGTGTCGGTGCATGTTTCACACTCTGGGCTGAGATCGTTTCAGCAGATGCAGCAACCGCCAATCGCACACCCACTGATCGCGCGCTAACGCCCTGAATGGCAGAATTCGAAAGACCGATATTTCTGGCAACACCAACAAATTCAGCAGTAGACCCTGAATTGGCATATAGGCTTGCCCACAAAGCCTTTGAAGCAGAAGCACTGCCTTTCGCAACACCCGCTCCCGAACCAGCAATACTGGGCAACAGTGGCGTCAAACCAACGGCACCAACGGCTTGAAGAAAAGAACGGCGGTTGAGACTGGGCACAAGACTCTCCATTTTTTGGCAATTGGTCCGATGTAAGTCATCGGCTCATCCAAACATAGGACTTGAACGGGCTCTTTTTAAGACCTTGCCGATTTCTTCTGTACACGACAAAGAAAGCTGCCAATAGTTGCCTACTAGGCGTTCAAAAACTCGTCCAAAAACGAAATCGCCGCTTCTGCAAAAACATCGTTCTTATCACCTGCCACCATGTGGCCTGCTTCGTTGATGTCATGAAATTTTGCGTGGGGCACCAATTCCAGAAACTCGTCTACAGCCTCTTTGGTAACAAGCTCGGATTTGGCACCACGCACCAGAAGTGTTGGGACAGAAATTTTACGAACCGCATTCATAAGGTCTTCGATACGGTCTGCGCGCCCTGTGGTGATGTTGTGTTCACCATCAATGAAATTCGGGTCCCAATGCCAATACCATCGCCCGTCATCACGCTGACGCAGGTTCTTACTCAAACCGCTGAGAGATTTTGGTCGACTGCGATTGGGCAAATAGGTGGCAATCACATCCGCTGCCGCTTCCACGCTCTCAAACCCATCACGCATATTGGCCGCCATAAATCCTAGAATTTTGTCGACACCTGATGTGGTCATTCGCGGAGTGATGTCCACAAACACAAGGGCAGAAAACAAAGGAAAGCCCCAGTCGTAAACGTCGCCTTTGGCTTGCGCCAACATGCCGGAAATTCCGCCCATTGAAGCGCCGATGAGCGCAGGACCCTGCTTGCCGTTGCCCCATAGTTCACTGACTTGATCGCACAAATGAACCAAGTCCGAGCGATAGTGTTCAAAAGTGTAATTGCCACTTTCAACCCAAGAACTTTCACCATGTCCGCGAGCATCCACTGCGACAGCCACCCTGCCCCGTTCCGCGATTTGCCTGGCAGTTGCATCCCATGAATAACGCGTCTGACCGCCGCCATGCATCAACAAAACAGGAGCATGATCACCGCTGCCGGAACTTGGCACATAAGCCGTAGCTGCGAGCTGATTGCTTTCCGACCCCACAAAGCTCAGTTCATGTTCTTTGATCGACGACACGTCCTAAGCTCCCAAAAATTCCAAAACACGCGTCTTGAAGATTGTTGCGCCTGTGGCTTTCATGTGATCGAGATCAGGCATCGCAAAGGCTTGAGCATTTGGCATCATGTCAGCCAGCTTTTCAGCCGAACCGCCCACATCATCATCTGTGCCAACAGCAACCAAAACAGGCGTTTGGATTGCAGCCACAATTTCAGATGTGATTTTCTGCTTTGCCGGGCGAATGCACGCAGCCAGCGCCATTCTATCGCTCTGTGTCAAATCCGCGAATTTTCTAAAACTGGCAGCGCCCTTGTCTGAGATGCTGGATGGATCTTCTGTTTCCAAACCTTCGGCAATGGCTTCATATCCGCCCCGCCCGCCAAATATATGCTCGCCCATACCACCAAATACGGCACGGCGAACACGCTCAGGATTTTGCCAAGCAAGCCATGCCGAAATACGCGCCCCCATGGAATAACCCAAAACGTCCACCTGCCCTAAACCCAAATGATCCATCAATTGCACAGCGTCAGCTGCAAAAATATCAGGTCCATAGTCAACAGGACTGTAAAATTTTGAGCTTTCGCCATGACCACGATTGTCCAGCGCCACCACCCGATAACCGTCCTTCAAGAGGATTTTCGACCAACCGGTCATCAACCAGTTCACCTTGGCGGAAGACGCAAACCCGTGAATGAGCAAAATGGTTTTATCGGCAGGTGATTGGGGATGAAGATCAAAATAGGCAATGCGCGCATCTTTTAAATCAGCAAATTGTATCTTGTCGGTCATGGTGGCTTTGCAGCATTATCAGATAGATCATTTGTTCCTTGAAAACTGCGCCGATACAAGGAAAATATGCAGGCGGGTTTCGCACAGTGCGTCTTGCAAAATTTGAACAAGACGCTACACCCAAACTCACAAAATCAGATGCACCTCTCAGGGTATGAGATCATGGCAAAAGCAATTGTTCCACATTTTCACAACGACAATGGCGTTCCGCAAATTTCTGTTGGTGTGAAAGAATTCATGTGTGTTGGCGCAAATGCGCCTTACGATCATCCCCACGTTTATCTGGACATGGGTGAAGATAAAGAAAAAGTCTGCCCATACTGCTCCACCTTGTTCGTTTTTGATGCAGAACTTGGTGCAGACCAGACGGTGCCTGAAGGCTGCCTCGTGGTCGCTGAAAACGCTTAATTCAGCGAAGCACTCCCGAAATAGCTCAATGAGTGCCGCAGCGATTGTGTTGTCGGCGTCCACCGCCCGACTTCCACTCCTGCCTTGCGCAAACCCTGATTTACCCACTGGTTGCAAGGATAAAAAATGTTGAAACCGCCCACGCCTTGGTAAAAGGCGTCATTGGAGCCAATGCTGGCCCCTCGAAGGAATTGCGGTGCACCATCTGCGTTCAGCTTAAAACTGGTGTAAAGATGATCGAGCAATGCATCCACTTGTTGCCTCGACAATTTCAAAGCAATCACATCCGGCGCTAATGGGTCAATATCTCCAAAGGCCACAACACGCATGACAGACTGATCGCCCGTGATCGCTTTAAAGGCAGCGCTTACAGTGATGTCGCTGTAGCTTCCAGCCGTCGTGTAAAACGCTTTAGAGCCCCAACCGAAAGCCAGATATTTGAGGTTGGGATGATTAAGCGGCAGTTTCGTTTCGCTCAAGAACCCAAATTTTGATTGAGCTACCAATTCATTTGGGATGAGGAAATCCGCGTGCAGAGTTCCTGTAATCACATACACTGTTTCTGTTTTGGAATTGGCATCAAAAACACCAGCATCACGCTCACTCAGCCCGCTCATTCTTGCCGTTAGAAATGAAGTGCCAATATAACCACCCACGACCAGAATCAAAAAGGCAACCAAAAGCCCTAAGCCTTTGATTGCCTTCCTCATAATTGATCTGAGCTTTGCAGCTTAGTGCAGAATTTGGCTCAAGAACTCTTTGGTGCGTTCGTGCTGCGGATTGTCGAAGAACTCAGCAGGTTCGTTCTGCTCCACAATCTGTCCTGCATCCATGAAGATTACGCGGTTTGCCACTTGGCGCGCAAAACCCATTTCGTGGGTCACGCAAATCATAGTCATGCCCTCTTCCGCCAAACCAACCATGGTCTCCAACACTTCTTTGATCATTTCAGGGTCAAGCGCGGAAGTCGGCTCATCAAACAACATGATGCGCGGGTTCATGCAAAGTGATCGGGCAATCGCCACGCGTTGTTGCTGACCACCAGACAATTGACCTGGGTATTTCAACGCCTGTTCTGGGATTTTCACCCGTTCCAGATAGTGCATTGCAATCTCTTCAGCTTCTTTTTGAGGCATTTTACGCACCCAAATTGGAGCCAAGGTGCAGTTTTCCAAAATCGTCAAATGCGGAAACAGATTAAAGTGCTGAAACACCATGCCAACTTCACGACGAACTTCGTCGATCTTCTTAATGTCGCCCGTCAATTCGATGCCATCAACAACGATTTGGCCGCGCTGATGCTCTTCCAAACGGTTGATGCAGCGGATCATGGTGGACTTGCCTGAACCCGATGGGCCAGCCACAACAATGCGTTCGCCTTCCATCACCTTCAAATTGATGTCGCGCAGAACATGGAAGTCACCATACCACTTGTTCATATTGTTGATTTCAATCGCCACCTTGGAGTCTGATACAGACATACCGGAAGAGTTGGATGCAGCAGCTTGAGCAGGCATCGGCGAAGATGGGGCCGTCGACGCAGTTGCCACTGCGCCTGCCCCAGCAGCCATCAAACCAGCGCTTGCGGCAGCAGTAGACGCCGCACTGACTGAAGTGTCAGACGCGGGCACAGAAGTTCTGCGAGCGGTAGGCACAGATTTTTTGACCGCAGTTGCTTTCGGTTTAGCCCTCGAAACTGCTTTTGGCTTCGCGGCTGTGGTCTTCTTTGCTGCAGATTTAGCGACTGAGGCTTTTGCGGTTGCTTTCTTTGCGGCAGGCTTTTTTGTCGCTGGTTTGGCAGCACTGTTTGGCGACGTCTTTGCCAAACGCTTGCACTGCTTCACCCACTCATCACGCTCAATACGGCCCGAGAAGTTGAGGTATTGATTAACATGATCGATCTCGGCCTTTTTCCAGTCGGCAATTTGAGCATATGTCCACACGCCCATTTTGTTGACCTTTTTTTCAAGAACGCCGCCAACACCAGAGATGGCTTTCAGGTCATCCGGCTTGGAAGGCTTTGCAATCTTTGCTGGGGCTTTGCTAACTGATTTTGACGCAGAAGCGGCTTTTGTTGTTTTTGGTTTTGTTGCCATTGGGGTTTAGCTCCTGTGGCCAGTGTCGAGCTTGCGCTCGAAATACATGGAATAGCGGGACATTATGTAGCAGAAAATGAAGAACACGAAGCCGATGAAAATGGGAAGTTCCCAAATAATACCGTTCCATTCTGAAGTTGAACGAATAGGCTGCATAATGCCAATTGGATCGAGAATACCAACGATTGAAACCAACACGGTATCTTTGAACAATCCGATGAATGTGTTCACGATTCCCGGGATCGAAATCTTAAGCGCCTGCGGCAGCACGATGAGACGTGTGCCCTGCCAATAATTGAGGCCCAAAGCGTCAGCCGCTTCGTACTGTCCTCTTGGCAAAGCTGCCAGACCACCACGGATCACCTCTGCCATATAGGCTGCAGCAAACAGTGTTACCATAATGATGACACGCAGGATCAGATCAAATGTCGTTCCTGGTGGCAAAAAGTAGTTCAACAAGGTGGATGCCACAAACAACAGTGTGATCAGTGGCACGCCACGAATAAACTCAATGAAGCCAACGCAGAGCATCTTTACTACGGGCATGTTGTCGGACTTGCGACCTAGGGCCAGCACAATTCCGAGAGGCAGTGAACCAACGATGCCAGTCACACCAATGACAAACGTGATCAAAAATCCGCCGAATTTAGCGGATTCGACGGGCTCTAGGCCAACAGGAATGGCAGATGCCAAAGCGCTTGAAATGCCGTCATGAACGAAAAGAAGCCAAATCACTCCGAAGGCGATAGCAGCCAACAAACCAAGCGTTGAATTAAGGGCCTTGCTGACAATGGAAAACACAACAACAGCCAGAGCGATCATTACCAAAATGAGCAATGGACCCCATATCGAGCCACCCCAGAGCAGGAAGTATGCAAGCAACGGAAATACACCCGTGAACCACAGCAACTTACGTGGGAGGTTGTCGTGCAAAAGTGGCGCGAACGCTAAGAACATCAATAAGAAAGTCACGATTGGACGCCAATGAAGTTCGGGTGGATAAAATCCAAAAATCAGCTGATCGAAGCGCGAAGTCACCACAGCAAAACATGCACCCGTATCGATTTCGCGACAATGGCGAATACTGTCTGCGAAAAACACGGCATCTGTGAACATCCACGGAATGAGCTTATACAGTGCAGCGACCACCAAGATACCAAATACGATGGTCAGGAAAGTGTCGCGCGGTGAAGCAAACAGATTGTCTCGCATCCAAGCAATAGGACCGCTTGTATTCACCGGAGCTGGCAATTCAGGTAGCTCTTTGGTCGAAACGTATAACAACGAATTGTTAGATTGAGTGTCAGACATCGATCAACGCTCCTTAATCGCAACAGAGTTGTTGTAAACGTTCATCACACCTGAAATCAGCAACGACACGATCAGATAAAAGCCCATCACAAGAAGCAGACTTTCCATCTCTCTACCCGTCTGGTTCAGCGTGATTCCGCCAAGCGTTCCTGTGATGTCCATATAACCCACCGCAATCGCCAAAGACGAGTTCTTGGTCAGGTTCAGATATTGAGAGATCAGTGGCGGAATGATGATGCGCAAGGCTTGTGGCAATATCACCAAGTTCATGGTTCGCTTCGGGGGCAGACCGAGTGAGTACGCAGCCTCGGTTTGACCTTTGCTGATCGCTTGAATACCTGAACGCACATTTTCAGCGATAAAGGCTGCTGTGTAGAGTGACAAAGCTATCCACAAAGCCATGAAGCTGTTGCGAACAAAACCACCGCCTTGGAAGTTAAAGCCTTTTAGTTCCGGCATGGACAATCCAACCGGACGTCCGAGCAAAAAGTAGAAAATCACGACCGGCAGTATGATGATCGCCAGGCGTATCCACAATACTGGCAAAATTTCGCCCGTCGCTGCCTGGCGCGCTTTCGCCCATCGACCAAAAAGCCACGCGCCGATAATTGAAGCCACAAATATGATGCCAAGCACTCCGCTGCCACTTTCCCAGATCGGGGCAGGAACGTAAAAGCCGCGGTTTGTGGGAACAAAAGCCCCACCTAAAAGAAGAGGCGCCTGACGTGGCGCTGGCAACATTGCTGAAAATGCTGTGCTGGCAAGTAAGATCCACAGCAACACAGGCACATTGCGGAAACCTTCAATATAGACTGTCATCAAGCGCGACACGAGCCAGTTTTTCGAAAGGCGCATGACGCCTATGGCAACACCGAGAATGGTTGCTGCAATGCAACCCAAAAATGCAATCACCAATGTGTTGAGAATACCGACAACCGCGGCTTTCCAATGGGGAGAGCGTGAAGTGTACTCAATCAAACGTTGGTTGATATCGTAAGAAGCAGGTTCCCACAGGAAGGCAAAAGAGAATTCTTTCCCCAAATCCCTGAAATTCTGAACCACATTGCTCACCAGCCAGCCGACAGCCAACATGAACAGCGCAATAGTGATGATTTGAAGTGTGTAGGAACGATAACGTTTATCGTAGATCAGCATGCTGAGGCGGAATGGCTCAACATCGTCTGAAAAGTCGCTTGCAACGGTCATATGAGGTCCATCTGGTGGAATGCTCTAAAATACGTTTCAGCCAGTCGCTCTAAAAAAAATTCGCCAGCGTCTGCCCAAGTGTTTTCAACAATCGAAAACACGAAAGAAAAAGGCGGCACCTAATGCAGGTGCCGCCCTTTCCGTTTTATTTAGCGAAGTGGAGCAGCGTAAAGAATGCCGCCTTTGTTCCACAACTGGTTCAAGCCACGCTCAAGACCAATAGCCGTTTTTGGGCCAATGTACTTGTCGTAGATTTCGCCATAGTTGCCGCCAGCTTTAATCGCATTGATTGACCAATCATTGCTGAGACCAAGCTTTGTACCGAAATCGCCTTCAGCGCCGAGCAAACGACGGATAGCTGGGATTTTGGAGTTTGCGAGCATGTCATCTGCATTAGCAGCAGTAACACCGAGCTCTTCAGCGTTGATCAAAGCGTTCAAAGTCCACTTAAGGATGTCAGCCCACTGGTCGTCACCATGACGTGTCAAAGGAGCGAGAGGCTCTTTAGATACGATCTCTGGAAGAAGAACATGCTCATCTGGCTTTTCGAAAGCAGCGCGTGTTGCAGCAAGACCAGAAGCATCCGTTGTGTAAACGTCACAAGCATTCGCAAGGTATTTTTCCTGTGCTTCTGCGTTTGTTTCAATTGGAACGGGTTCATAAGTCATGTTGTTTGCACGAAAGTAGTCAGCAAGATTCAACTCTGTTGTTGTACCAGTCTGAATGCAGATTGTTGCACCAGAAAGGTTCTTCGCAGAAGTCACTCCAAGAGACTTACGAACCATGAAGCCTTGGCCATCATAGTAGTTCACTGGGCCGAATGTGAATTTAAGGTCAACGTCACGGCTGAAAGTTTCAGTTGTGTTACGTGCCAAAACATCCACTTCACCAGAAGCCAACGCTGTAAAGCGAGTCTTACCAGTTGTTGGTGTGAACTTAACAGCTTTTGGATCACCGAAAATTGCAGCAGCCATCGCGCGGCAAAGAGCCGGATCAAAACCCTGCCAATCACCAGCATCGTCAGTGAAAGCGAATCCTGGAACACCAGTAGAAACACCACACTGCAAGAAACCTTTGGCTTTTACATCGTCAAGTGTTGCAGCAGATGCGCTTGTTGAAACTGTTGCGAAAGCAGCAGCGCCGAGCGCTAGGGTAAGAAGTTTGGTTTTCATGGGTAAGCAGCCTTTCCTGTTCCATGATAAGAAATATTCAAGTCTCATCAAAAAGGCAGGACGCGTTAACGCAACATAGACACGGGCTTGTAGGTTGAACGATCTCTCGGCCAGCCCCTCGCCCTCTCCCTGAAACGTCCAGCTCGCTTGTTCATAAAGAACATGGTCTTTTCGACCTTTTGACGAGCCAAGGCCGCGAAGCCTTTTGACGTCGCCGATAACAAGTCATTCTTCCCCGCACGTCAAGGGCAGTTAACGGACTTTGACCGTTTTGGGCGAAATATATGACGAAAGGTTAACGTGGGAAACAATATGCGTGTTTTTTGGACAATTGAATGTCGCATTTGGTGCTGTGCGCACAAAAGTTGAGCAAAAACTTTCCACTCAGAAAAATGCTCAAGGCTCGCGACGGCTTAATACCGAATCTTCCGCAAAGGGAAAAGATCATCGTTCGCGACAAACATGACACCACGCTTTGCAAGCCAACGGGCAAAAATCGCAGTCAAAACTGAGCCGAAGGCAAGACCGGCCGCTACGTCTGATGCATAATGCGCGCCCACCATGATGCGGCTCACCCCTCCCATCACTCCAAGAAACAACCAAAAC
Source organism: uncultured Rhizobiaceae group bacterium (assembly GCA_937958815.1). Taxonomy (GTDB): domain Bacteria; phylum Pseudomonadota; class Alphaproteobacteria; order Rhizobiales; family Rhizobiaceae; genus Pseudahrensia. The sequence continues at coordinate 34,402 of CALGMR010000002.1, read as the reverse complement.
GGCCAGAGTTTTCGAGGCAACAGTAAAAACCCCACCATGCACAAAGCGCCAAATGTCGTTGAATGCCCTGAAGGAAAGCTCGCAAAATCGGCTTGAAATCGAGCAAAATCAAACTCTAAATGGCCGAGTGTTTCAAAGTGCTTGGGTCGCGCGCGACCAATCGTGTTTTTGATGAGGCTGATCAGGACGCCCGTCACGCCAACAGTAAAGAATGCGAAATTCATGTCTGCATGAATGTTGGCCCAAAACCATCGGCGCGCCCGTGCCATCGCTTTCAAGTTCAGCAATGATACCCCTAAGCCCACCAGCGCTGTTGTCACCAAAAACCAACCACTCGTTCCGATATCCGTTGTTGCGCGAAAAAACTGATAGACTGATGTTTTCTCCGCTTTATGAGTCAACGTATAGCGCGCCACATCATCGTCAAACACCACGAACCCAGCCGCAACAAAAACCAACAAAGATGTGAAAAACAATACAGTCGTACCGTTTATCGGGACCACTTTATAGGACACCAATTTTGGTCGTGGTGCACGAAGTCCATGACGAAACACGCACAGCAACGCCTGCCAACTGCGACCAAACGCGTTTGTTATTTCGTCATGAAGTGACACAATTGGGTTTCCGTCGAGTGCGATGCATCTAGTTTGACTGCTGTACAGCAGAACACTTGCAATTGAAAAGGCTACATTGACCGACAGTCAGCGCTGCGACTCATTTGCTAGACTCAGCACCTTCATACCATTTCACCAACACCTGACGCTCCTCGGCAGTGATGTTGGAAAGATTGCCTGGCGGCATGGCGTGGCTTCGGCCAGCTTGGATGTAAATCTCACGTGCATATTTTGCAATGTCCACATCCTCTTCCAGCACCACGCCTTTGGGCGGCACAATTATACCTTCCCACACAGGCTCTTTGGCGTGGCACATGGAACAGCGCCCCTGCACCGTCTCCACCGCTTGCTGAAAACCCTTGGCTGAAATGAACTGTTGTTGGCGCGGTGAGGCATTGGCTTCGCCAGAGTCCATTGAAGGGTTTGTAGACAACCACGCTGCAATGACAAACAACAGAGCCGTAACCAGCCAGGTCCAAGACGGCCCCTTGCCCGTGGAATGCATCGTGTTGAAGTAGTGGCGGATGGTGACACCCATCAAGAACACCAGTGCAGCAATGATCCAATTGTATTCTGTCGCAAATGCCAGCGGATAGTGGTTCGACAACATCAGGAACAAGACTGGAAGTGTCAGATAGTTGTTGTGGGTGGAGCGCTGCTTGGCGATGACTCCATATTTCGGGTCCGGCGAACGCCCAGCTTTCAGATCAGCCACCACGATGCGTTGGTTGGGCATAATGATAAAGAAAACATTGGCCGTCATAATGGTGGCAGTGAAGGCGCCTAAATGTAGGAGCGCTGCCCTGCCCGTGAACACCTCATTATAGCCCCAAGCCATGGCCACAAGCAGAAAGAACAGCAACACCATCAAACCATTCGTGTTGCCGCCGATGAATTTGCTCTTGCAGAGGAAATCATAAATCACCCAGCCAATGGCCAAAGACCCTGCTGAAATCGCAATGGCTTGCCAGACCTGCAAGTCTGCTTTGGCGCGGTCAATGAGATAGAGCTCCGCCCCTGCCCAATACATGATTGCCAGCAATGCAGCACCCGACAGCCATGTGGAATAGCTTTGCCATTTGTGCCACGTCAAATGTTCAGGCAGGCGCGCAGGCGCGACCAGATATTTGGTTGTGTGGTAAAACCCGCCACCGTGGACCTCCCACTCTTCTCCATAAGCGCCTTCGGGCATGTCATCAGCAGGTTTTAGGGAGAGGTCGAGCGCGATGAAGTAAAAGCTTGCGCCTATCCAGGCCATGGCCGTGATGACGTGCAACCAACGCACAGCAAAGCCGAGCCAATCCCACATCACTGCATAATCGTAATACATAGCCTGCTCCCGAAAGCGTTCTGGGCGTGTCCTTACGCAACGTTTCCGACATTGCCAAATCTGAAATTCAACAATAATGCCGATAAATTCCAAGCACTTTCAAATTTTTCAAGGCAATGATAGGAAACCCCATGCCTTACGTTGCCAACCTTCGCACTTTCATACGCGTTTATGATCTTGGAAACATGTCGGCCGCAGGGCGTGATTTGCGCATTTCGGCGGCGGTGGCCAGCAGCCGCATTTCCGAATTGGAAAAGCACCTCGGCGTGCGCCTGTTCAACCGCACAACCCGCAGTTTGAAACCAACGGAACATGGTGACCTGTTTTACAAAGGCGCGACGAAAATTCTGGACACAATCGAAGAAGTGGAAGGTGGTATTGCGGAAGTCACATCAAGCCCGAAAGGGTCAGTGTTCATCGCAGCCCCCTTGGGCATTGGCAAAAAAATCATCGCTCCTCTCGTCCCGTCATTCAAAGCGAAATACCCTGATGTGAATGTCCGGCTGCGGCTCACCGACCGCAAAATTGACATCACCAACGAAGGGCTGAACGCTGCCTTCGTTTTGGGGCAATTGCCAGATTCAGAAATGCGCGTGCGATCGCTGCACAATTTCGAACGCCTTCTGTGCGCCTCGCCCGACTACATTGCAAAACACGGTATGCCGAAAGATGGCGCAGACCTGCACAACCACCAATGCCTGCTGCTGCGTTTCCCGGGTTTGGAAGAATTTTACTGGACGTTGCAGATCGACGGCAAAAACATCCGCCACAATCTCAACAGCCCCATGGAATCCGACGATGGCGACGTTCTGACCGCATGGGCGCTGGAAGGCTGTGGCATCGTCAACAAAACACGGTTCGAAGTAGAAGACGCATTGGCCAGCGGCCAGCTGGTGGAAATCCTCAAAGACACTCCCCCAACATCAATCCCCTTCTCCTGCATCTTCCCCCACAAACGCTTGCAAGACCCGAAAACGCGGCTGTTGATTGAGCACATGGTTGATGGGTGTAAGGCGCGGTTGAGGTAGAGGGTTGGGACTGATGGTGAGAACAGAGCAAATGACAGGAATGCGGACTTTTGAGACCTCCGCTAGTTGTGGCGATTAGGATCCAGACCCTGTGAAACTGCAGCGCCGCTCAATTGTTAAGTGTCGGGTTAATCAATTGTGGCCGTAACAGCTAGTTTCGAGATTGGGAAAATCAAATATGCCCTACAACTATCATTACAATCGCTAATTTCCCAGTTTTTGGGATAAGTAAATGATACAAACGATCTTTCATTCTTCAATTTGGAAATAACTTTCCCGCAATTATTTTTGACATTCCCTTCCGTCATAAAATGAACTGCACGGCACGCTTTTTTCCCATCTCGGGTGACTTGATCGAAGTCTTCTCCGGCAAGGACCCACTTTGATTGTAGCCATTCGGCATGGGAACTAGGCAATTGATGGTTGTTCAGGAATCTTGTTTCGTTTCTATCAAGTTGCATGGAAAATTGGGGCGTCAACTTGAAGATTGCAATGTTGGATACCTCCAACAATCCAGATTGATGTCCAAAGCATAAGAGTTCATCAACGTCTGCGACATTGTTGATCAAGTTGCGCAGCACAGATTTCATGCGAAAGTCTGAATCAGACCAAATCCATAATCCAGTTATCAGAAATGGAGGTGTTAAAACGACTATTGCAACTATCACTACGATCTTTGCAAATTTTCTGATCAAGGCCAATACAAATCCAACTATGCATGCTCAATAACATTTGTGTAGCATCAAATGTTTCAAGATGAGAAGAAATCCAATTTGAGGATCCTGTATGGCTGCGTAACATGGCAGTTAGGGTCATGGCTCGAACCAGCCATTCTGCTTTCCCGACCAGTCGATAAGCTAAATGGCGAAGTCAAAAACGGCACTTGGCCGTCTTCGATGGCTTTGTCTATTTCAAATCCGAAAGTGATCATGCCTGCAAACGAGTGATCACTTGCCCCTCACACCACACTTTCTCCCCTCAATCAGTGAGCAGGATTTTGTATCTTGAATTGCCTTTAAATTCCACAAGATCGTCAGGGCTTGGGAATGTGTACAGCAGAACGGGAAATGATTTGGGAACAATCAACTCAGCCGTTTCCGGGTGCCTATAATCTATTGAAATTGCTGAAAGATTGGCAATATTTGAAAAGCCTCGCACGAACATACGATACATGGTGCGCGAAACAACACTGTCCGAATTTTGCACCCATATGGAGCACCGAATGATGGTCTGACACAGCCGCGTCATGCGCATTGGGTTGGGAGATTCAACCAACAATCTGTCCTGCAAATTATAGCGATCAATCACATCCAACAAAATTCCGCGAATTTGAACTTCATTGGTGAAGCCAATGTTCTTGATATCCAGCCACAAACTTGGCGTTGCATTTTCAAGAGCAAGCGCCGAAAGGAAATCATCCAATGATTGAGAGCTTGGAATTTCGCCTTCGTCATGGGCAACCCGCAACTTCCCGTCCACGAGCATTATGTCAATTTCAATGCCATTTGCTCCAGCAGCAATACTCTTCAACGCCAAATCTGAATTGTTCTGGCGATGCTTCCAAACTTTGTTTTCAGGAAACGCAAAACGCGTTTCTACAGGCTCAATGAAATAGGTGGTGACAAACAGGACAAAAGACACGACCAACACCGAGCGTAGGATGAAATCCGACCACTTCATTGCGCTTCAACCCCCCTCAATAAATCGCACATGATCAAGATGCTCGCCCACCTCGTTTGGCATCATGTAGAAGCGTCCCATAGGCGGCCTCTCAACTCCCCCGATAAGTCGAAAAGCTGAACGGTGAAGCCAATAGTGGCACGTGGTAGTGGCTGGTGGCATCGTCTATTCCGAAGCGGATGGGGACGACGTCTATGAATGGGTGGTCGCTTTTTGGGGCGTGGCCTTTGAAATAGTCGCCGATTTTGAACACGAGTTCGTAGGTTCCCACCTCCAATTCCCCTTTTGGAATGATCGGGCTGTTGGTTCTGCCATCATCGTTTGTGATGGTGGATGTCATGTGCGTTCTGGCTTCACCATCCAGTTTGTAGAGATCGATGGACACACCTTCTGCGGGGCAACCGCGGGCTGTATCCAAAATGTGGGTCGTGAGAAAACCTTGCTCGGCCATGAACGTCTCCAAATGCAATTTTGAACCTGCACTCTAAGATGATATTTGCAGCGCACAAGCAATAGGCATAGATGACTTTCAGTTCTTCAAATAAATTTTGAATATCTCAACGATCATTAGCCTATATCATGGAATGCAGAACTCATAAGGAAGCTGTCGGTGCATTACCCTCGAAACATGCGTGGTTACGGACCACAAACGCCTGATCCCCGCTGGCCAAACCCAAACGGCAAAGGGTCGGATAAGGGCAGCGCAAAAATCGCGGTACAATTCGTGGTCAATTATGAAGAAGGTGGCGAGAATTGCACGCTCCATGGGGACGCAGGTTCCGAAGCGTTTTTGTCTGAAATCGTTGGCGCAGCGTCGTGGCCAAACCAACGCCATTGGAACATGGAATCCATCTACGAATATGGCGCACGCTCAGGCTTCTGGCGCTTGCATCGCCTGTTCACCGAGAACCACATTCCCGTCACCGTTTATGGCGTCGCCACTGCCCTGCAGCGTTCGCCCGAACAAGTGCAGGCCATGCTGGACGCCGATTGGGAAATCGCGTCCCACGGTTTGAAATGGGTGGAATATAAAGACTTCACCCGCGATGCGGAAAAAGCCTGTTTGGACGAAACAATCGCGTTGCACGCGGCTGTCACAGGAGAACGCCCACGCGGCTGGTATCTCGGGCGCTGCAGTGAAAACACGGTTGATTTAGTTTCTGAAGAAGGTGGTTTCGATTACATCTCTGACACCTATGACGACGACCTGCCCTATTGGCGCAGCCATGCAGACCGCGACCAGCTGATCATTCCTTATACGCTCGATTGCAACGACATGCGCTTTGCCACGCCGCAAGGGTTCAATTCTGGTGATCAATTTGAAACCTATTTGCGCGACACGTTCGACACGCTTTATGCCGAAGGCCAGGCTGGCCAAGCCAAAATGATGAACATCGGTTTGCATTGCCGTCTTGTGGGACGCCCGGGCCGATTAGCAGCGCTGAAGCGTTTCATTGACTATGCAAAATCTCACGATGATGTCTGGTTTGCGCGCCGTATCGACATTGCAGACCATTGGGCCGCAACTCACCCACCTGCCCCCGAACAGGAGCGACCTTCTTTGGCCAACAAGAGTGACTTCGTTTCAAAGTTTGGCGGCGTGTTTGAACACTCGCCGTGGATTGCAGAGCGCGCATATGATGCTGGCCTTGGCGCGGCCAACGACACGGCAGACGGTTTGCATCACGCCATGAAAATTCAGTTTCGTTTGGCAAGCAGCGAACAACGCCTCGGCGTGTTGAACGCCCACCCAGACCTTGCGGGAAAGCTTGCTGCAGCAAACCGTCTGACGGCGGAATCCACCAACGAACAGGCCAGCGCGGGTCTGCATTCTTTAACCGACGAAGAACGCGCCACGTTCACATCGTTGAACAGCCAATACACCGAGAAATTCGGATTTCCGTTCATCATCGCCGTGAAGGGGCTGACAAAAGCGCACATTCTGGAAGCGTTTAAGACGCGGATAAACAATGACCGCGACACGGAATTCAGCACGGCCTGTTTGCAGGTTGAGAAAATCGCCCTCTTGCGTTTGAAAGATCTCTTGTCATGACCACCAAGCCCACACGCACCTATTTCAAGCCCGAAGGTGGCCTTCCACCGCAAACGGCGCGCATGGACGAACGCGCGGTGTTTACGGACGCTTATGTCGTCCTGCCCGCAAACACGATGAGTGACATTACGGCGAGTTTTTTGCCGTTTTGGGACAAAACGCGGTTGTGGGTCATTGCCCGCCCTCTTTCAGGCTTTGCCGAAACTTTCTCCCAATACATCATGGATGTGGCGCCCGATGGCGGCAGCGAAAAACCGGAGCTCGACCACAAAGCAGAAAGCGTTTTGTTCGTGGTTGATGGTAAAATGCATTTGGTGATCGACGGCAAAACCTTCGAAATGACCGAAGGCGGATATGCCTTCATTCCGCCCGCGGCCAAATGGAGCGTGAAAAACACGGCATCCAAAAATGTGCGCTTCCACTGGATCCGCAAGCAATATGAAGTGGTAGACGGCATCGATGCGCCAACAGCTTTTGTGGTCAACGAGCAAGACATTGACCCTACCGTCATGCCGGATACCGAAGGCAAATGGGCGACGACCCGTTTTGTAGACGCAGATGACATGCGCCACGACATGCATGTGACCATTGTAACCTTCCAGCCGGGCGGCGTGATCCCCTTCCCCGAAACCCATGTGATGGAACACGGGCTATATGTGCTGGAAGGCAAAGCGGTATACAAACTCAATCAGGATTGGGTGGAAGTGGAAGCTGGAGACTTTATGTGGCTGCGCGCCTTCTGCCCCCAAGCCTGTTACGCAGGTGGCCCAACTCCATTTCGCTATCTACTTTACAAAGACGTAAACCGCCACGCCAAACTTGGCAGCTTCGTTCGATAACCATGAATAGTTGAAGGTGGTGATCCCTAATGGATTCGAACCATTGACCTACTGCTTAGAAGGCAGTTGCTCTATCCAGCTGAGCTAAGGGACCACTAAACAAATGCATAGCGATTCCAGCGCGCTTTGAAAATCGCTTATTGGTTCCCATGCAGATTTTTTTTGGTGACCCCGAGTGGATTCGAACCACCGACCTACAGATTAGGAATCTGTTGCTCTATCCTGCTGAGCTACGGGGCCAATGTGCTTAGAGATAAACGCTCCCTGAAACGATGGGAAGTTTTGCATTCTCTTCCCGTCTTCCATCAAACAGTTTTGCAAGCCTTACACCTGCCGCGCAGTTCAATCGTGGCTTTCGTCAAAGAGAATTGAGAAGCCGAAGCCATTTTTTGCAAATGTTGCGTTAAAGCTTTGTCGGCAATTTCCGAAACCTTGCCGCATGTTTCACAGATCATGAAAACCGTTTGCTCATGATCGGTGCAATCGTCATGTCGGCAGGCAACAAATGCATTGAGACTTTCCAAACGGTGCACCAGACCAGAATCAAGCAGTTTGTCCAAAGCCCTGTAAACTTGCAGCGGCGCTCTAAAACCGTTGCCGCGCAGCTGATCTAAAATAGTGTAAGCACTCAATGGCCCATCGGCGTTGGCCAATGCATCCATGACGAGGGTTTGATTTTTGGTCAGCTTTTCATGGGCGTGGATATGTTCACTCATAGCTGGCTTCCTTTGTTCAAATCAGAAGAATTGTTGTTCGTTTTTAGTCGAGATCTCCAACCCGCAAGAGGAACAACAATCAAAGAGATAATGAATGCAAACAGCGCGCCCACCACAATACTTGGCCCTGCGGGCGTGTCCCATTCAAGCGATCCAAAAAGACCGCCAATCACGGCAATTGAGCCAATGCACGCCGCCAATAGGGCCATTTGTTCCGGACTAGATGAAAGCCTGCGCGCTGTTGCGGCGGGGATAATCAACATGGCTGTGATCAACAACACGCCCACAATTTTCATGGAAATTGCAATCACTGCCGCCATAAGAAGCATGAAAATCATATTGGCGCGGTCCGGATTCATCCCCTCCGCCTCTGCCAATTCGCGATTGACTGTTGCCGCAAACAAAGACCGCCAAATTGCAATCAAAATGCCGAACACTAGTGCGCCACCCAACCAGATGATTGCAATGTCCATTTTGGAAACGGCCAAAATGTCTCCAAACAAGAAGCCCATCAGATCCATGCGAACCCATGTCATGAAGGCCAGCACCACAAGCCCCAAGGCAAGCGCGGAATGAGATAACAATCCCAACAAGGCATCGGAAGATAGCGAGGCGTTTCGCTGCAGCATCAACAGCGCGATGGACACACAAGCAGAAACACCAAACACTGCGAGTGTGATGTTGATTTCAAACAAAAATGCGAGCGCAACACCGAGCAATGCGGCGTGAGAAAGCGTGTCGCCAAAATAAGCAAGCCGACGCCACACGATGAAACATCCAAGTGGCCCCGCGATCAATGCAACACCAATTCCGGCAATGATGGCGCGTGAGAAAAAATCATCAAGCATTGCGCTCTTCCTTTTTTCTCGTCGTAGAATTCCCTCCAACGTGTCCTACATCACTGGCATGGCCGTGGTTATGAACATGGTCATGATGACCATCTTCGGCGTGGCAATGGTCGGTGATCGTGCCGTCGCTGTGCTGAACACGACCATCGGGCAAATGGGTGTGATCGTGTGCATGTTCGTAAACAGCTAATGTTGAAGCCGCCCGCCCACCAAACAGAGTTTTGTATTCTTCGCTCGACGCCACAGCTTTTGGAGAGCCAGAACAACACACATGCCCATTAAGGCAAATCACGCGATCTGTTGCGGCCATAACCACGTGCAGATCATGGGAGATCAACAGGATGCCACAGCCAAGGTCGTCGCGTATTTCTTTGATCAGATCATAAAGTGCAATCTCGCCTGAAAAATCCACGCCTTGCACGGGTTCATCCAACACAAGCAAATCAGGTTTTCGCGCGATGGCACGGGCAAGCAGAACGCGTTGAAACTCACCGCCAGAGAGTGTTCGAACTTCCGCATTTCCCAGATGCGTCACACCAGTTGCCTTCATGGCATCTCGTTGTTCAGCATCACTTATTTTACCGGTAAGGTGCATGAACCGCTCAACAGTGAGTGGAAGTGTCCAGTCAATCTGCAACTTTTGTGGGACATATGACACTTTCAGACCACGGCACCGCTCCACAGACCCTTGGTCTGGTTTCAAAATTGACAGCGCCATTTTGGCTGTGGTGGATTTTCCCGAGCCGTTTGGCCCGATCAGCGTGACAATTTCGCCCGGGTGAATGGCAAATGACACATCGCGCACAAGCCACCGATTTGAACGAAAAACACCGCAATTGGATAGTGTGACAAGCGGAGCGTTCTTTTTGAGCATTGGGGCTAACAAACTTTGTACAAGGTCAAAAAATGGGGTTGCTGGATGATATGCCAGACGTTATACCATTACACAACAATGTAATAACATAACATTACAATTCATATTGGAGATTACCGTGCGTTTGGCCAGAACTTTTTTTCTCGCATCAACATTTTTGACAGCTTCAAGCATTTCTGCAGTCGCTGATATGAACGTTGTGACATCAATCAAACCTGTCCATTCGCTTGTTTCTGCTGTGATGGAAGGTGTTGGCAAACCGAAACTCATCGTTGAAGGAACCGCCTCCCCGCACAACTTTGCATTGAAACCTTCGCAAGCGCAAATGATTGAGAAAGCCAATGTGGTGTTCTGGATTGGCCACGAATTGGAAGCCTTTCTGGAAAAACCTCTAGAGACGGTTGGTGCCAAAGCAAAATCAGTCGAACTGATTGATGCCCACGACTTGATCAAACACGAATTCCGCGAAGGTGGTGCGTTTGAAAAGCATGACCATGATGATCATGACGACCACGCCAATGAAGCAAAAGCGGACGCTCACGACCACGACGATCACGACAAAAAAGATGATCACGACCATGATCACAAAGAAGAAAAAAAAGCTGAATCAAAGGACCATGACGATCATGCCCACGACAAGCATGATGATCACGATCACGACAAAAAAGAAGCCTCCAAATCAGGCGACCATGACGACCACGCCCACGGAAAATTCGACGCCCATATTTGGCTCGATCCCAAAAACGCTAAAGCCATGGTGCACGAAATTGAAGAAACACTGGTCAAAGCTGACCCTGTAAATGCCGCAAAATATGAAGCCAATGCCAAAGCCGTTTCAACCAAACTCGATGTCTTGATCAAAGAAGTGACAGCCGACCTAAAGCCGATTAAAGGCAAGGGCTACATCGTGTTCCACGATGCCTATCAGTATTTTGAAAAGCGCTTCAACATCGCAGCATCCGGCTCTATCACTGTATCCCCCGATGTGCTGCCAGGGGCAAAACGCATCACCGAAATCAAAGCGCGTGTGAACGAGCTTGGCGCTTCTTGTGTATTTGCAGAACCGCAGTTTGAACCGAAACTGGTCACCACGGTGACTGAGGGAACCAAAGCAAAGTCTGGCGTTATTGATCCACTGGGCGCAACCCTGGATGAAGGCTCAGGTCTGTATTTCGACCTCATCCGCAACATGGCAACATCCATCAAGACGTGCCTGTCTGAAGCTTCCTAAAAATCTAAGCCATCCCACTGACCGGCTACGCCTAAGGAGAAAGATAACAACCTCATTAGGCGGTGATCAGCACCAGCACGTCCTTTGCGTTTCTTCTGTGCAATTCATCACATCCATCCGGCTCATGTTCCGTTAGCGTATCGTGATAGAAAACGCCCTAAACGGAATATCCCATGTCACCACTTCGCCGCTCACTTGCTACGCTCACAATTGCGTCTTTCACTGCTTTGGCCCCCCTCACCTCCCAAGCGGGAATTCCCAAAGGTGGATTGGCCGCAATCACCGTATCCCACGATGGCAAAACCATTTACGCTGCGGGTGACAATCGCGTCATGTATGTGATCAATGCGGAAGATATGTCGATCAAACAGCGGGTATGGATCGAACTCAACCCTTATGAATTGATTTTGAGCAAAGACGGCCAAACACTTGTGCTCCATGATTCTTCCGGCCTGCTGACTTATCTCGATGCCAACACATTCGAGAAAAAGAAAACCATCAAGGACGCTGACACAATTTCAATTGCGCATGATGCAGGAATGATTGTTGCCGCCGGAAAAACCAAAGGCAGAAATGAAAAAGCAGTTACCTCTTATGCAGTCTATGACATTGCTACGGGCAATCAGGTCCGCGCCGGCAAAGTTGCGTCGTCAATCGGTGCCATAGGCACACTGCCCGACGCCTCAAAGGTGTTTGTCATGTCCAACAGCATAAAAAGTGACACGGAAAAAAAAGAGAAGCCGCCCAAAGAACTCAAGGGCAATGAACGCGATACATTTCAGCAAAAGCACGATGAGAAAATCTCACACTTCATCACTCTAGATGCCGAAGGTAACGAAATTGACCGCAAAACCACATGGGCGATCAGTGGTTCTTACGCCGCGATGAATGCAACGGACAGTGGTTTGAAGGTCGTCAACTCGTCCAATAAGAACTTGGCGGTATCGGCTGACAGCAAAGAGGTAAACCTGTTTAAAACAGAAGCCTTTGGCCACTACGGTTACACATTTTCCAAAGATGGGTCCATTTTGGTGTCAGGCGGTCTGCGCAAAGGCGCGATCACCAATTTTGAAAAAGACACTTCGACAAAATTTGAATTGAAAAGGATTGGTGGCTGGCCAGAATATTTTGAAGGCTTCGCCATCGGGCCAAAAGGCAATATTTACGGCGGCACATCTGCATACAGGTTGTTGAAGCTCTCTCCCAAAGGCGAAACCTTGGCCGAAATTCCTGTCTACTAATGGGAGATTCTTTTAAGGCTCAAAAGCCCAGGCGCACCGACGAAAAACGCTTAACAAGAGCGCGTTAGTGCGTCCAAGGAATTTTGCGGTCGAAATTGAAATTGTCCGAGTATGCCATCGGGCGACGCTTTGGCTTCTTTGGCTCGGTCACGCGATAGGCAATATCGTTTCGCTCTGCATAATCAACCGCTTCTTCTTTCGTCTTAAACTTAAGCTTTATCTGTGAAAGCGTGTCAGAAGAAGAGGTGTACCCCATGAGCGGCTCAACGGATTTTGCTGACTGCGGCTCATATTCCAAAACCCACATTTGCGTCTTACCCTTGCCAGACTGCATTGCAGTTTTAGCAGGTTGATAGATGCGTGCGGCCATGGGAAAATCCTGTGCTCTTATGAGGCAATGCTGAGTTTATGCAGATACCACATTTTCGATCAAGACGTGGTCGGAGCGAGAGGATTCGAACCTCCGACCCCCTGGTCCCAAACCAGGTGCGCTACCAGGCTGCGCCACGCTCCGAAACGTCTTGAGCGAGACGGCTATAAACCACTCTCAAAGGGTTCCGCAAGGCTCAATGTTGTCATTTGCGATTTTTATTTCAAAGCCACCCAATTTGGCATTAATTTGCGGCCTGAAACCACGGGTGAAGGAACTTCTGCCCAACCCGCAAACCTTGTTTTTCAGCCTCGCCCGCATTTATTTCCAAAACATATTTTGCGGGGCCATTTGAAGAAATAATATCAAGTGAGTGTGGAACGGCACCCAGATGGATGTGCGTCACACTCCCCTGTTCGTCCATGAAAATCATGTCCAGTGGAATGAACGTGTTTTTCATCCACATCGAAACTGGGCGCATAGCTTCAAAGCGAAACAACATGCCGTGCAAAGGTTGCATTGATTTTCGAAACATCAGTCCTTTTGAACGGGATGCATCATCAGATGCCAGTTCAATAACCCACTCAATTTTGTCGTCGCCCTGCCCTGTAGAAATAGACTTCATCGGGTCAAAAGCCAAAGCTGCGGACAATGAGGCCATGGCAAACACTGCAATGAGGAAAAGAGTTTTCACGACGTCACCCAATCAAGATCAAGTTTTATGATGTGCATCAAATTGTGACGCGGTCATGTTCGCGAACACGCAATACAGATCGCCGTGCTTGCACAACCAGCAAGAAAACGACGAATTGCAATTTGATGAGACTAGTGGCTTTGCGGCAGGCTGGTGCCAGCGATCGGGTGAACTTCCGCAGCCATCAGGCCTTTGTCGCCATCTCCAAACCGCACCATCACAAATTGACCCGGACGCAGCTCAGTCAAACCGTAGCGACGCAGTGTCTCCATATGGATGAAGATATCTTCCGAACCATGACCACGTGTCAAAAAGCCGAAACCCTTTGTCCGGTTGAACCATTTCACTTCCGCTTTCACCAAATCACTCGTGGGCTTCACATCCACATGAGTTTTCGCAGGTGGCATTTGTGATGGATGAATTGCTGTCGAATTGTCGATTGAAAGCACACGGAAAGCCTGTAAACCCCGTGGTTTTTCAATGACTTCGCAAACGATGCGGGCACCTTCGTGCGCCGTCTGATAGCCATCATCACGCAGGCAAGACACGTGCAGCAAAATATCCGGCATGTCGGCATCTGGAACCACGAATCCAAAACCTTTGGAAACGTCAAACCATTTGATCGCGCCCGCAACAACGGTCACTTCGACAGGCAGGCCATCTTCATCAATGATTGAGCGAGTGCCTGATTCTGGAACATCGGCCTCAACAGAAACACCGAGTTCATCGACAATATCTTTGCCCGCCTCAAATCCCCCTGAAACCTTGGTACCCATTACGTCTCCCCGTCAAAAGACCAAAGCTTTTGACCCAAATTGGCTTTAGGACTGAAACTCTTCAATCCGTCCGGCCTATACCACATCGCGAACCCCATTCCGCTTCGACACGGCTTACGATTCGTCATGCGACATTAACATATGGGTAAGGAGTCGTAGCAAGCGGCTTTTGTCCATTTTCCAAATTAATGCATGCCATAACCGCTAAAGGTTTGAACTCGTTTTAGAGTTTCGCCAATTGGAGCGTGTAAAACCAAATCTGCGCCTGCGTCTAAATGGGTTGGTTCGCGATTGAGAATCACCAGTTTTGCACCTTGACGCTGAGCGATCACGGGAATCGATGCCGCTGGCTGGACAACCAACGAAGATCCCAAAACCACAAACAGATCGCAGGCTTCTGCCCATTGTTTGGCAGCAGACACTTTGTTTTGCGGCATGGGTTGGCCAAACGAAATGACAGCCGCTTTGACCAAGCCATTGCACCGCTGGCAACGCGGCGCTTTTTCAGACGAAGCAATCAGTTCTTTGGCCTGCAGCAAAGACATCGGGCTTTGGCACTCTAAACAGGTCGCCTTGGTTCCATTGCCGTGAATTTCAACAATCTGATTGTCTGGCACCCCTGCTCGTTGGTGCAAACCATCTATATTTTGCGTGATCACAGCCAACCCGCGGCCACTGTTTAGAACATCAGCAATAAACACATGTCCAAAGTTGGGTGTTGCGGCATCAAATTCCTTTTGAAAATGAAATCGACGACGCCAATCTTCAAGACGAATGTCTTCATGTTCCAGAAAATCTGAATACTCAATTGGCTTGATTTTCGACCAAATGCCGCCCGGGCTTCTAAAATCGGCAATGCCTGACTCTGTGGAAATGCCCGCGCCTGTGAAAAACACAATCTTTTGAGAGACTTCAAACAGATTGTGCAGTTGTTCTATGGGATCCAATTTTGTATAACTCTCCGAACTTTGCGAAGCCAAAAGCATGCGCTTTGGTTAAACTCTTTCAAACCCAAGCAGGATTGTTTGCATGAAATATCTACACACGATGGTTCGCATCAAAAACATTGACGAATCTTTGGACTTCTATGTCAACAAAATGGGCATGGTGGAAACCAAACGCAAAGAATTCGAACAAGGTCGCTTCACTTTGATATTTCTAGCTTCCTCCGACAACGTGGATGAGGCGAAAGCCAACAATGCTCCCGAACTTGAACTCACCTACAATTGGGATGGCGACGAGGACTATCAAAGCGGCAGAAACTTTGGCCATTTGGCCTATTCCGTAGATAATATCTACGAAACTTGCCAAAAATTGATGGATGCTGGTGTCACAATCAATCGGCCGCCGCGTGAAGGCCGTATGGCATTTGTGAAAAGTCCAGACAATATTTCGTTTGAATTGCTGCAAAAGGGTGACGCTCTAGAGCCCGCAGAACCATGGGTTTCTATGGAAAATACAGGGGAATGGTAGAAAGTATTAACCATTTGTGCCGCAGGGTCACATTGCTGCCCAAGTTCGCTTCTAGCGATTCTGGAAGCAGGTTTAATGCGATAAATTTCCGCCTCATACCGGGGCTTGTTCGTAAATGGTTTTGTAAAAAGAAGTTTCGTTTGGAACTTCAACAAAACCAAAACCTATGCGGCCGTTACACTGGCGGTCGTTTTTGGAGTGTTTTTATTGAAACGTAACGGGGACATTTTGGGGCTCAATCTCATCCGTTTGCGCCGACCCGATGCTGCAGTTAAATCTGTTGGCTTGGCAGCTGTTGCCATTTTTCTGTCGGCATGCGTTTCAGGCGCTCCCACAGGACCAACCAGTCTTGCTTCCGTTTTGACGCCAGAACAGGCCGAAACAGTGGAAAAAGTTCCTGCGCCAAGCAAAGAACTGCAGCTTTCCCCTGCCCCAACCGCAACGGCAAAACCGAAAACACCAGCGCCTGCAGTGAAAACGGCTTTGGTCAAAACAGAAACAACCACAACACCAGCTCTTAAAGCCGCGGAAGCGGCAGCAACCGCGCAGCTGACACGAAGTGAAGCGCAAAAGAAGGTTGAGGCAGAACAAGCCAAAAAGAAAACAGGGCTTTTTGCAGCATTTGCGAAATCAAACCAGGCCGCCTCAAGCAGGAAACGCCCAAGCGTTGATGTGCCAAAGGTTGACGCGCCCAAGGTTGCTGCAGCGAAACCAAAGACGAAGAAGCCGCGCGTCAAAACAGTGGTGCGCAATGGCAGCAGCAAACTGCCAGGTGTGCGCGGAAAGTCCATATTTGGCATTGATGAGAACAAACGAAACGAAGATTTGGATGAGCCGGTTAAGGTCGCAGCCGTCACAAATCTCGCAAGGCGCGGAACACACGGTTTATTGTTGCAGCGTAAAAGCGTGAAAGTGGGCTGTTTCCCCCGCAAACTCGTCAGTTTGCTCAAGCGCGTAGAGCGCAAATTTGGCCGAACACCAATCGTGACGTCTGGCTATCGCAGCCGCAGATACAATCGCCTGATCCGTGGCGCAAAGAATTCCATGCACATTACATGCAAAGCAGCTGACATCCAAGTCAAAGGCGTGTCCAAATGGACCCTTGCCAGATACTTGCGCACCCTGCCCGGCCGTGGCGGCGTTGGCACCTATTGCCACACAGCTTCAGTGCATATCGACATTGGAACCAAACGAGATTGGAACCGCCGCTGCTCGCGCAAAAGAAAACGTCGTCGTACATAATTTACATTTCAAAACGACTGCTGAACGCACCAGAAGCGTGAAAGAAATTTTTCTTATATTTTTATAAAAAACAGGCTTGCAGCCCACAAATTTCCTGCCTATACACCACCCCACTGTGGTCCCTTCGTCTATCGGTTAGGACGCCAGGTTTTCAACCTGGAAAGAGGGGTTCGATTCCCCTAGGGACTACCAGTCTTCCTTAGAACTGCAGTGAATTCAGTGAACTTGCATTTTTGATGCAGGCGCAAGATTCACAAGACGTTTAGGCTCACGCAGCCGAGCTGTTCTCATTCCCCGCGCGTGCCCTGTATCAACAAATTGGAATCAAGATGGTTCGGGCTTATCATCGCGGCCCGCTTCAATCTTGAGCCCCAACCGCTTGATACGTTCTCTTGCACGAGAACGGGCAACCTGCTGCATGTCCACGGCGTCATCTGCTTCGTCAGTGATCTCCAAGCCAAGCAGCGTTTCCATAACATCCTCCATCGTGGCAATGCCTTCCATGCCACCAAATTTATCGGTGACAATCGCGATGTGAGCATTTTCTTTCAACAGCTTTGCAAAGAAATCTTCGAGTGTTGCTGACGCGTCAACCATCATTGCGCCTCGCTTTATGTCACTCAGCGCACGATCTTTTTCTCCCCGCAAAGCAGCAGCAAAAATATCGGTCTTGAGAACGATGCCGGATACATTGTCGATGGTGTTTTCAAACAACGGCAGGCGCGAAAATGGAACCTGCTCGATGGTCTCCATCACCTCGCCCACCGAGGTGGTTTCATCCAAGGCATACACAACTGTACGTGGTGTCATAATGTCTTCCACCGTCACCGCATGCATCTGCAACAAGTTCCTGACGATACGACTGTGTTGTTCGCCAACCACACCTTGTTCCCTACCCACGTCGGCCAAGGCTGCGATTTCCTCGCGCGTGACTTGGGCCGCCGGCTTTCCACCAGAAACCAGCTTGGATAATTTTTCAGAGACCCAAACCAGCGGTGACAGAATGAAGATCAGTGGAGGAAGCACGCGCGTGACGAAAGGAATGAGAGACTTCCAGTAAGTAGCGCCCAATGTTTTCGGAATGATCTCAGAGGCGAACAGAATGATCAATGTGAGGACGATTGAAAAAATTGTAATCGAAGCGTCGCCAAAAACACGTGCGGCCTGAGCGCCAGCGCCAGCTGCTCCAATCGTGTGCGCGATCGTATTGAGCGTCAAAATAGCTGCGAGCGGGCGATCAATATTGTCTTGCAGGTCTTTAAGTTTCGCACCCAGTTTGGGATTTTTCTCGCGAAGCGCGCCCAGATAGGATGGTGAAACTGAAAGCAAAACCGCCTCCAGAATTGAGCACAGAAAAGACGCGCCAACGGCGATAGTGATGTAAACGATAAGAAGGGTCACGTGTCAGGCCTTTTTGAGGTTTTCTGCTTTGTAAACTAATTGAAAAGCCTGCCAAGGGCGACCTTTGACAGGACCGAAATCACTCGATTTCGTTCGTTTAGTCATTTCTCTTGCACAGGCCGTGCCGCAATTCTGCATATGGGATTCTTTTTGAAATGATATTGGTCAGGCCTACTGCGTTATCTTTTCGCGAGCCCCCCCCCTCGTTCGACCAACTCCACCTGCCTGCCATAAAAATCGAAATGTTGGTGATATAAACGTACAATTTCCAAGAATTGGCTATCCAACAAAATCAATGGATTACGTCACACATTCTTTGATTGGGAAAGCAAACAAGCAGCTGGATCGTATGTGCCCCGACCCAGCTGCCCTATGACATCACCTAATGAGGGGACGGTGATGCCACATCCCCTTATCGACCGAAACAACTTAAAATCCAATTCCAATTTGTCGTATTTTTGGGCCGTACATTACAAGTTTGTGTTAACCAGAACATTGCGCCTTTCTCGTGATGCCACATGACATCCTTATGACAGTGGTGAATAATTCAAACAGCAATCAGTTTGAGTTGAAGCCAGACATTGCGACGCAAAAAATTGGAAAGAGATCATTGGCAGATGTTGAAACGCTCATTGTTGGCGCTGGTGTGGTGGGGTTGGCCATAGCGCGAGACTTGTCCAAAGCTGGCCAAGAGGTGCTTGTGTTGGAACAGCACAATATAATTGGCAGTGAGACCAGCGCTCGCAACAGTGAGGTTATACATGCAGGAATTTACTATCCAAAAGACAGTTTGAAGGCCCTAACGTGTGTCAGAGGGAAGCAACTTCTCTACGAATTTTGTCAGTCCCATCATGTGCCCCATCAAAAAATTGGCAAACTCATCGTTGCCAGCACGCCTGACCAAGTCAGCACATTGCAACAGATAGAGGCGCACGCCCGTGCCAACGGCGTCGAAGACCTCCGCAACATCAACGGCGAAGAATTGTGCGATTGGGAGCCCAACCTTTCCGCTATGGGCGCTCTCTATTCACCTTCAACAGGCATTATTGACAGCCATTCTTACATGTTGGCTTTGCAGGGAGATATGGAAGCCCACGGGGGTCAGATTGCTTTCAACACAAAAGTTGAAAGTTGGAACCGCGACAAAAAAGGCTGCTTTGAAATTCATTGCAACGGCGCTGAAACCGTCACTGCGCGCAATCTCATTATTTCTGGTGGATTGCACGCCTCAAAATTGGCCAACGGAGAAACTGCCCTCGCCCCCGACACTCAACTTGCAAAGGGCAACTATTTCAAACTCGCAGGCAAGGCTCCATTTTCTCATTTAATCTATCCCGTTCCAGAACTTGGCGGGTTGGGTGTGCACCTCACACTCGATTTGGATGGTCAAGCCAGATTTGGGCCAGATGTGGAATGGGTTGAAGAAATTGTATATCAAGTAGACCCTCAACGCGCAGAGCGTTTTTATTCTGCCATCCGCACCTATTGGCCGGATTTACCGGACAATTCGTTAGAGCCTGATTATGCCGGAATTCGCCCCAAATTGGTGGGCCAAGGCGAACCTGATGCAGACTTCTGCATCATGGGTGAAAACGAACACGGTTATAGCGGCTTGGTGATGTTGCTTGGCATGGAGTCGCCTGGCTTAACCGCAAGCTTGGCCATTGCAGAATACGTCCGCAAAGTGTTGCAGACTTGACGCGGCTCGAACAAGCAAAGTGCCATCACCCGCAGCAATTCAGTCGCCCCGAGGGGCTAAAGATTTGGCCGTTTTGGCGCTTTGCCGCGAAACTTCACCGTCAATTCTGGATCTTTTTCATCCGCAGTAAAACCGCCCAACACGATCCCTTTTCGAACAGACTTTCCCGTCATATTCAAAATGTCTTGTTCAGACTTCGTTGTGCGCTGAGACATGCGAATGCCCCACTGCCCCAATCGCTCGTACATCATGGCAATGATGTCCTGATGATCCGCGCTGCGCCCCAAATCCTCAAATTCATTGGGATCATTTTCGAGATCAAACAACATAGGCGGGAACGGGCCATCTTTGCCCTCGCCTTCCGCATGCATAAACTTCCATCGCTTATCCGCAACCATGAAGAGACGTGCGTCTTTTGGCGCAATTCCAAGGTTTACCCGCATGGGTGTGGCTGAATAATCAAACTCGCTGATCGCGTATTCGCGCCAACTGTCAGGCTCTTCGCCCTTCAGGAATGGCATAAGCGAGCGCCCTTCAATGATGTGGTCTGGCACTTGACCACCAGCAAACTCGACAAAAGTGGCGGCAAGATCGATTGCTTCCACAAGTTCATCACAAACTGTTCCACGCCCCCCGTCCGCTTCAGGCGAAGGATCATAAACAATCATGGGAATCTTGGCGGATTCTTCATGGAACAAACTCTTTTCGCCGAGCCAATGATCACCCAAATAGTCTCCATGATCAGACGTCAAAACGATCATCGTATCATCCATCCGACCCGATTTTTCCAGATAGTCGAACAACACCCCCATCTGATCGTCGCATTGCTTTATCAGGCCCATATAGGTGGGAATGACTGTTTCACGCACTTCATCGCGTTGAAACGCCTGGCCAACGGCATTGTTCATAAACTGTTCCAAAACAGGATGAGGGTTTTCCCGCTCCATCGGATGGCGATTTGCCGCCGGAACATGATTGCCGCCATACATGTCATGATAAGGCTTTGGCACAATAAAGGGCCAATGGGGTTTAATGTATGAGGCGTGACACAACCACGGCTTGTCTTCATCTTGGCTTTCAATGAACCGAATAACTTCGCGGGTCAGCCAAGGCGTCTCGGAATCTTGTTCGTCAATATTGGCAGGTTCCTTCGCATTTTGCAGGAACCATCCGGATGCCAAATCGCCTTTGTCATCCACGCCTGAATTTGCGTAATCATGCCAAGGGTTTTCACCCTCATACCCTTTGGACTTTAGATATTCATTGTAGGGAGAGCGCTTCTGATCATAAAGGCCATCAGGCCCCTCAGCCCAGAGGCCATCATCGCGTACAAATGCATCAAAACCGCATTCGCTCACCCGTGCACCAATAATAGTTTCACGGTCCAGACCAAGTCGCTCCATCCCCTCTTCATCGATCTTCATGTGGGTTTTGCCCACAAGATACGAGTTCATGCCCAATTTGCGGAGATGATCGCCAATTGTGTGTTCGCCAACCTTTAGAGGGAAACCATTCCATTGAGCACCATGAGAGCTGGCATAACGGCCTGTGTAAAAACTCATGCGCGATGAGCCGCAAATGGGCGATTGAACATAGCAGCGCGAAAATCGTACCCCCTTCTCCGCAATGGCGTCCATATGCGGCGTATGTAAATGGGGGTGGCCTGCACAGCTTAGATAATCGAACCGAAGCTGATCAAACATGATGAAAAGAATATTCTTACGCTGTCGTGACACAACAAATCTCTCCGAACTCTCGCGCGCCCTTAACGCCAATCAAAATGAGGCTAACTCACAAAATAACATCGCGATACGCTGAGCCAACAAAAACTGACAGTTAAATTCTGCTTTGGTATGTTGTCCTCCAATAAGAATCGAGATTGCTGGAGCATCAATGTCCGAGGCGTATATCTGTGACTATATTCGAACACCTATCGGACGATTTGGCGGGGCTTTGTCGTCCATGCGCGCTGATGATCTAGCTGCTCTTCCGCTTGCAGCCTTGCAAAAACGAAATGTGAAAGTGGATTGGGAAGCCGTGGATGATCTTATCATGGGCTGTGCCAACCAAGCTGGTGAAGACAATCGCAATGTGGGCCGAATGGCCGTATTGCTATCGGGCCTTCCCATGTCAGTGCCCGCAACAACAATAAATAGGCTGTGTGGTTCAGGCATGAATGCCGTGATCGATGCTGCACGCGCGGTAAAGTCCGGTGAATCTGATCTTATGATTGCGGGTGGAGTGGAAAGCATGTCGCGCGCACCGTTCGTTATGCCCAAAGCATCTTCTGCCTTTTCCCGAAACGCTGAAATTTACGACACAACCATTGGGTGGCGGTTTGTGAACCCAGTGTTGAAAAAACAATATGGCATAGATTCCATGCCGGAAACGGGCGAGAATGTTGCTGAACAATTCAACATATCGCGCGAAGACCAAGACAAATTTGCTCTGCACAGTCAGGAGAAAGCGGCTGCTGCGCAAGCAAACGGTCGATTGGCCACCGAAATTGTGCCCGTTGAAATCAAGCAGCGCAAAGGCGATCCAATCGTCGTTGACAAAGATGAACATCCCCGTGCCACAAGTCTGGAAAAACTAGGCTCTCTCGGCACGCCGTTTAAAGAAAATGGCACAGTGACTGCAGGCAATGCGTCAGGCGTCAACGATGGCGCAGCTGGCCTCATCATCGCTTCTGAAGCAGCTGCCAAAAAACATGACTTAACACCCATCGCCCGCATTCTTGGCGGCGCATCAGTCGGTGTGGAACCCCGCATTATGGGCATTGGCCCAGCTCCAGCGACTCAGAAATTGTGTACAAAGCTTGGCATCAAACCGAGCGATTTTGATGTGATTGAATTGAATGAAGCTTTCGCTTCGCAAGGTATCGCCGTGTTGCGCGAGCTTGGTCTCGACGAGGCTGCTCCTCACATCAACCCAAATGGTGGCGCCATCGCATTGGGGCATCCTCTGGGAATGTCTGGCGCACGAATTACTGGTTCCGCTGCATTGGAACTTCAAAACATGGGTGGAAAACTGGCATTGGCAACAATGTGCATTGGTGTCGGCCAAGGCATAGCAATTGCGTTGGAACGCGTTTGAGCATTTTCGCTGACATTGAACTTTGGGTTCTGCTTACGATTTCGTTTGCGGCTTTGGCGACAGGTGCAGTTCATGGTGCCTCTGGCGTGGCAGGCGGGTTTTTGATGTCCGCCGTTTTGGCATCCGTGATTGGTGTAAAACCCGTCGTGCCAATCATGAGTGTGGCCTTGCTTATCAGTCATACTTCGCGCGTCTTTTTAAATGCACGTGACTTTGATCGCACCGCATTTTTAACAGTCGTCATCCCAGCTATGCCCTGCGTCGTACTGACAGCCATTCTCTATGGAAAATTGTCCTCCGCTACGATTGCAATCGTTCTCGGCGCGATTGTTCTCATCTCTATTCCTATGCGTCGATGGGCAAAAAAACGTCAGATAAAGGCAGGAAAACCAGCTCTTGCCAGCGCGGGCGCGGTCTACGGTGCCATGGCAGGAACCTCTGTTGGGCCAGGAATGCTACTCATTCCATTTTTATTGGGGTTTGGTCTGGCCAAAGAAGCATTTGTGGCAACCATGGCTGCAATTGCCCTGTCTTCCAACATCACCAGACTGGCGGTTTTTGGAAACACAACCATGTTGGACAGCCGTTTCATTTTACTTGGTGTTGTTGTGGGCTTGATCACCATTCCGGGCAATTGGATTGGCCGCAATTACTTGCGCAAAATGACCAATAAAAACCACTCGGATTTGGTGGATGTTCTCACAATTGTAGGAGCAGCAAATTTCTTTTGGTTGGCGTTAAACCAATAAGAAAATAAATCCGAACTAGGCCAACACAATTTGAAACTTTTGGTCATCCTCAAGATGAACCTCTTCCAAATTATCTCCCTGACCACCACGGTCCACTACAAGAAAATCGCTGGGCTCGTAAAGCGGCGTCAGAACGCCGTGCCACACGCCCCGTTTCAAATTCACACCTTGTGCACTTGAGGCGACAAACGCTTGAGGATCAACGGGGGTGCCATCTGCATCAGAACACGCAATCACGAGCCAATCATTTTGCCCTAATGGATAGAACGCTTGACTGCCCAGTGGGTGGCGTTCAACCAACTCGACCGTATGCGGCAAAGCATAAGGTGTGCCTGAAAACAGGCTGACGATCACCTCAGCCCCCTCGCCTGTCACATCAACTTTTGCCAATGCGTGATGGCGACGGCACTTGCCGTTGTTGATCAAGAAACTTTCGCTGCCTGACTTTTCAATAACCTCACCAAACGGTGCAAAAGCGTCTTTGGTGAGCGGCGCTGCCACAAGGGTTTTCATGACCACTCAACTCAATTGATCTTGTCAAGAACAGCTTCAAGTTTCGCAACAGCACCGTCCACATCGTTCAATTTATCAAGCCCAAACAATCCAAGGCGAAAAGTTCTGAAATCCTCAGGCTCGTCGCACATCAGTGGAACCCCAGCGGCAACCTGCATACCTTCAGCTGCGAATTTCTCGGTGTTTTGAATGTCAGGATCATCCGTATAGCTGACAACCACACCAGGAGCTTCGAACCCTTGCGCCGCAACGCTTTTATATCCGCGGTCCGCAAGCAGTTGGCGCACGCGTCGCCCAAGCTCTTGCTGCTTTTCTTTGATTTCCTCAAAACCGATATCACGTGTTTCAAACATCGCATCACGAAAGCCCGTCAAAGCATCTGTTGGCATGGTTGCATGATAAGCATGACCGCCATTGATATACGCTTGCATAATTTGGTGCCATTTGCCCAAATCAACCGCGTAGCTTGTGCTTTGCGTGTTTTCCAGTTTTTGAATGGCTCGTTCACTCAACATCACCAGTCCAGATGACGGAGAAGCGCTCCACCCCTTTTGTGGCGCACTGATAAGAACATCGACTCCAACGGCCTTCATATCAACCCAAATTGTACCGGAAGCGATGCAATCCAAAACGAACAGTGCACCCACCTCATGGGCAGCATCTGAAGCGGCTTTGATATAATCGTCAGGCAAAATCACGCCTGCAGACGTTTCCACATGTGGTGCAAAAACCACGTCAGGCTTTTCTTCCAAAATGGTTTTCACCACATCTTCAATCGGGTGCGGTGCAAAGGGCGCTGGCGCTGAATTTCCTTGCGGGCGCGCCTTGAGAACAGTCGCTTCAGAAGGAATATCACCCGCCTCGAAAATCTGTGTCCAGCGGTAAGAAAAGAAGCCGTTGCGGATCACCAAAGCTTTTTTCTTGGAGGCAAACTGACGCGCGACCGCTTCCATGCCGTAAGTTCCACCACCGGGAACGACAATAGCCGTTTCTGCATTGTAAACATCCACCAACGTCCCATGGATGTCCCGCATCACCTGCTGAAAATTCTGCGACATGTGGTTGAGAGAGCGATCTGTGAACACCACAGAAAATTCCATCAAACCGTGTGGGTCTACTTCTGATGTTTGAACGGACATGCTGTTTCCTTGAAATGTGATGCGCAAATAGATGAGAACATAAACCAAACCCGCTCGTTGCAGGCAAATCAACAAAATTCTCACATCACATTGCACAATGAGTGGGTCATTTTAGTCTTCACCGCTTGCGAACCGTTGTCCTTTCTGCGGTGGTTTTTCGGTTGGTCCGGCGAAACACTGCGCATTTGACATCCAGCCTTTGGCGACATCTCCTTGCACAACGAGATCCGTATCTAAAACATTGCGTGTTTGGGTCACCACCTGCGCAAATTCCACTGCTGTTCCAGAGATATGACCTGCCGCCTCTTCGCCAAATGTCCAAATGTCACCAGACGGTGCAGTCAGCTCGATTTTCGGCATTGCATCAGGCACCGGCATACCTTGCACTTTGTGCGACCATCCGAACGTGTTCACACCTAAGACTACAACGTTCTTGATGCGATCACTCTCGTTTCGTTTCACTCCAAAAAGATCGAACACAGATTGCCCATGTGCCCAAGTTTCCATTTGTCTTGCGGTCATGGAAGAGCGCACAGACATATCCGGCCCCGCCCACGCGACACGCTGTTTGGGATCAAGATTGCTCCATTTATCAGCCATTTCCGTGCTAAATTCACGCCAAATGTCGAAAAGGTCTTGTCCTCTCGGTTCTACAAGTTCGTTTTCAATTGGGCGCAATCCGCCTGACTGCAAGCCTGCGGATACCTTTTCAAGGCGATTGCGAAATCTAGGCTCATCCGTGAGCGACCAATGCGCCATCTCGTTCCAGAAGTGCAGATGAACAAAAATATCATCCAAAGACCAGTTTTTGAACTGAGTTTGCCGTTTCCAATTTCCCTGCCCATAATCGGCAACACACTGCGCCAAAACATCACACTCTTCTTTGAAATCAAAAGACTGTTGCATTTTTCCCCACTCGCAAACTTTATTGTGTGACGTTTGTAAAGTTCATCGACAATGGCCTTGCAGCGTCTTTAAAGTCCAGTTGAAATGATCTACCCCCTAAAGACGAAGTAGCGGGTTGGATCAAGCCGATATGATCGGTTCTTGCCCGCAACTGCAAATAATGGAAGTCCCGAGAGTAAATCTTTGATGCGAAAAATGGGTCTAACCAGTTCAACGGCCGTTGTCATGGTTCTTGCGATGGTGTCTTCCGCAAGCGCGGAAGACCTTACGTCCGCGCTTGCGCGGGCCTATAAAAGCAACCCGACTCTCAACATTCAACGCACACAAGTGCGCGCAATTGACGAAAGCGTGCCGCAAGCCAAAGTGCCTTTCCGACCGAATGTTTTCATCAGTGCCAGCGCAGGTGCAACCCGATCAGTTTTCACGGCCCCAACGGGTCAAACCAGTTCTGTGGGTCGCACGCCTTACAATGTGGGCATAACGATTGACCAAAGCATCTTCCGAGGTTTCCAAACCATCAATTCTGTACGCGCTGCAAAAGCAAATATCCGTGCCAGCCGCGAAGCCCTGCGCAATGTGGAGCAAGACATTCTGTTCAGCGCCGTAACCGCTTATGCAGATGTTATTCTAGCCAAACAAACCGTTGGCATTCGCGAACGCGACATTTCATTTTTGAGCGAACAAGTTCGTTCTTCCAAAGCCCGTCTTGACGTGGGTGAAGGCACGCTGACCGACCTTGCACAAAGCCAGGCTCAAGAAGCGCTCGCACGCGCCCAGCTCAGCACGGCTCAGGCTCAATTAGACGCGGCAAATGCAGTGTATCGTCAAGTGATAGGGCGTTCTCCAAGTGGGTTGAGTGAACCGCGCCCACCGGTGCGTCTCTATCCAGCAACTCTGCCGCGCGCCTTAGAGATTGCAGCCGTTGAACATCCTGCAACAAAGGCAACCCAACATCTGGTCGATTTTGCGGCATTTAATGTCAGAACAACAGAAGGCGAATTGCTGCCCACCCTGTCTTTGCGCGGAACGGCCAACCAGAACTTTAACTCCCAATCTCAAGGCGACCGCTCCAGCAGCGCATCAGCTACGCTGAACCTCAACGTCCCGCTATACCAAGGCGGCGGTGTCGCATCACGCATTCGCCAAGGCAAAGAAACGTTGGGGCAGCGCCGCCTAGAGGTCGATCAATCGCGAGATCAAGTGCGAAACGCCGTGGTGTCTTCTTGGACCAATCTTGTCAGTTCAAGAGCAACGATCAAATCCAACCAAGCTCAGGTCAATGCCGCAAATATTGCGCTTGAAGGTGTGATTGAAGAGCGCAACGTTGGCCAGCGCACCCAGCTTGAAGTGCTGCAAGCCCGCAGCGCCGTTTTAACTGCACAGCTTCAATTGGTGACTGCAAAGCGCAACCGAATCGTTGCTGGCTATAGCCTTTTGTCTTCGGTGGGGAGATTGAGTGCAAAAAATCTGCGTCTGCCAGTGCGCCTTTACCAACCGAAAGAGCATTACAAAAAGGTCAAAGACCTTTGGTACGGCCTGCGCACACCGAGCGGCAAATAGATCTTTAGAGCGGCAATCGAACAATAATCCCGGCGTTCACTATCACGCTGGTGCGCCCTGTATCGGGATCATGAATATCCAAACCACCTTTGATGGCTTTTGGCGTCACTTGTCCGTAAGGCAGTTCTTTTGCGACGGCATCAAGATCGATCGCATCAGGTTTTTGGCAGGCGATGTTTAGCTCAATTTGCATCGTGTCTGGGTTGATTCCCAAACTCTTGAATAGAATAATCGACGAATGATGGATGGCGTCTTGCACGGCACGTTTTGCAGCTTTTGTGTAGTCTTCTCCGTAAAGGTCGTTGCCCGTACCCATTTCAAGAATGATGCGTTTAAGCGTTTTGTCTGAAGACGTCATTGAGCACCCTCCCCAAATTTTCCTTCAGGCAAATCGAGATAAACCAAGACGACAGCATTCGCCATGACAGTGAACCCTCCATCCTCTTTCGGCGTATCCATACCTCCCTCTTCAACCGTCACAACTCTTTTTCCATAGGGTAAAACATCTGCAACGGCCTGCGTATCCACTTGATCGGGTTTCGCAACACCAATCACGATTTCCACATCCATTTGATCGCGAGGCACACCAAAAGCATCGGCAACGGTCAATGAATTTTGCCGAAGGGCATTGTGCAGCGCACGGCACGCAGCTTTTGTGTAGTCCTCACCCTGCAAATCAGTGCCCATGCCCAATTCCATGATCATGCGTTTGCGTGCCATCACTGCTCTTCTTTCTAAGCCACTTCACCCGCGGCAACACCACTGGCCCATGCCCATTGAAAATTATATCCGCCAAGCCATCCCGTTACATCGACACATTCGCCAATGAAATAAAGCCCCGCAACCTTTTTGCTTTCCATTGTTTTGGACGACAATTCATCCGTGCTCACACCACCAACTGTCACTTCCGCTTTTGCAAAACCTTCCGTTCCATTGGGGGTAAACGACCAATTGTGCAAATCTGTTTCAGCAGCGGTTAAAGTTTTGTCAGCGATGTCGCCCACATTGCCAGCAAGGCCCAATTTTTCTGCCAGCGTTTCCGCCAAACGATCCGGAAGTGCCGAAGACAAAAGAGCCTGAAAACTCATCTTTGGTTTGTTGCGCTTGTTGGCAAGCAACCAGTCGCCCGTTCTGGTGGGCAAAAAGTCCACCGTGATCGGTGAGCCATTTTGCCAATAAGACGAGATTTGCAAAATAGCGGGGCCAGAAAGCCCTTTATGAGTGAACAAAGACGCCTCGCGAAAGGCAGCCTTTCCGTATTTGACGATCGTATCTGTTGCCACTCCGGAGAGATCTTTGAACAACGCTTCGTCCCCACCAAGCGTAAACGGCACCAATGCTGGGCGCGGTTCAACAACCTTCAAACCAAACTGCCGTGCCAAATCATAAGCAAAACCCGTTGCTCCCATTTTAGGGATGGACGGCCCTCCCGTTGCGACCACGAGAGATTTTCCAGACACGCTTTGGTCTCCGTAACTGACCTCAAACACATCACTTTGTGTTTCGACTTTTGAAATGGGCTGGCCAAACGCAAAAACCACATTGTCGCTGGGGCATTCCGCCAACAACATATCGACAATTTGTTGCGCGGAGCCATCGCAGAACAACTGACCCAAGGTCTTCTCGTGCCAAGCGATGTTGTGCCGCTCCACCAAGTCGACGAAATCTTGCGGCTGGTAACGCCCCAAAGCCGACTTGGCATAATGTGGGTTCTTGGACAAAAACTGCTGAGCAGTTGTGCCAGTGTTGGTGAAATTGCAGCGTCCACCACCTGAAATGAGAATTTTCTTGCCCGGCTTGTCGGCATGATCAATCACCAAGACAGACTTTCCCGCCTGCCCTGCTGTCGCAGCACACATCAACCCAGCGCCCCCAGCACCGAGCACAATCACATCATAATCTTTTGAAGTCTGAGCCATCGGCCTCACGTATCGGGCCGATGGAAGAATAGCAAGCCGTTAGATCGCCAAATAGTCGTGGCGCAATTGTTCATCATCCAACACTTCTTTGGCTGTGCCTTGGAACGCCACTTCGCCCGTGTCCAAAATGATGGCGCGGTCGGAAATTTTCAAAGCGGCGACAGCGTTTTGTTCCACGATGATTGTGGTGATGCCCGCTTCGCGAACCTGCATCAGCGCCTTTTCGATGTCGTGACGCACAACAGGTGCCAGACCTTCGTAGGGCTCATCCAACAACAGCAGTTTCAAGTCTTTTGCCAGTGCGCGACCAATCGCCAGCATTTGTTGCTCGCCACCAGAAAGCGTGGTGCCTTCTTGTTTGCGACGCTCTTTCAGGCGGGGGAAAAGATCATAGATGCGTTCGTAGTCCCAACCTTTTTCACCAGCAATGACGGAAAGATCGAGATTCTCTTCAACGGTCAAACCCTGAATGATGCGACGGTCTTCAGGCACAAGAGCGATGCCAGCATTTGAAGCCTGATAAGACTTCATTTCGTGCAATGCCTGCCCTTGAAGGAAGATTTCCCCTTGGCGCAATTCCGGCTCATCAGCACGCGCGATCGCACGCAATGTGGACGTTTTCCCGGCCCCGTTGCGGCCAAGAAGCGCCACAATTTCACCCTCGTTCACTTCAAACGAGACATCTTGCACGATGTAACTGTCGCCATAGTAGGCATTCAAATTGTGGACAGAAAAATATCCATCAGAAGATACACCGGGTGCAACTCCCACATTTTCCACATCACTCACAGCGGATTCTGTTGACGCACTCATACTTGCTCCTCCCCGAGATAGGCTTCTTTCACCTTGGGGTTGTCTTTGATTTCTTCCGGTGTGCCTTGCGCGATAATGCGACCACCAGCCAACACGGAAATGCGGTCTGCGAGCGAGAACACCACATGCATGTCATGTTCAATAATGACCTTGGTCATGCCACCTTCTTTGATCTTTTTCAAAAGATCGATTGTGGCGTTGGTGTCGTGACGCGCCATACCCGCAGTTGGTTCATCCAGCAACAACAAACGCGGCTGTTGGATGAGACCCATTGCCAGTTCCAAACGACGTTTGTCGCCGCGAGACATGGACGATGCCAATGCAGTCAATTGCGATTGCAATCCTACACTGTCAGCCACTTGCTCCGCTTCATCGCGGATTGAGCTTTCCTTGGCAAACGCCTTGAAAGGATTGAGCTTGAACTGACCATCACGCTTTGAAAGCGCCGGCAGCATAATGTTCTCTAGAATTGTCAGTTCGGGAAAAACTTCAGGCGTCTGGAAAACACGCGCCACACCCAATTGATTGATTTCATGAGGCTGTTTGCCAGTCAGCACATGACCATCAAAAACAACTGCACCGCGGTCTGGCTTCAACCGCCCAACACACACGTTGAGCAATGTCGATTTACCAGCACCGTTAGGTCCGATGATCGCGTGAGTTTCCCCTTCCACCACATTCAGATCAACATCAGAAAGGGCATGAAGGCCCGCAAAACTCTTATGCACATCATCGATGTGAAGCACAGAGTTCGGTGTCCCGCTTTCAAAACCACGTCCAGGTTCGTTCGCTAAATCATCTGCGATTGACATATCATTCGCTCCTTATTCAGCCGCTTTTGGTGCAGAATTTGCAGCACCGTCATCAGCATCAGTGGACGTTTTTGGTTTGCGTGAGAACAGATTGCCAATACGTGACAGCCCTTCCATCAAGCCGCCTGGCAAGAAGATCACCACCATCATGAACATCAGACCCAAAGTCAGGTGCCAGCCTTTGCCGACGAAAGGATAAACCATCGCCACAACAGCATCCTGAAGCCCTTCAGGCATCCATGAGAACCAGCCTGTGAGCACGGTTTCGTTGATCTTGGAAATGATGTTCTCGAGATATTTGATCAGACCAGCGCCGAGCACAGGGCCAATCAACGTTCCGGCTCCACCCAAAATCGTCATCAAAACAACTTCGCCACTTGCCGTCCAGAACATGCGCTCTGCACCCGCTTGGCTGTCCATCGCAACGAGCAATCCGCCCGCCAAACCAGCATACATGCCAGATATAACAAATGCTGCCAGAGTATAGGGTTTTGAACTCACGCCTGTGTAACCGAGACGGTTTTGGTTGGATTTTACAGCACGCAGCATCAAACCGAATGGAGAGCGGAAAATGCGGATGGCGACGTAAAAGCTGATCACCATTAAAATAGCAGCAATGTAGTAGCCGACGTTGAAGGTAAACACCCAACCGCCCAAAGCCAGTTCATAGCTGGAACTCATTTCCAAACCGAACAAACTCGCGCGTGGAGATGCCCCCGCAGCCAATGGTCCATCCAAAATGCGCGGATCGCTTATCTTTGGCTGCAAACCTGTTTCACCGCCCGTGATCGGTGTCAGAACCGAATAGGCCAGCGAATAAGACATTTGTGCGAAAGCGAGTGTCAGGATTGAAAAGTAAATCCCTGAACGACGCAGAGAAATGTAACCAACAGCAAGACTGAACAACCCAGCCACAATGATCGACAATGTCACTGCCGGGATGATGTTCATCGTCAGCAGTTTCATCATCCAGATGGCAGCATAAGACCCTGCCCCCAAAAAGGCTGCATGACCAAAGCTGAGGTAGCCCGTCAAACCAAACAGAATGTTGAACCCAATGGCGAAAATGCCAAAGATCACAAAACGCTGCATCAGGTCAGGATAACCGCCGTTGAATTGCGCAAGACTTGAATCCACCGGAAACGGATTGAGCAAAAACGGAGCAAATGCTGTGAGAGCGATAACAAGCAACAAGAGCTGCAGATCGCGACTGTTAAGACCGAGCATCTGATTAATCCTCCATCACACCGGCGCGGCCCATAAGACCCCGCGGGCGGGTAAGCAGAATGATGATTGCAACGACGTACAAAATGATTTGGTTGATGCCCGGAAGTACATCAAGGACCGCGCTCATGGACGCGAAACTTTCCAAAATGCCGAGCAGGAAGCCAGCCAAAACCGCGCCGACCAAACTGCCCATGCCGCCAACAACAACAACTACGAAACTGAGTACGAGGAAGTCCATGCCCATGTGATAGTTGGGAGAGTTGATGGGTGTGTACATCACACCTGCAACACCCGCTACGGCTGCCGCGAGACCAAACATAATGGTAAAACGCTTATCAATGTTAATGCCCAGCAATCCCACAGTTTCGCGGTCTGCCATGCCTGCGCGCACAACCATGCCGAAGGTCGTAAAGCGTAAGAAGGCAAATACACCACCGATGACCACCGCTGCAAAGCCGAAGTAAACAAGACGCCAATACGGATAGATAATGACATTGGGATCAAAGCCCAGCATCGCGCCGAAGTCGAATGACCCGCGGAACGCATCTGGCGCAGGGGTTGGAATTGGGTTCGCACCGTAAAAGTACTTTATCAGTTCTTGCAAAACGATGGCCAAGCCAAAGGTCACAAGAATTTGGTCCGCATGTGCACGTTTGTAAAAATGACGGATCAGGCCACGTTCAATGGCAACACCAATCAACATCATGACGGGGATTGCAAACAAAATGGACAGTGGCACCGCCCAGTCAATAATCACGTTGGCAGCATCAACGCCAACAATATCATAGAGATACGGCACTTCGGTTTTAGCAGGGTTGCCCAAGAAGTCGGTTTTTGTTTCATCAATCACCGTTTTGGATGCTGTCAAAAGACGGCTCAGTGTGACTGCACAAAATGCGCCAATCATGAACAAAGCACCATGGGCGAAATTCACGACGCCCAATGTACCAAAAATGAGGGTCAGACCAAGTGCGATCAAGGCGTAAGCCGATCCCTTGTCCAAACCGTTCACTATCTGAAGAATGAATGCTTCCATTGTCGGAACCCCGAAGGACCCTCCCCGCATTACAGCCCATAGGCCGCAAAGAAATTAAATATTTGTCGAGAAAATGGGGCGATCTCAAAGAGACCGCCCCAAATTTAAAAAGGGCGATTACGCGCCTGGGTTACATTTGCCCACTGCAACAGCATTGCCGTTAGCATCGCGCATTTGTGGGTGATCAGGTGCATAAGTAACCTGATCAACTGGAGTAACCTCAACAACTTCGAGAAGGTCGAATTCAGAAGTTGGGTTCTCTTTACCCTTCACGACAAGTACGTCTTTGAAGCACTGGTGATCTTCAGCACGGTACAATGTTTTACCATTGCCCAAGCCGTCGAACTCATAGCCTTCAAGCGCTTCAACGATACCGCATGGGTTAAATGTACCCGCACGTTGTGCCGCATCTGCGTAAAGCATCGTTTGGCAATATACAGTGTGTGCCGCCTGAGAAGGTGGGAAGCCGTATTTTGTACCGAACGATTTAACGAATGCTTTCGAGCCTTCGTCTTGCAAAGAC
>CALGMR010000001.1 GCA_937958815.1 uncultured Rhizobiaceae group bacterium | reverse complement strand
CGGATTGCGCCCTTAGTTCCATGCACCTCGTAGGCGTAGCCCATTTTTCGCCCTGTCGCGACGCGGCTAAAAAACAAATGCCCCATCACACCGCTTTCAAACCGGCACATCATTTGCGCCTGGTCATCATTTGTCACTTTGACACCACCCCGGTCTTCGTGGACCGTTTCAACCTCGGCAATGAGGGAACTGATCGGCCCGATAAGCCCGTGCGCGGCATTGATCATATGCGGCGCCAGATCGCCCATTGTGCCGTTCGCTATTCCATGCGATCGCCAATTGGCTGGTGAATTGGGATCTGCATCAAAGTCTTCGGTGTGCTCGCCACGATAATATGTGACATCACCGATTGCACCTTCAGCGATCAGTTTGCGTGCGAATTGGGTCGCCGGAGTCCGAATGTAGTTGAAGCCAATCATGTTGATGGCATTTGCGTCAGCAGCCGCTTTCATCATTGTTTGGGCATCATCAAGTGAAGCACCTAGCGGTTTTTCGCAGAACACCGGCTTGCCAATCTTAAAGGCTGACAACGCAATCTCGCGATGCATTTCCTGTGGACAGGCGATAACCACCGCATCGATGCTATCATCACGGACAAGTGTAGCCCAATCGGATGTTGCACGCGCAAAGCCAAATGCTTTTCGGTACTTTTCAGCCGACGCATCGCTGCTGGCGCATATCATTTCCAGACGTGGACGCAGATTTGTGTTGAATACCGCGCCAACTGAAGCATAAGCCACTGAATGTGCCTTGCCCATATAGCCGCCGCCGATGATTCCGATGCCAATTTCAGACATTTTGTACCTTCGAGTTAGATTCCGTTTGCAACCGGTTGCAAAATTTGTATCCTTAGAAACGAAGTTGCGTCAAGCTGCAAGAGAAATTGTATGCTTCGCAACAACAAAATCCTCACTGACTGGATAAAAAATGACCAGCGATCAACACTCTATAACACTTACAACGGCCCAAGCCATTGTTCGCTATCTGGCTGCACAGTTCATTGAAATAGACGGCGAAACAATTCGTTTGTGTGGCGGCGGCTTTGGCATTTTTGGCCATGGCAATGTCACCTGCCTTGGTGAGGCTTTTTACAATCATCGTGAAGAGCTGCCGCTTTATCGAGGTCAAAACGAACAATCGATGGGTTTTGCTGCGGCTGCTTACGCGAAATACCACTTGCGCCAGCGGTTCATGTTTTGCTCGGCGTCGGCAGGGCCGGGCACTGCAAACTTGTTTACGTCGGCGGCTTTAGCGCATGCAAACCGTTTGCCGATGCTTTTGCTGTGTGGTGATGCCTATGCAACGCGTTTGCCAGACCCTGTGCTGCAGCAGTTAGAACATTTTGGAAACCCATCTCTTGGTGTGAATGACGGCTTTAAATCGGTTTGCCGATTTTGGGATCGCATCACGCATCCAGCGCAAATCATTCAGTCTTTGCCGGCAGCAATAGCCACAATGCTCGACCCGACAGATTGCGGCCCTGCATTCATTGGATTGCCGCAGGATGTGCAGGGTTGGATATTTGATTATCCTCTCTCCATGTTCGAAAAGCGCGTTCATCGCATTCGCCGCCAAGAGCCGGACAAAAGAGAAGTTGTTGATGCTGCCGAACTGTTGAAAACAGCTAAACGGCCCATGATCATCGCCGGAGGCGGCGTGCAATATTCTGGTGCGACTTCAGAACTGAAGGCTTTTGCGGAGAAGCACAGTATTCCCGTTGTTGAGACGATTGCGGGACGCGCGAACCTTTTAAACGATGATCCGTTCAACATCGGCCCGATTGGGGTAACAGGTTCAAACAGCGCGAATGCAATTGCGGAAAAGGCGGATGTTATTTTGGCCGTTGGAACGCGCTTACAAGACTTTACCACGGGTTCTTGGACGGCATTTGCGATGGACGCAAAAATCATCGGCCTCAATGTTGGGCGCCATGATGCGCTGAAACATATGTCTATGCCCGTTGTGGGAGATGCAAAGCTCGCTTTGAAACTGCTAGGCGAGGCGCTAGGCGATCACGCTGCGCCAGGTGATTGGCTTAAGTTGGCTCAAGCAGAACGGGCGAAGTGGGACAGTTACGTTGCTGACAATGTAAGTGCAGTTGCCGAAGATGGTTCAAACCGTCCAAATTCTTATGCGCAGGCGATTGGAACAATCAACGCGCTTTGTGAAAAGAATGATCGCGTTGTTGCCGCTGCGGGTGGCTTGCCCGCAGAGGTGACAGCAAACTGGCGAACGCTGGAACTTGGCACAGTGGATGTTGAGTTTGGGTTTTCGTGTATGGGCTATGAGATTGCGGGGGGCTGGGGAGCGCGGATTGCGCAATCGGAAAAAGAGCCGGATCAAGACACAATCGTCTTCACGGGTGACGGGTCTTACTTGATGCTCAATTCCGACATTTATTCATCTGTCTTGACGGGTAAAAAATTGATTGTGGTGGTATTGGACAATGGCGGTTTTGCGGTGATCAACAAACTGCAAAACAACACAGGCAATGAAAGCTTCAACAATTTGATCGCAGACACGCCAACTGTTGATGCGCCATTTGCTGTCGATTTTGCAGCCCATGCTGAAGCAATGGGTGCACTTGCGGAGCGGGTGGAAAATCCAGCGGAATTGGGGGAGGCATTCAAGCGTGCCAAGACCAACGATAAAACCACAGTGATTGTTATGAAGGTCGACCCGTACGAAGGATGGACGACTGAGGGCCATGCTTGGTGGGAATGCGGCACGCCTCATATCTCAACGAGTGAAAAGGTAACAGCAGCACATGAGGACTGGGAAAGCTCCCGAGTTCGCCAACGCAAGGGTATCTGATATGAGACGCTTTACTGCCGATACTGCATCGCCGGATGTTATCGTTGACGAACTTTTAAACGGTGATGGGGCTGTTTTGATCAGCGGATTGTTTTCCACTGAAGACATTGCCGAAGCCCGCGCCTTGATTATGAAACACTCAGAACAAGCGGACACGGTGACACACTTTCAAGGTGCTGCTGAAGAAGAGGGCAAGTTGAACTTGCAACGTCGTGTTTGGAATTTGCTCGCCAAGGGTGAGGTCTTTTCGCGTATGGCAGCACACCCAGTTTTTATGGATGTTTTGCGAAAGTTTTTGGGCACCGAATTCATTATGGGGTCAATTGCGGCCAACCGGATATTACCTGGTGGGCCAGGGCAAGAGCCCCATGTGGATTATCCGTATTGGGATTTCTATTCTCCAGAAACCCACCCAATTGGCCTCAACGGTTCCTTTCCAATGAATGCGCAAGTGTCAATAATTCTCGACCCTTTCACCGAGGAGAGTGGCGCAACAGCCTTTGTGCCTGGCAGCCAAAAAGAACTTCGTTACCCTAAAGAGGAAGACGGTTTTTACGACAAGTGCGAGCGAATGACAGGTGAGCCGGGGGATGTTGCATTGTTTTATGGCGTGGCATGGCATTGCGCTATGCCAAACAATTCTGATCATGATCGCAGTGCAGTGCTCATCAATTATTTGCCCAAATGGGTGAAACCACTTGAAGATATGGTCGGTGCGTTGCCGAAATCTTTTGTGGACACTGCAAGTGCTGATATGCGCCAGTTGCTCGGACTGAACTATCCATATCCTGAAGTGTTGGATGCAGCTGAAGCTGGAAATACTGAAGGGCGCAAATGAGCAATCTATCAAACGTATTGAGTGGCATTGCACAAAACGATTTTGTTATTGTGGGGCGGGTTGGTATTGATTTTACACCACCTGCTGGTGTTGCCATTGAAGATGCTGAAAATTGCATGGTCGCCATGGGCGGTTCATCAGCCAATATCGCTGCCGGCATTTGCAAACTTGGCGGCAAGGCTTCGCTTGTCACGTGTGTGTCAGATGATGCGATTGGAAAATACTGCATCAACCAACTCAAGCGCTATGGGGTGAATTCCGATCATGTTCGTGCTGTTGGGGGCGAGTTTCGAAACTCACTGGCCTTCTACGAAACACGATTGGAAGGGCATCAATCTATCATATATCGCAACGGCGCTGCCGACTTTGAAATGTCCATCGAGGATGTAGAGGCGGTTGACTACAAAAAGTTTGGTGCGCTGATTACCGCTGGCACTGTTTTTGCGGCTGAGCCTTCACGAAGTGCCGCATTTAGAGCTTTTGCACTGGCCAAAGAAGCCGGCATTCCCATCATATTTGATGTGGATTACCGTCCGTACTCATGGCCTTCTGCAGAGGTCGCAGAAGAGGTCTTGTCGAAGGCGGGAGCGCTTTCAGATGTGATTGTCGCCAATGATGAAGAATTTGGATTTATGGCGGGCGGCATTGAAAAGGGCGAAGCAAAAGCCCGCGCACTGTCTGCCACGTCGGCCTCCATCGTCGTCTATAAAATGGGGCACAAAGGTGCGATCACATTTGCCGATGGAGAAGAAATAACAACAGGTATTTACAAAGTAGATGCTTTGAAACCCACAGGTGCTGGCGACAGTTTTATGGCTGGTTTCATGGCATCGTTGGCAGCGGGCATGGGTATGGAAACAGCTGTTTTGCGCGGTTCTGCCTGCGCCGCTATTGTGGTGGCAAAGCCCGGTTGCGCGCCCGCCATGCCGAATAATGAACAATTAGAAGCTTTTCTCGCGAACCATTCCGGTCCGTGCAAAGCTTAGGAGAAAAATATGCACATCCCACCATTCGACAATAAGAACAAGCCAATCGTGGATGTCGACGATGCCGCGGTTCCTTTGACCTATTTCAACATCGTAAAATTGAAAAAGGGGGAGGCGTTCTCTTACAAAGTGCCGCGTTATGAAACATGCATCGTGCCTGCAACTGGGTCTGTTGATGTCAACGTAGAAGGCTTTAAAGCGAACAATATTGGCGGACGTGGTGTCGATGTTTGGGATGGTGAACCAGAAGGGGTTTATGTGCCATGCGATGCGAAGGCCGAATTTGTGTGCACGTCAGACGCTGCTGAAGTTTTCATCGCAGGTGCACGCTATGAAGTGCAACTGGAAGCGTTTGCTGTGCGCAATGATGAGTTGGACGAAGTGCAGTATGGGTCTGATGAGACGAAAACCCATCGCAAAATCAAACATATTCTTGGTACAAAATTCCACGATAAAGTGGGCCGTCTTTTGGTCAGCGAATTGTTCACTGTAGGCCAAGGCGGCTGGTCGGGGTTTCCCTCCCATAAGCACGACACAGATCGTTTGCCTGATGAAACACGCCATGACGAGACCTATAACTTCCGCTTTCGTCCCAATTACGGCTCTGGCGTCCAGATGCTGCAGCGAGAAGATGGGAAGTCGGGCGATGCCTATCACATTGTCGACGGTTCAACGATTTGCCTCGACAAAGGATATCACCCTTGCTGCGTTTTGCCGGGTTATGAAATGTACTATTTCACAATTCTGGGCGGGTTGTCCCAACGCAGTTTGGTGCAGTATTTTCAGCCATCGCATGCAGCGCAGCTGGAAACCATCCCTGGCATTAAAGATATGATCGCGAAATTTAAATGAGCCTGGTGACGCTTGCTGATGTGCTGCAACCAGCGCTGAAAAACGGCTATGCTGTTGCAGGTTTGGTGACATTGGGTTGGGAAGACATGTGCGCTTATGTTGCGGCGGCCGAGGCTGAAAACGCTCCGGTGATTTTGCAGGCTGGGCCAGGCTGCCGCGAGCACACGCCACTTCCAATTTTGGGCAAAATGTTTCGTCATTTGGCAGAGCAGACTTCCGTTCCTGTGGTTGCTCATCTGGACCATGGCTACACGATGGATGAA
This sequence comes from uncultured Rhizobiaceae group bacterium, assembly GCA_937958815.1. Classification (GTDB taxonomy): domain Bacteria; phylum Pseudomonadota; class Alphaproteobacteria; order Rhizobiales; family Rhizobiaceae; genus Pseudahrensia. Next base: position 208,883 of record CALGMR010000001.1, on the reverse strand, counting down.
TGCAAGGAAGCCCTTGATTCAGGTTTCACTTCTCTGATGTATGACGGTTCGCGAAAGCCGTTTAGTCAAAATGTTGAAGAAACTGCGGCCATCGCAGAAATGGCGCACAAGGCTGGAATTTCTTGCGAAGGTGAGATTGGGTTTGTGGGCTATGCGGATGGTGAAAACTCGGCGGGTACAGATCCGCAAGAAGCCGCCAAATTTGCGCAACAAACGGGTGTTGATGCCATGGCCATTTCGGTTGGCAATGTGCATTTGCAGCAAGACAGGGAAGGTGGTCTCGACGAACCGCGTATTCGTGCAATTGAAGCAGTGACTGATGTGCCATTGGTGATCCATGGCGGCTCCGGTGTGCCGTTGGCGCAACGCACAATGCTCGCGCAAACATCCGCGATTTGTAAGTTCAATATTGGTACGGAATTGCGGATGGCATTTGGGGCTGCATTGCGCGATGCGGTCAATAAAGACCTTTCTCGTTTTGACCGAGTTTCCATTTTGAAAGACACGACAGACCCGGTGATGCAAGCTGCACGCAAGGTCATATCTGCGCTTGCCGCAAAAGCCTAAGGAAGAACAATGCTCAAAGTCGGAATAATTGGATGCGGACGCATTGGCGCGGTTCACGGTCACTCCATTAAAACGCTCAGCAATGCGCGAACGGTTGCGGTCAGCGATCCGTTTGTGGAAAGTGCAGGGAAGCTTGCGGCAAGTTTGGGGGCGGAGGTTCGCGAAAGCGAGGCGATCATCTCCGCAAGCGACGTTGATGCTGTGATCATCGCAACACCCACCACCACGCACTATGATCTGATTCATTTTGCAGCACAGGCGGGTAAGGCCATTTTTTGCGAGAAACCGATCGACATGTCGGCGGACCGTATTCGAGATTGCATGAAGGTTGTTGAGGAAAACAACGTGGCCTTCATGACCGGTTTCAATCGTCGCTTTGATGCTAATTTTGCCAATATTCAAGCGCGCATTGCCGCGGGCGAAATTGGTGATGTTGAGTTGCTGACGATCTTGTCACGTGATCCATCCCCGCCGCCTATTGAGTATGTAAAAACGTCTGGCGGTATTTTCCGTGATATGATGATCCATGACTTCGACATGGCGCGGTTTTTACTGGGGGAGGAGCCCGTTTCGATTTACGCAACAGGTTCTGCGCTGGTTGATCCAGCTATTGGTGAAGCAGGTGATGTTGATACCGCAGCTGTGACACTTAAAACGGCCAGCGGAAAAATTTGCCAGATTTCCAATTCGCGTCGCGCCACTTATGGATATGATCAGCGGCTGGAAGTTCATGGTTCCAAGGGCATGTTGCGGGCTGAAAACCAATTGGAAAATACGGTGGAAGTGGCTTTGGAGTCAGGCTTTGCGCGCGCACCTGCCCAGCATTTTTTCCTGGAGCGGTATCGCGGTGCCTATATTGCCGAATTCAAACATTTTGCGGATTGCCTTGAAACTAGCCGAAAGCCAACTCCTACCGCAGAAGATGGGCTGCGCGCCCAACTTCTTGCAGATGCAGCGAGGGAATCCATGAACTCAGGCGCAGTTATCCAACTGTAGTTTCAGCGACAGCTGTGGTCGTATAGCCATCGCCAACTGTCGAACCATTTTCCAATCGGCGCCTAAAAGAATGCCTGTAGATCGGTTTGTGCACGGCCTAAGATGAGGGCGTGGACATCGTGTGTGCCTTCGTAGGTGTTCACGGTCTCCAGGTTCACCATATGGCGAATGACTTGAAATTCCTGGCTGATGCCGTTTCCGCCATGCATGTCGCGCGCCATGCGCGCAATGTCGAGCGCTTTGCCGCAATTGTTGCGTTTCATCAGACTTATCATTTCAGGCGCTGCATCGGCTTCATCCATCAATCGGCCAACGCGCAGGGAACCCTGCAAGCCCAAAGTGATTTCCGTTTGCATGTCAGCCAGTTTCTTTTGAAACAGCTGTGTTTGCGCCAAAGGGCGGTTGAATTGTTTGCGATCAAGACCGTATTGGCGCGCCGCATGCCAACAGAATTCAGCTGCCCCCAAAACACCCCAGCTGATGCCGTATCGCGCGCGGTTGAGGCAGCCAAACGGCCCTTTCAAACCCTGCACATTTGGCAGCAGTGCGTCTTCGCCCACTTCCACATTGTCCATGACGATCTCACCAGTGATCGATGCGCGAAGCGAAAGTTTCGCACCGATCTTGGGAGCAGAAAGTCCCTTCATTCCTTTTTCAAGAACAAAGCCGCGTATCTTACCATCATGGGCCTCAGATTTTGCCCAGACCACAAACACATCCGCGATGGGACTGTTTGAAATCCACATTTTAGAGCCGGACAAGACATATCCGCCTTCAACCTGCTTGGCGGTTGTTTTCATACCAGCGGGGTCTGAACCAGCGTCTGGTTCGGTGAGGCCAAAACACCCAATCCACTCGCCAGAAGCGAGTTTGGGAAGGTATTTCGTGCGCTGCTCTTCGGAGCCGTAGGCATAGATCGGGTACATGACCAAAGAAGACTGCACGGACATCATTGAGCGGTATCCGCTGTCCACCCGCTCGACCTCACGGGCCACAAGGCCATAACTCACGTAACCAGCTTCAATGCCGCCATAGGCTTCGGGAATGGTTGAGCCCAACAAACCCATTGCGCCCATCTCTCTAAAAATTTCAGGGTCAGTCGTTTCATTTTCAAAAGCATCAATCACACGCGGTTGAAGTTTATCCTGCGCATATTGGCGCGCAGAGTCGCGAATGAGGCGCTCTTCTTCAGACAACTGGCCTTCAAGTTTGAATGCATCGTCCCAGACAAATGAAGAAAGATCAGGTTTGCTGGCGGGTGCGAGTGTGTGCGGCATTTCAATTCCTAAAACCAGATATGTTTAAGCTTTGAAAGAATATGCTGCACTTGAACCCATAATGCACGTTCAAATACGAAGACTATTTGTCGGTTGGTGCGGCAAATTTACGGTCATTGTGGCAACCTGTGCCTGCGCTGTGCGATGTGATGAGCAGTGCAGGGGAGTTTCAAGGACTAAGCAGTTCCGCGCACAGGTCTGTCGTTGTCGATGTTGAATTTCATACCATCCAAAAGCTCTTCTAAATCAGGTCTTGCTGCTGGGCCATTGGAAATATCTACAAGCATAAGTGACCCGTCGGGACGAATTGCAAAGGCACCCGGTTCGGCAAAAAGACCTGTTGTCTCCGCTTCGGAAAGCGGCTCTGACACGTAAAGGCCCAAGTCCCGCATTTGCTCTTCGCTGAGGCCGTATCCCAAATTGAAAGTCCATCCAAATTCTTCTTTGTCAGCTCTGGCCTTTTCTTGTGTGTCTGCTGAGACAACAACGACATCCATCACTTCTGTCCAAGAACTCAAAGAGTCATTTAATTTGTTGAGATAGCGTTTGCATCGCGGGCAGTGTTTGCCACGATAGACAAACAGCATCGTCCATCGCTCTTTTTTGTTTCCGATTGCAAAGGTTTCCTGGCCTTCCACAGAAGGGAAGCTGGTTTCAATTATTTGTGCACCAACGTTTGGCTTTGGAGTTGTCATTCAAAATACTCCGAATGGTTGAGGTGAATTTCGGTTATTATGTTGTCTAAGCGGCTTAGGTGAAGCCGGGTGATGGTGGTGGCTTTCTCAGTGGAGCCTGTTTTTAGAGCTTCGGCAAGTTGAACGTGGTCGTCAAACAGGGTTGTGGATTCGTCGCTCCTGTCCAGACTCAGCACGCAGAGGCGTTCGACTTCTTTTTTGCTTTCTTGAATTGTGACGAATGCTTTTGGGCAACCTCCGAGTTCGCAGATCATTTTGTGGAATTGGTAGTCCAGCATGTGGAACTGCTCTTTTTGCTTTTTGTTGAGTGCTTCACTTTGTAGTTGGAGGTTTTCATCCAGTGCCTCTGCACGTTCTGTATCCCAAATGCTGCAGGCCAGTCGAACAACTTCCAGCTCAACGGCCAGTCTTACGAAGCGTGAATGGGCCACCTGTTCCAAAGAAAACCCGCGCACTTCGGTGGCGCGCTGGGGACGAATGCGCAAGAGGCCGAGATTTTCAAGACGGTTGAATGCATCACGCACAGGCTGACGGGATACACCAAAGCGTTGGGCGATATCCGTTTCAGACAGTTTTGTGCCAGGCAGAATGTCTAAAGATCCAATTTCATCATACAGCTGATGGAAAACGACATCGGCTGAAGTGCGCTTTTGTACGGAGTTAGCCAAGTTTAACATTCGATATTTCTTCCGTACCCTTGGTTTGTGCTGCTCGTGAAAAACGCCAATTCCACATCGACGTGTGGTCAGTTCATTGAAATCTCGACCATGAGCGTAAACTCAAATTTGCTGCTTGACAATACTAGTATACTAGTCTTCAAATGCTGTCATACATTTTGCGCGACCCGAAAAGTGGATTGGGATTTATGTCAAAAAACCAAGGAACATCTGCCAACAATATGGCTGGTAAGGTTGCAATTGTGACGGGTGGTGGCAGAGACATAGGACGTGCGTGCGCATTGACACTGGCAGAATGCGGCGCGGCCGTTGCTATTAATTATCACAGTTCCTCAGCAGGCGCCGACAGTGCCGTTGAAGAGATCACCAAAGCCGGCGGTCAGGCGTTTGCGCTGCAAGGTGATATCACGTCAGCTGCAGATGTTGCGGCATTGATTGAAAAGACTGTTGCAAGCTTTAGCGGTCAAATTGATTCACTGGTTCATGTGACAGGTGGTTTGGTGGCGCGCAAAACTCTCGCTGAAATGGACATCGACCATTGGAACCGCGTGATGGATCTCAATGCAACGTCGTTTATGCGCGTTGCCCAGGCCGTTGTTCCGCATATGAAAAATGGTGGTTCAATTGTTGGCCTTGCGAGCCAAGCAGGGCGCGATGGCGGCGGGCCTGGTGCAACAGCTTATGCAGCTTCTAAAGGCGCTGTCATGACCTTCACACGAGGTCTCGCCAAAGAGTTGGGGCCTGATATTCGGGTCAATTCAATTTGCCCAGGCATGATTGACACAGATTTTCACAACACATTCACCAAGCCAGAGGTGCGCACCCATGTTGCCAACGTTACGCCGTTGAAACGTGAGGGCACGTCGCAGGATGTGGCAAATCTCGCCGCTTATTTGGCGTCAGATGGCGCTGCGTTCATCACAGGCACGAATGTAGACATCAATGGAGGCATGCTTTTTTCATAATCAGCCCCCCCGAACACTCAAAAATTCCAACTGCATCATCCAAGGGAGGAAATAAGATGTACAAGAAACTTTCACTGAAACTACTCGGCGCAGCCACAGCCATGTCGCTGGTATGCGGCATGGCTGCGGCAGCAGAATGGCGTGCGTGGAACATCCACAACGAAGGCCACCCAAACACGGCCGCTATGGATCGTTTTGCCAAGCTTGTTGACGAAGCGACAAAGGGCGAAGTTAAACTTCAAGTGTTCCACGGTGGTGTTTTGGGCAACCAGCCTGATGCTTTGGAACAGGTTCGCATTGGCGCAATCGAAATTGGCAACTTCAACCTTGGTCCAATTGGCCCAATGGTCAAAGAAGCAAACCTCGTGTCTTTGCCGTTCATTTTCAAAAGCGTGCCACACATGTTCCGCGTTCTAGATGGTGAAGCTGGTGAGATCATCTCCAAAGGCATGGCTGATGCAGGTGTTCTGCCAATCGCATGGTTCGATGCTGGTGCACGTTCATTCTACGCACAAAAAGCAATCGAAACACCCGAAGACGTCAAAGGTTTGAAAATTCGGGTGATGAACAACAACCTGTATACAGCTATGATTTCTGCAATGGGTGGCAATCCGTCTCCCATGGCGTTCTCAGAAGTTCAGCAAGCGTTGAAAACGGGTGTTGTTGATGGTGCTGAAAACAACTTCCCATCTTTCAAAAACGTCGGGCACTACGAAGTGACAAAGAACTATTCTTTGAGTGAGCATCTCATCATTCCAGAATGCATCTGTGTAAACACAGCCAAGTTCAATGCACTTTCTCCTGAAATGCAGACCGCTGTGAGAGGCGCTGCTGAAAAAGCTGCAATTTATCAACGTGAGCTTTGGACTGTACAGTCAGGTCAAGCGCGCAAAGACGTTGAAGCAGCTGGCATCAAAGTGAACGAAATCGCTGATAAAGCACCATTCCAAAAGGCAATGGACTCTGTTTATGCTGATTATCTAAAGGCGAATCCGGATATGCAAAAACTGGTTGATCTCGCTAAGGCTACTAAATAGCCGATCAATATTGCGAACTAAGAGCGCCTGGCTCCCATTAGGAAGCCGGGCGTTTTTTTGAGGAGAATTTCATGCGGCGAACAGCAGAAGCGCCAACACTGTTGAAAAAAATGGATGCGACTTTTGAATTCATCTCTCGCATCTGCACATTTTTGGCAGGCACAGCGTTGGTGGTGATGACGGTGATCTTCGCTTGGCTTGTTTACGGACGATATGTCTTAAACGATACACCGACTTGGGTGGAGCAAGTTTCACATCTGCTTATCATGGTGATTGCGTTTTTGGGCGCAGCAGTTGGTGTAAATCAGAACACCCACCTGTCAGTTGTTATCTTCCGCAGCATCGTTCCCAGTTGGGTCCGCACAATATTTGTGATCGCCACCGATGTCTTAATGTTGGTCTTTGGCGGCATGATGTTTTGGTACGGCATGGAATTGACCCGCTTTAAGTGGTCGACTTTGATCCCGCTCATTCAAGTGTCTGAAGGGCTGCGTTCTTTGCCTTTGACCATTTGTGGGTTGCTTGTGTTTTTATTTTCAGCGGGTCATTTGATCCGGTTGTTTCTTGGGCGTGACCAGCGCGAAGACAGTATCGAATAGAGTTTATCATGGGTATTTTACTTCTCTTAGGCGTCTTCATTTTTTGCGTCATCATAGGCACGCCTGTTGCATTTGCATTGGGAATCGCAGCTCTTGCTGCCTTTTTTCATGAAGGACTTCCGCTGTTTGTGGGGTTTCAACGCATTGTTGCTGGCATAAATGTATATGCTTTCATGGCGATCCCATTCTTCATTTTTGCTGGCGAGCTTATGTTCCACGGTGGCATTGCCATACGGCTGGTGCGGTTTGCGCAAGCGGCGGTTGGTGCGGTGCGTGGCGGTCTTGGTGTGGTGAATGTTCTGTCGTCCATGTTGTTTGGTGGAATTTCCGGTTCCGCCATTGCTGATATTTCTGCACTTGGGTCCATTCTGGTTCCAGTGATGAAAGACAAAGGTTATGACGCAGACTATGCGGTGAACGTGACTGTGACATCGTCGATTGCTGGCATCATCATTCCGCCAAGCCACAACATGATTATTTATGCACTAGCTGCGGGGGCAGGGGTTGCGGGCTCTGTTTCCATTTCCAAACTCTTTCTTGCGGGCGTTGTGCCCGGAGTATTGATGTGTCTTTGCCTTGCTGTGGCGGCTTATATTGTTGCCGTGAAGCGTGGCTATAAAGCTGAAAAATTCCCCGGTTGGTCCGCTTTGGTTTTGTCTTTCATGTTGGCCATTCCCGGACTTTTGACCGCTGTGATTATCGTGGGTGGCGTGCTTTCTGGCATATTCACAGTCACGGAATCTGGCGCATTTGGTGCAATGTATGCTCTGCTCGTTACGCTTTTGGTGTATCGCAGCCTTTCTTGGGAAGGTTTCAAAACCGCAGTTGTGTCCTCTGTGCGCACCACATCAATGGTGATGATCCTGATCGCTTGCGCAGGTGCGTTTGCTTACATGCTGACATTCTATCGCGTTCCAGACAAAACAGTGGAACTGGTTACGGGTATTACAGAAAACCCGATTATGATTTTGCTGATGATCAATGCCGTGTTGTTGATCCTTGGTATGATCATGGACATGGCCGCATTGATCTTGATTTGCACGCCGATCTTTTTGCCGGTTGCTCATAGTCTCGGAATGGACCCATTGCAGTTTGGTATTATGATGCTGGTGAATTTGGGATTGGGACTTTGCACCCCACCCGTGGGCACCTGCCTGTTTGTCGGGTGTGCAGTTGGCAAGCTTCCCATTGAACAAGCGGTTCGAACGATTTGGCCCTTCTATCTGGCCATCTTTGCAGCGCTCATGTTGATCACGTTTATTCCTGCCATTTCATTGACCTTGCCAAACTTGATTGGCAACTGAGGGATTTGTTGGGTGCAACCTGTGGCCCGTTGTGCTCAAGAGGCGTTTTTGCTGATGAAAACTGATGCAGATTTCGCAGAAGTTTGGACGAAATACCCTCGAATTTCGACGATTGGATTCAAGGTTCCTCAATAACCTGATGATACTCTTCCGTTTGGGAACCTCTTTTTGAGCGCTAAATGGACAGAATAATGAAGCCTCAGGTGCATAGTTTTGTTTTGTCTGGCGGAATTGGTTCGCGATTGTGGCCTTTCTCCAGAGCTGACAACCCTAAGCAATTTCACCGTCTCACTGGCGCTCATTCTATGCTGCGCAACACCATTCGTCGTTTTAGCGAAAGCGATGGATTGTTTGGCCCCGTCAATGTGATCGCGTCAGCAGATCATGCTCAAATTGTAAGGCAAGAAACAGTTGTCGAAGGTGTGCTGGCCGAACAATGTTTGTTTGAACCGACGGGCAGAAATACGGCGGCGGCGGTTGCTCTTGCTGCACAAGAAATTTTGGAAAAGCATGGCGATGGATTGGTTCTGATTGTTCCATCCGACCATGAAATTACCACCATCAACCAATTTCATGACACGATTTCCAGCGGCGTTGCGTCTGCGCACGCTGGAGCTTTGGTCGTTTTTGGCATCACCCCAACACGCCCCGAAACGGGGTATGGATACGTTAAAACAGGTGATCATGACGCGACCGGAACGCTGCGGGTTGAGCGCTTTGTTGAAAAGCCTGATACGCAAACAGCCGAAAGATACCTTCAAAGCGGGGGCTATTTCTGGAACGCGGGTATGATCTTGTTCCAAGCGTCCACTATGGCAGGGCATTTCAAGGCCTTGGCACCAGAAATTTGGCAAGGCGTGGAAGCATCGCGTGCTGCGGCTTCTACGGAACTTGCTGGCTCATTCTTGCCTATGGAAGAATATTCTAAAATTCCGTCTCATCCGGTGGACACGGTGATTTTAGAGAATGCTGAGAACATAACTTTGGTGCCTGCGCAATTCAAATGGTCAGACATCGGATCTTGGCAATCGCTCTATGAAATTGCAGAAAAAGACGAGCGAAACAACGTGTCAATAGGAGACGTTGTGGCCGTCGATTGCGAAGGGTCATATTTTCACAACGAAGGTCCATTGATCTCCGCATATGGCTTGAAAGGAATGGCTGTCATATCGACAGATGACGCGACATTTGTTGCACCGTTGGAACATTCCCAAGATGTCAAAAATGTCTTTCAGAAACTGGATCAGGGCAACCGTTCAGAAGTTCGCGTTTCTGTTGGCTTGAGTCGTGCTAAAAACCCTGGGACGAATGTTGAACGGGTTCATCGTTGGCTTACTGAAATCGGTTTGCCGTTGTGGGCAAAAATCGGCGTGGATCATGTTCATGGTGGGTTCCATGAGGTTTTGGGCTTTGATGAAAAGAGCCTGAACAAACCTAAGCGTTTGCGAACAATGGCGCGTCAAACATGGTGTTTTGCCCAAGCTGCAAAACACAATTGGTGCGAAGGTGCGGATGCTCTGGTGCATCATGGTTTGGATTGGTTGGATGCTGCTGCAAATGCTGAAGTGCCCTTTGCAAGTGTCGCTTCTGTTGACGGAAAACCAGAAAACACGCGGATGGATGCATACGATCAATCGTTTGTGTTGCTGGCCGCTGCCGCTGCACTGGATGCCGGATTTGAACGGGCGAGGCCGCTGGGAGAACTGGTGTTGCAAACGTTCAGCGAAAAATTCTTTGATGCAGACAACAATGCTTGGTTTGAAACCAGCGAAGGCGCTTCCTTAGAACGCCGCGCCAACCCACACATGCATTTGTTGGAAGCGTTTTTGGCTTGGCAGGAAGTGACGGGCTCCAAAGAAGCTCAAACCTATGCGGACGGCATCGTTGAATTGTTTCGCACCAAATTTTTTGATCGAGACAATTGGGCCGTTATTGAAGTCTTGGGGCCAAATTTCGAGCCTCTCGCATCGGACAAAGGCGAACTGACCGAACCTGGTCATCATTTTGAATGGGCTTGGTTGCTGGGCGAACACGCGCGTCAACGTGGTCAAGCGCATGCGGATGAAGCGCGGAAAGTGTATGCGACAGGTGTGAGCCAAGGGTTGAGCCGTAAGACAAATTTGGGGTGGGCCAGCATCACCCGTGACGGAGTGCCCATTGATCGTCATCACCGTTCATGGCCACAAGCTGAAGCTTTGAAAGCGGCCATCATTCTGGATCGAACAGGCAAACAAGAATTGGCTGGAGAGATTGAAGCCCGTGTAGACCGATTGTTCGCTTGGCATTTGGACAATGCACCAGAAGGCTTATGGGTTGATCGCATCGACGAACACGGGGTGGCGACAGCGACTGATGTTCCTGCCAGCATTCTGTACCACATTGTTGGTGCGTTTCAGGCCTATCTCAATCACTTTGGCGACCGTTCAGCCTAGCAGCTTAACCACTGTTTGCTTGGCATGAGACAGCAAAGCCTCTGCAGAATCCTGAGATGCTGTTTCCACATAAATGCGTAATTCGGGCGCGTTGCCTGATGGGCGTAAGTGGACGATTGTATCGTCTTTAAATGTAAAACGCATTCCATCCGTCGTGTCCGTGCACTGCAAAGGTGAAGCATCTGTCGCGAGGGCTGATGGATTGGCATCACCTTTTGCAAACTGGTCAAGCAGTTTCATCGAAACGTCTTTTTCAGTTTCAACAAGTCTGTCACTTGCTGTGATGCGAAGGGGCAAAAGGCCCTGCAAGTTTGAGAGTTTTGTCTTGTTGAGTTTGGACAAGGCAATTGTTGCCAAAACGGGCAAGACGGAGTCCCGGGTTGGCAAAGGCTTTAGGTCCGTCTGTGTCCAGGGAGATTTCAATGGGCTGGCCGTTAAGAATCCACCATTCGCCTCAAACCCCACAACTGTCGCACGGGTGTTTTGCGCGAGCTTCTCCATTTCGGCAATCACATGTGGTGAACCGATTTTTGTCCTGCCGATGGTTTTGAATTTCCCACACTTTTCCAAGGCGGTGTTCGAAGAAACAGGGGTAACAGCCGCGGTGGCTTGCAAAGCCAATGCGGTGAAAATACCCAGCGTATCTCCACGAAAATAGTCACCGTTTTCATCTGATAGGAGCGGGCGGTCCCCATCACCATCGGTTGAAATGACTGCGTCCAGTTCGTGCTGCGATGACCAAGCTTTTGCTTGCAAACGATCAGCTTCGGAGACGGCTTCCGTATCAATCGGAATGAATGTTTCGCTGCGGTCTAAGGCAATGACTATCGCACCAAGGTTTTCCAATATTCTGGTCAGATCATCGCGACCTGCGGCGCTGTGTTGGTAGTGGCCAATACGCATATTTGCGAGCATGCCGTCAAAGGCTGTCAGATAGCGCTGGTGCCATGCGTCATGGGCATTGCGATTGGCTGAGGGCAGGGCGCTGACATTTATTAGACATTGCTTTTCAAAATGATCATCGGGAAATTCTGTTTTAGAGTTCACGATAAACGTTTCATCGTCTTTGGTCATTTCGCCGTCGGGCCGATAGAATTTAATGCCATTTCGGTCGAACGGAATGTGACTTCCGGTAATCATTACAGACGGTTCATGCGCGTTGATAGAGGAATAAGCGAGGGCCGGTGTTGCGATTTCTCCGCAAAAAACGGCTGTCAGCTCAAGGTGCTCAATTGCCTTAAGAACCGCGTTCGCAATCGCTGGAGAAGAGGGACGCAGATCATGCCCCACCCAGACTTTTGTGAGTTTTTGGTCACGGTTTTCACTTTGCAAATGGCTTAAAAAGGCAAGTGTGAATGCAAAACATGTCTCATCATTTAAGTCTTCCACCAATCCGCGCACGCCCGATGTTCCAAACGATGCGCCTGATTGTGAAATGATGTCGCCGCAGGTTGTCATCAATCAGTTTAACCCCGACCGACAAATGGCATGTGGCTCGCCATTATGGTCATGAACAAGACATTCGTGTCCAACGGCAAGCCAGCCATATGAACCACTGCATTGCCAATATTTTGCACATCCATTGTGGGTTCAGATTTCATGGACCCATCCGCTTGTGGGACGCCTGCATTCATTTGCGCTGTCATGTCAGACGCAGCATTGCCGATGTCGATTTGCCCGCAGGCGATATTGTGCTGGCGACCGTCCAATGCAATCGAGCGGGTCAAGCCCGTGATTGCATGTTTTGAAGACGCATAAGGAGCAGAGCCGGGGCGGGGCACATAGGCGGAAATGGAGCCATTGTTGATGATCCGGCCGCCTTGGGGAGATTGGTCGCGCATGAATCTATAGGCTCGGTTGGCAATCAAAAATGCGCCGTCCAAATTGACACCGATAACGGTTCTCCAGTCGCTGAATTCAAGGTCGCCAAAATTTGTCGTGGGAACGTTGTTTCCAGCATTGTTGAACACAACATCCAATCTGCCGAACTTGGATTTTATATCTGAAAATAGAGCATCAATGCTGCTTTCGTCGGTCACATCTGCCGATATGGGGTGAACCTTGCCCGCCGCTGACTGTTCTGCAGTTTCTTTTAAAGCCTCTAGGCGTCGCCCAGTAGCGACCACCGTGAAGCCCGCGTCCACCAGCGCCAAAGTTGCATTTCTGCCAATGCCAGACCCTGCGCCAGTAACCAATGCAATTTTGCTCATAAATCTCTCCGTGTCCGAAATTGAAACATACATTCAATGCGGTGAGAGGCAAGCGTGAACATCGTTTGTCGTAAATAGATATTCGTTTCAGGGGCGAGTTTGTGATAGGCAGTCCTATGGCTCACAATTCCCTCATCATCGACAATCTGCAATATGCGAATTGGTCAGAAAAAATCTTCCGCGAAATGCAAGGTGGGGGTGTGTCTGCTGTTCATGTGACGATTGCTTATCATGAGCAATTTCGTGAAACAGTCACCAATTTTGAAACTTGGAACCGTTACTTCGAACTTTATCAAGATTTGATCTTTCCAGGTTTCACAGGTGACGATGTGCGCCGGGCACAAGCGGAAGGTCGGACGGCCATTTTCTTCGGATTTCAAAATCCTTCGCCGATGGAAGATGATCTGGGATTGATCGAGATATTGCATCGCCTGGGTGGGCGTTTCATGCAGCTGTCTTACAACAACCAGTCTTTGCTGGCGACGGGCTGTTATGAAACGGAAGACCCGGGCATTACCCGCTTTGGTCGCGAAGCAATCGCTGAAATGAACCGTGTTGGCATGGTGATCGATATGAGCCATTCCGCGGAGCGCTCCACATTGGAAGCCATTGAAATGTCTTCGCGCCCGATTTCTATCACCCATGCGAACCCGCATGTTTGGCACCCTGCTTTGCGCAACAAGTCTCACACGGTGCTGAAAGCTCTTACAGATAAGGGCGGGATGTTTGGTTTTTCGCTTTACCCTCATCACCTTAAAGACGGGTCAAACTGTTCGTTGGAAAGTTTTTCCCAAGCCATTGCAGATGCCGCTGAGCTTTATGGCGCTGAACATATAGGTATCGGGTCAGACCTCTGTCAGGATCAACCCGACAGTGTGGTGACTTGGATGCGTAATGGCCGTTGGACGAAGACCGTTGATTACGGTGAAGGCTCCGCTGACAATGCGGGCTTTCCGCCACAGCCAAAATGGTTTGAAAACAACACGCATTTCAGCAACATTCAAAATGGTTTGATAAACGTCGGGTTTAGCGATGGGGAGGTCGAGGGCATTATGGGAGAGAATTGGCTGAAATTTTACGACCTTTCTTTCCAAGCAGAAGCTGAAAGCAAAGATGTGACATAATGGAAAATCAATTCCACATCGATGCAGAAAGCATGGCTTATCCGCAAACAGAACTGCGGACACCCCAGACCGTGATGCGTTTGGATCGCATGGGAAGCTTTTTCCCAACGCGTCTCAGTTTCCTTCGGTCTTTGCTGCGTGATCTTGCCAATCAAAACGCCAAACCAAATTGTACTCAGCGTGAGTTGGATGGGCATGGGTATGGGCATTGTGTTTACGAGATTTCGCTGGATGGCAAATTCTATTCCTTGATTGCCTATTCTTCACCGCTTGATCCTGAAAACAGAACCGACCGTGTGATCGCGGAAGCATGGGATGCGTGTTTTGTATTGTTTGATGGGAAACCATCTAAAGCGGATATTGAACATCTGCGCGACAATGCCACTCGCCAGGAAGCAGGCCGCTACAATCCTGCTGTTTTGGTTCTGTCTCGTGCAAACAAAAGTGTTCGGTTGTTTGAGCATGTGGTCGATGCGCTGGCAAAAGGCCAACAGCCTGATGACAAGATGGTGGCAGCTACGGGCTATTTGATGCGCACAACGGCGGTTTATGGAAACGGCAAATTCGGCATGGCTGACCGTACAGATTTTGCGGATCGTCCAAGCCTGTCACAACCGTTTCGTCTTGAAATGTTGACCGTTTTTCTCATCCGTGAGTTCACCATAGATTTAATCAATCACGTCGCGCGCAGTCGTGGCGGCGAAGATGCTGTTGCGTTGAACGCGGCGACCTGCCGTCAGTTGGGAATTGGAAACTCTACCGGATTGGGCATGGCGCCGTTTTTGGTGAGCCACCCAATTTTGATCAACAATTGGATGCTTGTCCGTGAAACGGCTTTGGCCCGCGTTCGGGCGATCAAGACTTTGAACGATGGCCAAGAAACGCAATTTGAAAACTTGTGTCGGCGTGTGAAAGGGCATTTGCAGACTTGGAATGTGGATGATGCACCTGAACAAAGGCGCATTGAGAATTTAAGAGCGGAATTCAACACATTTGCACCGCGTGCTCTGGAACTTCTTTCGGCAGACAATCCATGGGATAATATTGTCACTGACTCCCAACAATTTTCCATCGACCTTCAAGAACTGATCGTGGCTGTGGTTTTGGAGCCGAATGGTGATCTTATAGATGGTCTGACAGATTGTATGGAAGCCGCTTCAGAGCCCAAACTTGATCCAACTATGACGGTCGGCACATTGCGCGAAATCATCGAAGAACAATATGCTTGGGCTTTGTCTTTGGATTTGTCGGATGAACGTGCCAATGCAATGGCTTGGTATGTTTCTGAAGATAAATTGGAACCACGGGTGGGTGCACGGCGTGGTGTCGAAAAGCACTGCCAGAAAATGCCTCATGAGATTCCCCATGACATTCAGGCATTGGCTGCGGCGCTAGATGGGCGAAGTGAGGAAGAAAGCGTTGCTGAATTTCTAGCCCAGTCACTTCAGTTCAGATCAATTGTTCGTCGTGTTCAAACCATCGCCAAACATCCTTATGGAGAAATTCGCGGCAACCTTGTTGCTGATGATATGAGGCCGATTGATTTGCTTCGATGCAAATTGTCATTCTTTGGGGCATCTCGTTTTGACCCGCGTTCAGACAGGTGGACGCGCATAACGCTGTATCAAGGCGCTCCCATGGCGGCAGATCTGTCGCGAGAAAATGCGAGTGATTGTTTTCTTCCTTCTTTGGAAGCGCCTTTGGGATGATTGTATCGGGCAATGAATTATACACGACTGCTTTGAAGGCCTGTGTCGGGGCCGAAATTCCCCGAGGTTTGAGCGAAGACTTATCGCGGGCTGCATTGGCCATAGGTCGGCGAGGCTTAGACCCTGTTTCCATGCTGGTTCAAACTATTGAGTTGCCAGATTCAGAGCACCTGCAATGGTTCTTTGAAACACCGAATTGGGTGTGTCGGAACGGGGGAGTTGTGAGCGCAGGACCTTCGCTGGTTGACTTCTCGCAACTGGTGGTCGTTACAGGTTATGCATTGGCAAAGGGCGTGAAAACACCTGCATTGATTTACGGCTGCGTGATGGCTGTTGCAGAAACATCCGGTTTGGCTTTTGAAGTGAATTTTTGTGGTGACGGCGCCGTATCGGAGAGTGCGTGGCACCTTGCTGGCTCCGAAAAGACGTTTTCTTCTATTCCCAAAAAGGCTTCAGACGTTGCAGTAAAATGTCTTGGACCCATGCAATCCAACCTCGATCCTCAACCAATCCGTGGGTTGGATGTGAATGACGAACACTGGGCACATCTTAAAAAACTTGCCGAAAAAATTCTTGTGCCAGCCAATGAGAGCAACAGCTCTGATGCTGGTGCTGGCACAACCGACAATGATTAAATGGAGAATATAAATGGCTGGCAACATAATGACGCTGGAGCAAATTGAAGAGCTTACAAAGGCAGCGCTCATGGGAGCTGGCGCCAGTGATGCGAATGCGGCTTCAGTTGCAAAATCCACTTGGCGTGCAGAACGTGATGGTGTGCGCAGCCATGGATTGATGTATGTGCCAATTTACGCAGAGCATGTTCAATGTGGCAAAGTTGATGGCAAAGCGGTTCCTGAAGTGTCTCGCCCAAAACCAGCCGCTATACGGGTGGATGCTAAATCGGGTTTTGCGCACCCTGCCATAGATGCTGGTTTTGAGGACCTTGTCTCTTCTGCGCGTGAAAACGGCGTTGGGGTGATGACCGTCTTCAATTCGTACAATTGTGGCGTATTGGGGCATCATGCAGAGCGCATTGCAGAGCAAGGTTTGCTGGGTCTTTGTTTCACCAATGCTCCAGCGTCAATTGCACCAACGGGCGGTTCCAAACCAGTAATTGGCACCAACCCCTTTGCGTTGGGCGTGCCTGGGGCAGATGGGCCAAGATTTGTGATTGATCAGTCTGCCAGCGCCATCGCCAAGAGCGAAATTATGCTGCGCAACCGTGAGGGCGAACCCATCGAACCAGGCTGGGCGCTGGACGCAGACGGAAATTCAACAACCGACGCTGCAGCCGCTTTGAAAGGCTCTATGGTTCCAAGTGGCGGAGCTAAGGGCTTCGGCGCAGGCTTGATGGTTGAAATATTTGCAGCGGCATTGAGTGGGGCCGTGTTGGGCAAAGATGCGAGCCCGTTTTCTGGCACAGTTGGTGGCCCACCGAATACTGGCCAGTGTTTTATTGCTCTAGACCCTGATTGTTTTTCAGGTGGTGCCTTCAATGCTCAAATAGACAATTTGGTCGGTGCTTTAACCGAACAAGCAGGCACACGCTTGCCCGGTTCAAGGCGTTCAGGCGCGCGTGACAATACAGCTAAAGGTGTTGCGGTCGATGAAAGTTTGATCGACCGCATCAACGCGTTTTCAGCCTAAGTCTATCTTTACACAACACCGGCCAGCCCCCAATCGGGCTAGTCCATATTCTGTTCGATGTTATGAGTGGTGATGGACGCATCATTTATCTCTTGGCGTTTTTGCGCCAAGAGTTTGCGCTGGTAGCGCCCCTGCACAAAGTCCACCAGAATCAGAACTATCAGAACAAAATAGAACGTGCTCTTTGCCATTGGTTCGACGGGATAACCCGCCATCTTGATATGCGCCAGATGTCCACCTTCAGACACCAACATTACACCAACGATAAAGAGAACGAAGAGGCCTAACACCTCATACATGCGGTTAGCTGAAAGAAATGCAGATACGCGATCTGCCAAAAACAACATCATGAGGCCTGAAATAATAATTGCGGCAGCCATCACGAGAAACACATCGGTGAGTGCAAGTGCGGATAAAATGGAATCGAACGAGAAGACCAAGTTCATCAGCACAATCCAAAAAATTGCGCTTGCGACCGACTTTTTTGTGCGTTCATGATTCACATCAGGATCATGCACTGCCAGCATGTGCATAATTTCTTTCATGGCTGTGTAGATGATGAAAGCACCGCCAAACAAAACGATCAGCGAATGGCCGTTCACTTCGCCCTCTGCAATGCCAGGGAAGTTGAATGTGAACAAAACGTCTTGAAAATAGGAGATGGCTTGCACCACCACGAAAAGCAACACGATGCGCAATGCAATGGCCATCAAGATACCAATGCGCCTGACGCGAGCCTGCTGACTGACATCGACTTTTTTGGATTCAATTGAAATGTAGAGCAGGTTGTCGAAGCCCAAAACGGCTTGCAACAAAATCAACATGAGTAAGGTGAAAAGATTTTCGAGTGTCAGAATGTCAAGCATGGTTCGTCCCCTTAAGTTGGCTATTCTTATCTCTTATTTTCATGAATGGAAATGATCTTGATAAAGTGAAACCAAAAGGCCATCTACTCGTTACTTCCCATTATAACCCTTTCAGGACTGTCCCATGAGCAACACGCCTAACAAATGGAAACATGTATGGATCACTGGCGCGAGTTCTGGGTTGGGCGAATATACAGCGCGCATTCTGGCCGAAAGAGGATGCCATGTCTCAATCTCCGCACGGTCTTTGGACAAACTTGAAGCCATTGCAGCGACCCATGAAAACATATCTGCCCATGAAGCAGACGTGACTGATGGGGATCGTTTGAAAGAAGTGGTATCAGAAATCGAAGCTGCTCATGGCCCGATTGACCTTTGCATTTTGAGTGCAGGCGCATGGTTTCAAAGCTCCATTACAGAGTTGAATATCGAGAACTTCCAAAAGACTGTTGATGTAAACCTCATGGGTGTGGTGAAAAGCTTAGACGCGGTTTTGCCTGGCATGTTGGAGCGCCGTAGTGGACACATATCTTGGGTCGCGTCGGTCGCTGGATATGGCGGATTGCCCAATGCTGCATCTTATGGCGCCACAAAAGCTGCGCTCATTCACATGGCTGAAACTGTAAAGCCTGAATTGGAAGCCAAGAACATTGTGGTCAGCGTCGTCAATCCCGGGTTTGTTCGCACAGCCATGACTGACAAGAACAAATTTCCAATGCCGTTTCTCATGGAGCCCGAAGACGCTGCTGAAAAAATTGTATCTGGATTGGAAGCGGAGAAATTTGAAGTGGCGTTCCCGTGGCAACTGGTCTGGATTTTGAAATTTATCAACCATTTGTCTTACTGGTTGTACTTCAAAATCATCAAGCGTTTGGTTTAGGCGGGGCCAGACCACCACCGTACACAATGGGAATTTGTGGTGCAGGCGGGCGATCTTTCAACGTCAGCCCTTTGCGCCACAGTTTTAACGCTTCCCAATGGATGCCTGCTACGATTTTCAACGTCATCAATGGGTAGCGAAAGAGGGCTTTCAACAATTCCCTGTCGCTGAATTTGGAGCGTTTGCCGCGAAAGTGGGTTCGCAAAAGCGGACCTTCTTGCGTGCGCAAGGCCACACCAATTGTCGTTTCAACGTCACTGCGCCGCACATGGAAGTCATAATCTCCTTCAACATTGTTGAAAGGGGAAACGTAAAATTCCTTGTTTATGGAATGGGTGAAAGTGCCGTTCTGGTTCTTTCCGGCGGGCAAAACATAAGTCAGATTTTCGCCAAAAGTGTTGCGCACTTCATAAAGCATCAACACGGGTTGATCGCGCTCGTCCAAACAAAAATAGACCGTGAGTGGATTGAAGGCGAAACCAAAAATTCTGGGATAGAAATAAATCACCACGCGCTTGACTTCGTTGCTTAAACCCGCGGCGCGCACTTGCCCCCATGCAAATTCTGAAATTGGTGTTCCGTCGCGATGGCCGTGCTGTTTTTCCGCCAAGCTGAATAGATTGAATTTGTTGAGACTGAAAAGTTTAGACTCTTTTGCGATGTCTTCTAACTTGTCCACATCACAAGCAAGCGAGAACACGCTGTATTGAAGTTTGTGTTGTTTGGGTCTCAACCTTTTATGCACGACTTTGCCGTGCAAAATGGAGGCAGAGACTGCCATCACTCCGCAGCCTCAAGAGTTTGCGCATCATGATGAACATGAATGCGCCCAGATTCATTGGCCACGTCCCATGGGCGTCTTAGGCCGCCCAGTTGTTCGGCAACCGCCAATCCGCTCTGCAATCCGTCTTCGTGGAAACCAGATCCAAAATGGGCGCCGCAGAACCATGTTCTGTTGACACCTTGTAAAGACCACAGATCTCTCTGCGCGCGCATGGCAGCGGCATCGAACAGAGGATGCATGTAGTCGAACCTCGCGTCCACGTTATCAATTTCGATGTTTTCAGATGGATTGAGCGTTACGAATATCTGTTCGTTCGTTTTCAAATTTTGAAGCGAATTCATCCAGTAAGTGACGCACAAGTCTTTTGCTTCGGTTCGCGGCTGGTCGAGTTTTTCAGCAAAATCGAGATAGTTCCAGCTTGCCCAAGTCAGTCTGCGTTTTGGCATGAGTTTGCGGTCTCTGTGCAAAACTGCATGGTTTTTGGCATAGCCGAAGCAACCTAGCAGCTGTCTTTCTTCATCGGACGGTTGATCCAGCATCGCCAAAGCTTGGTCAGCGTGGGAGGCAATCACCACCTGATCAAAATTGAGCGCTTCACCCCCCTTGGTGTAGAGTGTGACACCTGTCTTGGTGCGCCCGATGTTCTCAACTGGCATGCCCGTTTTCACAGTGATGTTGGAATCTGCCAAGAGTTTTTCAACATATTGGCGCGAGCCACCGTTTACGGTTCCCCATTTCGGTCGACCATCTACTTGTAACAATCCGTGGTTTTGAAAAAATTGGATGAAAGCGCGGGCAGGGAAGTCCATCATATCTTCCAGACGGCTTGACCAGATCGCCGCGGCCATGGGCAAAAGATGCGCGTCAATAAAGTTGGCCGAGTAGTTTTTCCGTTTCAGATATTGCGCCAGACTTTCATCTTCACTCAATGTAGCGAGCTCTTTGGGTGCTTCTTTGAAGAAGCGCAGAATATCTTTCACCATGGACCAATGGCGCGGTTTGAAAATATTCGAAGGCTGACCAATCAAACCTGTATACGTGCCACCAGCATATTCATATGCACCGTTTGCCATGGAGGCAGCGAAGTTCATATCAGTCGGATGCACTTCAACATCCAAGTGTTTGAACATCGCAGTGAGGTTGGGGTAGGTGGCTTCATTAAAGCAGATAAAGCCCGTATCCACAGGCACAGTTTTGCCGTTGCTTTCGATCTCAACCGTGTTGGTGTGTCCACCAATTCTGTTGTCCGCTTCGAACAAAGTAACGTTGTGTTTTTTGCTCAAAAGCCAAGCTGACGAAAGACCTGAAATGCCTGAGCCGATGACGGCGATGTTTTGGGACTGCATATTTAACTGTACTTGGTGAGTTTCCGTTATGTAAGAACAGATACGGAGTTGAGACTCAACGGGTTTTTATAAAAAATACGGTTTTGTCACATCAACAGCTGGTGTTGTTAATAACTCAGCATCCAATTGAGTTCGCGGCGCCAGTCGACCATTCGAATGGGTGTTCCGTGTTTTCCGGTCTCAAACATGGTGAAACGGACTGGATAAGACGGATTTTTCTTCAAAATGGCTTCATAAAACTGTTTTTGGCGCTCTGGCTTAAACACAGTGTCCCAGCTCCCGTGCCCAAAATAGAGCGGTATTGGACGGCTTGCCTTTGTAACCGGAGGTGACTTCAAAAAGCCGTCATACCAATGGGACCCCAGAATGAACATGCCTGAAATCAATGGGGCCATTTGCTTGGAACTGGCCAGTCGCCAACATATGCCGCCGCCCATGGAGCCGCAGGCCACAATGAGTTTTGTTTTGGGTGAACGGCGACGAAATTCGGTGATCAAAGCTGCAATATCTTGCGCGCCCTTGTCCTTGAAATCTGTGAATTCTGGAGACAGCAAAACGCTTGCATTTTTGGCCATAAGGTTTTGCAGGCGGTTAAAGTTGCCACCAAATGTCCAGTCATTTACCCCTTGAAAGCGGTTCCCACCCTGACCGTGCACCCAAACAACAGTGACCTTTGCGCCACTTCGGTGTTTGCCAGTCGAGAAGAATTTAAATTTCCCATTGGGCGATGTGTAAGTGCGCACACGTCGTGACCATCTTATTCCACGGTCTACATATTTGAAATGCGCACGACGCAGAGGAATTTCGTCGCGCTCATAAATGTCGCGGGCTTTGATGTAGTCCACTCGCAGAAAATTGCCGTTTCGCGCAGATTCCAAAACTTTGGGATAGGCGAAGAGCTTGTCTTTATGGGGCTTCAATTGAATGGACTGCGCCCAAGACGTGTGTGCAAAACAAAGTGCGATCGCAATCAGAATCGTTCTTAAAATCATCATGCCACCAGCTTAACGCAAAAAATGGCTTATTGAAGCTTTGTTGCTGGCGCAGGGACAGAACGCAATTTTCTGTTCAGTTGCGCTTCACGGTGGGAGATGAAGGTGGCTGCGCCCACAATGATTGTTCCACCCAGTATGACAAACGGATCGATGGCCTCATCAAAGACCAAAATTCCCAAAAGTGAAGCCCACACCAATTGTAGGAAAATGACGGGCTGCGTTACAGAAATTGGAGCGGCGGCGAGTGCTCTTGTCATCGCGAAATGCCCAAATGTGGCGCATAGCGCGGTGATAAACAGCCAAAACAGATCGTTTTGTGTGGGGGGCTGCCAATCCCAAATGGCCATAGGAAATAGAAATACCGTGCAGAACAGCGTCAGCATGGCCACAATTGTTGGTGCGTCTGTGCGGTTGGTTAGTGACTTTGTGAGCAAATACGAAATGGCGAACATGGGCGCTGTGCCCAATTGTGCCAATTGCCCAATTGATATTTCATTGAAACCCGGTCGCAAAATAATAATTGCGCCAAGAAGACCGGCCAAAACTCCCATAATTCTGCGCAAACGCAGTTTTTCACCCAAAAACAGTGCTGCGCCTACGGTGATGAAAATGGGTGTCACATAACCGATTGCAGTGACTTCCGCGATCGGAATGCGGGCCATTGCGTAAAACCATAAAGTCACACCAAACGCGTGGGCGAGACCACGTGCGGTAAACACCTTCATGAGCGAAGCCGAGGGTGGTGTTTTGTACAAACGCCAAAAGCTTGGCAACAAGATTAAGCATCCAAAGGCATAGCGTATGAAAGCAGCTTCAGCGGCGGGAAGGGATGAACCCATATGTCTGACAATGCCAGTCACAGCTACAAACATGAGCGTCGACACAACCATCCATCCCACACCCAGTAGGACGGAGTTTCGCGACAAAGGCTGAGGGGAAACGTTTGTGTTCACCTGCAATTCATGCCTGCAAATTGCAGGCTCGTCTACCAAATACGACCCATGCCGCAGCTCGGCTGCTAAATGTTGTGGTGTTTTTCAGAAAATTGGTCAGTGCGCTAAGACGACAAACACTCTCGGTTGAGGTCGCGCCAGAATGGGTTGTTTTGCGCCATAATGCATTTGGCTTCGTAGGAACGTTGGCCAACGGTGATGCAAATAATTTCGCCAAGTTCTCTGCGTTTGCCATATCGGTCGGTGCAAAAACATTCGGGTGAGGCAGCTTTTGGACGCTTGAGAAACTTGCCTTGTGCCATGGCCAAGGAAGCGCCCTGAGTGGCTAGGAAACTATACGCTACCAATGTTGCGAGTGTTTTCATGATTTGAAAATAGCACACTTGTGGTTTGCGATCAATTTCCACTTAATCGGGAAAATGTTGGCCTTTGATTGTGCGTGAATTGCCTCTGAATTCTGCAATTAGATCAGAGTTTTGATTGGTCACTTTTACGTCGTAAATGCCGGAACGCCCCGCAGAGTGTCGCTCAACAGCTTCTGCCATGAGTGTGTCCCCCAGTTGGCCAGGCGCCGTAAATGTGATGGTACAATGTTGTGCCAATGCATTTTGGTTGTGGCTGTTGCAGGCGAGCGCAAATGCGCTGTCTGCTAAGGTGAAAATCAATCCGCCATGGGCAACTTTGTGGCCGTTTACATGTTGTGCTGTGATCTCCATGGAAAGTTGCGCGTAGCCGGTTTTTACATCTTCGATCTTTATGCCCAAGCTTTGAGAGGCGTTGTCTGCCGCCAGCATTTTATCACCAATGGCCTTCGCTCGTTCGTCTTCTTTGGAGGTCATTTCTTTGTGTGCTCTGCAATGAGTTCTGTTCTTGCTATCCTGCACGGGGTACAAATAAGGTCAATTTGCAATCCTCCATAATTACAGGACGTGTTCATGGCTGGACCTCTCACCGGACTTCGCGTTGTCGACCTTTCGCGCATTCTCGCTGGGCCAAGTTTAACGCAAACTTTGGCTGATCTGGGTGCGGAAGTCATTAAGGTTGAACGCCCGATTAAAGGCGATGACACCCGCCAATGGGGGCCGCCGTGGCTGAAGGATGAAGACGGTAACGACACAGAAGAGGCAGGGTATTACCTGTCGGCCAATCGGGGAAAGCACTCCCTGACCATCGATATTGCATCTGTGGAAGGTGCTGAGATCGTTCGCGAACTTGTCAAAGGTGCTGATTTTTTCGTCGAGAATTTTAAAGTTGGTGGCTTGAAGAAAATGGGGCTGGATTACGAAAGCCTCAAAGCCATCAATCCGGGTCTAATTTATCTGTCGATTACAGGGTTTGGCCAAACCGGCCCAGATGCGGCGCAACCCGGTTATGACTACCTTATTCAAGCGCGTGCTGGCCTGATGAGCATCACCGGTCATGAGGATGGGGAACCTGGGGAGGGGCCCATGCGCGTAGGTGTCGGCGTCTGCGACCTGCAAACGGGTATGATGGGGGGCATTGGTATGCTGGCTGCGCTCTATCACCGTGAAAAAACCGGAGAAGGCCAACATATCGACATTGCTTTGCTGGATACGCAGGTGTCTGGTTTGGTGAATCAGGCTTTCAACCATCTTGTCACGGGAAAGGTTCCTCAACGCACGGGGTCGTATCATCCCAATCTATCGCCCTATCAACCGTTTAACGGTTCTGACCAACCATTCATTATTGCCACCGGCAATGACTCACAGTTTGCGGATTTATGTCGCGTGATTGGTCGACCAGAACTGGCCGAGGATGCACGCTTTTTGAAGATGGCGCTTAGAAATGAAAACCGCATTGCGCTTGCTGCACTCATCAATGCAGAAACGGTGAAACAGCCTGCCGCCTATTGGTTGAAAGAGTTGCCTGCCAACAATGTTCCTGCCTGTCCGATCAACAACATCGCGCAGGTGTTTGAAGACGAGCAAGTTTTGGCGCGCGGGATGAAATTGGAATTGGACCATCCAACTGCCGGAAAAGTTCCTGGCATCGCCAACCCGCTCAAGTTTTCAGAAACAGAAATTGAATACAAAAAGGCACCGCCAACCGTTGGGGAAGACACGGATGATGTGTTGCGGCGTGTGCTTGGAAAGAGCGATGCTGAGGTTCAGGCGCTGAAAGATACTGGCGTCATTTGAAGCCAACTCACGCTGTAAACTGCGTGTTCAGCCACGCGATGAATTGCAAAGTTGTTTCATCGCGGTTCAACTCGTTCAGGCTTTCGTGGCGCGTGTCTTTGAGCAATTCGAATGTCACATTTGTCATGCCGAATTTGCGCATTCTGTAATCGATGTTTGCAACAGATTTGCCGTTTTCGGTGCAAGGGTCTTTGTCTCCAGCGAGCAAGTGGATGGGGAAATTCTTGTTTAAATCACGCATGTTGGCGTCAAGTGCTGCGAAATTGATTCCGTCCAAGACATCCAGCCAGAGCCCGATGGTAACTTCAAATCCACACATGGGATCGTTTACATATTTGTCGACCTCAGCTTCATCGCGTGAGAGCCAATCATAGTCTGTGCGATTGGGAGCGAAGGTTTTGTTCCAAGTGTCGAATGTAAGTTTTTTAGCGATGCCGCTTGGAACATCTGAACCTTTGAAAAAGCGTTCAGTTCTAAGAATTGTGCCATACAGTTTTGCTAGCAATCCGGCATCAACGCCAGCATTCCATAGGGCGAGGCCTTGAATTTTTTCCGCGTTACGCAATGCAAAATTGTAGGCAATGATTGACCCCATAGAATGCCCAAAACAGATTATTGGTGTGTTGGGATACGCCGCCCGAAGGTGTTCGTTGATGTCCCCCACATCTTGCAGAAC
This sequence comes from uncultured Rhizobiaceae group bacterium, assembly GCA_937958815.1. Lineage (GTDB taxonomy): Bacteria > Pseudomonadota > Alphaproteobacteria > Rhizobiales > Rhizobiaceae > Pseudahrensia. The sequence continues at coordinate 182,982 of CALGMR010000001.1, read as the reverse complement.
TTTTGACCACCCATCTTTATTTGCAAATAGACCGAGAGAGGCATCTGATGCGGTGGTTTTGCCGTGCCCGCGATGATCATGGGCGTAGACGCCAAACCCTGCATTGTACAGCGTCTCGGCAAACCGTTCATATCGACCAGCATGTTCGGCCATGCCGTGATTTATTTGGACAATGGCTTTGGGATTTTGTGGTGCAGAACTGTAAGTGTGCAGCTGCGCGCTCGTCGCTGACTTGACCGTCTCAGTGCGCCAAGAAAATGTGTTCATCGTTGGTTGTCCAATTGCGTAATACAATCCAAGACTAACCTTTTGCGTGGGGCGAAGCTATTGCCTTGTTTTCATGGCCATCAACGGCTACACGGAACACAACAAATTCCAGACAGTTTGCGACTCTGATCGCCGTCTCTCAGATACGCGGAGAATTTCCCCATGACACGCCAATTTATCTATCATATGCAGGGGCTGACCAAGCTCTACACGGGTGGCAAAAAAGTCCTCGATAATGTTCATCTGTCCTTCTATCCGGATGCCAAAATTGGTGTTCTGGGCCCCAACGGCGCTGGTAAATCGACTTTGCTGAAAATCATGGCAGGGATCGACAAAGACTGGACAGGTGAGGCCTGGGTCGCTGAGGGGGCGAAGGTTGGTTATCTTGAACAAGAGCCACAACTTGATCCTGACAAGACCGTTAAAGAAAACATTATGGTCGGTTTGAAAGAAAAGACCGACATCATCGACCGATACAACGAACTCATGATGAATTATTCGGATGAGACGGCGGATGAAGGCGCAAAACTGCAAGATCAAATTGATGCGGAAGGCCTTTGGGATTTGGATGCAAAGGTTGAAATGGCGATGGACGCTTTGCGTTGCCCGCCACCAGACGCTGATGTGAAGCCATTGTCCGGCGGTGAAGCCCGCCGTGTTGCGCTTTGTCGTCTGTTGTTGTCCGAACCCGATTTGTTGTTGCTCGATGAACCGACCAACCACTTGGACGCTGAAACCGTTTCGTGGCTTGAAAAACACCTTCGTGATTTCAAAGGCGCGGTGATGATCGTCACCCACGACCGATATTTCCTCGACAATGTGACCGGTTGGATTCTTGAACTCGACCGTGGTCAAGGCATTCCATACGAAGGCAACTATTCTGCCTATCTGGAGAAGAAGAAAAAGCGGATGATCCAAGAGGGGCGTGAGCAAGACAGCCGTATGCGCCAATTGGACCGTGAGCGCGAATGGATGGGAACATCCCCCAAAGCGCGTCAAGCCAAGTCGAAAGCACGTATCAACAAATACAACGAACTGGTGGAAGCTGCTGATCAACGCAAACCGACAGACACTCAAATCGTCATTCCTGTGGCTGAGCGTTTGGGGCAGGTGGTTATTGAAGCGGAAAACATCAGCAAGGGTTTTGGCGATCGTCAGTTGATTGAGAACCTCTCGTTCAAGCTGCCTGCAGGCGGTATTGTGGGTGTGATTGGGCCGAACGGCGCGGGTAAATCGACACTGTTCAAAATGATCACCGAGCAGGAGAAGCCGGACAGTGGAACCCTGCGCATCGGTGAAACCGTAAAGATCGGCTATGTCGACCAAAGCCGTGATGCACTTGATCCTGAAAAGACTGTTTGGGAAGAAATTTCAGATGGTGGCGAAGTCATCAAACTGGGCAAGCATGAAGTGAACAGCCGCGCATATGTTGGTTCATTCAACTTCCGCAAAGGAGACCAGCAGCAAAAAGTTGGAACGCTTTCGGGTGGTCAACGCAACCGCGTGCATTTGGCGAAGATGTTGAAGTCTGGTGCCAACGTGCTTCTGCTCGATGAACCGACCAACGATCTCGACACTGAAACCTTGTCGGCGCTGGAAGATGCGTTGGAAGAATTCGGCGGTTGCGCTGTTATCATTTCGCACGACCGTATGTTCCTTGACCGTTTGGCAACACACATGTTGGCCTTTGAAGGTGACAGCCATGTGGAATGGTTTGAAGGCAACTTTGAAGACTATGAGAAAGACAAAATTCGCCGCCTCGGTGACAATGCGTTGACGCCAAAACGGATTCATTTCAAGCCTTTAGGCAGGTAGTCTAACAGGCTGATTCAATCTCGCCCGACAGAGTTTTGTCGGGCGAAATGCACTTTACTGGGCGCATTGACGCGTTGCTTTTTTACCGAGCAGTCATTCGCCGAAACATCACATTGGACACTCCCATGAGAGCCACACTCGCGGCGTTTGCCGAACGTTTCACAATTGCTGGGCGTCAAAAAACACTTGAGAATTTTTTGAGCGTTGCCAACCTGAAAACGGAAGTTCTTTCGGGCCTAACGGTTGCTTTGGCTTTGGTGCCTGAAGCGGTTGCTTTTGCGTTTGTTGCAGGTGTTCATCCGCTGGTTGGGCTGTACGCAGCCTTCATCGTCGGTCTTGTGACGGCGGTGTTTGGCGGTCGTCCAGGCATGATCTCCGGTGCGACGGGTGCGCTGGCCGTTGTTATGGTGTCGTTGGTTTCAACCCACGGAGTTGAATATCTTTTTGCCACTGTGGTGCTGATGGGTATTTTGCAGATATTGGCGGGCATATTTCGGCTCGGGAAATTCATTCGCCTTGTGCCGCATCCAGTTATGTTGGGGTTTGTGAACGGGTTGGCCATTGTGATTTTCATGGCGCAATTGACCCAGTTTAAAGTAGCTGGTGCTGACGGCACGCAAACATGGATGACGGGCTGGCCGCTGGTTCTCATGCTGGCTCTGGTGGTTTTGACCATGGTGATCATTTGGGGCTTCCCGAAAATCACAAATCTTGTGCCAGCCCCCTTGGCGGGGATTGGTATCGTGGCGGGCTTGGTCATTGTGTTCAACATTGATGTGCCACGTGTTGGCGATCTGGCATCCATCAAGGGTGGCTTGCCCGTTTTTCATATTCCATCAGTGCCGTTTGATCTTGAAATGCTGAAGATCATTTTTCCTTATGCACTTATTCTAGCCGCGATTGGATTGATCGAAAGTTTGTTGACGCTCAACCTTGTGGGCGAAATCACGGGCAAACGCGGCGGGGCATCACAGGAATGTTTGGCACAAGGTGCAGCGAACACGATTACAGGCTTTTTCGGCGGTATGGGCGGTTGCGCAATGATTGGTCAATCCATGATCAACGTGAAGTCTGGCGGTCGCACACGTCTGTCAGGCATTGCAGCATCTTTGTTTTTGCTGGCCTTTATTCTGGTCGCATCAGGCTTGATTGAACAAATACCCCTCGCCGCGCTGGTGGGTGTTATGTTCATGGTGGTGATTGGGACATTTGCTTGGCAAAGTCTCACTATTCTGCGCCGCATACCATTGACCGACGCGTTGGTGATTTTGCTGGTGACAGTCGTGACGGTTATGAGCGATTTGGCGATTGCTGTAATCGTGGGCGTAATCGTGTCGGCGCTGGCTTACGCATGGAACAATGCAACACGCATTCACGCAGTTGCTCATACGTCAACCGAAGGAGCGAAAGTCTATCGCATCGAAGGCCCGTTGTTCTTCGGCTCTGCTGATGGTTTTGGCGAGATTTTCGATCCCAAAGGTGATCCATCTCTTGTGATTATTGATTTCATCAACAGTCGGGTGGTGGACCAATCTGCTTTGCAAGCCATTGAGGCTGTGGCCACCAAATATGAAAACGAGGGCAAAGAGGTGCAACTGCGTCACTTGTCACGAGATTGCCACCACCTGCTGAACAAAGCAGGGCAAATCATGGTCGATTCAGATGACGACCCTGACTATCAAATTGCTGTCGACTATTCTGTAAAGACCGCCATTTTCGATGGTGGCCACTGAGGGTGCATTTTTGTTGGGAAGCTTCTAGACGGCTTCCCAATTTCCACTTTCACCAGACTTATAGATCGCATCGATCAGCTTTTGGTTTTTGATTGAATCTTCAAGCGAAAAGACTTCCGAATGATCTCCGGTTTCTATAGCTCGGGCGAAAGCCTCTGCTTGGAGTGTGTATTGATTTACGCCCGAAAATCGAAAGCTCTGTGCTTCTTCGTGGTCAACATTGTGCAGTGTGATCACATCAGCATCATACAATCCGGCATTGAACGGTGCTGTAACTTCGATCCACCCTTTGTCGCCATGAAATGCCATTTCTTGCCGCAACGCCATTTGAGTTGACACATACATGCTCAATTCAAACGACCCGAAGTCAGCGCGACATGAGGCATAGGTGTCAGTTCCAAACTTGGAGTCACGCTCAACCGCAGCGGTTGCCCTAATCGGCTCAGCCTGTGTTGCAAATCGGGTGGTGATCGTCGGATAAACACCAATGTCGGGCAGGGCGCCGCCACCGAGTTCCTTGATGTTGCGCATGTTGGCAGCATCTTTGTTGAAATAGGTAAAAACGCCTTGAACATGCTTCAAAGTGCCAATTGCACCTTCGGCAATGAGCGAACGTATTTTGTGCCATTGAGGATGATAGCTCACCATAAAGGCTTCGCTCACGAGCACATTGTTTTTGTCTCTCGCCTCAACAATCGCGTCAATCTCACTGGCGTGGAGGGCAATTGGTTTTTCACACAAGACATGTTTTCCAGCCGCCGCTGCTTTTATTGACCACTCTACATGCTGACTTGTGACCAAGGGGATGTAGACAGCGTCAATTTCATCGCTTGCCAACAGTTCCTCATAGCTTCCGTAGGCATGGGGAATCGCAAACTGTTTCGCCACTTGTTGCGCACGTTCCAAATTTCGGCTTGCAATTGCGCTAACGATGCCATTTTCAGCATTCAATGTAGCTGGGATGATGTGTTCCACGCCGATATTAGCAGTCGATAGAATTCCCCAACGAAGCATATTGGATTTCCTTCCTAAATTTTAGTTTGGAGTTACACGTAGCAGACGACCACCGTCTCTGTCTTCCAATACATACAATGACCCGTCGGGGGCTTGCTCTACTTCTCGAATGCGCTTGCCCCATTTAAAGCGTTCGGCTTCCTTCGTCTGTTCACCATCGACGCTCACGCGCACAAGCGCGCGGCTTACAAGGCCGCCAATCAACGCATTGCCTTTAAACTGAGGGAACATGTTTCCGGAATACATAACGAGGCCGGATGGTGCGATGGAGGGCACCCAATAAGCCTTTGGCGCTTCAAATTCTGGTCGTGTGTCGTGGTTTGGAATAGCGCGGCCGCTGTAATTGTTGCCGTTGGAAACCACTGGCCAGCCATAGTTCTTTCCTGCTTCGATCAGATTGAGTTCGTCGCCATGCTTCGGCCCCATCTCGTGCGACCAAAGTTTTCCTTCAGCATCGAATGATATGCCGAGCAGGTTTCGATGGCCAATGGTCCAATACGACTTCGCCAGCTCACCTTTGTCTTGATAAGGGTTGTCGGCAGGGATCGAGCCGTTGTCATTCAGTCGAATGATTTTGCCAAGCGCCTTATCCCAGTCTTGGGCAGGGGTTTGTTGTTGACGGTCACCAGACGTAATGAAGAGTTTGCCGTCTTGCGAAGAACCTTTGGGGCCAAATGCGATTTTGTGAGAAAAATGCCCACGCCCTGAAAGCTTGGGAAGTTGCGTCCAAATTCTCTCAATATTGGTGAGTTTTAGGGCCGACTTGGTATCCAGTTTGGCGCGCACAACCACGGATCCCCGTGTTGCACCATTGTCTTTCGATTCTACGTAAGACAGATAGACAATTTGGTTCTTTGCAAAATCAGGGTGCGGGACGATGTCGCCCAAACCACCTTGTCCGCCAACTGCAGCTTTGGGAACGCCGCTTACTTCTGCTTTTTTTCCATCGGTTCCCACCAACCACATTTTGCCGGGTTTGGTTGTGACCAATAATTGCTGATCATTGATAAAGGTCATGGCCCAGCCGGAGTTAAAACTGGCGATCTTAGTGGCCGTGATCGTTGATCCTGCTGTTCCCTTAACGTCGAATGTCTTTGCAATGGCGCTGCTTGAAACTGCGGCGGCGAGTGCAAGCGTGGATGTGGAAAGTGCAAAAAGCTTCATAAGGGTCTCCGCGAAATAGGTGCTGGTGCAATACAGATAAACGATTTCCACCCCAAACAGTTTCAAAAGATTGTCAATTTGATGGAGCAGAGATTAAACAGAGTCTATTATTGTGAAGGCCAGTCAGTTTTTGAAAGTTGAATTCCAATGGATCTAGATCCCTTTGCCAGCCATCGTGAAGAAATGGAAATTGTACCAGCTCAAAAAATACGCGGGACGGTGGCAGGGCTGTTTAAAGCTGAAGGCAGAGATTTTCAGACAAGCGCTGTTGATGAACTGCCTTTGACATTTGATGGCATCCCCGGTGATTTTCACGCTGGCCCAACGCGCAAATCAGGTGGCCGAGAGCCTTGGTATAGGCGTGGTACGGAAATGCGGAACGAACGCCAAGTGTCCATTCTTGCATCTGATGAGTTGCGAACCGTGGCTGGTCGTTTAGACATTCTGGAGGTTAAACCTGAATGGATTGGCGGCAATATGCTGCTAGAAGGCATTGAGAGCCTAACCATGTTGCCGCCGCGTACACTGTTGTTTTTCGACAATGGCGTAACGATCAAGATTGATGGTGACAATGGCCCATGCCGCCTTTCGGGCCGCGCCATCGCTTCTCACTATGAAGGTCGAGATGACATTGAAATGGCGTTTCCCAAGCAAGCTCAACACTTGCGCGGTCTTGTGGGGTGGATCGAAAAACCCGGAACTGTTTCGGTGGGAGAAGGGTTTGAAGCGCGCATCATGCCTCAGTGGATTTATCGCACAACTTAACACTGCTGCAACAAACCAGACATTTTTAAGCAATGTGAGACGGTTAGTTTCTTCCAAACAGGAGAAGGATGACTGTCATGTTGATTTTGAGATTTGGAGCATTGTTGTCAATTTTGCTCAGTGGGCTGATCGCGGGATTTTTTTACGCTTGGGTTTGCAGCACTATGTGGGGGCTTGATAGCCTGCCTCCTCATTCGGCAATTGAAGCCATGAATGCTATGAATATCTCGGTACGCAATGCCGTGTTTTTCCCAACATTTTTTCTAACGCCGATTGTCCTGGCTGTCACAGGTTTAGCTGCATTGTTTGCGGGGTATCGAACGTCTGGATGGGCGTTTGTTTTAGGCGCGTTGATTTACTCAATTGGTGCGTTCTTTCCAACAACGATGGTCAATGTTCCTATGAATGTTGCCTTGGAAAACCTGCCTATTCCCACAAATGTGGATGAAGCCCGCACGGTATGGATGAATTATTCTGAGCGCTGGCAGTTCTGGAACCAGTTTCGAGCTGTGGCAAGTGGGCTATGCCTACTTGTTGCAGGGTGGGGCTTGTTAAAACTGCCGAGCACAACGCCTTAAAGTGAGTCTGCTGTGGTAGCTTCTGCATCCAGCCCACGCGGAGCGCCCCATTCTTCTAAGATTTCGTCGATTTTTTCAGCCACAAAAAAGCGTGCGGAATCGTGGTCATATCCCTCGTCGCGCAACGCGTCGTAGTCTGTGTGTTGGTGGCGAATGTGGGCAACAGTTGCCAAAAACGCCGCATTCACAGCAGTGAGTTCTTTCATGTGTTTGGCGCGCATTGCCAAAGCTATTTCGGAAAAATCTGCATAGCTGGCCTTCGGGATCAAAGCCCGCAATGCCTTCAGCTGGGATTGTTGACGTTTTGTGTTGGCTTTCACCATGGATATTCAATTCCGAAGTTTGTTTTGCCAATTGCACATCGATCTATGTCATGTAACACAGTCATGTGTGGGGATAAAACGCTGTAGGGTGTATCTGGTTTGACTGAAAAACCTGCCAACAAACTTGATGAGTCCGTCGTGTGGCTTCGTGCTGCAGGGGAACAAACGCGTTTGCGGTTGCTGGCTTTGATGGACAGGGTTGATCTCACCGTCAGCGAGTTGATGGGGATATTGGATCAGAGCCAGCCACGAATTTCGCGCCATTTGAAACTGTTGGTTGAGGCTGGATTGACCGAACGTTTTCAAGAGGGCGCGTGGGCTTACTTTCGCAATGTGGATCGTGGGCCGCAACGCACATTTTTAAATGGCGTCTTGGGTGAGTTGGACTTTGAAGACCCGGTTCTGGCCGTTGATCGGGAAAAGCTTGATGCAGTGCGCGAACAACGGGGCCGTCGTGCTGCAGACTATTTCGCAGCCAATGCCGACCAGTGGGATAAAATTCGCTCACTTCATGTGGCTGAAAGCGATGTTGAATCTGAAATGATGACCTATGGCCTGAGATCAGCCCCCAAAACAATTTTGGATTTAGGCACGGGGACAGGCCGTATTTTGGAATTGTTTGCACCCCACGTGGAACGCGGACTGGGTATTGATACCAGCCACGATATGTTGGCTGTTGCGCGCGCTGCATTGGCGGATGGTCAGCACGACCACATGCAAGTGCGGTTTGGAGATGTTTACAAACTCGATCCAGCTGTTCGTTACGATCTTATCGTGCTCCACCAAGTTGTGCACTTTCTGGAAGACCCGGCCTTGGCGTTGCGACAGGCCAAACGCGTGCTTTCTCAAAATGGAAAAATATTGATTGTTGATTTTGCGCCCCACGAATTTGAATTCTTGCGTGAAGAACACACCCACCGACGTCTTGGCATTTCCACAGAACAGATTGAACGCTGGTTCTCACTTGCGGGGTTTGCGCTGGAAGAACAAAAGATGCTGGCACCAGATGCTGAAATGGATGGCGCGTTGACAGTTGCCTTGTGGCTTGGGTCGCATGCCGACGATGAAGGTTTCAACCCGATCGATTGATTAGGAAGTAGAGATTATGTTCTCTAGCCAATGTGCCGCTTGAAGCGCCTTTTTGTCTTGACCAAATGGCGCGATGATTTGAACGCCTAAGGGCAGTCCTTTTTGATCAAATCCTGCCAGCACATTGACACACGGCATACCAAGCAAAGTCCATAACCGGTTGAAAACGGAATCGCCTGTGGACGCCAAAGTCGCTGGTGCACTGCTGGGAGCCGATGGCAAAAGCAGAACATCGCAATCTTCAAACAGTTGGCGACTTGCCTTGCGCGCATGGTTGGCCGTGCGTCTGGCATCATCATATTGCGGCGCGGTGATTTCGCCGCTTTCCGTCAAATATTCTGCCAGTTCTTTGGAAAACAGATCAGGCGTCGTTCTGCTTTCATGGGCGAGGGCCAATACCGCTTCATAGCCTTGAATTATTGCATGAGCTTCGCGTGCTTCTTCCACCGCTGGAGGCGATTGCACTTCAATTACAGATGCGCCTTTCGTTTGCGCTTGCGAACGCAGCTGCTCAATAGCCTTTGCCATTTCTGCGGACATGAGATCATCAATAGGGCTTTCTAAAATGCCGATTTTTGGTGCTGAACCATCGGAGTTGGAGACATGCAGATCTCTTTTAGAGCAAGTGGATGCGATGAATGCATTGTCTTCAGCTTTTGCGGCGAAAAAGCCAATTGTGTCTAATGACCAAGAAAAGTGTTTTAAACCCAGTGTTGGAAAAAGCCTGAAGCTTGGTTTGTATCCAGATACTCCACAAAAGGCGGCCGGGCGTATGATCGAGCCGCCTGTTTGCGTGCCAATAGCCGCTGGAAAAAAGCCCGCTGCAACTCCGGCAGCAGAACCTGAGGAAGAACCTCCTGGCGTGTGCTCAAGATTGTGCGGGTTGCGTGTTTTACCCGGTGTGAACCACGCGAATTCAGTGGTGACTGTTTTACCCGCAATTGTTGCACCACACTTGCGCAACATTGTTGCCAGAGTTGAATCTATCGCGGGCTGGTGTGTTTCATAAATGGCTGAGCCATAAGTGGTTGGCATATCATAAGTGTCGAACACGTCCTTTATACCAACCGCAATTCCACTGAGAGGCCCTTCCTGTGGATCCCAACTGATAAGGGCCTGTTGGAATGCCTGTACGTGTTGTTCGTGGTTTTCCACGCGCTGCGCGCAATGATCGAGTGCGGCCTGTGCCGTCAACCGTCCAGCAGCAATTTCTTGCGCTGTGGCCAATGCTGAAACAGGCGCATAACAGATCACTTTATATCAGCCTTGGAGATCGTTTGCAGTCGCCACAACAGGCAAAAAGCGTAATAGACCAACCACCACGAAATGAATGTCTCTTGAAGTTCGCCGCCGCGCAGCAAATAGAAAATTTTAAAAGAGACTTCGCCCTGAAGTTTATTGTAGACCTCTGTAATCAATACAAAGAGGGTGAGGGGAACCATCGCCAGAGGTGGATATACGAAGTCGAATTGCCTCATTGGTAGATGCGGTTTGTTTAATAGGAACCATGGGGTGAAAATCGCTCCAATCACCATGCCGACCTTAAGGATTGCTCTTGGATATTGATCCAGCAGAAAGCTGGTGTTGTGAAGATTGGTTTCCTGCTGGTCATTCACACCGACCCAAAACTCTGGCGTGGTCCAGCCAGCATAGTGTTGCCCCCAACTGGCCTCTTCGCCACCCAAATAAATTCCACCAATTGCCATAATTGCGAACCAGAAAATGAGGAACTTGTTTTTCCGGACAAATGGGTGAAAGAGGCATCGAATTGCGATTAATGCTGTGATGACGGGCAACAAAAAGTGGAGGAATTCAAACAAACCAGTTTGTTCGGATTCAAACCATTTTTTAAAAAATGGTCGATCGATCCAAGCGATAGAAAGGGTTGCCACGACCGTCAGCAATGGTGCCCACAAATACCAAAATTTCGAAAGAGCAGCCGTTTCCTTGCGATACAGCTCGGGCGGAAAAGTAAATTGGGGTGTCAAATCGGTTGTCCTGTTTGTGGCATTGGCCCTAAGTTCTTTTCATTAAACGACCATCGATAATAATCAAACCTGTCATAATTAAAACAATCCCCGTAATTTCTCGTAAGACGAGTGTTTCTCCCAGAAACAGTATTCCTAAAAGAATTGCAGACGGTGGAATGAGAAATGTAACGAGGGCGGCGTTCACAGCCCCAGCACTTTGCAAAATTCGAAAATAGAGAATGTAAGCGAACGCGGTACAAACAATTGCGAGTGCTAATACGGATAAAATGGTCGGCAATGAGGGTATCTGCAATGCCCAGGGTTGATCGATGAACAATGTCAACGGCAACAAAATGAGTGACGACATAGTCAACTGACCACGGGCGGTTTGCACAGGTGGAACGCCAACAAATCGTCTGCCAAACACCGCAGCGAAGCCGTAAGAGATCGTGGCGCCCAATACAGCGATCTGCGCAACAACACTGCTGCCAAATCCGTCAAATGCATCTAGACCAATCAACACTCCAACACCTGCAAAACCAAACAAAATGCCCAGTGTTTTTTGCCCCGACATTTTTTCATCGCTTGTGGCCAAGTGGGCGATGATGAGGGTCCAAATCGGTGTCATTGCATTGATAATGGATGCCAACCCAGCACCAATTTCCTGTTGCCCGTAGAAAATCAATCCAAACGGAATGATATTGTTCAACACGCCCATGATGGCGAAGTTGGTCCACATGGTTTGGGTCTGGCGATAGTTTGTACTCATGAACATCAACACGATGTTGAGAACGATGGCTGCTATGGCAACACGCGCAAGGGTCAAAGTGAGTGGTGGAAGTTCTGCAATTGCAATTCGACCGAACAAAAAGGTTGCCCCCCAAATCAAGGACAGTAACCCAAGCGCTGCCCAATCTTTGGTTTGCATTTTCATGATGAGTCAAAAATCCGAAACGAGCTTTGTTCGGACACTGCATGTTAATCTGACGGCTTGCCAGCCGAAACATGGGACAATTTGACTTTGTTCCTATGGGAAATTCAACGTTTGGGAACTGACTTTGATTTAAGTGATGTGCTATCTCGAGATACCCGATGCGAGATAAGCGATTAGAATATGAGTTCATCCCCCAAAATTGCGATCCTTGGAGCTGGGATGTCCGGATTGTCGTGCGCGTATCATTTGCAAAACGCGGGCGTCGAACCTGTTGTGTTTGAGAAAAGTGGGCGGATCGGGGGGCGCATGTCCACACGGGTGACCGAAAATGGATATGCCTTTGACCACGGAGCCCAGTTCTTTCGCGCAAAGGGTGATGATTTCGCCAAATTTGTTGATGTGCTGAAAACGCAAGATCGCGCAAAGGTCTGGATGGCCGAAGCGAAAGGTGAGCAGATTGACCCATCAAACCCGATGATGGTTGCCAAGGGTGCGATGAACGAACTTTTGAGTGATGTGTCACACGAAATGAACATCCGCTTTCGCACCCATGTTGAGACAGTTACTGAAGTCAGCTCAGGGGTGGAAATTCGGTTTCAAAAATCCGATGCGGTTGAAGTGTTCGACCAAGTGGTTTCAACGATTCCTGTGCAGCAGGTTCGACAACTGATGCAAGGGCAAGACGGTCTTTTGCATCAATGCCGCGAGGTTTCTCTTTTGCCATGTTGGGCAGGTTTGTTTGGGTTTGCTGAGAAAATCGAAATCGGGTTTGACACTTGGCGACATGTCAATTCAGACATTGGATGGATCGCGAGAAACTCTTCAAAACCCGATCGCGATCATCACCATGATGCTTGGGTGGTTCACGCTTCGCCCGAATGGTCATTGGAAAATCTTGAGCGCGACAAAGAGGATGTTGCGCAAGATATGCTGGACATGTTCGGCAGCGCAATGAGTGTTTCTTTGCCAGCCGCTGAATATGTGGGTGCCCATAGATGGCGCTATGCGCAGACGCCAAACCCTTTGGGCAAACCATTTGTCACAAATGAAAAGGGCACTCTATACGTGGGCGGGGATTGGTGTTTGGGCGCAAGGGTAGAGGCTGCTTTTGACAGCGGAACTGCAATTGCAAACGCGATATTGTCCAGATCATGATGACTTCCAAAACGGTTCTCATCATAGGCAGTGCGCCAGACGCGGTTCGCGCAAATGAGTTTGAGCGAGATGCGTTTCATTCAATCGTTGCCATAAACAATGCTTGGAAAATTCGGCCTGACTGGACCCATGGAATTTATCCTGACGATTTGGCGGAAGACCGAAAGCCTCTTCCAATGAAAGGTCAAAGAAGCGTCACGTCTGCGGAGTATGTTCCCGCAAACAACAGTTTTGGCGGGGTTGTCTATGCGGGGGCAACCATGGCGTTTACGGCAGGCTATTGGGCGCTGGAAGCGTTCAAGCCTGATCAGATGGCGTTCATTGGCTGCGATATGATCTACGACGGTGAAGGTGACACTCACTTCTATGGGGAAGGGACTGCGGACCCATTGCGCGACGACCCAACACTTCAAATACTGGAAGCGAAGGCCAATCGGCTTATGGCGCTTGCTTATAAAAACGGGTGCAGATGTTTGAATCTCTCCGACAAAACGCGCAGCCGTTTGACCTTTCCTCGCGCGCGTTCAAATTCGTTTCCCAATGGTGATATTCCTCTTTTTGACGACACTGCGATTGAACGCGCCCTCAATATGGAACAACAGGCGAACCAGTATTTTCCCACCGGTGATTATTGGAACGACCCACGGCCTTTGAACCGCGATGCTTTGCGGGCTATTGATGAACAATGGTTGAAAGTGATCGCGTCTTAAGCTTCGTTTTTCATGGGCAACGACACTTTAAAAACACATTCTCGTCCATCTTCATCGACAATCTGGACTTGTCCATTATGTGCTTCAGCAATTTGTCGAACCAAGGCGAGACCGAGGCCATAACCATCGACATTTTGTTTTCCCGGTGCACGATGAAAGGGCTCAAACATTTTTTCACGGAGTTCTTTCGGGATACCGTCTCCCGCATCATAGACGGTCAATACAGCCGTTTTACCTTGGGCTGATATTGATACGTCAATTGGTGGTTTGCCGTGTTTGTGGGCGTTGCCCACAAGATTGCGGATGAGGCGACGCAACAATTTTTCGCTTCCCATGACGACTGCGTTTTCACCATTGAGAACGCATGTATCATATCTGGCACATTCTTCGGCAGCGAGTGCAAGAAGATCTATCTCCTCATTCATGTTTGGTTTTGTTCCAGTGTCCAAACGGCTCATGATGAGAATTTCATCAATCAAGGAATCCAGTTCTGCAATGTCGCGTTCCAAAGCGGCGCCTCTTGCGGGCGTCCCGCCATTCTTCATGAGTTCAACACCCAAACGCACACGTGCCAAAGGTGTTCGCAATTCATGAGATGCGTTGGCCAGCAACTGACGGTTTGCATTGATCAGCCGTTCAATAGTTGAAGCAGCATCGTTAAAACTTGTGGCCAGTGCGGCAACTTCATCTTTGCCTTCAACCGGAACACGGGCGCTCAAGTTTCCAGCACCAATTTGTTCGACCCCTGTTTGCAGGCGTGCCAATCTACCGGTGAGGCGTTTTACGAATGGCCAAGCGCCTAAACCAATTGCAGCCGTGATGAGGGCAAGCCAAATTAGGACACCTGCTAAGGGTGGTCGGCTCGGAAAGCCTTTTGGGCGCGCTACAAACCAGCGTCCATCTTCTAGTAACAAAGAGTAGCCGCCACGGCTGTTGCGGAGCCAGCCGCCTTCATCGTGGTCACCATCACCATCCAGAATCTTGCGTCTCAATCTTTTGAAATTTGGTTGACGACCTTTGAATTTGTAGGACCCAATCTTTTCTCCGTCCGCCGTAAAGAGTGCGATTGCAATGTTCAATTCCGCACCGAGCCTTTCTATCGCTGCAGCTTGCTGGGCGAGCGGTAGGTCAGGTTCAGGCATGGCGTATTTTGTTAGGCCCGTCACCACTTGAAAGACATTGCGGTAATTGTTGTTAGGGCCGCGTTCGCCCACCACAGAAAAAAGTATGGCCGAAAAGACCACCATTAATACGAGGCAGAGAAATACTGCGAAGTAGATTTGACGGTGGAGGCGTTTTCTAATCATCGATCAATCCTGCACACGGGCAAAGACATAGCCCGCGCCACGAACCGTGATAATGCGCTTCGGGTTTTTGGGATCGTCTTCTATTTCAGATCGAATTCTAGATATATGGACATCAATCGAACGGTCAAAGGCCTCAAGCTCGGTGCCCTTCAATTGATCCATCAACATATCGCGGCTCAACACGCGCCCGGCAGATTTTGCCATAATGTGCAGCAAGTTGAATTGATGGGCGGTGAGGTCACACTCGTTTCCGTTCATTGAAGCTGTCATGGCATTTGGATCTATCTCTAAAGCACCAAATTTGATCACTTCACTCGGGTCGTCCATTTTTCCACGGCGTAAAATTGCGCGCAGTCTTGCAAGCAGTTCGCGAGGTTCAAAGGGTTTTGGAAGATAGTCATCTGCACCCAGTTCAAGGCCGACAATTCGATCCATCGGGTCGCCCTTTGCGGTGAGCATGAGAATAGGCACGCTGTCATTGGTGCGCAAAACGCGACACACTTCCAGCCCATCCATATCTGGCAACATCAGATCCAAAATAACTGCGTCAAATCCGTGAGTTTTTTGTTTGGAAAGACCTTCTGCACCATTTGCAGCAATGGTCACGTCAAAGCCGTTCTCGCCGAGATAGTCTTTTACCATCTCGGCGAGGCGGTTGTCGTCTTCAACGAGCAGAATGTAATCAGTCATGTTCGTTCTCTTTCTGCTCGTTTTCTTGCAGCTTTACAGAAGGATTATCCGCGGCGCCAGTGACGGCGCATAGAGCGGAATTGTTTGACGCGCTCTGCCAGGACTTTCCGTTGTTCCACCGTCAACACTTCGGCGGCGTCTGCCATTGCGGTCATCAGTTCTTTTGACAGGCTATCAACTTTGGCGACGCGCTCGGAGCGCACCTTTTCCATTGCAGCTCGATCAACTGTTTCTGAAGTCAGCAGCTTCTGCATTTCTTTGCCAGCATCGCGAAATTCGCCGCGAACCGGGCGCATGTTTTTGGCAGCTGCGGTTAAAAGAGCCGTGATTTTTGTTGTTTGCTCGTCTGTCGCTTCGATTTCAATCGCAACATGTTTTACAAAACGGGTGACGCGCTTTTCAACTTGCTCGTCGGTCAATTTTGCCCAGTCACCACGACCGCCACGGTGTTTGCGCCCCTTGCGCTCGCCTTTGCCCCAATGGGCTTTTTGCACATATGAGTTGTCGCTATCGACAGTTTGGCCAGTCATATAGAGCTTGGCATGTTGGTAAGGCTTGCTTTCCGCAACGGCCTGAACACCGAATGAGGCGCCAATCAGCATGCCTGTGCCGACGATAACGGCAGCAACTTTGCCTTTGTCTGTGCCGAAGAATGATTTTTTCTGGTTCTGGTTGGGAGACATAATCAAGTTCCTTACAATGAGTTTCCGCCGTTGGGAGGAGATGGCGGGCAAGACGTTTTGCCTTGCAACAACGTCAAGATAGTGCGGTTTCGTTTCGGGCGTTCGTCTGGCGTGTAAACAATTGTAAAGCCCACAGGGTGTGGTCTTTACATATCTCTTTGTGACTTTTTGCACGTACTTGCTGTGCCAGCTCAGCTACCAGTGGCATACAGATTCAAGGAGAGAGACCATGTGGGATTTTAGCATTTCGCAGACGATGAGTATTATGTTTCGAACCATGCCATTCATCATTTTTCGGATGGTTGTGTTCTTTGGCATCACACTTGCTTACATCGCGGCAACCGGAATAGGCGCTGGTGTTGGCTTTGGCGTTGGTAATATTTTTAGCGACACAGATGGTGCCGCGGGTGGTGCCATGTGGGGTGGGGTGTTTGGCTTTGGCGCTGTGTCAGTGGCGGTTTATTGGATCCGCGAATACATTCTGTACATTGTTAAAGCTGGCCACATTGCAGTAATGGTTCGCCTTATCGATGGGCAAGATGTGCCTGCGGGTCAAAACCAAATCAGCTATGCCAAAGACATTGTTACAGCGCGTTTTGCAGAATCCAATGTGTTGTTTGGCATTGATCAATTGCTCAAAGGCATCATTCGCGTCATCACCGGTTTGATTGGTGGCGTGGGCATGTTGTTGCCCATTCCAGGTGTTCAAGGGCTTTTGAAATTTGTGAACACCGTTGTCAGAATGTCGCTCACATATGTGGATGAAGTCATTTTGGGCTACAACATGCGCATCGACAGCCAGAACCCATATGAAAGTGCGCAAGACGGATTGGTGCTTTATGCACAAAACGCAAAGTTGATGATCAAAAATGCCGTTTGGTTGTCGATCTTCCTTTGGATTTTGTCCTTTGTGGTGTTTTTGATCATGTTGGCGCCAGCTGGGGCGCTACTCTATCTTTACCCTGGTCAATTGGGTGGATGGTCTTTCGTATTGGCCATTGTTTTCGCTTGGGCGCTGAAAGGTGCACTTCTTGAACCGTTTGCCATTGCCGCTCTGATGAGCGTCTACTTCAAAAAGATTGAAGGGCAGGAGCCCAACGCAGAATGGCGCGCCAAACTTGCAGGGGCATCTGACAAATTTGTGGAACTGAAAAACAAAGCGGTTGGCTATGTTTCGGGCGAAACCGCTGATCACTCGCAAATGCGGTAAGGGTTCTTTTTCTCAGATCGCCCAAGGTCAAAATGTAAATGTGTTGCGTGGGCTTTATTGGAGCCCGGCCCTAGAACTGTGGTGAACGTGCCGCAAGCGGCTTTGCGTAAAGCACGTTGAAATGCAGCTTCGTTGGGTTTCATTTTTTCTTCCAAGCGCACAGTGATGGTGGGTTTGTTTTGGACCACATACGATGTGAGATCGAAAGCATTGCCGAATGCGTGTTCGGACAGCCTGCCAATTGTCGCATTGTTTCGGCGACGACAGACAAAGCCTTGGCCCGATCCTAGTTTTGTCACAGTTGTTTCCAAATGATGACGGGCCAATGGTTGCAGAGTGTTTGCCGTAAACTCGGCAAGTGCCAAAGCAAACGTGCAATCAAGAGTTAGCCCCTCAGCAAAGGCAACTGAATAGGGGCCTTTGGTGGCTATGAGTTCTACCGGATCATCGATCACGCATTGGGAATCTTTGCTGATTGGAGTCGTCGTGCGTTTCGCTGTGGCAACGGTTTGCAGTTGCGCCAGACAAGCAGTTGGTGGTGTGGCATCGCTGCTTGGCTCCGCCTTTTTGGGTTCTGAAGCCTGTATTTGTCTTTTGTTTGCTGGCTCTTGTTGTGGGGCTTGGACAGGTTGCTGAGTATCAGGGCGTTTTTTGGGAACACCGATTTCGTCGCCCTGGAGACCCTGTAGCTTTTGCGCCACTGGCCCTCCGATAGTGCTTTGAGCAAGTGCGGCCTCCGCCAAAAGGGAAGAAACCGCACAAACCATTGCGCAATTTCGCATGAGTGATTGTGCTTTCATAAAGCGGTTGCTAGCGGGCAAATGCGGCGAAACAAGATCATGCTTTGCCATATCCCCCCGGAGTAGGAGTTGTCACGGTGACAGCTTCGCCAGCAACGACTTCCGTTTGATCGCAGTGGTTCAACAGTTCTATTTCGCCGTTCAACCGTCTGATTTCGGTTTTGCCACATTCACCGTCTCCACCTCCGTCTAAACCTTTGGGCGGGTTGTAACGGTGGCTGCCCAACACAGCGCAGGTCATATCTTCCATAAACCGGAGCGTACGGCGCGTGCCATCACCTCCATTGAATTTGCCTTTGCCGCCAGAACCTTTGCGGATTGCAAACTCTTCCACGACGACAGGATAACGCATCTCCAAAATTTCTGGGTCTGTCATCCGAGTGTTGGTCATGTGGGTGTGAACGCCCGAAGTGCCGTGGAAACCAGTGTCGTCATTGATTTTACCCGCGGGAGAGCCCGAGCAAATGGTTTCGTAGTTTTGGTGTTTGTCATTGCCATACGACAGATTGTTCATCGTGCCCTGTGCATTCGCGATTGCACCCAAAGCCATAAGCAAAGCGTTGGTGACATGTTGGCTGGTTTCCGTGTTGCCCGCAATCACAGCAGCGGGATATTCAGGTTTCAACATGCAGCCATCTGGGATGATGATGTTGATGGGCTTCAAACAGCCTGCATTCATTGGAATATTTGCTTCAACCATGATGCGGAAGACATACAGCACAGCTGCGCGGGTTACCGGCTGCGGTGCGTTGAAATTGTTTTTTTCCACTTTTGAAGTGCCTGTGAAATCAACTGTTGCTTCTCGCTTGTCACGATCCACGGTGATGGCCACTTGGATTTGCTGGCCTGTATCCGTGGGGTAAGTGTAGCTGCAGTCGCTCAGGCGATCGATCACACGGCGCACGCTTTCTTCAGCATTGTCTTGCACATGCAACATGTAGGCATCGACCACGTCTGGACCGAAATGGGTTACCATTTTGCGCAACTCGGCAACGCCCTTTTCATTGGCGGCCACTTGCGCACGAAGGTCAGCCATATTCTGAGCTGGGTTGCGGCAGGGATATTTATGATCGGTGAGAACGTTTATCATTTCCGCTTCGCGAAGTGTGCCTTGATCCACCAGTTTGAAATTGTCGATTAAGACGCCTTCTTCATCCACATGGGTTGCTCTTGGTGTGGCGGAACCTGGGGCCATGCCGCCCACATCTGCGTGGTGACCGCGAGAGGCCACGTAAAAGATAATGGCGGTTTCATCGTCGTTGAACACAGGTGTCACCACCGTGATGTCCGGCAAATGCGTGCCACCATTATAGGGTGCATTCAGCACATAAACGTCACCGGGCTTCATGGTGCCTTGGTTTAGTTCAATGATGGTTTCAACAGATCGATCCATAGACCCCAAATGCACAGGCATATGTGGCGCGTTGGCAACCAACTGCCCTTCGGCGTTGAACACAGCGCATGAGAAATCCAGACGCTCTTTGATGTTGACCGAATAAGCGGTGTTTTGAAGTGTCACGCCCATTTGTTCAGCAATCGACATGAACAGGTTGTTGAAGACTTCCAGCATGATCGGGTCTGCGCCTGCGCCATCTTTGCCTGTCCCGATTGCGATCTCGCGGGGCAGGGGTGTGACCCGCGTCATAATGATGTGATCGAAGCTGTTGATAGCGGCTTCCCAACCAGATTCCACAACAATGGTTTGATGGTCTTCGATAATGAGCGCAGGGCCCAAAATGCGATTGCCTGGAGCAAGATCATCGCGCTTGTATATGCCCGCGTCGACACGTGATCCCGATGTGAAAACAGATGTTGTCGCAACAGGTGCACGCTCGATTTCATCAAGGTCGTGAGAGACTTCTTGCGCGCTTGCTCCGCCGCCTACTGCTTCCAGTTCCAATGCTTCGATGATGAGCGGTTTTTCAAACACAAAGCCGAACTGCTTTTTGTGTGCTTCAGCAAAGTCTGACGACATATCTTCAATGGAGCCGCGTGTTACAGCGATGGCGGTATCGGTGCCGTCATAGCGCAAGTGAACGCGGGCAAAAGTGGTTATTTCTGAATCGCTTACGCCTTGTCCTTCAACTTCTTTGCGGACGGCTTCTTCAAGTTTTGATTCAAGTGAACTTAAAGTATCGATTCCACTTTGATCCAAAGGCTGAATGATCGCTTGTGAACGGCTTGCGCGGATGTCTGCCAAGCCCATTCCGTAGGCTGACAAGATGCCGGAGAATGGATGGATCACGACTGTTTCCATGCCAAGATTGTCGGCCACTGCACAGGCATGTTGACCACCTGCACCACCAAAACATGTGAGTGCATATTCAGTGACATCGTAGCCGCGCTGTACAGAAATTTTCTTGATGGCGTTGGCCATATTTTCAACAGCAATGCGCAGGAAACCATCGGCCACTTGCTCCGCCGTTTGGCCTTGGCCAATCTCTTCGGCGAGGGCTTCAAATTTCTCGCGCACTACGTCAACATCAAGCGGCTCGTTTTGCGCAGGGCCGAAGATCGCGGGAAAGTTTTCCGGCTTCAATTTTCCAACCATGACGTTCGCATCGGTGACGGCCAATGGACCACCACGCCGATAAGATGCCGGGCCAGGATTTGCGCCAGCGCTTTCTGGCCCCACGCGGAAACGTCCCGCTTCATAAAACAATATAGAGCCACCTCCAGCCGCAACTGTGTGAATGCGCATCATGGGCGCGCGCATACGAACACCAGCCACCTCTGTTTCAAAGGCGCGTTCATATTCGCCGTCATAATGCGAGACGTCAGTTGACGTGCCACCCATGTCAAAGCCAATGACTTTTTCAAACCCTGCCAATGCCGAAGTTTCTACCGCTCCCACAACGCCACCAGCGGGCCCTGATAGAATTGCGTCTTTTCCTTGAAACAATTCAGCGGCGGTCAACCCGCCGGATGATTGCATAAACATCAAACGAGGGGCCGCATCACCATCTGTTCCAAGTTCACTTGAAACTTGTTCAACGTATCGGCGCAAAATTGGGGAAAGGTAGGCATCGACCACCGTTGTGTCGCCACGGCCCACAAGCTTTGCAAGGGCAGAAACTTCATGGCTGACAGAAACCTGCGAAAAGCCCATCTCGCGGGCGAGTTTTGCAATGTGTTGTTCGTGTTGTGGGAACTTCCAAGAGTGCATTAAGGCAATCGCGACTGCATTTATTCCACTGTCTTTAATTGTTCTGAGTTGAGCTTCTACAGCTGGCATATCGAGTTCAGTTTCAACCGCGCCATCAGCCAAAATGCGTTCGTGAACTTCTTCCACTTGCTGATATAGCTGCGTTGGCTTGATGATTTCTTTTGCAAAAATGTCGGGTCGTGCTTGATAACCAATGCGCAAACCGTCACCAAACCCCTTGGTGATGAGCAGGGCGGTCGGATCACCTTTGCGTTCCAGCAATGCATTTGTGGCCACCGTAGTGCCCATTTTTACAGCGCCCACCTTTTGCGATGGAATTGGCTTGTCTTTTGCAACGTTCAACAATTGGCGAATGCCGTGAATGGCGGCATCGCGATATGCTTCAGGATTTTCGGAAAGCAGCTTGTAGGGGTGAAGAGAACCATCTGGCGCACGGCCAACCAGATCCGTAAAAGTGCCGCCACGGTCGATCCAAAAATCCCACTTTGCTGACATAACCATTCCTATCGATAAACATGACTGGACAAACATCAACAATTTATCGATAAATTGTCAATGAGCCTATTTCGATTTATGTGGAGAGTTCAACATGGTTGAAGAGAATGAAATTGAGCATACGGCCGTGGGTCCAATTGTTTCGTCTTCACACTTGGCAAGTGGCGCGATGCCTTCCATGTCGGAATTGGAATATGCGCTGGTTGTTGCAAGCAATGCTTTTTCCCGCTGGACTGTACGCGGAATGAATGCGGCTGGGTTGTCTGGGCTTACCCAATTGGAGGTTCAAATATTGCATTCTTGTCACCATCGAAACCGTGAAAAAACACTGGGTGATCTTTGTTTGATGCTGAACATTGAAGACACCCATCTTGTGTCCTACGCAATCAAGAAACTCGTTGGTTTGAAACTGGTCTCTGCTGGCAAACGCGGGAAAGAGAAAACGGTTCAGGTGACCCAAGCCGGCAGCGATGCTTGCGAGCGCTACAAAGATGTTCGTGAAACGCTGTTGATATCGTCAGTTCAGGCGATGGGGCTTGAAGAAAGTGATGTCAGCCGTGTGGCAGGCCTTTTGCGCGCTTTAAGCGGTCAATACGATCAAGCGGCACGCGGCGCGGCAAGCTTGTAACATTATTGCTTGGCAGATTGGCTCGAGCCGCTAAAGTTCACCAAAGGCAATTCTGGAAAACGCTCCATGGACTATATCCAACTCGGCAACACTGGCACTCAAGTTTCGCGCATTTGTCTGGGGTGCATGTCTTTTGGAACACCGGGCGGGCCCACCCATCCTTGGGTTATTCCGGAAAACGAGGCTGAACCCTTCTTCAAATTGGCCGTCGAAAAAGGCATCAATTTTTTTGATACCGCCGATCATTACAATTATGGCGACAGCGAAGACATCACGGGTCGCATGTTAAAGAATTATGCCAAACGCGACGAGATTGTTGTTGCGACAAAGGTTGGGCTGACAATGGGAGAGAGGCCCAACAAAAGAGGTCTTTCACGCAAACACATTGTGGAAACGGTGGATGCATCTTTGAAAAGACTGCAGATGGATCATGTCGATTTGCTTTACGTGCATCGCCTTGATGCCGATACGCCTTTTGAAGAAATGCTGGAGGCGTTGGATATGGTGGTGCGGCAGGGCAAGGTCATATACCCCGCAGCCTCTTCCATGTGGGCTTGGCAATTTGCCAAGTTGCGCGAAATGCAGATCTCGGCTGGGTTCACGCCGTTTGTTGCCATGCAGAATTTTTACAATCTCGCTTATCGTGAAGAAGAACGCGAAATGATGCCCTATTGCGCGGCAGAAGGTGTTGCGGTTGTTCCTTGGAGTCCGATTGCGCGCGGGTTTCTCGCAGGCAATAAGCCTGCTGCGGGCCAAGGGACCAATCGCGCAAAGACTGATAAAATGAGTGGGTTGTTCGGCAATAAGCAGGATTACAGCATTCTAGATCGCGTTCAAAAAGTGGCGGCAGAATTGAATGTGAGCCCTGCACAAGTGGCCTATGCCTGGGTATTTTCAAAAGACTATGTGACAGCTCCGATTGTCGGATCAACAAAATTGCATCAGCTTGAAGAGGCAATCTCATCACTGGATGTGAAGTTGACGGCAGGGCAAATCAGACGGCTTGAAGCGCCCTACAAACCGCGCGCAGTGATGGGGCATCAATGAGGCTTAGGTTTTGACGTGTGCTTTGCGGCTGGCCACGATGACGATCAATACAGCCAGTGCGTAGCCCACGGTTTCCAGTGTCACGGTTTCACCTAAGACAAGCGCTGCAATGCCCAAAGTGAGAAAAGTCTGAAGCAATTGCAATTGACCCACGCGTGAAATCCCACCCAGTTTCAAACCCGTGTTCCAAGCAAAAAAGCCTAGAAACATGGAGCCAAGGCTCACGTATAGAAACGCCATATTGTGATTGAGTGGCGCTGCGATATACCGAGGTTCCCAAAGCCAGATGGTGCCCGCAACCGAAATGGGCGCGCACAATATCAATGACCAGCTAATAACTTCCCAGCCCGGCATGTGATGGCTGAGCTTTCCGGAAAACACATAGCCCGCAGAAGCTGAAAGGCCTGCTAGTAATAGCCAAAAATCTCCTGTTTCAAAGCCAAAACCGCCATCGCGAAATGTGAAAGCGAAAATGATGATCGCGCCAATGATGCTCAACAGCCAAAACAGGGCCGAGGGGCGTTCTTTTGCAAAGAGCACGGCAAAAATTGTTGTTGTCAAAGGAAGGATGCCAAGAACAACACCACCGTGGGACGACGGGACGGTGACCATGGCCAGTGAAACAAAACCGGGAAAACCAAAAACCAGTGTCGTACCGATGAAAAGCAAAGCGCGAACATGTTGCTTTGGAAAAGGCTTTCGCATGAGTGCGATCGTGGCCGAAGCTGCAGCGGCAGCAATCGCTGCTCGCCCAAAGGTGAGAAACCAAGCATCAAAACTCTGTACCGCAACGCGGGTCGCGGGCAATGTGCCACTGAAAATTGTGACGCCCACAATCCCCAAAAACAGTCCTAAGAGTTTGTTCCGTCGAAGTTGTTGATCGCGCTCCACTTTGAAATCCGATCAATGGGCAACTGCATAATGTAACAGTCATATTGTGGTGCGAATTCATGAGCAAATAGTTTCATGAAATTATTCTCACACTGACGAGTTGTGGTATAAGCCCAACACATGTCGATTTGGTCAGATCTTAGCGAATATATCTCCACTCTGGTTTCAGGTGCTTACACATCTGTGGTGGAGGGTGTGCGTACATTCGTGAGTGGCGATTTGGAAACGCGTCGTCGTGTGGCATTTTCTGTGGCGATCATTGCTCTGTCTGCAAAAATGGCAAAGGCAGACGGAATTGTAACCCCCGACGAAGTGACTGCATTTCAAGAATTCTTCCATGTGCCAGAGGAAGAATTGTCCAATGTTTCACGTCTTTTCAACCTCGCCAAACAAGATGTTGCTGGATTTGACACTTATGCGCGTCAGGTGCGGCGACTGTTTCCAGGCGATGACCCTTCAGACGATGATATTTTGAGGGATGTGCTGGATGCTCTGTTCCACGTGGCTAAAGC
This sequence comes from uncultured Rhizobiaceae group bacterium, assembly GCA_937958815.1. Classification (GTDB taxonomy): domain Bacteria; phylum Pseudomonadota; class Alphaproteobacteria; order Rhizobiales; family Rhizobiaceae; genus Pseudahrensia. The sequence continues at coordinate 158,036 of CALGMR010000001.1, read as the reverse complement.
GGATGGTGTGGTTCACGAGAACGAATCTCTATTCTTAGAAGAAATTGCAATTTTGTTCGGTTTCAGCGAGCAGGAATTTGAACGCCTTCAATTGCGGCACGTCACACCAGAAGGGGAAAACCCTTATGCTGTTTTGGAAGCTGACCCAACTTGGCCCTTTGACAAACTGAAAAGGCATTATCGACAACGGGTGATGGACAGCCATCCAGACCGACTGATTGCACGGGGCGTTCCAGCGGAATTTGTGTCGATTGCCAATGACCGGGTATCTGCGCTCAACGCAGCTTGGGATGTGATTGAGAAATCTCACCGCAACATTCGAGATTCCGGAATCGTTGCCGCTACATGACATTTGAGCCTGATTCCGATTGTGTTGCCGCCACTCAAGCTGCCGTTAATTTTGGCGAGCGTCGTGGTGTCGAAAATCCTGACATTCTGTTGCTTCACTACACTGGCATGAACGATGGCGACGGAGCTTTAAAATGGTTGTGCAGCGAAGAAAGCGGTGTTTCCTGCCATTATTTTGTTCAGGAAGACGGGCGTATTCTTCAATTAGTGCCGGAAGAGAAGCGCGCGCATCATGCGGGCGCCGGCACTTGGGAAGGCTCGGACGATATCAATTCACGATCTATCGGGATTGAAATTGTGAATGCTGGTCATCCCGGTGGTTTGCCTGACTTTCCGCAAGTTCAAATGGACGCCGTTGTACGATTGTCCGAAGATATTATCCGCAGGCATTCCATTCATTCTCATCGCGTGTTGGCACATTCGGACATCGCACCGGGCCGCAAAGAAGATCCGGGAGAGAATTTTGATTGGGCCTATTTGGCGCAAAAAGGTGTTGGTCTGTGGGTGGAACCTGTCGCTCGCAGTTCAGGCCCATTCTTTCAAGAGGGCGATCGAGGTGACATTGTCGAGGCGGTTCAAGCTCTTTTGGCACTTTATGGATATGGGCTAGAAGTGAATGGTGTGTTCGATCACCAAACCAAAATTGTCGTCGAGGCGTTTCAAAGACATTTTAGGCAGAATTTGGTGGACGGTGTGATGGATGATTCCACAATCCAGACACTGCGGCATCTTTTGAGACAAAAAATGGAAGATGAATGAAAAGGGGCGAAATGTTGCAATTTGTAACAGATTGTGACCAAAACCCTTCAGTGGGGCACAATTTAGACAAAATTCTCCCCTTGGTGCAGTATCAATAGTTGGTTTACGCTAGGGCGTATTGGGAAGGCTGAAATTTTCTGCGGTCTCCATCTCAAGGGTTTTTGGTTTATGAGTAAATTTGGTTTTGGCTTGGTTGCGCTTTGCGCGACGGTATTTCTGGCTGGTTGCCAAACGGCGCAATTGTCTGGCACGTCTAGCAGCTTTGCCAGTCCAAGTGTTTCCAGCGATCCGGTGAAAAAACGCGTTGAGCCCGGTCGATTCAGAAATGAAGCTGCGTCTTTAATAGTCAAGCCAACGCAGCAGACCCAAAATACAAAAGTTGCTGGCTTGCCCCCTAACGAAGCTGGAAATTTTCTGGTCAAACGTCCAGGTGGCCAAAACGTTGCTGCAAAAAATCCGGCTGCCAAGAAAAAAGTTGTGAAGGCGAAATCTAAAAGCGGTTCTAAAAAGGTCGCGAAAGTTCGCTACACAAAGGGCCCAAGTTTTCAAGGAAGACGCGGTCGCTACAGCAACCTAATTGCTAAACATGCGCGCGCTGCAGGCGTGCCAGTTCGTTTGGCACTCGCCGTTGTAGAAGTTGAATCTGGCTTTCGCCCCAATGCACGTGGTCGCGCTGGCGAAATTGGTATGATGCAGATTTTGCCCCGCACGGCTCGGTTCATTGGATATAAAGGGCGTATGAAGAACCTTTACAACCCAAGCACGAATTTAAAGTTCGGTATGAAATATTTGGGCAAGGCCTATCGCTTGGGTGGCAAAACCACTTGCGGTGCTATCCTCAAATACAATGCAGGTCATGGCGCGAAAAAGATGAATCCCATCAGCCGCGAGTATTGCCGACGGGTGTCGCGGATCATGCGCCGCGGATAGGATCTGCAAATATTGGATATTTTAAAAACCCGATCGTCTGCTGACTGTCGGGTTTTTCTTTGACCTCTTGACGGTTTCAGAGCAGAAAGACGTGTCAGCTGGCTGGACGGCCGCTCCGCACAATGCCGAAAGGTGGTGTAGAGAGGAAAGTCCGGGCTCCATGGAAATACGGTGCCGGGTAACGCCCGGCGGGGGCGACCCTAGGGAAAGTGCAACAGAAAATAAACCGCCTCTCTTTTGAGGTAAGGGTGAAAAGGTGGAGTAAGAGCCCACCGCATGTGCAGCAATGTAGATGGCACGGTAAACCCCACCGGGAGCAAGACCGAATAGGAACACCATGTTTTGCGCAAGCAAAACCAATCTGTTTCCAGATGGGAGTGTTCGGGTAGGTCGCAATGAGGTGTGCAGCAATGCAGACCCCAGACGAATGGTCGTCACCTCAATGATCTTCGGGTCAAAGGGGATACAGAACCCGGCTTACAGGCCAGCTGACTTTTTCTTCCTCAAAATGGTTTTGTAAACGAACCCTTAACGTTCTCGATTCATGTTCGGTTAACCGGTCAAAGGGTGATTTGCGTCTTTTGTCCAACATGTTTTGAAGCAGCACTTTTGTGCAAATTTTGGGGGCTGTGAACTGTGTCGAGTGCCGTTGCATGGAAACAGTCATCGAAAATCGGTGCTGTTAGGCCTCGGTGGGTCTCACATTCATCAAGCCGCTTGTGGAGAGCGAATGCCCGACAATCCGCTAAGCCGTCCCATATTCGCGGTGCAATTAAGGAAGTCTTGGATTTGATGTCTTCGGCTGTGAGCCCACAAAATGATGCGCCTCATATTCCGGTTATGTTGCCGGAAGTCCTGAAGGCTATGGATCTATCCAAAGGCGAAGTTGCTATTGATGCTACTTTTGGGGCCGGTGGTTACAGCCGTGCAATTTTGCAAGAAGGCGCTACAGTTGTGGCAATCGATCGTGATCCCACAGCGATTGCGGCTGGTCAGTCCGCTGTGGAAGAATTTGATGGCCGTTTGATTTTGTCCCATGGATGTTTTTCCGATCTTGATCGACTGGCCCATGAAGCCGGATATTCTCAAGTGGATGCTGTGGTTGCAGACATTGGCGTCTCATCCATGCAGATCGATCAGGCCGAACGCGGGTTCTCCTTTCAAAAAGATGGTCCCTTGGACATGCGTATGGAAATGCAGGGGCCGACGGCAGCGGATGTGGTCAACACATTTGAACGCCCCGACCTGACGAGAATTATTGGCATTTTGGGCGATGAGCGTCAGGCTTCGCGTATATCTGCAGAAATTGCAGAACGCCGCGCCAAAAGCCCGTTTGAAACGACATTGCAATTGGCAAAATGTGTGGAAGATGTTTTGAGCCGCAAGGCAAAAGACCGCATTCATCCGGCAACGCGCACATTTCAGGCACTGCGTATATTCGTCAATCGTGAACTGGACGAATTGGCAGAAGCTCTGTTGGCAGCCGAACGGGTTTTGAAGCCCGGAGGGCGTTTGGTGGTTGTAACGTTTCATTCTTTGGAAGACCGTTTGGTGAAACGTTTCCTGCAAGATCGAAGCGAAGTCAGTGGAGGCAGTCGTCATCTACCACAGGTCGACACGAAAGAGCTGACTTTTAAGCAGATCAAGCGTGGCGCGATTTCCGCATCAAAAACCGAAGCTGATGTTAACCCGCGTTCACGGTCTGCAAAACTGCGCAGCGCCATTAGAACCGAATGCGCAGTTGGTGACATTGATCGCTCGGTCTTTGGTTTGCCACGCCTTGCTGAACTCACATCTGGAGGCAAGAGATGATCCGCATAGTCGATACCATTCTTGTTGCAGCTGCTATCAGCGGGGCGATTTGGACATACCAGATCAAACATGAGGCTGATCAATCGGCTAAGCGTATTGCCAGCTTGCATTCGCAGATTAAGGCGCAAGATCGCAAAATTGCGTTGCTGGAAGCTGATTGGGCCATCGACATTTCACCTGCTCGTCTTGAGAAGGTTGCTGAACAGTTCAAAGAACAGCTCGGACTGCGTGAATTGTCTTCAAGTCAAATCATACAATTGTCTGAACTTCCCGGTTTCAGAGTGGATCGTGATGCGCCAACCGAAGAAATCTACGCGAATGAAAACGATGACATCGTGACTGGCGGTATTGATGCAATTATCGAACGGGAGAACGGTAACTAATGCAAAATGTGCTGACATCACTGCGTCGTCTCGCCAAAGGTTTGTTGAAACCTGTTGCGCCATCAGGTGATCTGGTGTCCCAGACCCGCGACCGAATTGTTGTTGTGATTTCTGGTGTTGCAATGATGTTTTTGATCATTGAAGGACGCCTGATTTATCTGGCGATGAATGCAGAACAAAGCCCTATCGCGCGCAACAAGTCCAATATTGCGTTGACGGCGGCGCGGCCTCGCATTTTGGACCGCAACGGCCAAACGATGGCGCTGGACATTCAAGTCCAGTCTTTGTTTGCCGAACCTCGTGAAATTGAAAACCCTGATGAGACATATGAAGCGCTCACCACCGTTTTGCCGAAACTGGATTTCGACACAACAATGCGTCGATTGAAAAGCGGGCAGGGGTTTGTGTGGATCAAACGTGAAATCACACCGCGCCAACAGGCGGATATTCTTGCGCTGGGACTGCCTGGAATTGGCTTTCGTGGCGAAAGTAAACGCTACTACCCAGGTGGAGAAACGGCTTCTCATATTTTGGGGCTGACAAATATCGACAGTCAGGGAATTGCAGGCATTGAAAAACATCTGGACGACACTTGGCTCAAGGATCTTCATAATTCCGGCTTTGATGTGAAGCAGGAGTTGGAGCCTGTAAAACTCTCTATCGATCTGCGTGTGCAACATTTTGTACGTGAAGCATTGAGCGAAGCGATGGAAAAATATCGGGCAATCGGTGCGGCTGGCGTAGTGCTTGATGTCCATACCGGCGAAATCGTCGCCATGTCTTCTTTGCCAGATTACAATCCGAATACGCTGAACAAAAAGCTGCGTAAAGACCAGTTGAACCGCATGTCGGGCGGCGCCTATGAAATGGGCTCGACCTTCAAAATGTTCACCACAGCAATGGCTTTGGATTCCGGGAAAGTGGGCATTAACAGCCGTTTTGATGCGCGCAAACCTTTGAAAATTGGTCGGTTCCGCATCAATGATTTTCACGGCAAGAAACGAATTTTATCGGTGCCAGAAGTGTTCATTTATTCTTCCAATATCGGCACAGCAAAAATGGCTGATGTTGTGGGGATTGAAGGTCATCGCGACTTCTTGAAAAGCCTTGGCTTGCTCGACAAAATGGACGGCCTTGAACTGCCAGAAATTGCAAAACCAAGCGAGCCTAAGAAATGGAAGAAGGTGAATTCAATCACCATTTCTTATGGGCATGGTGTCTCTACGACGCCGCTTCAAACAGCGGTGGCTGCTGCTGCATTGGTGAATGGCGGCAAGCTATTAAAACCAACGCTCTTTCCCAGAACAGAACAAGAAGCCATCGCGCTTTCTAAGCAGGTCTTGAAACCAAATACCACCGATCTGATGCGCTACCTCATGCGTTTGAATGTGTTGAAAGGGTCGGGCAAACGTGCCGAAGTGCCGGGTTTCTTGGTGGGCGGCAAAACAGGCACGGCAGAAAAGGTTGTGAATGGGAAATATTCACGCGCCAAACGGTTCAACGCGTTTCTTTCGGCCTTTCCTGTGACAGACCCGCGTTATGTGGTTCTCGTTATTGTGGACGAGCCAAAACCGGAAAAAGGGCAGCGTTATGCAACTGCTGGCATGAATGCAGCACCAACGGTGGCGAGCATCGTCAAAAGATCTGCTCCACTGCTTGGCGTGAAACCAGATTTTCGTGTCCGTGATACTGCCATTTTGTCGTCGTATCGGCGGTAAGTTGGAATTTGAAGAACGGCGAATTTATGAAACTATCTGACCTCATTGGCCCCGAATGCCGTTTGATCCAAGGTGATGCCGATATTGCTGGCATTTCGGCAGATTCTCGACAAATCAAAGCAGGCTTTCTTTTTGCGGCTATGGCGGGCGTGAATGTGGATGGCAGCCAATTCATAAAAGCTGCCTTTGAAAATGGTGCTGCAGCCGTTCTTGTCGACCAACAAACAGACGTTGCAGATATCGGATTGCCAGTTGTTTTGGCAGATGACCCCCGCCTTGCTTTGGCGAAGATGGCAGCGCGTTTTTATTCCAACCAACCTAAACTAATTGCTGCAATCACGGGCACTGCAGGCAAAACATCGGTGGCGACATTTCTGCGTCAAATTTGGGAACACGCTGGCAACGAAGCAGCGATGATTGGCACGACGGGTGTGTTTACACGAAAGCGCAGTGATTATGGCTCGCTCACCACGCCTGATCCGGTTCGCTTGCACGAACTGCTGGATGAACTGGCAAGTGATGGCATCACCCATTGCTCCATGGAAGCTTCTTCTCATGGCTTGGATCAGCGCCGTTTGGACGGTGTGCGTCTTGCTGTTGCCGGATTCACAAATCTGGGTCGTGATCATTTGGACTACCATCCAACAGTTGAAGACTATTTGGCTGCGAAAATGCGTTTGTTTTCAGGGTTGATGAATTCTGGCCAACCTGCAGTGATTTATGCCGATGATGACTATTCAGCGCCTGCAATAGAGGCTGCTACTGACGCTGGATTGGAAGTCAAAACTGTTGGTCGTGATGGAAAATATCTCGCGCTCAAACGTGTGGAGCAACACCGGTTTTCCCAAGTGGCTGAAGTTGAATTTGAGGGCAAAATCCATCGGCTGACTTTGCCAATGGCAGGGGAATTTCAATTGGCCAATGGTCTTGTGGCCGCAGGAATGGCCATTGCAACGGGCACGCCTGTTGCCGTTGCTTTTGCCGCGCTAGAAACTTTGAAGGGGGCTCCCGGGAGGCTGGAACTTGTCGGCCAAACCTCAAATGGTGCACCTGCATATGTGGATTATGCCCATAAACCCGAGGCATTGGAAAATGTGCTGGAAGCTCTGCGTCCTTACACAACAGGTAAACTCGTTCTCATGTTTGGCTGTGGCGGTGACCGCGACAAGGGCAAGCGTCCAATTATGGGTGAAATTGCCAATCGTCTTGCAGACACGGTCATTGTGACTGACGACAACCCGCGTACAGAAGATGCTGGTCAGGTTCGCGCTGAAATCTTGAAAGCGGCACCAAACGCTATGGAAATAGGTGACCGCGCTGAAGCCATTCACACAGCGGTTCAAATGCTGGAAGCCGGTGACACGCTTGTGGTTGCTGGCAAGGGACACGAAGAAGGGCAGATTGTGGGCGAACACGTCTTGCCGTTTTCAGATCATGAAGTCTTGAAAGATGCGTTGGGGACAAAACAATGAGCCGTTCGCTTTGGACAATCGCAGATTTAGAAAAAGCGATGAACGCCCGTTTGGTTGGTGAGGTGGCCAATGATGTAACAGGTCTGTCCATCGATACACGCACCATTCAAACTGACGAGGCGTATTTTGCCATCAAAGGCGACGTGCATGACGGCCATAAATTTGTGGCCAATGCCTGTACAGCGGGTGCTGGTGTGAGCGTCGTTGCCGAAAATTGGCTTGATCGCTTGGAAGGCGAAACCGGGCCGCTGCTTGTTGTAGATGATGTGTTGGTCGCGCTGGAAAATTTAGGTCGTGCAGCGCGAGCGCGTACGAAAGCGAAAATTGTTGCTGTGACAGGCAGCGTTGGCAAAACAACGACCAAAGAAGCTTTGCGCACAGCACTTTCTGCAAGTGGTAAGGTTCACGCTGCTGTCGCTTCCTTTAACAATCATTGGGGCGTGCCGCTGACTTTGGCGCGCATGCCAAAGGACACTGATTTCGGTGTGATTGAAATTGGCATGAACCACCCAGGTGAAATCACTCCGCTTGTGAAAATGGCGCAACCTCATGTGGCGATCATCAACAATGTTGCTGCAGTTCATCTTGGCGCATTCAAAAACGTTGATGAGATTGCACATGCGAAATGCGAAATCTTCAATGGTCTTATCGAAGGTGGCACAGCAGTCTTAAACGCTGACGATGAACGCATCGCATTGCAACGTGAACTCGCTGAAAAAGTAGGTGTGTCGAACATCGTTACTTTTGGTGAAGCAGTTGGCGCTGACGTTCATATGGATAAACTGGTGCTGCACGGCACATGCTCATGCCTCACTGCAAATGTGATGGGCGATGAGATGGTCGTGAAGGTTGGTGCGCCGGGGCGTCATATTGCGCAAAACGCGCTTGCTGTGTTGGCTTCCTGCAAATTGCTTGGTGCTGATTTGGCAAAATCTGGGCTGGCACTTGCCGACCTTGAAGCCGTCAAAGGCCGCGGCCAACGACATCGTCTAGCCCATCGCGACGGTCGAATTATTCTGATCGATGAAAGCTACAACGCCAACCCAACAAGCATGCGTGCTGCACTGGCCTTGTTGGCAGCGGCAAATGTAAAAGGGCGGGGGCGTCGCATTGCGGTGATGGGCGATATGTTGGAACTGGGGCCAACATCAAAAGACCTGCACGCAGGTATAGCTGATGCGGTGATTGAGCATGGTATCGACAAAGTGTACCTCGCTGGCCCGGAAATGCAGTCGTTAAACGAAGCCCTAAAGGGCAAAGTAGGCACGACCCATGCCGAGAAAATCGATGATCTGATCGAAGGGATCAAGTCTGATTTGATCGGCGGTGATGTGATTATGGCCAAGGCCTCATTGGGCATGGCGTTTGCTCGCTTGATAGATGATTTGTTACAGACCTTTGAAATTGAATCGGCGCAGGGTGCGTAAAATCCCACGCCAAAATTTGTGAATTAAAACCGATGCGGTATCGGTGACGAAAGAGAATTTTATGTTCTACTACCTCTCTGAATTCGGTGACACGATTCCACTGCTCAATGTGTTTCGCTACATTACGTTTCGAACAGGTGGTGCTTTGCTGACGTCCGCATTGATTGTCTTTTTGTTTGGTCCAGCCATTATTCGTGCTTTGCGTGTGCGTCAGAAAAAGGGGCAACCCATTCGTGCTGATGGGCCTGCAACTCATTTCAAAAAGGCGGGAACACCCACAATGGGTGGTCTTATGATTTTATGCGGAATTTTCGGTTCCACACTTTTGTGGGCAGATCTTTCCAGTGTTTATATTTGGTGCGTTTTGATGGTCACCGCTGCATTTGGCGGGATTGGATTTTATGACGACTTTTTGAAAGTCACAAAGTCCAGCGACAAAGGGTTTTCAGGGCGTATGCGCCTTTTGCTGGAATTTATAGTCGCTGCTTTCGCGTGTTTTATCATCATGACATGGGGCGATCAGACATCAACGATCACAAACACAGATATGTCGAGCGCGTTAACGTTTCCGTTCTTTAAAACTCTGTTTTTGGAACTTGGGTGGTTCTTCATTGTCTTCGGCGCATTTGTTGTGGTGGCTTCAGGCAATGCGGTGAACCTGACAGACGGACTGGATGGCTTGGCCATTGTACCAGTGATGATCGCTGCCGCCTCTTTTGGGGCAATTGCTTATCTTTCGGGCAACAAAGTCTTTGCTGATTATCTCCAAATACACTTCGTTTTAGGCACTGGTGAACTCGCCATTATTTGTGGTGCTGTCATTGGTGCAGGTCTTGGTTTTCTCTGGTTCAATGCACCGCCTGCGGCGATCTTTATGGGAGACACGGGCTCTCTTGCGATGGGCGGCATGCTTGGCACGATTGCTGTGGCCACAAAGCACGAAATCGTTTTGATGATCATTGGCGGCCTGTTCGTTATGGAAGCGCTGTCCGTTATTATTCAGGTTGGCTCTTTCAAACTCACAGGCAAGCGCGTTTTCAAAATGGCACCGATCCATCACCATTTTGAGCAATTGGGCTGGACGGAAAGCCAAGTGGTTATTCGCTTTTGGATTATCTCCATCATGTTTGCGTTGCTTGGTCTTGCAACTCTCAAATTGCGCTAGACGGGTTTGAATTTATGATCGCGGTATCTGTCTTCAACGGCAAACGGGTCGCCCTCTTCGGGTTGGGTGGTTCTGGTTTGGTCACTGCGCAAGCCTTGCTTGCGGGTGGTGCAAATGTTGTGGCGTTTGATGACAATCCAAACAGTGTTGCAAAGGCAGATGCTGCGTATATTCCGACTGCAAACTTACGCAACGAGGATTGGTCTCGGTTCGATGCTTTGGTTCTGGCACCAGGTGTTCCGCTCACTCACCCACAGCCTCATTGGACGGTAGATTTGGCCAAGGCCAATGGTGTTGAGATCATCGGCGATGTGGAATTGTTTTCACGTGAGATGAATGGTCTGGAACGTCCTGCGGCCATCATTGCCATTACAGGCACAAACGGAAAATCCACAACCACCGCATTGATCGCGCACGTTTTGGAACAGGCAGGGCGCGACGTGCAGATGGGTGGCAATATCGGACGAGCCGTACTTGATCTAGATCCAGTTTCCAACACGCCTGCACAACAGGCTTACGTTGTTGAGTGTTCGTCCTATCAAATTGATACATCACCCTCGTTGAAGCCAACCGTTGGTTTGTTGTTGAACCTGACGCCGGATCATCTGGAACGTCACGGGACGATGGAGAATTACGGCAATATTAAATTTCAACTTGTCTCGGCAAGCGACACAGCCGTGATTGGTGTTGATGATGATTATTGCGCAGCCTATGCCGCGCAGTTGGATGATGTTGTTACAATTTCAGGCCAAAGCGATACGGGCGCTAAGATCGGGTTTGATGGAGCGCACTTGCGAGACGATGCTGGCGCGAAACTGATTAGCCTGAAAGATATTGGAGCATTGCGCGGACGGCACAATGGTCAAAACGCTGCCTCTGCTTATGCAGCCTGTCGCGCTGTTGGTTTGAGCGATGAAGATATTCAGGCGGGCTTCCGATCATTTCCGGGGCTTGCGCACCGCATGGAACAAGTAGGTCATTGCGGGGATGTCTTGTTTATCAACGATTCCAAAGCCACGAATGCGGAAGCGGCCGCACCGGCGCTTTCCAGCTTTGAAACATCCTTCTGGATTCTTGGTGGTCTGGCCAAAGATGGAGGGATCAGCTCTCTTGCACCGCATTTTTCACGGGTTGCCAAAGCCTATTTGATCGGTGAAGCAGCAGGAAATTTCGCCGCGCAACTGGGTGATACGATTCCTTATGAAATTTCAGGCACAGTGAAAGATGCTGTTAACCATGCAGCTTCTGATGCCGCCATTCGCGCAAGCGAAATGAATGGCGCGGAGCAAGTGGTGCTTCTTTCGCCAGCAGCGGCGAGTTTTGACCAGTTTCCGAATTTCGAGAAGCGGGGCGAAGCTTTCAAGGAGGCTGTGACGGCACTGGACGGATTTAAAAAGATAGGAACGAAAACATCATGATGTCACGCGCGCGCAAAAGCCCGGTCTCGGACTGGTGGTGGACTGTCGATAAACTGCTTTTGGCAGCAGCATTGATGCTGTTGGCCTGTGGGTTTCTATTATCCTTGTCAGCAAGCCCTTCAGTGACACCGCGCTTGCGCATTGATGACAGTTTTCACTTTGTGAAACGCCACGCCTTTTTCATTGTTCCTGCAATCATCGTTTTGATTGGAACGTCCTTCATGAATTTGAAGCAGGTGAGGCGGGTTTCGTTCCTATTGTTGGGCGGCGCGTTGTTGGCGCTGATTGCTTTGCCATTCATTGGCTATTCTGCAAAAGGCGCCACGCGCTGGTTGGCAATCGGCCCGTTTTTGCTGCAGCCGTCAGAATTTTTAAAACCTGCATTCGTGGTCATTACCGCTTGGTTGTTTGCTGAAAGCGCCAAACGTCCTGATATTCCTTGCAATCTATTTGCCATCGCGCTGTTTGGCCTGTGTGCCGCGCTTTTGGTGACGCAACCTGACTTTGGGCAAACTGTGCTTCTGGCTTTGGTTTGGGGTTCCATGTTCTTTATGGCCGGAATGCCTTGGATTTGGATTGCTGTTCTTGGTGGCTTGGGTGTGGTTGGTCTTGGAGCTGCTTATCTGACCATCAGCCATGTGAGTGAACGGATTGACCGATTTGTGACTGGCACAGGTGATAACTTTCAGGTTGATCGCGGCTTAGAAGCGATCACCAATGGTGGTTGGTTGGGGCGTGGCCCGGGTGAAGGCCAAGTGAAATTTGGCCTGCCAGACAGCCACACGGATTTTATCTTTTCTGTCGCCGCGGAAGAGTTTGGCATTGCGCTGGTGATGGTGCTCGTGGCTTCTTTTGCATTCGTTGTGATCCGTGGTCTGGCTCATGGGCTCAAAGAACATGACCGTTTTGTGCAACTTGCAGTGTCTGGTCTTGTCCTGCAGTTCGGTTTTCAAGCGATGATCAACATGTGTGTGAACCTGCGTTTGATACCCGCCAAAGGTATGACATTGCCCTTCATTTCTTATGGTGGCTCGTCTCTCATTGCTGTGGCACTTGGCATGGGCTTGGTGCTGGCATTGACACGCAAGCGTGCGGATTCCTATCGTCGCCCAGAAGTGCGCATTCGCCCCATGGGGCACAGCACTGCTGTTCCAGCAGGGGCCTGATTGAATGACAAAAACGGCACTTCTTTGCGCGGGTGGAACTGGCGGGCACCTGTTTCCCGCTCAGGCGTTGGCACAAGAATTGAAAAATCGCGGCTGGAACGTGCATCTGGCAACAGATGAACGCGGCACACGTTATTCAGAAAAATTTCAGATCGATGGCCTGCATGTGATCGCATCGGCAACCTTTGGGTCGAAAAATCCTGTTGCGGTCGCGAAATCTGCTTTGACCCTGTTTAAGGGGTACAGTGCTTCCAAGACATTGATCAAAAAGCTCGGCATTGATGTGGCTATTGGTTTTGGCGGTTATCCGAGCATGCCGCCAATGGTTGCTGCGCAAAGAATGGGCCTGCCAACCGTGCTTCATGAGCAGAATGCAGTGCTTGGTCGTGCCAATAAATTTTTGGCCAAGAAAGCCGTTGCCGTCGCCGCCGGTTTTTCAAGCGAAAGTCTGCCGCCAGATACGGTGATAACGGGAAACCCCTTGCGAGAAGAAGTTTTGAAAATTGCAAAACGTCTTGATCAATCTGAGGTGCCCTACGAAAAATCTGTCGACCAAGACCCGTTTAACCTTTTGGTGGTTGGCGGTTCTCAGGGTGCGCAGTATTTCGGTGAAACGGTTCCAAAAGCGATTGTGCTGTTGCCCGAAGAATTGCGCAAACGCGTTCGCTTGACCCTGCAAGCTCGCGCTGAACAAGTTGAACAGGTGAAGACGCTGTTGGCGGCCAATGGTGTTTCTGCAGAAGTGGCTCCTTTCTTTGATGGAATGGGCAAACGGTTAGAGCAAGCTCATCTCGTTGTTTCTCGTGCTGGTGCATCTACAGTGTCTGAAATAGCGGCGATGGGGCGACCGTCTATTTTGGTGCCTTACCCCTACGCGCTTGATCACGATCAAGCGGCCAACGCAGCTGAATTGGTTGAGCGTGGCGGGGGAACTGTTGTGCCGCAAGCCGAGCTGACGGCGCCTGTTTTAGCGGAGCATCTAGCGTTGGCGATGGGGCAGCCTGAAAAATTGAAAAAACAAGCCCATGCTGCTGCTATGACCAGCAAACCAAGAGCAACGCAACAATTGGCAGATTTGGTTGCCGCCGTTGCTGAAAAGAGTTACTTGGGCGCTGGAATGGCTAGCAAAGGTCCACCGCGACACAAGTAGAACGATACAGGGAACAATTACATGCGTATGTCAGACGACATTGGCCTGATACACTTTATCGGTATCGGCGGTATTGGTATGAGCGCGATTGCTGAAGTGCTGCACAATCTTGGACACAAAGTTCAGGGGTCTGATGCTGCGGACGGTGCAAATGTCCAGCGCTTGCGCGAAAAGGGCATCACGGTTCATGTTGGACACAAAGCTGAAAACCTTGGCGAAAGTGCCGTGGTTGTGACGTCCACTGCCATTCAGCATGACAACCCTGAACGCATGGAAGCCAAAGAGCGCCATTTACCGATTGTGCGCCGTGCTGAAATGCTGGCAGAACTCATGCGGTTCAAACAGTCTGTGGCTGTTGGCGGAACCCACGGCAAAACCACCACCACATCCATGGTCGGCACTTTGCTTGACTATGGGGGCCTCGACCCAACCATCATCAATGGTGGTATTTTGAATGCCTATGGCACGAATGCCAAAATGGGCGAGGGCGATTGGCTTGTGGCAGAGGCTGATGAAAGTGACGGATCGTTCTTGCGCCTTCCAGCCGATGTGGCGATCATCACCAATATCGACCCTGAACATCTTGATCATTACAAAACGTTCGACAACGCCAAAGAAGCGTTCAAAACGTTTATCGAGAATTTGCCGTTTTACGGTTTTGGTGTTGTGTGCATCGACCACCCTGAAGTGCAGGCTCTGCGCGGTCGGATTGAAGACCGTCGCTTGGTCACTTACGGAAACAATCCGCAAGCAGATGTGCGTTTTGCGCGGGTGGAAGCGGAAGGCGCTACATCAAAATTCGATGTGGTTATTCGCGATCGTAAAACAGGCGAAACCAGTGAGATGACAGGTCTCGTTTTGCCGATGCCTGGTATTCACAATGTGTCAAATGCAACGGCTGCAATTGCGGTTGCTCATGAATTGGGTGTGGGCGAAGAAAAAATTCGAGAAGGCCTGCTTGCGTTTAAAGGCGTGAAGCGTCGCTTCACCCATACGGGGTCTTGGAATGGCGTCGAGATTTTCGATGATTATGCGCACCATCCCGTTGAAATTTCAGCGGTGTTGAAAGCCGCGCGCACCTCCGTAAAGTCCGCTGGCAAAGGCAAGGTGATCGCGATCAAACAGCCGCATCGTTATACGCGCCTTGAAAGCCTGTTCGACGAATTTGGAGCGTGTTTCAATGATGCGCAAACGGTTTTGCTTGCACCTGTTTATGAAGCTGGCGAAAAACCAATTGAGGGCATCAACCACGAAACTCTGGCCAGCAATATGAAGTCCGGCGGACACCGCGATGTGCGTGTCATTTCGGGGCCGGAAGATATTGCACCCATGATTGCTGATGTGGCTGAAGACGGAGATTTTGTTGTCTTTCTCGGCGCGGGCAATATCACGGCTTGGGCACACGCTTTGCCTGATGAATTGGCAAAGCTGAAATGAGTGGAACAGCTCTTTTAGAACGTCTCGACGTTTCCAACATTCGCGGGCGGCTCACGCCTGATGCGTTGATGTCAAAGATCACTTGGTTTCAGGCTGGTGGCCCTGCAGACCTCTTGTTTTCACCCGCAGATGAAGACGATCTGGCTGCGTTTTTGAAAATATTGCCGCAAGATGTGCCAGTTCTCGTGGTGGGCATTGGATCCAATTTGCTGGTGCGCGATGGCGGCATTGAAGGTGTTGTTATTCGCTTGTCAGGCAAAGGGTTTGGGCAAGTTGAAACTGTTTCCGAAACTCGGTTGCAGGCAGGTGCGGCAACTCCAGACAAACGCTTGGCAGTGGCAGCTTTGGAAGCTGGGTTGGGTGGTTTTGCATTTTATCACGGCATCCCTGGCGCTATTGGCGGCGCTTTGCGAATGAATGCTGGTGCCAATGGTACGGAAACAACGGACCGTGTTGTTGAAGTTCATGCGTTGGATCGTCGGGGCAACAAACATATATTGAGCCACGCTGATATGGGGTACTCCTACCGCCACAGTGGCACCTCAAAAGATCTGATTTTCACATCGGCTGTTTTTGAAGGTGAACCAGCTGATAAGGCTGATATTCAAAAGGCGATGGATGAAGTTCAGCACCATCGTGAAACGGTTCAACCCATTCGAGAAAAAACGGGCGGTTCAACGTTCAAAAACCCATTGCCACATTCCAGCTGGAAACTGGTGGATGAAGCAGGCTTGCGTGGCCACATGGTGGGCGCGGCCCAAATGAGTGAAATGCACTGCAACTTCATGATCAATACGGGCGGTGCAACAGGACACGATCTTGAAACCCTTGGCGAAACTGTTCGCCGTAAAGTCTATGAGAATTCAGGCATTCTTCTTGAGTGGGAAATCAAGCGTCTCGGTCGTTTTGAAAGTGGCAAGGAAGTTGAGACGTTCAAACCCTAAAGCGCAGTTGTTGGCCATTTCCATCACGGAAATTTAACTGGCTCGGCGGCGCTGCCCGGATTAGCCTTTTTCCAGTCTCTCACTTTGGGCCGTCTACCATGTTGAAAACTGCAATTGCTCTCAGCACCTCTGTATTGATGATGAGTTCGGTTTGTGCGGAACCAACTGCTGTCACTGCGGCCGAGATTAAAACCATGTTGTCCGGAAATTCGATTGAAGGCACATGGTCGGGTGATGAATACAGGCAGTATTTCAGCACGAGCGGATCAACAACTTATTCGCAACGGGGCGCACGCAAAACCGTTGGAAAATGGCGCGTGAACGAACAAACCAACAAGTATGAAAGCTGGTGGGAGCGTGCGGGATGGGCTGGCTACGGTGTGATCCGCGATGGCGAACAACTGTTCTGGACAAGCAGCGGTCTAGAGCCCCAGCCTTTCAAACTGATTGAGGGCCAACACGTCGATTGGAACTGATGTGCGGCCTAACGGGTGTTTCGAGATTCAGCTTTTTTGATCTGCTGTTCACGCCACATCATATAGACACCCGATGCAATGATGAGGGCTGCACCCGCAAGCACCAGTGCGTTGGGTTTTTCGTCAAAAACAACAATTCCCAAGATCAGCAAAAACAGAATTCGTGAGTAACGGAACGGCGTAACAACAGACACTTCGGCCATGCGTATGCTCGTGATGAGAAGCATGTAGCCTGAAGAGCCGAGGGCAATCATCAGCAGCACCAGCCACCAATTCACGGTTGTTGGGAAGAAACTATCCCCATTGTACAGCACCCACAAAATAGGAAATGGAATTGTTGCGATCATGGTGAAAGTTGCAAGGCTGGTCGAAGCCATGTTGGGCGGGGTGAGGCGGGTTGTGAGATCGCGAACAGAAAGAGCTACCATTGCCAAAATGGCCCACAAAACAGAAAGATCAAAATCGCTCGTGCCCGGCTGTACGATAAGCAACACGCCAAGAAAGCCGAATGCGATGGCGCTCCATCGACGCCAACTGACCTTTTCCTTAAGAAAAATGACCGCGCCAATCACTACTAAAAGCGGGGTGGCTTGGGTGATGGCGCCAACTGTTGCCAACGGCACTTTTGACAACGCAATCACCATGCCGACCATTCCGATGATTTCGGATGCGTAGCGGAGCAATAAAACAGGGGCGAACGCGTCCTTGTTGACGAGGCTGTGGCCCTGAATTTTTGCAATCAAGCCAAATAAGATGAGGCCACCACCGATCAAAAAGAACATAATTTGTGCTGATGATGCGACGCTGGATGTGACCTTCACCAATGTGTCTGCCAAAGCAAATGCGACCATGGACAAAATCATGATCAAAATGCCTTTGGCGTTTTGTTGGATTTTCAAATACGTGATCTCGATGCGGGCAGGTTCACAACGCGCAATGCGCCGAACGGTTTTCAATCATCTCAAAAGATGTGCCCAGAGGTTTTCCGAACAGTTTTATCCATAAACCTGTTCGCTTAAAAATGACAACCAATTGCAGCGCGAAGCGCGTTTTCAATCTGACTGACCTCTTAGGTTTGGCAAACTTGATTCGTCGGTTTGTACGATTTGTGTGGTGCTGAGTTCAAATGACGACAGTGGTTCGCATATGCTGCGAAAAAAACTTTCATTTCGTTGAGTGGATATTTCATGAGTCTTTTGAGTCTCTTACGGGAATCTTCTTCATTTGCTGATTCAAAGGCCGCTTAAACCATTGTGTGAATGCCGCTTGTCAGCTTGTCGCACCTGTGATTCACCTGAGTTTTAGTAGGGATCTTCGGGGGAAGAGGTAGTTCAATGGTGCATGTCGCTGTCCTTATGGGCGGGTGGTCGTCTGAAAGGCCTGTTTCACTGTCTACCGGCGAAGCTTGTGCTTCCGAATTAGAGGCTTCCGGATTCAAAGTTACGCGCGTTGATGTGGATCGCAGTATTTCGTCAACGCTCGAAAACTTGAAGCCTGATGTGGTCTTCAACGGATTGCACGGGCCGTATGGTGAAGATGGCGCCATTCAAGGTATCTTAGAATATCTGGATATTCCTTACACCCATTCGGGTGTGATGGCGTCTGCATTGGCGATGGACAAAGAGCGCGCAAAGACGGTTGCGCGCCGCGCCGGTATTCCTGTTGCTGAGGCGCAGGTCATGCATCGACTGGATGCCGCGCCCAAGCATGTGATGAAACCTCCTTATGTGATTAAGCCGGTCAACGAAGGGTCGAGTTTTGGTGTGTTGATCGTCGGGGAAGATCATTCCACGCCGCCACAGGAATTGTATTCGGACGAGTGGCCGTACGGCGACACGGTGATGGTGGAGCGATTCGTTCACGGTCGCGAATTGACCTGTGCAGTGATGGGTGATGTGGCGCTGGGAGTGACCGAAATTCAAGCTGCAGACGGCGGATGGTACGATTATAACGCGAAATATGCAGAAGGAGGGTCAAAACATGTCCTTCCGGCAGATATTTTACCAAATGTTTACCAAGAAATTCAAACACTGTCTTTGAAGGCGCATAAGGCTATCGGCTGTCGAGGTGTAACCCGCTCAGACTTTCGATTGGACGACCGCGTAAACGGGACGGGCGAATTGATCTGGCTGGAAGTGAATACTCAGCCTGGCATGACTCCCACATCATTGTTGCCAGAATTGGCCCAGCATGCGGGGCACTCTTTTGGTGAGTTGTTAACTTGGATTGTGGAGGACGCGAGTTGTCGTCGCTAAGCGGGATAACCAGTCTGTTTAGAAAGCTTCGCTTTGCTGGTGAGGTGTCTGCTGCGCATCCGCGTCGCAGCCGCAGTCGCCGGTTTTCCAAATTTGTAGATCTTTTGCCAAGCTTACGTTCAGGGCAGGGCAGTATTGCTGCTGTTCTGTTCATCGCATCTGGATGGGTTTTTGGTGCTGTGAGTGGTGGTGCTGGTCCTGCTATTATGTCAGGTGCTGCGGCAACCATTGGTCTGACAGCAACTGATATTGTCATTTCAGGTCAGGTGGAAACCAAAGAGCAGGACGTTTTTTCAGCGCTTTCAAATGGTGCAGTGCTTTCTCTGGTTGGATTTGACGTCAGCGATGCGCGAGAGCGCGTTTTGGCTTTGCCATGGGTTCGTGATGTTGCGATCCGTAAGTTGTATCCCGGGAAATTGCAGGTTTCTTTGGCTGAAAAGCGTGCAATGGCGGTTTGGCAGCATAAGGATCGGCTGACTGTTGTTGAAAAGACTGGCGCTCAGATTGCCAAGTTTGGCATCGCTGATTTGTTGAACAATCGTTTCTCCCATTTGCCGCATCTGGTGGGCGAGGGCGCGGCGGAGTCGGCCAGAGAGATTTTGCCACTGGCTGCCCGCTATCCAGAAATTGCAGGGCGTGTGGAAACATATGTGCGTGTGGGGGATCGTCGTTGGGATATTCAATTGTCCAATGGCCTCTTGGTCAAGCTCCCAGAAAAGGATGCTGGTTCAGCTCTTGAGCGTTTAATTTTGCTCGAAGAAGAGAGTCAGCTTCTCGAGCGTGAGATTTCTGTCGTTGATTTGCGTCATTCCGACCGGGTTGTTTTTAGGTTGGAAGCTGAGGCTGCCAAAACGCGTTCAGAATTGGTTTCAGCGCGTTTGAAAGCTATGAAAAAGGCGGACCGTAAACTGTGAGCCTGTTTCGTTCTTCATCCGATATTGCGCATTTGGGAAAATTGTCCACATCTCGCGCGACGACGCTTTCTGTTATTGATGTCGGGTCTTCAAAGATTTGCTGCATGGTTGCGCGTTTGACGCCGCGTGATGAGTCTTCTGTCTTGCCAGGGCGTTCGCACAATGTGGAGGTTTTGGGTTTCGGGCATCAGCGTTCGCAGGGTATTAAATCCGGTGTTGTGGTCGATATGGACTTGGCAGAGCGCGCTCTGCGCCTAGCTGTTGATGGAGCGGAGCGTTCTGCTGGTGTGACTGTAGATTCTTTGATTGTTTCTGCATCGGCTGGCCGCATTGGAAGTGATACTTTCTCTTCAAGCGTCGTATTGGGTGGGCGAGAGGCGGAAGCTTCCGATGTAAAGGCGGTTCTTGCTGCTGGTTACGAGCATGCTTTGGAAGATCAACGTATTCCGTTGCACGCGCTGCCAATCGGTTATTCCCTTGATAAAGAACACGGAATTCGCGACCCGCTGGCGATGGCAGGTGAAGAGCTTGGTGTTGATATGCATGTGGTCAGTGCAGACTATGCACCTTTGCGCAATTTAGAAGCCTGTATCAATCGTTCTCATTTGTCGGTCGATGCAATGGTTGCAGCCCCCTACGCAAGTGGTCTTGCTGCTTTGGTGGATGATGAAGCGCGCATGGGATGTGCCTGTATCGATATGGGCGCTGGCACAACGACCGTTTCCATCTTTCTCGGCGGAAACTTGGTTTTTGCTGATGCTATCTCCGTGGGCGGTGGTCATGTGACTATGGACATTGCACGCGTACTTTCTACACCCGTTTCTGAAGCGGAGCGGATGAAAGTGCTTTATGGTTCTGCGAGCCCGAGCCGCTTCAACGATGAAGAATTGCTAACGGTCTCGCCCGTCGGTGGTGATCCGAATGCTCTTGGTTCGCAAATTTCAGTTGGACAATTGTCGCAGATCATCAGTCCGCGTGTTGAAGAGACGTTTGAATTTGTGCGCGACCGCATCAACCGTTCTGGTTTTGCCGGAGCTGTTGGAAAACGCATGGTTTTGACGGGCGGTGCCAGTCAGCTAGGCGGCGTCAGTGAGATTGCTGCTCGCGTTTTGGGAAGTCCGGTGCGTCTTGGACGCCCAATGGGTGTGGCCGGATTGCCAAAAACCGCCAAGGGCCCAGCGTTTTCTGCTGCTGCAGGATTGCTGATTTATCCGCAAATTTCACACACTGAATATGTCGGTGGCGCATCATCAACTTCAACCCTGTTTTCAAGTGCAGGCGGTGGAACATTCGCAAGAATGGGTCGCTGGCTGAAAGAGAGCTTTTAATATTCATCACCCGGCACAGAACCGGGAGCAACAATTCGGTCAGGACATAAAATCCAGGCCAGCCAGATCAAAACGAGGACTAAACCATGACCATCAATCTACAAAAGCCTGATATTACGGAATTAAAGCCACGGATCACCGTTTTTGGTGTTGGCGGCGGCGGCGGCAATGCTGTGAACAACATGATCGCTTCTGGCCTTGATGGTGTAGACTTCGTTGTTGCAAACACCGATGCCCAGGCACTGACCATGTCTAAGGCTGATCGCTTGATTCAGATGGGCGTTGCAGTAACAGAAGGTCTCGGCGCGGGTTCGCAGCCTGAAGTTGGCGCTGCTGCTGCAGAAGAGTGCATTGATGAAATCAATGATCACCTTTCCGGCACTCACATGGCATTTGTGACAGCTGGCATGGGCGGCGGAACGGGCACTGGTGCTGCACCAGTTGTGGCGCGCGCTGCACGCGAAGCTGGTATCCTTACCGTTGGTGTTGTCACCAAGCCGTTTTCCTTCGAAGGCAAGCGCCGGATGGTTCTGGCAGAAGAAGGCATTATTGAGCTGCAAAAAAATGTCGACACATTGATCGTCATTCCAAACCAAAACCTTTTCCGCGTTGCAAATGACAAGACGACATTTGCAGATGCATTTTCAATGGCTGACCAAGTCTTGTACTCCGGCGTGGCTTGTATCACGGACCTGATGGTCAAAGAAGGTTTGATCAACCTAGACTTTGCTGATGT
This sequence comes from uncultured Rhizobiaceae group bacterium, assembly GCA_937958815.1. GTDB lineage: Bacteria > Pseudomonadota > Alphaproteobacteria > Rhizobiales > Rhizobiaceae > Pseudahrensia. The sequence continues at coordinate 136,198 of CALGMR010000001.1, read as the reverse complement.
GCGTTCCGTAATGCGTGAAATGGGTCGCGCTATGATGGGTACTGGCGAAGCTTCTGGCGAAGGTCGCGCAATGGCCGCTGCAGAAGCGGCAATCTCAAACCCATTGTTGGACGAAACATCAATGTCTGGTGCACAAGGTTTGTTGATCTCCATCACTGGTGGTCGTGATATGACGTTGTTTGAAGTTGATGAAGCCGCAACACGCATCCGCGAAGAAGTCGATGCAGATGCAAATATCATTCTGGGTGCCACGTTTGACGAGAGCCTTGAAGGCATTATTCGCGTTTCTGTTGTTGCGACTGGCATTGAAGCAGAAGGCAGCTCCGGCGCACTTCCTAATTCTCAACGCATGAATGATGCTGCTGAACGTTTGCGTCAGTCTGCAATCGCCCGCACCTCAACTGTTGCTGCGCCAGCTGCTGCATCTGTTGAGCACACCGAAGTGACAGCTGAATTGGATACTGCGGAAGCTGCTCCATCAATTGTTGAACGTGCAACGCCTGTTGCAGCACCAAGCGCTGTTGAAACAGAAACCGTTGATATGTTGGACCCAATTTCTGATGACGACTTCCAGTCTGCATTAGAAGAGCAAATTCAAATTCCAGCGGCACCGGTTCAGCAAACTTCACCAGCTGCTGCTGCTGCTGAAACCCCACGGATGCCAGAAACTCATGAGCTTCCGGCAGTTGCACAACAAAAGAGCGCTGAACAAGTTGCTGAGACCACAGAAAACGGCCCAATGGGCTTGTTGAAGCGTATTGCAACAGGTTTTGGTGGCACTTCTGAACATGAGGAGCCAAAGCAAAGTGCTCCAGCTGCACAGCCGGCTGTTGCGCCTGCGCCAGTCGCTCCTCAGCCTGCACCAGTTGCGCGTGAAGGCGGCGACCCTTACGCACCGCCGCGCAATGGAACTTTGGACATTCACGGTCGTCAGGCGCCTGCATCGCGTGCGGGTTCTGAAGAGGACCAGCTGGATATCCCAGCTTTCTTGCGTCGCCAAGCAAATTAAATCGATTCTCTAGTGGCCTCTATTGAGGGTTGAGAGAATGGAAACTGTTTAGAAAATGCTAACACTGACCCTGTAATATGACGGGGTCAGTGTTTCTTTTTGTATACCGTAATGTCTAGGACTTTCAGTATGTTAACAGTTTGTTAACGCGGTAACAAAGCGTAAGAAAGCGTGATTTGGAAGTCTCATCAACAGTGCGTATGACTGTTGGGAAGCTGGGAAGAGTGACTCGTATGGTCATCGTTGGGGATGTGCCAAAAGCACGCCATATAAGACATTCTCCTGGAAGCAATTGTTTTGGAACATCGCGTTTGAGTATCGCGCGAGTAACGGGGTAAATATGGGTCTTACAGTATCTGGAATTCAAAACACGATCGCGTCTCGTATCGATTTGTCGGGCGTAGGTGTTCACAGCGGTAAGCCCGTTTCTATCTCACTTTTACCAGCCGATGCTGATACTGGCATCGTTTTTCAAAGAAGCGATGTTGCTCCAGAAATGCAGAAAGATATTCCTGCAATCGTCTCCTCCGTTGGTTCTACAGATCTCTGCACGGTATTGGGTGAACCTGCTGGCGTACACGTGATGACCGTCGAGCATTTGATGGCTGCTTTGATTGCGCTTCATGTCGATAATGTCATTGTTGAGGTCGACAGCGCCGAAGTTCCTGTAATGGACGGCTCTTCTGAAGTTTTCGTCGATGCTATTGATCAGGTTGGGCTTGTTGGTCAACACCGCCCACGCCGGTATCTGCGCGTTTTGAAAGAAGTGCGCTTTGATATGGGGCCTTCTTGGGGCATGTTCACGCCACATGAAACGACCCGTTTTGAGGTGGAAATCGATTTTGATGAACCGATTATTGGACGTCAAAATTTTGCATCCAACCTGACACCGGATGTGTTCCGTAAGGAATTGTCTCGTGCGCGCACATTTGGCTTCATGAAGGATGTTGAACGTTACTGGGCCGCTGGCTTTGCGCTTGGATCTAGCCTCGATAATTCTGTGGTTATTTGTAATGATAACAACATCATAAATCCAGAAGGTTTGCGATATAAAGACGAGTTTGTTCGTCATAAGACCCTTGATGCTGTGGGTGATCTTGCTTTGGCAGGCGCTCAAATTCTTGGGTGTTTCAGATCGTATCGCGGTGGCCATAAATTGAATGCTTTGGCGTTGCAGGCTTTGTTGAGCGACACATCCAATTATGAGTGGAGCGATGAGTCTCCAATCAACCGTTCTTCTGCTGGTCGTGTGGAACTGTTGGCTGTTAAGTCGCCATCGTTTGCTCCCGAAAAGAGCTAAATTTACCTCATTTCCAAATTTAGCCTTTTTGCCTCAAAAATGTGCGATTTGTGTCTCACTCACTCGGCCTAGACATTGTTCTATTTGCAATTTCATTGTATTTGAATGAAACGAAATGCCGATTTTTGTGATGCGGCGCGTTGGGAAGTAAAACATGGCGGATGTGTTTAAATCTGGTCTGAATAGAAAAACATCGAAGGGTGGGCTGCTTAAAGCGCCCCTCTTCTGTGTTGCTGCAGCGCTTTTGCTGTCTGCTTGTTCAAAGGACCAAGACATAAACGCATTTGTGGAACCAACTGTTCCGGCCGACCAGCTTTACAATGAAGCTCTGGCTAACATCGATGCGGGTGATTCCGTTCAGGCAAAGCGTAAGTTGCAAAAACTTGACCGTCAGCATCCATTCTCGAAATTTGCCCGCCAGTCTGGGGTTATGTCGACCTATCTGGCCTATCGCGGCGGCAACTACACCGAGGCCGTGTCCAACGGGAAGCGTTTTGTTGGGCTTTATCCCTCGCATGAAGAAGCGCCTTATGTGCAATATTTGATTGGAATGTCGCATCACAAGCGATTGGTTGATGTGACACGCGATCAAAAAGCCGCGAGAGATTCATATCGCGCAATGAACGAATTGGTGACGCGTTATCCCGACAGTGAATATGTGGAAGATGCTCGGCGTAAGATGCGCATAGCGCGTGACCAGTTGGCTGGTAAAGAAATGCTTGTTGGGCGTTATTACCTAGAGCGCCGTGAGCATTTGGCTGCGATCAACCGCTTCCGCACCGTTGTTGAGACGTATCAAGAGACGCGACATATCGAAGAAGCGCTTGCGCGTTTGACAGAAGCCTATTTTGCACTTGGCCTTGTGTCAGAAGCGCAAACTGCTGCTGCCGTTTTGGGCCACAATTTTCCTGAAAGCCAATGGTATAAAGATTCCTACGCTTTGCTTGAAAAAGGTGGCCTTCGCCCACTTGCAAACCAGGGCTCTTGGATTACGCGAGCTGCAAAAACGATTATTGGCGTTCGCAACACCTAATTTTTGCATTTGTTTCTGAGATTTGGCCTGCATCTTAAAAGTCGCGGTACAAATAGGAAACGTACTGGTTCCGGCACAAGAATCCGTTTAAAATCCGGTCACTGAAATTGTCTGGCTTGCATCCGATTCATGCTTTCTGCTCTGTCCATTCGAGATATTGTCCTGATCCGGTCGTTGGATATCGACTTCGGCACTGGCCTTGGCGTGCTTTCTGGCGAGACCGGCGCAGGTAAATCCATTTTACTGGATTCATTGTCTTTGGCTTTGGGTGCGCGCGGAGACGGCGATTTGGTGCGTATGGGCGCCCAGCAGGGGCAAGTCAGCGCCATATTTGATGTGGCGGGCGATCATTCGGTCTTCGATCTGCTGGAAATTCAAGATTTGCTGGGCGATGGCTGTGGTGAATCCATCATTTTACGCCGCACGCAAAATGCCGATGGCCGTACCAAAGCGTACGTCAATGATCGACCTGTAAGTGTTGCCACGTTGAAGGATATTGGTCGGCGACTTGTTGAAATCCATGGTCAACACGAAGAACGGGCCATGGTGGAAGCTTCTGCACATCGTGAGCTTGTGGACGCCTTTGGTGGCTTGTTTGTGGAAGCACAGGCGGTTCGGGACGCTCATGGAAACTGGCGCGAAGCGGCTAAGGCGTTGGATCACCTGAAGGCGCGGGTGGAAAAAGCGGCGCGTGATGCAGAATATTTGCGAGCGTCAGTGGAAGAACTGACTTTGCTCTCCCCACAAGAAGGGGAAGAGGAAGAACTGGCAGGGCGCCGCCAAACAATGATGGCTGCTGAGAAAATCGCTTCTGACATCAACGAAGCCTACGATGTTTTAAACGGGCAGGCTTCCCCGGTGCCGACACTGGTGAGCGCGATGCGCAAGCTGGAACGAAAGTCCGACAGTGCGCCAGGCTTGCTTGATGGCACGATTGAAGCATTTGGGACGGCGCTGGACGCTTTGGCAACTGCTGAAAACTCGCTGGAACATGCACTTCGTTTGTCTGAATTTGATCCCAAAGAGCTGGAGAATGCGGAAGAGCGACTGTTTGCGCTTCGGGCGGCTTCACGGAAATACAATGTACCTGTTGAGGGGCTTGCCGCCCATGCTGAGCGGTTGACCCAAGATCTGGCAGACTTGGACGCTGGCGAAGAACGGCTGGTTGAATACGAACAGAAGGCAAAAGAGGCGCGCAAAGCACTGAAACATGTTGCTGAAATTCTGTCTGAAAAACGCAAACAGGCAGGTGAAGAATTGTCCGCGCGCGTGATGGCCGAACTTCCCGCGCTGAAACTCAATCAGGCGCGGTTTTTTGTGGAACAGACGATCAACGTGTCTGAAATCACTGTTGATGGCGCAGACACATTGGAATTCTTTGTTCAAACCAACCCGGGCACACGGGCCGGTGCGATGATGAAAGTCGCCTCTGGCGGTGAACTATCTCGTTTTTTATTGGCGTTGAAAGTCGCTCTCGCAGACCGCGTATCGGCGCCCACATTGGTGTTTGATGAAATTGATACAGGCGTTGGGGGTGCGGTGGCAGACGCGATTGGTGCACGTTTGGCGCAATTGGCCAATCATGTGCAAGTGCTGTCAGTCACCCACGCTCCACAGGTTGCGGCTCGAGCAAACGCCCACTTCTTGATCTCTAAGGGCGGAGACGAAACTGTGGAAACCAAAGTGCGTTCCATCTATGAAGATGAACGGTTGGAAGAGGTTGCACGCATGTTGTCCGGTGCGGAAATCACATCAGAAGCACGTGCTGCGGCTGCCCGTTTGATGTCGCTGGGGACGCAGTGACATGAAAGACGTTGGGCAACTAACCGCTAAAGAAGCGGAAGAAGAACTTGAACGGCTGGCAACTGAGATCGCAGAACATGATGCGCGCTATCATGGCGAGGATGCTCCAATAATCAGTGACGCGGAATATGACGCGTTGCGCCAGCGCAACAAGGTGATTGAAGATCGATTTCCTGAACTGATCCGCAAGGACACCCCATCAGACGCGGTCGGTTCAACGGTTCAGAGCAAGTTTGAAAAAATCACTCATGTGGTTCCCATGTTGTCGCTCGACAACGCGTTTACTGATGAAGACGTGTCGGATTTTGTGGAGCGTGTGAAACGGTTTTTGCGTTGGCCTGAAACGGATGTTTTGGCGTTTACAACAGAACCGAAGATTGACGGCTTGTCGCTTGCTCTGCGCTATGAACACGGGAAACTGGTTTCTGCTGCCACGCGTGGCGATGGTGCTGTGGGTGAAAATGTAACCGCAAACGCAAAAACAATTTCCGATATTCCGCACGAGCTCACGGGCGATAGCGTGCCTGATGTGGTGGAAGTGCGCGGGGAGGTCTATCTCGGAAAAGCTGATTTCCTCGCTTTGAACGAGCGCATGGAAGCGGAGGGCAAACCGCTTTATGTCAACCCGCGCAATACGGCTGCAGGATCATTGCGCCAACTGGATTCGGCGATTACCGCTTCGCGCCCACTCAAGTTTTTCGCCTATGCTTGGGGTGATGTAAGCGCACTTCCAAGCAACAGCCAGTTTGCGATGGTTGAACTTTTCAAGACTTGGGGTTTTTCCATCAACCCGCTTATGGGGCGATTTGAAAACACTGCTGCTTTGATCGAACGCTATCGTTTGATTGAACAGCAAAGGTCATCCCTCGATTATGACATTGATGGGGTGGTGTACAAAGTCGACGATCTCGCTTTGCAATCTAGACTTGGATTTGTGTCACGCTCTCCGCGTTGGGCCATTGCTCATAAGTTTCCTGCTGAATTGGCGACCACAAAGTTGCTGGATATTGAAATTCAAATCGGGAGAACGGGAGCGTTGTCGCCTGTTGCCCGTATGGAACCTGTCACCGTCGGTGGCGTGGTGGTCTCCAACGCCACCCTTCACAACGAAGACTACATTGCTGGTATCGGCTCCAAAGGGGAAGCCATTCGTGATGGCAAAGACTTGCGCGTGGGGGACACTGTAACCATTTACCGCGCGGGGGATGTTATTCCAAAAGTGATGGATGTGGATACATCCAAGCGCGATGCAAACTCGCGGCCATTTGTGTTTCCAGAAATATGTCCTGCATGCGGAAGTCCTGCCATTCGCGAAAAAAACGAGAAGACGAACAAAGTGGATTCAGTTCGACGCTGCACGGGTGGATTTATTTGCCCTGCACAAGCAGTTGAAGGTTTAAAACACTTCGTCTCACGCAATGCATACGACATTGACGGATTTGGCGAAAAACAGGCCGAAGCGTTTTACGAATGGGGTATGGTGATGAACCCCGCTGATATATTCACCCTGCAAGAGCGCGATGCGCGATCTTTGACGCGGTTGGAAAACCGAGACGGTTTTGGAAAAACAAGCACGAAAAAGCTTTTCGATGCCATTGAAGAGCGTCGCTCGATAGACCTGCCACGTTTTATTTTTGCCCTTGGCATTCGCCATGTGGGTGAGGGCAATGCAAAACTGTTTGCGCGACATTATCAAACCATGGAAGCCTTTCTGGCTGCTATGGACGAGAGTGCAGGGTTTGAAGGCGATGCCTGGAGCGAATTGATCAACATTGACGGGATCGGTGAAACTGCGGCGCGGGCGGCGGTGGCGTTTTTTGCAGATCCTCAACGTCGTGGTGTTGTTGATGCATTGCTTGAAAATGTGACGCCAGTTCCGGTTGAACAGGCGACTTCTGATTCACCTGTTGCGGGCAAGGTTGTGGTGTTTACGGGGGCGCTTGAAAAAATGACCCGCGACGAAGCAAAGGCCATGGCAGAACGGCTGGGCGCGAAAGTGGCTGGGTCGGTCTCGGGAAAAACCGATCTATTGGTTGCCGGCCCGGGGGCAGGTTCCAAATTGAAAAAGGCAACTTCACTTGGGGTTGAAACCATTGATGAAGATGGTTGGTTTGATTTGGTAGGACCATTGTGAACGGGTCCCAGTTCGATGAACGTGCCGAGTTCCGTGAAGGTCTCAAGCAGAGCATTCCTTTTATCTTGTCGGTGTTTCCTTACGGGATTGTGGTCGGCACTTTGGGCATCAACAACGGGGGATCAACATTCGATGTGATGCTGCAAAGCACGTTGTTTTTTGCAGGTGCAAGCCAAACAGTGATGTGGGAATTGTTCGGTGCTGGCACACCCGTTTGGGTGGTTCCACTGGCAATTTTTGCAGTCAACTTCCGACTTGTTTTGTATTCGGCTGCCATTGGTCGAAAGCTTGAACCGTTATCCAAACCGAAAATGATAAGCGCATTGTTCTTGCTGCAAGACATTGCCATGGCTGTGGGAATGAAGCGGGCGGACAGCCCCCGCGGCCTTTCATATGGCCATTATATGGGCATTAATTTGGTGCTCTATTTCACCTGGTTGATTGCTTCCGCAGTTGGGATTGTTTTTGGACAATTGATTGATGATCCGCGCGCGGTGGGCATGGATATGTTGGTGCCGGTCTATTTTCTTTTGCTGGTTATGGGGTTTCGTACAAAGCCCAATATGGCGCTTGTGTTTGTGGTGAGTGCTGGCATCGCCGCGTTGGTTTATGCGTTGATTGGGTCGCCCTATCACATTGCGGCTGGCGGGTTGTCAGGCATGTTGGTAGCAGCCCTTGCCGCCAAGCCGGAGCCCAAACATGTTTAGTGCGTTGGATATGACACTGGTCTTTCTGATTGTGGCGGGTGGAATTGTCACTTTGGTCAACCGTCTGGCTGGTCATTACATTATGGCGCGTTTCGAACCCATTCCATTTCGGGTGGAAGCTGCGCTTGAAGCAGTGCCCGTGGCCGTAATGATAACACTGGTTGTGCCGACGGTCGTTGATGGCGGATGGCTGGAATGGCTCACCCTGTTCGTGGCATTGGTGCTCAGTTTTCGTTTGCCATTCATCGCAGCAGTGTTTGCCGCTTTGTTGTTTCTGTTGGGTATGCGCTATCTCGGCTTTTAAGCGGAGGCAGGCGGTAAATTCTGCACCATAGGTTCGGTGGCACTCTTTAGCCAATTGGCCACGCGCTCTTCCACTAATGGCTCCAACTCTCGCCGAACATGGCCATGGTAGGCGTTGAGCCAATGAAGTTCGTTATCAGTTAACAGTGTTGGGTCGATCAATCGCTGGTCGATTGGTGCAAGGGTGAGAGTTTCAAAGCCAAGCATGGGTTGATCGCCACCGACTATTTCCATTTCCTCGCGAACGAGAACAAGGTTTTCAATACGGATGCCAAATTCGCCCGTGCGATAATATCCAGGTTCATTGGAAATAATCATGCCTGGCAACAATTCCTGCATGCCGCGTTTTGAAATGTTCTGTGGCCCTTCATGAACAGACAGATACGATCCGACCCCATGACCTGTGCCGTGAGCATAATCTGCGCCGTGCTGCCACAATGGCATGCGTGCCAAAACATCAATATCTACGCCGCGCGTGCCTTTGGGAAAACGCGCAAGTGCAATTCCGATATGGCCTTTTAAAACCAGTGTGAACATTTTGCGCTGTTCGTCGCTTGGTTCGCCAACGGCGATGGTACGGGTGATGTCGGTCGTGCCGTCATCGTGTTGAGCACCGGAATCACAAAGATACAATTCACCTTCTTGCAATGTGCGGTTGCTGTTTTCATCAGCCCGGTAATGAACAATTGCGCCATTGGGGCCAGAGCCTGAAATTGTGTCAAAGGAAATGTCGCGCAGTGGCATGTTGCCTGCCATGTCGGTGCGGTATTGCTCCAGCTTTTTGGCAGCTGTAATTTCGTCAATGCTGCCAGATGGCTGTTGATCGAGCCATGCCAGGAAACTGGTCACCGCAGCACCATCGCGCAAGTGCGCGCTGCGTGTGCCCTTTATCTCGGCTTCGTTTTTTATGGCGCGGGGCAGGCGAGCGGGGTCTGCTGCTGAAACAACGGTGCCGCCTGCATCTTCAACAATTGAATGAAGGGCAAAGGCTGCAAGATTGGGGTCAAGCATGACGCGGGCTTGGTCTGCCAGAGCGCTCAGTGTTTGCGACAACTCGTTTGCTTCGCGAAGTTCGCAGACTTGGGTGAGAAACGCCTTTGTCTCAATATCCAGTTTTCGTCCGTCGATGAAGAGTATGGGGTCTTCATCACTGCGCAAAACGGCATGAGCCAATGTGATGGGCGTGTGAGCCACATCGTGACCACGAATGTTGAACAGCCAACACACAGAAGAGGGGTCGCTCAACACACATAAATCTGCATTGTTGGTGACCATAGCAGCTTGCATGGCTTCCAGCTTTTTGCGCGTGGGCTTTCCTGCGTAAGTGAAATCATGAATGGAGACGGGTTCGCACGGTGGCGCTGGGCGGTCTTGCCAAACGGCATCGACAAGATTGGTTTCTAAGGGGATCAATTCCCCATCAATGTCTTTGGCGGCCGCTTTGAAGTTTTTCACTTCGTTTAAAGTATGCAGCCAAGGATCGAAGCCAATGTGTGATCCCGACCCCAAATTTTGCCGTAACCATTTGTGGGCTGGATTTTCGATCAGACTTTCCACCGTCCAGAAATTTGCATCAGTTTGTTGTGCGGATTGCAAAGTGTAGCGTCCGTCGACGAAAACAACCGCTTGCTCTTTGGTAATGACAGCTTCGCCCGCAGAGCCCGTGAAACCGGATATCCAAGCCAGACGTTCTGCACTGGCTGGCAAATATTCGTTACGCTGCTCATCTGCATGGGGAACGATGAGCGCGTCAAGAGAGTGTTTCTCCATCTCATTGCGCAGTGCTTTGAGGCGGCTGTCACCAGTGACAGGATAGTCTGGCGCTGAAAAGTTTTGGAACATTTGGCAATCCGATTTTTCTTTGATCCAACATTAGCACGTTCAAGCCGCGCGGCGAATGTGACGGAAATATTAAACGGCCTATGCATTTTTTGCACGGCTCATCTGCGTTTGCACCCCTTACCAATCTCTCCCAAAAGCCTATCTTCCAAACATAGCCAGTCACTGATTGACCGGCTCCGAGATAGAAGGAAAAAGAGATATGGGACTTCGCAACACTTTTGATCGCATGGTAGCAGCACGTGAAAAGCAGGCTCGCCGTTATGTTGCTGGCGCTATGCTCAACCTTGACGATGCGACTTTGGAAAAAGCCGGTTACACACGCGCACAGCTTAAAGCTCAAGGCGCAAGCGTATATCCTTTCTAAGGTTATCGTTTTTGAGACGAAAAGAACGGGTCCTTCGAGGCCCGTTTTTTTATGGCTTGCGCATAAGCAAAGTAAGCCAGCCATCGCGGATGTGCCATTTGATGAGGCGCAAACCCTGTTTGCTGTAGGCCGACACAATGCGCGATCTTTGATGAGGCAGCAGGCCAGATAAGATCACATCGGCACCTGGAGCCAAATGTGCTTGCATTGGGTGTGCCAGGCCTTCCAGTGGGCGCGCCAAGATGTTGGCGAACAACAGGTCAGCCTTGCTGAACTCGCGGAACACAGGATGCTGGAACCCAGTAGCCGTGCGGCACGTGACAAAGTTTCCCACACCGTTGATCGCGCAGTTTTCGCGCGCCACCACTTCTGAAATTGGGTCAATATCGGTTGCCAAAACGGGAATGCGGGCGGCCTTGGCCGCTGCAATGGCTAAAACACCGGAACCGGTGCCAATATCCATGGCAAAGCTTGGCTTGCGGCGGCGCAACACCAATTCCAGCATATCTAAACAGCCCGCGGTCGTTCCATGGTGGCCCGTGCCAAAGGCTTGGCCGGCATCCACAAGAACTGGTACGCGTTTGTTTTCTGCCAATGCAATATCATGTGATCCGTGGACGAAGAACCGTCCTGCCTCGACGGGGGAGAGTTCGCGAAGTGTTTGGGATATCCAGTCCACATCGCCAAGCTCTTCTCGCCCAATGTCTAACCCGAAAGCATCACTTCCCAACAAGTCTTTGATCTGTTGCTCGCGTTGGTCGGCTTCGTTTGTGTCGACGTAGATTGAATAGCACCACACGCCCGAATCTTCTTCGGTTTCAAAAAGAACGCTTGTCACGCCTTCTTCTTCAAAAGTCGTATCGAGAATGGCGGCTAGGTGGTGTGCTTCAGGCTTGCGGGCAGAAAGATGGAGGCGGGTTTGTGACATTAGAATTTTTCAGATGAAGTGTTGGACTTTTGGTTGGTGTCGCGCTCAGAAGCGGGGCCAAAAGCTATCAAAACGTCTTCAATGCCGGGTTCGGCATCACCGCGCCCTTGTTTGAAGTGTATTTGACCATTGGGTTTTACCCACAAGATCAGCTTTGTGTCTTTTGTTCTCGTGTCGAGATAGTCGCTGTAATTAAACTCCTCGGTCAATCGCGTGCTTTGGAATGTCCAGCCATTCCAGATTTGGCGACGCAATTCCGAGAATTCTCGACCAGGCTTGAACAACGGACGGCCGCCCACGGTTACACTAATGGACTGGCGCTCACTTTCGTCGCGTACAGAACCGATTTGAAAGACGTGGCTGCGGCCGAGCTCAGGACCGAACTCCGTACATACGAGCGAGTTGTAAGCATCGTTGTCGGTGGCCGCGATAAGATGCGAATAGCGGTTTAATGTGATGTCGTGATGCGCGGTTTCCGACAAAACTTCACCATAAAAGACAGGGATGTCGTTCAGGCGTGATCGCTTAATGTGATTGTAGTTGGAGTCCACAATCAAAACGGGCAGTTCCAGATCTTTGAGTTTTTGCGCCAGTGCATCAGACCATTCTGACCCGCCGACAATCATAATACCGGGTTTTTCCGCCGACTTTAAGCCAAACGCGCTGGCCAGAGGAGCCAAGGTGAAACCATGCAGAAGAATGGTTGATGCCACCACGGCAAATGTGAGGGCGGTCAGCTGAGTGCCGTCGGCGACGCCGTTTTCTACCAAAGCAGTGCCGAACAGACCCGACACAGCCACAGCGACAATGCCTCGCGGTGCGATCCAAGACACCAACACTCGTTCAGACAGTGACAGTCCACGCCCTGCGGTTGCGATCATGATTGCAATTGGCCGCACAACGAACAGAACGAGGGCAACGAATAAAGCTGCTCCCCAACCCAATGAATAGAGCGCGTTTAAGTCTAATGACGCAGTCAGCAAAATGAACAAACCTGACACCAACAGAACAGTGATGGTTTCTTTAAATCGGCGCAGTTCTGTGAGACTTGCCAGTTTTGAATTGGCCAATGTAATGCCCATCACGGTCACGGTGAGCAAACCAGACTCTTCCAACACCAGATCGGAAATCGCATAGGCGCCTAAGACGACAACCAAAAGGACGGGCGATTTTAGAAATTCTGGAACCTTGCCGCCAACGAATGCTCTTGCAACGGCTGTTCCCGCTGCATATCCGCCACCGACAGCGATGATGGCTCCTAAAATGAGTGTTAGAACCAAGTCAGAAGCACCATGAGACCCGTGCAAAACCAAATAGACTTCGAATGATATGACCGCAAATAATGCGCCGATCGGGTCGTTGACGATGGCTTCCCATCGCAACAATGCAGCAGGGCGATGGCTCAATTGGGCCTGTCGCAGCAAAGGCATGATGACGGTTGGCCCTGTGACGACCAATATCGCGCCCAATACAATGGCGGATGGCCAGGACAAGCCAGCCGCGTAGTGCGCACTCAATGCGGAAAACAACCAGACCAGTGGCCCACCGATCAGTATGATGGCGCGAACAGCGCTGGATGTTTCGCGGATTTCCCGAAAATTCAGGGTGAGGCCACCTTCGAACAAAATGATGGCGACAGACAGAGCGATGATCGGTTTGTACAGATCACCTAAATCTTGTTGCGGGGCGACATAGCCTGTCACGGGCCCTAACAGCAGCCCTGCCAACAATAAAAGCGCGATGGCTGGAATTCTAACCCGCCATGCAATCCATTGGGAGGCGATGCCTGAGAAACCAATAACGGCTAATTTTACGATAAGTCCTGTCATTCAAAAGACGTATCTGTTCTGCATTGCGGATGCAATTGAAGAAGCTTTCGCATCACAGATTATGGTGTGAGATCAACCTCTTTCGCAGCAATTAAACGAGAGATGCGTTGCTGCCACCCATAAGGGCTGAGGCACAGAAAACCTCAATGGGCCCATTCCAAACGTTTCTTAAAATCATTCGTACAAACGGGCGTGGAACAGCATCATCGGTCATAACGACCAGAGTTCCATCGTAATTTTGAACATCCAACACACTCAACCTGAGGAATTGTTCTTTCTCAATCAGCTTTTCAATTTCAGCAAGGTTGTTTTTGATATTGCCCGACATGGTCACACCGTCTCGCTGGAGTATGCAGTTTCTGTGTCGCTGGCATATTCAGTGTAGTAAACGAAGATTTTGTTAACAATAAGTGTCGAAGTGTCGACAACCTAGTGTTGTTGGGCCGTTTGTGTGAGTGGCGTAAAAGTGAACAATGCGTGATTGTGAAAGCAGGCGAATCCCGTCAAAAACCTTGGATGATATTGCTAAAGGCCATTTCGTTAAACTTGCTGGTTGCTGCGAGCTTTCTCGCACCTTCAACCGTGTTCGCTCAAGATCTGCCCTGTGCGATTGATAGCCCTTGTGAATTGCCCGGCAAAGATGGTGGCACGTATCATCTGGTGTTCCCTAAAAACTGGGACGGGAAACAAAAACTAAAACCGTTTGTATTCTTTCATGGGCACAATGGTTCAGGCAAAGCCGTGGCACGGAATAAAAATTTGGCGCGCACCGTGGCAAAGGCAGGATATGTTTTAGTGGCACCCGATGGGCCTGAGTTTACATTTCGCGGCCGCACCACACGCGGTTGGGCCGCGCGTCTGGAGGGCACGTCGCCCCGCGGTGCACGGGATGATATCGCCTTTGTTGAACGTGTTTTAGAAGATATTAGTGAGCGTATTCCGACCGTTCCCAATTCCACTGTGCTGTCAGGATTTTCTTCTGGTGGCTCAATGGCTTGGTATGTTGGGTGCTATTCCAAACGCAGTTATGCGGCGATCGCTGCAGTTGCAGGTGGATTGAGACGACCATTGCCAGCCCCATATGGCCAAGATGCCACTGGTGCGGATTTGCGAAAATGTCCGGGTGGGCCGCGCAAAATGTTGCACATTCATGGCTTTTCCGATGGACAGGTGCCGCTCGAAGGTCGCGGAATTCGCTCTTGGCACCAAGGGGATGTTTTTGAAGGTTTGTCTGTGCAGCGCACCACAAACCAATGCGGTTCCAAGCCTGCTAAAATCGAAACCAAGGGCAACCTTTGGTGCCGCGATTGGACAGGATGCGAAACGGGTGTGCCCATTCGATTTTGCCTTCATGCTGGAGGTCATGGAACTCCATCAGGCTGGCTGGATGAAGCGTTGGATTGGTCCAAATAGTTTCAGATCAAATTTCCTTCACTGAACTCAAAAAACGCTCACTTGACCATCCACTGATCAACGGCCAAACAATGGCAAGATTTGTTCGGGAGAATGTTCATGAGTGTTGATCGCGTTGAAGTTGGTGGCGTGTCTGTTGCCGCTGAATTGTATAATTTCGTCAATGACGAAGTTTTGCCAGGAACAGGTGTGGAGCAGTCCGCATATTGGGATGCACTGGGCGCAATCGCCAACGAACTGGCCCCAAAAAACAAAGCTCTGTTGACCAAACGCGACGACCTTCAAACCAAGGTCGATGAATGGCATCGCGAAAACCGCGGCATGTTCAGCGATATGGAAGTCTATCAAAACTTCCTGCGCGACATCGGTTATATCGTTGGCGAAGGCCCTGCGTTTTCTGTTGAAACGGACAATGTGGACGACGAGATTGCAAAAATAGCTGGCCCTCAACTTGTGGTTCCCGTGATGAATGCGCGTTATGCGTTGAACGCCGCAAATTCCCGCTGGGGCTCGCTGTATGATGCGCTTTACGGCACAGATGCGATTTCTGAAGAGGGCGGAGCAGCCAAAGGGCCGGGCTATAACAAAGTGCGCGGCGACAGAGTTATCGCTTGGGCGCGCAATTTCTTGAACGAAAGCACGCCTCTGGCCATGGGCTCTTGGGCCGATGTTACAGGTTTCAGCGTTGAGGCTGGAAAATTGGTTGTTTCTCTGAAAGATGGTGGCACGGCTGGTCTGTCTGATCCGGCTCAATTTGTTGGCTACAACGGAACAGAAGCAGGTCTCGACAACATCCTTCTTGTGAAGAACGGGATGCATTTGGACATTGTCATCAATCGTCAACACCCGATTGGTGAAACCGATATGGCTGGTATTGCGGATGTAGTTTTGGAATCCGCATTGACCTCCATCATGGACAATGAAGATTCGATTGCTGCAGTTGATGCGGAAGATAAAGTGGTGGCCTATCGCAATTGGCTTGGCCTCATGAAAGGTGATCTGGAAGAGAGCTTTGAAAAAGGTGGCTCCACTATGGTGCGCCGTTTGAACGAAGCACGTTCTTATCTTGATACATCTGGTGAAAGCATGAGCATGAAGGCTCAGGTTTTGATGCTGACCCGCAACGTGGGGCACTTGATGACCAACCCTGCAATTTTGCTCGCGGATGGTTCCGAAATTCCCGAAGGCATTATGGACGCCATGATGACAGCGGCTTGTTCTTTGCATGATGTGGGCGAAAACGGACGTCGTGTGAACTCATCGGAAGGTTCTATGTATGTGGTGAAGCCCAAAATGCACGGCCCTGAAGAAGTGGCTTTTGCAGTGGAAATTTTTGACCGCGTGGAAGCAGCGCTGGGCATGAAACCAAACACTATGAAAATGGGCATTATGGATGAGGAACGCCGCACAACGGTGAACCTGAAAGAATGCATCCGCGCCGCCAAAAACCGCGTTGTGTTCATCAATACAGGTTTCCTGGACCGCACAGGCGACGAGATGCACACATCTATGGAAGCTGGCCCGATGATCCGCAAGGCGGATATGAAAGCCTCGTCATGGATTGCAGCTTACGAAGACTGGAATGTGGACATTGGCCTTGAATGCGGTTTGCAGGGCAGGGCGCAGATTGGCAAGGGCATGTGGGCCATGCCAGACCTTATGGCGGCGATGCTTGAGCAGAAAATTGGCCATCCGAAAGCGGGTGCCAACACCGCTTGGGTGCCAAGCCCGACGGCTGCAACACTGCATGCAACCCATTATCATCAGGTGAATGTGCACGATGTACAGGCGGACATTAAACAGCGTGGCCGCGCGAAACTGACGGACATTTTGTCTATTCCCGTGGCGGAACGCCCGAACTGGTCACCAGAAGATATTCAGGCCGAGCTCGACAACAATGCCCAAGGCATTTTGGGTTATGTTGTGCGCTGGGTCGACCAAGGCGTGGGCTGTTCCAAATTGCCAGACATCAATGATGTTGGTCTGATGGAAGACCGGGCAACACTGCGCATTTCCAGCCAGCATATGGCCAATTGGTTGCACCACGGTATTGTGGATGCAGCACAGATTGAAGCCACAATGAAGAAAATGGCGAAGGTCGTGGACGGTCAAAACGAAGGTGATCCCTTGTATGAACCTATGGATGGCAATTGGGATACGTCTGTCGCGTTCCAAGCTGCAATGGATTTGGTTCTCAAGGGTAAAGAGCAGCCAAGTGGTTACACCGAGCCAATTTTGCACCAGCGTCGTCTGGAAAAGAAAGCCAGCTAAGTTTTTCAACGGATGAAATCAAAGGGCGTCGTTCGAAAGAGCGGCGCCTTTTTTGCATCACACTTCTTTACACTCTTTAGACTGCAATTTCGTGTTTTGCGGTGGTAGGCTCGTTTTATTCCGGGCGCACATGGACCACTGTTATGGCGAACAATCCTCCTTTTCCCCTACCTCCTTTTATGGAAAATTTGCGCAATATGCGCGAACGAGAGTTGGAGCAGGCGGCCCGAAACCCATTGCTGGCGCAGGCTTTGGAAACGGAAAAGCGGGAAGGGCATCGCCTTGCGATCATAGCACGCACAATCGCGCTGACTGTGGTGATGGGCCTGCTTGTTTTTGTGAACCCGCGCTGGAATGTTCTGTTTTACGAATTCATTCTGTTGGGCTTCATCGCGCTTGGGTGGTTGCAATTGCGCATGGCGACCGTTGGCCGCTCCGGCATCGAACTGTTTTTGATCGCGCTGGATCTCGCCATGTTGACGTTGGTTATCATTCTGCCCAACCCGTTTCTTGATGAAGTTATTCCCACGGTGTTCACATATCGTTTTGATGGTTTCGTTTTCTTTTTTGTCATCTTGTCGGTGGGAACTCTGGCCTATTCTTGGCGCACGGTGTGGACCATGGGCACGATGATTTTCATGTTCTGGCTTGTGGGCCTTGCAGCCATGAACCTGTTTGGCACAACCATTCCCGAACTCAGTGCGGCAGCTGCAAAAGCCTTTGCGGGCCATGAGATCGTGGCCGTTGAGCTGGATCCAAATTCTGCGCAATCGGTCTATCGCATTCAGGAAGCTGTGGTGGCATTGATGGTCGCTGCAATCCTTGGTTTGAAAGGCTATCGTTCCAACCAGCTTTTGATCCGGCAGTCTGAAATCGCAGCCGAGCGGCAAAACCTGTCACGTTACTTCCCCTCCAGCATGGTGGATGTTTTGGCAGCGTCCAACCGCGACCTTGGGGCGGTCCGCAGCCAAGATGTCGGCGTGTTGTTCACTGACATTGTGGGCTTTACCCAATTTGCAGAAGACCATACGCCAGAAGAAGTGATGGAATTTCTGCGCGACTATCACGCCATTGTGGAAAGGGCGATTTTTCAAAACAAAGGCACGTTGGACAAATATTTGGGAGATGGGGTGATGGCCACATTCGGCACGCCAGACCCGACCCCTGAAGATGCTGCAAATTCCTTGCGCGCCGCGCAGCAGATCATCGAAGATGTGGATGCGTTCAACGCCGAACGTTCAGCCCACGGCAAGCCCAGCCTCAAAGTCTCCATCGGCGTGCATTTCGGCCCCGTGATCTTGGGCGACATCGGCCCCGCCAGACGTCTGGAATTCGCCGTTCTGGGAGACACAGTCAACGTCGCCAGCCGTCTGGAAGCCACCACAAGAGAACTCGACTGCCAATGCGTCGTCAGCGACAGCGTGGTTCAAAAAGCCGGCAACGGCAGCCAAGACACCTTCAAACTGCACAAAGGCCAACGCCTAAGAGGGCGGCAGAACCCGATTGATATTTGGGTGGTGTAATTTCTCAATATTCTGGTCAAAAAATTTTATTTTCCACATTTATTGAATTTAGTCTGTTTCTGATTCAGTGAGATCTAAAATTTCTGTTGCTTTATTCTGTTCGTATTGATGTATTTAAATCCATTTTCCTTTTTTGAGTTGGTTGGTGGATTTTATATGCATTATAAATTTTTCCGGTATAGTATATCGAGTAAGAGAGGCGATATTATTGCGCCTGACCGTCACTATGATGGTTTTCTGAAATCTATTGGTCCAGATATGGCCAATGAGTTTGCAAAGTATCGCAATCAAAAAAATGCTGTTTTGATGTACCTGCGCAAGTTTGGGTCGGACTTTAGCGGGCTTGTCGGGAAGCATAGCACAGAGCGCGAAGTCACTAACTACGACCGTGTTGAAGACGAAACTTCAACTAAAGTGGTGGCGGATGATGACTACCCTCATGCTCCTTTTGTCTGCATGCCCAGGTTGGGCATTATTGCTTGCGTGGATGGAGCAATATTGGGGGCGGATTCTGCTATGGCAAGACTGCATGCGATTTTGGCTCATCGAACCAATCAGTTCTTTGTCATTGAAGCTATTCGGGAATCTCAGGATTTACGAAAGGCCGTTGCACGTTTTAATCTGACGGAGGTCTCATTTGAAGTAAATCCAGTGAACCCTCACACAGGTCCACTGGGAATGGAACTCGACGAAGATCGCGCTAAAGATCACATTAGAAAAATCAAAGGTAAGGTTGAAGCTGTCGAGTCTAACCCTCTGGTGTTAGAGGGAGGTTTTCTTACACAAGTTCAGCAATTACAGAAAAGTGGCCATGCTAAAGTTGGGTATAAAGGTGTAATGGACAATGGTGTTCGCATAAGTGTTTCTAAGCCTCAAAATACAAGAGAATTGGGAGACGAAATCAAAGATGTTGTCCACGGGGAAGAGTTAGATGTTAAAGTAGAGTTTCCCAATTTAAGAATGAGATATCCGTTTGATCAAAAGCATGTCACAGATGTCCGTACAGTTGCGAGGCGATTAACAGATGACGAAAAAGAGTGACACTGGTCCTAAATCATTGCCGGCGAGCTTTTTTGAGCTCATTGAACACTCTGAAACTAAGTACGGAATTTGCGCATATATTCCATTGCTGTTTTCGGTGTGTTGCTTTCTACCTCTTGTCATAATTGAAAAATATGAATTCAATTTCGAAAACAAAATCTCGTCGGATGAGTTTGTTTCTTTTCATACGTCTCTTTTGGTGTTTTCTGGAATAATTGCTGCGTTTTCGATTTCGTCAATTAATCACATCATGAATTTGACATCTAAATACCCATTCTCGGACTACTTGATGGAAGAAAAGCTATTCAATTCCTTCGTGTTCTATCCACAATTTGTATTCATAATTCAATGTGCGCTCGCTGTTTTCAGTGTGATCTTCATATGCTCTCATTTTATTTTTGATTTTAACGAACCTAATAGATTTCGCTTGGTTTTGTTTTCAAGTGGTTACGCCGTTTATATGATTATTAGAACAGTTGGTTTGTTGGGATTGATGCGCTTACTAAATTGGCATTTTGCTCGATACGAAATTATGTACAACGAAGACTAAAACACCCTCAATGACGCTCTACAAATGAATCTAGCACGCGCTTTTCGCCAGCTTTTTCGAATTCAATTGTCAGTTTGTTCCCGTCGATATTCGTAATCGCGCCGTAGCCGAATTTCATGTGGAAGACGCGTTCTCCCATGGCGAACGTGCTTTCATCTGCGCCGATGACGGATTTGGCGACAAGTTCGCCTTCTATGGTGCGGGGGCCGCCGGAATAGGTGGATTTATAGCCGGAGCGTGTGCCCCAATTGTTTTTAGTATCTTCGTTGGCATTGGCTTGGGCGCGTTTCCAGCCGGGGGAGGAATAGCCCGAATTGTTGAACGGGTCGGACGTGTCGAACCGTGACTTGCCATAGGCGCTGCCGCCATTGCTGTAGCCACCATAATTGCCGGAAGGTTCCACCACGTCCACATTGTCTGCGGGCAATTCATCGATGAAACGGCTGGGGATGGAGGCTTGCCATTGGCCGTGAATGCGGCGGTTTGACACGAACCAGATGTGGCAGTTTTTGCGCGCGCGGGTGATGCCCACATAGGCGAGGCGGCGTTCTTCTTCCAAGCCCGTGCGTCCGCCTTCATCCAAACTGCGCTGGTGGGGGAACAGGCCTTCTTCCCAACCGGGCAAGAACACGGTGTCAAATTCCAACCCCTTTGCGGAGTGCAATGTCATCAGATTGACGGCGTCCAAATTCGGATCGTTTTCCGTGTCCATCACCAGCGAAACATGTTCCAGAAAGCCGGGGAGGGATTCAAACTCTTCCATGGAGCGGATGAGTTCTTTCAAGTTGTCCAAACGGCCTGGCGCTTCTGCGCTGCGGTCGTTTTGCCAAAATTCCGTATAGCCGCTTTCTTCCAAGATCATCTCGGCAAGATCGGTGTGTTTCATGGTGGTGACGGAGTCCGCCCAGCGTCCGAAATTGAGCGCAAGCGTTTTGAGCGTCATACGCTGTTTGGGCTTGAGTTCTTCAGTTTCCGTCATTTCACGCACTGCGGCGAGCATGGGAATGCGACGGGCGCGGGCATGGTCTCGGATCAGTTTGATTGTGGCATCGCCCAAACCGCGCTTCGGCGTGTTGACGATGCGCTCAAAAGCCAGATCATCGGCGGGCTGACAGGTGACGCGGAAATAGGCCATGGCGTCACGAATTTCCATGCGTTCATAAAAGCGCGGGCCACCCACGACGCGGTAGTTCAGGCCGAGCGACACGAAGCGATCTTCAAACTCGCGCATTTGAAACGAGGCGCGCACCAGGATGGCAATGTCGTTCAGCGCATGTTTTTTGCGTTGCAGGCTTTCAATTTCTTCGCCAATGGCACGGGCTTCTTCTTCACTGTCCCACCCTGCGGCAACCTTCAATTTTTCTTCGTCAGGGTCGGTGAGGTCGGTGAATAGGGTCTTTCCCAAACGCCCTTCATTGTGGGTGATCAGGTGGCTGGCCGCTTTGAGAATGTGCGAGGTCGAACGGTAGTTGCGTTCCAGACGGATGACCTTCGCGTCTTTGAAATCCTTGTCAAAGCGCAGAATGTTCTCCACTTCCGCCCCGCGCCAACCATAAATCGATTGGTCATCATCGCCGACGCAGCAAATATTCGTTGGCGAATATTCGCTGCTGGTTTGGTTTTGCCTCACGCTGTCGGCTGCGCCTTCGCTCCAGCCGGGCGCTGTCGCGGGTCGCTCTTCGCTTCCTTGGGTGTTTTGAGGGCTGTCATGGTCACCCATTCTCCCCCCTTGTGGGGGAGATGTCTGTGCAACAGACAGAGGGGGGGCGGGATTTTCTGTTTGCTCCCCCCCTCTGTCACCTACGGTGACATCTCCCCCACGCTGGGGGGAGAGGGAAGAGTTTGAAGATCGCGGCTGCGCCAGCAATCGCAACCACAAATATTGGGCAACGTTGGTGTCCTGATATTCGTCCACCAGAATATATTTGAAGCGGCCATGGTAGTCGGCCAGAACGTCGGGGTTTTCGCGGAACAGGCGGATACATTCGACCAGCAAATCGCCAAAGTCGCAGGCGTTCAGAATTTTCAGGCGGTCTTGATAGGCGGTGTAAAGTTCACGACCCATACCGTTGCCAAATGCGCGGGCTTCGCCTTCGGGAATTTGCTCTGGCCCAAGCGCTTTGTTTTTCCAGCCGTCGATCAAATTCGCCAATTGGCGCGCTGGCCAGCGTTTGTCGTCGATGTTTTCCGCCTGAATGATTTGCTTGAGCAGGCGGATCGTGTCGTCAGTATCTAAAATCGTGAAACCGGATTTCAGACCCACAAGCTCTGCGTGGCGGCGCAAGATTTTCACGCAGATAGAGTGGAACGTGCCAAGCCACGGCATGCCTTCCACGGCTTCGCCCACTTGTGCTGCGATGCGGTTTTTCATTTCGCGCGCAGCTTTGTTGGTGAAGGTGACGGCCAAAATCTGGCTCGGCCATGCCAGTTGCTGTTGCAGAATATGGGTGATGCGTGTGGTCAATACACGGGTTTTGCCTGTGCCGGCGCCTGCCAAAACAAGCAGGGGGCCTTCGGTGCTCAACACCGCGTCCAATTGCTCAGGGTTCAACCCTTCTAAATAAGGCAAAGCAGCATTGTCCGGGGCACGCCGCGCGGCGCCCAGAGCACGCGCAGCAATGCCGCCAGCAGCTTGATTCGGGACAGGTTCGTTCATGGAATGTACTTAGGTGTTTTTCACCGTGATTGGTAGCACCTGCAGGTTTTCATTTTTAATGCCGCGACAAATGGGCCGTCTGCACATAATCTGCACAAAGTTGAGCGGCAGCCACACAATGGGAACAAATCTGCTGCACTTTGTGTGGGTAAAAAGTGCTGTATTTGAACAGCACACGAAACAAGAACAAGCTGCAAAAGCTAGAGGGAGGGAAGCCTATGGGTAAACGAGTTCTGATTGTGGATGATGATCCGCATATCCGCGAAGTGATTGCCTTTGCGCTTGAAAAGGAAGGCATGAGCACCACAATGGCAGCCGATGGTGCCGAAGCGCTGAACCTGTTTGAGCAACGCGCGCCAGATTTCATTGTTTTGGATGTGGGTATGCCTGAAATGGACGGTCTTGAAGTGTGCAGGCGCATTCGGGCGACCAGCAGTTGTCCGATATTGTTTCTCTCTGCGCGCGACGATGAGATCGACCGTATTCTCGGGTTGGAAATGGGGGGCGATGATTACGTCACCAAACCGTTCAGTCCCCGTGAGCTGGTGGCGCGGGTGCGTGCGATTTCTAAGCGTGCAGCCGTTCAACTCCAAGCAGATGACCGCAGTTTGCTCGAGTTTGGAATTTTACAACTCAATAGTGCACGCCGCACATGCAAAGTCGCCGATACGGATGTTGAATTGACTGAAACAGAGTTTGATATGCTGGCCGTGTTGATGCGCAGGCCTGGCGTTGTTTTTGATCGCGATGCCATTTTGGATCAGGCATGGGGCGATAATATTCACGTGTCAGATCGCACAATCGACAGCCATATGCGCAACTTACGTTCGAAATTGAAACTTGGTGGGTGTCCAGATGCCATCCGCACAGTGCGGGGTGTCGGGTTTCAACTGCACACATGCGAAGGCGAGGCGGGTTTTGGTAAAGATGTCTAAGGACAAAAAATGGCGTCCCGCCCTTTGGATGGTTGTTTTTGGTGCGATTGCATTGGTGTCGCTTTTGCCGCTGTTTGGATTGTTTGCACTGGTCTCCGTGGAAACGATTTTCGGGTTGGAGTTTCGTATGCGCAGCGTCACTGGTTTGGCAATTTTGGCTTTGGGCAGCATCGCTATGGCCGCATTGATTGGCTATGTGTTTTTGAGAACGCTGTTGCGGCCGCTTCAAGAATTGAATGCGCGAGCAGCCGAAATTGATGCTGGAAACCCAGATGCGTTTCGCCCAATGGGCCCGAGAGGAACGCGTGAAATTGATAATCTGGCCGAAAGCCTTTTTCAAACATCGCGCAAATTGATGGAACGCAACAACTACCTCAATTTGTTTGCCAGTCATGTGAACCACGAGTTGAAGACGCCATTGACCTCAATTCATGGTGCGTCGGAGCTTTTGCTTGAGGCTGGTGAAGATATGTCGAAGGAACAAAGCGCTCGCTTTTTGACGAACATAAAAGAGGACGCAGAACGAATGACGGCATTGTCGTCACGACTGCGAGAGCTAGCCCATGCAGAAGTTGCTGCAAACGAAGGCAGCAGCTCTTTGCTGTCTGTGCTTCAGGCCTGTGCTGATGAACATGAGTTGATATTGGATATGGATGGAACTGATATTGAATTTTCAATGGCTGCTGCAAACAGCGAAATCGTTTGGCAGCAACTCGTCCAAAATGCTGCGGCCCACGGCGCTAAACGTTTTCAGGTTCAAATTGTTCAATCGGCCACGACCATGTTTTTGAATATTGGCGATGATGGTGCGGAGATTTCGCCAGCCAATAGAGCTGAGCTCTTCAAACCGTTTTTTACAACGCGACGCGACACGGGTGGGACTGGAATGGGATTGGGCATCGCTCAAGCCATGGTGATTGGCCATGGTGGGACTTTGGATGTGAGCGATAATTCAGACTTCAAATTTCAAATGCAGTTTCAGATCCAAACACTTTAGCGGTGTTCTTCTACACTCATATCCACGAGGGCATTGTTGTATTCGCGCAGAGCAGCGACCTGTGTCGCCCAACCCACGATAACGCTCTCATCTTGGGCAGACACAACGGGCAATCGGGAATGGCCGCCATCATCGAAAATGCGTAAGGCGTTTTCAAGATTGGTGTCCGGTCGTAGCACCGTTTCTTGTTCCTCAAGGTCTCGGATTGGAGAATCATCTTCTCCCAAGGGCGTCATGAAGGACCCAACGAGGGTGTTACGTGCCATAAAACGGTGCGGGCCGTCTTGCATGTTGAACCCGCGACCTTCCAATTGCCATTGAAAGAAAGACCGACCGTGGACAGCCATGTTGATGCCAACGGCGATTGATACGGTCAGCAAAAGGGCAATCGATAACGAATATCCACCTGTCAGTTCAAACACGATAACCGCCGTCGAAATCGGGGCGCCGATGACTGCCGCAGAAACAGCCCCCATGCCAAGAATGGCGTAAAGTCCGCCAGAAGATGCAAGTTCCGGGAAAGATGCAGCGGCCATGAGCCCGAACGCACCGCCTGTCATTGCACCGATATAAAGAGCGGGAGAGAATATGCCACCACCAAAACGCGATGCTAACGTGATGGAAGTTGCAGCGGTTTTTGCCACAATCAGGGCAAGCAGAAGTGACAATGATAATTGGTTTTTCAACGCCATATCGGTGGCTTCATATCCCACGCCCAAAACATGGGGGAAGAAAACTGCAATTGCGCCTACCATCAATCCGCCAACGGCCGGACGCATCCATAGGGGCATGATGATTGAGCGGGCAACATAATCGGTCGCGATGACCGAGAACTGCAATGCAATGGCCACAAATCCACAAACCGCGCCCAAAAGCACAAAGGCAGGAAACTCTAGGTTCGATGTGATCTGGTAATTAGGAATGGTGAATGCAGCGGCATCGCCAAACCACAAACGGGTGAGAATGGTGCCCATGACGGATGAGATCACAATGGGAATGAATGCACGTTTTGAATAATGTCCCAGAATCACTTCATGGGCGAATAGAACGCCAGCGATTGGCGCGTTAAAGGAGGCTGAAACAGCGCTGGCGACTCCGCATCCCAATAAGGTTCTGCGTCCCCAAACGGGCAGATTGAACTTCTCTGTTATGGATGTGGCAAGCGTTCCGCCCAAGTGAACCAATGGGCCTTCTCGACCAGCACTTGCACCAAACCCCAATGAGATAGCGCTCACAAATGCCGATCCTAACCCTGCTTTCAATTCAATGTTGCGCCCACCATGGGCCTTGGCTTCAATGACATCAGCCACGCCACCTGTGCGCCGTGATGGGAGAAAGTTGTTCAGCAACCACCCCACAAGCAAGCCGCCCAAGGCGGGCGTTAACAGCACAATCGACCAATGTATTTTTGCTGCTGCGGTGGACACTGTTTCTGTGTTCACACCCAGCCAAATCAACTGAGTGAAAAGAATAAGCTCGCGAAATAAAATCGCTGCAATGGAGACCACTAAGCCAATAATCAAAGACAACACCCACAAATTTGGCTGTCGTGAGGAAATGAAGCTTTGAAGGTTTGGGCCTATCCAATTGGACAAGATGGTGGGAAGACGTCGAACAATATCCAACATGAATTGTTTCCCTTAGCCCGTTACACCCGTATCTACCCTACGCCTTTTTTCGACGGATTTCGATGTGGCGCCCTGCATTTTCTGGGTATGGTAAATTCTTGTGTTGAAGCGCCATAGGCTCAATTTTTGTAAACACATCTTTGGGGAAAGGTGCAACTTTCGGCCCACTCATATCGATATGCAGAGTAATGTTTTCGCTGGTGGCGGAAATCCAGCCGTCTTCGTGTCTTAATTCTTGAAAAATGTGCAGTCGCTTTTCGTCGTAGTCTATAATTTGAAACGATGCTTGTACCCGATCTCCCATATGCACTTCACGCTCATATTTTACATGAGCTTCTGCTGTGTAGATCGTAAGTTTGCGCTCATCTACGTATTCCGGCCCCATGCCAAGCGCTTCGAAACCGAAGTCGCATCCACGATCAAACAAGACATTGTAGAACGCCATGTTCAAATGGCCGTTGTAGTCGATCCAATCGCTCTGCAAGTCCATCAATGGAGAGAGCAGTGGTGAGATCGAGTTTGACATTGGTTTGCCCCATGAAGTTTGAAATTGTACGCTAGACCGCGCGCTGTAATTTGTTAGATTGCTAACTTGATGATTTGAAATACACAATCGCACATTTACACCTTACCCCGAATTCTCAATCTTGAGCATTCTGATTGACCGTAGAAGTGTGCAGGTGGGGAACCATGGCGCTAGCAGATCTTAAAAGTGAAAATCGCAATGACGACGGGATCGCAATTGCCGTTGGAGTTTTGAAACAACGTTTTGGCGACAAGCTGCAGACCAATCTTTCACTTCGCGAGCAACATAGCCACACGACCACCTATATTCCGAGCCAACTGCCCGATGCTGTCGTATTTGCTGAAAGCACCGAAGATGTGCAGCAGGTTGTTCAAGTGTGCGCAGAACACAAGGTTCCGATCATTCCTTTTGGAACGGGGACATCACTTGAAGGTGGCGTGAACGCTCCTGCTGGCGGCATTTCAATTGATTTGATGCGTATGAACAAAGTGCTTTCTGTCAATTCAGAAGATCTGGACGTGACGTTGCAGCCTGGCGTCACGCGTGAAGAGTTAAATGTTGCACTGCGCGATCAAGGCTTGTTCTTTCCGATCGATCCCGGTGCGAACGCGAGCCTTGGTGGCATGGCCGCCACACGGGCCTCGGGCACCAATGCGGTGCGCTACGGCACCATGCGCGACAACGTTATCAATCTAACAGTTGTGATGCCTGACGGGTCTGTGACCAAAACAGCAGGACGGGCACGCAAATCCTCCGCCGGTTACGATCTGACCCGTTTAATGGTTGGTTCTGAAGGGACACTGGGCATCATCACAGAAATGACGCTTCGTCTGCATGGAATTCCTGAAAATATTTCCTCGGGTGTTTGTCAGTTTGAAACAGTCGCAGACGCTTGCAATGCAACGATTATGGCAATGCAGATTGGCTTGCCTTTGGCGCGTATCGAGTTGCTCGACACACCCATGACAGATGCAATCAACCGCTATTCCAGATTGGACATGGCGTTGAAGCCAACACTCATGTTGGAGTTCCATGGAACGGACATTGGTGTTGCTGAACAAACCAAGACGTTTGGTGAGATTGCAGCTGAACTTGGTGGAACCGAGATCAAGTGGGTTGATACAGTGGAAGAGCGAAACAAGCTCTGGCAAGCGCGCCATGATGCCTATCCCGCCATGTTGGCATATCGACCCGGGGCTAAAGGCATTGCAACGGATGCATGTGTTCCTATTTCAAGGTTAGCAGATTGTGTTGCGGAAACATTGAAGGACGTGGAAGAACTCGATTTGGTTGCACCTATTGTGGGGCATGTGGGCGACGGCAATTTCCATGTCTCACCCTTGGTGATGATGGATGATGCGGATGAAGTGAAGCGCGCTGAAATCATGATCGAACGCTTGAATATGCGCACAATCGCCATGGAAGGGACCTGCACGGGCGAACATGGCATCGGACAAGGGAAACGCCGTTTCTTAAAAATTGAGCATGGTGGTGGTGCCGATATTATGGCTGCCATAAAAAGGTCCATTGATCCCGATAACATTATGAACCCGGGCAAAGTCGTCACTTTGGCGGACTAGAAAGCTGCAAATCTCAATGAGGGGCAAGACTTGATACGTTTTTTTGTCTTTTTGGGCAGTTTACTCGTCATCGCGCTTCTGGCTGCGTTGTTTGCGCCTCCCTTTATCGATTGGAATCAATATAAAACGCGCTTTGAAACGGAAGCCTCTCGTGTTCTGGGCCTTCCCGTTACGGTGGATGGGGACACAAATGTGCGATTGTTGCCTCTGCCTTCGTTTACTTTTACGGACATAAAAGTGGGGCAGACCTCTGACGGTGTTCCGCTGATTAAGGCGGAAAGTTTCACAATGAATGTGGAACTGGCCCCCTTGATGAAGGGGGACGTTGTTATCGTCGATATACAACTTCAAAAGCCCGTCATCGATGCGCGGCTTGATAAAGAAGGCAATATCGAGTGGCCAGAAATCAAACAAAGATCTCGCATTGAAATCGACCAAGAAGACGTGGCGCTTGAGAACATTGGCATCAATGGTGGTGTCTTGCGATTGCGGGACGAAAGATACAATCGAGAATTCTTGGTTCGAAACATTGATGCGCAAGCTTCAGCTCGCACTTTGAGAGGGCCGTGGCGCGGGCAGGGCACAGTCACTTACAACAATGAAAAGGCGCGTTTGCGGCTTTCAACCGGCAGATGGCAGGACGACCAATCGCTCAGCATAAAACTGTTCAGTGAATTGCAATCGCAACCCTATGACCTTTCGTTTGAAGGCCCACTGAGAGTTGTTGATGGCAATCCAAGTGTAACTGGCATTGTGACCGTGAAGCCTATGCCGGAGCAGTCGGCAGAAGACGCGATTGCATTTCGTCGCCCCGACGCGGGTGATGCACTTCCTGTCCGGCTGGAAAGCGATGTGACTTTGGCAGTTTCGGGCGCCTCTTTTCCAGCTTACAAAATGGATATAGGCAATGCGGAAGATCCATATTCTCTGACGGGTTCAGCTGACATCCGCTTTGACGAAGTGGTATCGATGCGTGCGAATGCGGAGGGTCAACAGATTGACCTTAAGCGTTTTCAAGAGGGCCAAGCAACGAATGATAGTGTGGGTCAAAGTGGTTTGTCTTCGCGCATTGCAGCGGCCAGTCAATTTCTAAAACAACTTCCAAGAATGCCGGACAACAGCACGATCAGTTTGTTTCTTCCCGCAGTTGTTGCGGGCGACACTGTGATACGAGACGTGGGCGTGGATTTGCGACCATTGGAAAGTGGTAAGGGCTGGTTTGTGGGCAACCTTAGCGCACAAATGCCGGGGCGCACAGATTTGCGTGCCGATGGGGAACTCTTGGTTGAAGATGATGTGAACTTTAGGGGAGACGTGGTTGTTGCATCTCGGCAACCTTCTGGTCTTGCAAAGTGGCTCGGCGTAGAAGCATCGCAAACCATCAGAGATATGACAGGCACCGGATTTTCTGGAAATGTGGACATAAACTCCAAAAGCTTTGAGGCCAACAATTTAGAACTTGTGATTGATGGAAAATCATTGAAGGGAAGTGTGTCTTACGGGTCTCAAAATGGTGGCGAAAATGCCCTTTCATTGAAGTTGGCAGGCGATGAAGCCAATTTTGATCAACTCGATGCACTTGCCAGACTGATAACCAATAATGCGCCAGGCAGCGGTTTGATCGCGCAAAACATTGATCTAGATCTCAATGCAGAAAAGGCTGTGGTTTCAGGAGCAGTGGCACACAAGGTGCAGGCGAAATTACAGCGCAGCGCGCAATCTTTGAAGATTGAGAAGATCACTATTGGTGATTTGGCAGGTGCCGAGGTGACCATTGCTGGGGCCGTGGAAAATTTACTGTCCACACCATCCGGCAAAATTGACGGGCGTGTTGTGGCGCAAGACCCATCCAAACTCTTGAATTTGATCAACACAAGGCTTGGCGGACTTCCAGAACTCAGCCGATTGCGAGACGATCCTGCACTGACGGACAACACAGACTTGAAATTTGCACTGAGTGGAGAAGGGCCAGACAACGGGCTTTCGCTTACTTTTGAGGGAACAAGCGGCGGGAGCGAAATTGACGCTAACCTTTCTGGCGTCACTGTTGCTGGAGCAAAGGCTACCAGTGAACAATCTTTCAAACTTGTTTTGGTCAATCCCGAAGCTTCCAAATTGATGCTGCAATTGGGTGTGCCTGTCGTGCCGTTGGATCAAACTGGGCGAGCGGCTTTTAGGATTTCCGGAATTGGAAATATGGCGAGCGGTTTTGAAACGGAATCCGCTTTGACCCTGAAGTCGGGATATGTGAGCGCAGCCGGAAACTTAAAACCAAAACTGTTGGGTGACAGTTTTGCACTGGACGGTGTGCTTTCCGTTTCAGGCGAAATCTCAGATCTGGATAGTGTGATCCTGATGTCAGGTCTTCCAGTGCCGGGATATGGAGATGGAGGAACTGCAAAGTTCAAAACCGAATTGTCTGTTTCAGACGCCACCTACACATTTGGCAAACTCAGCACTCAGATTTCAGACCACTTGATTGAAGGGGAATTGGTTCTGAAAACAGATCAACTGCCGCGGCCCGTTCTCGCTGGTCAATTATCTGCCACGAGTTTGGATGCCGAAAGTTTGCGCAATTTTGTACACACCGGCGATGTGGATGTTGCTGCAGGCATAAAACCAAAACCTCTGCTTGCAGGATTGGATGGGAACATCGAGCTGAAGGTCAACGAACTGCGTGTGGGGACCCAACCGCCTGTTCAAAACGTAACTGGTGTCATGAACTTGCGCGACGGCGATATGCGTTTCAACGAACTGCAAGCAACATGGCTGGGCGGTCAACTTTCGGGGCAAGTATCGCTTGCCCAAAGCGAAAGGTCTGCGACAACAAATGGTGCGTTGCAGTTGAAGGCAGTGGATGCTCAAGAGCTTTTCAAATTGGCGAAGCTTCCGCAAAAGCTTATTGGCGAGCTGGACCTGTCATTCAATTTTGACGGGGCAAATTCAAAACGCGAAAGCGTTCTCAGTTCGCTTGCCGGTGGGGGTGAAATTCGCATTTCAAACGGTGTTTTGGAGGGTGTGAACTCCGGTGCGTTTCGCCCAATATTGGTCTCCAGTGATGGTGTTGAAGACAAAGCACTTCCAGCGGCTGCAGGAAGGATTATTTCCGACGGCGTTTTCCATAAGTCATTTGCATTTGGCCAAGGCAATTTTGCTTTCACGCTGGCCGAAGGTGAATTGCGGATCAACTCTATCGAACTTGGAGATAAAGATCTGAAGCTTTCTGGCAAGGCCAGTTATGCTTTTGATGATCAAACCGCAAAATTTGAAAGCCGCTTGAATTTTGCATCGGGCAAAGATGCTCTGGCTGGTGCTGAACCTGAAATATTTATCACCGCTCAAGGCCCTGCCGACAATCTGGATGTATCCACGGATACAACTTTCTTTGAAACCTATCTGGGGCTGCGTTTGAGCGAACGGCGAGAACGCGAATTTTTAGCACAGCGGGCCGAAATTTTAGAACGTCAAAGGCTGACGCGCACCGCGCGGGTTTACGCCTTACGTGAAGAAGCCGAACGCGTTGCCGAAGCTGAGAGACGGCGTTTGGAACAATTGAAGATTGAAGAGGAAAAACGCCGTAAAGCCGACGAGATCAGACGTCTTTTAGAAGAAGAAAAGAAAGCGCAAATCGAAGCGGAAGAAGCTGCGAAAGAAGCTGCTGCGGAAGCGAAGCGTTTGGCTGAGCAGGAAAAGCAAATTGAAGCTTTGAGGGAGCGTGCCAACCGCGCCGCGGAACGTTTGCAATTGAACTTTGAGGACGACCCACTAGAGCTGGATGAGGTTCCGGCAGACAATTGAGCCTGTTATGCGTCAATCTCTGGCGCACCTTCGGTCGCAACACGATTGAGTACGTAAAGTCGTAGTGCAGAGGATAGGTTGGTGTCTGCTGCGCGCTCGCGGTCAATTTTTGTGACCACACGCGCGACCGAATGTTGATCCTTAGCCGCAAAACTTTTCAACAAAATCCAAAACGGGTCTTCCAAAGAAAACGAAGTGGAATGGCCGTTGATTGAGATGGAGTGTTTTCTCATCTCAACACTGGATTCTATTTTTTGCGGAACGCATCTAGCGAAACCACATCGGCAGACCCGGAATTTTCGTCTGCCTCAACATCTGCATCAGCGGTATCGGTGGCCGTTTCAGCTTCTGCTTGTTCCTTTTTTGCAGGCTCTTCCTCGGCTTTTGCTTCCTGCTTTTTGGTCTTCTTCTTTGCAGGTGCTGGAAGCGCGCTTACATTTTCGCCAGCATCACTTTCCAACATTTCCGGTTTAGAAGTTTCCTGACCGTCTTCGTCGTCCACAGCTTCAAATTGAAGGCCAAATTGCACGGAAGGATCGAAGAAACCACGAATGGCAGCGTAAGGAATGAGCATATTTTCGGGGATATTGTCGAATGACAGTCCGATCGAAAACCCATTGTCAGTTGTTTCCAAATCCCAGAACTGATGTTGCACCACAATGGTCATTTCATCGGGATATTTCTCTTTCATACGGCTCGACATGCGAACACCGCTGTAGTTGGTGTCGAATGTGACGTAGAAATGGTGCTCGCCAGGCAAACCTGTGCGTGCCACTTCTTGAAGCACTTTTTTGACCACTCCGCGCAGCGCTTCTTGCGCCAGAATATCGTAGCGGATCAGATCTTCTGGTTCTGGAGTGTCGGTTGTGTCTGACATTGGTCTCGAGCAATCAGGTGATTTGTTGCCTTAGTCTTAGCACGAACAAAGCCGTGTGCACTAGCAAGCGCAAAATACCACAGGAAAAAGCTTTGACGACCAGCGAAGGGAAAAGTGAAGGCTTCTGTTGCCAGGTGCCTTCGGACCCCGCCCAAGGGAGTGAACCCTTAGGAGTTAAATTGAAGTACTTGGCACTGCTTACGCAGCGACGCGTGCTTCCACATAGTTGTTATCATTTGCAACTACTATAATGGCCCGATATCGGTGGGTACCATGCCGAGTGAAAACGCAGTCTTTACACCCTCGTCGATCCTATTTCGCCCCCGCCAAGACGCTTTAAAACAGCGTTTCAAGCAGCTTGGTGGAGGCGCCGGGTACCGCCCCCGGGTCCGAATGGCTTATTACAAAGGTCATTTATCACCATATCTGGATTGCTCCAGCCCCCCCTATATAGGGTTGGCAATTGATTATGAAAAGGCCAGATTGAATTTAGGGGCAAAATGAGGAGTTTGCCGATGGGCACGCAAGAATACAAAAACGCAGGAAAGTGTGGCCTCGGCAAACAGAAATTGGCTTCTTATGGGAGCCCAATATTGGGAGACTATTAAATGAGTGAATATCTTGATGACGTGAAACGCTATGATTCCGGTGCAGATGCCGGTGTTGTTGAAAAAATCGTCAAACATCTTGGAATTGCTCTTCGGGGAAAAGATTCATCTTTGGTGTCTTGTTCTGACACATCAGAACTTGATCGTGTCCGCGAGAAATGGTGCATGAAGAAACTCGGCGAAACCGATGCTTCAGCTTGTGATGATGTAATTGGAAAAGTATGTGAAACCATGAAAGGCGATCGCAACAAAAGTCGTGTGACCTTTTACTATCTAGTGGCCAAACATCACGGCAAATTAGGCGATTTATAAGCCTCTAACAAACTGACTTGGAAGGCAGTGCAAATATGCGCTGCCTTTTTGTTTGCACAAAGATGTGAAAACGATTGAGTGGCTTTGCCGTATTGAATTCGTGCAATCAGTGTATCGGGTTTTCAGGCAATTTTTTTAGGATGATGTCATGAACAGACGTATATTTTTGTTGGGTGCAGCAGCGGTTGTCGCGGTTGGTGGCACTGGTGCATATTTTTGGCAAACGCGTGAGGTTTTGGCCGCTGGCCCTGTGTTTACGGGCAAAACACCGGGCATTGCGATCAACGGATACGACACGGTTGCTTATATTACCGAAGGCAAACCGGTGGAAGGCAGCGATGCGTATACCCATTCCTGGAAAGGCGTGACGTGGCGT
The DNA here is from genome assembly GCA_937958815.1 of uncultured Rhizobiaceae group bacterium. GTDB lineage: Bacteria > Pseudomonadota > Alphaproteobacteria > Rhizobiales > Rhizobiaceae > Pseudahrensia. The sequence continues at coordinate 101,855 of CALGMR010000001.1, read as the reverse complement.
TTTGCTTCGGCTGAGAACAAGGCCTTGTTTGAGGCAAACCCAGAAAAATATGCCCCACAGTATGGCGGCTTTTGCGCTTATGCGGTTGCAAAAGGATCAACGGCGAAAACGGAGCCAGATGCTTTCACTGTGGTCGATAACAAATTGTATTTGAATTACGATAAGAATGTCCAAAGCCTTTGGGAAGGCGACATTCCTAAATTTATCGAAGATGGTGACAAAAACTGGGTAGAGCTCAGCAAAAACCAGTAGTTTTCGGGATTCCAAAAAGAAACGTCATGGCGAGCAGGTACTCGCCATGACGTTGTGTCTAAACCAATTGGCTTATGAGCCGTTCGCCTTAACCGTAAACGCTTTCTTTGCCGAAGTGTTTTGTCAGCATGTAATAAACAACAGCGCGGTATTTGTTGCGCTCTGATTTGCCGTAAGTTGTGATCACAGCATCGATGGCTTCATCAAGCTTCGGGCCATCGCCCAAACCAAGTTTCTTGATCAGGAAGTTGTTCTTTACTGTGTCGAGTTCTGACTGGTCAGAACCTGAAACGGTTGACGCGTCAGCATTGTAGATAGAAGGACCGCAACCAATGGTCACTTTTGTCAAAAGGTCCATGTCTGGTGACATGCCGCATTTGTTTTTCAAATCATCTGCGTATTTGGCGATAAGATCGTCGCGTTTGCTCATTGGGCTTCTTTCTCTCGTCTTTGCGCTGTGGGCACTATGCTTGGCGCTTCGTTGAAATCCGCAAGTCTAATTGACCTTACGGAAGATTACTTGACGCTTGTACGACTTTCTCACCCCCGCGTCCATCGTCGCCTGTGGAAGAATCAGTCATTTTCGAGCGTTTTTTATTGCGGTGATGTAAGGAAGACCAAGCAGGCATTATGATTCAGTGCTGACTTACTGTGATTTTGGACACTTTATGAAACAATATCTCGACCTTTTATCTCATGTTCTTGAGAATGGTTCTGACCGTGGTGATCGCACAGGCACGGGCACGCGCTCGGTGTTTGGCCATCAGATGCGGTATGATTTGTCGGAAGGGTTTCCGGTGCTCACCACAAAGAAACTCCATTTAAAATCAATCATTCATGAGTTGCTTTGGTTTTTGAAAGGCAGTTCCAACATCGCTTATTTGAAAGAGAATGGGGTGTCTATTTGGGACGAATGGGCCGATGAAAATGGAGAACTCGGGCCTGTTTACGGCGTGCAATGGCGCTCTTGGCCCAAGCCTGATGGCGGCACAATAGACCAAATTGCCAATGTGATTGAGCAAATCAAAACGAATCCCAATTCACGCCGATTGATCGTCTCTGCTTGGAATCCTGCATTGGTGGATGAAATGGCTTTGCCGCCGTGTCACACCATGTTTCAGTTTTACGTCTCGGATGGGAAATTGTCGTGTCAATTGTACCAGCGATCAGGTGACATTTTCCTCGGAGTTCCGTTCAACATCGCGTCTTATGCTTTGCTGACCATTATGATGGCGCAAGTCTGTGGTTTGAAGCCTGGAGACTTTGTACACACGCTGGGCGATGCGCATTTGTATTCCAATCATTTCGAGCAAGCTAAAGAGCAACTCACGCGCACACCAAAACAATTGCCGACATTGGATATCAATCCCGGTGTGGTTGATTTGTTTGCCTTCACCTATGATGACTTCGTGCTGAACGGGTATGAAGCTGATGCAAGCATCAAGGCTCCGATTGCAGTATGAGTGTTCCTGTTTGGATAGTGGTTGCGGCAGCTGAAAACGGTGTCATCGGCATGGATGGCGATATGCCTTGGAGACTGTCTACAGATTTGAAGCGCTTCAAGGCGCTGACATTGGGCAAACCCATGATTATGGGGCGTAAAACATTTGAAAGCATTGGCAAGCCGTTGCCGGGGCGCACATCGATTGTGGTGACACGCGACAAAGAATGGCAATCGCCGGGTGTGGTAGTTGCTTCATCGACCCAACAAGCCCTTGTTGTGGCGCAAGAGGTTGCTTTGGCCGAGCAGGCAGACGCAGTATGTGTGGTGGGTGGCGGCCAAATTTATGCGCAAACAATTGAACTGGCAGATGTTTTGCACGTCACCAAGGTCTCTGCACAGCCTGAGGGCGATACCGTTTTTCCCGACATTGATTTGGATATTTGGGAAGAGATTGAGTGCAAAGACGTGCCTGCTGGAGAGCGCGACAGCGCTGCAACACGCTATTGCATTTATCAAAGGCGCGGTTGATGCGGCAATTGGAACGATCAAAAGGTTTATGAATCTTACGATCTTTCGTTGAAAGCGCGTTGTCACGACCCTATAACAAGTCAACATTTATCCCGCACGCGGCTTTGGTGATTTCATCACGCCGCAAAGACAAGGACACTATATGCCCTGGAGCAATCAAACTGGTGGCGGTAAGCCCGGTGGAAACAACGGAAATGGCGGAGGCCCTTGGGGGCAGGGGCCGCGTGGCCCACAACGTCCACAAGGCGGTGGCGGTGGAGGACAACAACCACCTGACTTGGAAGAAATTCTCAAGCGTGGCCAAGACAAATTGAAAAACGTTATTCCAGGTGGCGGTGGCTCTGGTGGCGCAGGGTTTGGCGCTGCAGGGCTTGGTTTTATTGCACTTGCCGGTGTTGCGCTTTGGGTGCTTGCGTCTGCCTATCAGGTCGATGCGGACGAATTGGCCGTTGAAACCCGTTTCGGTGTCCCGAAGGATGAAGTGGCAACCTCCGGTTTGCATTTCGCATTCTGGCCGATTGAAACTGCTGAGAAAGTCAAAATCGTTGAAAATCAGATCAACATTGGATCATCTCAAAATTCCCGCTCAAAGCAGGGGCTCATGCTTTCAGGTGACCAAAACATCGTGGATGTTGCTTTCACCGTTTTGTATTCGGTTTCCGATCCTAAAAAATACCTGTTCAACGTTAGCGACCCCCAAGGGATGGTGGCACAGGTGAGCGAAAGCGCCATGCGTGAAATCGTTGGCCGTCGTCCGGCGCAAGACATTTTCCGTGACGACCGTGAAGGTATTGCTCAGGCAGTTTTGAAAATTGTTCAAAGCACTCTTGATGGCTATGGCGCTGGTATTTCAATTCGTGGTCTAAAAATCGAAGACGCGGCCCCACCAGCCGAAGTTGCACAGGCGTACGATGAAGTGCAACGCGCGGAACAAAATGAAGATCAGTTCCAAGAAGAAGCCAACAAATATCAAAACACTGCTTTGGGTGAAGCCCGCGGTCAAGCGGCTCAAATTCTTGAAGATGCTGCTGGTTACAAGAACCGTGTTGTTCAAGAAGCTGAAGGTGAGGCCCAGCGTTTTCTTTCAGTTTATGAGCAATATGCAAAAGCTCCCGAAGTTACCCGCAAACGGTTGTTCTTGGAAACAATGGAAGGCGTTTTGAAGGGATCAAACAAAGTGATCATGGAAAATGGTGGTGCCAACGGCACTGGCGTTGTTCCTTATCTTCCACTGCCTGAAATTGGCAAAAGAGCTGCAGGAGGCAATAACTAATGTCTAATCGTTTTGGTTTATTGGGCGTTATTGGCCTGTTGGTTTTGTTGTTTGTTTGGAGTTCGTTTTTCATTGTAAACGAACGCGAGCAAGCCATCGTGCTTCGCTTCGGTGAAATTCAAAAAGTGGAAAAAGAGCCTGGTCTCTATTTCAAACTGCCTTTGACATTCATTGGCATGGACACCGTGCAGATTTTGGAAGATCGCCTGTTGCGTTTGGACTTTGATCCTTCCAATCCTGTTCAGGTTCGCGGTGGTAAGTTTTATGATGTGAGTGCCTTTCTCACATATAAAATTTCTGATCCTCGCAAGTTCCGTGAACGTGTTCCTGGCGCAACAACTCAACAAGCTGAAAGCCTGTTGAGCACGCGTTTGGATTCTGCTTTGCGCCGCACATATGGTTTGCGTGGTTTTGAGGCCGCTCTTTCTGAAGAACGTTCTGAAATGATGTTTGAGGTGCGTGACCAAATTCGCCCTGAAGCTCAAGAACTGGGCATCGATATCGTAGACGTGCGTATTCGCCGTACTGATCTTACCAGCGAAGTCTCTGAACAGACCTATGAGCGTATGAAAGCGGAACGTTTCGCTGAGGCGGAACGTCTTCGTGCCCGTGGTCAAGAAGCTGCGCGTCGTATTCGTGCGGCTGCTGATCGTCAGGTTGTGGAGATTAAAGCGGAAGCCCAACGCGAAGCTGAAATCACCCGTGGTGAAGGCGAAGGCGAGCGCAACCGTATTTTTGCGGAAGCTTACAACAAGGACCCGGAGTTCTTTGCGTTCTACCGTTCCATGATTGCGTATCAAACAGCGTTGGAAAATTCTGGAACCACAATGGTCTTGTCGCCAAATTCAGAATTCTTCAACTTCTTCCAAGATCCAGCTGGTCAACCAAATCAACCAAAGCAATAGCGTTTTTGGTTTGAGGCGTTTCGATGGTTGAACTTTTGAGCATCATTGGAGCGTTTTTAGCAATTGAGGGTGCGCTCTACGCGGGCGCACCTTCTGCCGCCAAGAAATTGGCTTTTGATGTCAGTCAGATGGATGAAAGCGTGTTGCGACGCGCTGGCCTTGTTGCGCTTTGCATTGGTGTCGGCTTGGTCTGGATTGTCCGCGGATCATAAATTGCTTCTGCGGGATGAAACCAATGAGCGGAAATCTGCGTTATTCAACTAAGATCAGCTAATTGTGAGTCGTTTCGCTCAATTTTGTCTTTCCCTGCCACATTGTTTCGGGCTTGATGTCTGAAGATAAGTTCTGGAGAATATTTGAATGAAGTTTCCAAAGTTTTTGAAGGTTTCTGCGGCCGCTCTCGCGCTAACCGTTGCTGGCGGTGTGATCGGAAATGCTGGCAATCCCCTCAACAATCTTCCAGCTCATGCTGCTGGCCCAGCCTCTGTTGCGGATCTTGCAGATGAACTCATCGGAGCTGTGGTGAACATCTCCACTTCTCAAAATGTAGGTGGAGGTTCCAGTGGCGAAGAAAGTGGCCGAACGCCGCGACCTCGTGTTCCAGATGGCTCTCCGTTTCAAGAATTCTTCGACGACTTTTTCAAACAACAAGAACGGGGCGGTTCAAGAACCCAACCGCGTAAAGTCCAGTCTTTGGGGTCTGGTTTTGTCATTGATCCAGAAGGCATCATCATCACCAACAACCATGTGATTGCTGATGCAGATGAGATCACGGTTGATTTTACAGATGGCAGCAAATTGGTTGCGGAAGTAATCGGAACCGACGCCAAAACGGATATAGCGGTTTTGCGTGTGAAGCCTGAAAAACCTCTGCAAGCCGTCAAGTTTGGCCAGTCGGGTAAATCACGGGTGGGCGATTGGGTGATGGCCATTGGCAACCCGTTCGGTCAAGGCAGTTCTGTGACGCTGGGTATTGTCTCTGCGATCAACCGTGACATTCGCTCTGGCCCTTACGACAATTTCATTCAAACGGATGCGGCGATCAACCGGGGCAATTCCGGTGGCCCATTGTTCAACATGGATGGGGAAGTCATCGGCATCAATACGGCGATTATTTCGCCATCTGGCGGGTCTATTGGCTTGGGCTTTTCTATTCCGGCTTCGCTTGCAACCAAGGTTATCGCGCAGTTGCGTGAGTTTGGTGAAACCCGCCGTGGTTGGCTGGGTGTGAGCATTCAACCCGTGACTGACGACATAGCGGAAAGCCTGTCCATGGCTTCAGCCAAAGGAGCGTTGGTGGCTGGTTTAACGGCTAAGGGGCCTGCTCAAAATTCCGGCATCAAAGTGGGTGATGTGATTTTGAATTTTGACGGCAAAAATATTGCGCAAATGCGCGATTTGCCGCGGATCGTTGCTGAAACGCCCGTCGGCAAAAGCGTTGACGTTGTTGTCCTTCGCAAAGGCAAAGAGGAAAACATCTCGGTTACGCTTGGACGTTTGGAAGACGGCGAGAAAATCATCGCTGCTAACAAAAATGGCACAAAAGCGCCTGACGATGAAAAAGCGAAAACCACTGTCGTTTCAGGCATGACGCTTGTTGAACTTGATGCGAAAGCGCGTGAAGAGTTCAAGATTGCTGAAGACGTGAAAGGCGCTTTGATTACGGCTGTAGAACCTGGTTCTGCGGCGGACGAAAAGGGCGTAAAAGCTGGAAGCGTCATTTCAGAAATTGGCCAAGAAGCAATCGCCACACCAATCGATGTTGAAAAACGCATTGCAGCGCTGAAAAAAGATGGCCGTAAGAAAGCACTCATGTTGGTGGCGTCAAAAGATGGCCAACTGGGCTTCGTGGTGCTGGATATCAAATAGTCTCAAGACTTAAAATTCTTAGTGGGCCGGTGAGGGAAACCTCATCGGCCTTTTTGATTTTGCCAATGGTCGCGACTTATCCGGTACAAAATATGAGGGCGCAAATGCGCAGAATCGTCCCCAATTGAAGGATGGTCAAAATTGTCATTTGGATCGTTACTCATTCCAATACTGCGCATAACAGCCTGAGATGGAGTGTTTATTTCGGCTGTGAACGCGACAATTTCATCAAGCCTTAGATCGTTGAAGCCATGCTTCAAAAGCGCACGAGCTGCCTCCGATGCGAAACCGCGCTTCCAACATGTGGGTTTGTACATCCAGCCGATTTCTACCGTTGGCGAAAAGGTAGCCTCAAAATCCACTTTCGCTAATCCTGTGAAACCTATTGGTTCGCTCGTTTCTTTTAAACAAGCCGCAACCCAAGCGAATTGGGAGTGTTCATATGAGGCAACAAGCCGTTCTAAAGATGCATCTGATTCTGGGCGTGTTTTTTCGGTTGGGTAATACTGTCTGACTTGTTCATCAGACATCAAGAAATGGAATGCACGTCGATCTTGTTCGCTCATGTTCCATGGACGCAGTAGCATTCGCTCCGTTTCAATTTCTGTGTTGGGATTCATGTTACAAAGTCGGTTTTGCGATACCCTTGAATATAAAGCAGGGCTGTCAGGTCGCCATGGTCGATTTTAAATTGGGCTTGCTGGGCTACGATGGGTTTGGCGTGAAGCGCGACACCGCTGCCTGCCAGTTCCAGCATTCCCAAGTCATTTGCACCATCGCCAACCGAGATGACATCATCAGCGGTCAATCCGAGCTTTGCTGTGACATCGTTTAACGCTTCGACTTTGGCTTCCTTTCCCAAGATTGGCGGGATAACATTGCCTGTGAGTTTGCCATTTTCAATTTCAAATGTGTTGGCGCGGTTTTCATCAAACCCCAACACGCTTGCGATTTTTGACGTGAATTGAACAAATCCACCAGAGACCAAAGCGCAATAGGCGCCGTTTTTCTTCATGGTTGCTACAAGCTCTTTTCCGCCTGGCATAAGTGTGATGCGTTTTTCAATAACTTGGTCGAAGATGCTTTCATCTAGACCTTTGAGAAGTCCAACGCGTTCACGCAATGCAGAATCGAATTCCAGCTCGCCGCGCATGGCACGGGCCGTGATGTCAGCTACTCTTTCACCAACTCCGGCTTCATCTGCCAATTCATCGATGCACTCTTGCTGAATAAGTGTGGAATCCATATCCGCAAGCAGAACCTTCTTGCGCCGAAAATCCGCATCTTGAATGACGAAATCAATGGGACTGCCATCAAGACACATTTCAACGTCATCGGCAGTGATTTCCTTTCCCAACGGGAGCGGAATATCGCATGCAATACCGTCTGCAAGTGCATAAACAGCTCGGGCTTTTGACAGATTGCGAACGCGATCGGCAATCTCCGCTGTCAAACAAGGGGTTGCGGGGTTGGAAACGAGCGTTAAAACGCGTTCAGAAGACGTCATTGGGTCTCATCGGATTTCGAGGGTGATTTGAATAAACCAGATGCCATTTTGATAGCGGGGCCAACCGCCAGCGGCAAGTCCAACTTCGCTTTGGAACTGGCTGAGACCCATGATGGTGAAATTATCAACACAGATTCCATGCAGATATTTCCTGTTTTGCGGGTTTTGACTGCGCGTCCAAACGAAGCTGACTTGGCGAGAGTTCCCCATCATTTGTATGGAACCACACCGTTGGAAGGCCCGTCTTCGGTGGCCATATGGATGGCGGATGCTGAACGTGTTGCAAATGAAATATGGAGCCGAGGTAAGACGGCAATATTTGTCGGCGGAACAGGCCTATATTTTCGCGGGCTTGAACATGGGTTGGCACAAGTGCCTGATATTCCACCAGACATTCGCTCAGATGTTCGAAACAGGCTGCTGGACAGAGGCAGTGAATTGCTTCACGCGGAACTTGCGTCAAAAGACCCAGAGGGCGCTGCCCTTTTGAGGCCAAGCGATGGTCAACGCATTGCCCGTGCGCTGGAAGTGTTCTTAACCACGGGGCGATCTCTAAAGTCGTTTCAAGACCAGCCAGACACCAAACCATTGCTGGATGCAAAATCTGTTGAACGCTATCTGGTGATGCCGGATCGCCCGGTTTTGCACGAACGTATCAATGCGCGGACTGTAAAAATGATGGAAGAAGGGGCGGTTGAAGAAGTGCGCAAACTTTTGACGTATGAATTGTCGAGTGAACTGTCGGTTATGCGTGCTATTGGGGTCAAAGAAATATCTCAATTTCTTTCAGGGCAGCTGGCATACGAAGGCGTCATTGAAAAGATTAGAGCTGCAACACGCCAATATGCCAAAAGACAATCCACGTGGTTTCGAGGGCAGTTAAAAACCGAGTGGTCAAGCATATCTAAATCTGAACCAAGTTAGCGTTCCGTTTATTATTTTCATCTAACTTTTCTTTAACGTACTGGGTGCGCGCTTCGAGGGGATCGCAAGCTTGTTAAATTTAGACGAAATTGCTGTGTATTGGATCCAGCGGAGCCAATGAGAAAAGTCGCAAACACCGCGTATTGGATTTACGCAGCTGGTGTGATTGCCAGCGTTGCTGTGGCCAGTTTCGCAATTGGGCAGACCAATGGGTTATCTGGTGCAGTTTCAATGCCGGTTATAGGTTACCTCAACTGGGTTCACATTGCCCTGATGATTATGATGGCGACTCTGGTTTATGGGTTGTTTGGGGCAATGCCTTTGTTGCGACGCACATACAGCAACGATATGGCGACTTCCGAACGTACCGCTCAACTTGAATTGGCTGCCGTTACTGATCCACTGACGGGTTTGTACAATCGCAGATATTTTGAAGATGGATTGAAGGAATATATGCGTCAGTTCGTTGGAACAGATGCCCCTCTTGCGCTTCTCACATTGGATTTGGATCATTTCAAGCAGGTCAATGATAATTTTGGTCATGATGCTGGCGATAAGGTTCTGGTGGAACTTGCAAAAGGGCTGAAACGCCTGACACGCAAACACGACATTGTGGCACGTACAGGTGGCGAGGAATTTTGTATTGTCGCGCCTTTTACTCAATTGGACCAAATTCAACCGTTTGCCCAGCGTATTTGCCGTATGGTTGCAAATCTTGAAATCGATGTTGGTGATGTCATGTTGCAGCCCACGATTTCGATTGGCGTGGCGACGACCATTGAGGGTTATTCCACCAGCAAGCAGCTTTCAAAAGCTTCAGATCAGCAACTTTACAGAGCAAAAAGTGAAGGTCGCAATAGAGTTTGCATGACAAAGAGCTGAAATTTGAAAATTGGCGCTTTAAGCGGTTGACGCAATTCCCAACTGGTGCATAGAGTGTTGGCAAGAATTTAGGGATAGAACACATGTTTGATATTCTAGTGGTGGTGATTAGGCGCGTTGGCATGATGGTTTGAAACCACCATGAATGCTAACGCGCGTCAGGCTCCTTCGGGGGCCTTTTTTATTGGCTGAATTGAAAAGAGTGTTTTGAATTCACATTAGGGAAATCGATCGCCGAAGCGATCGAAACAAAAGAGAAGAACTATGACCAAGACATCGAAGACAGAAACTGGCTCACGAGAGATGACTGGCGCTGAAATGGTGGTGCAGGCATTGATCGACAATGGTGTAACCGATTTGTTTGGGTATCCAGGTGGCGCAGTTCTTCCCATCTACGATGAATTGCATCAACAAGAGCAGGTGCGCCACATTTTGGTGCGTCATGAACAGGGGGCAGGGCATGCTGCGGAAGGTTATGCCCGCTCGACAGGCAAGCCCGGCGTTGTTTTGGTAACATCTGGCCCTGGGGCCACAAACACGGTGACACCGCTGCAGGATGCCTTGATGGATTCCATTCCGCTGGTTTGCATCACAGGTCAGGTGCCAACACCTTTGATTGGGTCTGATGCTTTTCAGGAATGTGACACCGTCGGCATTACGCGCCCTTGTACAAAGCACAACTGGCTTGTGAGTGATGTGAACGATCTTGCTGCAATTCTTCATGAAGCATTCCACGTGGCGACCCATGGGCGCCCTGGGCCTGTTGTGATTGATGTTCCAAAGGATGTGCAGTTCGCAACTGGTATGTACCATCCACCTTCCGCGTTTGATCAAGCTCATTATCAGCCCAAGCTTTCTGGTGACCTTGAAAAGATCAAGGAAGCCGTTGCGCTTATGGCATCTGCTAAGAAGCCGGTCATTTATTCTGGCGGTGGTGTTGTCAATTCTGGTGATGATGCGACCCGTTTGTTGCGGGAACTGGTGAAGCTGACCAACTTCCCCATCACGTCAACTTTGATGGGGCTCGGATGTTATCCGGCAAGTGGTGACAATTGGTTGGGTATGTTGGGCATGCACGGCACATATGAAGCCAACATGACCATGCATGGCTGCGATGTTATGATTTGTATTGGTGCGCGCTTTGATGACCGCATTACAGGTCGGTTGGATGCCTTTGCGCCAGACGCCAAGATTATTCATATCGATGTGGATGCTTCTTCCATCAACAAAGTTGTTCATGCCGATGTACCGATTATTGGTGATGTTGAGCATGTGTTGGAAGATATGGTGCGTTTGTGGCGTGCCCATTCTGAACAGCCGTCAGAGGCAGATATGAAAGCTTGGTGGGCCCAAATTGATAAATGGCGCGCCCGTAAATCACTTTCCTACAAGCCAAGCCAAGATGTGATTATGCCTCAACTCGCCATTGAGCGCTTGAATGCCATGACGAAAGGCCATGACACCTACATCACAACCGAGGTTGGGCAGCACCAAATGTGGGCTGCACAGTATTTCGATTTTGAAGAACCAAACCACTGGATGACGTCTGGTGGTCTTGGAACGATGGGTTACGGCCTGCCAGCGGCCATGGGCGTGCAGATCGCCCATCCTGATTCACTGGTTGTTTGTGTGGCAGGCGATGCCTCAGTGCAGATGAACATTCAGGAAATGTCTTCCGCCATGCAACATGGTGCGCCGATCAAAATCATGATCCTGAACAACGAATATATGGGAATGGTGCGCCAGTGGCAGCAATTGCTTCACGGCAACCGCTTGTCGAACTCCTATACCGAGGCAATGCCTGATTTCGTCAAACTTGCTGAAGCCTATGGCGCGACTGGTATCCGCTGCACAAAGCCAAGTGAATTGGATGCTGCAATCAAAGAGATGATTGAGACACCAGGGCCAGTCATTTTTGATTGCTGCATCGTTGCCTTGGCAAACTGCTTCCCGATGATCCCTTCAGGCAAAGCGCACAACGAAATGTTGTTGCCCGATGAAGCGACTGATGAAGCCGTTGGCTCAGCAATTGATGAGAAAGGCAAAGCTTTGGTTTAAACCAAAGCACGGTGTCTTGCGGGTATGGAAAACAAATTTTCACTTACGGATTATGTGATGTTGGTGATTCTTGCTGCGGTATTTGGGTCTAACTTCATGATGACCAAAATATCGTTGCAATCCTTGCCGCCGATGTTTGTCGTTTCATTCCGTTTGGCCGTTGCAGCAGCTTTGTTGGTGGCCATCATGCTCGCTGCACGAAAATGGTTCCCCAAAGGACGTATTTGGATACCGTTGTTTGCATCAGCATTTTTCGGGCACACACTGCCGTTTTCACTTCTGGCTTGGGGGCAACAAAGCGTCGATGCCGGATTGGCGGCAATCCTGATGGCTTCAATGCCGCTTTTTACTCTGTTTCTCGCCCAAGTGTTTACACAAGACGAGAAACCAAACCGGTTTTCTGTTGTCGGGTTCGCGATTGCATTGGTTGTGATCGTCGTGTTGTTTGGCCCGGATAAATTGATGAGCTTGGCAGATCAAAGTGTTCGCCAATACGCCATCATTCTGGCTGCAATGAGTTATGGTGTGAATGCGATTGTTACCAAACAATTGGTCGGTATGCCCTGGCAACAATCTGCGGCCTCTTTCATGGTTGCTGCATTGGCTTTGTCTTTCCCCATGCTTCTGTTGGAAGACCTGAGCGCAATCTCAGCATCAACCGGGGAATGGGCGGCCACGATTTATACGGGTGTCATGCCAACCGCGCTGGGCGCTGTGTTGGTGATTTATCTTGTGCGTACAACGAGTGCTTCTTTTCTGTCGCAAATCAATTTTTTGGTTCCGCTCTTCGGCGTGTTGTTTGCAATTTTATTCTTAGGAGAAGTGTTGCCCGCCAATGGCGCAATCGCTCTGATGATTATTCTTGTCGGAGTAGCCTTGGCGCGCCGGCGTCCCAAACGAGAAATTATATCTATAAACAAAGGTGTATAGAGAATTATGGCCAAAGAGATTCAAAATCAAAACAAGCCGGTGATGGCTCCGCCTGCGTCAGCCTATTTTATTGCGGAAAACAAAGAAGTGATTGTGCAGCACACGTTGTCAGTTCTTGTCGACAATGAAAGCGGCGTTCTGGCGCGTGTGATTGGCCTGTTTTCTGGGCGCGGGTACAATATCGAGAGCCTCACTGTTTCTGAAACCGAGCATGAGCGTCATCTATCACGCATTACGATCATATCTAAAGGCACGCCCAAAGTGCTGGAACAAATCAAGCGGCAGCTTGAGCGCATGGTGCCAGTGCACCGCGTCGTTGATCTCACTATGGTCGCCCATTCCAAAGGGTATGAAAAACCATTGGAGAGAGAGCTTGCCCTGGTGAAGGTTGCAGGCACAGGCAATGACCGCGTGGAAGCTTTGCGCTTGGCAGAAGCCTTTGGCGCAACAGTGACGGATGCAACGACAGGTCATTTCATTTTTGAGATCACAGGCCGCCAGCAAAAGGTTGAGCAATTTATATCCATTCTCACCCCATTGGGCCTTGTGGAAGTTTGCCGTACTGGCATTGCTGCGATGAACCGAGGTGTGGAGGGCATGTGATGAAGTTGCGTTTGCTTTTTCTTGCATTCATCGGATTGACCCTTGTGGGTTGCAACGAGATCGGCGAATTCGCCAATATTGAAGAGCAAGTAAAAGAACGTATGGAAGATGGCGCGAAGAAAATCGAAGCTCTTCGCGCGGTTGCAAAACAGGTAAACAAAAGCAAAAAATTCAACACCTATTTTAGGCAATGTCCGGCCGCTCATTTTGGAAAAGAAAAGTCGCTCATGATCAGCGCTGCGAATGCGATTTTGGGTCAAGAAGAGTTAGATCAGCATCTGTGTGCGTTCACACCTGAACTGTGTTTGTCGATCTGTCTGGATGGCGGTACTGACGCATGTTTGTCTCTGGCACAGGCGCTAGAAACGGTTGGTACCGACAAACAGATAGGCGTTATTCCAGGGCGCAAAGCTTATGCGCTGGCCTGTGCCACGGGTAGTGGGTCTGGATGTACAAATCGAGGGGGCGGATTGTTAAACTATCCAACAGAGGCAGATCCGCTGTCTCAGTCCGCTGCGGCCAGCCTTTATGCCTGCACGTTCGCACTGTTTCAGAAAGGGTGCGAAGACGAGGATGGGTGGGGCTGCGTCATGTTGGGGCAAGCTTATGGCCGCGGGCAGGGGGTTGAAAAAGACATGAATTTATCAAAACAGAGTTTGGCCAAAGCTTGTGCCGACGACACCGACGACGATATGTGTGTGTATGCCAAACATCTGCAAGAAACCCTTTTTCAGCCAGCGGATTGAATGAAGGTCGTGATGAAATGACGATGCGATGACACTGGCCACATTTTCGGCATTGTTGATTTTTTCCTTTGTGTCTTCTGTGACGCCCGGGCCTAACAACATTATGCTCTTTTCGTCCGGTGTTAATTTTGGTTTGCGCCGCACTGTGCCGCACATGTTTGGCATTGCGTTCGGGTTTGGCATTTTGCTTGGTGCTGTAGGAGCGGGTTTGGGCGTCATTTTGAAGCAATACCCCCCAATATTTGTAGCCATTAAAGCCGCAGGCGGTGCCTATATGCTTTGGTTGGCGTGGAAAATTTACAATTCCGGTCCAGTGGAGATCAAATCCGGTGAAGCGCGCCCAATGACGTTTTTGGCCGCTGCATTGTTTCAATGGGTGAACCCCAAAGCCTGGGTTATGGCAGCAACTGCAATGGCCACTTATACGACGGAAGGGAACTATGCGCTCAACGTCCTGATTGTCGTTTTTGCATTCTGTTTCGTCAATTTTCCATCAGTTTCTATTTGGGCTGGATTTGGAACCGCGATGCGTGACTTGTTGAAAGATCCTAAAAAACTCAAGTTATTCAACACCATAATGGCATTGGCTTTGGTGGTTTCTCTTTGGCCCATGCTGCGGACGTGACGTATGGGAAATCGAAAGTGTGACTTTTCTCACAGTCAAAAGTCTCAAAAATGCTAGACTTTGGATTGGCGGGGTACTTGCATTAATTTTAATTGGGTAACCCGACGTTTTACAGTCGTCGATCGCCCCTGAACGACTGTTTGGCCCGTTTGATTTTTCGGAATCAGACGGGTCTACTTTTTTGGGCGTTTGTCCAGCTTTCGAAATGTAGATAGTCTCCTGAAATTCTGCCGGTTCATGTGACTTTTTTGTCAGGTTGAATTGCCTTTTGTTTCTTGAAATCGCTGTATAAGCTGATGGAACATTTCTTCGATCAAGCAGCTTTTCATGACTTCAAATATTCCAAGTTCAATCGACGCCACACTCGACTTGTTGAACGCTGCTGACTATGTGGCCGATCGTTCGCTTGCCACTGTTTTGTATCTTTCGTTGAAATTGAAACGTCCGCTTTTCCTGGAAGGGGAGGCTGGTGTCGGGAAAACTGAAATCGCCAAAGTGTTGGCTGAACAATTGAAACGACCTCTCATTCGTCTGCAATGCTATGAAGGTTTGGACGTTTCCTCCGCTGTTTATGAATGGAACTATGCCGCGCAAATGGTGGAAATCCGTATGCGTGAGGCTTCGGGTGATACCAACAAAGCTGCCATGGAGGACGGAGTTTTTTCCGAGCGTTTTTTGATCCGGCGCCCGTTGTTGCAAGCCTTGCAACAGGTAGAAGGCGTTGCTCCAGTCTTATTGATTGATGAGTTGGACAGAACGGACGAAGCCTTTGAAGCCTTCTTGCTTGAAGTGTTGTCAGACTATCAAGTGACCATACCCGAGCTTGGGACAATCAAGGCGAAAGAGCCGCCAATTGTAATTGTGACGACCAATCGCACCCGCGAAATTCACGATGCTTTGAAGCGTCGCTGCCTCTATCATTGGGTTGATTATCCAGATGCAGAACGGGAACTGGATATTGTGCGGAAAAAGGTTCCGGGTGCAGACGAAACACTCAGCCAGGAAATTGTGGCTTACGTTCAAAAACTACGCACAAAAGAGTTGTTCAAAAACCCAGGAATTGCCGAAACATTGGATTGGGCCACGGCTTTGATGGAGCTGGACAAAGTTGCGCTTGATCCGCAGGCCATATCGGACACTCTTGGTGTTTTGCTGAAATATCAAGATGATATTGCGCAGATAAAGGGCAGTGAAGGCGCTGAAATCCTAGAACACATTAAATCTGAAGCTCGCAGTTCTGGTGCCATAGCGGGTGCTGGAATGCCGTCGGTTTGATTGGCTGGCGCACGTGGCTGAGACCCAATCAGAAACTGCGATAGGCGGACGGCTGCCAGAGAATATTTTATATTTTGCGCGAACATTGCGCGATGCGGGTCTGAGGCTTGGCCCCTCCAGTGTTGTCGACGCGGTGCGCGCCGTAGAAGCTGCAGGGCTTGGTGATCGTGATGATCTTTATTGGACATTGCACTGCGTTTTTGTGACCCGCAAAGAAGACCACCCCGTTTTTGACGAAGCGTTCAAACTTTATTGGCGCTCACGCGATCTGGTTGAGAAAATGATCGCCATGTTCTCGCCCGTGGCCAATCCAAGTGAACCTGCTGCCAAGCCAAAGGCTGGTCAGTCGCGGGTGGCGGAAGCCCTGTTTCAAGACAATGGCGAGAAAGAAATACAGGAAAAACCTGAGCTGGAAATTGATGCGTCTTTTTCCATGAGTGCAAAAGAAGTGCTGCGTGGAAAAGACTTTGCGCAAATGTCTGCAGATGAATTTGCACACGCGCGTGCAGAAATTCAAAACCTTCGGCTGCCCATAGATCGTGTGAAAACGCGCCGCTTTCGCACCTCCAACAAAGGCACCATGTTCGATGCGCGAGCAGTCATGCGCAAAAGCATGGCGACGGGCGGTGACCTTATGTTGCCAAGCTTCAAAGAGCCGCGATTGGTGCAACCACCTTTGGTGGTGTTGGCGGATATATCCGGTTCCATGAGCCAGTATTCGCGTATCTTCTTACACTTCCTCCACGCGCTCACAGACAAACGCAAGCGGGTCCACACGTTCTTGTTTGGCACGCGTTTAACCAATGTAACACGTGCTTTGCGCAACAAAGACCCTGATGAAGCGCTCGACGATGTGGCAGGGCAGGTGGTTGATTGGGAAGGGGGCACACGTATTGGCGCCACTTTGCACGAATTCAATCGTCAATGGGGGCGCCGCGTCTTGGGACAAGGTGCTGTCGTCTTGCTGATTACCGATGGTCTGGAACGTGCCGCTGACGAGTTAGAGATGGAGCAACTGGCCAAAGAGATGGAGCGTTTGCAAAAATCTTGCCGCAGGTTGATCTGGCTAAACCCATTGTTACGGTTTGATGGTTTTGAACCGCGCGCGGCGGGGGTGAAAACTATGCTTCCGTTCGTCGATGATTTCCGCACAGTTCATTCTCTAAATTCTCTTGCGGATATTTGTTCTGCGTTGGGCGAAACGAAACGTTGATTGATGAAAAATCACGGGTAGATTGAAACCATGACCGAGACCTCTTTTGAAAAATTTGATGCTTTGATGGTCGCTCAAAACTGGGTGAATGAAGGCCGTAAAATCGCCATTGCAACGGTGGTGGAAACTTGGGGGTCTGCGCCACGCCCAACGGGCAGCCATTTGGTGATCGACAGTGAAGGCAATTTTGAAGGCTCGGTATCCGGTGGTTGTGTGGAGGGTGCCGTGGTGTTTGATGCGGTTGATGCTATTGAAAGTGGCAAACCAACAATGCTGGAATTCGGTGTTGCAGACGAAACAGCCTGGGAAGTGGGCTTGTCCTGTGGCGGTCGTATCAAAGTGTATGTGGAGCCAGTGACAACTTAATGGATCGGTCTTTGCTCACATCGCTGAACGAAGCTCGAGCGGCGCGCAGACCTGTGGCCGTGATAACGGAGCTTGAAACTGGCAAAAAGCGGCTTTTGCTGTCCACGGAAGTGACGGGTGATAGCCTTGAGCCGCAAATTTCAGCCCGTTTGACATCGGGAAAATCGGGAGTTGAAGAAACGCCACAAGGTGATCATTTCATTCAGGTGTATATTCCATCTGTTCGTTTGGTTGTTATTGGGGCGGTGCATATCACACAGGCACTTGCGCCGATTGCAAAGGCTTGTGAGTTTGATCTTACGATTGTTGATCCCCGCACAGCATTTGCCACGCCAGAGCGTTTTGAAGGTTATTCGCTGCACGCAGACTGGCCAGAAGAAATATTGAATGCCACCTTACTCGACCCTTTCACGGCACTTGTTGCGGTGACACACGATCCCAAAATTGATGATTTTCCATTGAAAGCGGCGTTGGAGGCTGGCTGCTTTTATGTGGGTGCTTTGGGCAGTCGTAAAACTCATGCCAAACGTGTTGCTCGATTGTTGGATGCGGGTGTTGATCAAAACGCGATTGATACGATTCACTCGCCGATTGGCCTTGATATAGGGGCTGCCACTCCAGCCGAAATTGCCGTAGCGATTATGGCCGAGATTATTGAGAAATTGCGCAATCAATCTGTTTTGGGCGCTTCAAAGTGAAGTTCGGTTCAGTCAACGTCGGAGACGCGCAAGGGACGGTTCTTGCTCATAAATTGGCCTTGGCAAATCGTGTTTTGAAGAAAGGCCATTTGCTCACCAGTGATGATATTGCCGACTTGAAAGCTGAAAACATTGACGATGTTATCGTTGCACAATTGGACGATCGCGACGTTGGCGAAGATGAAGCAGCAAAGCTCCTCGCTGATGAATTGTCATCTCCTTCTATCGAACAAAAGCAAGCGTTCACGGGGCGGGTAAACTTTTATGCCACCAATGCTGGAATTTTTCATGCAGATGTTGATGCCATCAATTCGCTCAACCGAATTTCGCCAGACATCACTCTCGCCACATTGAACAACGGCGTTTTTGTAGAAGCTGGACGGATGGTCGCTACGGTGAAAATCATCCCATTTGCTGTCCCTCAATCAGTGCTGGATATGGTGTTGGCACATACAAAGGCTAATGACAGTTTTAGCCTTACACCTTCTGTGCCATTTCGTGTTGGGTTGATTGGAACGAAACTTCCATCTTTGAAACCCTCCACCATGGATAAAACGCGGGAGATCCTGATCAATCGGTTGGCAGTTGCAGGCAGCGCGTTGAATGAAGAAATGCGCGTGGCTCATGAGGTGCGTGAATTGTCGGCAGCCCTGCGGGTCATGGTCAATCGTGTGGATATTATCATTGTGTTCGGTGCTTCCGCCATCACCGACAGGCAAGATGTCATTCCTGCCGCACTCGAAGCAGCTGGCGGGCAAGTTGTGCGCTTTGGAATGCCTGTTGATCCTGGCAATCTTCTAATGATGGGCGAGCTTGAGGGAAAACCCGTTATCGGCGCGCCCGGGTGCGCGCGCAGTCCGGCAGAAAATGGGTTCGATTGGGTGTTGCAACGACTGCTTGCACAATTGCCCGTGGATGATGATTTTATTTCAGGTCTCGGTGTCGGAGGGCTGTTGATGGAGATCACATCCCGCCCTCAACCGCGAGAAGGCTGAACAATGACAGGGCTCCCTATTTCAGGTGTCATATTGGCTGCAGGACAATCCACCCGCATGGGTGCGCGCAACAAATTGTTGGAGGTCTGGAAAGAAAAACCTTTGGTGCGTCATGTGGTAGATGCCGCATTGGAGAGCGAATTGAACCACGTTGTTGCAGTGTTGGGGCATGAGGCAGCTAAGGTTGAAACTGTATTGCCGCAAAATTTTCCAACCTTCGTAAACGGTGACTTTGCAAACGGTATGGCGGGGTCAATTCGCGCTGGCTTGTATCGGTTGCAGGGGCTGGCGCATGTGATGGTCCTTTTGGGTGATATGCCATTGTTGTCCAACGATCACATAAATGCTCTCATTTCCGCATTTCGAAAACAAGACAGTGACGATTGCATTGTGGTTGCAACCAACCAAGGTGAATGGGGCAACCCGGTTTTGTTTGGCGTGCAATATTTTGCAGACTTGAAACTGCTCGAAGGGGACAGTGGTGCACGGTCCGTCATGAACGCACATCGCGAGAAGATTATTGAAGTCGAAATCGGTCTAGCTGCAGCCAAAGACTTTGACACACCAGAATCGTTTTCAAATTAGTCTACGATTTTCGTCGGGCCAAACAGGTCTTCAAAGTTTTTCCGCAATTCAATATCCAGATCGTTCATTGTCACGGGCAGGCCCAAATCCACCAAACTGGTGATGCCATGATTTTGGACACCACAGGGAACGATGCCAGAAAAATGCTCCAGCTCTGGCTCCACATTGATGGAAATGCCGTGAAGCGAGACCCATTTCTTCAAACGTATGCCAATAGCTGCAATTTTATCTTCAGCCACTTCTCCTGCTGGTGCGGGGCGGGCAGGGCGTTTCACCCATACGCCGACACGGTCTTCGCGTCGCTCTCCCGTCACGCCAAAGGACTGTAGGGTGTCGATGGTCCAGCGTTCCAGTGTTGAAACGAACACGCGCACATCTGGTTTACGGCGTTTTAGATCCAGCATCGCGTAGGCGACCCGTTGGCCTGGGCCATGATATGTGTATTGTCCGCCACGTCCGGTTTTGTAGACGGGAAATCGATCAGGCTGAACGAGGTCAGTCGCGTCTGCACTGGTGCCTGCCGTATAAAGCGGCGGGTGTTCCAGCAACCAAACGAGTTCAGCGGCTTTGCCATTGGCGATGTCCAGCGCGCGCTGTTCCATCACATCAAGCGCTTCTTGGTAGTCTATGGGCGTGTCGCTGATGCGCCATTCCACGGGTGTCGCATCGTCTGTGCGCTGCATGTTGTTGGAAAGTTGTGCGCGTTGAATTGCCATAGCTCTCATTTGGCATTCACCCATTGCGAAAACAAGGCCAGATAAAACAAGCGCCAACCGCTTTTTGTGCTTGTGTGGATGGTTGGCTTTTGTTACGACCCCGCGAACCAGTCAAACGACTAGGCAAGTGCGGCCGTGGCGGAACTGGTAGACGCGCAGCGTTGAGGTCGCTGTGGGATAATATCCCGTGGAAGTTCGAGTCTTCTCGGCCGCACCATTTTTGCAATACTGATCGGTATATCGAAGTTTGCATTTTGGAACATCTGTCAAAAACGTGCATTTTTGGTTTGTCTTGTAGGCAGTGCCTTTGAGGTGTGTTAGCTCCATTGCATGAGCGACGCTGACCCCCAGATTGAAAACACTCAAAGTTCGGCTGGTATTTACACCGATGATGGTGTGGTGCGCCCAGAATTTGTTGCCTCGCTTTTGGAAGCTGCACAGGCTGAATGGGAAGAGGGCGTACAGAATTCGGTTCGTGATCTGCACGAATCTGAAATGGCCGATATTTTGGAAGCGGTTGGGGAAGACTACCGCAACAAAATTGTCGAGCTTGCCGGGCGAGAATTTGATTTTGCCGCGCTGACCGAAGTTGATGAAGCGATCCGTCTCGACATCGTGGAAAATATGCCTAACGCGCAGGTGGCTGATGCCGTGCGCCAACTGGATTCCGATGATGCGGTTTATATTCTGGAAGATTTGGAAAGCGGTGATCGCGAAGACATTTTGGCACAAATTCCGTTTCAGGAACGGATACGCCTGCGTCGGTCTTTGGAATATCCGGAAGAAACCGCTGGGCGACGAATGCAAACCGAGTTCGTTGCAGTGCCGCCATTTTGGAATGTCGGCCAAGCCATCGACTACATTCGGGCTGGCGAAGATTTACCCGAACGGTTTTCAGAAATATTTACAGTAGAGCCCACCTTTAAACTGGCTGGTGTGTTGCCGTTAGACACATTGTTGCGCGCGAAGCGTGATGTGCTTGTGGCCGATATTCACGAAACCAATGCCCACCCAATTGGTGGAGAAATTGACCAAGAAGAAGCGGCGCAAATTTTCGAACAATACGACTTGTTGTCTGCACCGGTTGTTGACGAAAATGACCGCTTGGTTGGCGTTTTGACGATCGATGACGTGGTGGATGTTATTCAAGAAGAGGCCGCCGAAGACATCAAGCGTCTGGCCGGTGTGGGCGATGAAGAACTGTCTGACAGTGTGCGCGCCATTGCCAGGTCTCGCGTGGTTTGGCTCGGCATCAATTTGGTGACGGCCATTCTAGCGTCATTGGTGATCGGTCTGTTCGATGCAACGATCGAGCAAATGGTGGCGCTTGCTATTCTCATGCCCATTGTGGCGTCTATGGGCGGAAACGCTGGCACGCAAACCATGACGGTGGCGGTGCGTGCTTTGGCAACCAAAGACATTGATACCTATAATGCGCGACGCACCATCCGAAAAGAATTGCAGGTGGGTCTGCTGAACGGCGTCGCATTTGCGGTGATAATTGGCTTTGTCACTCTGGTTTGGTTTGGCGATGTGTCACTGGGATTTGTGATTGGCCTTGCGATGATTATCAATATGGTTTTCGCAGCGGCATCGGGCATCCTCATTCCCATCGCGTTGGATAAGTTTGGCATAGATCCAGCTATTGCCTCTGGCGTGTTTGTCACCACCGTTACGGATGTTGTCGGCTTCTTTGCCTTTTTGGGTTTGGCGGCTTGGTGGTTTGGAATTTAACTGTCCGTAACTTGCCTGAATCAACTACATTTAGACTGAACTGATTGACTTTTACGTAAATCAATTATCTAACATGTGGGCGAAGTGATTGAGTGGGGCGATCTAATATGCGTGAATTTTATACGATAACGGAACTCACAAAGGAGTTCGACGTATCCACACGTACCATCCGTTTTTACGAAGATGAAGGCCTGATCAAACCCGTGCGGCGGGGGCGTACTCGTCTTTTTCGCCCATCTGACCGTGTTTTGCTGAAGCAAATTTTGCGTGGCAAACGGCTGGGGTTCTCGATTGCAGAAATTCGCGAAATTATTGAAGTTTACAAAGCCTCTTCGGGAGAAGAAGGGCAGATCAAACTTATGATTGAGCGCATAAATCAAAAGCGCAAAGAGCTTGAGCAAAAGCGGCAAGACATTGATGACACAATGCGCGAAATGGATGCGGCTGAAGAAAGCTGCATCGAACGTCTCGCGGAATTGCGTGTTAATCAGTAGTTTTAAATCAGGCTTGTTACCCATCCTGCAAATGCAGCAACAACAAGAACTTTGATGATGCCAGTGTGAAACTTCAACATGGCAATGCCTGCACATATTGCGATAATCACTGGGCGCCAGTTTATGGTGCTTATATCAGGCATGGAAGTGTGCACGACGCCCCAAGACACCGTTTCAACAGACGTGAAGAACACGTGTAGCGCAAACCAAATCGATAGGTTGAGAATAACCCCAACCACGGCTGCGGTGATGGCAGTGAGAGCGCCTTTTAAGCGAGGGCGGGTTGAAATCCAATCAATGTAGGGCGCGCCAACGAATATCCATAAGAAACACGGCACAAATGTTGCCCACAGTGTGACGATAGTGGCAGCTATGGCTAAGCCATATCCGCCATCGGCGTGAGCGGCCATGAACCCAACAAATTGTGTGACCAATATGAGTGGGCCCGGTGTTGTTTCCGCTAAGCCCAATCCGTCCATCATTTGACCAGCCGTAAGCCATGCGGAGTTTTCCACCACGTCTTGGCCCATGTAAGCCAAAACTGCGTAAGCACCGCCAAAGGTTACAACGGCTAATTTCGAAAAGAAGATTCCAATTTCATTGAGAATGGATGCGGGCAAAGCAAAGCGCAGTGCGAGCAATGGTGCAAACCAAATGCCGAGCCAAAGTGCTGTTGTTTTTAAAGAGTTGGTAGGCGACTGCTTCAAAGCAGAGGGGGTGCTGATATTTGTTGATCTTTCGGCGAAGGCGTAGCCGTATAATCCAGCCAAAATGACGATTATTGGATAGGGGACTTTGAGTGCAAATATGCCGATGAATGCCAATGCTGCAATAATCCAGTGAGCTCGGTTAAGGAGCGCTTTTTTGGACACTCTCAATAATGCCTCAATGACAACAATCACCACCGTGGCTTTAATGCCGAGAAAGAGTGCGTCCACCAACGGCACTTGACCAAAAGCGGCATACAATACGGAGAGCGCCAACATCACCAAAGCGCCTGGCAGCACGAACAGTAGGCCCGCGATCAAGCCGCCCAAAATTCCATGCAAACGCCAACCCGCATATGTGGCCAATTGCATGGCTTCGGGGCCAGGCAGCAACATGCAAAATGAAAGGGCATTTAGGAATTGTTGTTCTGACAACCACTTTCGATCATCGACAACTTCGCGATGCATAAGCGAGATTTGAGCGGCTGGACCACCAAATGAGAGAACGCCAATTTTAGCCCAAACTTTTGTAGCTGCACCAATTGAGGGTGTTGTGGTGCTCATTTTGAAGTCGGCCAGTCGTGACCCTCACTTTGTGCATCGCGTGCCCAACGGTAAAGAGCGTCATAAAGCACCATTCCGGCTTCCAGCTGTTTAAGATCATCACGATACATGCGTGATAACCCAACTGACATGGCCATTAATCCAGCTGCTTCTGGAGACAGATCATGACGGTTTGTGTCAGCGCCTCGGACAATCTCAGCGACCTTGTCGAGGGCTGGGCTGTGCAATTTCCATTCATCAAGCATGGTGTCGAAAGAACATTTTTCACCACGATGGGTCAAAAACACTCCTTCAATATCAAATGGAGTTGCATTGAATTTTTCAGCAACTGCTTCCACTTCTGCGGGCGCGACAAATAAGAATTGGGCACTGGCATCGACAAAGCGCTTTATAAGCCACGGGCACGCGATGCGATCAATTTTCGGGCGATGACGTGTCACGAACACCATGGAGCCGTTGGCTTGGCGAGCAGGCAATGCTTCTACAGGCAACAAAGGCAAATCGGCATCTCGCCAAGCGTAGTTACCGCCTTCCAAATATTCTGCATTTACACCTTCATTGCGCAACACAGCCGAAGCGCCAGCGCTGAGTTTCTTTCCCTTTTGACAAATGATGACCACCCGCTGACCTGCTAGTTCTGGTGCGAGGTCAGAAATGTTTTTGAACGGGTGACGCATGGCACCGGGGATCAGACGCGGGTCTTCATTGAAATCTTCATCGATGCATACATCGATAAGCTTGGGGCAATCTGGTGTCCCGATAAGGCGGAAAAGTTGATTTATGGTGATCTGATTTGGAGACGGCATGAAGCATCCTTGCAATTCTTGGAATGTGTTGGATGCGCAACTTGAGCCTTGGCCTCACGGGGCGAGCGCTTCCCCATGGCCAGAATATGACGTGAAAAACTGGGGGCGTCAATCAGATCCAGCGGCGCACGGCTTTGCAATAGTCGCGCCAGTGATCTCCAAAATTCTCTTCCATATGCTTTTCTTCGCGCTTGATGGCCAGTTCGCTTAGCAAAACGAACAAAACGAGTGCACCCAATAAAAACCAGCGACTTCCCAAAGCATATGCGCAGCCTATTGTGAGCAAAACATTTGCAAAATAAATGGGGTTGCGAGAATAGGCGAAAGGCCCTGTTAAAAGCAGTTGAGACGCTGCTTTGTGCGGCATCATATTTGCGTTGTTGCGGCGAAAAGTCAGGAAGGCCCAAATGTCGATTAAAAGAGCTAGGCCAATGACCACAAAGCCCGCGCCGCGCATGAATGACGTCACCTTTTCAGGCTCCCAACCAATGGGGAGAAGCCGGTCGAGCAAATAGCACGTGAGAAGTGTTGCGGCCGTCAGAAGAGGCGGCAACGGATATTTGTTGGGTGTGGCTTTTCTATCGGTCAATTTCTGCACTCCTGTGAGTCCACAAATTATAGCTCTCCAATGAGCTGACGACCAGACAGCGGACACAGTTTTTGAACCTGTTTTTGAACGCGTTTTTTCAGTCAATTCGTTAACCATCACGACGCCTTTTCCTTTTTGTTCACCCTTGGAAAACCTACTTTTGTTACGACGTGGGGAAGGGTGCTGTGATGTTTGATATAAAGCTGGAAAACAAGTTTGATTTTGCCGCTGCAGAATATGCGGACGTGTTTTCACGTGCGCGCGCGAGCGCGTTCCAAAGCCCCGTATGGTTGAATAATTTTTACCAAAAAATGCCTCAATCCTTTGGCGCATCGCCTTGCATTGTCACCTTTCGTGAAAACGGCGTTTTGCGTGGTGTCGTACCTATGATCTCACGACAAAAAATGGGCATGCGGCTTCTGGAATCTGCGGACCTTGGTGTCAGTGATTATGCCGCTCCCGTTTTGGACAAAGAACTGCGTCGACAGTTGGGAAGCGAATGTACACTGCGCAAACGGTTCGAAGACGTATTGGGGCAGTACGATATTTTGCGGATCAAACCTGTGCGCGAAGAGCATGTGGGGTGTTGGCAGGTTCTGTTTCCTGTTGACGCCATGAACCTCAATTTTTCTGCTCATGGTGTCGATGTCGCAGCGCCCTTTGACGAATGGCGCACAGCGAATATTGATCCGAAATTGAATGGTCAAATTAAACGCAAGGGCAAGCGCTGGAAAAAACAGCATGACGTGCACCTAGCGCGATTGACCGATCCACAAGATGTGAAAACTGCTATTGGCGAACTGACCCGATTGCGGGAAGGGCGTTTTGAAAACGATCCAATTCAAACCGATACGGTTCAAAATTTTTACGCCGATGTGGCTGCCGATGGCGCAAACACGGATGCTGCTGAAACCTGGCAGGTAACATCTGATGGAAAACCAGTGGGCGTTGTCTTCGGGCTCACGCATAAAGGGCGTTTTCTCTATCTTCTTATCGGTGCTGATTACGACAAAGCCGGCAGGCATTCGCCCGGACTGCAACTCTACACTTGGTTGATCGAAGATTGGATTGCACGCGGCGGCAACAATTTTGATTTCACCATTGGTGACGAGGCTTTCAAACATCAGTTTGGAACGACTGCTACACCGATGTCGATGTTTTGCATCGCACGGGGTTGGAAAGGTGCATTGCTGAAAAAAATTGTTTTGCACCGAATGAAGAAACAGGGAGCGATTACATGACCCGCAAAAGAGATTTTTTGAAAAATTCAATGATTGTGGCTGCGCATCCAGATGATGAATTGCTGTGGTTCGGCTCCATATTGAAAGATGTTGACCGTGTTGTCATTGCATTTGAAGACTATTGGCCTGATCCCAAGATGGGAGAAGCGCGCCGAAAAGCCCTGGCAGAATTTCCCCATCACAACGTGTCCTCTTTGGCAATTGATGAAGCTGCAACTTATGGATTGGCGAACTGGCAGTCTCCGGAATTGAGCGAGTACGGAATTCTCTTAAACAAACGATACAAGCGCCGTATTCTTAAACAGAAAGTGAAACGCTTTTTGGGCATGAGTGCTGCGCCCAAGATCACCATTCGCGAACATTACAAATCGAATTTCTTCCGTTTGTACAACGAGCTCAAACCACAGCTTACGTCTGATATGAATGTGTTCACACACAATCCTTGGGGTGAATATGGCCACGAAGACCATATTCAAATTTTTCGGGTGTTGGAGAAGTTGAGTCAAGAAATCGGGTTCAAACTTTGGATGAGCAATTACTGCACTGAGCGTTCGCTTCCTCTGGCAATGACCTATTTCGGCAATCATGAACTGAATACGATTCAGCTGCCGGTCAACAAACGCTATGCAGATAAAGTTGCAGACGTTTACAAGCGGGCCGGTTGTTGGACATGGTGTGATGAGTGGAAGTGGTTCGACCACGAATTGTTCATTGAAGCTCCGCGCGAACAAAAATTGTCGCAGACACAGTCAAAGCTCATTCCACTGAACTTGTTCAACATCAATCCGGTTGCCAGTGCAGCAAGTTAAAGATTGAATTGTAGCTTCAATCGCTTTCAACGCTGCATTGGTTGATAACGGAACGTATTGTTTCATTGTTTTCCAACGTGGCTTTGCCTTCTAAAAACGGTTGAAAGACGCTTCCGCTTTTAAAACCGTCTACCACACACCCGCAATACGATGCGCAATAGGCTTTGCCATTGCTCACGGTGCATTGCCGTTCGCACATTGCCATAAATGATGGCGTTGCATCTGGAGGCCCTGCAACCGCGGTAAAACACCAGATTGCCGCCATCAAAATGGGTTGGTGTACCAAATAATAAAGCAACGAATGTCGACCGATAAACCCCAAAGGCTTGTTGATGATGTCTGGCGCTTTCCAATTTTGCAGTTTTGCAAGCCAGTTTTGTTGAAGCGCAATTTTGGTTGCTGCAATTCCAAACAAGGCTGCGGCAAACCATGGAAAGAGCGGCACGTAGTCGTTGGAAGGTGGGTCAGTAGGGGCCAAGCCAACCCACCAGAAAATAGGCTGGGAAAACACATCATTTGAAAAAGTGTTCTCGACAACGAGAACGAGCACACCTGCCGCCAGTGGCAATGCCCAATGGAGGCGTACAAACAAAATACCAAGCAGACTGAACAGCGCAATGCCGTGAAGAATGCCAAAGAAAATGAAGCCACCAGGCACCGCAAAATTAGTGACTACAGAAATAGCAGCTGCCGCGAGGATGAGCATCACCAAACGTTTTGCAAATGAGCGCCATCGAACACCGTCATGATGGGCCAACACCAAACTGACGCCAACCAAAAAAATAAAACTTGAAGCAATGCAGCGGGCAAACCAAACCCAACCGGATTGCAAAGTGGTGCCTTGTACGATCCAACCGAAGAACTCTAGATCCCAGGTAAAGTGATAGATCGTCATCGCCACAAGTGCGATTCCGCGTGCCACGTCTATAAGTTCAATCCGCCCAGATTCTGTAGGATCACTTTTCATTTGTTTCTCGCTCGCGGACACCTCATATGGTCTATTAACACTCCAACGGCATCTCACGAAACGGATAATCTGATGAAAATTCTTGAAGCAAATGGTGCAAAGATTCCCGCACTGGGGTTGGGCACTTGGCAAATGCGCGGTGATCAATGCGCAGACATTGTGAAAACTGCTCTCGGCACAGGTTATCGTCACATCGATACGGCTGTGATGTATGAAAACGAAGATGCCGTGGGGCAGGGTATGAAAGCTTCCAGTCTTTCCCGCGATGACATATTTCTCACCACGAAAGTCTGGCCGACTGATGTGACAGAAGATAATTTCATCAAAACGGTTGCGGGAAGTCTTGAACGTTTGGGCACAGACTATGTTGATCTTTTGCTCATTCACTGGCCGCCAAAGGTCAAAGCAGTTGCCGACTGGGCCAAGCTTTTGAATGAAGCCGCTGAACGGGGATGGGCGCGCAATATTGGTGTTTCAAACTTCACCGTTGCATTGTTAAATGAAATGGTTGCAGCTTCCGAGCGACCTATCGCCTGCAATCAGGTGGAGAACCACCCGTATCTGGATCAGCGTAAGATTAGAGCTGCCTGTGCTGAACATGGTGTGGCGTTGATGGCCTATTGCCCACTCTATCAAGGTCGACCTTTGATGAACAACCCGGTTTTGATGGATATTGCTGCTGCCTGCGGCAAGACAGAAGCGCAAGTTGTGCTGCGCTGGCATGTTCAACACGTAGGTGCGGGCGCTATTCCCAAAACGGCTACGCCGTCACGCTTGGCTGAAAATTTGGACATTTTCGACTTTGAATTGTCTGACGATCAGATGGCTTCCATTACTGAACTCACCTCAAAACACTCGCGCATCTGCGATTTTGAATTCTCACCAAAATGGGATGCTGCTTAGGTTTTTGGTGCGCCTGTTCTGGCAACAAACAGTCCAGTTAAAACCAATGCTAGCGCAATGAAGATGCGTGGGGTGATCACTTCGCCCAAAAGCAACGCGCCAAGGCCAACGCCAATCACCGGTATGAGATTCAGCGCCAATGCAAATGCTGCGTAACCCACACGCTTGATCAGCGTGAAGCGCAGTATTTGCCCAATCGCTGTTGGAAAGACACCGAGGTATATGAGTGACAATAAAACGGTGGTGCTGAGGCTCATGTTGGGTGTGCCGTCGAATATAAAGGCAGCACCAATCAATATGATCATGCCAGAGCCAAAAACGAGACACCCCAAACGGATGGGTGGAATATCAATGCGGCGCACCATCAGGCCTGAAATTGTATAACAAAGTGCACCACCAACAACGGCGACTTGTGCTAGAATTGTTTGTCCACCGAGCCCTGAAATGGCATCTCCCCCTACAATCGTCAAAACCCCTGCGAAACCCAACAAAACTCCGATGAATTTAGGCGCCGTCAATTTATCGTCGCTGGTAAACACGTGACTGCCGAACAACGCCAAAAACGGACCGGTTCCCATCAGCAGGGACGTAACCCCGGCATCAATGGTTTGCTCCGCCCAAGAAATGAAAAAGAAGGGCAGCACCACATTGAACAAAGATGCCACGCAAATGAGCACCCACATCCTTGAATTTTGAGGCCAAATGAAACCGCGCCAAATTGCATAGGGCAGCAAAACCGCAAACCCAATCGCGACCCGCCAAGCGGCAAGCCAGAGCGGCCCGGTTTCCACCACAACGACCTTGATGGCCACAAATGCAGAGGCCCAGATGATGGCTGTGATCACCATCAACAAAAGGTCACGTGTTGTGGGTTTCGATATTGTGTTGCTCATGCGAGAGTGATGCACAAGTAGTGAACGTGGCGACAGCCTTTTGGAAGCTCATGCACAGTTTCGACGAAATTTTTGATATTGCGGCCAAGCGAAAGGGCGGACGTGATGTACTGGAAGCGCTTTTGGAACCACCCGCTTCTCAAAAAGAGTTAGAACAGATTCCACCTGACCGATGGTTGGCCATGATGACGCGCTGCATCTTCAACTCAGGTTTCAACTGGAAAGTGGTCGATGCCAAGTGGGATGGTTTTGAGGCAGCATTTGACGGTTTTGATCCGGGTCGAATTTCGTTTTACACGGATGAAGACCTTGAGCGATTGGTCAGTGATGCGCGCATTATCCGTCATGGGACAAAAATCAGGTCGGTTCAGGAAAATGCCGCTTTCTTAATTGAGCTGCACAAAGCGTATGGAAGCGTCGGCAACGCGTTTGGCGGTTGGCCGTCCGAAGATTTTGTTGGTCTTTTGGAGATGATGAAAAAACGTGGTTCCCGCTTGGGTGGCAACACAGGTTCCTATTTTCTGCGCTTTATGAACCGGGATGGTTTCATATTGTCGACAGATGTTATCGGGCGGCTGGTTGCTGAAGGTGTTGTTGAAAAGCCGCCAACATCCAAAAAAGCAATGGCAGCGGTGCAAGAAGCGTTTAATGAATGGAACGATCAGTCTGGTCGATCGTTGAAAGAAATCAGCCGTGTGTTGGCAATGAGTGTTGGATAAGAATGGCAAACCATACCAAAGCAATTGAAGGTGAAGCTCCAACTTTGACGGGTGAGGAAATTGTTCTCACAGCCGGTTCCGGAATTCAAAAAATTGCAGAAGACGTTTGGGCGCTGATCTATCAGCCTTGGACACTATACCAGCTGGGCATAATTGTTGCTTTGTTCGCGTTCAGCTGGCTTGTGGCCAAACGTTTGGAACCGCCATTGGAAGCTTGGGTGCGCAGCCTGAAACTGAACGCTGGCTTCCTTCGTGTGTTGGCTGCACTGCTGCGCCGGGTTGAGTGGGTGACATTCATTCCACTGTGTTGGAGCGCTTATACAATCGCTTATGCCTACACGTGGCCTTGGAACACGTTTTTATTGCGTGGTGCCTACAGTCTGGCGTTTGCATGGTTGGTGATCAATGTTTTGTCGAAGGTCATTCGGTCGAAACAATTGTCCCGTTCCATTGCGATCGTCGCATGGGTTGTGGTGGCGCTTAATATCACAGGATATTTGTCACCCACGATGGAAACACTCGATGCCTTGGCTTTCACCATCGGTGAGGTCCGCATCTCCGCGCTGCTGGTGATCAAAACCGTCGGTCTGCTTTTGACCTTGGTTTGGTTGGCAACAAATACGGGCAACTTTGTGGAAACCCGTGTCAAAGGAATGACTGACCTGACGCCCAGCCTTCAGGTGCTGATCGGGAAATTGGTGAAAATCTTTTTGGTGGTCATGGCGATCATCATTGCGCTCAATTCAGTTGGTATTGATCTGACGGCCCTTGCCGTCTTCTCAGGTGCGGTTGGTGTGGGGCTGGGTTTTGGCCTTCAGAAAGTAGTCTCGAACTTTATATCTGGCGTGATTATTTTGCTCGACAAAAGCATCAAGCCCGGGGACACGATTTCTCTCGGGGAAACATTTGGTTGGATAAGGGAATTGCGCTCCAGATTTGTTTCTGTGGTGACGCGTGACGGTCGAGAGTTTTTGATTCCCAATGAAGACTTCATCACCGAGAAAGTGATCAACTGGTCGTTCACGGACAAACTGGTCCGGTTGGATGTGGAGTTTGGGGTCTCTTACAACAGCGATCCCCACCATGTTTCCAAACTTGCAATCAATGCCGCTAAGAGCGTGGATCGTGTGAGCAACATCAAGACACCGGTGTGTTGGATGACAGAGTTTGGCGATTCTTCTCTTAACTTCGTCACACGGTTTTGGATTTCCGATCCGCAAAACGGACTGACAAATATTAGAGGGCAGGTGATGTTGGCGCTGTGGGATGCTTTTCAAGAAAATGGAATCGACATTCCATTTCCCCATCGTGAGATCATCATGCGCACGCCGGTGGAGGTGAATACGAGTGTAAAAGCTGATGCGAAACCGACTAAGAAGGCGGTTTCGTCCACAAAATAGCCACATGAATTAACGTATGGTTAACGGTTACGCGCTTTGTAGTTCACTGTTTTATTTAGCAAATTTTAGCTATGCGTTTTGTGCATGACTGCCATGCCATGAAATTGTCACAATTGCTGTTGTTCTACAGTGTTCGCAGATTTAGAAACATCCTTGGATTTCGTGTGGCCGAAAATGTGGCAGCGTATAAAGCGAAAATTTCAGGGAAATTATGAACGATACAGTCGAAAAATCATGCTGGGGCATTGCGCTCTGGACGGTCGCCATTGTGCTTGTGATTGCTTTTGTTTTTGGAACTTTGACTGGTGGTGACACCACTGCGATTGTTGCTGATACGGTTTCAAACTAAAACTTGAATAAGCCGGACCCCCAAAGGGTTTTGCTTTATATATTATGCCCAGCCTGCTAATTTGGTTCTGTTTGAAAACCATCACCAGGCCTCGCAATGAAGAAGACTGCAGCTCAACTCGTCGCAGAAGCCAATGAAGAAATTGTAACGCTTACACCCGCTGATGCATTGCAAATGCAACAAGACGGCGAAGCTGTTCTGGTGGATATTCGCGACATTCGCGAACTGGCAAAGTCAGGGCGCGTTCCTGATGCTGTTCATGCGCCACGCGGTATGTTGGAGTTTTGGGTTGATCCTGAAAGCCCTTACCACCGCGAGGTCTTCGCACAACAAGGTAAAACCTACATCTTCTTTTGTGCTGCTGCTTGGCGTTCTGCGCTTGCAACCCGAGATTTGCAAAATATGGGTTTGGCGCCCGTTGCCCATATTGAAGGTGGCTTTTCAAAATGGGTTGAAGACAAATTGCCTGTCGATTTACCCGATACAGATTCCAAATCCAGAAATGCAAGTTAGGGGCTGAAACGTGGCTGTAAACGAATTAAAGCCCAAGTTGTCGATTTCTGACAGAGAAGCGATTGCAAATGCAAATCAGTGGGAATTGCTGACCACCGATCTTGAACAGTTGCGCGCAATTGTTGCTTTGGGTGGTGCTGAGAAATCGAGAGAGCGCCATGTTGCGCGGGGTAAATTGCTGCCCCGTGAACGGGTGATGAAATTGCTTGACCCTGGCACGCCGTATTTGGAACTTGCCCCATTGGCCGCGCATGGTTTGTACGATGACGAGATCAATGGCGCGGGCGTCATCGCGGGCATTGGGCAGATTGAGGGCAGGCAATGTATGATTGTTTGCAATGATGCCACCATTAAGGGCGGCACCTATTATCCCATGACCGTGAAAAAGCATTTACGGGCGCAAGAGGTGGCTCAAGAAAATCACCTTCCTTGTATCTATTTGGTGGATTCAGGTGGTGCCAATTTGCCTCAACAAACGGAAGTGTTTCCAGACAAAGATCACTTCGGTCGCATCTTTTTCAATCAGGCCAATATGTCTTCCATGGGCATTTCACAGATTGCCTGCGTGATGGGATCTTGCACAGCAGGTGGGGCTTACGTTCCTGCCATGTCTGACGAGACAGTGATTGTGAAAGAGCAGGGCACGATTTTTCTCGGTGGGCCGCCATTGGTAAAGGCGGCAACTGGCGAAGAAGTGACGGCTGAAGACCTTGGTGGTGCCGACCTTCATACGCGTCAGTCTGGCGTTGCAGATCACATGGCGGAAAATGACTCTCATGCTTTGCAGATTGTGCGTTCGATCGTTCGAAATTTGAAAGCGCCTGCGGCTGTACCTTTCGATATTCAACCCTTTGAAGAGCCAAAATATTCAGCTGAAGAGCTAGAAACTGTTGTGCCTGTGGACCTGCGCAAACAATATGATGTGCGTGAGATCATAGCGCGTTTGGTCGATGGTTCGCAGTTCGACGAATTCAAAGCACGTTACGGCACCACTTTGGTCACTGGCTTTGCCAAACTGCACGGTATGCCTGTGGGGATTGTGGCCAATAATGGTATTCTGGTTTCCGAAAGTGCCTTGAAAGGCGCGCATTTCATTGAATTGTGTGCTCAGCGAAAAATCCCGTTGATCTTTTTGCAAAATATCACGGGCTTTATGGTAGGGCGCGAACACGAGATGGGCGGTATCGCCAAAGATGGCGCCAAGCTTGTGACCGCCGTAGCCTGCGCCAAAGTCCCCAAAATCACCCTTGTGGTTGGAGGATCATATGGCGCCGGCAATTACGGCATGTGTGGTCGTGCCTACAGCCCCCGTTTCCTGTTCATGTGGCCCAATGCGCGCATATCTGTGATGGGTGGTGAACAAGCCGCTTCCGTTTTGGCGACTGTGAAACGTGATGGCATGGAACGGCGTGGGGAGAGCTGGTCTGAAATCGAGGAGGCTGAATTCAAGCAGCCCATTGTCGAGAAGTATGAAGAAGAAGGGCACCCCTATTATTCCACGGCACGATTGTGGGACGATGGGATCATTCGCCCGAAAGATTCCAGACGAATACTCGCGTTGGCGCTGGCGGCAAGTTTGAACGCTCCCATACCTGATACGAAATTCGGCGTATTCAGAATGTAACTGCGTGTCGTATGAACCCTATTTTTTAGTCGTTTCGGCTCTGTTAATCATCATGGCGGGCATTTCCAAGTCGGGATTTGGCGCAGGTGCGGAAATGGCGGTGGTGCCAATCATGGCGCTGTTCATTCAGCCGCAGGCCGCGGCCGCGATTGTATTGCCCATTTTGCTCGTTATCGATGCTGCAAACCTCTGGCGTTATCGTGGTCTGTGGAACAGGAAGCTTGTGTTCAGCCTTGTTCCAGCCGCCATTATTGGAATTTGTATCGGGGCAATGACTTTTCAATATTTGAATGCGGATGTATTTCGAATTGCTCTGGGTGTTTTGGCGCTCATATTTGTCGCCTATCGCTTGATGAATGATTGGTTGTCGAAATCTGCGCAACAGATGAATCCACCCGGCACCATGTTCTCAATCGTATTTGGTGCGATGGCTGGCTTTACAAGTTTTGTCGCCCATGCGGGAAGCCCGCCCGCTAAGATCATCTTGTTGCGGCATAATTTACCAAAACAATCCTTTGTTGCCACCAATTCTTACCTATTCGCGTCCATCAACGGCCTGAAGCTGATCCCCTATGTCTGGTTGGGGCAGATAACCGTTGAGAGCCTAAAGGGCAGTTTGGCTCTTTTCCCATTTATCCCGATAGGCGTGATCTTGGGGTTTTGGCTCAACGGGATTGTTTCTGAAAAGCGCTTTACAGCAATAATTATTGTGGCTCTTACAGGCGCTGGATTGAAACTGCTTTGGGATGGCGCAACGGCACTGATGTAATTGCAGCATCGTGTTGGGGATTCACATCTGCGATTGCGTACCGTATGTTACGGCATGGCAAACGAATCGAAACTTTCAAGACGTGAGACGCGCAGTCGCCAAATTCTGGGCGCGACGCTGCGTCTTGTGCGCGACCATGGCACCTCTGTCTCTACTGCGCAGATTGCAGCGCAGGCAAATTGCTCCAAAGAAACGCTCTACAATTGGTTTGATGATCGCGATGGTATTTTCCTCGCACTGGTTGATGAGCAAGCCAAAGGCATGAACGCGGCGCTGACGGCAGGGTTTGGGGCAGCAACTGGGTCGTTTGCTGAGAAGCTTCGAACGTACAGTACGTTGCTGTTGGACATCTTGACAGGTGATGCGGTGATTTCCGTCAACCGCATTGCAATGTCACAAACTTGTTTGGACAGTGCA
Organism: uncultured Rhizobiaceae group bacterium; assembly: GCA_937958815.1. GTDB lineage: Bacteria > Pseudomonadota > Alphaproteobacteria > Rhizobiales > Rhizobiaceae > Pseudahrensia. Next base: position 65,963 of record CALGMR010000001.1, on the reverse strand, counting down.
AAATTTGGAAATGCCGTTTTGGCCAACTGGCAAGAGCAGGTGCGCGCACCATTCTTGAAACTTTTGTCTGAAGGCCGTAGGGCAGGAGATGTTGAGATTGAGGATGTTGATGACGCGTTTGACACGCTTGTGGGTCTGTTGATTGGAGACCGACAACGGCGATTGTTGCTCGGCGAAAATGCGCGCCCCAGTTCCGCGGATATGATGCGAATAGCGGATCGTGCTGTTGATCGTTTTATGGAACTGTTTGGCGCCTGATGTTCTTATTGTGTTCCGCCGGTCACTTCGTTATTTTGAGTAAGATTCTTCCCAGAGGTATTCAATTTCGTGCAGTTTTCTCCTGAACAGGATGACGCGCTGGTTGCTGTTTCAAATTGGTTGAAACAGGGCTATCCGCAAGTGTTTCGCCTGTTCGGCTATGCCGGAACGGGTAAAACCACTTTGGCACGTCATTTGGCTGAAGGTGTGGATGGCGACGTGTTGTTTGCGGCATTCACTGGCAAGGCTGCGATGGTTCTCCGCTCCCGAGGCGCCAAGAAGGCTTCCACCATTCACTCACTCATCTACCGTCCGCGCGGCGAAGAAATGGTGGAAGATGAGGACACGGGCAAGTCGAATATGACGCCTCTGTTCACTTTGAACCGCCAAAGCCCTGTGGCCGATGCTGCGCTTATTGTGATTGATGAATGCTCCATGGTGGATGAAGACCTTGGGCGGGACCTTTTAAGTTTTGGCACCCCTGTTCTGGTTCTGGGAGACCCTGGGCAATTACCGCCAGTTTCCGGTGGTGGATTTTTCACAGAACAAGAACCGGATGTTTTGTTAGAGACCATCCACCGCCAGGCAAGAGACAATCCCATTATCGATCTGGCCCAACTTGTGCGCGAGGGGAAAGAGCTTTCATACGGTTCTTTTGGCAGCAGTCAGGTTATCAACCGCCGCGAAGTGGATCAGAGCGAAGTCTTGGCCGCCGATCAGGTGCTTGTGGGCACAAACAAAACCCGCCGCCGCTACAATCAGCGTTTGCGTGATCTCAAAGAATTCCAAGGGGCGCTTCCTGCGTCAGGTGATAAATTGGTGGCCTTGCGCAATGATCCTGCCAAAGGGCTTTTGAACGGTTCTTTGTGGCAAGTTGTGTCCGCTCCCAACAGTTCCAAGCCCTTTATGAATCTGCTGATTGCCTCTGAAGACGATGGCATGGAAAAACAATCGGCTAAGATCAAAGTCTTGAAGGCGGCTTTTGAAAATCCGGAAGAAGAAGTGCCTTGGCAGACGAAACGTCGCTACGATGATTTCGACTATGGCTACGCGCTGACCACCCATAAATCCCAAGGTTCTCAATGGGATAATGTCTATCTGTTCGATGAAAGTTGGGCGTTTCGTGAGCATTCACAGCGCTGGCTCTACACAGCGATTACAAGGGCTGCTGAGAAGATCACAATTGTGAAGTGATCGGCTGCAATCAAAACCATTAACCCATTATTCACCATTCGGGCGCAGGCTTTTCGAGCATATTCGTAGTTTGGAAAGTTAGTAGTGGCGGTTTTATTTGTAAACTTGCCCAAAAGCGCGTTTGAAACGGCTGATAGTTTGAATACCTCCCGTTGAACGCTGCTTTTGAGCAGGCAATGGAGGTCTGAATGTCTTTCAATTTAAATCTATATCGAACGTTGGTGTTCAATCTGGGGCTTTGCGTTGCAGCTTCTATTCCCTTGTCTTCAGCCCACGCTGGGCCGAAGGTGTGCGGGGAAAGAAACAAGCTCGCTGGATATTTGAAAACAAAATACAGCGAAAATCCCAACGCTCTTGGCGTATCAACCACGGGCAGTAGTGTGATGGAAATTTACACGTCTGAAAAGGGAACTTGGACGGTCTTGATGACAACGACTGCTGGCATCAGTTGCATTATGGCTGCTGGGCATTCATGGGAAGAGAGAGACAAGTTGGCGTTTTTGCCAAAAAGCTGATCAATCGAAGACTATTTCAGCTTTCATCGCCAACCCACCGTTGGACGTTTCTGCCCAATAGGTGTTGCGCCCATCTGTTTTAATGGCGAATGGTTCTGTGTCGAAAAGTGGTGCCGTTGCTCGGAAACTGAATGTTTTGATTTGCTTGTCAGGGTTTTGCCTGCCCGCAAACTCTGCGAGCAAGGTTGCTGTCAGTGGTCCGTGAAAAATCAATCCGGGGTAGCCTTCGACATCAATGCAATATTCGCGGTCATAATGAATGCGGTGACTGTTGAAGGTGAGGGCTGAATAGCGAAACAGCAAAATTGATGATGGTGTTATCACCTCAGTTGCGGTCGCGTTTTCTGGCGGGACGATAGGTGCGGCAGTTGTGGTTTTGTCTTGCGGATCTTCACGGTAAACAATGTCGTGCTCTTCCGAGAACACCAATTTGTCCTCTTGATCGAAATACTCATGGCGAACGGTGACAAAGCAAAGCTGTCCCGTTTTTCCGGTCTTGTTTTTAATGTCTTTGATGGTGGATATTTTTGTAAGTCGTTCGCCAATTTTGGCGTGGCGTTGATAGTCCAGTCTTCCGCCAGCCCACATGCGTCTTGGCAGATCAATTGGCGGCAGAAACTCTCCCTTTGAGGCATGGCCGTCCCGACCGAGTTGATCAATTTGGGACACTTCTTGAAAATACACCCAATGCCAAAGGGCGGGCAGGGTGCTTCCATTTTCTATCGTGCGATCTTGGCCTATGGTGGCGAAAAGCAGTTGTGCTTGCTCTGGACGAAGCGCGTCGTTTATGGACTTTGATTTGCCAATCCAAGATGCATGGTCTGTGGTGTTCATCGTCAACTTTCAATTTCCGTCGTCAGCCAATCAATCAACGATTGATAGCAGTGTGTCATGCCCTTGTAATCGACTTCGTCTGCGCTCAGACTTTCCACCTGACCCTTGAAGCGTTGCAACATCTGCTGGCCATTATGCAGTTGCTTTAAGTCGTCTAAGTGCGTGATATATGTTCCGATGGTGAACAACACATCGCCTGACACGGGCATTTTGTGCAACGTTTGATATTCGGTTCGAAAGTAAAATCGTGCAAATTCACTTTGCGCTTTGTGTTTGCTCATATGTTCAGATTTTTCTTTGCGCAGCTCATCATCGCTGTCCAAAGACCAATTCTCGCGCCATACGGGGATAGAGGGTTGCAATGAATCGAATATTCGGTTGATGCGTTGATGCATTTTTTTGTCCATGGGGACGGGGCCATGGATGGATTCCAACGGCCTGTTGAACTTTTCAGAGAGGTTCCAGTGGGCAGGAAAACACACCGAACCAGCGACGAGATTCCATCCGTCGGATTTTCTGCGCATTATGATGAGATCATCTTGGACTTTTAAAGCCGCTCTGGCCAAGGGCGGCAATGTGGCAACATCCAGCCCGCTTTCAGGAATGATGGAACTTTCTTCCAAAACAGGGGAAAGATAGGCCTCTATCTCTGCTTGTGCCTCGGCACTGTCTTTGGTCGCCATAAACACAGCGTCGAAGCTGGATTTATAGAGTTCCAATTTCTGCTTTTGATAACTCTGGAATTCTGGATTTGTATAAAGCCATCGAGCTGGGTCTACTGGTTTCAAGCCGATGGAAAAGGGCGCAGCGACTTCTGTAAATGGCTTGAATGATGAGAACATTTTAAGGGTATTTTCCGCGTCTAATTGTCGGTTGATTATGAGGCTTTGGCGCGCCATGTTGATGCCAACCTCTTGGGCCTTTGGAACCATCATTATGCCTGTCGATCTTTCCGTCAATCTCAACGCAGTTGCGCAATTGCGAAACCGCAGAGATTTGCCTTGGCCCAGCGTTGTGGGCATGGGCCGCATTGCACTCAATGCCGGAGCGCAGGGGCTGACCATTCACCCAAGGCCTGATGAAAGACATATTAGATTTTCAGATGTGCCTGAACTGCGCGCATTGATCGATGATGAATTTCCCGATTGCGAGTACAATATTGAAGGCTATCCCACCGAAGATTTTTTAAAACTGGTTGAAGAAACACAGCCAGAGCAGGTGACGTTGGTGCCCGATGATCCTGCGCAAGCGACATCAGACCACGGATGGGATTTTAAGAGTCATCACAATATGTTGGCGCCAATTGTTGCGCGATTGATTCAATCTGGTGCGCGGGTGTCTCTCTTTGCTGACCCCGATCCTGAATTGGTGAAATGGGCAGCTGATACGGGCGCGCAGCGTATTGAATTGTACACGGGGCCCTATGGCGGAACATATGACACGCCGGATGCAGCAAAGCGTGAAGTTGAAAAATTGGGCGCAACTGCAGATGCCGCGCGCGAGCTGGGCATGGGCGTCAATGCGGGACACGATCTTACTGTAGCAAACCTTCCAGCCCTTGTGGCGCGTATTCCGGATTTGGCTGAGGTTTCCATTGGCCACGGTTTGACAGCCGATGCGCTGGAATACGGAATGGCAGAAACTGTGAAGCGTTTCCTCGTTGCATGTGGTCATGAGGTTTAGGTCAGTTCTATAAGCGGCCGGATAAAGCCATTCGCATAAATTTGGTTTTTGAATTCGCTCTTTCGCAGAGGGCGCACCTAGCTTTGAATGCCCCATATTCCAAAATTGTGCTGGTGGGATGCGATTTGAAGACGCTTTTCGTCAATGAACCCCGCAAATAGCACCGCCAGCAATTGCCATTTGTGCTCTACCCCGCTAAACCACCATCGAATTTGGCTCTTGCGGGCCATCGACGCTTTTCTAGACATCTGTAAGGGGAACGCTTATGCGCGTTTATTACGACCGCGACGCGGACATCAATTTGATCAAAGGCAAAAAGGTTTGCATCGTGGGTTATGGCTCTCAAGGCCGTGCACACGCAATGAACCTGAAAGACTCCGGTGCAAAAGACATCGTGATCGCGTTGCGCGAAGGGTCTGCCACAATCAAGAAAGCTGAGGCCGACGGATTTAAAGTCATGTCTGTTGCCGACGCTGCCAAAGTTTCCGATTTGATGATGATGGCTGCTCCCGATGAGCTTCAAGCTGGCATCTGGAAAGAAAGCATTGCAGGCAACATCAAGTCTGGTGCTGCGATTGCATTTGCCCACGGTCTGAATGTTCACTTCAATCTGATCGAACCAGGCAACGACATCGACGTTGTGATGGTTGCGCCAAAAGGCCCAGGCCACACTGTGCGTGGCGAATACCAAAAAGGCGGCGGTGTGCCTTGTTTGATCGCGATCCATCAGGACGCATCTGGCAACGCTCATGATCTTGCGCTTTCTTACGCCTGTGGCGTTGGCGGTGGTCGCTCTGGTGTTATCGAAACAACGTTCCAAGAAGAGTGCGAAACTGACCTCTTCGGTGAACAAGCTGTCCTTTGTGGTGGTGTTGTAGAACTCATCCGCGCCGGCTTTGAAACGCTTGTTGAAGGTGGCTACGCCCCTGAAATGGCTTACTTCGAGTGCTTGCACGAAGTGAAATTGATTGTTGATCTGATTTATGAAGGCGGCATCGCCAACATGAACTACTCAATCTCCAACACTGCTGAGTGGGGTGAGTATGTTTCTGGTCCACGCGTGATTACACCTGAAACAAAAGCTGTCATGAAAGATATTTTGACAGACATTCAAACTGGTAAGTTCACATCAGAATGGATGCAGGAATGGCATTCGGGTGCTGCGCGCTTTAAAGCGACACGCCGCATGCATGACCGTCATCAGATTGAAGAAGTTGGTGAAAAGCTCCGCGGCATGATGCCTTGGATCAAAGGCAACGCCTTGGTCGACAAAGAAAAGAACTAAGTTCTTTCACATAGTGAATTCAAAAAGGCCCGAAACGAAAGTTTCGGGCCCTTTTTTTTGTTCTAGAAGAAGTTTGTCTTAATTGTAGGGCGAGTTACAGCGACGGCGAGGGCCGTTATATGGCTGAAACGTATCGCTGGAACGGCGGTACGAACGATATCGGTTCTGACACCATCTCACGTGCCGGCTGCTGTTTCCGTAGGAGCGTCTATTTCTGTAGGACTCGTTGATTATTGCACCAGCAATGATTCCACCGATGATCGCTCCACCATAATAATATCCGCGATTTCTTCGATAGCCGCGACGATATCTATAACCGCGGTGTCGATAAAAACCTCTGTTCCTGCGAAACCCACGGTTTCCACGAAAGCCGCGATTTCTGCGAAAACCGCGATTGCGACGAATTCTGCGCTTTCTCACGTTTTCAACGTTGCTTTCGGTGATTTCTGGTGTCGGCAGAGGCGCTCGTATCATTGTTGCCTGAGCCGGCAAAATTGATGATGCAGCCACCGCAAAACCAAGAAGGGCACCAACAGTTTTGGATTTCAGGTTCATAATATGCACTCCCGTTAGCCTGCTTATTAACTCTTTATAAACTCATTGCGGGGAGATAAGCAAACTTCTAACCTTACGGCAGTTTTTCAACGAAACCGCAATCAGAAATAAGTCTCTGATTTTTAATCCTAATTTTAGTTGTAGGGTGAGAAGCACTGTTTGCGCGAGCCATGATACGGCTGGAACGTGTTGTCGTAGGCACGATAGGAGCGATAGCGGTTTTGACACCAGCTGGTGTGGGCTTGCGCGGCGCTGATGCGGCCCTCATATCTTAACTGTGGCTGCGGCTCGCGGTAAACCACGCGCGGTTGATCATAGCGGTTGTCAAACACCGGTTCATCGTATTGATCATAAAAACGCTGGCGCTGATGCTGGCGATGGCGAAGTTTCTTGATGCGACGATGTTCGCGGTAGAATGCACGGTCGCGATGGCGGCGCTTATAGCGTCTGTCGCGTTTTTTGCCGACCTCATTGACAATGATCGCACCTGCAATTGCACCGAGCGCAATGCCAGCTGCAATACGACGCTCTTTTTTGCCTGCATGGGCAGGGGTGATTGCACTGGAAGCAGCGATTGTCGCAATAAGCATTCCGGCGATACCAAGTTTTCCAAATTTCTTCATTTTCTAATCTCCGTTGTGGTGCGGCGGGGAGATTGTCTTTCGATCGACAATCTTGATTTGCCGTGGGTTTATTGGCTTGGTTTTGAACGTAAAGGGCGCTGCCTGAACCCGGTATGAACGGAATTTTTTTATGAAACTGTTTATAAACAAGGGTTTGAAGTTTTTGGGGTAAGGCGACCTGTGCCCAAACCTTATTGGGGCCGCATTTCGGCCTGGAGCGGACAGAGACGTAGGCTTGAGTGCGGCGACGTGAATCGTCATAAGAGTAGACCAGTCGTTTTCATCCAGAGTCGTCATGTCAGTTCGCATTGCCACTTTTAATGTCGAGAACCTGATGGCGCGTTTTGATTTTGCCACATGGCGCAAAACAAAGCAGGAAAATTTCCTGCGCAGAAAGCATGACATCAAAGAACGGGCTTTGCTGATGGCCCATGAAGATGACTCGCGTCAGATGACTTCTCTTGCTATCGCGGACTGTCATGCGGACATTATTTGCCTGCAAGAAGTGGAAGATCTTCACACTTTGGAGGAGTTCGAGAAGGATTATCTCGCGCCCATCACCGGGCTAAAATATCCCCACAAAGTGCTGATTGAAGGCAATGACGGGCGGGGCATCGATGTAGCGTTTATGGCGCGCGAGAAAACCGCTGATGGAGAAACCATCGAGGTTCTCAACGCGAAATCCCACAAAAAGCACACGTTTGGATCGCTGGGGCTTTTCAACAGCGATCTCAAAGCCATGGGCTACAACAAAGATCAACGCATTTTCCGCCGTGATTGTCTGGAGGTGGATTTGCGCATTGGTGGCAAGCGCATGACTGTCTTTGTGTGTCACTTCAAGTCCATGGGCACATCCAGAGATGGGGTAGAGGGGCGAAAGTACACCATGCCCGTTCGCTTTGCTGAAGCCAAAGCCGTGCGTCGCATCTTGGAAAAGAAATTCGGCAGCGAGCGTGCGCCCAATATGCGGTGGATGATTTGTGGCGATTTGAACGATTACACCGAGCGTTTGGTGGTCGCTGGAGACAAGCATCGCGGATATAAATTCGTTCCAAAAGTTGAACCAGAGTCGGGATTGGAGCCACTTTTCACAGATGGTTTTTCCGTCGATCTTGTGAAACGGCGAGAAGGGGACAATCGATGGACGCTCTATCATGAGGCAGGTGACGCCAAGAATGCACGAGAACCTGAAGTGCGGGAGGTGCGTCACTTGGTGCAAATCGACTATCTGCTTTCATCACCTAGTCTGGCCAACGGCAATTTAGGTGCACTGCCACATGTTGTTCGGCACGGCCAACCCATGCGAACTGTGTTTCCACCCAAACAAGATGTGGAGCGTTATCCACGTACAGGATGGGACCGTCCCAAAGCTTCTGATCATTGCCCGGTTGCGGTTACGCTAAAGATGGTTTGAATTAGAGGGGATTCGCCGAGCATTCGGTATTAGATATTTTTGGTTCCCCAATGACACTGTCCATTTTTGAAATTGCTTCTCTGCTGTTGGTCCTATCGGGTATTTTCGGTTGGCTGAACCATGTGGTGTTAAAATTGCCGCACACGATTGGTCTGTTGGTCATGGCCTTGCTGGCGTCCATCATGCTTTTGGTGTTGGAGAAAATTTTTCCAGCTTTGGGCATAACCACCACACTTCAATCGGCTATTGCGCAGATTGATTTCAATGCCACTGTGATGGAAGGGATGCTTGCATTCTTGCTCTTTGCCGGCGCTTTGCATGTGGATTTTTCTTACCTGCGAACTCAAGCTTGGGCGATTGGTTTGATGGCTTCCATCGGGGTCATTACGTCGACATTCATCGTTGGATTTGGCCTCTTTTTCATTGCGCCGATTATCGGATTTGAAATCCCTCTGATCTGGGCGCTTGTTTTTGGTGCACTCATTTCTCCAACTGATCCTGTGGCTGTTTTGAGCTTGCTCAAATCAATCAATGTGCCCCATGCGCTGGAAGCTAAGATTGCAGGCGAAAGCTTGTTCAACGATGGTGTTGGCGTGGTGGTGTTTGCAATTATGGTGACAATCGCCACAAGCCAAGCAGGCACCGAAGTCACCGCAATGCAGATTGGTGAGTTGTTCGTGGTGGAGGCCGTCGGCGGCGCTGTGCTGGGCTTGATCACAGGTTGGATCGCATACAAAGCCATGGCCACGATGGACGAACACATGCTCGAGATATTGCTGACGGTTGGCATTGTGGCGGCCACTTATGCGATTGCATTGCGCCTTCACCTGTCTGGCCCAATCGCTGTTGTGGTTGCAGGTCTGTTGATTGGCAACCGTGGTGCAAATCTGGCGATGAGCGATCACACACGCAGCACCATGTTTGGGTTCTGGGAATTGATTGATGAGATTTTGAACTCAGTCCTCTTCCTTCTGATCGGTCTTGAGGTGTTGGTGATCGCGCTTGATCCATCCTTTGCGTGGCTTGCTATTTTGACCATTCCTTTGGTGTTGTCTGCGCGATTGATTGCCGTTTCCATTCCAATTCTCGCGCTCTCTTTGCGACAAACATTTACAGCTGGCGCAATTCCGGTTCTCACCTGGGGTGGTTTGCGCGGTGGTATCTCCGTTGCACTCGTTTTGTCTTTGCCAGACATTCCAGAAAAGCCCGTTTTGCTCGCATGCACCTATGCAGTGGTTCTGTTTTCCATCATCGTGCAGGGATTGACCGTGAAACGTGTGGTAAACGCGACGGTTGATCCGACACTGATTTAGGACAGCGACATGGCACGGAAATTTGAAATCATGGACGTGTTCACAGACACGAAGATGGCGGGAAATCAGCTTGGCGTTGTTTACGACAGCGAAGGGTTGGACACTGCTGAAATGCAGAAGGTTGCCCGAGAGTTCAATTTCTCTGAAACCATTTTTCTGCAAATGTCTGCGCGCAATGATTGCGATGCCAAGGTGCGTATTTTCACTCCTAAGAATGAACTGCCATTTGCTGGACACCCTACAGTTGGTGCAGCCATTGCCGTTGCTGCTGAGGAAGGGCTGAGTGATGGTCACTCGAGAGACCTAACGCTTGAAGAAAACGTTGGACCCGTTCACTGCAAAGTGACGTTTGAACGGGGCAGTCGATATGCAGAATTTGATTTGCCCGTGATTGCACAAGAAACAGATACCTCTGGCACAACCCAGTTTGCTGCGTCTGCTTTGTCATTAGAGCTTGCCGATATTGGCATGGACAACCACAAGCATAGCAGTTTTCATGCTGGCTTGCCTTATGATCTTGTTCCAGTGAAAGACTTGGAAGCGATTGGTCGGTCCAAACCCAATATGCAGCATTGGCATGCAGGCTTTGGCTCCCATTCGCACAACAGTGCGTTTGTTTATTGCCGCGAAACAGTCGAGCCTGAGAATGATTTTCACGCCAGAATGTTTGCTCCAGATGCAGGCATTCCCGAAGATCCCGCAACGGGATCTGCTGTCGCCTCATTCGCTGGTGCAATTGCGAAGTTTGAAAATCTTAGCGATGGACACCACACGTTCCGCATAGAGCAGGGCGTTGAAATGGGCCGCGCTTCTATAATCACTTTGTCCCTTGTGATGAAAGATGGTACCATTCAAAGCGGAAATATTGGCGGGAATGCAGTGGTTTTTGCCACTGGTACATTGGCATGATGCGCCTGTTTGGCCCGCTCGTTTTTGTCACCTTTATCGTTGCCGCGCCATCCAGTGCCGCAGACCTGCCAAAACCTGTGACAGATGAGGATTTTCGTTCCTATCCAAAGGCACAGGTGAAGCTTGGGCAACTGTTGTTTTATGATCGCATATTGTCCGGCAGCTTCCGAGTGTCGTGCGCGACTTGCCACAACCATGATCGCGCGTCTTCCAACGGTTTTTTGTTGCCTGAAGTGGCGCCGCGGCAGGGGGATTCGTTGGCGACAAATGGCTTGGACCCCTACAGCGCCACGCGGCCATCTTCACGCCACGCCCCTCATTTGTTCAACATGGGGGCGAAGCAGGTAAAGGCTCTCTTTTCTGACGGGCGCGTTGGAGCGAGATCCGATGGCAGCTTCTTTTCTCCTTCGTCGAATCCTTTGCCGCAAGGTTTGAACGATGTTTTGGCCGCGCAATCGTTGTTTCCCGCTGTGACAGGCGATGAGCTTACGGGAACTGTAGAAAGCGAAATCAAAACCGCGTCGCATATTGGAAATCAGGCTGTTTGGGACGCGCTGGCCAAGCGCATTCAAAAACTGCCCGATTATTGGCCATATTTTCAGGCGGCGTATCCCAATATGCAGACACAAGGCGACATAGATATTTCTTCTATTGCCAATGCTATTGGAGCATTTGTGGGAACGGAATGGCGCTCGACTAGCAGTCTATTTGATCGCTATTTGGCGGGAGACAGCACGGCCCTTTCAGCGCAGCAAAAGCGGGGAATGAACTTGTTTTACGGTAAAGCGGAATGCTCTGTTTGTCATTCGGGCGCATTGATGAGTGACGAAAACTATCATGCCATCGGGGCTTGGCCCTGGCGGTTTGATGCCGATTTTTCAGCGCCACTGGCAGACGTGTTGAAGGGGCGTATTTCGGTTTCAGGAAAGCCTGAGGATGCGTTCAAGATGCGCACTCCGACCCTGCGTAATTTAAGCTATTCTGCGCCATATGGCTGGGCAGGGGGATATCAATCTCTCAAAGGGATTGTGCGTGCCCATGTTCAACCAAACCCTGCTTATTTGGATAAATTGAAAGAGATCAGGCAAGCGGGTTCTCTCTGGCCAGAAACTGCACGTTCGACGTTTCAAACCATGTTGGCAGCTCGAAGCATCGTAACGCCAGATTATTTCCGGACGGCGCAACCGCAGGAAGCTGATCAGGCGATTGATGATCTCGTTGCATTCTTAAAGTCATTGGATGATGAAAAAGGTGTTCGCGGGGTTTTGGGAAAACCAAAAGAAGTTCCAAGTTCTCTCGCGCTGGACTAACATTTCCTCACCAACCATTTTGGGTAGAATTTATGAGCGACCAATCAAACAGCATTGTTGATATTCGAAGTGATACCGTGACGCGCCCAAGTGCGGGGATGCGCAAAGCTATGGCCGATGCGGAAGTTGGAGATGATGTCTATGGCGACGATCCAACAGTTGCTGCTCTAGAAGAGCGTGTGGCCGATTTGATGGGCAAAGATGCGGCGCTTTTTGTGGCGTCTGGCACTCAGAGCAATCTGATTGCACTGTTAAGCCATTGTGGTCGCGGCGATGAATATATCGGTGGTGCGGGTTATCATATTTCCAATTACGAGCAGGGCGGTGCAGCTGTTCTTGGAGGGATATCGCCGCGTCATGTGACACCGTCGGTAGATGGGTCACTGGCACCTGATGCAATTGAGTCTGAAATCCAAGCTGATGATCCGCATTTTGCAGTGTCGAAACTTCTCTGTGTTGAAAATACGTTCCATGGCCGTGTTGTGCCGCAAGCCAAATTGGAAGCCGGTGCGGATGTGGCACATTCAAATGGCTTGGCCGTTCACATTGATGGTGCACGGTTGATGAATGCTGTGATGAAGTCTGACAGTGATGCAAAGAGCATGACCGCATTTGCGGACACGGTTTCCCTGTGTCTGTCGAAGGGCTTAGGCGCACCTGTTGGTTCTGTATTGACTGGCCCAAAAGAGTTCATAAAGCGCGCCATCCGAAATCGAAAACTGGTCGGTGGCGGGATGCGCCAAGCGGGTGTTTTGGCGGCTTGTGGGCTTTATGCTTTGGACAACAATGTGGAACGTCTCGCTGATGATCATGAGCATGCACAACTGCTTTGTCAGCGATTGTCGGCGGTAGACGGAATTTCCATCGACGCAAATAATGTCCACACCAACATGGTTTGGCTGAACACAGAAGTCGAAGGCAAAGTTCCATTGTCTGATCACATGGCGGAACGAGGAATTGTTCTGTCCAACCCATATGGGCCCAAAGGTGTGGTTCGATTGGTGACACATCTGGATTTCAATGCCCATCACATCGACCGTGTGGTGGATGGTTTTGCAAGTTGGGTAAAGGGGTAGTTTATGTTTTCAGCAGTTGTGACAGGCGCGGCGCGGGGCATTGGTTTGGCGACCACAAAGCGCTTTTTAGACGCTGGCTACCGCGTTGCGATGGTGGATTGGGACGAAGAGGAACTGGCAAGTGCCGCCAGCGAATTGGGAAAGAGTGTTTTGGCTTTGCCGCTGGATATTTCCCAACCTGATCAGGCGCAACAGATTGTTGATGCTGTGGAATCAGAGTTTGGGACCTGCAATGCTTTAATCAACAATGCGGGAGTTGCTGACTTCGGCCCAATTGAAGAAACCAGTTTTGAAAGATGGCGCAGGGTGATGTCCGTTAATCTGGATGGTACATTTTTGATGTCCCAAGCCATGTGTCCATTGCTTGCCAAAACCGCCAAAGACCAACACGCATCGATTGTGAATATTGCTTCAATTTCGGGCTTGCGTGCGAGCACTTTGCGGGTGGCCTATGGCACATCGAAAGCGGCAGTGAAGCAATTGACGTTGCAACAGGCTGCAGAATATGGGGAGCTCGGCATTCGTGCCAATTGTGTGGCTCCGGGGCCAGTGAATACAAAACTTGCGCTGGCTGTTCACTCGCCAGAAATTCGCGCAGCCTACCATGATGCTTTGCCATTGAACCGCTATGGCAGCGAAGATGAGATTGCTGCAGCCATTTGTTTTTTGGCTTCCCCCGACGCCAGTTTCATCACGGGACAGATTTTAGCAGCTGATGGTGGATTTGAAGCTGTGGGTATTGGATTGCCAGCGCTACGCAGTTAATGAATCCTTAACCTAGGTGAGCGATTCTGTTTATTCACCAGATGGATAGGTTGCTTCATGAATCTCAAAAATCTCATAGTGCCGACACTTGTTTTTCTGATGGCGGGATCTTTTTCTGCCGTGTCCGATCAGCGCTCCTCAGAGCGGGTTTCGGAACATTTGGGCTTTGACTTCATGGTCATTGGTGAAACGGTTTCCAAACAACATCTGCGCAATTGGCATACCTGGAAACAAGCTGGTGACGACTGCACATATTGTGCTTTGACGCAGGCTTATCCGGGCGACAAGCAAACCTTTCCTGTTGTGACAGGCTCAGTTACACAAAACAGTTCCGAAGATCAGCGCTAGAAGCTAGTAGCCAGCAACCTGGTGACGGCTGTCAGAGATATCTGTCCAGTGGCCGCTGTTGTAAACGGACTGACGTTTTAGATAGCGGTAGGGCGTTTTTGTCCAACGCACGATACGAGATTCCAGATTGTCGAGAATGAAGTCACCACGGTCTGTGCGAACAGTTAGAACTGCATGTCCCTCACCATTTTCGCGCTTCACAACTGTGATCAACAAGCTGGAAGCGGGCCAACCTTGTTGCAACAGGGTTTTGCGTTTCATCAAAACGTAGTCTTCGCAATCCCCGTAGCTGACAGGATACGTCCAATGTTCTTCAACACCGTAGAACTCTTGGTCAGTAAGCGGTTCAATTGTGAGATTTGCGCCTGTATTTGCCGCGACCAACTGAGCCCAACGTTTCTTCGTCAGAACGGGCGCTTTGGTGTCTGAACTGAGTATGGAACACTCTTCCGGTATCTGCTGACAAAGCCACAAATGGCCAATCGGCTGCGATGTTCTGCCAAGTGTATTCATGCTGGGCGAAGCAATCGCTGAAACTGGTGCCGCAAATGTAAGAGCAACAACAAGAGATAAAAGAGGCCGCATATTTTCGCCGAGTTCATACGGTTAACAGTTCGTTAACCTCACTGCATAGCGTGGAAATTGTCAACGAATTCAAACATCAACTCGCCGTGTTTCCAACAATATGATTAACGCGATTGACGCTGACCTTTTGTCATATGGGCTGTGAACCGCAGCCCTACGATGGCAATAAGCATGCAAAACCAGACAGGGTCTGCACGACGAAAGAAGAAGGATTCCAGATTTGCACCCATCGCTGTGAAAACCCAAATGCTGATATAGAGCCCGCCGAGCCGCTCCGCTGTTCCGCCTTTGGGAATGCGCAAAAAGTCAATAACGGGTAGCAGTGTGAGAACAAATATGATGATTGCAGCGCCCGGAATTCCAAAGTTCACGGCGGCATCCAGCCAAGAGTTATGCCCATGAACAATGCCGCGGACATCCCATGCCAATTCAATGGGTTGTTCTAGATTTGAAACGCGTTGCGTTCCCCAAAAGCTTTCAAAACCGTAGCCAAACAGGGGGGACTTGTTGAGATGTTCAAGTCCGAAAATCCACAGGTCTGTTCGCCCCGTATAGCTGAGACCTGGGATGTAAAATTGGAGCGTTGTTAAAATGGGTTCGATGATTACCGCGCCCAAAGTGGCCGTGGTTAAGCCTATAACAGGCAGCAAAATAATGAGTGCTTTGAGCGGACGAAACGAAATCAATCTGGCGCAGAACACGGTTGCAATCGCAACTGGTAAAACACCAAGAACTGTTTTTGAACCTGCATAGACAACAAATATGATTGAAAACACTGAGATGATACCACCCCAAAAGGGGTGTCCATTTCGCATTGTGAACAAGCCGAACATCACAAATGCGCCCATGACATAGGACGCAACATTTTTATGATCAAAAACGCCACGCCAAAGCCCTTCATGTTGGGCTTCAAACCCGCCGCCGCCGTGGATACCTTGTTCAGGTACGAAAAGCACTGCAAACCAACAAAACGCCAACGCAGTGCCAATGCCAACCGTGAAGCACGAGATCATGTCTTCTTTGGACCGGGGCAATGCGACCACCGTCACCGCCGCGAGAACGACGATCAAAGAAAAGATCATCGCGCGGGCCGCACCAGATGGATTGTCCGCTGAAAGGATCGACACCACGAGAACACCGAGCACAAGATACCAGGAGGGACGGTTAAAGGCTTTCAACGCGTGTTGGGAAACATTGTTCTTGATCAGCCAAAAGCACGCGATGCCAATCAGGCCGAAACCCAATTGGTTGACGATATCGCCACCGCCGGATTTGACACCGACTTCTGCGACTTCGGTTGCAAAGGGTCGAAACGACACAAAAACAATGGCAAGCAAAATTGCCGATGGCAGCCATCCTTGTTTGGATTTGACAGCTTCTTGGGAATAAGTTGGGGGAGCATAGGTCGTGCTCATCGCGGCCCGCCCGAGCGCACAGCGAAATTAGTTTTTCTCTGCCGCTCTGTATTGTTCATTTGCAAAGCCAAATTCCATCAGCAGTCGCCCCAAAGCGACATTCATAGGATTGAGAGCCATTGTTAAAGACCTTGTCTTAACAAACAGTATTAACGAACGGTAAGGAGAGGCAGCGAGCAAGAGGCAAGTCTTAACAATTCTCTTAAGGCCGTCGGCCATAGACCGAGATGCCTTTTGCTGGATAGCTGCGGAAATTGATCCGTTGCGCAGGCTTCTCGAATTCAACCAAGAAAGTTCTGTGCGACGCGCTGGCGTCGTTTCGTCTACACCGCCATCGCTTTGCCATGCAAATGTCGCTCCATCAGCTTTGGTTCGTGAATAAAAATCGGAATCACCACCTCCCAAAAAGTTGAACCGTTCATCCAACCATGGATAGCCGTGCGCGCGTAGCAAGTCCGTTTTGATCATGACATTGCCAGAGGAATAGAGAATTGGCACTTCGCCTGATTCCTCATAAGGAGGGTGGAACACGGCGTGGTTGATCCAGTGTCGCGAAGTCCCGTCTGGAAAAATGGGGTGTTGTGGTGCGCCGGTACAATCTGCATTCGTCTTTTCCGCAATATCGGCCATTTTCTCCAGCCAATCTGGCCGCGCGATTTCATCATCATCAATGATCTGTATCCATTTGGCTGAAGGGAAATGCTCCATGCCGATATGAAATCCAGCATTGTATGCTGCACAATTCCCGCGCCTGTGAGCCAAAATAACGGTTGCTGGAATCGTGTTTTGTTTTAGCAGATCCGCAGAGACTGCTGCCCCTTCACCACCTTCGGCATGGTTGTCCATCACCACAATTGCAAACGGGCGATCCGTTTTTTGGGCCAGTACCGAATTGAGCGTTGTGATAACGTGGTCGGGACGCTTGAATGTCGGGATAACAACAATAATCTGTATGTCGGAATTTGATGTACTGGCATTCGACCAGATCGTTGTGATGTCTTCGGGACTTGGAGCCTGCATATCGGTCAATCTCAACAGCTTTCAATTGTGTGCGTGTTAAGACTTTTACGGCCTATCGTTTAACGAATTATCCAATAACTTGACCTAAGGTGACTTTTTCCCACGGCCTTGTACTGTTTCTCATGCATATTGCCTTCTTCTCATCCGTTGTCACCGATGGCAAACCCACTTCCGGCTTTGAGATTGCCAATGAAGCGATTGTCCATGGCTTGCGTTCTCTAGGGCATAAGGTTTCGGTGATCGGGTTTTCTGTGCCAAGGCAAAACACTCCTGCACATGAAGACGTCATTGTGGTCGATGAGTTGAATTTGGAAAATGCAGCAGTTGGTGCGATGCAAAAACTCGGCTTTGTGGCACGTGCCTTACAAAGTGGACTGCCCATTTCTGCTTCGAAGCTTACGGCAGTTGGTCGTAAGAAACTGGATGAAGCTGTGCGCGGCTGTGGTGAAATCGACCGCGTGATTTTCAATTCTTATCAAATGGCCGCGGCATTTCCTCATTTGCTTGAGCGACCATTTGGATTTGTCACCCACAATGTGGAACATGTTTCAGCCAGCCAAAACGCGATAAGCGCGAATTCAAGAATCCAGCGTTGGTTGTACGCACGGGATGCAAGATTGTTGAAAGATATTGAAACCAGTCTTTGTGACAAGGCGCAATATGTGTGGGCTTTGTCCGCTGAAGACATAACGACCCTTGGTCTTTTAAAAGAGAAAAGCGCTGTTCTGCCTCTCGTTGCGCCATTTGAAGAGAATGAACAAGCGGTAGGCGAAAAAGAGTTTGATATTGGAATGATCGGAACATGGTCATGGGAACCCAATCGCGTGGGTTTGCAATGGTTTTTAGACAAAATTGTCCCGAACTTGCCAAAAGATTTTCGTATAGGAATTGCTGGTAAAGTGCCAGAAACTATGGTGCAACAATCTGACAATGTTGAGTTTCTTGGACGCGTGGAAAGTGCGAGCGAATTTTTGGATTATGTTCGGATCGTTCCGCTGATCAGCCGCGGCGGAACCGGTGTTCAGTTGAAAACGATCGAGGCCTTCCAAGCTGGATTGGCCTGTGTTGCCACTTCTTCCTCATTGCGGGGTATTGAATCCCTTCCGCCCAATTGTGCCAAAGCGGATGAGGTTGATGAATTTTCATCAGCTTTGGTTGACCACGTTCAACGCAGCCGCGCACAAAAATTGCCATATGTGAACGGAAGGCAATTTTACGATATGCAGTTCGCTGACATGCAAGATGCTTTGGTTAAAGGTTTGAATAGATTGGTTTAACCTTACCAGTAACTATTCCACCCAATCGAATTGCAATTGACTAAAATTGAAACAATTCAACTTAGGTTGACAGTTCGATCGAAAGTGAGCTGATTTGAGCAAGACAATGAAACAGGTGAGAGAGATGCCCAACATCTCTAAAGACTGCGAAGGCATTGTAAACGCACATGAAAAT
Source organism: uncultured Rhizobiaceae group bacterium (assembly GCA_937958815.1). Classification (GTDB taxonomy): domain Bacteria; phylum Pseudomonadota; class Alphaproteobacteria; order Rhizobiales; family Rhizobiaceae; genus Pseudahrensia. The sequence goes on along the minus strand of CALGMR010000001.1, from coordinate 47,409 downwards.
GGCGCGCGTTCAATCCTTGGTGTCCCTGTCGAAACACTGTCTCGTGAGCAAGCAGTTCAAATGGTTTTGGAGAACATCAAATTTGGCAAGCATGAAAAATATGCCTTTTTGAATGCCCATGGCGCAAATATTGCCCATGTGGACCCAGAATTTCACAATGTTCTCAATCACTTTACTGTGTTGTCTGACGGCATTGGTCTCGATCTGGCGTCCCGAATTTTATACGGCGAAACGTTTCCCGCCAATCTAAACGGAACCGATTTTATTCCAACACTCTTGTCCCAGCTTGAAGACGGGGCGCATGTGGCGCTTCTTGGTGCGCAAAATGGTGTTGCAGAACGTGCCATATCGAAACTTGAAACACGGTATGACAATCTCAGATTCAGTTTCGTCCACGACGGTTATTTTGGCGCCGAACAAGAGCACGCAATTCTAGAAAAATTGTCTCAAAACAAGCCTGATGTTTTGTTGGTTGCATTTGGCAATCCACGTCAAGAAAAGTGGATAGCGGAACATATAACGCCTGAATTTGCGAATACAGTTTTTGGGGTTGGCGCACTGTTTGACTTCATTGCGGAACGTGTTCCTCGCGCACCGCAGTTTTTGATCTCAATGCGTTTGGAATGGCTTTACCGTTTGGCGTTGGAGCCGGGCAGAATGTGGCGCCGCTATATTTTGGGAAATCCTGCGTTTTTGATGCGTGTGTTGAAGCAGAAGTTTTTTGGTGAGAAAAACTGATGGTTGGTTCAACGTCGAAGAAACGGGTTGCGTTGGTGACGCCAAGTTATGCGGCGGATTTCGAACGCTGCAAACTGTTGTGCGAAAGCGTTGACCGTTTTGTAAGCGATGAGGTCGACCACTATATTTTGGTCGACAATGGCGACTATGCTCAATTTTCTGAACTGACAGGTCGCAAAAGGCATGTCGTCAATGAGTTGGATATTTTGCCTTCATGGCTACATTGTTTTCGCCAGGGCTTTTCCAAGACATCACGTAAAGTTTGGCTTTCAACAAAAACCTGGCCCATGCGGGGGTGGCATGTTCAGCAATTGCGACGAATTGCGATTGCTAATTTCATCGCTCATGAGGCGATTTTGTATTGCGATTCAGACATGTTGTTTGTGCGCCCATTTGAAACCCAAAACTTGTGGCATGACGAGTCCTTACGGCTTTACCGCAAGCCCAATGCAATCAATTCAAATGACTTGGAAGACACCGCGTTGCACTTTGACTGGACACGGTCTGCAGCAGCTCTTAATGGCTTGAGTGAACCAAGTTTCCCTGCGCATGATTATATCAACAATCTTGTCACGTGGCGTCGGCAACATGTGTTGGACATGTGCGCCAATATTGAAAACTCTACAGGCACGGATTGGGTGTCTGCTATAGGGCGCAATCGGTCATTTTCAGAATGTCAGATTTACGGCGCATATGTTGATGGTGTGCTGGAAGCTCCCGATCACTGGTACGCTACAGAAGGTTTGTGCCAGACATATTGGTCAGGGGAGGCGCTGACGCGCAAAGACGTGGAAGCTTTTGTCGATAAAATGTCTGACAATCAGGTGGCCATCGGCATTCAATCTTTCACCAACACCGAGCCAGATGTTTTGCGCTATTTACTGGCAGCCTGAACAGGCGTTTTTCCCAATATAAACTTGTACACTACGACTGCTGAAATGAGGTAGAGCACGCCAAATGCTGCGTTCAACCAAACTGCAACAGTTGCAAAGTCGTTTGTGTAGCTCAAAATCAACGCCAACATAGCAGCTTTTGCCAGTGCAAGCACAATCAGCAGATATACTCTGCTGGCCATGCGTTCATGCCCGTAGAGCAAATCTGTGTGAAGTTCCACGGCATTTCTGAATGCGGGAACGAGCAAAATCAGCCACAAAAATGCGGCGCCCATTGAGATGCTTTTGCCTAAGAAATTAGGGAAGAATGACAATAATATTGCTATTGTGACCAAGGCGGCTACGGAAACGAATGAAATGAGTGCATCAAGTTTCAATCCGGTTTTGGCGAATTGTCCGGATTGCCTTTGACGCATAATCCATTGGGTCAGCATGGTGCTCAGCGCACGCAGTGGCATGGCAGTTAAATCAACCAAACGCATCACGATGGCGTAGATGCCAGCCAGCATTTCGCCACCCAGAACGAGAACCAAAACTTTGTCCATTTCGGATTGAATGTAGAAAATGCATTCGGCGGTAGACACGCCAAGGGCATCGCGCAGGCGACCTTTCCAAGCAGCTGGTCGCCATTTCAATTTTTGTTTGGGATAGAACAGAACAACTGCAACGAGCAAACTCGCACCCAAAACGGCGAAGTATATTTCCGCCCACATTTCGAGATCGCTGTATCCCAAATACCAGAATATTGCGGCCGCAACTGCTTTTACTGCGACGCTTGCGATGCCGATAGATGACGCCAATGTGTATTTGTTGAGGCCATTGTTCACGATGATAACGGCTTCCAAGCCGCGCCAAAACAGAACTTCTGCCATCACGATGAGAACGAAAGTCAGTAACGTAATGAGTTCGGCATAAATCAACCAATGCAAAGCAAAGGAAATGGAAAGCAAAACTGGCAATGTGACGACGCTGGCCACCAAAAAACCTGCGGTGTAGACACCGAGCAGACTTGGTTTGGTCGTTGCAACGCGAAATAGCGGGGAGACAAAACCCAAACCGCTCAATCTAGACAAAACAATGCCAATTGATGAGCTGGTCGCAAAAATGCCGAAATCACTCAAGGACAATGCACGTGCTAAGGTGATGAAATACACCATAGAGAAAATCAGGCGGCCAACTTGGCCACCCAATAAGGACATGTAATCAAGCAGTCGTTGCTGATCGAGCCCGACTTTTTCCAATCGGTTCAGCACGTTTTGTTTATAATTGCTTAGTTCCATGAATGTATTCAAAGACCAGTGTTATTGTTGACATATGTGGATGAGAAATTTGTCGAATTTTCAAAGCGATAATAGGTTGGAATTGTTAACACGCCGTTCTGCGATAGGTGTGATCTCAGCAGGTGTGGGCGGTTCTTTGACTTTGCCATGGTCAATCTCCGACGCATTTTCGGCCACCAAGCCACCTTTCGGGGTCGCTGTTCATCTTGATCCGTTTCGCAATGAACCGATTTTTCGCGAGTTGTTGAAAAAACACGCCGGTCTTATTGTCCCAATGAATGCGTTGAAATGGGCCAGTTTGCGCCACACTGAAGGTAAGTTTGATTTTGGCGGTGCAGATGAAATCATCGATTTTGCGGAAGCGAATGGGCAACCAATCCACGGGCATGCTCTGTTGTGGTATCACGCCAACCCCAGTTGGATTGATGCTGTTACCTCTCCCCAACTTTTGGAGAGATTGCTGAACGAACACATCGAAACCGTGGTTGGGCGATATGCTGGGCGCATTGCGACTTGGGATGTGGTGAACGAAGTTGTGGCTCACGATCCTTTGACCCAAGGCAAATGGCGCAAGGGTGTCTGGCATGATATTCTGGGCCCACGCCATGTGGAGATTGCTTTTGCTGCTGCTGCAAAAGCCGACCCCAATTGTCGCTTGTTCATCAACGACTATGATTTGGAAGATGACAGTTTGCGGACGGAGGCGCGTCAACGTGCCATTTTGCAGATTGTGCGTCGTTTGCAGAAGAAAAATATTCCAATTCATGGGGTTGGGTTGCAAGCTCACCTTTATGCAGAACGTCGAACAGGGCGGGAAAACCTCATTAAATTTGTGCGGGAACTGAAAACGCTCGGCCTTGAAGTGGCTGTCACTGAACTGGATGTGATTGACTGGAAACTGTCAGCTGACCCAGTGGTTCGAGATCGAGCAGTTGTGGCAACAGTGAAAGAGTTTTTAGATGCCATCACTGAAGCGGGCCCTGTGCGCAACATCACCACATGGGGGCTGTCTGACAAATACAGCTGGATCAAGGATGTATTCCCGCGCGATGATTCTGCCATTGCAAGGCCATTGCCCTTCGATAGGGATTGGAATCAAAAGCCTCTCTTCGATTTGATCAAAAAATATACTCAATGATCCCAAAACTGGGGTTTTTACCGCAAATTCAAGCCATTGGTTAAGGCTTTGTTATCCATGTTGATCAATAAGTTAGTAACCAATGGGGAGGTGCGTTCTGTGCCTGTCTAGTTACCGATCTATGGAATGTTTGCCTTTCAATGTTGTCTCGTTTCAAAAAGTCTGGAAAGCAAACAGCGCAGCAGCCGCAGCCTCCTGCAGCTCAAAAGTCGCTTTTGGATGCCTTTGTGCCAGCCACACAGAGCTGGCCTTCGGCTGTTGCGAATACGAACAATGGCTCGTTTTTGAGCGAGTTGAACAAAGCTGAACAACAAGCGAACCGTCCAATCTACGACAATTGGCAGCAGCCAAGCCCACAACAGCCAAGTGCTCAGCAACCAAGTGCGCAACAATCTGCGGCACCTCAAGAGCAGCCAAACGTTGATGAATCACTGCGGTCCCAGTCGGATCAGATCAAAGACTTGGCAAAACAATTGTCGCAATTGAAAAGCCAACATGCCACGCAAGCTCAAACCCCAGCACCGCAACCAATTCAACAATCCGCACCAACGTATCAACCTGCGGCACCTGCGAGAGCATCTGCCCAACATTCTGACCAACCAACACTTCAAACGTTCCTGTCATTTGGAGCGATTATCACCAGATTGTTTTCTGCATGGTGGTTGATTTTGATTCTGGCTCTTGCGGGTATGATATTGGCCGCGGGTTACGCCGTGATGTTGCCGAACAAATATGAATCTGTTGCCGAGATCCTGATCGAGCCGCGTGAAACTGTTGTTTTGGAAGGTGGCGTTGCACCAACTGGCCTGAACCGTGAAGCGACGATCGCTTATGCTGAAAGCCAAGTGCGCATCATCTCTTCATCCAGCGTGATCGACCTGGTGATTGAAGAACTGGAACTTCAAGAAGATCCCGAGTTCAACGGGCAGGGTGTTCCTGCAACTGGTGTTGGAAGATTTGTGTCGATGTTGTTCGGCAGAGGTGAGGTGGATGGCGATCCTGTCAGCAATGCCAAGTCATATCTGTACGAAAACTTCTATGTTTTGCGGATCAACCAAACTTTCACTCTGCAAATTGGTGTCACTACAGCTGACCCTCAAAAATCAGCTTTAATCGCGAATACGATTGCTCGGATTTATATGAGCGATGAATCTATTGCCCGATCAGCAGCAGCTCGAAATGCCAATCAAGATTTGAGTGGTCGTTTGGGCGAACTGCAATCGCAGGTTCGCGCGTCAGAACAAGCGGTTGAAGAATATCGTGCTGAAAACGGTTTGATTGACGCAGAAGGTAAACTGCTGAGCGAAGTGCAGTTGAGTCGTTTGAGCGAACAATTGGCTTTGGCCAAAGTTCAGGCAGGAGATGCCCGTACAAAAGCTGAACAGGCGCAACGCACCAACTTGTCGGACGTCATTTCGGGCTCTGTACCATCTTCACTTGCGACGAATACCGTCAGTCAATTGCGGGTCGAGTATGCACGTGCGCGCAGTCAATTGGCGCGTGTGTCGACCACTTTGGGAGAACGTCACCCAGATCGCATTGGCGCGCAATCCGAGTTCAACAGTGCTCGAAATGCACTGACACAAGAAATGCGTCGTATTGTTGCCTCTGCACAGGACGATTTCAAACGTGCAAGGGCACGCCAAGCTGACCTTGAAAGACAGGTCAATGTGATGAAAGCGTCGGCCGTGACTGACAGCGCTGCCAAAGTGAGACTGCGTGAATTGACCAGTCAGTTGGACGCAAATCGAAAAATCTATGAAATGGTTCTTCTGCGATCTCGCGAAACCGGTGAGCAGGAAGTTATTCAACCGAAAACTGCACGGATCATTTCAGCGGCTGTTGCGCCGGACAAGAAAAATGGACCCAACCGCAAACTCATTGTTGCTGGTGGTGGTATTGTTGGCGGCGCTCTGGGCGGATTTCTTGCGCTGTTACCTCTTCTTGCTGGTGCAACGCGCGTACTTATGAACCCTGCGACAGCGCCAGTTGCTCCGGTTCAGCCGCGCCGAGAAAACCAGCCAACTGATGATTTGTATGGCAACCCTGCTTCTGCTCCTTCGTCGCAAAACCAAGAACGACAGAGAGAAGCTGCAGCTCCGGTTGAGCGAGCCTCAGCGCCTGTTGCGCAAAATCCCGTGCCGAATGCACCAGTTGAAACCAAGGATAAACAGCCAGAACCAGCTTCTCCTTCAGTTTCGGAACACGTTCAAGTTGCCGCAGAACAGCCTGTTGCGCCACAGCCTGCGCAACCCATGCCAACTGCGCAACCAGCACCGCAGCCAATGCCACAACCCATGCAGCCGCAAATGGCGCAACCGCAACCTGTTCAAATGCAAATGCCTCTGATGAACTATCAGCCGCAAATGATGGGCTATCCAATGCCGCAGCCTATGCCACAACCAATGGTGCAGCCAGTATATGTGCAGGCGCCGCCTATGGTGCCGCAGCCTATGCCGATGATGATGTATCCTGTTGCCACACCGGAGCCTGAGAAGAAGTCTTAACTCGTTTTTCTGGGATTGGACCAAGAGAAATCCGGTTTCCAACCTGCCAGGCAGGTCAATAAAATGGCCAACAAAAAGACAAGATAAAGGCGACTGTCAGGGAGGGGGAAGATCAGGAATTTTCCACCGATTGTTAAAACACTGGCCGTGATTAAAGCTGTTTGCCGTCGGCTGAATGTCAATCCAGATTTCACCATGACAGCAAGACCTGCCAAAAGGGTGAGAAATACCGCTGCCCAATTGAAGTTTGCAATTGACATAAAGACGCCACGTCCAAAACCTTTCAACCAGGCAAAGATGGAAAACGCTGGTTCAAAACCCTCAAGTGATGGCTGGATTGAAACTGTGGAGAAATAATAGTGCGTCCACCAACCGGGATGCCCCATAAGTTTTTGCATCCAAATTGAAATTGCCAAGCCAGCGCCAAACGCCAAAAGTGCTGGCAGCTTTTCAGTTTTGAATAGAATGCTGACCAGGATGAGTGCAAACAAAAATATGATGGTGTCTGGTCGTAATGTGAGCGCGACAAGCAACAACGCCATGGAAAACCAAGCGCGTTTTTGAAGCCAGAAATATAACCCGATCAATGTCAGTGCTGACGCCAAAATGTCGGGGCCAATGCTGCGTGCGAGTGAGAAGAAATTCGTCATCAAAAGCAGTGAGACAACGAATGCCGCGCCCTGAAGACTGCGGGTTCTGTACATCCAGAAAAAGGATGTGAGCCCAAGCAGTAAAGCGCTCAAATGGCTTACCCACGACGCTGTCACCACCATGTGTTTCGCGTCTTGGGCGAGGCTGAGTAGGTAAACGTAGCCAAACTTTACAGAGTAGAGAGGTAAGACTGAGGCAAATGCATCGGCATCCGACGATTGCCGCATGCGATACTCATTTCCTCTTGAAAGTTCGTCAAAATCCGACTCTGGCATTTTTGACTGAAAGGCTGCCCAAGCCTGTTTGTGGGCAGTTTGATCAGACAGACCTTGAGATTTCAAAGCAGTTCCAACGGAAGGCACTGCATCATAATTGTAAACAGGCAGAACGATGCTGAGCGCGAAAATGACGAGCACAAAAACCAAAAACGCACCGCCGGAAACAACCGACAGTGCTTTTGTCGACCCTAAAGGGGCTGACAATTTGATGGCCGCATTCAGCAGCCTTTGAAATGGTGTTTCTGCTTCCAAAGAGACAGCCTTATCCGGCTTGCGACTTAATGAAATCTGTGACGATTTTGATCACGCCACCGCTCAACACTTTGTCGAGCGCAGTGATGAACATGTCAACATGCTCTCGCTGAGTGATCAGTGGTGGTTGAAGGCGCACGACGTTGCGATTGTACTCCGTAAAGGCGACCAGAACATCATGGTCACGCAACAATGCCGAACCGATGAAACCGGACAATGACCCTTTCAGTTTTTCATCCATCAAGGAGAGAGCAGGGCGCACTGCCATTGGCATGGTTTGCGAAAAGTCTTGGAATTCAAGACCCATCATGAAACCTCGGCCGCGAACATCTTTGATCAGTTTCGGATATTTTTCCTGCAGCTTTTGCAGTTCAGCCTTCATGTAAGCACCCACGTCTTGGGCATTTTCCATAAGCTGTTCATCAAACATGACATTGAGAGCCTCAATGGCCGTGATACAAGATTCACCGATGCCACCAAAAGTAGCTGGCCCATGGATCAAGGCGTTTTCTTTTTTGCCATAGGCTTTCATGTAAATGTCTTTGCGCGCAATCATCGCGGCCATGGCTGTTTTGCCGCCGCCCAATGATTTTGCCAGCGCAGTCACATCAGGGATCACGCCATAATGTTCAAAGGCGAAAAAGCGACCTGAACGGCCTGTACCTGATTGCACTTCATCAGCAACCCAAAGCACGTTTTTCTCATCGCAAAGGGCGCGCAAGCCTTTCCAGAATTCAACAGGAGCTTCCACAATGCCAGCGCCACCTTGGATGGTTTCCAAGCAAACGATGCCGATCTCCGGATCGTTTTCCAAAGCTGTTCGTATGGCGTCTAGATCGCCAAACGGTACTTTGACCACGTCATCAATCAGTGTGAATTCTGACTGATAGAGTTTAGAATCTGTGATCGACAAAACGCCTTTGGTTTTGCCGTGAAACGCATGTTCAGCGTAAAGCACTTTGGAGCGCTTTGGCCCTTGGTATTTTTCAGCAACTTTGAGAGCGGCTTCCATGGCTTCTGAACCTGACGAGCCAAGAAACACCATATCCAAATCGCCGGGTGCGATGCTGGCCAGATTGTGGGCAAGTGCTGCCGCATATTGAGATAGAAACGCCATAGCGATTTCGTGGCGGTTCTCGTCCTGAAACTTTTTGCGAGCATCAAGAATGCGCGGGTGGTTGTGACCCAGCGACAGAGAGCCAAAGCCACCGAAAAAGTCGAGGATTTTTCGACCATTTTGATCTGTATACCAAACGCCTTCTGCACTTTCGATCTTGATCTTGTGAAAGCCCAAAAGTTTCATGAAATGATACTGGCCGGGGTTCAGGTGATCCATGAAAAGTTTCGTCATTTTTTCAATTGGCATCGCCTTTGCATCTTCAACTGACAGAAGAGTAGGGCGGGGAATATCCCCCTTAATCTCTGTAGCAAGTGAAGGGCTATCGACCTTTGCAATTTCTGCGACTTCTATTTTCTTTTTTCGTTTCAACAGCATCGGGAGTTTCCTTGCGATTTTGAATCTGGTTTGAACTAAGCCGCTTGGGCGACAGGTTGTTCTGAATTTTTGGTATCAAGATTGTCTCGATATTCGCGGTAGGCCGCGACGAGCATGTCGTCGTCTGAGAAGTTGGCTTTCCAACCGAGTTCACGTTCAGCTTTGGAACAATCGAGAAGGCATTCCTCATCAGCGATCAAATATTGTTCTGGGTCCATGATCGGCATGTTGACCCAATCCAAAAGGTCCAGTGTTTTCTTCACCGCCCAACCTGGTGTTGGAATGAGGATCGACTTGCTGTTGGCCTCTTCAATCAGGCGCCCTAGCAATTTGCGAACAGATGGCGGGTTTTTTGAGCCGAGGTTATAGGCTTCATTTGGAAAGCCAGCTTTCCAAGCAAGATAGGCGGCGTCTGCGCAGTCAAACACGGAGATGAACTGGTAGGGGTTTTTGCCTGAACCGATCATCGGGACGGGCAGGTTGTAGTCTACCAATTTGAAGAGCTTTTCCAAAATGCCCAAACGGCCTGGGCCGATGATCAAGCGCGGACGAAACAGGGAAATGTTGAACCCTTTTTCTTCGCGCCATTTGGCAGCAAGCTTTTCGGTTTCCAATTTGCTTTCGCCATATTCGCCCAAAGGCTGAACGGGATGGTCTTCATACATGGGTACGGTTTTGGTGTGGCCATAGATCATATCTGTGGTGAAATGGACCAGGTTTTTCGCCCCAGCCTTTTCCATCGCTTCCAATATGTTGACTGTGCCGTGATAGTTTACAGGCCAGAAAAATTCGTGACGCTCCGCGCGGGTTACGATGGGTGACAACATTTTGGCAGAAAGGTTGTAGACGGCATCTTTTCTGCCAATCTTCAGTTGGTCGAAGTCTGCTTTCTTTGTGACATCGAGATTTACAAAATCGCACTTCTCGTAATGAGCACAGTCGCCTTTTGCGATGTCCGCAACGATGACTTCCTCACATTCTGAAACCAATTTTGCTGCCAATATGCGTCCGACAAATCCATCGCCGCCAAATAGAATATGTTTCATTATGCATTTCCTTTTTGAGCCTGAACAACGGCTTGTTGGTTTGTGTTTGAAGTTGTGTGGTCTTTGGTGCCACCTTGGGCGATGAGAACCGTGCCAACGCAGATGAACCCGATGCCTGCAATGCGCCATGTATTCAGGTCTTCTGAGAACAACATCCACGCCGCTACTGCGACCGCCACATAGGCGAGGCTCAAAAATGGATAGGCAAAGGAGAGTTCAACTTTTGACAAAACGTATAGGTGCGACGCCATTGAAATCACAAAGGTGCAAAGGCCAAAGAATACCCAAGGGTGGAAAACGATCTTGAACAACATTGTGACAATTGAAATCGCTGTTGTGGGGCCGTCAGTTGCAACTGAACCAAGCGTCAACATGCCTTGCTTCAACATGAGTTGAGCCGCTGCGTTGGTGAACACCGTAAAGAGTATGAATGGCAAATATGTCATGATCTTTTCCCTAAGTCCCATTCAAGAGACTAAGACTGTTTCCTCAAATTCTGGTTGAGTGACTTGGTTAATTGTGTCTCACGCCAATCAGCATCCAATGAGGGGGCGTTGACATGCTTTATGCCTGTGGCGCGGCGCCAAAAATCGGACATCATTGCAGGGTCGCGCATGGCCTCCAGCTGTTCCCAATTCGGAAAACCAGCCTGAAATGTTTTTGCACTCATTCGTGCGTCTTTATATGGGTTGGTTCGTCCACCCACTGACAACACAATGCGATCGAGTTCTTCGAGCAAGTCTCTTGTTGCTTTGCCGCGGTTGGCGAAGTCCAGCGTCAAAGTGAAACCGGGTTTGGGAAAAGACATCAGGCCCGCAGACTTTACAGAGCCGAATTTTTTCAAAACGGTGAGAAATGAGCCTTGGCCCGCGTTCTGCGCTGTTGCCAACAGGCGCTCCAGAATTTGTTCTGCCCCGTCATCAGGAATAACACATTGGTGTTGAAAAAGGCCCTTGGGGCCGTAGAGCCGGTTCCATTTTCCGATGGCATCCAAAGGAAAGAAGAAGCTGTTTGGATTTGCAAGTTCAGAATTTTTCTGACCACTTTTTGCAAAATTGTAAGCAGTGTTGAAAAGCTTGAGTGGCAAGCCGGACACAAGCGGAAAGGGCGGTGTAAATGGGATGCTCACTTTTGGAGTTGCATATGAAAACTCGCCATCGAAGGGCACATGTTCACCTTTAATGAAGATGCCACGCCCAAATTTGGAACCTTTTGCAAGAGAATCCACCCAAGCCACAGCGTATTCAGCATTGCTTTCGTTGGCCAATTCCATGAACCCGCGCATGGACTTGAAAGCCGTACGCGTTTCCAAGACGTAATGCGACGGCACACGCACCAGCTGAATTTCAGCGTCCAAAATGATTCCGGTTAATCCCATCCCACCGATTGTTGCCGCAAATAGTTCACTGTTGTCTTGCGGGCTGCATTGGACATCTGGCCGGTCGGAGCGGGCCAGATTGAATGATCGCACATGGCATCCAAATGTGCCACGGTGTTCGTGGTTTTTGCCATGAATGTCGTTTGCAATCGCGCCGCCTAACGTCAAAAAACGTGTGCCGGGGAGCACAGGCAAAAACCAACCACTGCCAGACAAAACGTTTAGAATATCGTGCAGCAATATTCCGCTTTCAGCACGCAGCACACCCAAATATGTATCGAAACTCAGCACTGCGTTGCGGGCGCGGCTGTCAATCAGAATGCCTTCATCATTGTGACAGCTGTCGCCATATGAACGCCCGTTGCCGAATGGCAGAACTGTTTTCTGAGTTCGAGGGGTGAAAGGGATATTGAGGTCCTCGCGTGTGCGATCAACCTGCTTTAAGCGTCCCCAACTGTCTGTTCTTGCAGTTTTCATGACGACAACAATTGTGAGGTGAGCATAATGACAGCGCCAGCGACAATCATGATTTGACTGCGCCAATCGGTGATCAAAAAGACGACGGGATCATCGTGCATTTCTTTGCGTCGTGCCAAAATCCAAATACGGAATACGATGTACAAGACCAGCGGACACACCAACCAAATCATCTGCGGGTATTTGTAAGTTTCAGCGACTTCGGGGGAATCTATGAACAAAGCCAAGACCACAACGGCCGCAAAGCCTGACGCGACGCCACCTTGTCCCAGTGTTTCCAGATCGACAGTTTGATAACCGCGACCGGTTTTGGCGCGGTTTACTTCAGCTTCGGCTGTGGTGATTTCGACGAAGCGTTTTACCAGAGCAAGGCTTAAGAAAAAGAACATGCAGAATGCCAGCAACCATGTGGAAACCTGACCTTCGACAGCGGTTGCACCTGCAATCACTCGAATTGTGAACAAGCCAGCCAGAGTAAGAACATCTAGCAGAAGCAGGCGTTTTAAAACGAAGGAATAGGCACAGGTGATGATGAAGTAGAGCAACAAAACCAGAGTGAACAATGCGGGCAGGGCGAGTGACAATGCCAAACCAGCAACCAACATTCCCAAAGAAACGCAGCCAGCTTGCAGTATGCCGATGTCACCGCTGGCGAGTGGTCTGTTTTTCTTTGTCGGGTGTCGGCGATCCACTTCCACATCGACCATGTCATTCAACAAATACACACTTGAGGCGCAAAGCCCGAAGGAAAGGAAGGCTATTGCCAAATTGACGAAAGTGGAAAATTCAAAATATTGGGATGCCAGAATTGCTGGCACGAAAAGAAGCGAGTTTTTCAGCCATTGATGAATGCGAATGGCCTTTGCCCAGACTTTCCATCTTGGTCTGGCAGGTTCGGTTTCTACAATTTGAAATGCATTGTCGTTTTGAAGGTAGAGCTGCGCTGCCCGTTCTTTTCCAACGATAAAGGCCGTGCGTGCTTTGTCCCAAACTTTTACGTCGTCTTTGGAATTGCCTACATAATCGAAACCACCTTCACCGAAGCTTTCGATCAAGCGGTCAGCCTTGCGTGTTGAAGATAGATTAGTGGTTTCGCAACTGGCTTCCACTTGTTCAAACAAACCCAAATGCTTGGCTACGGCCGTTGCGTAAGATTTATGAGATGCGGTTGCGAGAATGAGAGATCTGCCGCGTTCTTTCTGGTCGTTTAACCAATCGAGAACTGCTTGATTGTACGGCAGTTTGTCGGCGCTGGGCATAACTTTTTCAGCAATGCGAGCCTTCAGGAAGGCTTTGCCTTTAAACAGCCAGAACACAAGCAGCAGCAAATTCAAAGGGTTCTGACGCACCAAAAGCACGACAGCTTCGTAAAGCATGTCTGTTTTAATCAACGTGCCATCAAGATCCACGCAAAGTGGTCTATCTAGGCTGATTTGATCATCAATCTTTGAATTTGTAACCATAGTATTCCCGTTCCCTCGGGAAAAAGTGGCTTAAATAGTTTGAAATTTTGTGCGGGAATTCAGTCAAATTGGTCCCATCTGATTTGGAGTTTTTTAACCACCAAGGATTGGCTTTCGGCGTGTGGTCGCGGTCTTCATTGTCAATGTCGCAAACAGTGCGGTGGCAAAGGTTTGCAGACGGAGTATTGTGTGACAAACAAGCTGCAAATTTTAAGCAGTGTGAAATCTCAGGAAATAAGCAATGCAAACAAAAGCGCGTGCAGTTGTAATTGGTGGCGGAGTCGTGGGCGTCTCCACATTGTACCATTTGGCCAAGAAAGGCTGGAGCGACAGTGTCCTTTTAGAACGCAAGGAACTGACATCTGGTTCAACATGGCACGCAGCTGGTTTGTTGCCGCTTTTCAATATGTCTTATTCAGTCGGCCAAATTCACAAATACTCTGTGAAGTTTTACCAAGAGCTTGCCGAAGAAACCGGCATGGATACCGGGTTTCGCAACGTGACCAATGTGCGCCTGGCGCGGTCTCAAGATCGCTGGGAAGAGTATGAATATTACATGGGCGTGGCCGAAACCATTGGCATCGATGTGGTGAAGCTGACGCCTGAAGAGATCAAAGAAAAATGGCCATATGTAAACACGGATGGGCTTTTGGGTGCTATTCAGCATCCTGATGATGGCTATATTCAACCCGCTGATCTGACCCAAGCCTTGGCAAAGGGTGCGCGTGATCGTGGCGCCAAAATTCATCGCAACACAGATGTAAAAGCCATCACTCAGCAAAACGATGGCACTTGGCTTGTGGAAACGGATCAAGGCTCCATTGAGTGCGAGCATGTGATTTCATGCTCAGGCAATTTTGCGCGCAAGACGGGTGCCATGGTTGGTTTGGATGTTCCTGTTATCCCCGTTGAACATCAATACATCGTGACGGAAGCGCATCCTGAGATTCAAAAATTTCGCGCCGAAGGTGGAGATGAACTTTGTGTTCTGCGTGAAAGCGATAGTGCATGGTATATGCGCGAGGAAGCTGGCGGCTTGTTGCTCGGGCCTTATGAGAAAGGCGCACCGTGTTGCTATGTGGATGGGCCGGATGACGAAAGTGAATATGAGCTTTTCCAGGAAGACCTGGATCGCTTGATGCCACACATTGAAACCGCTGTGGAACGGGTTCCCTATTTCGGAGAGGCCGGGATCAAGAAAGTTTATAACGGTGCCATCGCTTATTCGCCTGATGGCAACCCGATCATTGGGCCAGCACCGGGCAAAAAGGGGTTTTGGCTGAATGAAGGTCATTCATTTGGCATCACAGCAGCTGGCGGAGCTGGTTGGCAGTTGGCGGAATGGATTGTCGATGGAGAACCCACAATTGACATGATGGGTGTAGATCCACGGCGATATGGCCCATATGCAACTGAGGGCTACCTTCGCGAGAAAAACGAAGAAGCTTATGCCAACGTCTTCACATTGCATTTTCCTGATGAAGAACGAACAGCAGCGCGTCCATTGAAGACGACCCCTTCCTATGAACGTCAAAAAGAGCATGGCGCCGTGTTCGGTTCCGTTTACGGATGGGAACGCGCAAATTGGTATGCGCCAGAAGGCTACGAGCTGCCCGAAAGTGAGCGCGGAGTTGGCGCGGATTTACTGGTGCATGAGAATTATGCGCCAGCTGACTATACTGGCCGAATTCGTGAAAAATGGTCTTTCCGCCGTTCCAACTATTTTGAACATGTGGGCAATGAGGTGAAAGCAGTCACCGAAAGTTGTGGTCTGTTGGATATGTCTGCATTTGCTAAAATGGTGGTGTCTGGCCCAAACGCGCGGGATTGGCTGGAGAGTATTTTTGCAAACAAGATTCCCAAGAAACGTGGGCGTATTGCTTTGTGTCATTTGCTGACAAATCAAGGCGGGGTGAAGTCTGAATTCACGGTTTATGAAGCTGCACCGGGCAGTTTCTATCTTGTGTCTGCAGGGGCCTATATGACCCATGACCACGACGTTTTATATCGTCATTTGCCAAATGATGGATCAGTAACTTTGACGCCGATTACGGAAAAACAGGGAGTGTTGGTTTTGGCTGGCCCGAACAGCCGCAAAGTCTTGGAGAAGCTGACACGGGAAAAATTGGACAATGCCAATTTCCCTTGGCTCACTGGTAAGAAAATCTCTGTTGGTACTGCAACCGCCCATGCGTTGCGGGTGAACTTTGTTGGAGAATTGGGGTGGGAACTTCATCATCCGATGGAGACTCAGAATGCCATTTGGGATGCAGTTATGGAAGCGGGGGCCGAATTTGGCATCAAGCCTTTTGGCATTCGCGCCATGACGGCCATGGCTATTGAAAAGTCGTACCGTCTCATTCCGCGCGAACTCTCCATTGAATATTCAGCATATGAATCTGCGCTCGATCGTTTCATCAAATTGGACAAGGAATTTGTTGGCAAGGATGCGCTCGTGAAGCGTCATGAGGCGGGCGACAAGTGGAAATTCGTCACATTGGAAGTTCATGGGGTCACAGACGCTGATGCGCGTGGCTCAGAAGCTATTTACAAAGATGGGGAATTGATCGGCAGAGCCACCCATGGCGGGTTTGGATATCGAATTGGAAAGAGTATTGCGCTGGCAATGGTGCAGCCAGGGCAGGAGGCTGTCGGCAACAATTTGCAAATAAAAATACTTGGAAACTTGTACGATGCTTCAGTGATCGAAGAGAGCCCGTTTGATCCATCAAATGAAAGACTGCGCGCTGATGCTTAGAAGCGTCAATCAATTGGTAACGTTAAGAGTTTGCTAACGTTGGGGAATGTATTTTTGACCGAATCTGCAGCTTAGTTGCTGTCATGTGAGGTGGAAAATGACTGAACAAGCTGTTGCCGTGAGCGAAAAGCCCGCAGCGCCCAATTTTTTTAGCGATATGGTGGCAGATACAGCTGAGCAGCTTGCTACCGATTCTAAAATGGCCGACCAATTGCGCGGACGTCAGATTGCCGCTGTTCGTAGGACAACCCCTTTGATGATGTTGGTGAACACCATCAACATTTCCGCTTCGGTATATGCACTTTATTCTCCCGAAAATTTATTGGCCCTTTCAATCTGGGCAGCTGCAGGCTTGCTGGTCGTTTTCATGGGTATGATGAGCGTCGGATTTCGCCTCAAGGTCAAAGGCGAAGAGCGGCCTCGCAAATCCACCAAACGCGTTGTCTTCAATATTGCTATTCTAGCGGTTTTATGGAGCGTGTTGCCCGTCTTATTTATGCATGGCGCGTCAACGGACCAAAAAATCTTTCTCACTTGCATGATAGGCGGAATGATGGGCGGTGGCACATTTGCAATGGCGATGATACCGCGTGCGGCAACTGTGTTTTGTGGAATAATTACCATCGGTGCTGCCATCACTTTGTCAGTCATTTCAGGGCCAGTTATTTTTGCCTGCATGCTTGCTTTGTTGACTTACGCAATATCGATTTGCCGAATGGCCGCAGATTATGGGGGCACATTGGCTGCCCAGCATATTTCTCAGCTCGAACTTGATAAGCAACGTTCAACAATTGGTATGCTGTTGAAAGATTTCGAGTATTCTTCAAGTGACTGGATGTGGCACACTGATAAGGACGGCAAGATCACCATGCCGTCAGAACGGTTCTGCGAAAATCTCGGTATTTCAGAAGACGAACTCGTGGGTTTGAAATTTGAAAAATTTGTGTCTCTCCCCCAAGCAAAAGAATCTTCCGATTTAAAGGGTAAGCCGCTTCGCAATCGCTTGGAAATGGGTATCATTTTTCGCGATCATATGGTTCAGATCGATACCCATCAGGGTGCGCGTTGGTGGAATTTGATGGGCAAACCGATCTTTGACGACGACGGTGGGTTTGCTGGCTTTAATGGAACAGCTTCGGATGTCACCGAATGGAAATTTGCTCAGGACAAACTCAATAATCTGGCGCGATTTGACCAAGTCACGCGATTGCCAAATCGCAATAATTTCTCGGAAGAATTGGAAAAAACTTGCGAGTCTTACAATTCTGTTGCCCATTCAGGCAATGTGAGTGAGGGCCAACCCTTTGCTGTTCTCTACATTGATCTCGATAACTTCAAATCGCTCAATGACAATCTTGGACACAGCTCCGGCGATGCTTTGCTGCGGGAAGTGGCAAATCGTCTTCAAGGTTTGGTTGGTGAAACCGATGTAGTTGCCCGTTTCGGTGGGGATGAATTTGCCGTTCTACATCGCTCGGGTGAAAGCGAAGAAGCTTCCCGCAAACTTGCGGATCTAATTTTGAACGACCTTGCGCGTCCGTTTAACATTCAAGGTCATACGGTCAGCACTGGTGCCTGCATTGGATTGGCAATGGCGACAACGCGCCCCACAACCGCAGATACCATTATTCGCAACGCTGACCTGGCGCTCTACAGAGCAAAAAAAGAAGGTGGCAATACCCTACAGTTGTTTATGCCAGGTATGGACAAAGCGATGCGAAAGCGTCGGCAGTTGGAAATTGATCTGCGTCACGCCGTTCGTGATGGCGAATTTGTGCTGCACTATCAGGCACTTGCAAGTACAGAAACGGGTGATGCGAACACTTACGAAGCGCTGATCCGTTGGAAACATCCAACACACGGGCTTATGCAGCCTGACGGATTCATTCCGTTGGCTGAAGAAACAGGATTGATCAACAATATCGGCGCTTGGGTGTTGCGCAAAGCGTGTACTGATGCTGCGCAATGGGAAAAACCACATCGTGTCGCGGTTAACGTATCGGCACGTCAGATCATGAGCAAAAGCATCTACAAACAGGTGACAGATGCGTTGGAAGCTTCAGAACTTGATCCGAAACGACTGGAACTGGAAGTCACGGAATCAATTCTGATTGAAAATCCTGAAACAACCCGTGAATTGTTCAACGAGTTGCGCAAATTGGGCGTCACCATATCGCTTGATGACTTTGGAACAGGATATTCTTCTTTGTCTTATCTCGTTCGTTTTCCATTTGATAAGGTCAAAATTGACAAGAGTTTCATTCAAGCAGCTGAACAGTCTGCGGAAGATCTTTCAATTGTAAGATCGATTCTTGGCTTGGCGGGCAATTTGGGCATCCGAACCGCAGCAGAAGGCATTGAAAGCGAAGTTCAGCTGAAAATGGTCAAAGATGAAGGCTGTGATGAAATGCAGGGCTTCTTGATTGAAATGCCCAAGCCAATGCAAGAAATTCCTGAATTGGCCAAGCGAGACGTCAAGTCATCAGCCGCTTAGAATTTTATTCCGACTCGGTATCGGCCTCTGTCGATGCAGCCTCCGCTTGGCGTTCTGCACGTTCTTGCTGCGGTGAGCGGCCGTACAGCTCACGATAACATTTTGAAAAATGTGACGCGGAAACGAAGCCGCAAGCTACGGCAACTTCCACAACAGGCAGCGCTGACTGCAGCAACAAATGTCTTGCACGGTCGAGCCTGATTTCCAGATAATAGCGCGCTGGAGAGCGCCCCATATTTTGCCTGAACAGGCGTTCGATCTGACGTCTAGACAGCCCGGCATATTCTGCAATTTCTACCAATGTGAGAGGTTCTGATAAATTGGCTTCCATCATTTCGATGATCGAAAGAATGCGCACATTTTGAACGCCAAGACGTGCCCGCAAAGGTAGACGTTGACGATCGTGTGGGCCGCGAACGCGGTCGGTCAGGGCTTGCTCGCAAATGGCATTGATTAAGCTCTCGTCGTGGTCTTCAGCGATCAGAGAAAGCATCATATCCAGAGCCGCTGTTCCTCCTGCGCAAGTGTACACATTGCCATCAACTTCAAATAAATCTGCATAAACATCGGCTTTTGGAAATGCTTCTGAAAACCCTGGCAAATTTTCCCAGTGAATTGCACAGCGACGATTGGCCAAGAGCCCTGCCGATGCCAAGATATGCGCGCCCGTGCACAGGCCACCGATGGCCACGCCACGATTGTGCTCTTCGCGTATCCAACCTTGAACCGATTTTTCGTTGTGCTTTTCAACATTCACACCTGAACAGACGAAAACCATGGACGGGCGATCTTTGCCCGAAAGCATTTTGCGTTCATCTGCCAGTGAGGTGTTTACCGAGACTTCCACACCATTGGAGGCGCGGACGCTCTCACCATCAATCGATGCCAAACGCCATTTATAGCTGTCGTAGGTGAGCATGCGGTTTGCCAACCGCAGGGATTCAATCGCCGTCGCAAATGCGATCATTGAAAAGTCTGGAACCAAAAAGAACACAAAACTGCGCGTTGCATTGGGTGAAAGCGCTTGTTTTGGTGCTGAAATGCTCGAATTTTGAGCAGAATTCGCAGTTTTTTCCATGCTCATCTCCCAAGGCATGAATTCATTAGGTTGCGATACCACGGAATTTTGGTGTCGCAAAGCGAATAGTTTGTGATGCAATTTCAATTGGGAGTGAACATATCGTGGTTGTTTTTTAACCAAACTGCTTCACGAGCTGGAAAGTTAGGCAGCCTATGATCTGGAAAACAATTATGGGCAAAATCATGGTTCAACAACTGGCGCTGGAAGTCCAAGGGCTTTGCAAAACATTCGACCGCCCTGCGGTTGACGGTATGGATTTGAAAATCTTTGGCGGCGAGTTCTATGCTTTACTTGGTCCAAACGGAGCCGGCAAAACAACGACACTGCGAATGGTTGCAGGCTTGTTGCAACCAGATGCTGGTGAAATCTCGGTGTTTGGCAGCGACGTGTTGAACGATCCGATTGAAGCGCGACGCAAAGTGGCTTGGGTTTCTGATGAGCCGATGATCTATGACAAGCTCACCCCGATGGAATATCTGGAATTTGTATCTGGCCTTTGGGGTGTTGACCCCTCTGTCGCAGAAGCGCGTTCGATCGAGCTGATCGATTGGCTCGGCTTGAAAGCCCATCAGACAGAACGTTGTGGCGGGTTTTCAAAAGGAATGCGCCAAAAAGTGGCTCTTGCGGGTGCATTGGTGCACGAACCGCAATTGATTATTCTGGATGAGCCATTGACCGGATTAGATGCTGGTTCTGCACGTCAGGTGAAAGACGTTCTTCTTTCGCGCGTGGAGAAGGGCACAACCGTGATCATGACCACTCATATTCTGGAAGTCGCTGAACGAATGGCAGAACGAATTGGCGTTATCGCCAATGGTCGTTTGATTGCTGAGGGCACATTTGAAGAATTGCAGGGACGATCCGGCAAGAAGTCTTCTACACTCGAAGAGGTGTTTTTGGAACTTGTTGAAGGCGGAGACGCTGATGCTCAAGGTCTTGCAGCATGAGCCTGGTTGCAGACCAAAGCACAGGCTTCGTGCGCAACAAAAGCCGCTCGCAATCCACTTTATGGTTTGCTGCCCATGAAACACGGCTGATATGGCGTGACTTTGCTTCCATGATGACGGCTGGCAAGCCCCATCGCATTATCACAGTTGCTTTCATTCTTTTGGGCCTGATTTTGGGTGCTCATTGGTTTGTGGCGTTCCTTCTCAAACCCGCGGTAGGTGCTGGCTTGGTAGCGAATAAGCAGCTGTTCTTGATTGTTTCGGGCTCTGTGGCTTTGTTGTTCTCGTTGATGTTCAGCCAAGCGATTGAATCGGTCACACGTGCTTATTACGCCCGTTCTGACTTGGACTTGATCTTGTCTTCACCTGCGCCATCGCACCGCCTGTTTGAAGTGCGTACGATGGTTCTGGGGCTTCAAACCGTATTGCTCTCCATGTTCATCGCGTCACCCGTCATCAATGTCTTGATGGTGTTGGACGGATTTCACTGGGTCGCGACCTATGGAGTTCTTGTGGCGCTGGGCTTGTTGGCCACGTCTTTGTCTATTCTGTTGACGCTTGGCCTGTTTCGATGGGTTGGAATGTCGCGCACCCGTTTGATTGCGCAAATCATCGCCGCCATTGTCGGGGCAGGGTTTGTGATTGTCTTGCAAATTATCGCGATCATGTTCGGCCAAGGTTTTGGCCGATTGAGTTTCTTCATGTCACCTGAAACGGTTGCAGCTTCGCCAGAAATCACCAGTGCTGCATGGATGCTGTCGAAAGCGGCCATGGGTCATGGGTGGGCTGTATTGTCGGTTATGGCTGGTTGCGGGTTGTTTTTCTTTGCGGTGACACATTTTTCAGCACGTCGGTTTTCGCAAGATGTTTTGGCAGCAGCGGGTGCCAGTGAAGCGCAAGCCAAAGCCAAATCATTTGCTGGCTTTCGCGCAAAATCGAGCCTGCGCGCAGTTTTGCGCCGTAAAGAATGGACATTGCTCAAGCGCGACCCGTGGTTGATTTCGCAATCGCTGCAACAGATTCTCTACCTGCTGCCACCGGCATTTATGCTTTGGTTCAATTACGGGCAGGGTGATGGCATTTTTTATGTGATCGTTCCTGTCGTTGTTATGGCGGCAGGTCAATTGGCGGGCGGTCTGGCTTGGATCACGATTTCCGGCGAAGACGCCCATGAACTCATCGACACGTCTCCTATCGCTCCCAGAACAGTTCTGCGCGCGAAAGTGGAGGCTGTACTTAGCGTCATCGGTATCATTTTGATTCCGTTTGTTGTGGCGTTGTCGTTCTTTTCTCTGAAGGTTGTCGTGGCAATGGTGCTGGGCGTTGCTTTGGCTTCTGCCTGTGCGGTCACCATCCAATTGTGGTTCCGCAGTCAATCAAAACGCAGCCTGTTTCGACGTCGGCAAGTCTCGTCAAAAGCTGCAACAATTTGCGAAGCGTTTGTTTCAATTCTATGGGCAGCAGCAGCGGGTGTTGCACTGCTCAATCCGTATATTGCGATTGTCCCAGCGGTATTGATCGCAATGATCATGCTTTTGGCGTGGTTCATTCGCCCACCACGCGACGCTTAGCATAGATCTTGCAGTGCGGGACTGGTTTAGCCCCGTCTGCGGCCACCGCGTCTGCGAGGTGCAGCGCCAGCCTCTTCGGCGCCTGAACGGCGTTCTGGAAGTTTCACTTCTGCTTCAAGGCGGGGAAATTTGTCCACTTTGTTGGGGAAAGCCATCGCGTTGACGAAGTGTTCTTGAAATTTCGGCTCCAGAGCGGTTTCGATTTTGTCGATGTTTTTCACCGTTCCTTCGATTTCGCGGCGGTGCGTTCGGTTGAGCAGTGCCATGCGCGCGCCCGTGCCAGCGGCATTGCCCACGGCCTTTACATTTTCGATTTCGCAATCGGGCACGAGCCCCATCACCAAAGCGTATTTGGGATCGATGAATGTGCCGAACGCACCCGCCAAATTGATTTTTGAGACGTTGGGGGTGTCGTGTTTTTCCATCAGCAGTTTCACGCCTGCATAAAGCGCGGCCTTCGCCATTTGAATAGCGCGCACATCGGTTTGGCTGACCGTAATGTCTGGACCATCTTCGGTTTCCCAAAGACGATAGGCAAAGGTTCGGTTGTCTTCGAAAACGCGGGTTGATCTTGCCGCATTGCTGCCATCCAAAACGCCATCTTCGTCGATCACTCCGGCCAAGAACATTTCGGCAATCACTTCGATAATGCCTGAGCCGCAAATGCCTGTGACACCCGTTGCCTTGGCGGCATCCGCAAAACCGGGTTCATCTGACCACATGTCTGCACCAATGATTTTGATGCGAGGCTCTAACGTTGTTGGGTCAATGCGAACACGTTCAATCGCACCGGGGGCGGCGCGCTGGCCACAAGAGATTTCTGCGCCTTCAAAAGCAGGGCCTGTGGGCGAAGAACAGGCGAGCGTATGGCTTTCGTGCCCGAGAACGATTTCAGCGTTGGTTCCCACATCCACCAGCAGGGAAAGTTTTTTTTCTTTGTGTGGCGCTTCTGACAATGTGGCCGCCGCCGCATCTGCGCCCACGTGGCCTGCAATGCACGGAATAATGTAAACACGTGTGCCTTCGTTCATATGAAGATCAAGTTCGGTGGCCCAAGTGTGCACTGCGCCAGAGACAGCCAATGCAAATGGTGCGCCGCCGAGTTCCGTCGGGTCTACGCCCAAGAACAAGTGGTGCATGATTGGGTTGCCCACGAACACGCTGTCGAGAATGTCTTCCGGCTCGACACCAGCTTCCGAACATACATTTTGAATGAGGCCGTTCACCGCATCGCGCACGGCCTTGGTCATGGCTTCACGACCATCGGGGTTCATCATCACATAAGACACGCGGCTCATCACGTCTTCACCGAAGCGAATTTGCGGGTTGGATGTGCCAGAGGAGGCGAGGGTGCGCCCTGAAAGCAGAGACGACAAGTGCATGGCGATGGTGGTTGAGCCAATATCACATGCAATGCCATAGGCCTCGTTCTTGAGGCCGGGATAGATCGCGATCATGGTGGGGCGCGAAGATTCTAAATCCTGATGTATAGCAACAGTGGCGGCCCACTTTCCCTTGCGCAGCACTTGCTGAACAATTGGCAAAATGTGTTGGGATACGAGAACATCGGTCACGCCCCAATCTCGTTCCAGCGCGACTTTCACACGGTCAAGATCACCGAGCGGTTTGTGCATGTCGGGTTCTTCAACCTCTACATAGCACAATTGCACAGCGGGGTTGCGTTCTATTATGCGCGTGTCAGCGGCTTTGCGCACAACTTGCTGGTTCACCACCGTGTCGGCTGGAATATCGACAATCAGTGGGCCTTGAACGGTTGCCGAGCAAGATAGACGTCGTCCTTCAGGCAAGTCGCCACGTTTTTCGGTGTAACGCGCTTCTTTGGAAGACCAATCGGAAACGGCTTCCGCCTTTGACTCGATGCCGTGTTTCGCAAAATGCCCAAATTCTGGCGCGACCTGACAGCGCCCGCAAATGCCACGTCCGCCACATACTGATTCCACATAGACCCCAAGCTCACGGGCCGCGTCGAGGATTGGCGTGCCAACGGGGAAGTGACCGCGTTTGCCAGACGGGGTGAAGACGACGAGGGGATCAGTGCTCATGAATATTGCCAAACAGGTATTGGGTTAGCTGTGCGAAGGATGGATAAAAATATCAAAGAGAATGCAGAAATCAGACCGATGAAGCCAAGCTTTCTATACTCTTTCCAAGCTGGTTTAACCAAACCAGATTTGGCGGTGCTCCAGCTCAAGAGAAGAGACAACACAAAAACTCCAAACGAGGATTTGATGGAGGAGAATAGTCGATCTTCTTGCAAATAAGCCATCTCATTGGAGTCGCCGCCATCACCATTTTTACGTAGCTCAAACTCGATGAAACCATATTTTGTTTGTGCAATGTGGGTTGAGATAAGCAATGCGATTAGCAAAGAAAGCAGAACCAGGCTCAGCCAAAATGTCGGTGCTTTTTTGGAGAGCTGATTCACTGAACTGTTCGCGCTCGGTCGACTTAATTTCCAGCCCGCGCTGCGCGGCCACCGCGACGGCGGCTGCCGCCACTTGCTGGTGCAGCCGTTGGGGCCGCTCCTGCGGCTGCGGTGTGGTTTTTGTAGTTCATGATCCAGTCGGTGCAGTCCGCGTCGTTTCCTGCAAGAACATTGCCTGCGTGAACCATTTCCATTTCTTGTGGGCGACAAGGGTTCATGATGGCCGATGTCATGCCAGAGGCGATGCACATGGGGATGAATGCTGCGTTGATGCCATGGCGGTGGGGCAGGCCGAATGAAATATTCGATAGGCCGCATGTGGTGTTCACGCCGAGTTCTTCGCGCAAACGGCGCACAAGGGCGAAAACCTGTTTGCCAGCTGTACCCATAGCGCCAATTGGCATCACCAATGGGTCAACCACAATGTCGTGGGCAGGAATGCCGAAATCAGCGGCGCGTTCCACGATCTTTTTTGCCACTTCGAAACGAACATCAGGGTCTTCTGAAATACCTGTCTCGTCGTTTGAAATCGCCACAACAGGCACATCATATTGTTTGATGAGCGGGAGGATTGCTTCGAGCTTTTCTTCTTCACCTGTGACGGAGTTTACGAGAGGGCGCCCCTTGGCAACTTTCAAACCTGCTTCAATGGCGGCGGATACAGAAGAATCAATGGAGAGTGGCACGTCAACGAGGTCTTGAACGATCTCCAGCGTTTGAACCATCAAGCCCGGCTCTGTCGCATTTGGATCAACCGATGTCACACCAGCATTGACGTCTAGCATTGTGGCACCAGCGGCAACTTGCGCCAAAGCGTCGGCCTTCACCGTTTCAAAATTGCCCGCCTGCATTTCCGCAGCCAGCTTCTTACGGCCTGTGGGGTTGATTCTTTCCCCGATCACACAAAATTTCTGATCAAAGCCAATGACGACTTCTTTTGTGGCGGAGGCGACGATGGTTCTGGTCACGGGCTGTAAGTCTCCAAAAAGCGCTCAAACGTTTGAGCGTAAAGGTGTTTGTCAGCACAGTTTTGACCGCAGAGTCCAAGCGTGGAAGCGTCAAAAGCGACATTTGCGAGACGCAGTTTCAACTGTGCTGTTGATGGCTGCTAATTGACATAAAGAAATCTTTATATCAACCTTGCAAAATTCAAAAATGTGATTTATGTTTCTATTGCGACATTCGTTGTCGTCTATTTTCGCAGTACAAGCATCATGGAGATCCGCAAATGTTGGCAGGTTCTGTAAGCCTAGAGTTTTTCCCACCTAAAAACCTGGTGTCTGAAAGAGCTTTGATGACAGGCGCTCATGCGTTGCGCAGATTTTCACCGCGTTTTCAAACAGTCACTTTTGGTGCTGGTGGGGAAGGCGGCGAAACCAGTTCTGACTGGGCCGTGCAGCTGCAAAATTTGAACCAAGTTCCCACGGCATGTCATTTGGCTTTGGCGCAATTTGACCAAGCGGGTTTGTTTAAGTTTGTTGAAGAGCTTATTGGCCACGGTGTGATGCACATCGTTCTTATTCGCGGCGATGATGGTTCGGGCCGCAATGAAGGGCTTGCTGGCTTTGCCTCAGTTGCAGATGCAGTTCTTGAATTGAAACTGCGCTTTGGTGTTGAAATTTCCGTTTCAGCTTATCCTGAAGTGCATCCTAAAGCACGCTCTTTCTCAACTGATCTTGACGTCTTGAAGGCAAAACAAGATGCAGGTGCCGACCGCGCCATCACCCAATATTTTTTCGACAACGACCTTTTTTATAAATTCCGGGATCAGGCTGCTGCGGGAGGTATCTCTTTGGAACTCATTCCTGGCGTGATGCCGATTTCAAATTACTCGGCAATCAAACGTTTTTCGGAAAAGTGTGGCGCATCTGTGCCTGCGCGCTTTGAAGCGCTTTATGCTGCAACCGGTGACGATAACGCTGCGAAAACAGATTTATCGCGCAGCCTGTTGGAAGATCAGGTGCGTGACTTGGCGCAAAACGAGGTGGAAGGTATCCACATCTACACGCTGAACCGTGTTGATCTGACAGCCGACGCCATTCGTGCCTTCGTTGCCGAATTCCCAAGCGAAGAAGATGGTGCGTTTCGCCCCGCTTTGGTCGGCTAATTCAGCAGCTTCAATCTGTTAGATGATGGAGCGGAGAGCTTTGGGTTTTGCGCTCAATTCATAACTGCCACGTTCTGCCAACCAAGTTGCTGAAGCCTGTAAGCCACCGAATGGAAAAACGTGCAATTGGGCGATGTTCGTATCGCCTGTTCTCCAAGTTTCCTCAATAGGGCCAACAACTTCTTCGGGCGAGTGTTTTGTCGCCAATTGGGCGATTGCGCTGGTGCGCTTTTTGAGGAAATTGAGAGAATTTCCAACGCCACACAAAGCTGCATATTTGATCAAAGTTGTAATTTTTGCAGGGCCAGCGACACCCAAATGAATAGGCGCTTCGATGCCTGCGGCTTTGACGTCTTTTGCCCACTGAATGAATTTTGGGCCGTCAAATCCAAACTGCGTGACAATGCGGAATTCAGCATCACTGTTGTCGCCAAAGCTGATTTTATCCCGCAAAATGCTCATGACGTCTTGGCCAGCGTAAGCGGCATTGCCTTCAGGGTGCCCGCCAAGGCCAACATGTTGAATACCGAGCTTGTCAATCAAGCCAGTTTGCAATACTTCAATGCTGGAACTGTACGGCCCCATTTGGTCATCCGCCTCACCAGCAATAATCAAAACATCATTCACGCCAGCTTCGTTGACGAGACCTGAAAGGCGGGCTTCCAGTGCGGCTTCGCTTTCAATCCGTCGGGCAGGGATGTGCGGCACCGGGCAATAGCCCATGTCTGTAATTTTCTTACAGGCGAGGGTGATTTCCGACACAGGGTCGACACCGACATCTGTCACATAAACGCGCGTGCCAGGCGGCAACATGTCTGCTGTCAGTTTCACATCGTGAACGTGTTTTGCAGAAACTTCTATGGATGCATTGATTTTTGTCATGCTTCTCTGCCCCCGTTTTTCACCAAAGCGACAAGGCGCTCTTTGTCGTAGTCGGTTTCAATTTTTTCCAGTGCGGCATCAGCCTCTGCCTCAAGCTCGTCGCCCACTGGGATCGGGTCGCCACGGCGCCACTCGGCCAAATACTCGTCGGTCTCTGCTGCCCCATCGCGCATGGCGGCCATATCGATGGCTTCCGTAAAGCGCAATGACAGCTCTCGCTTGGCCTGATTGCGACGTCCAGCTTTCACCAAAACTTGCGCTGGAATATCGCGCCAATAAACAATTTGCAACTGCGCCATGAATAGCGGCCTCAATGGGTTTCAATGCGCAGGATGCGCAGATTTTTCTGACAATACTAATATAGGGACGACGTGTTTCAATTCAAAAAACGACGTGTCACATTTTATGATATTTTTATCATATCCGCGCATTTTTCACCAATCATAATGGTTGGTGCATTGGTGTTTCCACCGATGATGCGCGGCATAATTGAAGCATCTGCGATGCGGAGACCCTCTACGCCATTGACCCGCAATTCTGGATCAACAACTGCTGAACTGTCAGACCCCATGCGGCATGTGCCTACGGGGTGATAAACAGTGTCGGCACGATCACGAATGATTTTCTCAAGGGCTGCATCATCATCAATATCGGCCGTGTAAAGTTCCTTTTTGCGCCAAGAGGAAAGGGCGGGCGCTTCGAGCAACTGACGCATGTGGTGAAACCCTTTCAGCAGCAAATCCATATCTTCGCGTTCTTCAAGGAAATTCATCTGAACAATGGGTTTGTTGTTAGGGTTGGCGTCTTCAAGGCGCACATACCCACGGCTTTTGGGGCGCAGCACGCAGACGTGGCATGAAAAGCCGTGCCCCAAATGTAGTTTTCTGTTGTGATCATCCACAATGCCCACGACAAAATGATATTGAAGATCGGGCTTGTCGATCGCTTGGTCGGATTTTACGAAACCACCTGCCTCGGCGAATGTGGTTGTCAGTTTGCCTGAGCGTTTTTTGCGCCACTCGAAAATGCCCTTGATGATGTCGACCGTTCCGCTGAGCGACACACCAAACGTGTCCTTTCGAGCAGATTTGTAAGCGGTGATGTAATCAATATGATCTTGCAGGTTTTCACCCACTTCCGGACTGTGGTGAACAACTTTAATGCCATGGTCCATCAAGTGATCTTCCGGGCCGATGCCAGACAACATAAGCAAGTGAGGCGTGTTGAATGCGCCACCAGCCAGTATGATTTCCTTCTTTGCTATAATTGTCCCCTTGTGCTTTCCACCAAGTTTTACACCAGTGGCTTTTTTGCCCTCAAATAGAAGTTTATGGGCTTTGGTTCGGGTGTAGATCGTTAAATTTGGTCGATCCATATGTGGGTGGATATAGGCTGCAGCAGCACTGCAGCGCTCGCCATTCTTTTGGGTCACCTGATATTTGCCAAGGCCTTCTTGGGACGGTCCGTTGAAGTCATCATTGATGGGAAGTTGCAATTCGCGCCCCGCTTCTAGAAACGCATCGGCGATTTCGTGATTGGCTCTGCCATCTGTGACACCAAGCGGTCCATCTGCACCATGCAGATTATCCGCGCCTCGCGTGTTGCCTTCGGACTTTTTGAAATAGGGGAGTACATCTTTCCAGCCCCAACCTGGGTTTCCCAAGTCTCTCCATTCATCATAGTCGCTTTGATGGCCGCGCACGTAAAGCATGGCGTTGATTGTGCTTGAACCGCCAAGTGCTTTGCCGCGCGGTTGATAGCCGCCGCGACCGTTTAGCCCCTTGGAAGCTTTGGGTTTGTACGACCAGTTCAAGATGGGCGTTGGCAAAATGGCGGCAACACCAGCAGGGATTTTGCTGATGAGGTTTTTGCCTTCGCCACCAGCTTCAATCAAGCAAACAGAAACGTTAGGGTCTTCGCTTAAACGGCTTGCTACGACGCACCCGCCAGACCCTCCGCCAACGACAATATAATCAAAACTGTTCATTTTCTTCTCCCTTAGCCTGAAGTCTGCGCAGGGAGAATGCGTTGGTCAACCAAGTTGTGTCAGGGCCGGGGTTAAGTCGCCATATCCGGTGACACGCTTTTCGTAAGTTAGCCCCAGAAAATCTGCGGCATCTCGTGCTTTTTGCTCCAACTCATCTTCGTGCAACTGTTCCAGATAGACGAGTTTTTTGTAGCGTCCGAACATCATTTCAATGAGTTCTGGATGTTTGTCTAATTTCAGCGGGTCAATCATGAATGCTTTGAATTGACGCGCTAGAAAATCGGTTAAAAAGAACGTGTAAATATCGTCTTCATCGCGCGCTTCAAACGCCCTATTTCCCCAGAAAAACGAATAGCAATGGGGGCCTGCAATACGTTCAACATTATGTTTTTGACAAACTGCGTCTAACTGACCGCCGGTGCCGCAATCTGCATAGGCGATGAATATGTTTTTGAAGCCTTCGGCTTTCGCTTCGACGATTGCTTTGTCGACGGCATCTGGAATTTGTTCAGGGTGGTTGTGCAAAATGGCGGGCAGGCAGGTGAGGTCGATATGATCAAGTTTATTTGTTTCGCAAACAGCCAAAATCTCACGTGCCAGCGCGCCGCAGGCGACAACACGAACGTCTGATTTGTGATTGGCATTTTGATTCATGTTTTGCCTTTAACTGCCACGTTTTAAACAAAAAAAGGCGCCCTTGGGCGCCTTTGAATTTGATCTCTTCTTCAAATAACTAGGCGCGTTGATTATGCTTTCGTGCCATATATTCTTTGGCCGTTTCAACTGCTACGGCCGCATCACGGCAATAGGCGTCTGCGCCAATAGCAGCACCGAATTCTTCGTTCAGTGGAGCACCGCCTACGAGAACAGTAAAGTCGTCGCGCATGCCTTTTTCAATCAGTGTATCAATGACCACCTTCATGTATGGCATGGTGGTCGTAAGAAGGGCGGACATGCCGATAATGTCTGGCTTGTGCTCTTCAATCGCATCGAGATAGTTCTCAACTGGGTTGTTGATGCCAATATCAATGACGTCAAACCCTGCACCTTCCATCATCATGCCGACGAGGTTTTTGCCGATGTCGTGAATATCACCCTTCACAGTGCCAATCACCATTGTGCCTTGTTTGGGCGCGCCTGTCTCAGCAAGCAGAGGTCGCAAAATGGTCATGCCGGCTTTCATGGCGTTTGCGGACAGCAGTACTTCCGGCACGAACAAAATGCCATCGCGGAAGTCTTCACCCACAATCCGCATGCCCTCAACAAGAGCTTCGGTGAGAACTTTGTAAGGGGTCCAATCGCGAGACAGCAAAATATTTGTGCCTTCTTCGATTTCCTCTTTCAGGCCGTCGTAAAGGTCGTCATGCATTTGCAGGACGAGCTCTTCAGTTGAGAGTTCGGAAAGAACGATTTCTGGTTCTTCGGACATGTGCATAAACCTCCAGCAAACGACCGACTTGGTTGTCTGAATCCTATCTATGTACAATAAACATCAATGCTTTCTAAAGCGACCTTAGAAACAACGATTGCGACCTAATTTGCAAATTAGTTTGCTCAATTGTGGTTCTTGGTGAACGTAAAGGATATGTAGCACCCTAAAGTTGCGGTACGATGTGTTTCAAGCACCGTGCGTTACGGAGACTTCTATGAGCGATTCCGAGATTTATGTCCGTCAAGAAGGTCGGGGATCTTCACTTTCGGACTATTTGCCATTGTTCAGCCTGACGACGATTTCTGCTCTGGCAGGTCTGGCTATATCCAGTGGCGGTGGCGAGATCACCATGACTACATTTATGCACGGGTTTATGGGCGTGTTTTTGGTGATCTTTGCGTTGTTGAAGATCTTCAATCTAAAAGGGTTTCGGCGCGGGTTCACAATGTATGATCTGCTCGCTCGCCGAGTACGCAACTACGCGCTGGTGTATCCTTTCATAGAGTTGGGTTTGGGCTTGTCCTATTTGGCCTATTTTCAACCGGTTGCGACGTATTGGGTCACAATTGCTGTATTTGCTTTTGGTACTTTGGGCGTAATCTCTGCGCTGCGTCGCGGTTTGGATATTGATTGTCCGTGCATGGGCAGCATATTGTCCGTTCCACTTTCCACCGTCACGCTGACGGAAGATTTGGCGATGGTTGCTATGGCAGCCATGCTTTTGCTCAACTGAGGTTTGAAAATGAAAAGAACGATTTTGGCAGTCTCAATCGGTGTGTTTGCCGTGGGTTTTGCATGGGCGCATTCGGGGGCGACTGGCATCGTAAAAGAACGCATGATGGCGATGAAAGAAATCGCGGCAGCCACAAAATCGATTGCCCAGCAAGATTGGGGGAATGTGGAAGCTGCGCGTGTTGAAATCAAAAAGAATGCGGAAGTTTTGAACAAACACGCTTCAGAGATTGTCGCTCTTTTTCCGCAGGGCAGTATCAAAGGGCCAAGTGAAGCCATTCCTGCCATCTGGGAACGCCCTGAAGAATTTCAGAGAATTGTCACTGTACTTGAAACCGCGTCAGCACAATTGGCTGATGTCGGTGTAATAGCCTCTTCAAAATCGGATATTGAACCCGTGTTTCAGCAAATTGCCGGAACATGCAAAGGGTGTCACCAAGATTTCCGCCAGAAAAAGTAAGAGCAGGCCAATGCCATCGTCGTGTGTGCGACAGTAGGTTTCGTTTGCAGGCAGTTGTTTCAAAGGCGCTGGCAGGATATTGCCAAGAACAAGCGTTTTAGAGAAACGCGGTCTTTCGTTCCGGAGCAAAATAATGAGCGAAACTGAAACAGGGCGGCGTGGCCGTGGCGGACGTGCAGGCGGTGGAGCAGCAGCGCGGCGTGCATCAAGATCCAACACAAAAGTGGCGTCGTTTCCCTACATCACGCGCAAGATCAAGGAATTTGACATCCTTGATGATGAAGCGATGGAGATTATCGAGCGCAATGCCGACACTGTTTTAGAAGAAGTGGGCGTTGAGTTTCGCGACGACGCGGAAGCTTTGGATATGTGGAAAGAAGCGGGCGCCGATGTTCAAGGCGAGCGCGTGCATTTCCCAAAGGGCTTGTGCCGTGAATTGATGAAAACGGCGCCATCCACCTTCACACAACATGCGCGCAATCCTGAGCGCAGTGTTGAAATTGGTGGTAAAAGCA
Organism: uncultured Rhizobiaceae group bacterium; assembly: GCA_937958815.1. Classification (GTDB taxonomy): domain Bacteria; phylum Pseudomonadota; class Alphaproteobacteria; order Rhizobiales; family Rhizobiaceae; genus Pseudahrensia. Next base: position 14,401 of record CALGMR010000001.1, on the reverse strand, counting down.
CAGTGTTCGCTCCCGTTTATGGCCCCCCGTTTGTGCGTGCGCTGGATGGCGAACGCCGCTACGGCACGATGGAAGATTTTCGCAATATTGTAAAAATGGCCTATGCGGCTCCTGCCATGCATCACAGCGGCGGGACTGTGGTAGAACCAAGCGATGTGGCTGTGAACAAGCGCCATCTTGATATGGTTCACGCGCATATGACGTTGTCTGACAAACCATATATGGGATCTGTCACTGCGCCAGAACGCGCTGCCGACACGGTTGAAATGTCGAAAATTCTGTTTGGCGAAGAGTTTGTCGACAACAATTGCGTGGTCACATCGCTGATCAACATCAATTCACCCTTAGTGATGGATGATACGATGTTGGGCGCGTTGAAGGTTTATGCCCGCGCCAATCAGGCTTGTATTATTTCACCGTTCATTGTGGGTGGCGCTATGTCTCCGGTAACTGTGGCGGGGACACTCACGCAGGTGCTCGCAGAGGCGCAGGCAGCCATTGCCTTTTCGCAACTTTGCCGCCCGGGCGCACCCGTTATTATGGGTACATTTGCCACATCCATTTCCATGCAGTCTGGTGCACCAGCATTTGGCACGCCGGAACCCAGCCAAGTGCTGTATGGAGCAGCGCAATTTGCGCGGAAGTTCAACCTTCCGTTCCGTTCGGGTGGTTCATTGACGGGCTCAAAATTGCCTGATGCACAAGCCGCTTATGAAAGCGCAAACACGTTGAATGCAACCTTGCTGGGTGGTGTGAACTTCTCGCTTCATGCGGCTGGATGGTTGGAAGGTGGGCTGGTTTCTTCTTTCGAAAAGTTCGTGATGGATTGTGATCAACTGGCTGCGCAACAAAAGATGGCGCAAGGTGTCGCCATTGACGAAAATGGCCAAGCGCTGGATGCAATCCGCGAAGTTGGATTGGGCGAGGGCAGTCACTATCTCGGTGCGGCTCACACACAGGCGAATTTTCAAACAGCATTCTTCCGCTCCGAAATCGCAGACAACAATTCCTTTGAACAATGGGAAGCTGAAGGTGCAAAGTCTGCGCCAGAACGTGCGCGTGAAAAAGCGGAACAATGGATCAACCAACACGAAGCCCCAGCGATGGACCCTGCTGTTCGCGAAGCGCTGGACGAATTTGTGGCGGTCAAAAAGAATTCCATGCCGGACGCCTTCACCTGAAAGCGCGAGGTTAGGGCACCACATATCCGCGAAGTTCAAGGCAATGAACTCATCGCAAACTTCATTCATGAAGAGGTTTGGCGCTCGACTGTGAAAAGTTGAGCGAAGATTTTTTGACGTTTTTTCCAATCACACCCAAGGAAAGCCCGATTGGTTTCGTCTAACATCTGACTATGAAAGAAGTTGTTGGAAATGAAATGCTGGTTCGGCGTGCGATTGATGGGGATCGGGCGGCATTTGCTGCGCTGATTTCACGTCACTACGACACTATGTTTCGCGTGGCGTGGAAATATTGCGGCAATCGCGAAGATGCCGAAGATATTGCTCAAGATGTTTGTGTGCGGTTGGGCCAAACGCTGCATAATTTTCATGGGCAGGCGAAGTTTTCCACGTGGCTTTACCGAGTGGTTTTGAACGCCACGCGCGATCATCACCGCAAAAGCGCATCGCGCGCGAAGAAGCTGGAGGCTTGGGCGGTTGAACCGTCGCGTCCAGATGTTCAAGAACCAGAAACGCAACATGATGATGAGACGGAAACGCTTTGGCGTGCTGTTCGCAAACTGCCAAACAGGCAGCGGGATTGTCTTCTGTTGGTGTTTGGGGAGGGGCTGAGCCATGCGGATGCAGCCGCTGCTCTACACTGCGCGGAAGGCACAATTGCCTCAAATATCCACGATGCGAAAAAACGGCTGAAAGTTCTGCTCTTGGAAGAAGAGAAGGTTGGAAACTGAAATGATTGATGATGACCTGAAAAAACTCGGAAATTTGAAAGCGCCTGCATCAAGGGGTGCAGCTCAAGAAAGTGCCATGAATGCGGCTATGGATGCTTTTGATGCTGCACAATTGGAAAAAAAATCGACGGCAACCCAAGGAATTGAAGGCGAGACACGTCCTACCTCCATAACGAACACAATTTGGAGTGGACTTATGAATTCGATTTTGAAACCCGTTTGGGAGATGAAACCAGCCGCAATGGCTGCCGTTGCAGGTGTCATGCTTGTGCCTGTTGTTGGTGTGATTGCACTGGACAATTATGAACTGGAAAATCCGGCTTCTTTTGGATTGGAGAAGGAGGCCAACAGTTCAACAGAACCTGCGGTTGTTCCGTCTCATGGAGCGATAAAACCAAAGAAGCCTTCGACTGAAAATTTTGCTGCATCAGGTGAGAGCCAATTGGCTGACACCGCTGCCGAAGTTTCTGTGGCTCAGCCCAGAGTGCAGGCACTTCGCCAGAAAAATTTGGGGCGTGTTGCAAAGGGCGCCGCACCAATTGTTCAAGATGGTGTCGTCTTATCTCGACCTAGCCCGATCACCACGACGACCAATAACGAGCGCTTCCCAGAATTCAAAAACAACGGTGTGAAGGCTGTTGTGACTGAACCCGTCTCGACATTTTCAATTGATGTGGATACGGCGTCATACTCTCGCGTTCGGCGTTCGATTATGGATGGTGTGTTGCCACGTACCGACATGGTGCGGGTGGAAGAGTTGATCAATTATTTCCCGTATTCCTATCCATTGCCGGAAACGAAAGCGCAGCCGTTCAAGCCAAGCGTGACGATCATGACAACGCCGTGGAACGAGCACACAAAGCTTATGCATATTGGCATCAAAGGTTTCGATGTGGAGACTGCTGAGCAACCTCCAGCGAACCTTGTGTTCTTATTGGATGTTTCAGGCTCTATGAGCTCGCCTGACAAATTGCCGTTGTTGATCAAGTCGTTCCGCCTGTTGCTTCAAAAATTGAATCCGACGGACAAAGTTTCAATCGTGACCTATGCTGGTCGTTCTGCAACGGTTTTGGAACCCACAGAAGCGTCCAACCGAACCGCAATTATCTCTGCGCTTGAAAATTTGAAAGCAGGTGGTTCCACCGCTGGGGCTCAAGGCATTGAACAAGCTTATCGTTTGGCCGAGGAAAACTTCGTCAAAGACGGTGTGAACCGTGTGATGTTGGCGACGGATGGTGATTTCAATGTGGGAATTTCTGACCCAAACCAGTTGAAAGACTTCATCGCCAAGAAACGAAAGTCTGGTGTTTTCCTTTCTGTCTTCGGATTTGGCAAAGGTAATATCAATGACACTTTGATGCAGTCACTGGCTCAAAACGGCAATGGACAGGCGGCCTATATTGACACTTTGGCTGAGGCGCAAAAAGCGCTGGTTGATGAATCAGGTGGAACGCTTTTCCCAATCGCCAAAGATGTAAAAATTCAGGTGGAGTTCGACCCAAGCAAAATCGCTGAATATCGTTTGATTGGATATGAGACCCGCGCTTTGAAACGTGAAGATTTCAACAATGACAAAGTGGATGCAGGAGATATTGGGGCAGGCCACTCTGTGACTGCAATCTATGAACTAAGGCCAGTGGGCAGTCCTGCAGTTTTGGTTGATCCATTACGTTATGGTGATGCCAAGCCAGCTGCAGCTGAAAACCCATATGGTGAGGTCGGCTTTCTGAAAATGCGCTACAAGTTGCCAACAGAAAGCAAAAGCAAGTTGTTGTCGACACCATTGGTGATGAACAGCCCCGATGAGAAAAAAGGCACTGTTTCAAACGACATCAATTTCGCCACAGCGGTTGCTGCTTTCGGTCAGAAATTGCGGGGTAATTCTGCGCTGGATGACATGAGTTATGCGGAAATTGCGGACATGGCGAATGAAGCGAAGGGTGAAGACTCGTTTGGCTATCGCAGCGCTTTCGTTCAACTGGCTCGCATGGCAGGGTCGCTTTCGAAGTCACGTTAGAAAGACCAGCACGTTTGACACAATCCAAAGCAGATATTTTGCAGAATGAGGCGCGGGCATTGCTCGCGCCTTTTGGCCTTTTGCCTTTCGGATGGTTTCGTGATGAAGACGGGACCGCGGGACTGTTGGTGGGCAATATTGGCAGCAGTCTTTGGTCATCGTTTCAAAAGTCGGATGAGTATGACGATGGCGAACCAAATGCGTTGGATCGTTGGACGCAAGCTGTCTTGAAACCAGTAGCCGATGAATTGCGCGCAGAACTGCGGTTTCCATTTGGTGAAAAGATCTGGCCGTTTCAACAATGGGCAGGACAGGCGACGGGTATGAAACAATCACCGATCGGCTTGTTCATTCACCCCGAATATGGATTGTGGACGGCCTTTCGCGGTGCACTCATGTTTGATTGTGAAATTGAGTTCACGCACAAAGTGGTGGATTGGCATCCCTGCGACCGATGTGCGGATAAGCCTTGCTTGTCAACCTGTCCAATCGGGGCTTTCACCAACGAAGGCTATGACTATTTAAGCTGCAAATCGCATGTGCGCAGTGACGCTGGTTTTACTTGCAGAAGCGGCAGTTGTTTGGCGCGCAAGTCTTGCCCTGTCGGCGTTGAGTACACCTATGAGCAAGACCATCAAGCATTTCATATGGCTGCCTATATCTGACACTTAGCCGCGTTTGCGCCCTCTGCGCCTTGAAGAGCTCGTGCTGTTTCCATCACTGCCCGCAGTCGAAATTTGGTTCACCAACTCGCCAGTTTTGGCGACCACAATCTCATGAGTTGGCCGATCACCTTTGGTGTGTTCGTCAATGGCAACGCGCATTGCAGCAAGATGATCGTATGATGTTCCACAACAGCCGCCAATGATTGTGGCGCCTGAATCCATGGCCAATTTGGCGTAATCCCCCATCAATTCAGGTGTGCCGGTATAGATCACCTGATCACCGGAAATGCGAGGTACGCCGCAATTAGCTTTTGCCACAACTGCAATGTTGGCGCGTGAATTTGCGGTCATGTCCAAAACGGAAAACAACAGGTCAGTTGCGCCCACGCCGCAATTTGCCCCCACAGCACATGGGGAGGGGTCCATGGCTTCAGCAATGTCCATCATTTGCGCTGGTGGTATACCCATCATGGTACGTCCTGCAGTGTCAAAGCTGGCCGTAAAAACATATTCCATGCCGGTGTTGCGTGCAGCTTCTGAAGCGGCTTCGATTTCTTCGCGTGCTGACATGGTTTCAATCCAAAGCACGTCAGCGCCGCCATCTTTCAGTCCGAGCATTTGTTCCGTAAAAGATTCAACGGCTGACTCATGGGTCAATTCACCGAGCGGGGTGAACAATTCACCGGTTGGCCCAACGGAGCCTGCAACCAATATCTTCTTGTCTGCCTTTTCGGCTTCGCTTCGTGCGATTTTTGCAGCTTTTTCATTCAACTCACGCGCTCGGTTTTGAGCATCGTGCAGTTTCAAGCGGTTGCGGTTGCCTCCAAATGTGTTGGTCAAGATGATGTCGGCGCCGGATTCAATGAACTTGCGATGAAGGGTCGCCACTTTTTCAGGCTCATCTTCGTTCCAAAGCTCTGGAGCATCGCCTGACAGCAATCCCATGTTGAAAAAGTTTGTGCCTGTTGCGCCATCTGCAAGCAGAACTTTCTTTTCGGCAAGAAGGTCAGCAAGGGGAGTGTTCATTGGAATCGTCCAGAGAAAATTATCATATAAACTTTTCTTTATATTGCTATTGCCTTTCGCGCAATTGTTATATGATTTGTCCGTGATGGTTTTGCACATTCAGCGATGCGCTGCCTTGTGGCGCTTGTTCTAGAGGAGTGGGCAAAAAGTGTGATATGAGGACACTTCGGTTCATAGGAAAACAGTCAATGATTGCAACGCTGCCGATGTATGATTGGCCTGAATTGGCAGACGCAAACAGGGCACTATGGGAGTGCTTGTATGATGCTTTTTGCGAGGTCGGTTTTAGCCCACCAAAGTCATTGTCTCAGGCAGAAGAAGGCAAAGGGCATTGGTTGCAACCGGATTTGATGTTCTCGCAGACCTGCGGTTATCCGCTTGCCGTAGATTTGTTGGGCAAAGTCGATGTGCTTGCCACACCCATTTATGGTGTCGAAGGCTGTGGAGATGGAACCTATCGCAGTGCTTTAGTCGTTCCGAAAAATGCGACTTTTGGTTCTTTGATAGACACGAAGGAAAGTCGATTTGCGTTTAATGGGGCGAATTCACTGTCAGGCTTTAGATGCATGTTTCCCAAAGTTGGTGATCCAAGGGCTTGGTTCTCGCAAAGTGTTGAAAGTGGTTCTCACCGGGCATCAGCTCAGCGTGTGGCCGATGGTGGAGCTGATGTTGCAGCAATCGATGCAGTGTGTTGGGCCTATATTCAGCAATATGACCCCAAAGTTGCTGAACAGTTGCGTGTGCTTGATTGGACAGATGTGGTTCCCGCATTGCCGTTCATTTCTGCAAAGTCGAAGACTGACGAAGAAGCGAGTTTGAAGCGTTCTGCATTGAATGCTGGAATTACAGACGCATTGCAGCGTCCTGAAACAAAGCCCTTGTTTTTGACGGGCGTGACGGAAAAACCAATCCAAGACTACATAAAACTGAGACTTTTGAGTTCTGGTTGAACATTTATTGAAACCAAATCCCATCTGAATTCGTTACTTGAAAACAGAATAAAAGCGTGTCATTTCAGCGCTTACGATTTCGACGGCACTTTTTAGTGTAGTCGGCCATCGTCTCTTCGGGGCGCGATGGTGCCGCGCGGGCGGGAGGATAACCGCGCGGCTTCTTTTTACGTATGGCCTAACAATCTTGCATCATATGGGTATGTCGACAGCTTTTCGTAGCCCGTTTCCGTGATGACATATTGGTCTTCAAGTTTCACACCCTCGCCACCGCCATGACGCCCGATATAGCTTTCAACGCACACGCACATGCCCGGTTCAAAGACGCCATCATAACCATGGTGTTCATAATCGACCGCATATCGAATGGAAGGGTATTCATCGCACAGGCCAACGCCATGATACAAAACACCGTAGCGGGTCGGCATATAGTCTGCGGGCAATTGTTGGGCGTTGAGGGAAAGCTCTTTGAACGACACGCCAGGCCCTAGGATTTTTTCGTTGGCTTCAATCTGCTCAACAGCCATTTGATAGAGGTTTCGTTGTTCATTTGTGGGTTGGCCACTGCCCGACAACCATGCCCGTGAAATGTCGCAACAAAATCCATAGGGGCCAATGAGGTCGGTATCAAACGAGACGATCTCTCCATATTCGATTATGCGAGCTGATGATTCCTGAAACCATGGATTTGTGCGTGGCCCAGAAGCGAGCAGGCGGGTTTCAATCCACTCACCACCGCGGCGAATGTTTTCGGCGTGCAAGACGGCCCAAAGATCGTTTTCCGTCATACCAGGTACCAAAGCTTTTTCCATTTCGGCCATGGCGGCTTCGCACGAGACGATGGCTCGGCGCATGCAGATGATTTCGTCGGCAGACTTCACCTTGCGCGCTTCTTCCATCATTTCTTCGCCATAAATGACTTCCACTCCAGCTTTCTGCAAAAATGGAATTCCATGGCTGTCCACTTGATCAAATGCGCAGCGCATATTGCCACCGCCGTGTTCTTTCAAAAGATCGGCAATGTCATTTGCCCAGTTCTCGGCAAACTCGAAAGAACGATTTCCGCCTTCGAAATAAAACCAAGCGGTGCAACCACGAATTTCATCAACCACCCCAGTGTGGTCCGAAAGATGTTCGCAATTGTGAAACTCAAACAGAATGACAGGACCATCGGTCGCGATGAAGGCACAGCGTGCAGGGTTGTGGGTCGTCCACAATTGCATGTTGGTGGAATCGGTGGCGTAGCGAATGTTCAGCGGATCATAAAGGTGAATGCCTGCAAGGTCGTGTTTGCGTAATTGTGACCGTATGCGCTCCAATCGGTAGTGCCGCATTGCATTAAGATCAGGTGTCGGTATGCCAGCAGATTTCCATTCAGATTCAGCGAGTTCGCCGTAACCGATAAGATGCTGATTCATGGATGCCGCTTTGGCGCGCGCATAGGCTTCAAGCGCCTCATACCCTGCATCATTTCCAGGATGTTCCGGCAAAACGAATGGTTCAATTTTGCGTTTGTGACGTCCAAACGGCGCTTGAATATTCATAAGCAATCCTCCCGAATTGCCTAAAAGTTTAGTGCCAAGATCTTGAAGTACGCTGTCAAAAATTCGTCATCAGCCTTGGCGTATTTGTGTGGGTATTTTTGTGTCTGCGATAAAATGCGTGACAAACCCTAGGATCTGAAATAACCAATATGGGCTGTTCGATTCATTTCGAGCTGTCAGCGGGAGAGCGTAGTTCAATCGAGAACTGCCGCCGAAGGTGAAAATACCCATAATCTCTCAGGCAAAAGGACCGCTGGCCGTTAAGCACTCTGGAAAGTCAGGTCAGCAGACCTGCGCCGAAGGTGTAAGCGTGAACAGAGCTATCACGCGAGTCTCTCAGGCTTCAGACAGAGGGGTCATTGTTGCAATGGTGCGACAGTGATTTCACTTGTCTGGATGTCATATGAAGACCACGCCGTTTCACGAACTTCACATCGCTGCTGAAGCAAAAATGGGCGAATTCGCCAATTTCAACATGCCTTTGTTTTACAGCTTGGGCGTGATGAAAGAGCATTTGCACACGCGTGAGCAGGCGGGCCTGTTTGATATATCGCATATGGTTCATGTTCAGATATCGGGCGCCGAAGCGTCAAAATTCATCAGTCGCGTATGCCCTTACGATGCAAGCAGCCAAACCGTGGGGCAGGCACGATATTCCTATTTTTTGAATGAAACTGCCGGGATCATTGATGACCTTATTGTCACAAGGTTGGCTGATGATCGCTTTTTGATCGTTGCCAATGCGGGGTGTGCCGAAAAAGACATCGCCCATATCAAAAACCATGCTGCCGAGTTTAATGTTATCGTTGATATATTGCCTCGCGCCTTTCTCGCGTTGCAGGGGCCAAAAGCCGAAGATGTTCTAGCGCAGCATTTTTCTGTTTCGCATATGGCGTTTTTAGATGCCGTCGAACCCGAAGACGGATGGCTGGTGTCTCGTTCTGGCTATACAGGCGAAGACGGGTTTGAAATTGCCATGCCGCCTGAAAAAGCGATTGCGTTTGCCAATGCGCTCTTGAGCGATGAGCGGGTGGAGTGGATTGGTCTTGGTGCGCGAGATTCTTTGCGTCTCGAAGCTGGTTTGCCGCTCTATGGCCAAGACCTGGATGAGAATACTTCTCCCCATGAGGCAGGGCTCTTATGGGCGATCCCCAAAGAGCTGCGGGAAGGCGGTGGCTTTGTTGGAGCTGATGCGTTGGCGCAAAAAATTGTTGTTGGCCGAACAAGAATGCGAATAGGCCTTGTGCCAGACGGACGCCCCGTAAGAGGCGGAACCGATCTTAAAAACACCAATGGTGAGACTATAGGCACAGTCACTTCAGGTGGCTTTGGCCCAAGTCTGGGTGGGCCGATGGCGCTTGCGCTTGTTGAAGTGGCAGCCGCAGACGCGTCCATATTCGCCGATGTACGCGGCAAACTCATTCCAATGGAACGGACGAAAACTCCGTTCGTCCCACACAGTTACAAACGTTGATACAAACGCTGAGAGGAAACAAAACATGACTAAAATTTATTTCACCGACGAACATGAATGGCTGAAGGTTGACGGCGATGTCGCAACTGTCGGCATTACCAACCATGCGCAGGAACAGTTGGGCGATCTGGTGTTCGTAGACCTTCCAGACATTGGAACGACTTTGGAGCAAGGCGATGATGGTGTTGTTGTTGAATCTGTGAAAGCTGCATCAGATGTCTACGCACCAGCTTCCGGCGAAGTGACCGAGGTCAACGAAGCTTTGTCTGCTGACGCGTCTATTGTGAACGCAAATGCAGAAGGCGACGGCTGGCTCTACAAAATGAAATTGTCTGATCCCACACAGCTCGAAGAGCTGTTGGATATTGACGGTTATAAATCCCTTATCAGTTAAGTTTCAGGACATTTTCTCATGCCTTTTTCCCCCTTTGTTGCGCGCCATATTGGCCCCAATGATGCTGATCAACGAAAAATGTTGAACACGCTTTCTATGACCTCTCTTGATGCTTTGGTTGGCCAGACCGTGCCAGATGCCATCCGCTTTAAGGGCGCGTTGGATTTGCCAAGTGGTCTTGATGAGCAAGCGGCGCTGGAGGAAATTGCGGAAAAACTTGGACGAAACACAATTGCCAAGTCGATGATCGGGCAAGGGTATTATAGCACCCATGTGCCGCCTGTCATTCAACGCAATATGCTGGAAAATCCGGGTTGGTATACGTCTTATACGCCTTATCAGCCCGAGATTTCGCAAGGCCGATTGGAAATGTTGTTTCACTTCCAAACACTGATTTCTGAATTGACGGGCTTGCCTGTTTCCAATGCTTCTTTGTTGGATGAAGCAACCTCTGTTGCAGAAGCTGCAGGCATGGCCGTGCGGCATCACCGAAGCAAACGGATGCGGATTGTTTTGGCGAATGATTTGCACCCCCAATCTGTTGATGTGTTGAACACGCGTGCAAGCTCCATGGGAATGCAGATCGACAATGGCGAGATCGACGAAAACGTTGCAGCGGTCGTGTTGCAAATGCCAGATACATTTGGCGCCATACCCGATCCTTCGGCCATCGTTGCTGCGGCCAAGGCAGTGGATGCTTTGGTGATTGTGGTGGCTGATCCATTGTCTTTGGTGCTTATGGAGCCGCCGGCAAGCTGGGGAGCTGATATTTGTGTTGGGTCAATTCAACGGTTTGGCGTGCCCTTGGGCAATGGGGGGCCTCATGCGGCATTCTTGTCTGCTGATGCAGGCCTGACCCGCTTGGTGCCGGGTCGTTTGATTGGACAGTCTTTGGATGCGCAGGGGCGACCAGCTTTTCGTCTTGCTTTGCAAACACGTGAGCAACATATTCGCCGCGAAAAGGCGACGTCTAACATTTGTACTGCGCAAGCATTGTTGGCCAATATGGCGGCAGCTTTTGCCATTTGGCACGGGCCAGATGGACTGAAAGAGATTGCTGAACGGGTACACAGTTTTGCCGCGCGTTTTGCAGGTGCTTTGGAAAGCAGCGGCTACCCCGTTGCAAACCAGTATTTCGATACGGTGACAGTGTCGGAAAAAGGCCGCGCAAAAGAACTCGCTGCTGAAGCAGAAAAGTGGGGACTGCTTTTGCGTGTCATCGATCGTGACACAGTATCAGTCGCTTTTGATGAAACGAGCAACGAGACGGACCTGCAAAGTCTGTGCTCTATCTTTGATGTGCCTTTGTTAAAAGAGGGCAAAGCGGTTTTGCCGAGCAAGCGCAATCACGAGCGTTTTTTGACGCAAGAGATTTTCCATACCTGCCGATCCGAGACAGAAATGATGCGTCTTTTGCGCAAATTGATGGACAAGGATTTGGCTCTAGACCGTGCCATGATCCCGCTTGGGTCATGCACAATGAAGCTCAATGCAGCTGCTGAAATGATGCCTGTCACCTGGGAAATTACGGGAAATGTGCATCCATTTGCACCAGCATCCCATCGTGAAGGCTACGCGGCCATTATTGATGATCTCGACAAGTGGCTGTCAGAAATAACGGGTTTTGCCAAAACATCTTTGCAACCGAATGCGGGAAGTCAGGGGGAGTATGCTGGCCTTCTTGCCATTCGCAGCTTCCATGAAACCAATCAGGAAGGGCATCGCAATATTTGCCTCATTCCATCTTCCGCACACGGCACGAACCCTGCATCGGCCCAAATGGCGGGGTATGATGTGGTGGTGGTCAAATGCACCGATGATGGTGATGTATCGCTGGAAGATTTGGAAGCGAAAATCGCGAAACATGAGGGCGAGATTGCTGCTCTCATGATTACGTATCCCTCGACCCACGGCGTGTTTGAACCGCAGATCAAAACCATTTGCGAGATGGTTCATGCTTGTGGTGGGCAGGTTTATCTTGATGGCGCAAACCTGAACGCCATGGTTGGTTTGGCACGACCGGGTGATATTGGCGCAGATGTGTGCCACATGAATCTGCACAAAACTTTCTGCATTCCCCATGGCGGTGGTGGGCCCGGCATTGGGCCAATTGGTGTCGCAGCGCATCTGGTGCCGCATCTTCCAGGCCATGTGGAAGAAGGGAGCCAAGGAGCTGTTTCAGCTGCGCCATACGGATCGGCTTCTATTTTGCCGATTTCATGGATGTATATTCGTATGCTTGGCGCTGAAGGGCTCAAACGTGCAAGTGAAGTCTCCATTTTGAGTGCAAACTACATCGCTGCAAAATTGCGTGACAATTATCCAATATTGTTCACGGGTAAGAATGGCCAATGCGCCCACGAGTGCATTGTTGATGTGCGTGTGTTGAAAGACAGCGCAGGGGTCACTGTTGATGATGTGGCCAAGCGTTTGATTGATTATGGTTTCCATGCCCCAACCATGTCTTGGCCTGTGGCTGGTACATTGATGGTTGAGCCAACGGAATCTGAACCGCTCGCGGAAATCGACCGTTTTATCGCCGCGATGAATGATATCGCTGCTGAAGCCAAACGCATTGAAGCGGGCGAATGGTCACAGGAAGACAACCCTTTGTGCAATGCCCCCCATACTGCGGAAGATTTGATGGCAGATGACTGGCAGCATTCTTACCCGCGATCACTTGCCGCTTACCCGCAAGGTGTTGATGTCGCATCGAAATATTGGGCGCCCGTAGGGCGGGTGGACAATTTGCACGGGGATCGCAACCTGATTTGTTCGTGTCCGCCCATCGAAGACCTCGCTGTCGGTTGACAAACAAATGAATGGCCTTACCAGCAAGGCATGATATTGCTCATTCTTGGGCTGTGAATTTGATTCGTGTTGAATCGACGATGCCGTTTCAGGAGGCACATCATCTTGCAAGATGAGAAGGTATGGGGTCGTCGTTTGGCGGCTTACAAAAAGCCGAGCAATCGTCGGGCTATTTTCGAGTGCGTTGTCACATTGTTTCCATTCATCATGCTTTGGGCAGCGATGTGGGGCGCATTGCAGGTTGGCTATTGGCTGACATTGATTTTGGCCGTTCCAACCGCATTCATGCTTGTTCGCCTTTTTGCTATTCAACACGATTGCGGACACGGCGCGATGTTCACCTCAAAGGCTGCTAATGATTGGGTGGGGCGTTTTTTAGGCGTGTTGACCGTCACGCCTTATGATGACTGGCGTCGATCTCATGCATTGCACCATGCAGGTTCGGGCAATTTGGAACGCCGCGGCATTGGCGACATCAACACACTCACGGTTTCAGAATATGAAGCTTTGAGCAAAGGTGGCCGCTGGAAATACTGGCTTTATCGCCATCCGGTGACGTTGTTTGTTGTTGGCCCTGCCTATCAATTCATTCTGCGCCAACGTTTTCCAAACGGGCACACAAAATCGCGTATGCCGCTATACAGTTCTTTGTTCACAAACGGCGGTTTGCTGCTTCTCTGCCTCGGTCTCATTTGGCTGGTGGGCTGGCAAGCTTTCTTAATGGTGCATCTGCCTGTTGTTATCATCGGCGCTTTTGTCGGCGTGTGGTTGTTTTACGTTCAGCACCAATATGAAGAAACCCATTGGGAGAAAGCGGCGGACTGGAACCGCGAAGTGGCGGCACTCGAAGGAAGTTCATTCTATGATCTTCCTCAACCTCTCATGTGGCTCACAGGCAATATTGGAATTCATCATGTCCACCACATATCGAGTGGCATTCCGTTTCATGTCTTGCCCAAAATTGTACGCGATTTCCCCGAACTGCGCGAAATCGGCCGTCTGACACTCTGGGAAAGCATCAAATGCGTACCTCTAGCTCTGTGGGACGAAGACAGCAAAAAGCTGATTTCGTTTCGTCAATTCCGGAAGAATTTAGCGACTGTTTGACTGTGATGCGGTTTTAAGCGGAGGGCTGGTTGGAGCCCACTTTGCTGATTTTCTCCGACGCAACTAAAGCCCGCTTTTAAGAAATACAAAATAACGCAGAGTGAACTCGGCTCGTATGCGAACCGAAAGCAATAAAGTTAAACAGGCATCTGCAGGTATTCAGCAAATTCTTCCGTAAACTCAAAACGGTCAGTGTTGTTGTACGTCGTTTCAGTGACTGCACCATAATTCTGCATCACTTTCAGCATCGACTTCAAGTTGTTGTGTTCTTCGAAAAAATAACAAAAAATTGGGTTCTGTTCGTCGCTATTGTCGGCCCAATTCTTGGAAAGAACTACGAACTCTCGGATGAACGGTTGCTTACAAATATCGTTACGCATTTCCGTTACAAGGCTTGGCATTTTTTCTTCGAGTTTTTGAAAACTCCTAGACACTACAATTGCAAAGCCGCGAATGCCCAGATACGCCCGCATCTCAGCCAACGTTTTCCACTCTCTAAGT